>CAZKVJ010000001.1:0-177085 GCA_964556225.1 uncultured Ilumatobacteraceae bacterium
GTCAGCACCCGGGAGCGCAGCAGCGACGATGGCGATCACCGCGGCCATGGCCGGGCGGTGGACCGGCGCCGAGCTGAGGACCCAGCCGAACCCGGCCGGAGGGTCCTGGACGAGCTGGCGCAGGACCACGAACCCGGCGCAGGCGGCGAGCCCGGCGAGGCCGGCCACGGCCACCAGACGGGAGCGGCGCACGAGCACCAGCGGCAGGGCGACGGCCAGCACGGCCACGCCCCACACCGGCGCGACGGCAAGGGCGCTCACCGCCGCGCCGGCCATCCACACGATGTGATGGCGGCGACCGTCGGCTCGCCAGGGCGCGACCAGCTCGGCAGGATCGGTGGTGGGTGCGACGCCGCGCCGGCGGTCGAGCGCCACCGCCACGACGCAGGCCACCACCCCGACCACCGAGGAACCGAGGCCGATCCAGATCCACCGTTGCGGCGTCCAGCGCAGCTCGATGGTGCGGGCCTCGGATGACGGCGGCAGCCACCAGCCGTTCATGCCGCCGCTGACCTGCTCCGGGTCGCCGAGCGAGGCCCCGTCGAGCGTGGCGGCCCAGCCCGGATTCCACCCCTCGCCCTGCACCACCCAGCACCCGTCCGGGCACGGGCCGGCGGTGATGGTGCGCCGATCGCGTCCTGACGAGACGGTGACCTCCGGCCGAGCCGGAGCCGGTGCCGCGAGCGCCTCCTCGGCTGCGGGGCTCGTGAGCACGACCCGGTCGACGTCGAGTCCGGTGCGGGCCCCGCGACCGGACTCCACCAGGTGCTCTCCGGCCGGCAGGGCGAGCGGCTCGTCGCTGCACACCTCGGCGTCGAGCACGTCGCCGGAGAGCGCCGCCTCCGTCGAGGCCGACACCCGGATCGGCACTGGGTCGCCGTCGATCGTCAGCAGGTCGTCGCGACACTCCGTCGCGAGCGCGTCCGGAAGGGGAGCGGCCACGATGCCGGGGCCGGTGATCTCGGCAATGCCGACCGGGAGGAGCGTGATCTCGCCGTAGCGGCGGTCGGTGGTGGTGGCCGCGTCCGACGCCGTCGTCGTGATGGAGATGGACTCGGTGCCGGCCACGGCGCCCGGGAGGGCGATCCGGTAGCGGCCGTCAGGGTCGGCCGGGTCGAGTGCGGCGGTCACCTCGGCGTCGCCGTTGCGCACGACCACTTCGGTGAGCCGTCCCACCCCGGGGCGAGCGGCGGGCAGCGTGATCTCCAGCTCGTCGACGGTGACCGCTTGATCCACGGGCACCGTCAGCGTCGACCCGCTGCCCACCGCGAACGGGGTGAGCCACGCCGTGTCGGGATCGCCGTCCAGCGCCGCCCAGCCGCCGCTCGCCGGGTCGCCGGCCAGGCGCTCGTCGGCGGTCGCCGTGTCCACGCCGAACAGGCCGGCGAGCACCTCGTCGGCGGCTCTCCGGTCGAGCCGGATGGTGGGGGTGACCATCAGGTCCTGGTCCGCGTCGAGCGTGACCGCCCGGACGATCGCCGCCTCGGGATCGTCGCGCCAGCGGTCGAGGGGGTCGGTCCGCAGCCGGGTGAGCACGATCGCCAGCGGGGTGTCCGGCCCGTCGGTCACCGTGGACGGGACCACGACCACCTCCTGGCTCGGCCCGAGCTCGGTCTCGATCTCGGCGAACCCGACCGGGCCACGGTTCGGGTAGGTGCGGGCTCGGGGCGTGTTGGTGGCGGCGATCTCGAGCTCCCACCAGATCGCCGGCTCGTCGAGCTCGACCAGCTGCCCACTCGGCTGGCGCGAGCGGTCGTCGAGGACCACGGCGCGGTCCTCACCGGACGATGTGGTGAGGCGGACCTCGGTGATCCACCGGTCGGCTCGCGGGTCCTGGGGTTGGACCAGGGTGAGCTCGTCGACGGCGGCGGTGGCGTCGATGCGGATCCGCTGGCCGATCGGCTCGGCCCGGTCGGCGACCAACCAGGCCGTGGACAGATCGCCGTCCACCGCCATCGCGGCCCGGTCCTCCGGGCGGTAGGCGAGGGGTTCGCCGTACGAGCTGGCGACGGCCCGCACCGGCCCGCGCTGCACGGTGAGGGTCTGGTCGGCGAGCGTCTGGTCGGGGAACACCTCGAGGCGATGGTCGGCGGGGTCATCGTCCAGGACGGCCGGCTCCCTGCCGTCCTCGGTGTAGCCCCACACGTCCTGGCTGCCCCGCCAATGCCGGGCGCGGCGGCGGTTCGTGTCGGTCACGATCACCAGCTCCGCACCGTCGGTGGCCTCGGCGACGTCGTCGACCGCTGCGGCGTAACGGAGCACCTCCGTCCCGTCGACGAGACCCGCCGCGGCGGCGTCCACGACGCCGTCACCGTCGCCCACCACCAGCACGACCGGGCCTCCGGCCCGCACGATCGGCAGCGGGTCCTCCACCGGGAGAAGCGCGATCGGTGCCACCGCGTCGCCGATGCCGTCGAGGGCGACGCTGCGCTCGTCCACCATCGCCGACGCCGGGGGGTCGCCGGCCGGTGCGGTGTTGGGGGCGGCGGGTCCGAACGTGGTCGGCTCGCCGAGGTCCGTGACCCCGTCCTCGAACAGCTCCCAGGTCGGCTCGGGGCGAGGCGTGCGGAAGCGCTCGAAGGCGACCTCGGGGACGACCATGACCGTGTCGGCGCCGAACAGCCGGGCGATCGGAGCGATGGCGTCCGCCTCGACGACCCCTGCCTGGAAGCGGTCGTCCAGCGCGAAGAGGGTGTCCATCGCTGCCGGGCTGCCGAGTGGCAGCCAGTCACGGGTGACGAGCTGGCGATCGCTCAGGCCCGGCAGCGGAGGGTCGACCGTGTAGCCCCAGCGGTAGATGGCCGACTCCACCCCGGGCACCTGAAGCACCCGGTAGCCGGCGGGGAGCGCATCGAGGGTGTCGGCGGCGTCGGACCACCAGCTCGGGAGGTCTTCGGGGTGCTCCAGCTCCGGGTCGACGTACACGCCGCTCCACAGCGCCGGGAGGTTGAGCGCCGCTACGACCACAACGGCCGCAGCGGCGACCAACCCGAGCCGGGCCCGCCGGGCGCCGATCGCTCCGGCCAGCGCGGCGAGGCCCAGCGCCACGCCGAGGACGACGAGGGGCACCGCCCGGGTGCTGCTGCGCAGGGCCAGCACGATCGTGGACCGCGACGACCCGGCGAGCGGCGAGCCGAGCGGCGACGGATCGTCGATGGGGTGGGCGCCGACCGCCAGGAGCAGGCCGACCAGCACGCACAGCGCAGCAAAGCGACGCTGGCCCCACCGGGTGAGCGCGAGCCCGGCGAGGCCGGCCACGACCAGCGCCAGCCCGGTGGCGATGAGCAGTGGCGACTCCTGGTACACGCGTGCCGCAGTGGTCGCTGCGGCGACGGGATCGCGCACGTAGAACAGCCAGTAGCCCAGACCGCGCAGCACCTCGGTGGCCGTGGCCGTGAACGACACCGCCTCCAGCGTCTCGCTGTAGGAGAGCGCGGGCGCGCCGAAGCGAGCCTGGACGGCGAGCGCCGCCATCCACCACAGCGACACGGCCAGCGACAGCCCACCGATCTTGGCCGCGGTGACGGCACTGCGCCGCCACGTGATCGCGCCGCGGGCGGCGGCGTCGACGAGCCACAGCAGGGGAGCGGGGGCGATCATCACCAGTGCCGTGGCGTTGATGCCGCCGACCGATGCGACCACGAGCGCGAACAGGGCGGCGTCGCGCCAGCTGGTTCGGGTGGCAGCCCCGACCGTGAGGCCGACCAGCCAGCCGAGCGCAGCCCACGGCAGGAGCAGCACGGAGGTGCGCGAGATGTAGGGCAGCACGTACGGGGACAGCTGGTAGGCGACGGCGGCGACCATCACCGCACCCGCTCCCAGCCCGAGGCGGCGGGCACCCCAGCGCACGCCGGCGCCGGCCAGCACCAGGATCGTGCCGATCCACAGCCGGTGCGCCACCCAGTCCGGCACGCCGAGCTGCTCGAGCAGCCAGTACCACGGCCCGGTCGGCCACAGGTAGCCGATCGTCTGGTGCGGGACCCAGCCGGCCAGCTGGCGCGTGTCGTACGACCAGAGGGCGTCGGCGATCTGGCGGCCGGGGTCGAGGTAGAGGTACAGCTTGGTGTCGGCGGGCACCTTGCCCGGCGACGCCGTCAGGGCCGGGAGGTACGCCAACAGGGCGAGGACGGCCAGCTCGATCGATGCCCGACGCCGTCGGTCCGAGGCGGGGCCGGGGGTCACGGGATCGCGCCGAACACCCCGTAGAGACCGGTCAGGGTCACCAGGCCGGCCGCGCCGAGCGCCATGGCGAGCGCCCAGCCGTCACGGTCGCGATCGGGCCACCACGCCCCGGCCGAGATGAACAGCGGGAAGGCGGTGTACAAGAACCGGGGCCGGGCGGTGACCGTCGCCGGCAGGAGCATCAGGGCCAGGACCACTACGACGTAGGTGACCATCGGCCAGGGCAGCCGTCTGCGCCACAGGGTCCACAGCAGGCCGATCATCGCCAGCAGGGACATGGCCGTGAGGACGTTCGTCGGCGACTCCAACGGGTGCAAGAGGAAACCCACCGTGCCTCGCATGGCGGTGGCGCCGAAGCTGGTGCCCTCCTCCCAGGCCTCGGTCTGGACGCGGAACCACGCCAACGGCTCGTCGGTGTGCTGGCGCAGGAAGACCTGGAAGGCGACGAAGCCGATGGGCGCCAGCAGCGGAGCGATGAGGGATCGCCACTCGCGGTCCTCACGGATGGCGAGCACGGCGGCGACGGCGCACGCGGCGACGAGGGCGACACCGTTGGGCCGGGTGGCGGTGCCGAGCGCAGCGAGGATCCCGGCCAGCAGCCACTGGTGCTCCAACAGCGCGAGGAAGCACCCGGCGGCGAGCACCAGCAGGAGCGCCTCGCTGTACGCGAACGACAGCACGTAGCTGCCCGGGAACAGCGCCATCAGGATCATCGTGCGCTCGGCGGCCTTCACGCCGAACAGCCGGCGAGCCAGCAGCCCGGTCAGGAGGATCACCACCAACCCCAGCACGAAGTTGGTGATGAGCGCGGCCAGGGTGTCGCCGCCGGGGAGCACCCGGTCGACCAGGCGCACCAGCGCCGGGTAGGTGGGGAAGAAGGCGGCCCGGGCCTCGAGTTGCTCGTAGGTGATGTCGGGCGGGATGCTGCGCGGGTAGCCCGTGCGGACGATCTCGAGGTACCACTTGCTGTCCCACGACGTGAGCACCTCGGCGATGAAGTTCGTGGCGCTCGCCGGCCGGGGCAGGTTCTCGACGTTGGCGTCGACCCCCCGCTGGGCTGCCACCACCCCCGCGCCGGCCACGACCATGAGCCGCGACACCAGATAGGCGACGAGGCCCTTCAGCAGGGCGACATGCCAGCGTGACCGATCGGTGTCGTCGGGCGCAGCGGCAGCGGTGGCGGCGTCGGCGAGGTCGGTGCTCATCGTGCGGCGGGCGGCCCGGAGCACGCGCCCGGGGCGCGGCGACGGTACCACGCGGTCCGCCGGCGCCGGCGGCACCGGTGATGACCGCTACCAGCGGTGCAGGGGCAGGATCCGCTGGCGCGGCCCCCACACCGGTGCCCGCCAGCCGTGGCCGGTGAGCAGGCGCACGACGCGGCCCCGCTGGCCGGCGTAGGGCGCCAGCAGCTCGAGCATCCGGGCGTCGTCTCCGCGCGGCTCGCCTGCGAGCGCGTAGGCCACGACGTTGGGGAGGTGGTAGTCGCCGACGGGGACGGCGTCGGGATGGCCGAGGGCGTTCGCGGCCACGAGGTTCGCCGTCCACGGCCCCACCCCGGGCAGGCGGGTGAGCCATTCCACCGCCTCGGTAGGTCGGGCGGGATCGAGGCGCCAGAGGTGGCGGGCATGACGGGCCACGGTCCGCAGCGTGTTCGCCCGGCGGGCCTCGATGCCGAGCGGGTGGAACCACCACGCCGGCCGGCCGGCGAGCGCGGCTGGTTCCGGCGGCAGGCGCAGGCGGGGGTGGGGGCCCGGCGCCGGGGCGCCGAGGCGCTCGCACAGGCGCCGCCACTGGCCGGTGGCCTCGGCTCCGGTGATGCGCTGACCGATCACCGTGGGCAGGAGCTCGTGGTACGGGGTCTCGCTGCGGCCCAGGCGCAGGTGGGGCTGGTCTCGCTGGGCGGCCATGATCGCCGGGTGGGCGTCCTCGAACCGGTGGGGGTGGTCGAGCGCGCCCGTCAGCGCCGGGACCCGGGCGAGCAGCCAGTCGGCCCCGGGGCCGAACGCCTCGGCGTCGAGGGCGGCCGAGCCCCACCGGACGTGCAGCGTGCCGGGGCCGTCGGGGGTCAGCGTCGCCCGCCACAGCTCGCTCGTCCCGACGACGGTGGTGGGGTCGGATCGACCGGCTTGGAGCGGCGCGACGGCACCGGCGATCGAGCGGGTGGTGAGCGCAGCGGCCGGCATGACACCCACCGTAGCGAGGGGGTGGTGCGGCGATCGGGAGCGTCAGGGCGACCGATGGAGCCCGACGGGCAACGACCAGGTGGGGGTGAGACTTATGCCGGCCTCGTCGAGCCCGGCGTAGGCGCCGGCGAGCATCGAGGTGATGATGTCCACGGCCCGCTCGTAGGAGATGTCGGAGTCGCACCAGTCCAGCACCAGCGTGCCGATCGCTGCGACGAGCCCGGCCCCGGCGAGCCGGCCCTCGGCGCCGTCGCCGAGCTGCTCGCTCGTCCGGCGGATCCAGTCCAGGCGGGCGGTGGTGCTGCCGGTGAAGGCGAGGCGGTAGGCCCGCGGGTTCTCGCGCGCGTAGGTCAGATGGATGCGCACCGCGGCCTCGAGCGCCGCGCGCAGCCCCTCGACGCTCGACAGGACCTCGCCGACCTCGACGGCGAGCTCGTCGGAGACCTTCGACCCGAACGACTCGAGCAGCGCACTCCGGTCGGCGAAGTAGTTGTAGATCAGCGCCCGTGAGATGCCGGCCGCGTCTGCGATCTCCTCGAGGGTGACCTCGGTCGGGTCGCGCTCGGCCAGCACGGACGACGCGGCGTCCAGGATCATGGCCCGGCGTTCCTCTCGGCGGAGGCGTCGACGGGGGGCGCCGTCGGTGGTGGTGCTCCTCCCGCTCACGTGCCCTCTGTGGTCGCGCTCAGCTCGGCGCCGCAGCGTCCGCCGAGGCCGACGGTCCCCAGATGGGATGATGGCACGCGACGAAGTGCCCGCCGCCGAGGTCGCGCAGGGTGGGTTCCGTGGTGGTGCACTGCTCGGTCGCATACGGGCAACGGGGGTGGAAGCGGCATCCTGACGGTGGCAGCACCGGCGACGGCGGCTCACCCTCGATGGCCGTGCCCACCGGCGGCACGTCCGGATCGGGCACGGGGATGGACCGCAGCAGCACCTCGGTGTAGGGGTGTGCAGGCGCCTGGTACAGGTCGTCGGACGGCGCGACCTCGCACATCTTGCCGAGGTACATCACCGCGACGCGGTCGCTCACGTTCTTCACGACGGCCAGGTCGTGGGCGATGAAGATGAGCGTGAGACCGTGGCGCGCCTTGAGGTCTTCGAGCAGGTTCAGCACCTGGGCCTGCACGCTGACGTCGAGGGCCGACACCGGCTCGTCGCAGATGATGAGCGAGGGATCGAGCACCAGGGCACGGGCGATGGAGATGCGCTGGCACTGCCCACCGGAGAACTGGTGCGGCTGGCTCTCGGCGGCGCGCTGGGGATCGATGCCGACCTCGTCGAGCAGCGAGTCCACCCGCGACTCCCGCTCCGCCTTGGAGCCCCGCTTCCAGATGGCGAGGGGCTCCATCACGATGTTGCGCACCTTGCGCCGTGGGTTCAGCGACGAGATCGGGTCCTGGAAGATCATCTGGATGCGAGTGCGGGCCTCGCGCATCGACGAGCCCTTCAAGGCGGTGAGCTCGGTCCCGTCGAAGCGCACCGATCCCGAGGTGGGGCGGGGGAGCTGCATGATCGCCCGGCCGGTGGTGGACTTCCCGCAGCCGCTCTCGCCGACGAGGCCGAGCGTCTCGCCGCGCAGCACGTCGAAGCTGATGCCGGACACGGCGTTCACCTTCAGCCCGGTGTGACCGACGGGGAACTCCATGACCAGGTTCTCGACCCGCAGCAGGACGTCCTGGCCGTCACGCAGGTGTGCGGTGCCGGTGCCGGCCATCAGCTCGCTCCTCCGGGCTCGGGGGTGGGGGACGGCATGCCGGCAGCGACCGGTGGTGCGAGCGGCGCCCGGACCTGTTCGTCACGCTTGCGGCGGACCTCGAGGTACTCGGGGGAGCCGACCGGATACCAGCAGGCATAGAAGTGGCCAGCGGAAGGCCCCGCCACGAGCGGCGGCTCCTCGGCGTGGCAGCGCTCCCGTGCGTACGCGCAGCGCGGTGCGAACCGGCAGCCCTTCGGCGGGTTCACCAGGTCCGGCGGACGGCCGGGGATCACGTTCAGCCGGGAGTGGCTCGGCTGGTCGATCTTCGGGATGCTCTGGAGCAGCGCCTCCGTGTACGGCATCATCATCTCGGCGAAGAGCGTCCGTGTGGGTGCCTTCTCGACGAGCTTGCCGCCGTACATCACGACGATGTCGTCGGTGTGACCGGCCACGACGCCGAGGTCGTGCGTGACGAGGATCGTGGCCATGTTGCGGTCACGGCGCTGCACGCCGATCAAGTCGAGGATCTGGGCCTGGACCGTGACGTCGAGCGCGGTGGTGGGCTCGTCGGCCAGCAGCAGCTTCGGACCGCAGGCGAGCGCGATGGCGATCATCACGCGCTGGCGCATGCCGCCGGACAGCTCGTGCGGGTACTGCTCCATGCGCCGGGCGGCTTCGGGGATCCGCACGTCCTGGAGCAGCCGCACCGCCGTGGCACGCGAGCCCTCTCGGTCCATGTCGAGGTGGACCTTGAGCGGTTCCATCACCTGGTTGCCGACCTTCATCAGCGGGTTCAACGAGGTCATGGGGTCCTGGAAGATCATCGCCATGTCCTTGCCCCACACGTCGCGCAGTGCCTTCGAGCTGAGCCCCACGAGCTCCTTGCCCTCGAAGCGCACGGATCCGCTGCGCACGACGCCGCGTGTCGGCAGCAGGCCCATGATGGAGCGTGACAGGATCGTCTTGCCCGAGCCCGACTCGCCGACGATGCCGAGCGAGCGACCGCGTTCGAGCGTGAGGCTCACGCCGTCGACGGCGCGCACGAGGCCGCGGTCGGTGCGGAAGTGAGTCCGCAGGTCCTCGACCTCGAGCATCGGTGTGCCGGTCGCGTTGCTCACAGCGCAGCCTCCCGGATGTCGAAGCGCTTGGCGAGACGGTCCCCGATGACGTTGAACGCCAGCACGGTCGCGAAGAGCATCAGGCAGGGCATGATCGTGGCCCACCAGGCGTCCTCGATGCGGGTGCGGGACTCGGCGATCAGGCGGCCCCAGGTCGGGGTCGGCAGCTCGACGCTGTAGCCCAGGAAGGCGAGCCCGCCTTCTGCGACGAGCAGGATGGCGATGCCGGTGAAGGCGACCGACAGCATCGCCGGGACGAGGTTCGGCAGCACGTCGCGCAGCAGCACACGGCTGTTGCGCGCCCCGAGGCTGCGCGAGGCCAGCACGAACTCGCGCTGCGACAAGCTCAGCGTCTGCGCCCTGGTCACCCGGGCGAGCGGGGCGATCGAGAGCAGCGCGAAGACGAACACGATGCTCCACGTGCGGCTGATCCACCTGAACCCGATGCCGAGGATCTCGATGTCGCTCTCGGCCAGCACGTCGAAGCGGCCGACGAGCAGGATGGCGATGACGATCGCTGGGAAGGCGAGCAGGGAGTCGATGAAGATCGACAGGCCGCGGTCGGCGCGGCCCCGGAAGTAGCCGGCCAGCATCCCCAGGGTGCCGCCGAAGAGCATCCCCACCGTGATGGAGACCACGGCGATGCGCAGGGAGATCTGTGCACCGTAGATCGAACGGGCGAACACGTCGCGACCGAGCTGGTCGCTCCCGAACCAGAAGTCGTACCCGGGTCCGTAGGCGAAGTCGGACGCGCCCCGCACCCGGGTGTCGTAGGAGCGCACGAACGGGAGGTAGTCGGCGAAGAAGGACGTGAACGTCAACCCGACCAGCCACAGGGTCGCGATCCACAACCCGATGTCGATGCGGCGCCGCTTGCGGGGCACGATGTCGGCGGGTGCGGTCTGCTCCTCCGGCGGTGACGGTGCGTTCGGCAGGTCGGGGAGGACGGATGCGGTCATGCGATCACCCCAGCGCCCTGGCGTGGCGGATCCGGGGGTCGATCACGGCGTAGAGGAGATCGACCACGAGGTTGATGATGACGACGAAGATCACGATGGCGGCGGTGATCGCCTGCAGGGTGAGCAGGTCGTTGCCTTGGACGGCGAACACGAGCCGGTCACCGATGCCGGGCATGGCGAAGAACTGCTCGGCAACCACCGCACCGCCGATGAGCGCCGACATCTGCAACGCGACGCTGGTGATCAACGACAGGACCGAAGCGCGCAGCGCGTGGCGCCACAGGATGCGCCGCGGTGAGAGGCCCTTGGCGCGCGCCAGCATGATGAAGTCGCTCTGGAGCGTCATCACCATGTCGGCACGCAGGAACCGGCTCCACACCGCACCGGTGCCGATGGCGAGTGTCAGCGCGGGCAGGAAAAAGTTCTTGAAGTGCTCGACGGGTGAGTCCCACGGCGCGACGTAGTTGGAGTCCACCGGGAAGAACTCGAAGCGCACGGCGATGAAGTACAAGAGGAACACCGCGACCACCAGTGGGGGTGCGGACAAGAACGCGAACGACACCGCGCTGGAGCCCTTCTCGTGCCAGGAGTCGCGCTTGTACGCACCGTAGACCCCCCATGGGATCGCCATCGCCAGGCCCATCGTGATCGCCCAGAAGGCGATGAACAACGTTGGTGGGAAGCGCTGCTGGAACATGTCCCAGACCGGCTGGTTCTGCGCGTAGCTGTAGCCCAGATCGAGCGTGACCAGGTCCTTCAGCCAGTACACGTACTGGATCGGGAGGGCCTGATCGAGGTGGTAGCGCTCGCGGACCTCGTCGACGAGCTCCTGCTGCACGGTCCCGCCGGCCAGGTCTCGCGCCGGGTCCTTGCTGCCGATGCGCGTGGCCATCATCACGACGAACGTGACGATGATGAAGACGATGGCGAAGTGGAGGAGGCGCTGGAGGAAGTAGCGCAACGGGCGTGCTCCTGGAGTGACGTGGTGGTGGTCGGCCGGTGGGGCCGGACCCGAGGGTCCGGCCCCACCGGGCTCGTCAGCCTTCGGCCCGGAAGACGCCCGTCAGCCAGACCTGGCCGGGGAACCCGGCGCCGTCACGCATGTAGCCCTCGCCACCGGGCAGCGGGGTCTTGCCCACACCCTGGACGTCGGGCTTGAAGATGACGCCCCAGCGGGTGTACGAGGTCGGGATGATCCAGCACTCCTTGGCGAACTGCCGGTTGATGTCCTCGGCATAGCCGCGGCGCACATCCGGGTCCGCCTCGCTGCGGGCCTTCTCCAGCAGGTCGTTGATGACCGGGTCGTTGAGGCGGCCGAAGTTCAGGGCCAGGCCACCATCGGGCTGCATCGTCTCGCCGTTCCACCAGAAGTTCTGCTGGTCGACGAGCAGACCGGCGTGGTTGCGCCAGCCGAACGCTTGGAAGCCGGGGTCGCCGAACAGGGCGTTGTTGATCAGCTTCGACTGCTCGATCTGGTCGATGGTGACATCGACGCCGATGTCCCCCCAGACCGTCTGCAGGTACTGGGCGGTGTTCAGCGACGTGGTGGTGGTCGTGGTGCTGTAGTTGATGGTGATGGGCCCGTTGGCGGCCTCGTAGGCCTCGATCGCCGCGGCTGCGGCCTCCGGGTCGTACGGCAGGGAGCCGTTGTCCTCGAGGTAGCCCTCCTGGCCCGGTGAGAACGGACCGTTGGCCGGGGTGCCGTAGCCCTTGGCGATGACGTCGATCAGGTCCTGCTTGTCGATGGCCTGGAGGAGTGCGCACCGAACGGACCGGTCCTGCAGCGGGCCGCCGGCCTCGGTGAGGTGGAGGAGGATGTAGTTCGTCTCGGTGAACGTGTTCTGCTCGAGCAGCTCGAGCGTGTCGTGGTCGACGAAGTCGGACACCACGCCTGCGTCAGACGTCGCGATGAGGTCGACGTCGCCGCTCTCGAGCGCCTCGGCCCGGACCTGGGAATCGGGGATGACCCGGAACTCGATCGAGTCGAGGTAGGGCAGCGGGTTGCCGTCGGTGTCCGTCGCCCAGTAGTTCGGGTTGCGCTTCACCACGAGCTTGTCGCCCTGGGTGTAGCTGTCGAGGATGAACGGCCCGGTTCCCACGGCTTGCGTGGCCAGGGACGGGTCGGCCTTGACCTGCTCGAGCCAGGTGGGTGAGGCCATGAAGCCCCACTGGCCGCCGAGGTAGTAGGCCAAGCCCGGCCAGGGGATCGGCTGGTTCGGATCGCCACCCTTGCCGGTGTAGATCTCGAACGTGTACTCGTCCGTGGCGATGATCTTGAGCTCGCCGTTCTCCTTGGCCAGGTCGTTGACGGCAGCGGAGATGAGGATCCCGCCGCCGGCGGCCTTCAGGTTGTAGACGGCGGCCTCGGCGTTGAACGGGGTCCCGTCGTGGAACGAGATGCCCTCACGGAGCTTCACCGTCCACACCGTGTAGTCCTCGTTCGGCGTGACGCTCTCGGCCAGGTACGGCTCCGGCTCGAGGTCCTCGTTCACCACCACCAGGGGGTCGTAGAAGCTGCGGGCCCGCATCTGGCAGTACGAGTCGCACTGGACCGCAGCCGGCGTCCACGGGTTGGCGGCCTCGGCCTCGCCCGCGACGATGAGCGTGCCGCCGTAGACCGGCTCGATCGGCGCCTCGGTGGTGGTGGAGGCTGCGTCGGTGCCGGAGGGCCCCGCATCCGTGCCGGTCGGTGCCTCGGTGACCGGGGTGGTGTCGTCACCGCCTCCTACGCTGTCCTCGTCCTTCTTGTTCCCGCACGCGCCGGCGATGAGCGCGAAGCTCACCACCGCCGCCAGCACGACGCCACGCCGTCTGCCCACTCGCTTGCTGCTGAGCACCTGCATCCCCCTGTCGAGTTCGTTCCCGGCGCCGAACCGCTGCCCGACGCCCGGGACCCCCTGTGACCGCTGACACAGCGGCGGCGTGATGATAGCCACTATCGACACCGTGTCAACGACACGGAGCGAACGTTGCGGCCACTACGGTCCGGGACGTGCTCAGCAAGCTGATCGTGCGGCCCGGCACTCGGGCTCGGCTGGCCGATCGCCGGGCGGACGAGACGTTCGGGTGGACCAAGGAGGACGCCCGGGTCGAGACGGCCCGGTTGCTGGGGGAGCTGTCGGTGCTGCAGTCCCGGCTGTACGCCGAGGGGACCCGGGCCGTGCTCCTGGTCCTTCAGGCGATGGATGCCGCGGGCAAGGACGGCACGATCCGCCGGGTGTTCACCGGCGTCAACCCGCAGGGGGTGGTGACGCAATCGCTCAAGGCGCCCTCGGCGACCGAGCTGGCCCACGACTACCTGTGGCGGGTGCACGCGGTGATGCCCCGGCGGGGTGAGATCGGCGTGTTCAACCGCAGCCACTACGAAGACGTGCTCGTGGCGCGGGTGCGCGGGCTGGTGCCCGAGTCGGTGTGGCGTCCGCGCTACCGCCACATCCGAGAGCTCGAGCGGATGCTCGCCGACGAGGGCACGACGGTGCTGAAGGTGCACCTGCAGATCTCCCGCGACGAGCAGGGCCGCCGGCTCCAGGCCCGCATCGACGACGCCGAGAGCCGCTGGAAGTTCCAGGCTGTCGATCTCGAGGACCGCCAGCACTGGGACGCCTACCAGGAAGCGTACGAGGAGGCGCTGACGGAGACCAGCACCCGGTGGGCGCCGTGGTACGTCGTGCCCGCCGACCGGCGCTGGTCGCGCGACCTGTGCGTGATGCGGCTCCTCGTCGACACCCTCGAGCGGATGAACCCCCAGCTGCCGACCCCCACCGTCGACCTCACCGGCGTCGTCGTCGACCCCACCCCCTCGCGTTCTGGTCCCAGGAAGTAGCGCTGAGCGCTACCAGCCAGGACCAGAACGGGGTGGGGTAGCGTCGCGGTGAGGCCCGCTGACAAGGAGCGAGGGGTGTCCGACGAGCGCGAGATCATGTCCTGGGAGCTGTTCGGGATCGCTTCGCGCGACGTGGCGCAGATGGTGGCCGACGACGGCTACGAGCCGGACATGGTGCTGGCCATCGCCCGAGGCGGCCTGCTCATCGGCGGCGCCCTCGGGTACGCGCTGTCGGTGAAGAACGTCTACACGATGAACGTCGAGTTCTACACGGGCGTCGACGAACGCCTCGAGGTGCCGCGGATCCTGCCGCCGGCGCCCGACTTCGTGGACCTGCACGACGCCCGCATCCTCATCGCCGACGACGTCGCCGACACCGGGCACACCTTGCGCAGCGTCCACGACTTCTGTGCCGGCAAGGTGGGCGAGGTGCGCAGCGCCGTGCTCTACGAGAAGCCGCACTCGGTGGTGCGCTGCGACTACGTGTGGCGCCGCACCGACAAGTGGATCAACTTCCCCTGGAGCGACAAGGACCCCGTGGCCAAGCGGGCGTGGAGCGTGAAGGACGCCTGAGCAGCGCTCAGCCCTCGGCGAAGACGAGGTGCTGGCGCACCGCTTCCTCGGTGACGACGCCGACCAAGCGGTCGTCGCTCCACACCGTCAGCAGGGGGAGCGCCGGACGGAGCCGGGCGAGCGCGGACGTGAGCTGCTCGTCGGGGCGGGCCTTGGCGATCTGCTGCAGCGGCACCGCCAGCTCGCCGAGCTCGGTGTCGGGCCGGCGCAGCTCGGGGACCCGCCACAGCTGCTCCTCGGCGACAAGGCCGACCGTGGCGCCGGTGGGGTCGTCGACGGCGACCACGCCGGGCAGGCCGAGCCGCCGGCGCTGCCAGAGCATGGTCTCGGCGTCGGTGTCACGCGGTGCATGGGCGATGCCGTAGAAGGTGAGGTCGGCCACCAGCAGCCCGGCGAGGCGCTGGCGAGCCTGGGCGCCCTGGCGCTCGGCGCTGGCGTTGAGGGCGATGAACACACCGGTGACGATCACGAACACGCCGCCGGCGCCGTTGACCATGAGGTACACGCCGATCCCCGCGATCGCCCAGCCGATGAACCGCCCAGCGTTGGCGGCCTCGGCCATGGCGAGGTAGCGGTCGCCGTGGCGGCCCCACCGCCATGCCGTGACGAGTCGCCCGCCGTCGAGGGGGGCGCCGGGCAGCAGGTTGAACGCCGCCAGGAGCAGGTTGATGACGCCGAGCCAGCCGACCATCGTCACCGCCTCGCCGGACACGCCCCGGGAGTCGAGCCACAGCGCGCCACCCAGCCCGATGCCGCCGAGGACGGCGCTGGCGACCGGGCCGGCGAGCGCGATCCACCCCTGCGCCTTGGCCGTCGGTGGCTCGTCGGACAGCTGCGCCAGCCCGCCGAGACCCCACAGCGTGATCGACTCGGTCGCCACGCCGTACCGGCGCGCCGTGAGGGCGTGGGCGAGCTCGTGCGCGAGCACGGAGCCGAAGAAGGCGACCGCCGCCGCCACGGCGGCGGTGACGGAGCCGGCGGACAGCCCGTCACGCGGCGCGACGGCGTGGGCGAGGTTCAGCGACAGGAGCACGCCGATGACGACGAGGCTCCAGTGCACGAGCACCGGGATGCCGGCGATGCGGCCGAAGCGGATCGATCCCTGCATGGTGGTCCTGTGGCTGGGAAGGGTACCGACGACCCGTGCGCGCGCAACGTCAGGCGCGGCGCAGCACCGTGAGGGCGGCGTTGCGTCCGCTCGCTCCCCAGATGCCCGCACCGGGGAAGGTCGCCGCCCCGGTGAGGTACAGCCCGGCCACCGGCGTCTCGTAGCGGGTGAGCTCCCGATCGCGCCCCCGCAGCGCGGCGAGCGGTCCGCCGGCGAAGCTGGTGGCGTGGCCGCGCGGGAGGTGGAACTCGCGCTCGTACACGTCGGGCGTCATCGCCCGCCACTCGCTCACACCCTCGAGGAAGCCCGGCTCGACCAGCTCGGCGTAGCGCTCGAGCCAGCGCCGCGGCTCGGTGGATCCCGCCCATCCTCCCGTGAGGCCGTACGGGGTGCACAGCGCCTCCAGGCTGAGCACGTGGCGTCCCGGCGCCCCCATGGACGGGTCCAGCACCGACGGCACGTTCACGAGGAGGCCGGGCCGCTCCGGCACCCGACCGGCCGCCATGTCGCGGACACCACGGTCGAGCTCGGTCAGGGTCGGGCTGACCACCATCGTGGGGTCGAGGGGATCGAAGCCGAACCGCTCGGCCAGCGTCGCATCGAGCGCTCGGTAGCGGGGAAGGGTCGTGATCACGGCGTCGACCTTCGACTCGTAGCCGTCCGAAGCGGGCAGGCGCGCGTAGCGCTCGAGGCCCGCCGGGGCGTGGGTCAACCACTCGACGAACGTCCGGCGGGGATCGCACGCGGACACCACGACGCGAGCACGCAGCTCCGTGCCGTCGGCCAGCGCCACCCCCCGGACGCGCGGGCCCTCGCAGCGGATGGCGACCACCCGAGCCTGGGTGCGGAGCTCGCCGCCGTGGTGCGTGAAGGCGGCGAGCAGACTGCGCGGCACCATCCCGCTGCCACCGACGGGTCGACCGACCTGTGCCGCGTGGCGCAGGGCGTAGGTGAGCGCGCCGAGCCCGGTGCCGGGCGTCTCGGGCGACACGCCCCAGATCGTCGGGCCGATCAGCATCGCCGGTGCCCGCAGCGCATCGCCGGCGAAGAACGAGCGCATGACCTCGGCACCGCTGGCGCGGCTCCACCTCAACAGCGTCGTCGCGCCCCGTCCCCGGCGCTCGATCACCCGCCGCAGCAGGCCACCGGCCGACGGCGGCTCGGCCGCCGCGGCCAGCACCAGACGCGCCGCAGGGACTGCCACCTCGGCGTACCGGCGGTAGCCGTCGACCTCGCCCGGGTGGGTCTGCGCCAGCGCGTCGAGCGTGCGCTCCACGTCGTGGAACACCGGCCACGACGGGCCAGCGTCCCAGAGCTGGTTCAGCTGGGCCGGCTCGACGTCGAGGTAGCGCAGGCCGAAGCGCTCGAGGCGCAGCTCGTCGATGACCGGCGTGGTGCGGAACGTGACGTGGTCGCAGCTGCAGATGTTCACGGTGACGCCGCCGAAGGGCTCGCTCGCCGCGGTGCCGCCCACCTCGGCGCGCGCCTCGACCAGCACGGTGCGCATCCCGGCGCGCGCCAGGTAGGCGGCGCAGACCAGCCCGTTGTGGCCGGCGCCGATCACCACGGCATCCCAGTCGGCGGTGGTGGGGTCGGTCATCGCCGGGCATTCTGGCCGTTCGATAGGTTGCAGCGGTGACCGCGACCCGACGACGGCTGGCCGATCTCACCGGCCCGCAGGTGCTCGAGGCGATCCGCCCCGGATCGATCCTGGTGCAGCCGCTCGGTGCCATCGAGCAGCACGGTCCCCACCTGCCGCTCAGCACCGACCTCGTCATCGCCGAGTCGGTCGCCGAGGCGGGCGTCGCCGCCGTGGCAGACGACGTCGACGCGTGGCTCCTGCCGGCGCTCGCGGTGACGAAGTCGAACGAGCACTCGTGGTCGGCGGGGACGCTCGACCTGTCGGTGGCGACGATGCTGGCGGTGCTCGACGACCTCGGCCGTGCCGTGGCGCGCACCTCCGCCCGCAAGCTGGTCTTCCTGAACGGCCATGGCGGCAACAGCGCGCTCGTGGGCATGGCCAACCGGGAGCTGCGTCTCGGCCACGGCCTGATGACGTTCCTCGCCCACCCGTTCGTCCCGCCCGACCAGGGCGGAGCCTCGGAGCCCGGCGAGCTCGGGATGGGCGTCCACGGCGGCGCCGACGAGACGTCGCTGATGCTCCACCTGCGCCCGGAGCTGGTTCACATGGAGCGGGCCGTGCGCAACGTGCCCGAGTGGATGGCCGCGAACCGCCAGGTGCGCTTCGGTGGGCCGGTCGCGTTCGGGTGGTGCTCGGACGACTTCGGCCCGCACGGGGTGATCGGCGACCCGACCACCGCTACGGCCGGGCGAGGGCGCCTGCTGTTCGACGCCGGCGTCGAGACGTTCGCCGCGGCGTTGCGCGAGATCGCCGCGTTCGAGCTGCCCCATCGCTGACGCGACGAGGGCACCGGCCCGTCACGAGCCGGCGCCCTCCGTCATCATCCGGTCAGGACGAGACGCCGATCGACGGGTCGATGAACTGGTTCGTGTAGGCGCTCTCGGCCGTGTAGCCGTCGGGCAGCTCGATGCTCTTGGACTCGAGCACCGGGCCGATGGCCTCGAACAGCGCCTGCATCCGATCGGGGTCGAAGTTGCCGTACGTGTCGTCCGGCCCGTTCCCCGAGATGCCCAGCTCAGCCATCAGCCGCACGGCCTCGGCGTTCAGCTCCGGCGACAGCGTCCAGTAGTTGTTGTAGCCCTCGGTGATCTCGAGCAGCTGGTCGTTCACCGGCTGCGGGTCGGCGAAGTAGTCGACCCACGCCTGCTGCAGCACCGGCACGAGCACCTCGAGGCACGGCGACAGCTCGTCGAGGCGCTCGGTGAGCACCGAGTACATCGCCGGGTAGGGCTGCCAGCCGAGGTCGTGGACCAGCAGGAAGTCGACCGGCGCCGGAGCGCCGTCCTTCCACTCGATGAGGTTCTCGTACTTGTAGACCTCGTTGGTGGCGAAGCCCTGCTGGATGAAGTCACCGCCGGCCTCGATCCACTGGTCGGGTGCACCGCCGTAGTTCGGGTCGCTCTGGCTCTCGTCCATGTTCCCCTGCGCGATCAGCCAGTCGATGTAGGTGACGCTCGGGAAGTGGAGGACGCGCTTGCCGGAGGCCCCGATGCTGGACGGGTCGTCGGCGCTGACGTCGGTCTGCTCGGGATCCCACATCAGCATCTGCGGGTTGATCTCGAGCGTGGTCGCGACCCCGGTCACCTCGACGGTGGGGGCGGTCGTCATCGCGTCGTCGGTGTTCACGTAGCCGAGCGTGATGTCCTGGTCGGTCTTCATGACCGCCGTCACCGGCTGGAACTCGATGGCGTCACCGCCGGCTCGAACCTCGACGGTCTCGATGCCGCCCACCGCGTACTTCTCGTCGATCGGGCCCGAGTACGTGAAGTTCTCGGTGTCGATCTCACCTCCGGTGCCGATGAGCTGGTACGTGCCGCCGTGCTCGGCCTCTGGCCACCAGTCGGTCTGGATGACCAGGTTCTGCGGGCAGGCGCCCTCGCCGCCGCTGGCGTCGCCCCCGTCATCGTCGTCGTCGCCGCACGCAGCGCCGACGAGACCGAGCACGATCGTGAGCGCAAGCGCCCCCCGAACTGAGCTTCTCATTGGATCTCCCCCTCGGAGACGTGTTGGACGGAACGCCGGTGGTCGGCCGGCGGTGGATCGGTGGGGCGCGAGCCTCCACCTCACCCGGTGCTGGCCTCGGACTCGTGCCAGTGCCGGAGCATGCGGTTGGCGAGCCAACCGATGAACAGGTAGATCCCGACGCCGAGCAGCGACGCCAGGATCACCCCGCCGAAGAGCCGCTCGTACTGCAGCTCCTTGGCGTAGTTGTTGAGCAGACGCCCGAGGCCGAGGTCGCCCCGGGTGAAGAAGAAGTCCGCCACGAGCGCGCCGATGACACACAGCCCGGCACCGATGCGCAGCCCGGTGTAGATCGAGGGCTGGGCCGCCGGCAGCTGGAGCTTGCGGATGCGGGTGAACCAGCCGGCGTGGGCCAGGCGGAACAGGTCGCGCTGGCCGCGGTCGACGGACTTCAGGCCGAACAGGAAGTTCGTCAGGATCGGGAAGATGGCCACCAGCACGCAGGTCACCACCCGCGCCGTTCGGGTGGGGCCGAACCACACCAGGAACAGCGGCACGAGCGCCAGGATGGGGATCGTCTGGAGGACCACGGCGTAGGGGAACAGGGCGCGCTCGAGCGTGCGGCTCATCGCCATGAGGATCGCCATCGCCATGGCCAGCACGCTGGCGATGACGAACCCCAGCAGTGCCACCCGAGCGGTGTTGACGAGCCCTTCGAACAGCTCTTGGCGGGCGATGTCGTCCAGGAACGCCTCGCTGATCACCCGGTGCGGCGGCGGGACGATGAAGCGCCGGTTCTCGCTGAGCAGCACGTAGCTCATGAGGTACCAGAAGCCGATGAACAGCGCGAACACCAGGACCGCTGGCCCGTACTCGTACCAGAACCCCCGCCGCGACCGGTGCAGGTGGACGGGGGACTCGGCCGACGGGGCGATGACGCCCTCGACGAACGCGCCGCCGTCTTCCTCGGTGGTCTCGGTCATGACTGCTCGCTCCGCTGCTTCACTCGTGGGCCCCCCGGAGTCCGTGGGACACGGCGCCGCACAGCTCGGCGAAGGCCGCCTCGTAGCGCAGGTCGTGCGTCCTGGGATACGGAAACGGCACCTGGAAGTCGCCGAGGATCTTCCCGGGCCGGGCCGACATGACGAGCACCCTCGTGCTCATGTACACCGCTTCGCTGATCGAATGGGTGATGAACAGGGCGCCGAAGCGCTCGCGGGTGAACAGCTCGAGCAGCTCGTCGTTCAGCCGTTCGCGGGTGATCTCGTCGAGCGCGCCGAACGGCTCGTCGAACAGGAACACCTTCGGGTTCATCACCAAGGCGCGGGCGACGGACACCCGCATCCGCATCCCGCCGGAGAGCTGGGACGGGTACTTGGCCTCGTGCCCGGTGAGCCCGACGAGGTCGATGGCGGCCATCGCCTGGCGGCGTCGCTCCACCTTGGGGACGTTGTTGAGCTCGGGCAGCAGCTCGACGTTGCGCACCACGCTGCGCCAGGGGAGCAGCGTGGCGTCCTGGAAGACGTAGCCGATCGAGCGGGGGTCGACGCTGCACGTGCCGGCGGTGGGCACCTCGAGCCCCGACGCGATGCGCAAGAGAGTGGACTTGCCGCAGCCGCTCGGGCCGACGACGGTGACGAACTCGCCCGGGTTGACGGTGAACGACACGTCCTGGAGTGCCTCCGTGCCGTCGGGGAACGTCATCGAGATCCGCTCGAACGACAGGGCGACTGCGCGCTCGGAGGGTTCGGTGGCCTGCCCGCCGGCCTGCTCGGTTGCGCTCATCATCTCCCCTCGGACCCTAGGTGGCTCGTCCATGGCGGTGCAGCCGGATCGTGTTGCCGCTGTGTTTCAGGTGCGCGCGCCCCAGTGCACGACGCGCCCTCGGTGGAGCACCAACCGGTCGGCCGGGGCCATCGCCAGGGCGCTGCGAACGGTAGTCGCATCGAGCGCCACGAGGTCGGCCCGATGGCCTTCGACGGGACCGGCCGGAGGCGCGCCCATCACCGAACGCGCCGTCGCGGACACCGCGTCGAGCGCGTCGGCGGGCGAGAGGTGAGCGCTCAGCACGAGCAGCGCTGCGGTCTCGAGCGCATCGCCGCGGCCCATCGGGTTGAACGGGTCCTGCAGGTTGTCGCCACCCCCGGCCACGCTGACCCCGGCGGCCCGCAGCGCGGCCACCGCCGTGAGGCCCCTCGGCGTGGCCATCGGGTGGTCACGGCCCTGGAGGTAGAGGTTCGTCGCCGGCAGCGTCACCACGCCGATCCCGGCGGCCGCCACCTGCTGGGCGACGGCGTGCTGACGCTCGAGCGGCTGCACGCCGAGGCTGACGCAGTGGCTGGCGGTCACGGGGTGGGGGAAGCCGTCGCGCACCTGTTCGGTGAGGGCGGCGAGCGTGAGCACGTTCGGATCGAGCGTCTCGTCGGTGTGCAGGTCGACCCCACAGCCGCTGTCGAGCGCGATGCGGAGGAGCACCTCGGTGGCAGCGGCGTGGTCGTCCTCCAAGTGCGGGCAGCCGCCGACCAGGTCGGCGCCGGCCGCCAGCGCGTCGCGCAGCAGCGCCCGGGCATCGGCGCCGGCCGACCCGGTGATCGGCCAGTCGGCAAGGGCGACGACCTGCAGCTCGACCATCCCGTCGAGGCGCCGGCGAACCTCGGCCAGCGCCTCGACGCTGCGCAGCCCATGGTCGCGGGTCACGTCGGCGTGGGTGCGGATCGCGGTCGTGCCGTTCGCCAGCAGCAGCCGGGCCGCGCGCTCGGCCCGATCGGCGATGTCGGCCACCGTGAGGTGGGGCCGGGCCGCGATCATGGCCTCGATCGCGCCCATCAGGTCGCCGGTGGGGTTCGGGACCCGCTCGGCGAGGAACGCCTTGTCGAGGTGGGCGTGGGGCTCGGCGGTCGCGCCGAGCAGCAGCCGACCGTGGAGCTCGACGACGTCGGCCCCCGGTGTCGGGTCGATGCGCGACGCGACCCGGGCGACGACCTCACCGTCGATCTCCACGTCGACGCGGCGCGAGTCGGCGAGCAGCGCATCGCGCAGGACCAGGCGACCCACCGCGGCGACGCTAGCTCTGCTGGTACCGTCGCACAGATGAAGATCGGGGCGTTCTTCTTCGGTGGCGTTGAGATGGACGATGCCGGAGCCGGCCCGCCGCACCCGATGGACCGGCGCTTCTCCAACGAGCAGTGCTGGAAGGCCACCGAGGAGTACGTGGCGTCGGCGGTCGAGGCCGACCGGCTCGGGTACGACTCGTTCTGGACGACCGAGCACCACTTCCAGTACGAGGGGTACGAGGTCATCCCGAACGGTCTGCTGCTGTCTACGTGGATCGCCGCCCGCACGCAGCGGATCCGCTTGGGGGCGATGTTCAACGTGGTGCCGCAGTGGAACCCGCTGCGTCTGGCCGAGGACTTCGCCACCCTCCACAACCTGTCGGGCGGGCGGGGGTTGCTCGGCGTCGGGCGGGGCACCGTGCCCCGTGAGATCCTGCACCTCAACGACAAGGGCGTGTCGATCGGGTCGTTCGACAACCCCGAGCAGGCGCACGACGACGCGCTGAACCGCGAGGTGTTCGAGGAGTCGATGGAGATCATCCGCCGGGCCCTCACCGAGGAGTCGTTCTCGTACGAGGGGAAGCACTTCCGCATCCCCGTCCCCGGAATCCCCGACCGCGGGGCCACCGTCCAGACGCTGACGCTGCTCCCCCGGCCGCTGTACCCGTTCGAGATCTGGCAGGCCGTCACCAGCCCGCCGACGCTCGACTACGTGCCGGTGGTGGGGCACTCGGCCGTGTTCTGGAACCAGCACCACGCGTTCATCAAGCGGTTCTGGGACGTGTACGCCGAGCGGTACGCGACAGCACACGACGGTCACGAGCTGGCGCCGTCGGAGAAGCGGATGCTGGTGGTGTCGGTTCGGATCGAGGACACCCACGACAAGGCGTGGGACAGCGCCCGGCGCGGCCACGACGAGTTCTGGAAGTTCCTCGGGCCGTACGGCTGGAGCCGCGGCTACATGGGCGACGACGGCAAGCCGGCCAAGCCGGGGCTGATCCCCACGCTCGAGGAGTCGGTCGAGAACAAGACGATCCTGGTGGGCTCGCCGGACGAGGTCGCCGAGGGCGTGCAGTTCTACAAGGACCTGCTCGGGTTGGAGTACCTGACGATCTTCCCGCACCTGCTCGGCGACTCGTACAAGAAGGCAGACGAGCAGATGGCCCGGTTCATGGAGGAGGTCATGCCGCTCGTCTCCTGACGGCGTGGCGCCCCGCAGCGGCCGGGCCCGATCAGATGCCGGCGGCGGCGCCGATCGAGGCGCGGGGGTCGGCCGCCCCGGCGAGGAGCCCGTCGGCCTGCACGACGATGGCGTGGGCATGGCCCGTCGAGGCGTCGAGCGGCGGGATCGTCTGGACGGCGTGGCCACGCTCGACCAGCCCCGCCGCCCAGGCCGGGGCGACGCTCGCCTCGACGAGCACCGTCGGTGCGGTGGCGCACGTCCACGTGTCGAAGCCCGTGGCCGGGCCCCGCAGCGCGAAGCGGCCGGCGTCGACGGCGGCACCGGGCGTCTGGCCGTGGACGAGCAGCCGGGCGAGGAGCTGGAGCAGGATCTGGGGCTGGGCGTCGCCGCCCATCGTGCCGAGGACGGCCGCCAGGGAGCCGTCGTCGTGGGTGAGCAGCAGCGGCGACAGCGTGTGGGGCGGCCGGCGTCCGGGCGCCAGCTCGGCGGGGTGACCCGGCTCGAGCGAGAACCCGAGGCCCCGGTTGTGCAGGTTGATGCCCGTGGACGGCTCGACGAGCCATGAGCCGAAACCAGCGGCGTTCGACTGGATCAGCGAGACCGCCATGCGCTGGCCGTCGACGACGGCGAGGTAGGTGGTGTCGCCCGGGCGGCCGGGACTCCAGCGTCGGCCGGCTCGCGCCGGGTCGACCTCGCCGGCCCGGCCCGCGGCCGCTGCCACCAGCGCCTGAGCGTCGGCGCCCTCGTGGAGGACCTGCGACCGGTCGTGAGCAGCGGCGATCGCCGCTTCGACGAGGAGGTGCGCCCAGAGCGGATCGTCGGTGTCCGGTGGCAAGGGCAGCTGCGCGGCGATCGCAGCGGACGCGGGGACCAGGTAGCCCTGGGACGCCGGTGGGATCGTCGCGACGACGCGGTCCCACACCGTCACCTGCAGTGGCGTGACCCAGTCGGCCTGCGACCGGTCGAGGTCGCCGGTGTGGATCCAGCCGTTGGCCAGGTGGAGGAGCCCGTCGCCGAAGTCCCCTCGGTAGAAGGCGTCGCGCCCCCCGGCGGCGATGCCGCGCAGCGCCATGGCGGCGCCGGGTCGGCGGACCCGCGCGCTCGGCCGCACGGCCTGGCGGGCGAGGTCGTCGAGGGCAGCTCGGGCTCGGTCGTCAACCATCGCGAGCGAGCCGACGAGGAGCGGTGACGCGGGGAAGCCGTCCTCGGCGAGGGCCACGGCCGGCGCGAACACGTCGGCGAGGGGGAGCCGGCCGAACCGCTGGGCGAGTGCGCACCAGCCGTCGACGCAGCCGGGAACGGTGACGCTGCGCACGTCGTGGCGTAGCGGCATGGTGGCGTGGCCCTCGGCGCGCAGCGCGGTGGGGTCGGCGCCCGACCCGGCGCGGCCGCTGGCGTCCAGCGCGTGCACCGTCGTGCCGTCGTGCACCAGCGCGAACAGGTCGCCGCCCATGCCGCACAGGTGCGGAGCCGTCACGGCGAGGGTCGCGTTGGCGGCGATCGCGGCGTCGACGGCGTTGCCGCCCCGGGCGAGCACGGCGAGTCCGGCCTGGGTGGCCAGCTGGTCGGCGCTCGCGACCATCGCATGAGGGGCCCGCACCGTGAGGGGCTGCCGTCCGTCGCGCACCGCCCCACCGTACGCCCCCTCCCTCCCGTTCTGGTCCCAGGAAGTAGCGCTGAGCGCTACTTGGTGGTGCCAGAACGGGGCGATCCCGGTACGGTCGCTCGCCATGCCCACTCGAGAGGAAGCCCTCGCTCTGCTCACCGGCCCCGGCGGCCCGTTCGAGATCGCCGAGGCCGACGTGTTCGGCCAGCGCCTGCGCGTGTACCGCAACGCGCCGGCGTCGCTGCGGGCGCTGTGGGAGTCGAGTGCGGCCCGAGGGGACGCCCCGTTGCTCGTGTACGGCACCGATCGGATCAGCTACGCCGAGGCGCACGTGCAGGTCCGGACGGTGGCCGCCGCCCTCGCGGCGCTCGGGGTCGGCAAGGGCGACCGGGTGGCGATCGGGATGCGCAACTACCCGGAGTGGGTGCTGGCGTTCTGGGCCGTGCAGTCACTGGGTGCTGTGGTGGTGGCGCTGAACGCGTGGTGGACGGCGGCGGAGCTTCTGTACGGGCTCACCGACTCGGGCACGTCGGTCGCCATCGTCGACAGCGAGCGATACGAGCGCTTGGCGCCGGACGTGCTCGAGCGGCTCCACCTGAAGGGCGTCATCGTCACCCGCAGCGCAGCCGACCTGCCGGCCGGAGTTCAGCGCTGGGCCGATGTCGTCGCTGAGCCGGACCCGGGCACACTTCCCGAGGTCGACATCGCCCCCGACGACGACGCCACGATCCTGTACACGTCGGGCACGACCGGGGCCCCCAAGGGAGCGGTCGGGAGCCAGCGCAACCACCTCACGAACGTGACGAACACGATCCTCAACGGCGCGCTGGCGATGCTGACCGGCCCGGCGGTCGACGATCCGCCAGCCGGTGCCGCCGCCGCCAACCCGACCGTCGCGCTGTGGACGTTCCCGTTCTTCCACATCGCCGGGGTCACCGGCATCTGTGTCATCACCGCGACCGGCGGCGCCATCGTGACCCAGTACAAGTGGGACCCGGCCGAGGCGCTCGAGCTGATCGAGCGGGAGCGGGTGACGGTGGTGGCCGGCGTGCCCACGGTGGTGCGCCAGCTGCTGGAGCATCCCGACGCAGCGCGCCGCGACCTGTCGTCCATCTCCGGCATCTCCCAGGGTGGGTCGCCGGTGCCGCCGGACTCCATCGCTCGCATCGAGTCCGACTTCGGGGGGAAGGTCGCACCAGCGAACGGCTACGGCCTGACCGAGACGACCTCGGCGGTCATCGCCAACTCCGGCACCGCCTACTTCGCCAAGAAGGACTCGGTCGGCCTGCCGATGCCCGGTACCGACGTGCGCATCGTCGACGAGCTGGGACACGACGTGGCGCCCGGGGAGGTGGGCGAGGTGTGGGTCCGTGGCCCCAACAACGTGCGGGGCTACTGGAACAAGCCCGAGGCGACCGCCCAGTCGTTCACCGACGGGTGGTTCCACACCGGCGACGCGGGCCGAGTCGACGAGGACGGTTTCGTGTACATCGTCGACCGCTTGAAGGACATGGTGCTGAGGGGTGGCGAGAACGTCTATTGCGCCGAGGTCGAGGCCGCCATCTACGAGCACCCGGCGATCGCCGACGTGGCCGTGGTCGGAGTTCCCCACCCGGTGCTCGGCGAGGAGGTCGCTGCCGTCGTCAACCTGAAGGAAGCGGCCACGCTCGACACCGACGAGCTGCGGGTGTTCCTGTCTGGCCGTTTGGCGGCCTTCAAGATCCCGTCCATCGTGCACGTGAGCGACCAGGAGATCCCCCGCAACGCCACGGGCAAGGTCCTGAAGAAGGATCTGCGTGCGGTCCTCACGAGCCCGCACGGGCCTAGGCTCGACGCTCAGTGACCTGACCCACCTTCGTCACCGGCCGAGCGCTCGGTGAGGTACGCGGACAGCGCGGCGCGGTTGCTGTCGAAGATCCGGTGGGCACCGATCGACTCGGTGATGCCGTAGGTGTCGAGCAGCTTCCGGATGGGGGTCGACGCCCGGGCGACGCCGAGCACCTTGCCGCTCTCGTGCACCGCTTCCACGGAATCCATGAGCGCTTCGCTGGCCGTGGGGTCGACGTCCGTGACCGATTCGAAATCGAGGAGCACCCAGTCGACGTCGGTTACGGCGGTGTTGATCCGGTCGCGGAGTGTGTCGGAGTTGGCGAAGAACAGCGGGCCGGCGAGCCGGACGAAGCCGATTCGGTCGAGCTCGGTCGGCACCGCGTCGGGGGCCGCGACTGCGGCGAAGCGCTGCATCTCCCAGTCGCCTTCGGGCGGTTCGAGCGTGACCCAGGGAGATCCGGCAACGCGCCGGACCATGTCGATCATGGTCGCGACGACGGCGAGCACGAGACCACCGATCGGGCCGAGGATCAGCACGCCCCAGGTGCAGCCGACCGCGATCAGGAACTCCGATCGGCGCACCTGGAAGAACATCCGGAACGAGCGCACGTCGATCACCGCGATGACGGCGTTGGCGACGAGGCCGGCCAGCGCCGCGTTGGGGATCTCGGCGACGAGGTCGGTGAAGTACAGCGCGACGAGCATCACGATGACCGCGGCCACCACCGCAGGTGTCTGGGAGCGGCTGCCCGCGGCCTCGGTCGCTGCGCTTCGCGATGCGCTCGCGCCGACTGGCATGGCGGACGTCAGCGCGGCGGCAACGTTGGCGACGCCCATCGATGCCAGCTCGTCGTTCGGGTCGAGCTCGTCCCCGTGCCGCCGGGCGGCTGAGCTGGCCACCAGCAGTCCTTCGGCGATGCTCAGGACCGCGATAGCCACGGCCGTGCCGAAGAGGTCGACCCAGGTCCAGAACCCGAGCGTCGGGAACGAGAGGTCCGGCAGACCCGAAGGGATCGGTCCGAGCACCGAGACGCCGTCGGGTTCGATGAGGTACACCGCACCACCGACGAGCACCAGCGTGATCAGCGGGCCGGGCAGCTTCGGCAAATAGCGCTTCGTCAGCCGCAACAGCACGATCGTCGACACGCCGACGACGACGCTGGCGAGTGACGCGTCAGGGATGCTCTTGAAGATCTCGATCACGTCGGTCGGCCACTCGCCGGTGTCCGCCTTGATGTTCATGATCTTCTCGATCTGCGACGTGAGGATCTCGATGCCGAGACCGGCGAGGAACCCGACGAGGACCGACTTCGAGATGAACCGCACCATCGACCCGGCGCGAAGCACCCACAGCACGATGAGGACCGCTCCGGTGAGCATTGAGACACCGAGCGCCAGCTCCTCGGGCAGCTGACCCGTCTCGGCGGCGAGGCCCGGGATGACACCGGCGAGCAGCGCAGCGATCGTCGCATCAGGTCCCACGGCGAGGTGCCGCGATCCAGAGAACAACGCGAATGCGATCAACGGCAAGATGGCCGCGTTGATGTCGACGATCGCCGGGAGACCGGCGGTCTCCGCGTAGCCGATGTTCATCGGCAGCGCGAGCGCGGCGAGTGTCACGCCGGCAAAGATCTCCGTGACCAGACGCGCCCTCCCGTCCGGTAGGACCACCCTGGCGACCTTGGGCAGGGGGATTCGCGACCGGGACGCCTGGCGAACGTCACTCACGATGTCCTTCCTTTCAGTCGGTGATCAATGCCTCAGCCCACCAGTCGGGGGGTGCCACCGGCGGCGACATCGGCGGACCGGACTCGTTCGACGTGCCGACGACCGGCCAACGATAGAGGGTCGATGGCGGCCTGCCGGACCACGACGGCCTGCTGCGTCACATCGAACACCGTGAGGTCCTGGCTGATGACGACGGGACCGTCGTAGTTCGTGCGCATCTCCTCGTCGACCGGGCCGATCGTCTCGTGGTCCACCACGAGGTGCCACATGGCCGACATCCGCACGCCCGCCTGGCGGAACACGTGCCCGACCATCTGCGGACTGGTGTGCGTACCGTTGACTGAACGCCCACGCCAGGCGCCCGCCGCGCAGGACGATCCCGGCGCCGTCACGAGCACGGTCAACGCCGCTCAGCGGGGTCCGCTCACGCCGTCGCGGTACGCCAGCAACGCCGGCGGTGCCTGTGCCACTGCAGCCGATTGACACCGTCGAGCCTCGGTCCGTAGGCGATGCCGAGAGCCTCCTGGTGCCGGAGGGGGTGGTCAGAGCCACTGGTGGCGGCGCTCGAGGACCTCGCGGAGGATGGCGGGGCGGTCGGTCATGATGCCGTCGACGCCGAGGTCGAGCAGGCGCTCCATCTCGGCCGGGTCGTCGATGGTCCAGACGTGGACCGCGAGGCCGTGACGGTGGGCGGTGCGCACGAGGCGCTCGTCGACCAGCGTGATGCGCCCGCGCCGGACCGGGACCTGCACCGCCAGCGCCGCTCGGGACCCGGCAAGCGGTGGCGCCAGCCAGCTGCCGGCCCGGAGCCGGGCGACGGCCCGCGGCCCCATCGACGTGCAGAGGCCGGCGCCGAGCGCGTGCCGGAGGCGGGTGAGGCGGCGGTCGCTGAAGGAGCCGACGCACACCCGGTCGAGCGACCGGGTGCGGCGGATCGCGGCGACGAGCGCGTCGAGGGCGGCGTCGGTCTTGCAGTCGATGTTCAGGCGAACCTCGGGGAACTGCCCGAGCAGGTCCTCGAGCAGCGGGATCGGCTCGGCACCGTCGACGCGAGCGGCGCTGACCTCGCTCCACGGGAGCGCACTGATGCGGCCGTCGACCCCGCAGGTCCGCACCAGGTCGTCATCGTGGAAGGCGACGAGCACACCGTCCGCCGTGACCTGGACGTCGGTCTCGAGGTACCGGTAGCCGAGCGCCACGGCGTGCTCGAACGCCGGCATCGTGTTCTCGGGCGCGTCGCCCGCCCCGCCCCGGTGGGCGAAGGGGATCGGGCCCGGATGGTCGAGGAACGGGTGGGCAGCGGGCGGCCGCGACATGGGGGCCAGTATCGTCGGAGCTCATGCCCGAGCCCACAGCCAACGAGATCACCGCACTGCCGATCTTCGGGGGGCGCCACGTTCCGGGGGATCCGGCGGCGGCGATCGAGGTGCGTTCGCCGTACGACGGCTCCCTCCTCGGCCGGGTGCCGGCGTGCACGGCGGCCGACGTGGACCGTGCCGCCGGCATCGCCAGGGCGGCGCTCGGCGCCGGTCCGCTGCCGCTGTGGCAGCGGGCGCAGATCCTCGATCGCGCTGCGGCCCGCCTGGCCGAGCGGGTGGACGAGCTCGCCCGGGTCATCGCCGCCGAGGCGGCCAAGCCGCTGAAGACAGCTCGGGTCGAGGCCGAACGGGCGGTCGGGACGTTTTCGTTCGCTGCGGCGGAGGCCCGCAAGCTGGTGGGCGAGGTCGTGCCGGTCGACGCCATCGCCGCCGGCACCGGCAAGCTCGGCTTCACGCTGCGGGTCCCGATCGGTGTGGTCGGGGCGATCGCCCCGTTCAACTTTCCGCTGAACCTGGTGGTCCACAAGGTGGCGCCGGCCATCGCCGCCGGCTGCCCGGTGGTGCTCAAGCCGGCGAGCCAGACGCCGTTCAGCTCGATCCGCCTGGCCGAGATGCTCATCGACGAGTGCGGCCTCCCGGCCGACCAGCTGCAGGTCGTCACCGGTGGCGGGTCCACCGTCGGCAACGCGCTCGTCGACCACCCGGACATCGCCCTCATCACGTTCACCGGCTCGCCCGAGGTCGGCTGGGCGATCCGGGCGCGGGCACCGCGCAAGCGGGTGGGCCTCGAGCTGGGCAACAACGCCCCGCTCATCATCGAGCCCGACGGTGACTGGAAGGCCGCGGCCGACAAGGTCCGGGTCGCCGGTTTCAGCCACGCCGGACAGAGCTGCATCTCCACCCAGCGCGTGTACGTGCACCGCTCCGTCGAGTCGCAGTTCGTCGAGGCGCTCACCGCCGGGGTGCGCACCCTGGTGGTGGGCGACCCGATGGATGAGTCCACCGACGTGTCGGCGCTGATCAGCACGGCCGAGCGAGACCGGGTGAAGGCGTGGATCGACGAGGCGGTCGCCGCCGGTGCTCGGGTCGCGGTCGGAGGCGGGGTGAGCGCCCAGGGGGTCCTCGAGCCGACCGTGCTGACCAACGTGTCACCACAGATGAAGGTCTGCGCGAAGGAGGTCTTCGGGCCGGTCGTCGGCGTGGCGGCCTACGACACGCTCGACGAGGCCATCGACCTCGCCAACGACACCGAATACGGCCTGCAGGCGGCGATCTTCACGTCCGACCTCGCCAAGGCCCTCCGTGCCGTGCACGCGCTCGACTTCGGCGGCGTGCTGGTGAACGAGGTGCCCACGTGGCGGGCCGACCAGCAGCCCTACGGCGGTCTTCGCGACAGCGGCAACACCCGTGAGGGACCCGCCTACTCCGTCAAGGAGATGACCGAGATCCGCATGGTCGTGCTGTCCGGCTGAACCGGCCAGGCTCACTCCTCCACGCCGAGGTCCGCAGCGAAGCGGTCACGCGCCCCCTGGTCATCGAACCAGACGACCACCCACGCCTCGGTCTCGCCCTCTCGCAGCAGCGCTTCGCAGCGATGGTTGCCGTCGTGGAGGAGCAGCCGGCCGTCACGGCCCTCCGCCAGCAGCGGTGGGGGCTCCCACCCGTCCTCCATGGAGTGCTCCATGGCGACGACGTCGTGCTCCCAGGCCTGCGGCTCGATGGGGCAGACGGCGTCAGGCTCCGGTCCGGCCAGCCGGATGAGCGACGTCAGCGGCACCAAGATCGGCCCGAGCCACCAGTGCGGACGCTGGGCGAGCCCCGCCGCGAGGACGGCGTTGTCGCTGCCCCGGCTGGCCAGGAGACGCCCGACCCACAGCGGCAGCGTCCCCGCCGCCGCTGCTGCTCGTGCCCCGGCGAGGTCGAAGCGGTCACGGGCCGTCGCCACCCGCTCGGCCAGCTCCCCCAGCGACGCGACCCGGTCGTAGCCCCTGCCGTGGTGCAGTCCGAGGGGGTCGAGCAGGACCGGTCGCAGCCCCGCCCGCCGGGCGCCGACCACGTCGATGCCCGGCGTGTCGCCGACGAACCACACCTGCTCCGGGGCCAGATCGAGCACGTCCAGTGCAAGGTGGAAGATCCGAGCGTCGGGCTTCATCACCCCGACCGCACCCGAGTCGATGACGCAGGCGACCTCCACTCCGAGCCCTGGGCCGACCTGAAGGATCTCGAGCTCCCGGAGCCGCTCGCCCATCACCCCGTCGGCGTTCGAGACCACACCCAGCCGGACCCCGCTCGCCGCCAGCGCCCGCAGGTCGTCGACCACGCCGGGTATCGCCTCGCACCAGAGCGCAGCGTCGGCGAACTCGCTGTCGAGGTGCGCGTGGATCTCGTCGCGCACCCACTCCGGAGCGCCGCAGGCGACGACGTAGTCCCGCAGGTACCGCTCCCAGCAGGCGACCCAATCGCCCTCCGCGTCGGCGTCGATGCCGAAGCCGTGCGCCGCCTGGTAGTGGGCCGGACCCAGCGCGGCGGGGGAGGGTCGCCAGCCGGCACGATCGAACGCCCCGAGGATGCGTCCACGCTCGGGGAGCACCAGCACGCCCCCGGCGTCGAGGAGCACCGCCTCGGGTGGGGTCACGTGGTCATGATGACAGAGCGCCGTCGATGCTCGGAGGGGCCTTGGTCACCGGCACCGGCCGCGCTCAGATCTGGCGGCCGGTTGCCGCCCAGTACTCGTCCTTCAAGAGACGCTTGTAGAGCTTGCCGGTGGGGTGGCGGGGCAGCTCCTCGCGGAAGTCGACGCTGCGCGGGCACTTCACGTCGGCGAGCTGCGAGCGGCAGTACTCGATGAGCTCCCGCTCCAGGGCCCGGGCCTCGGCCTCGTCGGCCGGCATGGTGACCGGCTGCACGACCGCCTTGACCTCCTCGCCGAAGTCGTCGTTGGGCACCCCGAACACCGCGACGTCGACCACCTTCGGGTGCCCGACGAGGACGTTCTCGGACTCTTGGGGGTAGATGTTCACGCCCCCGGAGATGATCATGAACGCCTTACGGTCGGTGAGGTAGAGGTAGCCGTCCTCGTCGAGGTAGCCGACGTCGCCGAGCGTCGACCACCCCCGGCCCTTGGGATCGCGCGACGCGGCCGTCTTGTCCGGGTCGTTGTGGTACTCGAACGTCTCGCCGCTCTCGAAGTAGATGGTGCCGGCCTCGCCGACCGGCTGCTCCTCACCCGTCTCGTCGCAGATGTGGACCGTTCCCTGGATCGCCAGGCCGACCGTGCCCGGGTGGCTCAGCCACATCTCGGAGTTGCAGTAGACGAAGCCGTTGCCCTCGGTGCCGGCGTAGTACTCGTGGATGACCGGCCCCCACCACTCGATCATCTGCCGTTTGACCTCGACCGGGCACGGCGCGGCGGCGTGGATGGCGACCTTGATGGAGGACACGTCGTAGCGCCGGCGGACGTCCTCGGGCAGCTTGAGCATCCGGATGAACATCGTCGGCACGAGCTGGCTGTGGGTGACCCGGTGGCGTTCGACGAGCTGCAGGTACTCCTCGGCGTCGAAGTGCTCCATCACGATCGTGACGCCACCGATGCGGTGCACCGCCATGCAGAACCGCAGCGGCGCGGCGTGGTAGAGCGGTGCCGGCGACAGGTACACCATCGAGTCGTCGAACCCGAACAGCATCTGGCCGAGCGTCGTCACCCCGTCGGGTGTGCCGAGCGGTGTCAGGGGCAGGGCGCGGGCGACACCCTTCGGCAGCCCGGTGGTACCAGAGGAGTAGAGCATGTCGGTGCCGTCGACCCGGTCCGGCAGCGGCTCGGCGGGCTGGGTGGCCACGGCCGCCTCGTAGCTCTCGTATCCGTCGATGGTGCCGTCGAGCATGAGCAGCATCTCCACCCCGGGGATCTCGGGTAGGACCTCGGCCGCTTGCTCCGCTTTGTACATCGAGGTCACGAACGCTCTCGCGCCGCAGTCGCCGATGATGTACGACAGCTCGCCGCTGGTGAGCCGGCTGGAGCACGCCGTGTACACGAGCCCGGCGTAGTGGCATCCCCACAGGACCTCGAAGTACTTCGGGTGGTTCTCCATGCAGATGGCGATGTGGTCGCCGGGCTGCAGACCCGACGCCCGTAGGAGCTGGCTGAAGCGGTTCGCCCCCGCGTCGAGCTCGGCATAGGTCGTTACCTCGCCGGTGCGGGCCATGATGACGGCCGGGCGGTCGGGCGCAGCGGCGGCGTGATCCCCAGGATGCATGGGTGCGGACGGTAGCCGACGGTACGGTCAGGACATGGAGCCGTCGGCGCAGTTCGCGGCGCTCGTCGCGTCGGAGCGAGCACAGCCACCGCTCGACCTGGCGATGGCGCTGATCGCCGCGTGCGCCTCTCCGGGCGTCGAGGTGGGGGCCCAGCTCGCCCGGCTCGACGGCCTCGCCGCCACGTGCCCGAGCGCCACCTTCGACGGCGTCGTGCGCCACCTGTTCGGCCCTGGGCGCCTGCGCGGTGCCCACACCGACTACGGCGATCCACGGAGCTCCCTGCTCGACCAGGTGCTGACCCGGCGGCTCGGCATCCCGATCGCGCTGTGCGCCATCGCCATCGAGGTCGGTCGCCGCCTCGACGTGGCCGTCGACGGCATCGGCATGCCGGGCCACTTCCTCATCGGCGACCCCGCAGCGCCGGGCCGGTTCTGCGACCCGTTCCACGACGGCCGGCTGCTCGACCCCCCGGCCTGTCGAGCCCTGCACCGCCACGTCGTCGGCGAGCGGGCGGTGTGGGACGAGAGCTTCCTCGATGCCGTCGACCATCGCTCGATCCTCGTGCGGATGCTCACCAACTTGAAGGTGTCGTACCGGCGTCGCGGTGACGTGGGCGCGCTGCGATGGGTGATGACGCTGCGGGCTGCGTTCCCGGAGCTGGCGGGGGTGGAGCGGCGCGAGTTCGACCGGCTGATGGCACCCACCAACTGACGGCCGCCTCGAGACGGCGAGCCGGTTGGGGTGGCGGCGTGCCGCGCCGGTACTCTCGCGCCGGACGATTTCGCGAGGCGCCACAACCAGGGGGTCTGCCACATGTCGGTCACCGAAGCGGAGCAGCAGCGCGACGAGCAGCGGGTGCTCGAGCTCGTGGACGAGCTGCTGAGGGAGTTCCCGCCCGCCACCACCAAGCCCGTCGACTTCCTCGGCGCCCAGTTCGACAAGGGTCTGGCGTGGGTGCACTTCCCCGAGGGCCACGGCGGCCTCGGGCTGCCGGCGCGCCTGCAGAAGGTCATCAACGAGCGGATCTACGCCCAGGGGGCCCCCAACCCGATGGTCCGCAACCCGATCGGGCACGGCATGTGCGGCCCGACCGTGGCCGTGTGGGGCTCCGAGGCGCAGAAGTCCCGGTACCTGCGCCCGCTGTTCACCGGCGAGGAGATCTGGTGCCAGCTGTTCTCCGAGCCGGGCTCGGGCAGCGACTTCGCCGGGCTCTCCTCCCGGGGTGTTCGCGACGGCGACGAGTGGATCGTCAATGGCCAGAAGGTCTGGACCACCCTGGCCCACATCTCCCGGTGGGGTCTGCTGGTGGTGCGCACGGACCCGGAGCTTCCCAAGCACGCCGGGCTCACGGCGTTCGTGGTCGACATGCACGCGCCCGGGGTCGAGGTGCGCCCGCTGCGCCAGATGACCGGTGAAGCCGAGTTCAACGAGGTGTACTTCACCGACACGCGGATCCCGAACGACGAGATGCTCGGCAGCCCCGGCGACGGCTGGCGGGTCTCGCTCACCACCCTCATGAACGAGCGGGTGTCCATCGGTGGCGTGATCCCCCCGAAGGGCTCCGGCCCGATCCGCGAGCTCGTCAACGTGTGGAAGGGCATGTCGGACGACCGCAAGGACGCCGCGACGCTCGATGAGGTGATGAAGCTCTGGAGCCGGGCCGAGGTGCTGCGGCTCACGAACATCCGCGCTGCCCAGGCCCGCAAGCTCGGCGACCCCGGCCCGGAGGGTTCGATCGGCAAGATGGCCTCGGCCGACCTCAACAAGGACATCTACGCCATGGTCGTCGACCTCATGGGTGCGAGCGGGATGCTGTACGGCAGCTACGAGATGGTGCGCCCCGAGACGGCCATGGGTGCCGACAGCCTGCAGAAGGCGTTCCTGCGCTCGCGCGCCAACTCGATCGAGGGTGGCACCACCGAGGTCATGAAGAACATCCTCGGCGAGCGGGTGCTCGGCCTGCCCGGCGACGTCCGTGTCGATCGTGACGTGCCCTGGAGCCAGGTGCCCCGCAACTGAGCGGCCCGGCCCGGGTCGGCGCGCCGATCAGGTCCCGGTCTGCAGCAGCACCCCGAGGTAGACCGCGCCGAGCGACAAGAGCGCGCCCGCCGCGCCGCCGACCGCCAGCGCGGCCCGGGTCTGGCCGACGGCGTGGACGGCGGCCGCGGCGCCGGCGAGGATCGCCACGGTGACCTTCACCATCAGCGTCACCTGGTACTGCGTGCTCGCCGCCGTCACGTCCACCTCGGCGATGTTCCACATGCCGGTGAGGACCAGGACTGCGTAGGCGGGCCAGGCGATGCGGTTGAACGCTCGCGCCGCCACCTTCGTGGTCTCCGGTGCCGCGCGGCGCAGCGACGGCACGACGCCGGCGAGGACCACCTGACCGCCGACCCACACTGCAGCGGCGAGGACGTGGAGGAACAGGCGGAGCGTGTCGAGATCGGGGGAGAGCATCAGTCAGTCCGTGAGGGCGGCGAGCACGTCGCTGGCGGAGATCAGGCGATCGTCCATGCGGGCGCCGGTCGTGCCGGGGCCGCCGAGCATCGCCGTGGCGGCGGACTCCACCGCCTGCTGCAGCTCGCGCAGGTTGCGGGGCGGGGGGAAGTACTCGTCCTCGTCGGTGACGTGGACCTCCTCGATGCCGTGACGTGGCGCGAGGCGGGCGAGGACGGCGGCGACGAGGTCCTCGGGCGCGGAAGCACCAGCGGTGACCCCGACGACGCCGCGCAGGTCGTCGGGGAGCTCGGCCACGGTGTTCACGCGCAGCACCCGGCCACAGCCCGCCTCGACCGCCAGCTTCTCGAGGGCGCGGGTGTTGGAGGAGTTGGCCGAGCCCAGCACGACGATCGCGTCGCAGCGGGGCGCCATCGCCATGAGCGCGGTCTGGCGGTTGGTGGTGGCGAAGCAGAGGTCGCTGCGTCCGGGCGTCCAGACGCCCGGGAACCGCCGGCCGACGGCATCGGCCACGTCGCGCCAGTCGCGGTGCGACAGCGTGGTCTGGGCGAGCAGGGCGACGGGCTGGCCGAAGTCGGGGAGCGCCTCCACCTCGGCCACCGACTCGACCCGGCTGATCGCCTCGGGGGCGACGGCCATGGTACCGACTGCCTCCTCGTGGCCCTCGTGGCCGACGTACACGATCCGGTACCCCTTCCCGGCGCGGACCTTCACCTCGTGGTGAACCTTGGTGACGAGCGGGCACACGCTGTCGACCACGTAGCTGCCCCTGGCGCGGGCGGCGGCCACGACCTCGGGCGCCGAGCCGTGGGCGGAGAGCATGATCGGACGCCCCGCCGGCACGGTGTCGATGTCGTCGACGAACACCACGCCGAGGGCCTCGAAGCGCTCGACCACGAGCTTGTTGTGGACGATCTCGTGGTAGCAGTAGATGGGCGGCTCGAACGTGCGAACCATCCACGCCAGCGCCTTGATGGCCATCTCGACCCCGGCGCAGAACCCCCGGGGTGAGGCGAGCAGCACCCGCTCGACGCCCATCGCCGGGGCCGGCGTCGTGGTCTCGGGTGCGGCCATCGCCGTTCGAGGCTACCGAGGACCGGCAGGCGCCGGGTGCCCCCACCGGTAGCCTGGTCAGCCGTGTCCGCCCCCGTCGTCACCGTGGTTGCGCCCGGCTCACCGGCCGCGCGGGCCGGCCTCGCCGCGGGCGACGAGGTGCTGCGCCTGAACGGCCAGGTGCCGCGCGACGTGATCGAGTGGCGGTTCCTCGCCGACGAGGCCGAGCTGGAGCTGGACCTGCGCCGGGGCAGCCTCGAGCTCACCGTCGAGATCGCGAAGCGGGAGGGCGAGCCGCTCGGCGCCGAGGTGTCGAGTGCCGTGTTCGACCGGGTGCGCACGTGTGACAACCACTGCGAGTTCTGCTTCATCTACCAGCTGCCGCCGGGGATGCGCCGCAGCCTCTACCTGAAAGACGACGACTACCGGCTGAGCTTCCTGTACGGGAACTTCACCACCCTGACCCGCTTCACGGAGGCCGACCTCGAGCGGGTCGTCACCGAGCGCCTGTCCCCGCTGAACGTCAGCATCCACGCCACGGATCCGGTCGTGCGCGCCCGGATGCTGCGCAACCGCCGTGGGGGGATGAGCCTGCGGTGGCTGCGGGCCCTGCTCGACCACGGGATCGCCGTGCACGGCCAGGTGGTGGTGTGCCCGGGGGTGAACGACGGCGCCGTCCTCGACGACACCCTCGCCGGCGTGCTCGACCGATTCCCGGAGCTGGCGTCGGTGGCGCTGGTGCCGCTCGGGGTGAGCCGGTTCAACTCGGAGCCGGCGATGCGCCCGCACACGCCGGACGAGGCGGCGGCGGTGGTCGACCTGGTGGCCGACTGGCAGGATGTGTTCGCGGCGGTGCTCGGCCGGCGGATGGTGTTCGCCGCCGACGAGTACTACCTGATGGCCGGCCGGCCGTTCCCGGACGTCGAGACCTACGAGGGGTTCCCGATGCACGAGGACGGGATCGGGATGGCCCGCACGTTCGAGCAGGAGTTCCTGGGCCTCGCCGAGGAACCGACCGGCGTGCAGAGCGGGTTCTTCGCCTGGGTCGACGGCGCGCCGGCCGAGGGGTATCGAGCGCCGCGCAACCCGGCCGGTGACACGGGTCTGCGGGGGTGCCCGGCCCCGTCCGCCGCCACTCGGGTCGTCCTGCGACCGGGGCGGTCGGCGCCCGTCGCGGTGCTCACCGGCGAGTACGGCGCGCGGGTCATCGGGCCGCTGGTCGCCTCGCTCGGGCGGGACGACGTGCGGGTGCTGCCGGTGCGCAACGACTTCTTCGGCGGCAACACCGCCGTGACCGGGCTGATGGTCGGCGAGGACCTCGCCCGCGTGCTGTCGAGCGAGCCGCCCGGTCACCGCTACCTGCTGCCCGATGTCTGCCTCTCGGAGGGGCGATTCCTGGACGGCACCACCGTCGACGACCTTCCCCGCCCGGTGGAGGTGCTGGCGACCGATGGCATCGCGCTGCGCCGAGCCCTCGAGGTGGCACGGTGAGCACGGCGGAGCTGCCGACGGTCGTCATCGTCGGTCGACCGAACGTGGGCAAGTCCACCCTGTTCAACCGCATCGTCGGCCGCCAGGTGGCCATCGTCGAGGACCGCCCGGGCGTGACCCGCGACCGCAAGGAGGTCGAGGCCGAGTGGCTCGGCGTGCCGTTCCGCCTGGTGGACACCGGCGGCTGGCTGCCCGGCGGTTCGGACCTGGACGAGAAGGTGAGCCGCCAGGTCGAGGCCGCCGTGCGCCAGGCCGACCTGGTGCTGTTCCTCGTCGACGCGTCCGTCGGCGTGGCCGACGAGGACGCCTCTATCGCGACGTGGCTGCGCCGGACGGAGCGGCCGGTGCTGGTGGTGGCGAACAAGGCCGACAACGACCGCCGGGAGCTGGAGCGCTGGGAGTTCATGGCCCTCGGCCTGGGCGAGCCGTTCCCGGTGAGCGCTCTGCACGGGCGCCGAGCCGGCGACCTGCTCGACGAGGTGCTGGCCCGGCTCCCGGCCCCGGCGTCAGGTGCGGCCGATGGCGTCGTCGACGGCGATGCCGGGGCCGACGGCGAGCTGGCGGAGCTGGTGGCCGAGCAGGCGCCGCCGCGGGTGGCGATCGTGGGCCGGCCGAACGTGGGCAAGTCCACGCTGTTCAACCGCCTGGTCGGCGACGACCGTGCCGTGGTGCACGACATGCCCGGCACGACCCGTGACGCGGTGGACACGCTGGTCGAGACCGAGGACGGGCCGATCGTGTTCGTCGACACCGCCGGCATGCGGCGCAAGAGTCGCATCGACGACTCGGCCGAGTACTACTCGCTCGTGCGGGCGCTGCGGGCGATCGACGAGGCCGACATCGCCCTGCTGGTCGTCGACGCCACCGAGGGCGTGACGGGCCAGGACCAACGTCTGGCCGAGCGGGTCGACGCCGCCGGGTGCCCGGTCGTGGTGCTGCTCAACAAGTGGGAGCTGGTCGACGATAGCGAGACCCGGGCGACGATCATGGCCGAGGTGGCCCGCAAGCTGGCCTTCGTCGGTGATGCCCCGGTGCTGAAGATCAGCGCGAAGACCGGCAAGGGCGTGCACAAGCTGCGTCCGGTGCTGCAGGAGGCGATCGAGCAGTACCACCGGCGGGTGCCGACCCGCGACGTCAACCGGGTGATCGCCGCGGCCCAGCAGCGCCAGCCGGCGGGCGGGGGAGCGCGGGTGCTCTACGCCCTGCAGGGTGCTACCGACCCGCCGACGTTCACGCTGTTCGTGAACCGCGAGCTGCCAGCCCCCTATCTGCGGTATCTGGAGCGCTCCATTCGCGAGGCGTTCGGCATGGGGGCCACGCCGGTGAAGCTGCGCGTGCGGCGGCGCTCGGAGTAGGGGCGGCGCCGTGCCCTGGTGCGAGGAGTGCGCCAAGTACTGGACGCCGTCGGCGATGAACCCCGATGGCACGTGCCCCACGTGCGGGCGTCTGGTGGAGGCGCCGCAGCGCCAGAGCACCGAGGCCCAGGCAACCGGCGGCAACCCGGAGAAGGTCGAGAAGGCTCCGTGGCACTTCAAGCTGCTGGTGGCCGCACTGGTGGTGTACCTGGCCTGGCGTTTCATCCAGCTGTTCGTGTGACGGCGTCGTTCACCCCGACGAGGTCACCCCATCCCGCGCCCAGCACGGAATCACATGACCTCGTCGAGCGAACTCGCACGACGAGGGCCGCCCCGATAGCGTTGGGGCGATACGGGCTGTGGCGCAGTTTGGTTAGCGCGCTTGACTGGGGGTCAAGAGGCCGGGAGTTCAAATCTCCCCAGCCCGACGAGGAACGGCTAGGTCGGAGGTCCACCCTGCTCGACCCAGTCGGCTGTTCGGGGGGTCGATGGTGGCCGGACCGGGAGAGGGACGTCGTCACGGCTGAACCGCGACATCCTCCGACGGGCTTGCGTGCGGGGGAGCAGGAGACCCCACGAAGTCATCCCATCCCGTTCTGGGCGCGGGATCGGGTGACTTCGTCGGCCTGGCGGCGTGCTCGACCGCCAGCCGCTGTCGTCAGGGCCGGGTGACGCGCTCGTGGTGGGCGCCGCAGAGGAACACTGCCAGCACGGCCGGCACGTCGCCGTGGTTGGTCCAGCGGTGGCGGGTGCCGTTCTGCACGACCGTGTCGCCCGGGTGCAGGTGGACCGTCGCCCCGTCGTCGAGCTCGAGGGTCACGCTGCCCGAGATCACCACCTCGAAGTCGATCGTGTCGGTCGTGTGCATGCCGGGGTCGTCGGGCTCCATGTACCCGAGCATCCCCGGTAGCTTCGCCTCCACCTTGGCCATCGCGGCCTCGAAGTCGAGGTTCTCGCTCGGTCCTGCCCCGGCGGGCGGCACGGTGAAGAACCCGAAGCGGAAGCCCCCGACGGGCGGGAAGTAGGTCGACAGCTCGGGCATCGCACCGTCATCCGGGAACCTCGGCGCCTCGTCCCCGCCCCACAGCGTGTGGAACTCCGCTCCCGGCAGCAGCGCCACGGTGGTCGCCTCGACGGTGGCATCGCTCACGAACACCGCCTTGCCGTGCTCGTCGTGCCCGGTCACCACTCTACGGATGTCCACGTTCGGTCCCCCGATCTCGCCCCCTGCAGGTGCCCATCATGGCCGACTCGCCCCGTGCGGCGAGCCGTCCACGCCAACGCCCCTCGAGCGCGCTGGTCGCGGTGGGGGACTGGTCGATGGGCCCTGGTCAACGGTGGTGCGGCGGCGGCAGGGTTGGGGTGGACGCGAGGAGGTGGACCGATGGCCGGACGTCCCACCCCGGGCGAGCGGGCGCTCGCTGCCCATCCCTTCTATCGCGGCAAGGTCCAGGTGCTCCCGAAGGTGCCGGTGACCTGCCTCGACGACTTCTCCTTCTGGTACACGCCCGGCGTCGCCGCGCCGTGCCTGGCGATCAGCGACGACCCGTCGCTCGTCTACGAGCACACCAACAAGGCGAATGCGGTTGCGATCGTCACCGACGGGACCCGAATCCTCGGCCTCGGTCCGATCGGCCCGGAAGCCGGCCTGCCGGTGATGGAAGGCAAGGCGCTGCTCTTCAAGTACCTCGGCGGCGTCGACGCCGTGCCCATTTGCCTCGACACCAAGGACCCGGACGAGATCGTTCGCACGACGCTCCTGCTGCAGCCCGCGTTCGGTGGGGTGAACCTCGAGGACATCGAGCAGCCGAAGTGCTTCCGGGTGCTCGACGCCCTGCGGGCGACGGCTCGGATCCCCGTCTGGCACGACGACCAGCAGGGGACCGCGACCGTGACGCTCGGCGCGCTGCTCGGCGCGCTCGAAGTCGTGGGCAAGCGGCTCAGCGAGGTGCGCATCGCGCTCGTGGGGATGGGTGCCGCCAACGTGTCCACCCTGCGGCTGCTGCGAGCGGCCGGTGTCAACCCCGCTGCGGTGGTGGCTTGCGACTCTCGCGGCATCCTGCACCCGGGGCGGGCCGACATCGCCGTGCAACAAGAGCGCTACATGGACAAGTGGCGGGCGTGCCTCACCACGAACACCGACCGTCTGCAGGGCGGGATCGAGGAGGCGATGCGAGGGGCGGACGTGTGCATCGCCTTCTCCCGGCCCGGGCCCGACACGATCCATCCCGAGTGGGTGGCGAAGATGGCCCGGGACGCGATCGTGTTCGCCTGTGCCAACCCGGTGCCCGAGATCTGGCCCGAGGCTGCCCTGGACGCCGGCGCCCGGATCGTGGCCACGGGACGGGGCGACTTCCCGAACCAGGTGAACAACTCGCTCGGGTTCCCGGCGATCTTCCGGGGAGTCCTCGACGTCCGGGCCAGCGCCATCACCGACACCATGGCGCTGGCGGCGGCGAACGAGCTCGCTCAGTGCGCCCGTGACGCCGGGCTGCGCGAGGACGCCATCGTGCCGACGATGGCGGACTGGGAGATCTACCCCCGGATCGCGGCCGCCACCGCCGCGGCAGCCCACGACGAAGGCCTCGCCCTGCTGTGGCCGGGCCGGGCTGAGGTGCTGGCGCAGGCCACCCGCACGATCCAAGCTGCCCGCGAGGCGACCGAGGTGCTCATGAGGTGCGGCCTCATCGCGCCCCTGCCGCCGGAGGCCCGCGCCCGGTGATGGCCAGCGAGGAGAACCGATCTCAGGCGCCCGTGGTCGCGAGCCGATAGTCGGACATCGGCCATCAACCGGAGCGGGCGATGAGGGGATGCAGCCAATACGACCTGGATGGCGTACGGGACGGCTTGGCGGGTGCTTCGCCGGATTCATCGCGCGCCGATGCCGGATTCACCATTGTCGAGATCGTGGTGACCATCGCGCTGATGGCGGTCGTGATCATCCCGCTCATCAGAGCGACCTTCACGATGGTCCGGGCGTCCTCGCAAGCGTGTGAGGTCGCTCAGGCCGAGACCGTCTCGTGACCCGAACGACGTCTGGCCTGCCACAGGTCACCGCGACGGCCCTGGTCCAGGTGAAACGAGGCGGGGGGCTACGCCGTGAACTCCTGGGCCGTCGACGCGGGCTAGGACATCGAGCTCCGGCGGCCGCGCGGCTGATGGCGGGCCCGGGGGGCGGGCCCGCCATCAGCGAGAGATCGTCACGCGGCCTTCACGGTGCGGGGCGTGGTCTTGCGGACGGCCTTCTTCGGGGCTTCCCACTTCACCAGCGCCGGATGCATCGCCTTCATCACCTTGCGAACGAACGCAGCCTGCGTCTCGACGAACTTGCTGGTGAACACCAGCTGGTTCTCGACGACCTCGGTCACGGTGGGCAGCTTGGCGAGGAACGGCCACTTGGGCCGCTCGGGGACGTACTCGGCCATCTTGTCGGCCCGCTCCTCGGCGAACTTGACGACCGGCTCCTCGACGCGATCCATGAAGTCGAAGAACTCGCCCTGCCACCTCTCGACGGTGGTCATCACGGTGGACATCTCGATTCCTCCTTCGGGAGCTCCGGGCTCCCACTCACACGATACGCCTTCTGCTAACTTTTGCAAGCACTCTGGGAGATGACGTTTGCCACTCTCCGGTTCAGAGGTGCCGGACCGGTCTGGCAGGCTGAGGGGCGCATCAGGAGGCGAGCTGGCGGACAGGGGGTTGCGATGGAAGCGACAGCCGAGTCGGCCCGGTCGAACGCCGACGTCGTCGTGGTCGGGGCGGGCCTGGGCGGCCTGACGGCGGCGGCCTACCTGGCGGCCGCAGGCCGGCGCGTGGTGGTCGTCGAGCAGCACGACCTGGCCGGCGGGAACAGCCAGGTGTTCCGGCACCGGGGCTTCGAGTTCGACGTCGGCCTGCACTACGTGGGCGACTGCGGCCCCACCGGCACGATCCCGACCGTGCTGCGCGGCCTGGGTGTGGCCGACCGGGTCACGTTCCGCGAGCTCGACCCGGACGGGTTCGACACGCTGGTGTTCCCCGAGTTCACGTTCCGGGTGCCGAAGGGCTGGGACGTCTACCGGGCGCGCTTCGCCGAGCGCTTCCCGGACGAGGTCGAGGCGTTCGACCGCTACGCGAGCACGATGCGGGCGATCGGCAGCGAGTTCGCCGGGATGCTCGTCGGCGCCCCGACCCCCACCATCGACGCCCTGGCCGACACCACGCTCGGCGCGCTCCTCGACGACTGCGGCTTCTCGCGGCCGGCCAAAGCAGTGCTCTCGCACCTCGCCGGCACGTACGGCGAGGGCCCGGCCACGGCGTCGGTGATCATCCACGCCCTCCTCGTCACGCACTACGCCACTGGTGCCTACTACCCGGAGGGTGGCGGGCAGGTGCTCGCCGCCCGCCTCGTCGAGGTGATCGAAGGGCTCGGCGGCGAGGTGCGCACGCTCACCAGGGTCGAGCAGATCCTCGTCGACGGCGGCCGGGTCCACGGGGTGCGCGTCGGCGGGGTGCACTCCGACGCCGTCGAGGAGATCCACGCCCCGGTCGTGGTGGCGAACTCGGACCTGCGGCGCACCCTCCTCGAGCTGGTCGGCGCTCAGCACCTGCCCGGGGGGTCGGCGGCGATGGCCGAGCAGGCGTCGATGAGCCTGGGGCTGGTGTGCGTCTACGTCGTGGTCGACGTCGACCTGTCGAGCCGCCAGCCGAACGCGAACATCCTGATCTTCGACACCGACGACCTCGATGCCGTCTTTGCCGAGCTCGACCGTGACGGCCGGCCGGAGCACGTGCCCTTCGCCTACCTGAGCTTCGCGAGCCTGAAGGACCCCGGCAACCCGCACCTCTGCCCGCCCGGGCACACGAACTTCCAGATCATGACCCTCGCCCCCCGGGGATACGGCGCGTTCGGCATCGATGAGGGCCCCACCCACGGCGCCCGCTACCGGCGTGACGCCACCTACCGCGAGGCCAAGGCCTGGTACACCGAGCGCCTGCTCGACCAGGCCGAGCGGGTGCTCGGGCCCCTCCGCGACCACATCGTGCACGTGGAGTGCGCGACCCCGCTCACCCAGGAGCGCTACACGCGGTCGACGGGCGGCACGTCCTACGGCATCGCACACACGCCGGCGCAGTCCGGCCGTCGTCGCCCCGGGTTCCGCACCGAGGTCGACGGCCTCTACCTCGTCGGGGCGAGCACGGTCGCGCTCCACGGCATCGCCGGCGCCATGGTCGGCGGGGTGGCCTGCGCAGGGGAGGTGCTCGGCCGGCCGTTGCTGGCCGAGGTGTTCCTCGGCGAGTGCCTGGTCCCGCCCGATCGGCTGCCGCCGTTCGACCCCGCCGACGACCCGGTCGACATCTGCCGGGGTGCGGCGCTGCGTGAGCGACGCCACGCGCATTCCCAGACAGGAGGAGCACCGTGAAGTTCCAGGTCACCCACACCTACGACCATCCCGCCGACGAGGTCTTCGCCATCCTCACCGACTTCGATGCCGTACGTGAGAAGTACGAGGCGGTCGGCCATTCCGACATCGCGCTCGTCAGCCGCGACGAGGGCGACGACGGGTCGGTCACGCTGGTCACCCGGCGCGTCGTGCCGCTCGAGCTGCCCGGCTTCGCGAAGAAGGTGCTGTCACCCAAGCAGGCGGTGACCCAGACCGACACGTGGTCGGCGCCCGACGCCAAGGGCGTGCGATCCGGCACGTTCGAGGTGGTGGGGAAGGGGACCCCGGTGCGGGTGCACGGCACGCTGCGGCTCGCGCCCAAGGGCGCCAAGGGCTGCAGCAACGTCACCGATGTCACCATCGAGTGCAAGGTGCCCCTCATCGGGGGCAAGATCGCCGACTTCGTCGCCGGCGACACCCGAACGGCCGTCGACCACGAGCAGACCTGGATCCGCGAGCGCCTCGCCGGGAGGTGAGGCGCCCGGGCTCAGGCCACGGCGGCGGCGACGTCGGCCTGGCGGGTGGTCACCGGCGCGCCGTGGAGCGCGTGCTCGGCCCGCAGGTGGGCCAGGGTGGCCTCCATCTCCCGCAGCGCGGCCTCGTCGTAGCCGGTCCAGCCGTGGAGCATCCGCCGTCGGGCCCGGTCGAGCGACAGCTCCACCGTGCGGATCCGCCGCTCCATCCGGCGGGCCTCGCCGAGGTGCTCTCTGAGGCACTGCTCGGAGCAGAACTCCCCGATCGCCCCGCGTCGGGTGGTGTCGATGATCCTGAGGCACATCCGGCAGCTGGCGGACACTGCGGGCTCCCTTCCCCTGGGTTCGTGGAACGGCGGCCCCCGTGCCGCTGTCACCACGTGTAGTGGTCACAGTAACACTGATAGCGGTTATCTGTCGAGGGGTTCCTTGAGACGAGGTGGGCCGAGCGGACCAGTGCACCCGCTGTGACCAGGGGTTTGATCCGATCGCACTACTCATCTTGAGGGCGCCCCCGTCCGAAGTCAGGAGCATGACCGAGTGGCGTCGAAAGAACCGCGAGAGCCTCCGCCTGACCGGCCTCGGACTCTTCGCCGGCTGGTTGGTCCTGGGTCTCGTCGGGATCCCGCTGGCCGCCGGCGCGCTGGGCGCGGTCGGCGCTGGGCTGATCCTCGCGTCGGTGCCGCCTCAGCGGGCCTGAGCGTCGAGCCAGCCGTCGACGATCTCGGCCAGGCGGATCTGGCTGGCCGGGTCGAGGTCGTAGCGGACGTGGCGCACCGGATGGTGCAAGGCGTCGGGGCCCAGCTGGTCGCGCATCGCCGCCGCCAGGTCGATGGGCGTGCCGGTGACCACCACGTCGCAGGGCGTGGCGGCGATCGTGGCGGCCAGGTCGGCGAGCTGTCGGTCGCCGTAGCCCATCGCCGGCAGGACCGGGCCGATGTGCGGGTAGCGCTCGAAGACCCCGGCGATCGACCCCACGGCATACGGCCGGGCATCGACCAGGGTGCCGGCACCCTCTGCTCGGGCGGCAACCGTCGCCGCACCGAACGGCATGCCGCCGTGGGTGATGGTGGGGCCGTCCTCCACGACGAGGACCCTCGCCCCGGCCAGTGGCGGCCCGGGTTCGAGCACCGGCGGTGACGCGGCGGTGACGAGCGTGGCCGTCGGGTTGGCGGCCGCGACTGCGGCGACCACGGCCGCGGTGGCGTCGGGGTCGGCGGCGTCGATCTTGTTGATGACGATGACATCGGCGAGGAGCAGGTTCGCCTCCCCAGGGTGGAACGCCGTCTCGTCGCCGGGCCGGAGCGCGTCGGCCACGACGATCATCAGGTCGGGCTGGAAGAACGGCAGGTCGTTGTTGCCGCCGTCCCACAGCACCACGTCGGCCTCGCGCTCGGCGGCGGCGAGGATGTCGGCGTAGTCCACCCCGGCGTACACGACGATGCCCTCGCTCACCGGCAGCTCGTACTCCTCGCGCTCTTCGATGGTCGGGTGCGTGGCGTCGATGTCCTCGAGGGTGGCGAAGCGCTGGACCCGCATCTCGCCGAGGTTCCCGTAGGGCATCGGGTGGCGCACGAGGGCGACCGACAGGCCGCGATCGATGAGATGGCGGGCGACGGCGCGGCTGGTCTGGCTCTTGCCGCACCCGGTCCGGGTGGCGCACACGGCGATCACCGGCTTGGCCGACCGGAGGGCTGAGGCCTTGGGCCCGATCAGGCGGAAGTCCGGTCCGGCGGCCAGCACTCGGGCCGACGCGTGCATCACCGTGTCGTACGCGACGTCGGAGTAGGCGAACACCACCTCGTCCACGTCGTTTGCTCGGATCAGCTCGCCGAGCTCGGCCTCCGGACGGATCGGGATGCCGTTCGGGTAGCGGGGACCGGCCAGCTCGGCGGGGTAGGTGCGGTCGTCGATGTTCGGGATCTGGGCGGCGGTGAACGCCACGACCTCCACGCTGGGATCGTCTCGGTAGATCACGTTGAACGTGTGGAAGTCGCGCCCCCCGGCGCCCATGATGACCACGCGCTGCATGTCGTTCCTCTCCGGCGACCCAACGTACCGGCCACCCCTCCTGGAACGCGAAGGCGAGAGGGGTGGGGCCTCACTCCATCACGCGGAGGGCGCCGGGGATGTCGAGTCGCCGGAGCCGGCGGGACATGAGCACCGGCGTCAGGGCCACGGCGACGACTCCGATCGACAGCGCGATCGCCACCGTGGCGGGCCGGATGACCACGTCGAAGCCGAAGTCCGCCACGGTGCTGGCGATGATGGAGTTCACCATCCACTGCACGAGGACGTAGCCGAGCCCGACGCCGACGACGGTGGCGAGCACACCGACGATGACGTTCTCCTTGACCACCGTCCACACCACGCGCCGCACCGGAAGGCCGAAGGCGAACAGCGTGGCGTGCTCTCGGGTGCGCTCGTCCACGGCGATGCTCGTGGAGTTGAACGCGATGAGCAGCGCCATCACGAGAACGGCACCCGCCGTCAGCACGAGGAACCCGAGGAACTGCTCCAGCGCCTCGTCGAACACGCCGGTGAGCGCTGCGACGGGCTGGGCCGACGCCACGCCAGGCGTCTCGAACATGGCGCGGCGCAGCTCGTCGGAGCTCACCCCGGTGGCGGGGACGAGGTCGACCCGGTTGGCGAGGGGAGGGATCGACAGCTCGCCGCCATCGGCGGCGTCGACGAACGCCAGCGCCCGGATCGGGTTCGGGTGCAGCCCGACCACCGTCATCTGCGAGTCGATCTGGGTGAGCCCACCGGTCTCGGCCTGGGCCGGGTGTCGCACGACCACCGCGTCGCCCGCACCGACGCCGAGGTCGGCGGCGGCCTTGCGCGACAGCACCACGCCCGGTCCCTGGGTGGCCGGCGCGGTGTCGCGGACCGTCGGCGTCCACGCCGCCTCGTCGAGGTCGAGCACCTCCACGATCAGGTCGAGCTGCTCGTCATCGGACTCGGTGGCCGTACGCACGGTGGCGGGCAGCTCGAGGCTGGCATCGCCGCGGTCGACGAGCGGCGACCCGATGAGGGCGGCGACCTCGGGTCCGTCGGCGAGGACCAGCCCGTCCAGCTGGACCATCACCCGGTCCGGGAGGTCCTGCACGATCTCGTCCTCGCCCCGCTGGATCGTCGCTCGGAAGCTGTCGAGCATCCCGACCACACCGACCAGCGCCGCGATCGCCGCGCCGACACCCACTGCGGTGAGGACCGTCCGGCGCGGTGACCGCATCAGGTTGCGCAGGGGCAGCTGGGCGAGGCTGTTGCCGGGGAGCTTGACCCGGTGGCTGAGGCGAACCAGGCCACGGCCCCGCGCCGGCTGGTGTGCGGTGCGGATCGCGTCCACTGGCTCCACGCGCACGGCACGTCGGACCGGCAGCGCGCTGGCGACGAAGGGGATGACGAAGCCCAGCAGTGCGGCCACCGCGAACACGTCCGCCTGGAACGGCGTGCGCCAGATCGGCAGCGGCAGGAAGTCCACGAGGAGCCGCCGCATCCCGGCGCCGACGAGGAGCCCGACGACCACGCCGAGCACGGTGCCGAGCAGGGCGATCTGTGCCCCGACCATCAACGGCCGGACGGCGATCCGCGCGGGAGAGACGCCGAGCGCCATCTGCATGCCGATCTCCCGCCGCTGCGCCTCCACGATGCGCCCGACCAGGTTGAACGCCGCCAGCGATGCCGCCACCAGCACCAAGGCGGAGAGGACGTTCCAGACCTTCTGGTCGCCTTCGATGTCGTCGTAGAGCAGCTGGTAGGCCCGGTCGTCGTCGCGGGTGGCAACCGTCGCGCTGACTCCTGGGAGCGCCCCCACCGCCGACGTCAGTGCCGCTTCGGCCGCGTCGCGGTCGGCGCCGTCGACGAGGCGGATGACGAGGTCGTTGACCCGACCCTCGAGCCCGCTCAGGCGCTGGACGTCGCCGATGGCGCCGAACAGCACTGCGTAGCTCGCCTCGGCCAGGAACGCGACGTCTCGCTCGCCGCTGACCAGGAAGTGCTCAGGGGTGTCGCCGAGGCCGGTGACGACGACGTCGCGCCCGCCGGACAGCACGGCTGCGCCGGGCGGCTCCAGCCCGTAGTGGTCGGCGAACTTCTGCTCCAGCACCAGCTCCGGCGGGTCCGATCCCTCGCTGGGGAGCCGGCCACGATCGAGGTGCAGCGCGTCGACGCCCGCCTCGACGGCCAAATCGGTGCCGACCAGGCGGCCGGGCACCAGGATGGCCTCGGGCGCCGTGGAGGCGTCGACCTGGGTCGGCACCTCGAGGCGCTCGGCCGCCGATGCCACCGAGCCCGCCGGGAGCTGGTCGATCAGGGCGAGCAGCGCTCCTTCGTCGACGAACGTGTTGGCGTCGAGGCTGACCCGCAGGTCGTGCATCCTCAGCGCCTCGAAGCTGGCGTCGTTCGACATGCGTCGCCACCGACCCGTGCTGCCCAGCCCGGCGTAGACCCCGGTGCCGATCGCGATGATCACCGCGATGACGATCACCGAGCCCCAGCGCCGGCGAAGGTCACGCCACGACCACCGCAGGAGGAGCGAGCGCCGAATCGCCACCGTCGCTCACCACTGCAGGTCGCCGACGGCGGCCCGACCCCCGACCGGCGGCCCGTCGCGCACGATGCGGCCGCTGCTCAGCTCGACGACGCGGTCCGCGACGCGCGAGATCTCGCGGTTGTGGGTCACCACGAGCACGGTGAGACCCTTGTTGGCCTGATCCCGCAGGAGCTGGAGGATCTGCACGCCGGTACGGAAGTCGAGCTCGCCGGTTGGCTCATCGGCGAGCAGGATGGGGTTCTCGGTGGCCAGGGCCCGGGCGATGGCGACCCGTTGCTGCTCTCCACCCGAGAGCTGGTACGGGAAGTGGTCGAACCGCGCCTGCAGACCCACGGCGGCGAGGGCCTCGCGGGCACGGTCCCGAGCGCGGGGGCGACCCGCCACGTCGGCGCCGAACTCCACGTTCTCCCAAGCCGTCAGCCCCGGCAGCAAGTTGAAGGTCTGGAAGATGAAGCTGACCGCGGTTCGGCGGAACTCGAAGCGCTCGGACCGTGACAGCGCAGTCAGGTCCTGTCCAGCGACCCGCACCGATCCGCCCGTCGCCCGGTCGAGGCCGCCGATGAGGTTCAGCAGCGTCGTCTTGCCGCTGCCGGACGGTCCGAGGATGACGACGAACGACGACTCGTCGACGTGCAGGTCGATGTCGCTGAGCGCGTGGACCGTGACGTCGCCGATCTCGTACGACTTCGACGCGCCATCGAGGTCGACGCGGGTGCCGCGCGGCGGGTCGTCGGCGGTGCCCATGTGCCCATCGTCGCACGAACGGCGACCGACTCGCGGCCTACAGTGCGGTCGTGAGCCCGGTTCGCGCCGTCGTGGCGCTGGCAGCGGTCGTGACGGTGGCGGGCTGTGGCGACGACGACGCCCCGCCGTCATTCGACGAGGGCGCGGTGCGGGAGGCCGTCGCCGAGATCTACCCGGACTCGCCCGACCCGGAGCAGCTCGTCGCGCTGGCCCGCCACGACTGCGAGGACACCGACGAGCAGTTCCGGTTCACCGTCAACTTGATGGTGAACGTGGGCTCCGACCTGCGGCTGCTCGCGGCCGGATGCCCGGAGCGGCTCCAGGACGTGCTGGCGCAGCTCGAGGCAGGGAGCTGAGCTCGCTCAGCTGGTGGCCGCGACCAGCGCGTACGCCACGACCCCCCGCAGGTCGTCGGACGGCGGCACCTCACCGCTGACGAGCAAGCTGACCACGTAGCCCGGTGGGGTGGCGAGCACGATGGCACGCGTCTGCTCGACGGTGCCGGTGTGTCCCCAGGACCCGTCGACCCACAGCCGAAGCCCCAGCCCGTACGTCCACTCAGGGTCGGGGGAGGCCAGGCTGATGGGTGTCCGCATGGCGGCGACGGACGCAGGGTCGAGCGGGCCGTCGGCCCGGGCCAGCACCGACAGGACGCTCGCCACGTCGGTCGCCGTGCCGATCCACGCCCCGGCGGCGAACAGCGGCTCCATGTACCTCCGGCTCGCTCCGGAGGGGTGGACCACGTCGCCGGGCTGGACGTCGTGGGTGCCGGCCAGGCGCATGTCCGTGATGCCCAACGGATGGAGGAGGCGGGCGTCGACGACCCACTCGTAGGGCAGGCCGGTCGCTGCCTCGATGGCCAGGCCGAGCAGGCAGAAATTGGTGTTGCTGTAGCGGAAGTGCGTGCCCGGGTCCCAGGCGAGGGCCCCCGACAGCGCGATGCGTGCGGCGTCGGGGCATGTCGCTGCCCCGCCGTCGAAGTAGAGCGTCGCGCCCGGGGCGAACCCCGAGGTGTGCGAGAGCAGCTGACGCAGCGTGACGGCCGGCATCCGGGGGTCGGCGGGGGCGACACCGAGGGCGCTGGCGATCCGGGGGAGGACGGGGCCGTCGAGCTGGAGCAGGCCGTCCTCGACGAGGTCCATGACCACGGTGGCGGTCAGCACCTTCGAGATACTGGCCAGGCGGAAGCGGCTCGCCGTGGTTGCCGGGCGTGCGGTCGTGGGGTCCTCGACCCCGTAGGCGGCCTCGTGCACGAGCGTGCCGTCCTTCACCACTGCGAGGCCCACCGCTCGGGCGCCACGGTCCACGGTGGCCGCTCGGACGACGAGGTCGAAAGCCGCTGCGTCGAAGCGGTCCGGGACCGTGGTCGACGTCGTGGAGGTCGTCGATGTCGAGGAGCTCGTCGGGGTGGACGGTGCGGTGGTGACCCGCGTGGTGGAGGGGGCAGCGGTGACGGCCGTGGTGGGCGCCGCCGTGCTGGGAGCAGCCGACCCGCGTGAGCTCGCGCACCCGGCGGTCACGGCCAGGGTGACCACCAGGACGGCCTGCCGGGTCAGCGCCGTTCGCACCGGATCGATCGTACGGGTGCGAGCGGCGGATCAGGTGTCGAGTCCGAGCACCCGGCGGGCGTTGTCGCGCAGGAACTTCGGCCAGACGTGGTCACGGAACGGCACGCCGGGCATGTCGCCCCAGATCCGCTCGTAGGTGAGCCCCATCGGCCAGTACCCTGCGTAGAGCACGCGCTCGGCGCCCCTGGTGTTGGCGTAGTCGATGATCGCTCGGTTGTAGTGCTGGGGGGCGAACGCGCTGGTGGAGTAGTGGAGGTTCGGCCACTTGAGCATCAGCTTCACCGCCAGCTCGGTCCACGGCTCGCAGCCGTGGCGGGTGACGATGGTGAGCTCGGGGAAGTCGTAGCAGACGATGTCGAGCAGCTCGACGTGCTGGCACATCGATGGCAGGCGAGGGCCGGGGATGCCGGCGCACACGAACAGGGCCAGGCCGAGCTCGGCGCACGTCGAGTAGATGGGGTACCAGCGAGCGTGGTCGATGGGCAGCTGGGGGCTGCAGCCGGCCGGGAACGTGGTGACGGCCCGGATGCCCAGCTCGGCATGGGCGCGGCGGATCTTGCGCACCTCGTCGACGCCGTTGTTCCCATCGGCGCTGACCGAGCCGACGAAGCGGCCGGGGTGCTCGAGGACCGCCCGGCGACCGGCCTCGCCGTCCACGCCGACGAGCGACACGTCGATGCCGAAGTGGTCCATGGTGTCGAGCGCCACCTGCACGGGGTCGAGCGTCTCGGGCATCGCGCCCGGCACGTTGTCCTTGAACAGGTACTCGACCGGGAACACCGTCGCCTTGCTCTCCGCGTCACGGATCTGGCCGCGGAAGAACTCGTAGAGCCGCCGGGGATCGGGGTCGGGGAACCCCATCATCGTCTCGACGACGCCGATGCCGCCGGGGCCGAGGGCTGGCATCGTCACGTCACGCTCCGATCAGCGAGCGGGCGTTGTCGCGCATGATCGTGCGGACCTCGGTGTCGTCGAAGCCGGCGAGGTCGTGGACGAAGGCGCTCGGCTCGGCGAGCCCCTCGGCGTGGGGGTAGTCGCTGCCGAACAGCACGTGGTCAACACCGATGGCGTCGGCCAGCGCACGGATGTCGTCCTCGTAGAACGGCGAGACCCAGAGGTGCTCGCGCAGCTGCTCGACGGGATCGGTGGCGAAGGCGTGAGGCTGCTGGGCGTACGCCTTCTTCAGCTTCTTGAGCAGCGGGGCCACCCAGTCGCTGCCCGCCTCGATGGACGCGAGCTTGAGGCGCGGGTGGCGGCTGAGCACGCCGTGGCAGGTGAGCACGGCGAACATGTCGAACGGTGCCCGGTCGCCGGTGATCGTGCGCAGGGGAGAGAAGTTGAACGCCCGGAAGTCGCCGCTCGGCTCCCAGTCGTCGATGTAGCGGCCGTAGCCAGCATCGCCGGAGTGGAACGCGACGAGCACACCGGCATCGGCCGCTCGGGCCCAGTAGGGGTCGAACACCGGGTCGCCCGGCGAGCGGGTCCCGCCGCCGGCCACCGGCACGGGGGAGGTGCGCATGACGACGACCCGCACGCCACGCTCGAGCGCCCACTCGAGCTCGGCGACCGCCCAGTCCGGGTCGGCGAGCGTCACGTAGGGCGCGGCGAAGATCCGGTCGCGGTAGGCGAAGCCCCAGTCCTCGTCGACCCAGCGGTTGAAGGCTCGGAACGCGGCGAGCAGCGCCGGCACGTCGTGGCGCAACGACTCCTCCATGCCCACGGCCAGCGTCGGGAAGAACAGCGCCCCGTCGAGTCCTTGGGCGTCCATGACGGCGAGGCGGGCATCGCGATCGCGGTAGGCCGGGCTGATCGGGTCGAGCTCGCCGAACATCGAGCGCAGGTCGGCTCCGGCCACCTTGCCGCGGAAGTACAGGTCGAGCGCACCCGGCTTGGCCACCGGGTCGAACGTCGGGTTCGGGATGAAGCGGTTGACCTTGCCGCCCACGAGCAGCCGCTGCCGGCCACCGATCTCGGCCCACTGCATGCAGCGAGACCGCATCGAGGGTTCGATGTGGCGGGTGAAGGCGTCGGTCGCCTCGTAGTAGTGGTTGTCGGCGTCGAAGGGTCGGAACCCGAGATCGACCATGTGCGTGCGTCCCCCAGTGCGACAGCAGGCGTGTCTGACGGTCCGTCAGAACCTAGCCGGTGGCGGCTCGGAGTAGGTTCAGCGGGCATGTGCGGCCGCTTCGTGTCGTCGAGCACCCCGCAGGCGATTGCCGGCTTCTTCGGCGCCGAGCTCGACGTTGCGCCCGGTGCCACGCTGGGCGCGAGCTACAACGTGGCACCGACGAACGACATCTACGCCGTGGTCCAGGCGCCGGACGGGACGCGCCACGTGCAGATCTTCCACTGGGGCCTGGTGCCAGCGTGGGCCAAGGACGTCAAGATCGGCCAGAGGATGATCAATGCCCGAGCCGAGACGCTCGCCCAGAAGAACGCGTTCAAGGGTGCGCTGCGCAAGCACCGCTGCCTGGTGCCGATGGACGGCTTCTACGAGTGGCGCCCGGGTTCGCCGGACGGCCCGCTCACGGCGAAGGGCACCCCCGCCAAGCAGCCGATGTACGTCACCCGGGTCGACGGCCAGCCGCTGGCGGTCGCCGGGCTGTGGTCGACGTGGCGCGACCGGGAGGCCGGTCCGGACGCGCCGTGGCTGCACTCGTGCACGCTCATCACCACCGGCGCCAACGCGACCATGGCTCCGATCCACGACCGGATGCCCGTGATCCTGGTGGCGTCGGCCTGGTCCACCTGGCTCGACCCCGGGTGCGACGACCTGGCGACGCTGCAGGGGCTCCTGGTGCCGGCGGACGACGACCTCCTCGAGGTCAGGGCTGTCTCGACAGCGGTGAACAACGTGCGCAACAAGGGTCCGGAGCTCATCGAGCCGGCCTGACCATCTGCAGAGGGGTCACGTGGCGGGGGCGTGGCCCAGGTCCGACAGGGCGCTGCGGAGCCGGGCGGCGGCGGCGTCGAGTGCGGCGCGCTCCACGGAACGGGCGGCGTTGGCGAAGCTCAACTGGCTCATGTCGTCGGTGGGGATGACGTGCACGTGCAGGTGCGGGACCTCGTAGCCGGCGATGATCATGCCGACCCGCTGGCAGCCGAATGCTCGCTGCTGGGCCCGGCCGACGATGTGGGCGACCCGGAACAGGTGCTGCATGAGGTCCGGATCGGCGTCGATCCAGTGGTCGACCTCGTCGATCGGCACGACGAGGGCGTGCCCCGTCGCCATCGGGTTGATGGACAGGAATACCACGCAGCGCTCGTCGCGCCAGACGAAGGTTCCCGGGATCTCACCCCGGATGATCCGCGTGAAGATGGTCGCCATCGCCGCTGATGGTACGGGGCAGGGCACAGCGCGACCGCACCGGTACGATGCGGCCGTGTCCGGTCCGTCCGCCCCGGCTGCCGGCGTCGGTGGTGCGCCCCCCAGCGTCTTCAGCGACCGCATCCTGACGGTCCCGAACCTCATCACGCTGGTGCGCCTGGCGTGCCTGCCGGTGTTCGTCTGGCTCCTCCTCGGCCGGGACGATCCCGTCGCCGCCGGGTGGCTGCTCGGCATCCTCGGCGCGACCGACTGGGTCGACGGCTGGATCGCCCGCCGGTTCCACCAGGGGAGCGAGCTCGGCAAGGTGCTCGACCCGGTGGCCGACCGGCTGCTGTTCATCGTGTCGATGGTGGCGATCATCATCGACGGGGGGGTACCGCGCTGGTTCTGCGTGCTGGTGCTCGTGCGCGAGGCGCTGGTCGGTGCGGCGATGGTGGTGGCGACGCTGCTCGGCATGCAGCGCTTCGGCGTGACGTGGTGGGGCAAGCTCGGCACGTTCCTGCTGATGTTCGCGATCCCGGGGTTGCTCATCGGCACCGGCGACGCCGCCTACTCCGACCTCATGTGGATCACCGGCTGGGTCCTGGGCATCCCCGGGCTCGTCATCAGCTGGTACGCGGCAGCGCTCTACGTGCCCACCATCCGTGCCAATCTGGCGGCAGGACGCACAGCTCGAAGGGAGCACCGGTGAAGGCGGTCATCATGGCGGGCGGCGAGGGAACCCGGCTCCGGCCGCTCACCTCCAACGCCCCCAAGCCCATGCTCCCCATCGCCAACCGGCCGATGATGGAGCACGTCATCAACCTGCTGCGCCAGCACGGCGTCGACGAGATCGTCGTCACCGTGGCGTTCCTCGCCAACGCCATCAAGACCTACTTCGGCGACGGCAGCGAGCTCGGCATCACGATCCACTACGCCCACGAGGCCGTCCCGCTCGGCACGGCCGGCAGCGTCGGCAACGCCCGCGACCTCCTCGACGAGCGGTTCCTCGTCATCTCCGGCGACGTCATCACCGACATCGACCTCGGCGCCATCTGGAAGTACCACGACGAGCGGGGTGCGGTCGCCACGATCGGCCTCACCCCGGTGGAGAACCCGCTCGAGTTCGGCATCGTGATCACCCGCGAGGACGGCACCATCGAACGCTTCCTCGAGAAGCCCACCTGGGGCCAGGTGTTCAGCGACACCATCAACACCGGCATCTACGTCCTCGAGCCCGACATCTTCCGCTTCATCCCCGAGGGTCGCAGTGTCGACTTCTCGAGCGAGGTCTTCCCCCGGCTGCTCAGCGAGGGCCTGCCGCTGTACGGCGCGGTGGCCGAGGGCTACTGGGAGGACGTCGGCACGCTCGAGGCGTACCTCGGCTCGCACAAGGACGTGCTCGACGAGAAGGTCCGCCTCGACATCCCCGGGTTCCGGGTCAACCAGGGGATCTGGCTGGCCGAGGGCGCCGAGGTGTCGCCGGACGCCGTCGTCGACGGCCCCGCGGTCATCGGCCCCGGCGTGAAGGTCGAAGCGGGCAGCCACATCGGCGAGTACACGGTGCTGGGCTCGAACGTCCGGGTCATGCACGACGTGCACATCGAGCGCTCGGTGCTGCACGACAACGTCTACGTCGGCCAGGGCAGCCGGCTGCGGGGCGCGGTCATCGGGCGGTCGTCGAGCATCCGCTCCAACGTGCGCATCGAGGAAGGTGCGGTCCTCGGGGACGAGGTGTTCGTCGGTTCGGGCGCCTCCGTGTCCGACGGCGTGAAGATCTACCCGTTCAAGACCGTCGAGGACGGCGCCGTCGTCAACACCTCGATCGTCTGGGAGAGCAAGGGTGCCCGCAGCCTGTTCGGGCGCGACGGCGTGAGCGGGCTGGCCAACGTCGACGTCACCCCCGAGCTCGCCACCAAGGTGGCCATGGCCTACGGCACCTCGCTGCGCAAGGGCGTCACCGTGGTCACGTCGCGCGACTCCAGCCGGTCGGCCCGGATGCTGAAGCGGGCGATGATGGCGGGCCTCAACGCTGCCGGCGTCGATGTGCTCGACCTCGAGGTCGCCACCGTGCCCGTGACGCGCTGGCTGGTGCGCTCGCCGCGCGCCGTCGGCGGGCTCACGGTGCGGCTCCACCCCGAGGACCCCCAGCGGGTGCTCGTGCGGTTCTTCGACACGTCCGGCACCGACATCTCCGAGGACGCCCAGCGAAAGATCGAGCGGCTGTTCCAGCGCGAGGACTACCGCCGGGTGCTGCCCGAGGAGGTGGGCGACATCCAGTTCCCGCCGCGGGCGCTCGAGGACTACACCGTGTCGCTCGAGGCCACCGTGGAGCAGGCGGCGATCCGCGCCCACGGCTTCAAGCTGGTGGTCGACTACTCGTACGGCGCGACCAGCACCGTGATGCCGACGCTGCTCAGCAAGCTCGGTGCCGACGTGCTGGCCGTGAACCCGTACGTGTCCACCGCCTCGCGCCTCGCCTTCGACCAGGGCGCAGGCGTCGAGCGGGTGGCCGGCCTCGTGCGGGCCTCCGGTGCGCACCTCGGCGCAGTGATCGACCCCGATGGCGAGCGCCTCACCGTCGTCGACGACCAGGGCCGCCTGCTCACCGACACCGAGGTGCTGCTGGCCTACGTGCAGCTCGTGTGCCCCCACCTGCTGGGCGACTCGATCGCCCTGCCGGTGAACGTCACCGAGCACGCCATCACGCTGGCCGAGGCCCAGGGCGTGAAGGTCCGTCAGACGAAGATCTCCACGCCGGCGCTCATGGCGGCAGCGAGCGACCCGGCGGTCGGCTTCGCCGCCGACGGCGAGGGCCGCTACATCCTGCCCGGCTTCCTGCCCGCCTTCGATGCCGCCGGGGCGCTGCTGAAGCTGCTCGACCTGATCGCTCGCAGCGACACGGCGCTCTCGGCCGTGGTCGACGCCCTGCCGAAGGTGCACCTCACCCACGACACGGTCGTCACCCCGTGGGAGCAGAAGGGGATGGTGATGCGGTCGCTGGTCGAGCTGTCCGGGCGTGACATCGTCCTCGTCGACGGCGTCAAGGTGAAGTACCCCGACGGCTGGGTGCTGGCCCTGCCCGACCCCGACGAGCCCGTCACCCACGTCTGGGCCGAGGCCGCGAGCGACGCCGAGGCTCGGCGCTTGGCCCAGGAGTACGTCCGGCGGATCCGCCAGCTGGTGCGCTGAGTGCCACGGCGACCGACACGACGAGCGGCGCTACGGTTGAACCCATGAACGTCCCCGACGATCTCCGCTACTCGACCGACCACGAGTGGGTGCGCCGGGACGGCGACCGGGTGCGAGTTGGCATCACCGACTACGCCCAGGACGCGCTCGGCGACGTCGTGTTCGTGCAGCTGCCCTCGCTGGGCACCACCGTGACCGCCGGGGGGTCCTTCGCCGAGGTCGAGAGCACCAAGTCGGTGTCGGACGTCTTCGCGCCGGTGTCGGGCACCGTGGTCGAGGTCAACAGCGACCTGGCGGACCAGCCCGACGCGCTCAACCGCGATCCCTACGGCGATGGGTGGATCTGCGAGATCGAGATGTCCGATCCCGGCGAGCTCGACGCGCTGATGGATGCCGCCGCCTACCGAGCCCTGGTGGAGGGCTAGCGCAGTGACCGACTCGTACGTGTTCTGCAACCGGTGCGGCCATCGCAACCCGCCGGGCTCGTTCTTCTGCTCGGCGTGCGGAACGGCGCTGGACACGGCCGGCGATCGCACGATCACGCTGGCGAAGGTCGACCCCCTCCAGGACGCGCCGGGCCAGAGCGACGACGTCGTGGTCGACCTCGACGCCATCCCGGAGGGTGCCGCCGTGCTGGTGGTCCGCTCGGGGGCCCAGGCCGGTGAGCGGTTCTCGCTCCGCGAGTCGGTCACCCATCTCGGCCGCCACCCGGACAGCGAAATCAGCCTCGACGACATCACCGTGTCGCGCCGCCACGCCGAGATCGAGCGACGGGCGGACGGCGCCTACGTGGTGCGCGACGCCGGGTCGTTGAACGGCACCTACGTCAACCAGGAACGCATCGACGAGGTGCAGCTGCATCAGGGCGACGAGGTGCAGGTCGGCAAGTTCCGTCTCGTGTTCTTCGACCGACCGGCGAGCGTCCCGTGACCGAGCGCCCCTACCTGTCGATCGGCGAGGTCCTCGGCCTCCTCCTCGAGGAGTTCCCGGACGTCACGATCTCCAAGATCCGCTTCCTCGAGAGCCAGGGTCTCATCGACCCGGAGCGGACACCGTCCGGCTACCGGAAGTTCTACGAGGTCGACGTCGAGCGCCTGCGCTACATCTTGCGCGAGCAGCGTGAGCACTACCTCCCGCTGAAGGTCATCAAGGACCGGCTCGAGGAGGGCGACGGGGAGACCGACCCGTCCGCCATCCCGTCGTGGGCGACACCACCCCGCGGGATCCGCAACGTCGAGCTGGCGGACGGGGGGGCGCAGCCCGAGCCGTCCGACGCGGCGGTGGCCGTGGCGCCGGAACGGGAGGCCGTGACGGCTGGTGACGACGGGAGCGACGAGATCGCCGACGAGGTGCCGCCGGCGGCGACCCGGACGCACCCGAGCGCCCGCACCGTGGGGCGGTCGTCGGGATCGCGCTCGGCCGATCACCCACCGCCGGCGACGGCCGAGCCGGAGCGCGCGAGGCACCAGGCTGCGGTCCGCGCCGCGCTCGACGACGTGGGTTCGCTCAGCCGCGAGGAGCTCGTCGCGGCCACCGGCATCGACGCCGAGGTGCTCGACGACCTCGAGTCCTTCGGCCTCGTCAGCGGGCGCCGCCAAGGCGACGTTACCGTGTTCGACGCCAGGGCCTGCGAGGTCGCCGAGGTCGCGGCGCGATTCGCCCGGCTCGGCATCGAGGTCCGCCACCTGCGGGCGTGGCGCACGTCGGCCGAGCGTGAGACCGGCCTGCTGGAGCAGCGCGTGCTGCCACTGATGCGTCAGCGCAACCCCCAGGCGCGCGAGGAGTCGGTCCAGCTGCTGCGCGAGCTCATGGCGCTGGGGTCGCGCCTGCACGAGGCGCTGGTCGCCCAGCAGCTCAGCCAGTACCTCGACGGCCGCTGATCGCCCGGGACGACACCGCGCAGCGGCGCGGGTACGCTCGGGCCGTGGTCCCGATGGAGCTGATCGGAGTGCGCCTCGAGGTGCCGGCCAACGCTCCGGTGATGATGCTGCGTGAGCAGGCCGACCCGCAGCGAGTGCTGCCCATCTACATCGGCGGCCCCGAGGCCAGCGCGATCCACTATGCCCTCGAGGGGATCGTCCCGCCCCGCCCCCTCACCCACGACCTGCTGGCGACCGTGGTGGGCGAGCTCGGCGGCTCGCTCGAGCGCATCGTGGTGACCGAGATGCGCGACCACACGTTCTTCGCCGAGCTGCACATCCGAGTGGGCGACCGGCTGCTGACCATCTCGTCTCGCCCGTCCGACGCCGTCGCGCTGTCGGTGCGCCTGGGCACGCCGATCTTCGCCGCCGAGGATGTGCTCGACGAGGCCGGTCAGCTGCCCGAGGCCGCCGACGAGGAAGAGGCCGAGGAGATCCTCGACGAGTTCCGCGACTTCATCGAGCACGTGAACCCCGAAGACTTCGCCGGCTGACCGGCTCCGCTTCCGTCGCTGTCCCTTGTTCTGGTCCCGGGAAGTAGCGCTGAGCGCTACTTCCCGGGACCAGAACGGAAGGGGTGGCGCCCGTAGAGTGGCCGGTCATGTGGGCACTCGGACGACGTTCTCGGCGGCGTGGCGCGCCGTGGGTGGCGGCGCTGACCATCGGCGTGGTGGCACTTGCGGCGTGCGGGGATGACGACGCCGCTGAGGGCCCGGCGTGGGACACGGGCCCGCCGGTGGGTGAGGCGGTGCTGCCGGACCTCGTCCCCGCTGCGCCGACCACGCTGAACGTGCTGAGCGAGCCCGGTGGGTCGACGATCATCCGGTTCACCTCACTGCTGGTGAACGTCGGCGATGGCGACTTCGTGCTCCGCGGCGTTCGGACTGGCGGCGACACCTGGGAGGTCGACCAGGAGGTCCCCTACAGCGACAGTGGCGCCGAGGTGGTGCCGACCGACGCGGAGATGGTGTGGGGCGGCGACGGGCACTTCCACTGGCACGTGTCCCGGGTGGCCAGCTACCGGCTGGTGCCCCTCGACGAGTCAGGCGCGCCGATCGAGGGGGTCGAGGGGTGGGTCGACCAGAAGGTCGGGTTCTGCTTCTTCGACACCGACCACGTGGTCGACCGAGGTCCTGAGGAGCCGCAGTACAAGCCGGCGGGTTGCGGCACCGAGGAGGACGACTCCTTCTTCATGGGACTGTCCCCCGGCTGGGGGGACACGTACATCTTCTCCCTGCCCGGGCAGAGCATCGACGTGACCGACCTGCCGGACGGGAAGTACCGGCTGTGGGCGGAGGTCGACGAGCGCGCCTGGTTCCGAGAGTCGAACCGCGACAACAACCGGACGTGGGCCGACATCGACCTGTCGACGCTGCCCGATGGCCTGCGAACGGCGCTCGTCGTGGCGGTGGGACCAGAGCCGGAGTGAGCCACCGCGCGCGTCGGATCCGACACGCTACGCGAGCGCAAGGGCCCAAACGTCAAGATTTCGTCAGGAGCTCCCTCAGAATTCCGTCATGGTCATTGACCCACCGTGGTGGCCGTCCCTACCGTGCGGCACAGGCGGTGACGACGAGCGGGAGCCACCCGACGCACCGCCCGGTGCAACGGAGATTGGGGACCCGATGAAGAAGATGGTGATTGGTGCAGCGCTGGCTACGGCCGCCACGCTCGCCGCGGTGGTGCCGGTGGCTGCGGCCACCCTCAGCAATGGCAGTGGTCAGACCTGTGACGGCAGCGGTCGCTGGCACTTCGTCAACAACCAGACCGGTGGTCAGACGGGTCCGCTCACCGCCACCTTCAACGTGAACGGCGGCACGAGCACGTACACGGTCAACCCGAGCAAGGTGCTGCAGTCCGTGAACCACTACTACGTGACCACCGAGGGCAACGCGAGTCTCGTGTCGGCGTCGACCGGGTCGGTCCCCGGCCGCCTCGTCCTGTCCGATTTCAGCTGCGTCGGCGACCCGAAGAAGGACTGATCCACCCGTCCCGGTGAGCGGTGCGTCGCTGGAGGGCCCCTTCGGGGGCCCTCCAGCGCGTCCAGCCTCGTACTGGTCCCGCGGTGCCTCGTCGCTTGACGCGCCCGCGCCGCTCCCGTAGCCTCCGACACCGGCGTAACTACGCCCGTGTGATCCGTGGGCACGGGACGAGCGCCGCACAGGAGGGGAGCGCCGGATGAGCGAGGCAGGCTTCAGCGGCACGCAGACGGCCCAGATCGTCGGCATCACGTACCGTCAGCTCGACTACTGGGCGCGCACCGACCTGGTCCGTCCGTCGCTGACCGATGCGCGGGGCAGTGGGAGCCGGCGTCGGTACTCGTACCGCGACCTGCTCGAGCTGAAGGTCATCAAGAACCTGCTCGACGCCGGGATCCGCCTCGAGAACGTCCGCGAGGTCTTCGCTTACCTCCGTGAGCACGTCGACAGCGACATCTCGTCGGCTCACATCGTGATCAGTGGCTCGTCGGTCGTGCTCTGCGAGGGCGACGAGCTCGTCGACGTGCTCCGCCGCGGCCAGGGGGTGCTCAACGTCCTGCCGCTCGCCGGGGTGAAGGACGACGTCGACGCCCGCCTCGTCGAGCTGCACCCCGGCGCCGGTGACGCCGTGGTGGCCGCCGTCGGGACCTGAGCAGTGGACGAGCTCGAGCGCTCGCCCCTCCACGACGCGCACCTGGCCGCCGGCGCCAAGATGGTGCCCTTCGGCGGATGGGAGATGCCCATCGCCTATCCCGACGGGACGATCGTGGAGCACCTGGCCTGCCGTGACGACGCCGTCGTCTTCGACGTGTCGCACCTCGGCACGGTGCAGGTGGTGGGCCCGGAGGCCCTCCACCGCCTGCAGTGGGCGCTCTCCAACGACCTCACGAAGATCGGGCCCGGCCGGGCGCAGTACACCCACCTCCTCGACGAGCACGACGCCTCGGTCCTGGACGACATCATCGTCTGGTGGGTCGACGAGGAGACCTTCGACGTGATGCCGAACGCCTCGAACACCGGCCGGGTGACCGAGGCGCTCGGGGGCCAGGACACCACCCGCTCCCGGGCCGTGCTGGCGGTGCAGGGTCCCCGCGCCCGCTCCCGCCTCGGTCTGGTGTTCCCGGCCGCGGCCGAGGTCGGTCGGTTCCGGGTCGAGCGGCTGGTCTGGCAGGGGATCCCGTGCGTCGTCGCCGGCACCGGGTACACGGGTGAGGACGGCGTGGAGATCGCGGTGCCGGCCGACGAGGCTCGCCAGCTCTGGGATGCCATCACGTCCGAGGGGGTTCGCCCCGCCGGTCTCGGCGCCCGCGACACCCTGCGCCTCGAGGCGGGGCTTCCGCTCCACGGCCACGAGCTGGGACCGGGGATCACGTCGTTGCAGGCCGGCCTCGAGTGGGTGGTCGCCTGGCGCAAGGAGAGCTTTCGCGGCCGGCACGCGCTCGAAGTCGAGAAGGCCGCCGGGGTCTCACGGCGCCTGCGGGGGATCACCACCGAGGGCCGCCGGCCACCCCGCGAGGGGTGCGACGTGCTGGCCGGCGACGCCGTCGTCGGCACGGTGACCAGCGGCAACTTCTCGCCCGTGCTCGGTCACGGGATCGCGCTCGCGTTCCTGGCGCCGGAGATCGACGAGGGCACAGCCGTCGACGTCGACGTGCGCGGCACCCGTCTGGCGGGCCGGGTGGTCCGGCCGCCGTTCGTGGCCAAGCGCTCCTGACCTCGGGTTCCTACGAGGACCGCTCGCGGCTCGGCGCGCCGGCGCGCTTGGCCGGGGCTTTCCTCGTGGTCTTGGCTCCCGTGGTCTTCCGAGCGGCCGCGGTCTTCTTGGTGGCGGCCGCCTTCTTGGTGCTCGGCTTCTTCGCGCCGGCGGTCTTCTTCGCCGGCGGCGCGGGCTTCGGCGGCGTGGTCCGCTCCGCCGGGGGCTTCTCGAAGAGCACCGTGGTGACCCTGGTGGTGTGCGGCCGCTCGTCCGCCGCCGGGGCAGTGGGTGCGGGTGGCCGTGCAGGACTGGGCAGCAGTGAGCGGAACCCGAACATGGACGAGGCGGACTCGGCGAGCTGGGTGAGGGGCTGCATGTGACGAGCCAGCTCACGCAGCGACGCGACGGCATCGGTGAGGTCGGTGGGCAGTGCGGTGACCACCGGCGAGTTGAGCGTGTCGGCGAGGCGGGAGAGCCCGGGTGCGACCCGCTCGATCGGGCCGCTGAGCTGGTTCATCATGGCGTCGGCGGCCTTGATGGACCGGGTGATCTGCGGCATGACCACGCGGATCGGCTGCTCCACGTCGTCGAGCAGCCGGTTGACCCGCTCGGCGGTCTCGTTCAGCGATGCCATGGTGCGGTTGAAGTTCTCGACCGAGTTCAAGAACTCGTCGATGGCACGACGGAGCTGATCAAGGGTTCGAGTGGCCTCCTTGAACGGGTTCGGCGCACCGAGCAGCGCGAAGATGTCGCCGAAGCCGGCTCCCGTGTCGGACATGGGCGGAGCGTACCTTTCGGCCGAGGGCGCGGTCGGGGATCAGCCGCTGGCCAGCACCTCGAGCGGCTCGCACGAGCACACGAGGTGGCGATCGCCGTACGCGGCGTCGATGCGTGACACGGGCGGGAAGTACTTCGACGCCCGCAGACCGGCGAGCGGAAACGCCCCCAGCTCACGCGAGTAGGGCCGGTCCCACACGCCCAACAGGTCCTCGGCGGTGTGCGGCGCATGGCGCAGCGGGCTGGACTCGACCGGCCACTCGCCGGCGGCCACGCGGTCGATCTCGGCCCGGATGGCGATCATCGCATCGCAGAAGCGGTCGAGCTCGCGTCGGGTCTCGCTCTCGGTCGGCTCGACCATCAGCGTGCCCGCGACCGGGAAGCTCATCGTGGGTGCGTGGAAGCCGTAGTCCATCAACCGCTTGGCCACGTCGTCGACGGTGACGCCCGTGGCCTTCGTCAGGGGACGGAGGTCGAGGATGCACTCGTGGCCGACCAGGCCGTGCTCGCCGGTGTAGAGCGTCGGATAGTGATCGGCCAAGCGGCGGGCCACGTAGTTGGCCGACAGGATCGCGTCGATCGACGCCCGGCGCAGCCCGTCGGCGCCCATCAGCTGGATGTACACCCACGAGATCGGCAGGATGGACGCCGAACCGAACCGGCTGGCCGACACCGGGCCGGCGGCCTGGGTGCCCGGATCGGCGAGCGGGTCGCCGGGAAGGAACGGGGCGAGGTGCGCTCGCACGCCGATCGGTCCGACGCCCGGTCCGCCCCCGCCGTGGGGGATGCAGAACGTCTTGTGGAGGTTGAGGTGGCTCACGTCGGCGCCGAAGCGGCCCGGGCGGGCGAGCCCCACCAGTGCGTTGAGGTTGGCCCCGTCGACGTAGACCTGTCCACCGCGGTCGTGCACGATGGCGCACAGCTCCCGGATCCCGGGCTCGAACACGCCGTGGGTCGACGGGTAGGTGACCATCACCGCGCCCAACCGGTCGCCCGCGGCGTCGGCCTTGGCCCGCAGATCGTCGAGGTCGACGTCGCCCCGGTCGTTGCAGGCGACGACCACCACCTGGAACCCGGCCATCACCGCGCTCGCCGCATTGGTGCCGTGGGCGCTGGACGGGATGAGGCACACCGTGCGCTGGTGGGCGCCGCGGCTGCGGTGGTACGCACGGACGGCGAGCAGGCCGGCGAGCTCGCCCTGGCTGCCGGCGTTCGGCTGCACGCTGACGGCGTCGTAGCCGGTGATGACCGCCAGCTGGTGCTCGAGCTGGCGGATCAGGGCGCGGTACCCCTCGGTCTCATCGTCCGGCGCAAAGGGGTGGACGTCGGCCAGCTCGGGCCACGTGATCGGGATCATCTCGCTCGTGGCGTTGAGCTTCATGGTGCACGAGCCGAGGGGGATCATCGTGCGGTCGAGCGCGAGGTCCTTGTCGGCGAGGCGGCGGAGGTACCGCAGCATCTCGTGCTCGGTGTGATAGCGGGCGAAGACCGACTGGGTGAGGATCTCGTCCGTGCGCCGCCACCCGTCGGGGATGCCCTCCGGCGCGCCGGCGTCGAGCGCGCCGAGGTCCGCCGTCACGGCGAACACCCGCCACAGCGCCTCGACCGTGTCCGGGCTCGACGTCTCGTCGAGGCTGAGGCCGACCGTGTCGTCGTCGATCGGCCGGAGGTCGAACCCGGCGGCGCGCGCACCGTGGAGGATGTCGGCGGCTCGTGCGGGCACCCGGATGGTGACCGTGTCGAACCAGGTCTGGTTCACGACGTCGACGCCGCCGGCGCGCAGGCCGGCCACCAGGATCGACGTGAGGCGGTGCACCCGCTCGGCGATGCGCCGCAGCCCATCCGGGCCGTGCCAGGCGGCGTAGAGCGCCGCGATGTTGGCGAGCAGGACCTGCGCCGTGCAGATGTTGGACGTGGCCTTCTCGCGGCGGATGTGCTGCTCCCTGGTCTGCAGCGCCAGGCGCAGCGCCGGGCGCCCGGCGGTGTCGGTGCTGACCCCCACGAGTCGCCCGGGCAGGGCGCGGGCGTGGTCGTGGCGGGTGGCCATGAACGCCGCGTGGGGACCGCCGAAGCCCATCGGGACGCCGAAGCGCTGGGCCGAGCCGACGGCCACGTCGGCGCCGAGCATCCCCGGTGGGGTGAGCAGCGTGGTGGCCAGCAGGTCGGTCGTCATGGCGACCAGCCCGCCGGCGGCGTGGACCCGCTCGATGACGGGGGAGTGGTCGCGCAGCTCGCCGCTCGAGGCGGGCCACGACACCAGCGCGCCGAAGCACGTCGTGGCGTCGACGTCGTCCGGCGCGCCCACCACGACCTCGATCCCGAGCGGCTCGGCGCGGGTGGTGACCACGGCGATGGTCTGCGGGTGGGTGTCGGCGTCGATGAAGAACCGGTCGGACTCGTGGCGTGACAGCCGGCGGATCATGGTCATGGCCTCGGCCGCCGCCGTCGCCTCGTCGAGCAGCGAGGCGTTCGCCAGCTCGAACCCGGTCAGGCTCTCGACCATCGTCTGGAACGTCAAGAGGGTCTCGAGGCGGCCCTGGCTGATCTCCGGCTGATACGGCGTGTACGACGTGTACCAGGCCGGGTTCTCGAGCACGTTGCGCAGGATCACCGGGGGCACGACGGTGCCGTAGTACCCGGCGCCGATCAGGCTGGTTCGCGGGTGGTTCCGCCCGGCGATGGCGCGGAGCTCTCCGAGCACGTCGCGCTCGGTCCGTCCCGCCGGGAGGGCGAGTGGCTCCTCGTCGCGGATGTCGGCAGGCACGGCCCGTTCGATGAGCTCATCGAGGTCGGCGAGGCCCAGCAGGTCGAGCATCAGCTGCCGGTCGGCGTCGGAGAGGCCGAGGTGGCGCCGGGCGAACTCCGGGCGGTCGAGCAGCTCGTCGAGGGACGGTCGCGCGGTCATCGAAACCTCACAGGGGCGGGGGTGTGCGGCGCCCACGGGTGCGGCCGCCGGCGATCCCGAGGCTAACGCCGTCCCCCCGATGTGTGTGCCACCCGTGCACCCCGGCCACAGGTGACTACCGTCGGCGAACGTGAGCGAGCTCGATGCCTACGACACCGTCCGCGCCCTCGCCGGACCTGTGGGAGCGATCGGTGGACGGTTCATGCTCCACCGCTCGACGCTGGCTGGCGGCGTCGAGGCGGGCTATCCGAACGGTCTCGTCTACTACGTGCGGGGACGAGGTGGCGTGCTCGGCGACGTGGACGCCGACGTGGTGACGGCCGCGTTCGGGTTCTTCCGCCCTGACCTGATCCGCTCCATGTGGGACGAGGGCGACCGGGTCGAGCCGGCCCGGAGTGCGTCGCGCCGCTACGCCCAGGACTGCGCCGCGTGGGGCCGGGCCCGGCTCGCACACCTGGAGGGCATGGACCGCCTGGCGGAGCTGGCCGAGCGGGTGGTGGCGGCAGCGGAGCTGTCGGGCCTGACGCTGTTCGCCGGCTGGCGGGCCGAACCGCTGCCCAGCGACGGCCCGGGCCGGGCCTACCAGCTGCTGCACGTGATGCGAGAGTGGCGTGGGAGCGTGCACGTGGTGGCGGTGGCGGCGAGCGGACTGACGCCCGTCGAGGCGATCCTGGCCGGGGCCGGGGGCGAGGAGCAGGCGAGGCTGCTCGGATGGGAGCCGCCCTTCGTCGACGTGAGCGACCTGGCCGACGTGCGTCGCAGCGCCGAGGACGTCACCGACGACCTGCAGATCGGCGCGTACGAGACGGCGCTCGAGCCGAGGGAGCGGGCCGAGCTGGTGGCGCTCGTGGGGCTGGTGCAGCGCGCGCTCAGCCGGCCACCGCTCAGCGGTTGAGCGCCGCCGCCACGCCGGCGGAGAAGCGCTCGACGTCGTCGAGCGTGGTGTGCCACGAGGTCATCCAGCGGACCTGGTGGGCATGGACGTCCCAGTCCCAGAAGAACGACCAGTCCTGCAGCCGGGTGATGACGTCGGCGGGCAGCACCGGGAAGAGGCTGTTCACCGCCGGTTCCCGATCCAGCTGGACGCCCGCCAGACCGGCGGTGCGCCGGTACAGCTCGACGGCCATGGCGTTGGCGTGTCCTCCGAGCTGGATCCAGCGGTCGCCGTCGAGCAGCGCCTCGAACTGGGCACTCACGAAGCGCATCTTCGACGGGAGCTGGGTGACCTGCTTGCGCACGAACGGCGCCGCCCGACCGAGCGCCGGCTCGAGGTAGACGACGGCCTCTCCGAACGCCAGCCCGGCCTTGGTGCCGCCGAAGGAGATGACGTCCACCCCGGCATCGACGGTGAACGACCGCAGTGCCGCGAGGTCGCCACCGAGCGCAGCGGTGGCGTTGGCGATGCGGGCGCCGTCCATGTGGACGGACATGCCGAGACGGTGGGCGGTGTCACAGAGCGCGGCGACCTCGGCAGGGGAGTAGAGCGTTCCCAGCTCGGTCGGCTGGGTGAGGGACACCACCCCGGGCTGGGCGTGATGGACGGCTCCGATGAGATGGCCCAGCTCGTCGAGCTGCTCCGGTCGCAGCTTGCCGTCCGGCGAGGGGAGGTCGATGAGCTTGGCGCCCAGCACGCGCTCGGGCGCGCCCGTCTCGTCGACCGCGATGTGCGACCACTCCGTGCAGACCACGGCTTGGGCGGGGCCGAGCATCGTGGCCAGCGCCAGGACGTTCGCGCCGGTGCCGCTCCACACGAGGAACGTCTCGGTCGCGGGCCCGAACAGGTCGCGGAAGCGGTCGTGGACGCGAGCGGTCCAGGGATCGGCGCCGTAGGCGGGCGCGTCACCGTGGTTCGCAGCGCCGAGCGCGGCCATCACCTCCGGATGGGCAGGCGCGAAGTTGTCGCTGGCGAAGCCGCGCTCGGGCGGGGGCGGGAGGTCGGACACGTTGCCATTCTGGCGGCCGGCTGCGCTGGCGCGCCCTGTTGCCCGCTCAGGTGTCGAACCGGGTGGTGATGACCCGGCCGGTGCGCTCGCCCGCGCTGGGTGCCAGGTCGGCGACGACGAAGGTCCGCTGGAGCCACCGGTCGGTGCCGTCGAAGCGAGGGGTGAACGGGCTGCGGCCGTGCACCGCCACCTCGTTGTCGACCACGAGCAGGTCGCCCGCGTCGAGCACAACGGAGGTGTGGCAGGTGGCGACGGCCCGACCGAGGGCTCGCAGCGCCTCGTCGGCGGCGGGGTCGGTCCCCACCATCAGGTCCTCGTCGAACACCATGCTCGGCCGTTCCCGGTGGCCCCACAGCACGGGCACCTCGGGCCCGAGGCGGTTGGGGGCGCCGTGGAGGTAGCTCTCGTCGACGGCGGTGCGGAACCGCGGCTGGAACAGAACCTCGACGACGCCCTCGTCGAGGAGTCGCAGCACCTCGTGGACCGACGACAGGGTGGTGCGCGCCGCCGGGTCGCCGCGCAGGCACAGCAGGAGCAGGTAGCGCGGACGGTGGGGATGGAACGCCGCCTCGGTGTGGAACAGCAGCTCGACCGCGGAGCTGGTGGACACCTGGCGATCCTCGGCGCCGGCTACCGGGACGATGTTCTGCACCAACGAGCCACCGTGCTCGGGGAGGTAGCCCACGGGCTGGCCGAGGCGGCGGGCCACCGTGAGCAGGCTGACCTCGCTGGTCAGGTCCTTGCTGGTCGGTGCCGTGGGCAGGGTCGGCGTCGGCGGTACGTCACCGACCGGCGCGCCCTTCACCAGCAGCGCTCCGGAGGGGTCCGGGCGGTCGGCGAAATCGACGAGGGCGTCGTGGACGGCTGCGGGCAACAAGCGCCCGGCATGACCCGCCCAGCGCACGAGCTCGTCGTCGGCCACCGGCGCGACCGGCACGGGCAGGCGCCACGGCGCTCGGGCCCGAACGGTCGGCGGTGAGCGGTGGGCATGGACGACGGGGACCACGACAGCGCCTCCTGGGGGCTCGGTTCTCATGATGGAAGACTTCTTCCATCATGATACCTATATCGGATCATCTGAACCGCCGAGATCGTCACGATGTAAGGTGCGACGCGATGTCGGTGCCCGAACTGATCACCGCCGCCGGCCCGTCGCTCACGACCGCAGAGCGCCGGGTCGCCGAGGTGGTGCTCGAACATCCCCAGGTCGTGGCGTTCGGCACCGTCGCCGAGGTGTCGGCCCGGGCGGGGAGCGGCGCCGCGACGGTCGTGCGCCTGGCGGCCAAGCTGGGGTTCGAGGGGTTCAGCAGCCTGCAGGACGAGGTCCGCCGCGAGCTGTCCCGCCAGCTCCGGCCGGCCGCCGAGCGGATCCGTGAGCCCGCCGGCGGCGACTCGGTCCGGCGCCACCTCGAGCTCGAGATCGACAACGTGCAGTCCACGCTGTCCGCCCTGCGAGCCGAGGTGCTCGAGGCCATCGTCGGGCATCTGACCGACCTGGTGCGGCCGGTGCTCGTGGTCTCGGGTGACGCCTCCGGGGGTGTGGCGCGCCAGATGACGGGCGACCTGCTGGCCCTGCGTGAGGGCGTCGAGCTCGTCGACGGCAACGCGGTCGCGGTGCGCCGGCGGCTCGCTGCCCTCTCGGGGGCCGAGGTGGTGGTGGCGCTCGATCTGCGCCGTTACGACCGCTGGGTCGTCGAGGCCGTCGAGTCGGCGCGGGCGGCAGGGTGCTGGATCGCGGCGCTGACCGACAGCCTGCTCTCGCCGCTGGCTGCGGCCGCTGACGCCACCGTGGTGGTGAGTGCCGCCAGCGCCGGTCCCTTCGACAGCCACGTGGGCACGCTGGCGGTGGGGAACCTCGTGGTGGCGGCCTGCGCCGACCGGCTGCGCCGCCAGGCGACCGATCGCCTCGGACGGGCCGAAGCGGCGTGGACGGCCAACGGGGATCTCGTCGAGCGCTGAGCACCCGCATAGGGTGACGCCCATGCACGTGGGGCTCATGTTCGCCAACACCGGACCTGCCGCGTCGGCGCAGGGCGCGCTCGAGCTGGCTCGTGGCGCCGAGGCGGCCGGGGTGGAGTCGCTGTGGACCGTCGAGCACGTGGTCGTCCCGTCCGGCTACCAGTCCGCCTACCCGTACGCCCGCTCGGGGAAGATGGCCGGCGGCGTCGATGACTTCGACATCCCAGATCCACTGGTGTGGCTGGCCTACGTCGCTGCGGCGACCTCGACGATCAAGCTCGCCACGGGGATCCTCATCGTGCCCCAACGCAACCCCCTCATCACGGCAAAGGAGGTCGCGACGCTGGACCAGCTGTCCGGGGGGCGGATGATCCTGGGCGTCGGTGTGCTCTCCCACCTGCTGGACGTGATGCGGGCGGCCGCCGAGGAGGCCGGGCGGGACCCTGCCCAGATCGAGCTGACGGCTGGGGGAGGGGGGCGCACGGTCGACGAGCAGCTCGCCCACATCGATGCCCTGCACGCGCTGGGGGTCCATCGCGTCGTGGTGCCGCCGCTGCCGGTCGATGCGCTGGCGGCGACGGTGGCGACCGTCGAGGAGCGAACGAGCTGAGATCCACCACCCGGTGTGTCCCGCCAGGCATCATTTCGTCATGACGGAATCAGGCGAGGCAACCGGGGATGGCGGGGGTGTGCGGCGGTGCCGATGGTGTCGCGCCGTGCTGCCCCGCCGGTCGGGGCCCGGGCGGCCACGCCAGTACTGCTCGGCGTCGTGCCGCCAGTGGGACTGGGTGGCTCGGTACCGAGCGCTCGAGCTGAACCTGTCCGAAGGCGAGCTCGTCGTCGCCCGGGCCGAGCTCGACGCGCTGCACGACGACCTCTACGTGCTGTCGTGCGCGGTCGCCGACGTCGAGCGCGACCTGTCCGGCGGCCGGGCGACGAAGGAGGAGCTGCGTGACGCCCTCGACTGGCTGCTCGACGCCGCCCGGCCCCTGCGTGACCGCCAGCTCCGGGCACCCTCGCCCCACCCCCCGAATCCGTCATGACGAAACCCTCAGCGTTTGGTCGATTTGGCAGCAGAAACGCATGCAAGTCGGCCAAACACAGACGCCCATAATGCACGTTATGTCAGATGGACGGGAGCGGTAGGGTCGCAGCCGGGGATGACGAAGGGGGACGCCATGGATCGCCATCGCCGCTCGTACCGGCTGCTCGTCGCTGCGACCGCGATCGTGGTCGCTCTCGGGGCATGCGGTGACGATGACGACTCGAACGACACGACCGCGCCAGCAGCCACCGAGGCGGCCAGGGACGCCGACACGGGCGCGAACACGATCGTGATCGTCGACCTCGCGTACCAGGTGCCGCTCGAGGTGCCGGCCGGCGTGACCGTCACGGTCCGCAATGACGACCAGGTGACGCACACCGTGACGGCCGACGACGGTTCGTTCGACGTCGAGGTCGCCGGCGGCGCTACGCAGACGTTCAGCGCGCCCTCCGCCGGTTCGTATGCCTTCCACTGCGAGATCCACGCCGCCATGACCGGGGAGCTCCAGGTCGCCTGACGGGTTCATCCCGATGGTGGGTCGACTGCCCTCCCCCGCCCGACGAGACTTAACTGGGTGGGCGCCGCCCACCGTGTGAGAGGAGGTTCGCGATGAGTGATCCGTCACTCGACGAGCTGGGTCCGGTCGACTATCTGGTCGTCGAGTTCCCTCCGGGCGCTGCCCACTTCACCGGCGAGATGGCGGCCGAGCTGGCCTCGCTGGTGGAACGAGACCTCACCCGGGTCTTCGACCTGCTCGTGCTGGCGAAGGACGATGACGGCGCGATCGAGGCGTTCGAGATCGACGATCTTGACGAGCTGGACGAGCTGCGCGCCATCGAGGGCCAGATCGCCGAGCTGCTGGCGGCCGACGACGTCGCCCACCTGGCCGAGGCGATGGAACCAGGCACCACCGCCGGCGTGCTCGTCTACGAGAACCGCTGGGCGGCACCGTTCGCCTCGGCGGCCCGCCGGTCAGGTCGCCAGCTCGTGGCCAGCGGTCGGATCCCCATCCAGGCGATCGTCGCTGCGCTCAGCGAGGACGAGGACTGACGAGGAAGGAGCACATCATGCCTCTGCGACCCGCACGCGCCGCACGACGCGGCGTCATCGGCGCCCCGGTGGCCCGCACCGCGGCGGTGGTCGGCACGGCGGCCGTCGTCGCCCATGGGGTGGACCGCCGGCAGGATCGGCGTGAGGATCGCCGCGATCGCCGCGACGACCGCCGCGACCGCCGCTTCTGATCCGAACATCACCGAGAGGACCCGCGCCACGACGGACGCGGGTCCCTTCGGTGAGCAGCCGTCTCAGCGATCCCCGGCCAGATCTCGTCCGTGGACCGTCAACGCCCAGATGACCGCGATGTCGATGGCGATCACCACGACCGCCCAGAAGGTGTTGTACGGCAGCCACATGAACTTCGAGATCATGCTGCCCACCGCGGCGAGGACACCGATCGTCCGGGCGAGGACCTTGCCGGTGAAGATGCCGATGCCGCAGAGGAACAGGATCAGGCCGATCAGCAGGTGGATCCATCCCCACGAGGTGGTGTCCAGCTTGTAGGTGTAGTTCGCGCCGATCACGAAGTACTCGTCGTCGACGAGGGCCACGGTGCCGGCGAGGGCCTGGAAGATCCCAGCGGTGATCAGCATGATCCCTGCAAAGGCTGCCCAGCCCATGGCCCATCCACTTGGTTGCTCACTCATTGAGCATCACCTCCCGGAGGGCACGGTACGAACGCCCAGGTCGATTGGCATCACCTCGATCGCATGAACGCGGGACCGCCCGGCCGTCGCGCCCCGACTACTCTCCACAGCGGTGCCGCCCCCCCAGCTCTGCCCCCGCGACCGTCGCGACGCGGTCCCGACATCACGCGCCGCCGGAGCCGGCCGCGAAGGTGCAGATCCCGTGGGCCCGCCCCGGCCTGGTCGAGCGACGTGCGCTCGTGGAGCGGATCGCCGCCAGCGTGGCCCAGGTCATCGAGGTCGTCGCCCCCTGCGGGCTACGGGAAGACGACGGTGCTGTCGCAGTGGGCGGCCGGCGTCGACGTGCCGCTCGCGTGGGCCTCGCTGGACGAGGCGGACAACGACCCCGCCCACCTGCTCGAGTCGCTCGGCGAGGCGCTGCGGGCGATCCGCCCGATCGACCCCGAGGTAGCCCAGACGCTCGCCCGGCCCGTCCTGCGACCCAGCGAAGGTGTCGGAACCCTTCTGCGGGCGATGGGCTCGGACCCGTACGTGCTGGTCATCGACAACGTCGAGGCGATCACGAGCACGGCAGCCAGCCAGATGCTGGCGGAGGTCGTCACGAAGCTCCCCGTGACCGCTCGCCTCGCACTCGCGTCGCGTGCCGAGCCCCCACTCCCCACCGCCCGGCTGCGAGCAAGTGGTCAGGTCCTCGAGATCCGCGCCCACGACCTCGCGATGGGCCGGGCCGACGCGGCTGCGCTCCTCGAGGGTGCGGGCGTGACGGCCACGAGTGACGAGCAGCTCGACGAGCTCGTCGAGCACAGCGAGGGCTGGCCCGCCGGGCTGTACCTCGCGGCGCTCGCGCTGCGCGGCGATGGCGTCCCGGGTGGACCCGCCGTCTCGTTCGGGGGTGACGACCGAGCCGTCACGGATTACCTCCGGTCGGAGGTCCTCGCTCGGCTGGCGCCCGAGGTCGTCACCTTCCTCCTCCGAACATCGGTCCTCGACCGGATGAGCGGCGCGCTGTGCGACCACGTGCTGGGCCGATCCGGCTCGGCGGCGCTGCTGGAGTCGCTGGAGCGCTCGAACCTGCTCATCATCCCGCTCGATCGGCGGCGGGAGTGGTACCGCTACCACCGCCTCCTGCGCGAGATGCTCGCCAACGAGCTGCGCCGCACGGAGCCCGCCGGCATCGCGGGACTGCACGCCCGGGCTGCTGCGTGGTTCGAGTCCGAGGGGCAGCTCGAAGCGGCGCTGAGCCACGCGCAGGCGGGCGAGGACATCGAGCGAGCCGCACGCCTGCTGGTGCTGCACGGCCCGATCGCCTATTCGACCGGGCGGATGGACACCATCCGAAGGTGGCTCGCGTGGTTCGACACGGGCGACCGGGTGTCCCGGCACCCGGAGGTCGCGGCCCTCGCGGCGATCTTCGAGGCATTGCTGGCGGAGCCGGCGGCAGCCGAGCGATGGGCGAAGACCGCGACGCGTGACGTTGGGCGCAGCGCGCGTGCCGACGACAGGGACGTCGCCCGTCTGCTCCGGGTCATGGATGCCGTGCTCTGCCAGTCGGGTGTGGAACAGATGCGGATCGACGCCGAGGCGGCGGCCGCGACGCTCGGCTCCGGCGTCCCGCTGAGGGCCGCCGCCCACCTGTTCAGCGGCGTCGCCGCCGTGCTGGCCGGCACTCCCAACGAAGCCGACCGCCAGCTCGTGCTGGCGATCGACGTCGGACGGGGGTTCTCGGCCTCCTCCACCGTCGACGCTGCGCTGGCACTGCGGGCCGTGATCGCGATCGACCGTCAGGACTGGTGCTCGGCCGCAGCGCACAGCGCCGACGCCCTGGCCGGCCTGCCGAGCAGTGGGGCCGAGGGGAACGTCGCCGGGCTCATCGTCCACGCCGTGGCGGCCCGAGTGGCGGCGCACAGCGGCGCCGTCCATGCGGGTCAGACTCACCTGACGAGAGCCACACGGCTGCGCTCGCTGTGCACCTACGTGGTGCCGTGGACCGCTCACCACCTGGTGCAGCTCTGCCACGCTCACCTCGAGCTCGGCGATCCTGCGGGCGCACGGTTGGTCGTTCGCCAGATCGAGGAGATCCTGCTGATCCGGCCCGACCTCGGGGTGGTGCACGGCATGGTCGAGGCGGTCAAGGCGCGACTGCACACGATGTGGTCGACATCGCCGGGCGCGTCGTCGCTGACGACGGCGGAGCTGCGCCTCCTCCCCTACCTGGCCACCCACCTGTCCTTCCCCGAGATCGGCGAGCAGCTCTTCCTCTCCCGGCACACCATCAAGACCCAGGCCATGTCCGTCTATCGGAAGGTCGGTGCGTCCTCGCGCAGCGAGGCAGTGGAGCGTCTGCACGAGCTGGGCTTGCTCGGCCCATGATCCCGACGGTGCGCCGCCGCCGGTTCGTCGCCACGGCCGCGCTGGCGGCGCTGGCGGTCCTCGTCGCTTGCGGCGCCGGCACGCCGTCCGTGGGCGCCGAGCGGCCCACCCGCGCGACCACGAACAGCTCCCCCACGACCGTCGCCACCGTCGTCATCGACGCGTTCGTCTACCTCATGCCAGAGACGGTGCGCGCCGGCGAACCGATCACGGTGCGCAACGACGACCATGCCGACCACACGCTGACCGCCGACGACGGGTCGTTCTCGGTGTTCGTCGCCGGTGACGACAGCGCCACGCTGGTCGTGACGGCACCGGGGACGTACCCCTTCTACTGCCGGGTGCACCCCGACATGCGCGGCGTGCTCCAGGTGGTTTGAGCCACCGCGACGGAGCGCTACGACAGTGCTTGGGCCTTGAGGCGCTGGAACTCGGCCTCGTCGATGACGCCCTTGGCCTTCAGGTCGGCCAGCTTGGCGAGCTCGTCGGCGGTGCTGGTGCCCGCCGTCGCCTGCACGTACTGGCGGAACTGGGCCTCTTGCTCCTGCGCCTGGCGCATCGCGTGCTCCTGCATCTTGTGCCCGCGGGCGATCAGGTAGACGAAGACGCCGAGGAACGGGAGGAAGATGACGAAGATCGTCCACAGCGCCTTCCCCCACCCCGACAGGTCGGGGCTGCGGAAGATGTCGGCGAACACCGTGATCAGCAACCAGATCCAGATGAAGAACAAGACGAACCAGATCATGGACCAGAGGACCTGGCCGGTTCCCCACTCTGAGAGCAGCATCGTTGACTCCTTCGTCGTCGGACGACCCGATCATGGATCGCGTCCCCGGTGAGCGTCATCGTACGGGACGGGTGATCCCGCCACCTGCGAACGAGGGGTGCGGGGGTGTTCCCTGGCTGGGAATCAGCTGCTGGTGAGCTCTCGGAGGTCGGCGAGCACCACGTCGGCGTGGCCGGCGGGGTCGGTGACCTCGTACGCACGACGGATCGTGCCGGACGGGTCGACGAGGTAGCTGATGCGCTGGGCGAACGCGGCGAAGGGGTCGCCGGCCGGCCGCCCGGCTTGGTACACCTGGCCGACGGAGCGGTCGACGTCGGACAGCAGATGGAACGGGAAGTCGAACTTGTCCTTGAACGCCTTGTTCTCGGCCGGGGTATCGAACGACAGGCCGTAGATCAGACAGCCGGCGGCATCGAACTCGCGGACCTGGTCACGCAGGCCCTTGGCCTGCAGCGTTCAACCAGGGGTGTCGGCCTTGGGGTACCACCACAGGAGCGCCCAGTGGCCGCTCATGTCGTCGAGCGACACGGGGTCGCCGTTCTCGTCGGGCAAGGTGAACCGAGGGGCCTTGGTGCCGGGTTCGAGCATGCGTGCAACGTAGCCGCGTCGGGCGCGTCAGAGCTGCTCGAAGCCGCGGCGCAGCTCCCATTCCGTGACCGTGCGGTTGAACGCTGCCCACTCCTGCTTCGCGGTGTTCAGCAGGTGGTGGTGGACGTCGTCGCCGAGCGCGGCCCTCGCGATCTCCGAGGAGTCGAACAGCTCGATCGCCTCGACGATGTTCGACGGGATGTGGGCCAGGCCGTCGGCGTCGTACGCGTTGCCCTCGAACGCCGGCCCGGGGTCGATCCGGTGCTCGATGCCGTGCAGGCCGCCGATGATCGTGGCGGCGAAGGCGAGGTACGGGTTGGCGTCGGCGCCGGGGATGCGGGACTCCACGCGGTGACCGGCGCCGTGACCGACGCGTCGGAACCCGGTGGTCCGGTTGTCGTGGCCCCACGCAACCGCGGTGGGTGCCCAGGACCCAGGCTGGTAGCGCTTGTAGCTGTTCACGTACGGGGCGAACAGCAGCGCCATCTCGCGCGCCGTCGCCAGCAGCCCTCCGAGGTACCAGCGGAAGATGTCCGACGACCCGTGGGACTCGGCGTCCCACATCAGGGGCACCGTCGCGCTGTCGTCCCACACGCTGGAGTGGATGTGGCAGCTCGAGCCCACCTCGTCGATCGAGTACTTGGCCATGAACGTCACCGACCGGCCGTGCTGGTGGGCGATCTCCTTGGCGGCGTGCTTGTAGAGCGTGTTGCGGTCGGCCATCTCGACCGGAGTGGTGTACCGGAGGTTGATCTCGTGCTGACCGACGCCCGCCTCGCCCTTGGAGAACTCGACGGGAACCCCCGCGCCGTCGAGGCCGTTGCGGATCTGGCGGATCAGGTGCTCGTCGCGGCTGGTCCGAAGGATGTGGTAGTCCTGCACCACGTCACTGTCCGGGCGCAGCCCGCGATAGCCCTTGGCGGCGGCCTCCTCGTAGGTGTCGCGGAACAGGAAGAACTCCACCTCGGAGCCGACCATGACCGTTAACCCCATCGCCCGGGCCCGCTCGACCTGGCGGTGCAGGATGGTCCTCGGCGCCACCTCGACCGGCTCGGCCGTCTCCACGTCTACGACGTCGCAGAAGACGAGCGCGGTCCGCTCGAGCCACGGTACGAGCCGCAGCGTGCTCACGTCCGGCACGCAGCGCACGTCCCCGTAGCCGGTCTCCCAGCTGGCGAAGCGGTAGCCGGGAAGCGGGTTCATGTCCACGTCGACGGCCAGCAGGTACTCGCAGGCCTCGATGCCCTCCCCCGCCCCGACGTGGTCGAGCCAGAAGTGGCCGGTGACCCGCTTGCCGAGCAGGCGGCCGTGGAGATCGGGGAACACCACGAGGACCGTGTCGACGTCGCCCTCGTCGATGAGGTCGGCGAGCGCAGAGGGGCTGAGGATCCCTGGGGTGGTCACGGTGCCTCCGGGGTGGTGTAGGCGGCAGTGATGCCGCCGTCGATGATGAGCGACTGGCCCGTCATGTACGACGAGTCGTCGCTGGCCAGGAACAGCGCCGCCCGGGCGATCTCGGCCGCCTCTCCGAAGCGGGCCATCGGGATGTGCACGAGGCGCCGCTGGCGGCGATCCTCGTCGGCCAGGAACTTGGCGAGCAGCGGGGTGAGCACCGGCCCGGGGCACAGCGCGTTCGCCCGGATCCCCTGCCGGGCGTAGATGACGGCGATCTCCCTGGTCATGGCCAGCACGGCGCCCTTGCTGGTGGTGTAGGCGAGCTGCGGGGTGGCCGCGCCGACGTGAGCGACGAACGACGCCACGTTCACGATGGAGCCGCCGCCGGAGTCGAGCATCGCCGGGATGCCGTGCCGGCAGCACAGGAACACGCCCTTCACGTTCACGTCCATCGTGCGGTCCCACGTCGCGACGGGCGTCGTCTCCGGGTCGCCGTCGTCGGCAGGGCTGATGCCGGCGTTGTTGTACAGGACGTGGAGGCCCCCGAAGTGGCGCACGGCGTGATGGATGGCGGCGACGACGGAGGCCTCGTCCACGACGTCACAGGCCACGAACGACGCCTCACTGCCGCCGGCTGCGATGGCGTCGACGGCGTCGCTGCCGTCGACGACGTCGGCGATCACGACGCGTGCTCCCTCGGCGGCGAACAGCTCCGCAGCGGCACGGCCCAGGCCCTGCGCCGCCCCGGTGATGAGGGCCACCTTGCCGTCCAACCGCCCCATCGGATCCTCCTTGCCGGGGCTTGGACCACGGCGCCCCCATCATGGCGCGCGGGCGCCCGCTCCCTGACGGCTTCTTGACTCCCGAGCGCGCACCGGGCAGCCGATGTGGCTGGTGTCGACCCGACAGATCGTCGGAAGGAGGTGCGCGCGTGCGCCTGCTCGGGGCCAAGGCGGTGATCCACGTCGTCGGGGTCTTCGGGCTCCTCGGCGCAGGCATCGCCGCGGCCGCCACGGGAGGGTTCGGGCCGCCGGCTGATCCGCCGTCGGCCGATCCACCGGGTGCCCGCGTCACCGTCACCTCCCTGGCGGAGCTCCCCGCCGTCCCGGCAACGGACACCACCGTCGCCGTGCTCCCTTGGACCGTTCCCGACGCGGTCGAGGCCGTCCTGGAGCCGTTGTCGAGCCCCGTGGCGACCGCTGAGGTGGTGGGCGCCGGCACGGCGCCGACCACGTCCGGGCCCGAGGGCCCTCCGGGAGGATCCGCTACCCCGGCGACCGACCGTCCCGGCACGGTCCCATCGAACACCCCGGGGACCGCGACGCCACCGGCGACTGCGCCCCCACCGGTGGTCGCACCCCCGAGCGCTTCGACCTCGACCACCCCGCCGGCCAGCACCACGACGTCGACCAGCACGACCACCACCACCACGACCGCCCCGCCGACCACCACGACGGCCGCGGTGGTGGACGAGCGCCACGACGGTCGCCACGACGACCACGGCAAGGACCACAAGGACAAGGACCGGGACAGGGACCGGTAGCCGGCGCCGCGTAGTCTCCGGCCATGGCATGCCCCGGACGTCCCCGTGACGAGGTCCTGGCGGACCTCGACGCCATGAAGGCCCACGATGTGCGCTGGCGGGAGGGCCGGGCGCTCACGCTCGCCTACCACGCCGGTGACGACGTCGTGGCCCTCGCCGAGGAGGCCTACCGCCGCTACTCGAGCGAGAACGCGCTGAACACCGACGCCTTCCCGAGTCTGCGGCGGTTGCAGTCCGAGGTCGTCGACACGGTGCGTGGCTGGGTCAACGGCGACGAGAGCTCCGCCGGGTTCATGACCACCGGCGGGACCGAGAGCATCCTCATGGCCGTGAAGGCGGCCCGCGAGCGCGGCCGGCGGGAGCGGGGGGTGAGCCGGCCCAACGTCGTGGCGCCGGCCAGCGCGCACGCGGCGTTCGAGAAGGGCTGCTACTACTTCGGGCTCGAGAGCCGCCGCGTGCCCGTCGGGTCGGACTGGCGTGCCGACGTCGCGGCGATGGAGTCCGCCATCGACGACGACACCGTGCTGCTCGTCGGGTCGGCTCCCCAGTACCCGCAGGGGGTGATCGACCCGATCGCCGACATCGCTGCCCTCGCCGGCGAGCGTGGCATCAGCTGCCACGTCGACGCCTGCATGGGTGGGATCACGCTGGCGTACCTGCGCCGCCTCGGCCACCACGTGCCACCGTGGGGCTTCGAGGTGCCCGGCGTGACCTCCATCTCCGTCGACCTGCACAAGTACGGGTACACCGCCAAGGGCGCCTCGGTCGTGATCCACCGGACCAAGGTGCTGCGCGGCTACCAGACGTTCGTCACCGACAACTGGCTCGGCGGGCTGTACGGCTCGTCGGGGATCCTGGGCACCAAGTCCGGCGGGGCGATGGCCGCCGCCTGGGCGGTCATCCAGTACCTCGGCGACGACGGGTACATGCGCCTCACCGCAGCGGCGCGCCAGGCGACCGAGGAGCTGGTGGCCGCGATCATGGCTCGACCGGAGCTGGCGCTGCGGGCCGCACCAGACGCCACGCTGCTGGCCTTCGGTGCGGCGGATCCGGAACGGCTCGACATCTTCGCCGTGGCCGACGCGCTCTGGCGGCGGGGCTGGTACCTCGATCGCCAGGGTCCTCCCCCGTCGCTGCACTGCACGGTCAACGCAGTCCACGCCGGCCGCATCGGCGAGCTGGTGTCCGATCTGGACGACTCGATCGCCGAGGTGCTGGCGAACGCGGATCGAGGCGGACAGGGGGCGTACGGGACCGTCGAATGACGCGTGGCGCGGAATTGACCGCGTGATCAGTTCTGTGTACGGTGCGGGTGCTGTGTGAGGGGCGCACGCGAGACGACGGGGGGTCGGATGGCAGCGATCGAGTTCTCGGTCCGTCGAGAGGGTGACGACTCCTGGATGCGCTATGCCGCCTGTCGTGGGCTCTCGCAGCTCTTCTTCCCGCCGCAGGCCGAACGCCCCCAGGCTCGTGAGCGCCGCGAGCTCACCGCCAAGCTCGTGTGCGCGGCGTGCAGCGTCCAGCTGTCCTGCCGGGAGTACGCCCGCGCCAACCACGAGTACGGCCTGTGGGGTGGCGAGTCAGAGGACGAGCGCCACGCGGCGGGCTACCGGCTGATCGCCCCCATCGGCGTGCGGGCCCGCACCGCGGGGTAGTCCTTCCCGGTGGACCTCGGCCGCGCGAGCATCGCTGTGTGGCCGAGCACCTCGACCTCCCCTCGCCGGCCGAGGCGACCGCGGCGATCCGCTCCGCCTGGGCCGAGCTCGACGACCGTGCGATCCGCGAGTTCCACGAGCTCAGTGCGTTCGTGTCCACCAATCGCGTGTACCGGCTCGTGCTGGCCGACGGCGGGGCGGTCGTCGCCAAGGTGTCGTCCTATGGCTCGTACTTCCTCTTCGCCGAAGACCACGACCGGTTGCACCGGTGGACCCAGCTCCTGCGCGGCACCCGCTACGAGGGGTTCCTCGCCGACGTGCTCGGACGGGCCGGACGGGCCTACACCTGGTACGACGGCATCCGCTGGGTGGCGTTCTACGAGGAGATCCGCCGTGCCGATCGCCTGCCCAAGATCCTGACCGAACCGCAGATCGACTGCCTCGCCCAGGAGATGGCCCAGTTCCACGACGCCAGCGCTGCGCTGGCGCCGTCGATCCCGCCCACGTCCAACTCGGTGAAGCTGAACGCCATCGATCTGCTGGACCAGCTCGCCAGTCCGTTCGCGCCGCGGAACTTCGACCTGCCCCCCGAGGACGTCGGCGTGCTGTGGCGCCACACGCACGAGTTCCTGATGGGGCTCCAACAGGTGCACTACGACGAGTGGCCGAGGCTCCCGGTGCTCGTCGACTGGAACCTGGGCAACTTCTCCGTCGCCTTCGAACCGGGTGGCGAGCGGTTCCGGCTGTACTCGCGGTGGGACTACGACTGGTTCCGGGTCGACAGCCGCCTGCTCGACTTCTACTTCCTGTCGCGGGTGTCCAGCCGCACGGGTGACCGAACGCACTTCACCTATTCGTCCCACACCCTGACCGAGCCCCGCTTCGTGCGCTTCGTGGCCGCGTACCACGAGGTCTCGCCGCTCAGCGAGCAGGACATCCGCTTCCTGCCCGAGGTGTACCGGTTCTTCCTCCTCAACTACGTCGTGCGCCAGGGCGCCCGGTTCTTCCGCCCTGACCTGTGCCGGCGCTTCCGGCGCGACACCGCCCGCACCTACCTGCACGAGCTGGGTGCGCTCGACCTGGGTCCTCTGCTTCGAGCGGTGGGGGCCTGAGGGCGCGAGCATTCCCCCATGGACGACATCGAGGCCGCACCCACCTACTCGGCGATCACCTACGAGGTGCGTGACGCCGTGGGCATCATCACCTTGAACCGGCCGGAGCGCCTGAACGCCTGGACCCCGACGATGGCCGCCGAGCAGGCCAATGCCATCATCCGGGCGAACGCCGATCCGAACGTCGGCGCGATCGTGATGACCGGTGCCGGGCGCGGCTTCTGCGCTGGTGCCGACATGGAGGACACGTTCCGCACCCGCATCGGCGGCGACGACCCGGGCGGCGACACCGCACACGGCGTCGGCGGGATGCCGTCCGGGCTCGACTGGGTGGACCTCGTGCGCGCCAGCAAACCGATGGTGGCCGCCGTGAACGGGCCCGCCGTCGGTGTGGGCGTCACGATGATCCTGCCGATGGACCAGATCGTCGCCTCGATCACCGCCAAGTTCGGTACCGGGTTCATCCGCATGGGGCTGGTGCCGGAGCTGGCGAGCACCCGGCTCCTCGCCGCCCGCGTCGGCTTCGGCCGGGCGAGCGATCTGTTCCTGTCCGGTCGCCTGATCGGCGCCGAGGAAGCCCACGCGCTCGGCCTCGCCGACCGGTTGTGCGAGCCCGACCACCTCCTCGACACCGCGCTCGAGGTGGCCACCACGTACGCCGCCAATCCCGACCCCCAGCTGCGGATGGTGAAGCGCCTCCTGACCGCCCACTCCCTGGGCACCGACCTGCTCGCGGTGCAGCGGGCCGAGCAGGAGCTGCTGGCGCAGTGCTGGACCTCGCCGGAGCACGCCGAGGCCGTCTCGGCGTTCCTCGAGAAGCGCCCGCCCGTGTTCCAGCGGTGCGCGCCGGACCGCTGACGTGGGTGGGCGGGTCTGCGTCGTCGGCAGCGCCAACCTCGATCTCGTCGTCGGCGTAGACCGGCTGCCCGCCCCGGGCGAGACCGTCCTCGGGCACGAGTTCGCCGAGCACCCGGGCGGCAAGGGTCTCAACCAGGCGGTCGCCGCCGCCCGCGCCGGGGCCGCCGTGGCGTTCGTCGGTGCGGTCGGAGTCGATGACGCCGGAGAGCGCCTGCGGCAGGTGATGGCCGCCGAGGGCATCGACACCCGGGCGGTGGCCACGGTCGAGGTCCCGACGGGCCGGGCGGTGATCGGCGTGGACGCCGAGGGCGAGAACTCCATCGTCGTCGTGCCCGGCGCCAACGGGTGTCTCGGCGCAGATCTCTCCCCGGTGGCGCTCGAGGTGCTGGCGGCTGCCGACGTCGTGCTCGCCCAGCTCGAGATCCCGATGGCCGTCGTCGAGGCTGCGCTGTCCGCCGCACCCCAGGCCGTGACCATCTTGAACCCTGCACCGGCCGGCAGCATCCCGATGAGCGTGCTGCGGCGCTGCACCGTGGTGGTGCCGAACGAGCACGAGCTGGGCCTCCTCGGCGGCGTGGAGGCGTTGCGGGCGGGGGGCGTCCCGACCGTCGTGGTCACCCAGGGCCGGCGGGGTGCTTCGCTGCACGACGACCGGTACGGGGTGGAGCACCGTGTCGAGCCGTTCACGGTGACGGCCGTGGACACGACGGCAGCCGGGGACGCCTTCTGCGGTGTGCTGGCGGCGCGTCTCGCCGAGGGGGCGGACCTGCTCGAGGCGCTCCGCTGGGCAGCGGCCGCCGGGGCGCTGGCCACCACGACCGCCGGCGCCGTGGCGTCGCTTCCCTCCCGCAGCGAGGTCGCCCGCCTCCTCAGTGCCGGAACGTGAGCGCCGCCCAACCGTCGCGCTCGCGGCGGTCGACCAGCTGCATCGGGGCCACCGCCTCGATCACGTGGTCGTGACGATCGACGAGCACGCCGCTGGCGATCAGCACCCCGCTGGGGCCGACGAGGCGGCAAAGGTCGCCGGCCAGCTCGACCAGCGTCGGGGCGAGGATGTTCGCCACCACCACGTCGTAGGGGCCTGCCACCGAGGCGATGGGCTCGGACGTCGCCACGACTCGCCCCTCGACCCCGTTCCGGGCGGCGTTGGCCGCTGTGGCTTCGAGCGCGGCGGGCGAGATGTCGAGCCCATCGGCGCGAGCGGCACCGAGCAGGCATGCGGCGATGGCGAGCACGCCGCTGCCGCAGCCGACGTCGAGCACCGTGGCGCCGGGGAAGAGCGCGGAACGCAGCGCCCGCAGGCTGAGCACCGTCGTGGGGTGGTCGCCGAGCCCGAACGCCGCGCCTGGCTCGATGCGCACCACGGTGGTGCCGGCAGGGAAGCTCACGTCCAGCCAGGCCGGCGCGATGACCAGGTCGCGCTCGACCCAGGTGGGCCGGGCGTGCTGGCGCCAGGTGTCGACCACGGACTCGTCGATGTGCACCAGGCGCCAGGTCCAGCGTTGCGGGAAGCCGTCGGTGACCCGGCGCACGGCCGCAGGGTCCGGGCCGAGCGACGTCCACAGCTCGACCAGGTGGTCCTCGGTGCCGCCGCCGGAGTCGCGCTCCTCGACTGCCAGGACCCCCGCCGCCCAGAGGGCGTCCGACGCCAGCTCCACCTCCGAAGCGGGCACGGTGACCACCAGCGCCAGCACCGTCAGCCCACCCGCCGGAGGCCCGCACGGAACCGGGCGGTCTTGGCGACGTAGCTGGCCACGCCGGACTCGATCTCCTCCGGGCGGGCCCGCCCCTCCTTCACCACGGCCGGTGTCCCCACGGCCAGCGCTCGGGCGGGGACGTCGACGCCGTTGAGCACCACTGCGTTGGCCGCCACGATCGCACCGGTGTGCACGACGACACGGTGCAGCACGATCGAGCCGGACCCGATGAGCACGCCGGACTCGACGATGCACCCCTCCAAGTGGGCGAGGTGCCCGATGACGCAGTCGTCGCCGATGCGCGTCGGGTGGGCTGGGGTGGTGTGGATGACGCAGTTGTCCTGGATGGACGTCCGCTCTCCGACGGTGATCGTGCCGTCGTCGCCGCGGAGCACGGCGCCCGGCCACACCGAGCTCTGGGCGCCGATGGACACCGACCCGATGACGACGGCGTCGGGGTGCACGAAGGCATCCGGGTGGATGGTGGGGACCTGGTCGTCGAGCGCGTAGATCGGCACGTCCGCACCGTACTGGCGCCGGCTCGGTGGAGCGCGATGGCACGCAGCCGGTACCGTTGCAGACCATGTCCCGCAGGATGGAGATCGAGCTGACCAGCGCGCGTCCGGATGGTTCCTGGACGTGGCGCGCGGCCGGCGCCCGTGAGCCCAAGGGGGTGCTCGACGGGTCGCTGCTCCCGGCGGGAACGAAGGCCGGCGATGTCGTCAGGGTTGAAGCCGATGCCGGCATCGACGGCATCGTCGTGACCAGCGTGCTGCCGTCGAAGGAGAAGCCGGCTCGCACGGACGTGCTCGCGCTGCTGCCGAGCGAGCGGCCGTTCGAGGGGGTCACCTCCCAGCTGGCCACCCGGGAGCGGGGCGAGCGCCGGCCGCGACGAGACGGCGAGCGCGGCGAGCGGCCCCGGCGGGATGCGGACCGCGGCCAGCGGCCCGGCGGCGAGCGACGCGACCGGCCGGAGCGGCGCGACCGGCCGCCGCGCGCCGAGGGCGAGCAGCGCCGTGAACGCCGGCCCCGCCCGAGCTTCACTCCCCCGCCCGAGCTGCCGCAGCGGCCCAAGCCCAAGCGCTTGAAGCCGGGGCGAAGCCATCGCAACTCGGTGCTCGCTGAGCTGCCCGAGGCCCAGCGTCCGGTCGCCGAGCGAGCGCTCCAAGGCGGTGTGCCGGCCGTGCGCCAGGCCGTCCAGGAGCAGAACGAGCGTCTTCGGGCCGAGGGCAAGGAGGAGATCCCCGCCGAGGGCCTCGTCACCATGGCCGAGCAGCTCCTTCCCCGCCTGCGGGTGGCGGAGTGGCTCGACCGGGCCGAGGCCGCCGAGCGTGATCTCGCTGAGCTGGATCTGCGCGATCTGCGCTCCGTGGTCGCGGCGTCGGAGGACCCCGTCGTGGCGCGTGACGAGAGCACCCGGGAGATCGCGGCCCGTCTCAAGCAGTCACTGGTCGACAAGCAGGAGCACGAGCTCCAGCTGTGGCTCGGGGACATCGACGCAGCGCTCGAGGTCGGGCGGGTGATCCGGGCGCTGAAGCTCTCGGCGCAACCGCCCAAGGCGGGCGTGCCGTTCCCGGCCGAGCTGGCGACGCGCCTGGCACAGTCGGCGTCGGCGTCGCTGAGCGCCGACGCGACGGGCGAGCGGTGGTCAGCCGTGCTCGAAGCGGCGGCGTTCTCGCCGGTGCGCACGCACGTCGAGGTCACCAGCCGCCCCGACCACCCCGGCGACGACCTGCTGGCCACCGTGCGCCGTCTGGCTGGCCTGTTGCCCCAGATCGCGGCGGCGTTCGGCATCGAGCCTCCGCCGCCCGGCAAGGCGATGCCTCGGCCGCTGCGGCCGACCCGACCCGCGAAGGCGCCGGCCGAGCAGCCGGCCCGCACCCGACCGGTGCCGCCGCCCCCGCCCGCCCCGCCGCGTCCGGTCGAGGCGGCGCCGGAGGTCGGATCGACCCCGGAGGCCGACCCCGTCGCCGAGTGACGATTCGTCGTCCTGGCGAGCCCACCCCCTACCATCTCGCAGCATGCCCGATGACGCTGCGAAGGTGCGCTACGAGACCCGGGGGCGCGTCGCGCTCCTCACGCTGAACCGGCCCGAGGCCCGCAACGCCATCAACGGCGACGTGGCGCAGGCGATGGAGGCGGCGGTCGACCAGATGGAGGCCGATCCCGACGTGTGGATCGGGGTGCTCCGCGCGAACACGGAGGGCCAGGAGCGGCCGGTGTTCTGCGCCGGTGCCGACCTCAAGGCGATCAACAGCGGCGACGCGGCGCAGCTCAACACCCCGCGGGGCGGCTTCGCGGGCTTCGTGTACCGCGAGCGCCGCAAGCCGGTCATCGTCGCCGTCGATGGACTCGCCACGGCCGGTGGCTGCGAGATCGTCCTGGCCTGCGACATGGTCGTCGCCACCACCCGGTCGTCGTTCGGCCTGGCCGAGGTGAAGCGCAACCTCATCGCTGCTGCCGGCGGGCTCTTCCGCCTGCCGCGCGCGATCGGACAGGCGGCGGCGATGGAGGTGATCCTCACCGGCGAGCCCTTGCCGGCGGAGCGGGCGTACCACCTCGGCCTCGTCACCCGGCTGGTCGAGCCGGGTGCGGCGGTCGATGCCGCGATCGAGCTGGCGAACAAGATCTGTGAGAACGCGCCACTCGCGGTTTGGGCGAGCCGGCGGGTCGTGCTCGCCGCCGCGCACGAGAGCGACGACGTGCTCAAGCAGATGACCAACCGCGAGTTCGCAGCCGTGATGGCCTCCGAGGACACCAAGGAAGGCCTCACCGCCTTCATCGAAAAGCGCGCTCCCAACTGGAAGGGCCGCTGACGGCCCGAGCGCTCACACCAGCTTCAGACCTTCGCGGGCGGCGATCGCCACAGGGTCCCACACCGGCGAGAACGGCGGCGCGTAGGCCAGGTCGGCGTCGAGGAGGTCTTGCAGCGTCCACTGGGCGGCGATCGCCACCGCGCAGGTGTCGATGCGCTTGCCCGCACCGGGTCCACCGAGGATCTGGGCACCGAGCACTCGGGCAGTCCCCCGCTCGGCCAGGAGCCGGACCGTTATCGGCGACGCGCCCGGGTAGTAGTGGGCGCGCGTGCTGGCGTCGATGGTGATCGCCACGGCGTCGAAGCCGGCGCGAGTGGCCTCGTCGCTCGACGCGCCCGTTCGGGCGATCTCCAGCTCGCCGAAGCGGGTGATCGCCGTGCCGAGCACGCCCGGGAAGCGGGCGTCTCCCCCGCCCAGGTTGATCCCCGCAACCCGCGCCTGCTTGTTGGCGTAGGTCCCGAGGGGGACGTGCACCCGCTCTCCCGTGACCAGGTGCTGCGTCTCGGTGCAGTCGCCTGCCGCGTAGACCCCCTCGGCCGAGGTGCGCTGGTGGTCGTCGACCCGGATCGCGCCACGGACTCCGAGCTCGAGGCCGGCCGCCCCGGCCAGATCGCTGTTCGGGGCGGTCCCGATCCCGAGGATCACGAGATCGGCCTCGACGGTGCCGGTGGCGGTGTGCACGGCGCCGGGCTCGAACCCCACCACCTCGGCGCCGGTGCGCAGGTCGACACCGCCGGCACACACGGCCTCGGCCACGCGCCCGGCCAGGTCCGGGTCCAGGATGGCAAGGGGCTGGTCGAGGCGTTCGAGCACGACGGTGGGGATCTCGCGACGGGCCAGCGCCTCGGCCATCTCGATCCCGATGAACCCGCTCCCCACCACGACCACCCGCAGACCGCCGGTGGCGGCGAGGCGCGCCAGGCGCTGGGCGTCGTCGAGCGTGTGGACCCCGTGCACCATGTCGAGGTCGATGCCGGGCAGGGGCGGTCGCATGGGCCGGCCCCCGGTGCCGATCAGCAACCGGTCGAAGTCGAGGTGGTACCTCGTGTCGGCCTCGACGTCGCGCACCTCGACCCGGCGGCGGTCGAGGTCGATGGCGGTCGCCTCGCTGGAGGTGCGCAGGTCCATGCCCGAGCGTCGATGGGCCTCGGGGCTGCGGGCGACCAGGGCGTTCACGTCGTCGCCGAGCTCGCCGCCGACGAAGAACGGGATGCCGCACGCGGCGTAGCTCGTCCACCGGCTGCGCTCGAGCACCACGACCTCGTCCTGTGGGCGACCCTTGCGGATCTGTGACACGGCGGCCATCCCACCGGCGTCTCCGCCGATCACGACCACGCGTTCCGACCCTGACCGACCAGCTTCGCTCATACCCCCCACCCTATCGGCGCGGCGTGGCCGTCACCGAGCCAGCGGGCGGGACAGGACGATCAGGCGTGCCACCACGCCCGCCCGCTCGAACAGGTTCTTCGTGAGGCGATCGCCCGGGAGCGCGAACGCGTCGAGCGCGCCGGCGCCGGCCGCGACGAGCGCTTCGAGCGCCGCGTCGACCAGCGCTTCGCCAAGCCCCAGCTCGCGTGCCCCACTGGTGACGAAGACCTGCGTCACGACGCCCGTCCCTCCTGCCCTCGCCGGCAGCTCGAGCGCCAGGTACCCGACGGGGACCTCGTCGACGAGGGCGAGCCACGCCACCGTGGCATCGCCGTCGACCCATTGGATCCACCCCTGGGCGAGCGGCGGGTGGTCGGCGAGGACGCGGGGCCCGCCCCGCAGCTCGGCTGCGGCCGTCCGGGCCTCGGCCTCGAGCGCGGTGAGGGCCGCGACGTCGATCGGCGTCGCCCGCCGCACGGCGAGGTCCATCAGCCCGTCCCGCGGCGGGCGTCGACGGCTTGATCGATGCGCCGCTTCAGCAACATCTGACCCTGCTGCACGGTGAGCCGCCCGACGAGGCGGTACAGCTGCACCCGTTGCTCGACCCGTCGCTGCTCCGCCCGGAGGCGGTCGTGGAGCACTGCTGCCAGCCCGATCGGAGCGAAGAGGACCAGCTCGACCGGGTTCGGCAGCCCGGCGGGCGGCGGCTCGGGCTCGGGGTGCGTCATGTCATCTCGTGCTCAGGAGAAGATGGGGCAGTCGTCGTCGCCGACTGGGCAGACCGGGGCGCCGGCCCGCACCAGCAGGAAGCACGACGGGCACAGCTGCTCGTCGGCCCGCTTCGGCTGCAGCCGATCACCCGGCTCGGCCCGATCCTCGGGCTCCTCGTCCTCGTCCTCGTCCTCGGCGGACTCGTCGGCGGCGACCAAGCGGTCCTTCAGGATCGTGTCGAGGTCGGCTTCGACGTCGTCGGGCGTGAGGAGATCCTCGTCCTCGTCCTCGTCCTCGGCGACGGGCCGCCGGACCGGGCGCTCCTCTTCCTCCTCTTCCTCCTCATCCTCCTCGTCGCCGACGAGCTCGTCGTCGTCGTCCTCGGCGAGCTCCTCGAAGTCGTCGTCTTCGATGAGCTCGTCGTCGATGTCGTCGGGCTCGATGTCGTCGCCCTCTTCGAGATCGGCCTCGAACTCCTCGTCAGGTTCGAAGTCCTCGCCGTCGGTCTCGATGTCGTCGGCCATCGTGTGGTCCTTCCGTGCTCGTCCGGGGGGCAGACCCGCGCGGGCGGGCACCCTAGCCGCGGGATCGGGCCGTCGGACTCCTCCGTGTGAGGTCCGCTAGCGGGAACGGCGGGCCTCGGCCCGGCGCTCGGCCTCGAGGCGCTCCAGCTCCGGCGCTTCCCTGGTCAGGTGCACCATCGCCTCGGCCACCGCACGATGTCCGGCCTGCTCGGCGATCAGCCGGTGCATCTCGAGCGCCACCCGACGGTAGGCCGGATGGCCCTGCGGTGCGGAGCGCAGCTCGAGCATGTGCACGGCCTCGCGGGCATTGAACTGCATGGAGTAGCGGATCCGGTAGGCCATCGCGACCGCATACGGCGCGGCCTGCGGGAAGGCATCGACCAGGTCGTCGTAGAGCGCAGCCGAGCGAGCCATCGCCTCGTCGAAGACGGGTGTCTGACGAGCGTCGTCGATGAGGTCCGGGCGCACATAGCCGTGGTACGGGGTCAGCGCCTGCCACTCGATGGTGAGGAGCCGGTGGCGCTGGAGGTCGCGGAAGGCCCCGTAGTCGGACAAGACGTCGAAGCGGTAGCCGACGCGCTCAAAGGCGCGGCCCGGCTTGTGCCGGCGGTTCTCGCGCTCGCCGACGTAGGCCCGCAGGATCGCCACCCGTTCATCGTGGCCGAGGCGACGGACGCGCTCGAGGACCTGGGTCTCGGGGAGGTGGGTGTGTGGGTAGACGATCGCCGCCAGCAGCTTGTCCTCGGCATCCGGATCCCAGTCGACGAGCGTCACGGAGTCGGCGGGTTCGACGGGAACGCCGCCGAACAGGGTGTGGGCGATCTCGGCGGTCTGGGCGCGGGTGCGGCCGAGGTATGCGCTCCAGCGACCCCCGCGGTCCTCCTGGTCGACACGCCGGAGGAAGCTCGGGATGACCTTGCGGAGCTCGACGAGCATCAGCTCGGCGTACTGGCGGGCTTCCGGAAGGGGATGGGAGCGCATCCGCAGCAGCAGGGACTCGAACCCCTGCCCGCTGCCGTAGATCCCGACGTTCGAGAGCGCCGCCGCCGGCAGCACGCCTCGGACCGCGTCGAGCGCCTTGGCGCGCGTGGCCTGGCGGTACACGAAGTCCGAGTCGCGCTCCTGGCGAGGGACCGTTGTCCGGACGTGGTCGGTGATCCGGGCCACCAGCAGGCTGTAGGCGTCGAACATCCGGTCCATGTCGCCCACGTAGCGGGTGCCGAAGCGGCTGGCGAGCACCGCCGGGTCGCGGTAGTAGCGATAGCGGCCACCCAGACGTGAGTCGTAGGCGATGTAGCGGGTGCTCTGCTCGAGGTAGCTCATGAGCCGGCCCCATTCGAGGATCTTCGTGAGCACGTTCGAGGCCTGCTCGCACGCGAGGTGCACGCCGCCGAGCTGGGCGACGGAGTCGTCCCCGTACTCGACGAAGACCTTCTCGTAGAGCTGCTCCGCCCGGCTGAGCCCGACGGTGGCATCCACGGAGTCGTCACCGGAGACGTCGAGGTCGCCGACGAACTCGTCGAGGAACAGCCGGCGCAGGCTCTTGGGGCTGCGGCTGTAGCGGGCGAAGAGGGCGCCCTTGACGACCTCGGGGAGGTTGACGAGGGCGAACACCGGGCCATCGAGGTTCGTGAAGTACCGCCGCAGCACGTCCGCCTCGGCCGCGCTGAACTCCTCGGGCACGTACACGGTCACGGTCGGTCATGCTACGGGGCACCCCGCGGCCGGCCACGGACCGCCCGCACGGCCTGAGCAGGCATGATGGCTAGAGGACCAGCGCCGGGTCTCCGGGTTCACCGAACTCGTCCCGAGCCGCCTGCAGCAGGCCGGGCGCCGTCCACAGGTCGACCACGGTCATGGCCATGGCCTTGGCCCCGTCGAGCACCGCCCGGTCGCCCTCGGGCCCGGCGGCGTGGACGGCGAAGGCGGGGGTGTGGATCGGGGTGCCATCCGGTGCGAGGGCGATCATCGGGTGGATCGACGGCACCAGGTACGAGACGTTGCCCATGTCGGTGGACCCGACGACGTGACGGCCGGTCGCGTCCGGGTCGAGCACCGTTCGGCCGAGGCGGGCGGCGTTGGCGGCGTAGGCCAACGCCATCGGACCGTTGTCGCGCAGGTCGGCGTAGGTGTGGTCCTGCCACTCGTGGCGCATGGTGCAGCCGCACGCCTGGGCGCCGCTCTCCAGGCACGTGAGGACCCTGGCCTTGAGGGGCTGGAGCGCGGCGATGCTGTCGGAGCGGACCATCCACTCGGCGGCCGCCTCGCGGGGGACGATGTTCGCCTTCTCCCCCGCCTTCGTGAACACGCCGTGCACCCGCTCGACGGGTCGGATGTGCTGGCGCAGTGCCGCGACGGCCATGTAGCCGAGCACGGCGGCGTCGAGCGCGTTGCGGCCCTCGTGTGGCGCCGCCGAGGCGTGAGCGGCCCGCCCTTCGTACTCCACCCGCAGCTCCTGCAGCGCCAGGGTGTCCATCCGCAGCAGGTCGACGTCGGCGGGGTGCACCATCATCGCCGCGTCGACCCCTTCGAAGGCGCCGTGGCGGGCCATGCGGATCTTGCCGCCGCCGCCCTCCTCAGCCGGTGTGCCGAGGATCCGCACCCGCCCCCCGACGGCCTCGGCCACGGTGGCCAGCGCCAGCCCGGCGCCGAGCCCGGCGGCGGCGATGACGTTGTGCCCACAGGCGTGGCCGATGCCGGGCAGCGCGTCGTACTCGAGGAGCACGGCGATGCAGGGTCCGTCGCCGCCGCGACGGGCCTCGAAGCCGGTCTCGGTGCCGTAGGCGTGACGGGTCGGCTCGAGGCCGGCCTCGTCGAGGATCTCGGTGATCGCGTCGTGGGCGAAGTGCTCCTCGAAGTTCAGCTCCGGGTGGGCGTGGATCCGGTGGCTGAGATCGACCAGCCGGTCCGCCCACCGATCGACCTCGGCGCACACCGCCGTCTTCCACCCCTCGCTGGTCTCCACCCCCGAATTCTGGCCGAACGTCATCACCCCCGGCGCCCCCCCACCACCCGCTTCGACAGGGGGTCAGGGGTGGCGGAGGACGATCTTGCCGAGCTGCTCGGCGCGCTCGAGGCGTTCGAGGGCGCGGGGGTAGTCGGCCAGGTCGAGCTCGGTGTCGACATGGACGGGCAGGCCCTGCTCGACGAGACGGGTGACCTCGGCGAACTCCTGGTAGCTGCCCATGGTGGAGCCGATGATCTCGTACTGCTTGAAGAACAGACGGGGCAGGCCGAGGCTGACCTCGGCCCCCGAGGTCCCGCCGCACACCACGAGCCGCCCGCCGGGCCGCAGTGACCGCACCGAGCGCTCCCAGGTGGCGGGACCGACGCTCTCGATGACGACGTCGGCCTGCACCGGCCAGCGATCGGCCGTCGAGTCGTAGGCGGCGACGGCCCCGAGCCCGAGCGCCTCGGCCCGCTTGTTCTCGTCACGGCTCGTCACCACCACCTCGGCGCCCATCCGCCGGGCGATGGCGAGCGCAGCGCACGACACGCCCGAGCCGATGCCCACCACGAGCACGGTCTCGCCGGCGCTCACGCGGGCCCGGCGCAGCATCCGGTAGGCGGTGAGATGGGCGAGCGGGTACGCCGCGCACTCCGCCCAGGTTCGTCCCGCCGGTCGCGGCACCACGTTGCGAGCAGGGGCCACCGCGTAGGTGGCGTGGCCACCCCAGCAGTGCTCTCCGTAGATCATGAACCCCGGTCCCATCGGCGAGTCGTTCCCGAGGGCCACGATGTCCTCGACGGGCGACACGCCCGGGTTGACCACGACCTCGTCGCCGACGGCGACGCCGCTCACCATCACACCAACGGCGTCGACCACGCCCGCCACGTCGCAGCCCGGCACGTGGGGCAACGGTGGTCTGGGCGTCCCGCGGGTGACCCACAGATCCATGTGGTTGAGGGCACTGGCCACGACACGGATCCGGACGTCGTCGGGCCCCGGCTCGGGATCGTCGACCACCCCCCACCGGTACTGGCCGGGCGAGTCGTCGAGGATCCAGGCGTCCATCTCGCGAACCGTACTCAGACACAGACGGTGAGCGCATCAGGCTCGACCGTGGCCCGGAGATGGCAGGTGTCGCCGACCGGCACCCCGTCGACCCAGACTCGCACCTCCGCCTCGAAGGTCCACTCCCCCAGTGCCTGGCGGCGGACGTCGATGTCAGGGTGTGGGAGGTGCGTGCCGGTGGCGAGGCGCTGGCGAGCCGCCCACCGCTGGCGTCGCGACATCGTCGGCGCCACCCGGACCACGTCGACGCGGCCGTCGCCCGGGTGGGCCTTGGGTGCGACGTCCCAGCCGCCGAGATGCTCCGCGTTCATGATCGCCAGCAGCGGGCCGGTCCACCAGCCCCGCCGGGCCACCACGTGCGCGGCCGCCCAGTGCTCGGACCCGTCGAGCTCCACGTGCACCAGGTCGACCGGCAGCCAGACCACGATGGCGCCGGGCGAGACGTCGGGCCGGTCGGGTGATCCGCCACAGGACTTCCACAGATCGCCGCCGGTGAGCCGGATCGAGGGCAGCGGTGCGGCGGCCCGGCGGTGGGTGTCGACGAGGTGCTGGAGCTCGGCGTTGGACCCTGCGCACACCAGGCCATCCGACAGCGGACCCGGCTCGCCCCACGCCTGACCCGGACGAACGCTCACTCGGAGGGCTCCGGCTCGACCGTGCTCGATGCCGCCACGACACCCCGGAACAACGAGTCCGCCGCCTGCTCGCACCGCCGGCGGGTGGCGGCGTCCGGGGCGACGACCGCCAGCTGGCGCAGCAGGTCGATGAGCTGCTTCGTGGTTCGCACGAAGTCACCCCCGGACAGGTCCTCGTCGGCCACGACCTGGGCGAAGCCCTCGCCGGCGGCCCAGGCGAAGGCGATGGCGATGAACGTCGGGTCGGGAGCCCGGTGCACGGCGAGACCGATCCGCTCCTCCTCGCGGGCCAGCTCGGCACTGAGCTGCTCGATGCGCCGCCAGCGCGACCGCACGTCCGTCGAAGGGAACCACGGTGCCGGCGGGGCCTCGGGGCTGCGGTGCTCGTAGACGAACACCGAGGCCAGCGCGGCCAGCTGTGCGGGCGGGAGGTCGTCGAAGAGCCCCAGGCGCATCGTCTCGGTGATGAGCAGGTCGCTCTCGTGGAAGACCCGGGCGAGCACCTCACCCCACTCCGTCAGCGCCCAGCCCTGGGTGCAGTCCCGCTCGGCCAGCACCTCGAGCACCTGGTCGAAGCGCTTGGCGACCGAGCCACCGTGCGCTCGCACCCGATGCCGCAGATCGTCGACCTCACGCTCGATCCGGTCGGCGTGCGCGGCGGCGCGCAGACGATCCCGCAGCTCGGGGTCGCGCTCGACGGGGTCGATCGCACGCGGCTCGGTGCGGGGCGTCCGCTCGCCCGTGACCCGGGCCTTCAGCAGCCGGCGGGTCACCTCCTTCTGGTAGTCCTGTCGGTTGGGGGCGAACGAGGTGGGCAGCTCGATCCGCCCGATGGCCCGGGGTGGCTCGTCGAAGTCGGTCGAGTCGAGGTGCAGCGAGTCCCGCCGGGTGGTGAGGACGGTGAGCTTGATGCCCCCCTTGCGATGGGCGCTCGTCAGCACCACGGCCCGACCGGCGTACTTGCCCTTCTCGACGTACACGACGTCGCCGGGGCGCAGCTTCATGATCGCCAGCTCGACAGGGTGGTCGCGTCCCGCCGGACCGGGTGTCGCCGCCGCCCGACGCTGCTCGCGCGAACGGGTGCGCCGGTACTCGTCGAGGTCGCCGTACGGGCTCACCGCCGACGCCCGCAGCTCGGTCATCTGGCGCTGGCGGCGCTCGATCCTGGCTTCCAGGCGCACCACGTCGCGGTCGGCCTGGTACTGGGCGAAGGACAGGTTCAGCAGGTGGTGCGCTTCGGCGCTCGTGTAGGACCGCACGAGGTTGGCCGCCATGTTGTAGGTGGGGCGGAACGCGGACGAGAGCCGGAAGGCGCGGCTGGTGGCGAGCGAGGCCACCTGCTCGAACGGCACGAACGGGCTCCAGAGGGTGATCGCGTGGCCGACCTCGTCGATGCCCCGTCGCCCGGCCCGCCCGGTGAGCTGCGTGTACTCCCCCGGTGTGAGCGAGGCGTGGTGGTCGCCGGTGAACTTCGTGAGCTTCTCGATCACCACCGAGCGCGCTGGCATGTTGATGCCCACGGCCAGGGTCTCCGTGGCGAACACCACCTTCACCAGTCCCTCGGTGAAGCAGGCCTCGACGACCTCCTTGAACGGTGGGACCATCCCGGCGTGGTGCGCCGCGATCCCAGCCTCGAGCTGCGCGAGGAACTGGCCGTAGCCGAGCACCGCCAGGTCGGCGGGGTCGAGATCGCCGAGGCGCTCGTCGACGATCTGGCGGATGCGCTCTCGTTCGGGCCCGTCGGTCAGGCGCACGCCGGCCGCCAGGCACGTCCGGGCCGCCTCGTCGCACTGGTGGCGGCTGAAGATGAAGCAGATCGCCGGGAGGAAGCCCTCCTCGTCGAGGCGCTCCACGACGTCGAGGCGTGAGGGCGTGAACAGGCGCCGCCGGGCCCGCTGACGCCCACCGGCCCGACGCCACGTGCGCGAGGCGTCCTCGTCGAGGCGGACGGCTTCCGGGTTCGCCCGGCCGTGGACGATGACCGGCAGCAGGTGAAGGCGCTCGCTGGTGCGGTCGCCGACCAGGTGCAACTGCTCGAGGCGCACCGGGCGGCGGGTCTCGACCACGGGGTGGGTGCGGCCGCGCACCGTCGTGATCCAGTCGGTCACCTCCTCGGCGTTGGAGACCGTCGCGGACAGGCACACGAGCTGCACCGCCGGCGGCAGGTGGATGATGACCTCCTCCCACACCGGCCCCCGGTACGTGTCCTGGATGAAGTGGACCTCGTCGAGAACGACCACACCGAGGCGGGTCAGCCCGCCTGCCCGGGCGTAGATCATGTTGCGCAGCACCTCGGTGGTCATGACCACCACCGGTGCGTCGCCGTTGATGCTGTTGTCGCCGGTGAGGAGCCCGACCCGCTCCGAGCCGAATCGCCGGCTCAGGTCGTGGTACTTCTGGTTCGACAGCGCCTTGATGGGCGCGGTGTAGAAGGCCCGCCGGCCGTCGGCGAGTGCAGCCGCCACGGCGTACTCCGCGACGACGGTCTTGCCCGATCCGGTCGGCGCGGCCACGAGCACGCTGTCACCTCGGTCCAGCGCGTCGAGCGCCTCGAGCTGGAAGTCGTCGAGGGGGAACCCGAAGGGAGCGATCAGCTCGCCCCGGTCGACGCGGGCGGCGATGGTCACGCCGTCGCCGCCACCCGCGCTCGCCGGCGCTGCACCAAGAACCCGATCCCGACGGAGAACACGTAGAGGACGGTCATGGGGATGGCGAGCATCATGAGGCTGATCGGGTCGCCGCTGGGCGTGATCACGGCGGCGATGACGAAGATCGACATCAGCGCGTAGCGCCACTGCTTGAGGAGCTGGTTGGGCGTGATCACCCCGACCAGCTGCAAGAACACGAGCAGCACCGGGAACTCGAACCCGACGCCGAACGCCAGCACCAACAGGACCAGCAGGCTCACGTACTTCGTGATTTGGAACGTCTGGTTCACGTCGCTGCCCGACCATGAGATGAGCCACTCGAGCGCCTTGTCGAAGGTCCAGTAGGCCACGAAGCCGCCCAGGACGAACAGCGTGATGATCGACACCAGGAACGGGATCGCGTACTTCTTCTCCTTGGCGTGCAGGCCCGGCACGACGAAGCGCCAGATCTGCCACAGGAGCACTGGGAACGCCAGGACCAGTCCGCCGTACAGGCTGATCCGCAACCGGGCGTTGAAGCCCTCGAGCGGACCCAGCGCGAACAGCTCACCGTTGCAGAAGCCCTCGCCCTTGCGCTCGCAGAGGTCCTGGTAGGGCTGGAGCAGGAAGCCGAGGACCTGGTCGTAGAACGTCATCATCACGACCACGCCGAGGCCGACGGCGAGCACGCAGCGGATGATGCGGGTGCGGAGCTCGGCAAGGTGGTCCCGGAGGGTCATCCGGTCCTCTGGGGACTTCACCGTGGGGCGAGCGTGGCGACGCCACCTCGGCAGCTTCATGCCGTGTCGGCCACGTCGTCGCCGGCCGTCACCTCGTCCGACTCGACCACCGGCTCGGCGCCACCCGGCTGCTCGAGCGCCGGCACCCGCACCGGGGGATCCTCGTCGTCGGGGATCCGGGTCGCCCGCTTCACCAGGTCGGCGGTGCCGCGCAGCTCGTCGAGGGGCTCGCTGAAGGCGCTGCGGAACTCGCTCTGGAACCCCTGGGAGACCTTCTTGAACTCGCCGTAGGCGCGGCCGGCACGGCGGAGGGCGTCGGGGAGCTTGTCGGGTCCGAGGACCACCAGCGCCGCGATCAGCAAGAAGATGATCTCGGTGCCCGACAGGTTGAACACGCCCGGCAGTCTACGAGGCGGACCCCCTTCGGCCGCGGCGGCCCGGCGCCCCGTGCTCGTAGCATCTCCCCGCCATGCAGCAGCGGCTCCCCTCGCTCCTCGACCGCCCGGTCGCCTTCGCCCATCGCGGTGCCCGGGCCCACGCGCCGGAGAACACGCTGGAGGCGTTCGCCCTGGCCCTTCGCCTGGGGGCCACCGGGCTCGAGAGCGACGTGTGGATGAGCGCCGATGGGGTGCCGGTGCTGGACCACGACGGGGTGGTGCGCCGCGGCCTGCGCCGCACGCCGATCGCCGCCCTCGCCCGGGCGTCGCTGCCCGCCCACATCCCCTCGCTCGAGGACCTGCTGGCGCACTGCGGCGACGGCTACCACCTGAGCCTCGACCTGAAGGACCCGGCTGCCGGCGCGGCAGTGGTCGAGATCGTGCGCGCGGCCGCGCCGTCGTTGCTGGGACGGCTGTGGCTGTGCGCGCCGGACCTCGACACGCTGGTCCCGCTGCGCGGTCTGGCCGACGGCGTGCGCCTCGTCGATTCGACGCGCCTGGAGCGCGTCAAGGAGGGCCCGGAGCGGCGGGCGGCACGCCTGTCGTCGCTCGGGATCGACGCCATCAACCTGCACCGCAGCGACTGGACCGGTGGTCTGACCACGCTCTTCCACCGATTCGGCCGCTGCGCCCTGTCGTGGGACCTGCAGGCGGACGACCACCTGCGCACGGCCCTGCGGATGGGCGTCGACGGTGTCTTCAGCGACTGGGTGGACCGGATGATGGACGCCTACCAGGCCGAGCTCGGCCGGCCGGGGCTTTGACCTCTGGCGCCGGGCGCTGGTGTGGTCACCGGCGACTCAGAGCCAGGCCCAGTCCGAGAACGGCCAGATCACGACGAAGGCCCGTCCCACGATCTGGTCGACCTCGACCGAGCCGAACATCCGGCTGTCGAACGACTCGGGGCGGTTGTCGCCCATCACGAACACCATGTCGTCGGGCACCGACTGAGGATCCATGTCGACGACGTTGCAGCGCTTGGCCAGATCGGTCTGGGCCAGGTCGGCCGGATCGAGGTACGGCTCGATCAGGCGCGAACCATCGATGTACACCTCGCAGTCGCGGATCTCGACGATCTCGCCCGGCAGCCCGATGACCCGCTTGATGAGGTCGTCGTGCTCGATGACGCCGCCACTGGTGGTGATCCGGTCGAACACCACCACATCGCCCCGGTTCACGTCGTGCAGCCGGTAGGACAGCTTGTTCACGAGCACCCGGTCGTCCTGCACCAGCGTGGACTCCATCGACGGACCTGAGATGTAGAACTGCTGGAGCACGAACACCCTGATCAGCGCCGCTGCCGCCAGCGCCACCACCAGCACGATCGCCCACTCGCGGACCGCCTTCCACGGCGAGTGCCGCTCGGGGCCGGCCGCGCCGGTGGCGGCTGGGTCGTCGCCCGGTGGCGTGGTCGTGGAAGTGCCCTCGGGCGCGGTGGCAGTCATCGGGGCGACACCGTACCGTCACACGAGGTCGTTGGCCCGGCACCGGCGGTCGAGCTCACAGCGACGCGATCAGCTTCTCGACGCGCTCGTCGCGGCTGCGGAAGGGGTCCTTGCACAGCACGGTGCGCTGCGCCTGGTCGTTCAGCTTCAGGTGGACCCAGTCGACGGTGTAGTCGCGCTTGCGCTCCTTCGCCCGCTTGATGAACTCACCGCGCAGCCGGGCGCGGGTGGTCTGGGGAGGGGTGTCGACGGCTGCAGCGATGTCGGCCTCGGTGCACATCCGCTCGACCATCCCCCTGGCCGCCAGGCGGGCGAAGACGCCCCGTTCGGCGCTGATGTCGTGGTACTGCAGGTCGAGCAGCTGCACACGGGGGTGCCCGAGCAAGAGGTCGTGCTTGGCCCGGAACGCCTCGATGAGGCGGAACTTGATCACCCAATCGATCTCGCGGTCGAGCTTCATCGGGTCGTTCTCGAGCGCCGTGACGCAGTGCTCCCACATCTCGAGGGCGCGCTGTTCGAGAGCCGGGAAGCCCTTGGTGTCGGCGAATCGCAGCGCCCGGTCGAGGTACTCGCGCTGGATGTCGAGCGCGCTGACCTCTCGTCCGTTCGCCAGGCGCACGGTACGCCGGCAGGTCATGTCGTGGCTGATCTCGCGGATGGCCCGGATGGGGTTCTCGAGCGTCATGTCACGCAGCACGATCTGTGGGTCTTCGAGCATGCGCAGCATGCACGCCGTGGCGCCGACCTTGAGGAAGGTCGTGTACTCGCTCATGTTCGAGTCACCGACGATCACGTGGAGCCGGCGGTAGCGCTCGGCGTCGGCGTGGGGCTCGTCGCGGGTGTTGATGATGGGCCGGCTCCGGGTGGTGGCGGAGCTGACGCCCTCCCAGATGTGCTCGGCCCGTTGGGCGATGGAGAACACCGGCCCGCGTGCCGTCTGGAGCACCTTGCCGGCGCCGGCGTAGATCTGGCGGGAGACGAGGAACGGGATGAGCACCTCGGCGTAGTGGCCGAGGTCGTCGCGACGGCTGGTGAGGTAGTTCTCGTGACAGCCGTAGCTGTTGCCGGCCGAGTCGGTGTTGTTCTTGAACAGGTAGATCGTGCCGCGGATGCCCTCTTCACGGAGGCGCTGCTCGGCCGACAGCTGGAGCTGTTCGAGGATGCGCTCGCCCGCCCGGTCGTGGACGACCAGGTCGTAGAGCGAGTCGCACTCCGGTGTGGCGTATTCGGGGTGCGAGCCGACGTCGAGGTACAGCCGGGCGCCGTTCTGGAGGAACACGTTGGAGCTGCGGCCCCACGACACGACCCGGCGGAACAGGTACCGGGCCACCTCGTCGGGGCTCAGGCGTCGCTGCCCGCGCAGGGTGCACGTGACGCCGTACTCGTTCTCGAGGCCGTAGATCCGGCGCTCCATGTGCGCAACCTAGCGGTGCCCCGGCCCATGCCGGTGCGATGTGCTCAGGCCGGCCGGAGCGTCAGCACGTCACCCGGACGGGCTTGGGCCACGGCCGCCAGGTCAGCGGGGTCGACCACGGCGACGACCGGGTAGCCGCCGGTGGTCGGGTGGTCGGCCAGCATCACGATCGGCCGGCCGTCGTGGGGAACCTGAATGGCCCCCTCGATGAGCGGCTCGCTCGCCAGCTCGCCTGCTCGCGACCGGCGCAGCGGGGTGCCGTCCAGCCGCACACCGATCCGGTTGCTGTCGGGCCGCACCGTCCACGTCGTCTCGGTGAGGGCGCGCACGCCGCCGGCGACCCAGTCGGCGCGCGGCCCGGGCCACACCCGCAGCACCGAGCCCGGAGGGCGGGTCGGCGCGACCTCGGCGACGAGCGGTGTGCCGGGGTCGTTGCCGATGGCCAGCCGGTCGCCTCGCTGCAGCGGCGCCGGTCCCAGCCCGGCCAGCACGTCATGCGATCGAGAGCCGAGGACGGGAGCGACGTCGATCCCACCACGCACGGCGAGGTAGGTGCGCAGGCCGGAGTGCGGCGTCCCCAGGCGCAGCCGGGCGCCGGCCGGCAGGGCCCCGGGGGCGGCCGGACCGATCGGCGGGGCCCCCGTGACCGTGAGCGGGCAGAGCGCGCCGGTGATCGCCACCAGCACTGGTGCGAGCACCTCGACCTCGAGCCCGCCCATCGTCACCTCGAGCGCCGCCAGCGCCTCGTCGTTGCCGACCAAGCGGTTGGCGAGGCGCAGCGAGCCTCGGTCGGCCGCGCCGGAGCGGGTGACGCCGATGCCCGCCAGCCCTCGGCGGCCCAGGTCCTGGACCGTGGTCAGTGGGCCCGGGTGGCGCACCTCCAGCGCGATCACGCCAGCACCGGACGGAACCGGACCGGGGTCCCGGGAGTGAGCAGCGCCGGCACGCGCGCCGTGGGGTCCCAGACCTGGCGGGTCGTCCGGCCGATCAGCTGCCACCCGCCGGGCGACGAGGTGGGGTACACGGCACTGTACGGCCCGGCGATGGCCACCGCGCCGGCCGGCACGGTGGTGCGCGGCGACGCCCGCCGGGGTACGACGAGCGCCGGGTCGAGACCCACCAGGTAGGCGAAGCCGGGCGCGAACCCGCAGAAGGCCACCGTGAGGGTGGGCGCACAGTGGCGCTCGACGACGCCGGCAACCGACAGCCCGGTCAGCTCGGCCACCAGCGGGAGATCCTCGCCGTCGTAGACCACCGGCAGCTCCACCGGCGGTGGCGCCGTCCGCTCGTCGTCGTCGGGGAGCCGGATCCGGCCGAGGCGCCCGGCCAGCTCACGGGCTCCGGTGCGGGTCGGGTCGAAGCGGACCAGCACGGTGCGAGCGCCGGGCACCACCTCGTCGACACCGGCGAGCGCCGCGCCGTCGATGGCCCGGGCGACGGTGGCCGGTGACGTGGCGGGGTCGATCTCCACGAGGACCGCCGCCGGCCCGTACGGCAGCACCTGCAGGGTCACGGCTCGCAGAACGGCCGGACGCGGACCTCGACCTCCTCCAGCCCGGCCCGCACCGCCTGGGCCAGCGCCGCGGCGCCGGGCGTATCGCCGTGCAGGCACACGGTGGCCGCCCGGACCCTCACGTCGGAGCCGTCGACGGCTCGGACCGTTCCGTCGAGCGCGAGCTGGCGGACCCTGCGCACCACCTCGTCGACGTCGAGCACGAGGGCACCGGGCTCGCTGCGGGGAACGAGCGTGCCGTCGGGCCGGTAGGCGCGGTCGGCGAAGGCCTCCCCCACGGCCCGGAGCCCGAGTGCCTCGGCGCGCTGGAGCAGCACCGAGCCCGGCAGGCCGACCACGGCCAGGTCGGGATCGAGCGCGGCGACGGCCTCGGCCACGGCGGTCGCCTGGCGCTCGTGGCTCACGCAGGCGTGGTAGAGCGCGCCGTGCGGCTTGACGTAGCGCACTCGCCGACCGGCCAGGCGGGCGAAGGCATCGAGGACCCCGATCTGGGCCACCACCGCGTCGGCGAGGTGCACGGGGTCGATGTCGACGAACCGGCGGCCGAACCCGAGGAGGTCCGGGTAGGAGACCTGGGCTCCCAGGGCCACGTCCTGGCGTGCGGCGGCGGCGCAGATCTCCCGCATCGTGGAGGGATCGCCGGCATGGCCCCCACAGGCCACGTTGGCGCTGGTGACCACGGCGAGCATCGCGTCGTCGTCGCCGAGGCGCCAGACCCCGAACCCCTCCCCCAGGTCGGCGTTCAGATCCAGCGTGGACATGCCGAGTGCCTCGGTCACCCCGCCAGGAGCCGGGCCACCTCGTCGTCGTCGATGCGCCGGAAGCACCGGCGGCCGTTCGATCGCGACAGCACGGCGACCTCGAGCTCGTCGGCGGTGAGAGAGCGCTCCGGGCCGGCCAGTGCGCTGGCGGCCAGCCGCAGTGCGGCCGGCAGGTCGAGGTGCTCGTCCCAGGCCTCGGCGACGCGGCCGGTGATGGAGTCGGCGTCGCCACCGAGGACGCTGTAGGTGTGCTCGTCCATGACCGTGCCGTCGTAGAGCACGTGGAACATCTGGTCGTCGTCGCCGGCACCCGACACGCCGACCTCGGCGACCAGGATCTCGACCTCCATCGGCTTCATCTCGTGGGTGAAGATCTGTCCGAGCGCCTGGGCGTACTGGTTGGCGAGGCTGCGGGCGTCGACGTCGTCGCGGCTGTACTGGTAGCCCTTCAGATCGGCCGCCCGTACGCCGGCGACCCGAAGCTGGTCGAACTCGTTGTACTTGCCGACGCCGGCGAAGGCGATGCGGTCGTAGATCTCGCTGATCTTGTGCAGCGTTCCCGAGGGGTTCTCGGCAACGAGGGCGATGCCGTCGTCGTAGCGGAGCGCGACGAGCGCGCGACCGCGGGCGATGCCCTTGCGGGCGTAGTCCGCCCGGTCCTTCATCACCTGCTCGGGCGCGACGTAGAAGGGCATGCTCATGGCTGGCGAACCTCGGCGGCGATGGCCTCGTAGCGGCGGGCGAGCTCGTCGTCGTCGATGCGCTCCCACCCGTCGGCGGTGATGGTGGCGACCACCGGGTAGATGCCGCGCAGCGCGTCGGGGCCGCCGGTGGCCGAGTCGGCGTCGGCGGCCTCCCACAGCGCCCGGGCGGCCAGGTCGACGGCCTCGTCGCGGGACATGCCGGGTCGCCAGCGGACCTTGACGGTGGTGCCGGCGAGGAGCCCTCCCGAGCCGCTGGTGACGAAGTCCTTCTCCTCGTACCGCCCGCCGGTGACGTCGAAGTCCCACAGCCGCCCGGTCCCCCGGAGCAGGTCGTAGCCGGCGAAGATCGGCACCACCACCATGCCCTGCATCGCCGCCGGAAGGTTGGAGCGGACCATCATCGACAGCTGGTTCGCCTTGCCCTCGAGGCTGATGGACTGCCCCTCGACCTTCTCGTAGTGCTCGAGCTGGAGCTGGAACAGCTTGATCATCTCCATCGCCGGACCGGCGGCTCCCGCGATGGCCACCCCGCTGTGGCGGTCGGCGGGCACGACCTTCTCCATGCCCCGGTGGCTGATGAAGTTGCCCGAGGTGGCGCGCCGGTCGCCCGCCATGACGACGCCGTCCGCGTAGCGCATGGCCAGCACCGTGGTGGCATGGGGGATGTCGAGGCCGGCGGTGGAAGAAACGGGTGCGTCGACGCTGAGGCCGACCCGGCGCAAGAGCTCTGCAAAGCTGGGGCCGGGGTCAGCACCCGCGGCGAAGAAGGGCATGGCCATGGCTGGTCACTCGCCGCCCTTCTGGACGTAGCTCTTGACGAAGTCCTCGGCGTTGGACTCGAGCACCTCGTCGATCTCGTCGAGGAGGTCGTCGAGCTCGGCCTTCAGCTTCTCGCCGCTGGCCGTGGACGCGGGCGCTTCCTCGACGACCTCGTCCGTGCGGGTCGGTGCCGACTTCTGCTTCTGCGTGCGCTCGGCCATCGGCGTCGTCGTCCTCCTCGAGGTCCTCCATCGGCAGCCGCAGCTGCATTCCTCACGAACCGAGCCGGGCCAGGAGCTCGGCGACGGTGTCGCACTCGTCGATCAACCTACCCACGTGATCTGCCGTCCCGCGCAGCGGTTCCATCATCGGCACCCGACGCAGCGGATCGCGCCCGACGTCGAACACCAGCGAGTCCCAGTTGGCCGCCACGATGTCGTCCGGCCAGCGCTGCAGGCACCGGCCGCGGAAGTAGGCGCGGGTGGTGGTCGGCGGCTCCGTCACGGCGCTGGCGACGTCGGAGTGGCCGACGAGCGGTTCGAGGCCGACTCTGGCCGCGAGGCAGCGGTCGGGGCGCATGTCGTGGTACTGCAGGTCGAGCGCCTTCAAGCGAACGTCGCCGGGCTGCAGGCCGTGGCGGGACGCGTACGCCTCGACCAGGCGCTCCTTCGCCACCCAATCGACCCACCCGGCGACCCGCTGGCGGTCGGTCTCCAAACCGCTGAGCACGGCCTCCCAGCGGGCCAGCACATCGGCGCCGACCTGCTCGTCGACGCAGGCCAGGCCGTGCGAGCGCTCGTACTTCTGGGCCGCCTCCAGGAGGCGCCACTGCAGCTCGAGCGCCGTCGCCCGCGCGCCGCCGCGCAGCTGCACCGTGCGCTGGAGGGTCGGGTCGTGGCTGATCTGGCGGATGGCCGCGACCGGATGGGCGAGCGCCAGGTCGACGCCGAGCACGTCGTCTTCGATCATCGCCAGGACGATCGCCGTGGTCCCGACCTTCAGGAAGGTGGCGACCTCGCTCATGTTGGCGTCCCCGACGATCACGTGCAGCCGCCGGTACTGCTGGGCGTCGCAGTGGGGCTCGTCGCGGGTGTTGACGATCGGGCGCTTCAGGGTGGTCTCGAGCCCGACCTCCTCCTCGAAGAAGTCGGCCCGCTGGCTGATCTGGAACGGCACGTCGCCGGGACTGGTGCCCGACAGCTCCGAGCCCACCTTGCCGGCCCCACAGAAGATCTGGCGGGTCACGAAGTGAGGGGTGATCTGGCTGACGATGCGTCCGAACGGCGTGTCACGCGACAGCAGGTAGTTCTCGTGGCAGCCGTAGCTGTTCCCCTTGCCGTCGGAGTTGTTCTTGTAGACCACGATCTCGGCGCCGTCGCTCAGGTGGGAGCGCGCCGCCTCCATGCTGCGCCGCACGATCTCCTCGGCCGCCCGGTCGTAGCGCACCACCTCGAGCGCGGTGCGGCACTCGGGCGTCGAGATCTCCGGATGGGCGTGGTCGACGTAGTAGCGGGCACCGTTGGTGAGCACGGCGTTCACCAGATGGGTCTCGACCTCGGGGGCGAAGATGTCCTCGAAGCTGAAGCCGCGTGCGTCGTTGCCCGGGTGCTCGTCTTCGAAGTCCCAGCCGATCTTGCGGCTGACGCGTGCCACGTAGGCGTTGATGAGCAGCGAGCTCGCGGCAACCGGGTTGGCGTCGGTGCCGCGCGCGACGATCCCGTACTCGGTCTCGATGCCGCAGACCTTGGGGATCGCCACGAGCCGCACCCTATCCCCGCTTCGCCGGGTGCCTGCGGGCGGACGGGCGCTAGAGGTACTGGCCGGTCGCCACCCGCTCGATCGCCTTCCCGCCGTGCACGGCCTGGTGGTCACGGCCTTCGTTCACCAGGGTGCGGATGAACACGATCCGCTCGCCCTTCTTGCCCGAGATCTTCGCCCAGTCGTCAGGGTTGGTGGTGTTCGGCAGGTCCTCGTGCTCCTTGTACTCCTGGGTGATGGCGGCCCGCAGATCGTTCACCCCGACCCCACGCTCGCCACCGGCGATGACCCGCTTGATGGCCAGCTTCTTCGCTCGGCGGACGACGTTTTCGATCATCGCCCCGGACGCGAAGTCCTTGTAGTACAGGATCTCCTTGTCGCCGTTCTGATAGGTCACCTCGAGGAAGCGGTTGTCGACGTCCTCGCGGTACATTTCCTCCACCGTCTCGTCGATCATCGACGCCACGTCCTCGCCGGGGGCGATGGGGATCTCCTCGGTGAGGTACCGGGCGAAGATCTGGCGTGCCGCCTCGGCGTTGGGCCGCTCGATCTTGATCTTCACGTCGAGGCGACCCGGACGGAGGATGGCGGGGTCGATGAGGTCCTCGCGGTTGGTGGCACCGATCACGATGACGTTGCGCAGCCCCTCGACGCCGTCGATCTCGGCGAGCAGCTGGGGGACGATGGTGGACTCCATGTCCGAGGAGATCCCAGTGCCGCGGGTGCGGAACATCGAGTCCATCTCGTCGAAGAACACGATGACCGGCCAGCCCTCCTCGCTCTTTTCGCGCGCCCGCTGGAAGACCAGGCGGATCTGGCGCTCCGTCTCGCCGACGTACTTGTTCAGCAGCTCCGGGCCCTTGATGTTGATGAAGTAGCTGCGCCCCTTCTCGTCGCCGGTGCGCGCTGCGACCTTGCGGGCCAGGCTGTTGGCCACGGCCTTGGCGATGAGCGTCTTGCCGCAGCCGGGCGGGCCGTAGAGCAGGATGCCCTTGGGTGCCGGCAGGCGGTGCTCCGCGAACAGCTCCTGGTAGAGGAACGGCAGCTCGACGGCGTCGGCGATCTGCTCGATCTGCGAGTCGAGCCCACCGATGTCGGCGTAGGAGATGTCCGGGACCTCTTCGAGCAGGAGGTCCTCGACCTCGGGCCGGGGCAGCTGCTCGAGCAGCAGGCCGCTGCGCGGGTCGAGGCGCATCGTGTCACCGCTGCGCAGGTGGACGCCGCGCACGGCGTCGGCGAGCTCGCAGACCCGCTCCTCGTCCGCCCGGCCGACCACCAGCGCTCGCACGCCGTCGTCGAGGACCTCCTTGATGGTCACGACCTCGCCGATGCCCTCCGGCCGGCGGGCCTTCACCACGTTGTAGCTCTCGTTGAGGACCACCTCGGCGCCGAGCTCGAGCTCGTCGAGGTCGACGTCGGGGTGGGTGCTGACCCGCATCTTGCGACCGCTCGTGAGCACGTCGACGGTGTCGTCGTCGTTGCGCCCGACCACCACGCCGTACGCCGACGGCGGCTGGCTGAGCTTGTCGACCTCCTCGCGCAGCGCAGCGATGTGCTCGCGCGCCTCGCGCAGGGTGTAGCTCAGCTTCTCGTTCTGGGCGACCGCCTGCGCCAGCTGGCCCTTGGTCTCGAGCAGGCGCTCCTCGAGGGCACGCACCCGCTTGGGGGCGTCGGCCAGGCGCCGGCGCAGCTGGCCGATCTCCTCCTGCATCATCTGGACCTGCGCGTGGAGGGCTGCGGTCTCGTCACCCGGTTCGCTCACCGTGACACCTCCTCCGTCTCGCACGAGCGTGACGGGGCGGAACCTACCCGAGCGTCCGGAGGAAGTGGTGGCGTCGGGAGATCGGCCCATCTTCGTTTACACCGCCACCACCGGGTAAAGTGCGAGCACCACCGAACGACTGGAGTGCAACCCCCATGAAGGTCTGGATCGACCAGGATCTCTGCACCGGAGACGGACTCTGCGAGGAGATCGCCCCTGACGTGTTCACGCTGCTCGACGATGGCCTGGCCTACGTGAAGGAGGGCGACAAGGTCTTCGCGACGGCCAAGGGCAACCCGCAGGGTGCCGACGGCATGGCGGCGATCCCCGACGGACAGCTCGACGCCGTCATCGAAGCGGCCGAGGAGTGCCCTGGGGAGTGCATCTTCATCGAGCCCTGAGCACCCGCAAGGTCTCGCCGAGCACCTCGTCGAAGAAGGCGCCCGCCGGGCGCCTTCTTCGCGTCAGGCGCCCAGGTATCGGGCCGAGGTGAGAAAGCCGGTGTGGGCGACCATGCGGTGGTCCGGCCGCACCGACGTCCCCTCGATGTGCCAGGTCCGGTGGAGCACCTCGAGCGTGCGGGCACCGATCCAGCGCCGACCGGCGTCGAGCGCGCCCCGGGTCTGGGCGGCCTGGGTGATGCTGGGCGTGTAGGCGACGAGGATCCCGCCTGGGCGCAAGGCCGCTTCGGCGTGGGGGACGACCCGCCACGGCTCGGGCAGGTCGAGCACGACGCGGTCGAACTCGCAGGCATCGATGCCCTCGTAGCAGTCGCGCCGCTCGACATGGTAGCGAGCGAGTGCCGCCTCGCCGAGGAACGACCGCACGTTGGCCTGCGCCCGGTTGGCGAAGTCCTCGCGCAGCTCGTACCCGATGATGTCGGCGCCCCAGCGCAGCATCGTCATCGACAGCGCACCCGAGCCGACGCCGGACTCGAGCACGCGCACGCCGGGGCCGATGTCGGCCATCATGCAGATCGGTGCCAGGTCCTTGGGGTAGATCACCTGTGCCCCGCGAGGCATCTCGACCACGAAGTCCTCGAGGGTGGGTCGCAGCACGGTGTAGACGGCGCCCCTGGTGGAGCGCAGCACCACCCCCTCGGCGCGCCCGACGATGTCGGCATGGGGCACGTAGCCGGCGTGGCTGTGGAACTCTCCCCCCTCGACCAGCGTCACCAGGTAGCGGCGCCGCTTGGCGTCGAGCAGCAGCACCTTGTCGCCGTAGGTGAAGCTCATCGGGCGGCCCGTTCGACGAGGCGGCAGAACGCGCACACCGCTGCCGTCGTGGGCGCGCCGCAGCGCTCGCACTCCCCCAGCGCACCCTGGTCGGCGACGCTCCACCCGGTCAGCAGCGGCGCCATCCGCTCGAGGAAGCCGAGATAGAAGGTGGCCTTGGTCCCGGGCGAGGTCGCCTCGATGGTGTTGAGGGCGGCCTTGTAGCCGAGATGCCGGTTGCCGGCCGCCATGGGACACTCCTCGACCAGGTAGTCGATGCCCCGCAGGATGCACCACGCCGCCGTCTCGCGCTCGCTGAGGCGCACGAGCGGCTTGGCCTTGCGCGGGAACCCGGGCCGGGCCGGGAGCACCGGCAGCTGACGGGCGAGGTACTCGACGTCCCATCGCAGCACGTTGCCGAACAGCACCGCGGCCTCGTCGTCGAGGTTGTGGCCGGTCACCAGCACGTCGTATCCGCCGTCGACCGCGACACGGTCGAACACGTGACGCTTGGCGGTGCCGCACGCCGAGCAGGGCACCCGCCGGGTGATGGCCGCTGCGGTCGGCACGTCGAAGCCGTGGTCGTCGGGCAACGACACCTCGTGCAGGGTCAGGCCCCGGGTGGTGGCGAAGGCGCGGGCGTGCTCGGCCGAGACGTCGCTGTACTCGCCGATGCCCAGCCCCACGTACAGCCCGTCGGCCGCGTACCCCAGCTCGGCCAGCAGGTCCCAGACCGCCAGGCTGTCCTTGCCGCCGGACACGGCCACGAGGACCCGGTCCCCCGGCGCCAGCATGGCGAACTGCTCGATCGCCTTGGTCACCTGGCGCCGGCACAGCTCGAAGAAGTGCTCGGCGCAGAAGTTGGCGTTGTGCCGAGGAAGGTCGATGACGGCCGGCCCGGAGCACGTGCGGCACTTCACCGTCAGCACCCCCCGGAGATGACCGGGCGCACCTCGACCTCGGCGTCGTCCGGGAGCAGCGCGTCGCCCGGCACCAGGGTGCCGTCGCAGATCACGAGGTGTGACTCGCGGGGCAGGCCGAGCTGCTCGAGCAGGGCGTGCACCCGGCGAGGCCCGTCGAGATCGATCTCGCGTCGAGGGTTGCGCAGCAGCACCTTCATGGGCTGCCCATTCTGCCGCTCAGCCTCGGCGGGAGCGACGCTTCTCGGCCGGGATCGTCGTGATCGACAGGTGCTCCCCGGGTCGGAGGATCTCGACGACCTCCGGCTTCGTGCTCTTGCCGAACAGGCGTCGAGCGAGACGGGCCGTGCGCATGATCTGGCTGTAGTACACCCACTGCCGGCTGGTCAGCGGCAAGGACCGGTACAAGATGGCCTTGGGCGTGTAGCGGTACGGTCCGGTGCCGCCGTAGACCCGCTTCGAGCGGGGGCGCTTCGACGAGCGGGCCACCGGTTCAGATCCTGCGGATCTCGACGACGGTGCGCTTCTTGTTCCCGCTGCGCTTGCCGAGCAGGAAGAACACGATCAGCAAGATGATGGTCAGTGCGACTGCGCCCTGGATCAGCGTCGGCTTGCGGGCCTCGGTGGCCGACTGCATCTGGCCCTGGAGTGCCTGCAGCCGGGCCTCGATGTCGTCTCGGGTGATCTTCGACTGGGCGGTCGCCATCAGCGCGGCTCCTTGGCGAGCGTGGACTTCTTGACCCGACTGAGCGAGATCGCGATGACGATCAGGCTGATGACGAGCACGATCGTGTACGGGACCCATGACCAGGCACCGTCGAAAACGTCGCCGGTCTCGGTCTGGAGCAGGCGGAGCAGAGCCAGGAGCACGAGTGAGAGGCCCAGGCCCAGCAGCAGTGCCCCGAGCGCACCGAGGCCGATCCAGCGTCCGGCGTTGCGCAGCGGGCCGACGGTCTCCTGGACCGCGTAGGCCTTGACCATGTCGACCAGCTCGGTCACCTCGGCCTTGGGGTTCGAGGGACGACGCGTGCGCTGCTCGGCTGGGACACTGGCCGTGAGCGGTCTCGCCGCCGTGTCCCGATCGGCGCCCGGCTGGGGATCCACCATGGCCGCTCTGTCTAGCACGCTGGACCGACGCCGGCCGGATGCTGGTCACGGACCCGGGTCGGTGAAGGGCTCGTCGGGTTGGTCGGCGGTCGCCAGACGGAAGGCCAGCACCTCCTCGACGCCGTCGAGCAGCTCGGAGAGCAGCGCGAGGCGGGCCTCGGGTCCCGGGGCGGCGAGGAGCCGCTGGCGGTCGGCCGGGCCGAGGGGTGCCATGCCGCTCAGGTGGTACGTGGCGAGCAGTGGGTCGTCGCCGAGGTGTGCCTCGACGTCGGCGACGGAGTCGCCGAGCTCGACGGCGAGGGCGAGGACGCGCCGCAGCCGGGCGGCGACCTCGTGGACGCGAGCGTGCAGGTCGGGCTCGTCCGGTTGCTCGTCGAGCCACACCTCGACATCGGCGAGCGGGTACGGGTCATCGGGCAGCCAGGCGAGGACCCGCACCCGCTGGGTGCCCACCACGACGAGGGCATAGCGGCCGTCGGCCATCTGGGCCACCTGGAGCATGCGGGCGATCGTGCCGACCCCGGTGCGCTGGTCGCCGCCGCCGACCTCGCTCCCCCGCTCGATGAGCACGACGCCGAACTCGTGGGCGTCGTGCTCGAGGGCGTCCTCGACGAGGTGCCGGTACCGGGGCTCGAACACGTGCAGCGGGAGCAGCCCGCCCGGCAGCAGCACGGTCCCGAGAGGGAACATCGGCATGACCGCCACGACGGCAGCCTACGACCCGGCACCCGGCGCCAGCTCGGCCGACCCTGGTGCCGCCGGATAGGCCACGAACGCCCGCCCGAGGGCGTCGAAGATCTCGACGCCTTGGGTGTTCGCGCTGCTGCCGTTCATGACGAGCGCAAAGCGGATGTCGGACACCCCGGCGTCCACACCGAGGTAGCCGCTGAAGGCCTTCACCCCGTTGAGCGTGCCCGTCTTGGCCCGCAGCGTGCCGTCGAGCGGGGTCCCTCGGAAGTACTGCTGCATCGTCCCGGTCTGGCCGGCCAGCGCCAGGCCGGTGCCGAACACGTCGTCGTGGACGTGGCGGGCCAGCACGGCAGCGAGCGCCGCACAGGTCAGGCGGTTCTCGCGGGACAAGCCGCTGCCATCGACGAGGGCGACACCGTCGAGCGGGACGCCCCAACCCGCGAGCACGTCGCGCTCCACCTGCAGGCCGGCGTCGGTGCTGCCGCCGGTGCCGGCGACGACGCCGAGCTCCTTCACCAGCAGCTCGGCGGTGTTGTCGTCGCTGGTCGTGAGCATCTCGGCGACGACCTCGGACATCGGCGCCGATTGGACGCTGGCCAGCACGTCGAGCCCGGCCGGTGCCACGCCGTGGCCGGGCTCACCGGCGACCGTGATCCCCACGGCCTCGAGCAGCGCGGTCAGCTCGGCGGCCGCGCCGGCGGCCGGGTCCGCCGGCTTGATCGGCGTGCTCGACAGGCTGGCGTCGTTCACCATGAGGGCGCCGAGCGGACCAGCCTCGGTGCCCCGGATGCCGTCGCCCCACGACGGGATGTCGCGCACCGCGTCGTAGCGCGAGTCGTCGCCGATCACGGCGCCCTCGACCCGGGTGACGCCGGCGGCGACGAGCTGCTCCACCAACGACTCGAGCGGGGTGCGCGGCTCGGGCGGGTACTGCTGTGTGGCGGGATACGCCGGCACGGCGAGGAGCGGGTCGCCGCCGCCCACGAAGTACAGGTCCCCCTGGACGGCGCCGCCTGCGACCGTGCCCTGCAGGGTGGTGGTGAACCGGTGGTCCACGCCCAGCTGGTCCAAGGCGACGGCGCCGGTGACGAGCTTGAGGTTGCTGGCCGGGATCACGGCGGTCGTGGCGCCGTCGGCGAGTGCCTCGCGCCCGTCGACGGTCACCACCAAGCAGCTGCTGTCGTCGACCCGATCGGCGAGCGGTTCGAGCTGGAACGTGAACGGACCGAGCGCCGTGTCGACGGCGAGCGTGGCCGGCGCACGGCGGACCGACAGCAGCGGGGCAGCCGGCTCGGCCACGGCCGGCGTGGTGGTGGCGCTCGCCTCGGCGACCTCGCCCTCATCGGCACGGGCGTCGGCGAGCCACCACGCCGCGCCGAGCAGGAGCGCCGGGATGGCCGCGACCACGACGAGGACGGCGACGGGGTGGAGGCGCCGGCGCGCCGCCATCAGGACCAGCCGCGCCGCTGGCGAGCGCGCGCATCGCGGTAGAGGTGGCCGAGGGCCGTCACGGCGCGGTTGGCGCTCGGGTAGCAGAGGCGGCCGCTGGCCCGCACGGCCGCCGGGCCGGCGTTGGCCGGATCGGCGACGGCGAGCTCCGTGGCCGTGAGGATGGGCTTGCCGGTCTCGTCCGCCAGCGCCGCCGCCGCCTCGGCGAAGCGGGCGTCCTGGCGCTCGTGATAGGCGACGATGCGCTCGAGCCCGTGATCGGGGAAGAAGGGCCCGTCGCGCATCAGGCGCGCCTGGTTCGACTGGATGCCCAAGCCGAGGTAGATCATCGAATGCACGTCCGGGTGGCGGGCGATGAGCCCCATCACCTCGGGGATCGTGTCTCGGGTCTCGCCGCCAGCGCAGTCCACCGGGTTCGAGCGGCTCCACCGCGGCGGCAACAGCTCGTCGATGCTCGCCCGGAGGTCGTCGGGCAACGGCATCAGCTGCAGCACGCCGTCACGGGTCAGGGCGTCGGCGGTGACCACCCCCCATCCACCGGCGGTGGTGAGGACGACGACGTTCGGCCCGGCCGGCCGGGGCTGGGTGGCGAAGGTGGCAGCGACCTCGAACGCCTCCTCGATGGTGGCGGCGCGAACGACGCCTGCCTGGCGAAGGGCACCGTCGAACACCGCGTCGTTGGCGGCCAGCGCCCCGGTGTGGCTGGCGGCGGCCCGCGCCCCGCCCGCGGTTGCGCCCCCCTTCACGAGCACGAGCGGCTTGCGCCGGGCCACGCTCGCCAGACGCTCCAGCAGCCCCCGGCCGTCGACGATCCCCTCGAGATAGGCGAGCGAGACGGCGGTGTCGGGGTCGTCGGCGAACCAGTCGAGGTAGTCCGCCACGCTGACCGCCGCGGCGTTGCCGGCCGACACGGCCCGGCTGATGCCGACACCGGTCTGGCGGGCGTAGTTCATGAAGCTCGACACGAAGTTGCCGCTCTGGCTGGCCACGGCGATGCGCCCCGGCGGCGGGTAGGGGGCCACGATCTGGGCGCACATCGACGCCGGAGTGCTCACCACGCCCTGGCCGTTGGGCCCGGCCAGCAGGATCCCGAGCTCGTCGGCCAGGGCGACGAGCGCCGCCTCAGCCCGGCGGCCCTCGTCGTCGGCTTCGCCGTAGCCGGCGGACGTGAGGAACGCCGCCCGCACGCCCTTTGCGGCGCACGCCCGCAGCAGGTCGGGGTTGGCGGAGGCCGGGGTGCACACGAACACCAGATCGGCGGCACCGTCGGGCAGCTCGGCGATGTCGCGGACCGTCGTGACGCCGAGCACCTCCTCGCCGTGCAGGTTCGTGCCGTAGACGCCGCCTCGATATCCGGACGCGAGCAGGTTGTGCAGCGACACGAAGCCGAACTTGCCGGGATGGCTCGAAGCGCCGGCGACCACGATGCCGCGCGGCTCGAACAGCGCACGGAACGCCTCGTCCGTCGGGCGGGGTCGCGACGGTGCGGCCACGGCCTCGCCAGCCTCGGCCAGCTCGACCAGCGCGTCGACGGCCACCGGCACGCCGTCGGCTCGCACGATCAACGGGTTGACGTCGATGCTCGCGATGTCGGGCCGGGACACAGCGAGGTCGGCGAGCCCGATCAGCACGTCGATGACACGCTCGCGGTCGACGGCGGCCTCCCCCCGGAACGGCCCGAGCGCTCGTTGTGTCCGCAGGTCCTCGAGCATCTCGGCGGCGTCGAGTCGCGTCAGGGGGGCCGGCCGGAACACGACGTCGGCGAGCGCCTCGGCCAGCACGCCGCCCACGCCGAGCATCACGGTCGGGCCGAACTGCGGATCGCGCACCACGCCTGCGATGAGCTCGCGTACCCCGCCGATCATGGGAGCGACGAGCAGCGAGACCTGGCCATCGTCGGGGGTCGCGGCGCCCAGCAGCTCGGCGGCCGCGGTGCGCACCGCCTCGCGGTCGCCGAGACGCAGCCGCACCAGACCCCGCTCGGTCTTGTGGGCGATCGTCGCACCGTTCAGCTTCACCACCACGGGGAACCCGATCGCGTCGGCGGCGTCGGCCGCAGCGTCGGCATCGGGGACCACGCGCTCGTCGGCGAGGGGCACGCCGTGGGCGCGCAGCAGGGCCTTCGAATCGGCTTCGGAGATGGTGCGCCCGGGGCTGCTCATCGAGCCCGTACGGTAGCCACGCACGGCGCGCCCGCCCCATCACCAGCGGCGTCAGGGGACGAGTGCGGCTCGGAAGAACGACACGACGTGGGTGAGGCGCGCGTCCAGCTGTTCGGCCGCCATCGGGTCGTCGTCCAAGAGGCCGCCGAGGAACGGTGAGTCGGAGAAGTAGCTCAGCAGCGCGCCGTAGCCGGTGAGCAGCAGCTGGGTCGGATCGTGGGCACGGAACGTCCCGGCGGCCATCTCACGGCGGAAGTAGTCGACGGCGAGGTCGAACATCGGGCGCAGCGCCGCGGCGAGATCGATGCCGAGGTGGACGCCGCCGTCGATCGCCTCCCGCCGGACGAGACGCACGTAGTCGGGGTTCTCGGCGAAGAAGCGGAAGCCGGCGCCGAGGACCAGCTCGACCTTCTTCCACCCCTGCTCGTCGACGGTGATGGCGTCGCTGACCCGCTCGAACCAGTCGGACAGGAGTCGCTCGAACACCTCGCCGTAGAGGGCCTCCTTGGACGGGAAGTGGTGCAGCAGGCTGGGCCGGCGGATCCCGACCCCGGCGGCGATGTCGTTGAGGGACGTGCCCTCGTAGCCCGTCTCGGCGAAGCATCGCCGGGCCTCGGCCAGGATCGCAGCGCGCGTGGAGTGGGAATCGGTGGTCATGGGGCCACGCCGCATCGTAGCCAGCCCTCCCCGCCGACCCGGGAGGACCTCCCCCACCCCCCACCCCCCACCCCCCACACACACCACCCGTTCTGGTCCCAGGAAGTAGCGCTCAGCGCTACTTCCTGGGACCAGAAACCGGTCGTCGGTCGTAGAGTGCCGCGGGTGCACATCGTGTCCGCGCTGTTCGTCGACGGGTTCGACCTGCGCCAGGTGCCAGGGCCGTCCACGCGGATCGACCTGACGGGCGTGTTCTTCTCGATGGCCGCACCGGCGCCGGTGCCGGTCACCATCGCCCCCCACCTCCTCGCCTTGATCTACTGCCCGGCCGACGAGCCTGGCACCGGTGTGTTCGAGGCCGTCTTCCGGCGTGGCGAGCGCGAGGACAGCGAGGAGCTGGCCCGCAACGTCAGCCCGTTCACGGTCGAGCCCGGTCGGTTCACGTACCGCTTGGTGCGGGGCGAGCTCGAGCTCACGGACTACGGCCAGGTGTTCGCGCACTGCCGCATCGATCGCGGGCCCTGGCACCTGGTGCCGCTCACGCTGCTGGCGCCGGTGTGAGCAGTCCGCCTCGGGCACGCCGTCGCTAGTGTCGACGCGTGCCCTCTGCGCTGACCGCCGAACAGGAACGACAGGCCATCTCGCTCGTGCGCGGCTTCGCCATGGACGCGCCCCTGCACGCCCGCAGCGGGCACCAGGGCACCGCGATGTCGCTCGCTCCCCTGGCCCACGTCCTGTACGGGCGCATCATGCGCTTCGATCCCGCCGATCCGGCCTGGCCCGACCGAGACCGCTTCGTGCTCTCCAACGGGCACGCCTCGATCCTGCAGTACTCGATGCTCTACCTCACTGGTCACGGGCTCGAGCTCGACGACATCCGTGCGTTCCGACAGTGGGGGTCGCCCACCCCCGGTCACCCCGAGGCCGGTCACACGGCCGGGGTCGAGGTGACCACGGGACCGCTCGGGCAGGGCTTCGCGAACGCCGTGGGGATGGCGATGGCCGAGCGTCACCTGCGGAGCCGGTTCGGTGCCGACCTCGTCGACCACCACACGTTCGTGGTGGCCGGTGACGGGTGCTTCATGGAGGGGGTCAGCCACGAGGCTGCGTCGCTGGCCGGCCACCAGCGCCTGGGACGCCTGATCTGCGTCTACGACGACAACCACATCACCATCGACGGCGACACCGACCTCACCTACAGCGACGACGTCGCCATGCGGTTCGCGGCCTACGGCTGGCACGTCGAGCGGCTCGACGAGATCGGTGAGGACCTCGATGCGATCGAAGCGGCGATCCGGGCGGCGATGGCGGTCGAGGACCGGCCGAGCCTGCTGATCCTGCGCACTCACATCGCCTACCCGTCGCCCGATCACACCGACGACCACGAGGCCCACGGCAACCCGTTCACGGCCGCCGACGTCACCCGCACCAAGCAGGTGATGGGCATCCCCGACGAGCCCTTCTGGGCGCCGCCCGAGCTGGTGGCGGCCTACCGGGCGGGTGCCGCCGAGCGTGGCGGCGCCGCCCGGGCGGCGTGGCAGGAGCGCATCGGCGCCCGTCCGGAGGTGCGTGCCGCCTGGGACGCCGCATGGGCCGCCACGGGCCTGCCGGGGTGGGACGAGGCGCTGCCGAGCTTCGAACCCGGTACCGAGCTGGCCACCCGCCAGGCCATCCAGCAGGCGCTCACGGCGGTGGCTTGCGGGCTCCCCGGGCTGATCGCCGGCGCCGCCGACCTCACGGGCAACACCGGCGCCAAGCTGGCGGGCCAGGCGCCGCTCAGCGCCGAGACCCCGGCCGGACGCCAGGTGCACTACGGCGTTCGTGAGCACGGCATGGCGGCGGCGATGGTGGGAATGGCCCTGCACGGCGGGGTCCTCCCCGTGGGCGGCACGTTCTTCGTCTTCGCCGACTACCTGCGCCCGGCGCTGCGCCTGGCGGCGCTGTCGAGGGCCAAGGTCGTCTTCGTCTTCAGCCATGACTCCGTCGGCGTCGGCGAGGACGGGCCCACCCACCAGCCGGTCGAGCACCTGGCGTCACTGCGGGCCATGCCCGACCTGCAGGTGATCCGCCCGGCCGACGCCAACGAGACCGTCGCCGCCCTGCGCGCCGCCGTGGCCCACGACGGCCCCACGGCGCTGGTCCTCAGCCGCCAGGCGGTTCGGGTGTGCACCGACGGCGCCGCCGTGGCGCCGGGCGCAGCGGTGGTCCACGAGCCGTCCGGCCCACCGGCGGTCGTGATCGTCGCCACCGGCAGCGAGGTCGCCCCCGCCGTCGATGCGGCGACCCGTCTCGCCGCCGAGGGCCTCAGCGCCCGGGTGGTGTCGATGCCGTCTTGGGACCGCTTCGAGCGCCAGCCGGCCGCGTACCACCACGAGCTGCTGCCGCCAGGAACGCCCGTGCTGTCGTTCGAGGCGGCCAGCACGTTCGGCTGGGCGCGCTGGGCCGACGAGAGCATCGGGATCGACCGCTTCGGCGCCAGCGCCCCGGGCGGCGAGACCCTGCGCCGGCTCGGCATCGACATCGACCATCTCGTCGAGCGCGCCCGCGCGCTCGCGCTCGGCACCGAGCCTGCGGAGGTCTGAACCGTGGAGCGTCTCATCCGGCTCTTCGAGGAACAGGGTCAGAGCCCATGGCTCGACAACCTACGCCGTGGCTACCTCACGTCCGGCCAGCTCACGGCCCTGCGTGACGGGGGCGTGCGCGGCCTCACCTCGAACCCGACCATCTTCCAGAAGGCCATCCAGGGTTCGCCCGACTACGACGGCCAGTTCCGCCAGCTCGCGGCGGCCGGGCGGCCGGTGGTGGACGACTACTGGGAGATGGTCCTGCACGACGTGCGAGGGGCGCTCGACGTGTTCGCTCCGCTGCACGACGCCAGCGACGGCCGCGACGGCTTCGCCAGCGTCGAGGTCGATCCCGGCCTCGCCCACGACACCGACGGCACCATCGTGGCGGCCCGTGCCCTGTCCGAGCAGGTCGACCGGCCCAACCTGATGGTCAAGATCCCGGCGACGGAGGCTGGCCTGCCGGCCATCCGCCGCATGATCGGCGAAGGCCGGAGCATCAACGTCACGTTGATCTTCAGCCTCGAGCGCTACTCGAAGGTGATGGAGGCCTACCTGAGCGGGCTCGAGGACCTGGCGGCCACACCGGGCGCCGACCTCTCGCGGGTGGCCAGCGTGGCCAGCTTCTTCATCAGCCGCGTCGACACCGAGGTCGACCGGCGTCTCGAGGCCATCGGCACCCCCTCCGCGCTCGCCCTGCGGGGCCGGGCCGCCGTGGCGCAAGGGAAGCTCGCCTACCAGCGCTTCGTCGAGACCTTCCGCGGGCCGCGGTGGGACGCGCTGGCCGCCCGGGGGGCGCGCGTGCAACGCCCGCTCTGGGCGTCGACGTCCACGAAGAACCCCGCCTACCCGGACACGCTCTACGTCGACGAGCTCATCGGGCCGGATACCGTCAACACGCTGCCGGACGCCACCATCGAGGCCTTCGCCGACCACGGCACGGTTGCTCGCAGCATCGACGCCGGCCTCGACCGGGCCGCCGAGGACTGGGCCGGTCTGAGCGCCATCGGTGTCGATCTCGACGACGTGGGCGAGACCCTCGAGCGCGAGGGTGTGGCCTCGTTCCAGAAGAGCTTCGACGAGCTCATCGACGTGCTGGCGGCCAAGGCGGCCGAGCTGCGGGCGTAGATGACCGCGAGCGCCTCCGAGCCGCCCGCGACGGGGGCGGCGCCCACCGGCCCGGACGGGATCGCCGAGCGCCTCGCCGACCTGGCCGATCACCTCGGTGTGCGGCGCGACCGCCGGCTCGTCGACGAGCTGCTGGCGAACGCGGCCGGCCTCGCACTTGACGCACCGGACACCCTCGACCTGAAGATCGCCACCGCCGCCCTGCGCGAGATGCGCGATGCGTTCCGGATGTTCGCGCCCTACCGGGAGGCGCGAAAGGTGTCGATCTTCGGCTCGGCGCGCGCCACCGCCGACGATCCGCTCTACGCCCAGGCGCGAGCGGCCGCGGCCGAGTTCGCGTCCAGGGGGTGGATGGTGGTGACCGGTGCGGGCCCCGGGATCATGCAAGCCGGCATGGAGGGCGCCGGGAGGGAGCGCTCGATCGGCGTGTCGATCCGGCTCCCGTTCGAGCAGCGAGCGAACCCGGTCATCGCCGGTGACGCCAAGTACGTGAGCATGAAGTACTTCTTCACCCGCAAGCTCATGCTCATCAAGGAGTCGAAGGGCTTCGTGTGCCTGCCCGGTGGGTTCGGCACGCTCGACGAGACGTTCGAGCTCCTCACGCTCACGCAGACGGGCAAGGGTGTGCCGGTTCCGATCGTGCTGCTCGACACCCCCGGCGACCCCTACTGGGAAGGTGTCGACGGCTTCGTGCGCGATCAGCTGGTGAGCCGCGGGCTCGTGGCGGAGTCGGACACCGAGCTGTACCTCGTCACCGACCGCGTCGAGGCCGCCGTGGCCGAGGTGTGCGGCTTCTACGCCAACTACGACTCGATGCGCTACGTCGGCGACCAGCTGGTGCTGCGGTTGCGGGTCGCGCCCACCGACGAGCAGCTCGAACGGCTCAACGACGAGTTCGTTGCGCTCTGTGCCAGCGGGCGGATCGTGCGCACCCCGCCGCTGCCGGTCGAGGCCCGTGAGGACGACGCCGTGCACCTGGCCCGGCTGCGGTTCCACTTCGCCAAGCACGGCTTCGGCGAGCTGCGTCGTCTGATCGACACGTTGAACTCGTTCACCGCCGGCTCGGCGGGGTGCTGATCGCTCGGTCGCTCACACGCCGAACCCGAACGCCGCCGCCAGGTCGCGCGAGCCGTAGGCGCGGAACGCGAGGAGCGTCCGGGTGGTGACGATGCCCTCGAGGCGGGCGATGTCGCGCGTGACCACCTCGGCCAGCTCGTCGTGGTCGCGCACCCGCACCACGGCGACGATGTCGACCTCACCGGCGACGCTGTAGACCTCGTGGATCCCCTCCACGTCGGCCAGCTCTCCAGCGAGGGCCGCGATGCGGTCCGGGCGGGCATCGATGAGGACGAAGGCGGTGATCACGGTCGCGGAGCCTAGGCAGGTTCGTCAGGGCTGCTCGTCGCCGTGGGCAAGGCCGCGCAGGAGGTGGGCCGCCTTCTCGACCGCCCGGCGGGACTGGGTGAGTCGCCGCTCCTCGTCGGGCCGCCGGTCGTCGCCGCGCTCGACGGCGGCCCGAAGCGACTCGATCGCCCGTTCGGCCAGCTCGTCGGCAATGGCATCGAGCCGCTCGGCCAGGTCGTCGTACGGTGTCGTCACGGGCGCTCCTCCCCGGTGCTGCCGCGCGGCTCGGCCGGTCCGAGCGCGTCGGCGACGAGCTCCATCGGGTGTCGCACGCTCACCCCCGCAGCCGCGAGGTGCATCGCGCAGCCGGGATTGGCGCTGGCGACGACCGACGCACCACTTCGGTTCGCCGCCCGCCGGATGGCGGAGAGCTTGCGTTCGCGGATCTCGCTCGCCAGTGCCGGCTCGAGCGCCGAGAAGGCCCCGCCGGCACCGCAGCACAGCCCGTCGTCGTCGAGCTCGACCACGTCGGCCACGTGCGAGAGGACGGCGCGCACCGATCCGTGCGCCCGCTGGACGTGGCGGAGGTGGCAGGGGTCCTGCAGGATCACCGGTCCGAGCCGCTGTACCGGGCGCGCGACTCGATCGAGGCGCCCCTCCAGCCACTCGTGCACGTCGAGCACCCGGGCGGAGAACCGGGCGGCCTCCGGGGTGCCGAGCAGGTGGCCGTAGTCCTTCATGGCCGCACCACAGCCCGCCGAGTCGACCAGGACCGGCGCGTCCCCCGGCATCGAGCGCATCACCCGCTCCGCGAGCGCCCGGGTCTCGTCGGTGAGCCCGGCGTGCAGGTGCAGCGCACCGCAGCAGTCCCCGCCCGGACCCGGGACCGTGAAGGTCGCCCCACTGGCCGCCACCACCGCGGCCGTGGCCTGGTGGACCGGCCGCATCCACGCATCCATCACGCAACCGGTGAACAGCCACGTGTCGGGCCCGCTGGACCGAAGCGCCGGCGGCCGCCGCAGGGGCAGGCGGGGCAGCTCGAAGCGAGCGGGCACCAGGCGCAGGCGCTGCGCGAGGGCGAGCGCGCTGGACCCGGCGAGCAGCAGGCGGTGCGACGCCAGGGCGCGGTAGCCCAGGCGCTGCCAGCGTGGGGTGGTCCGGCGCGCGGAGGCGAGCGAGGCCCGGGTCGCCTCCATCAGCCGCCCGAACGGCACCCCGCTCGGGCACGCCGGCTCGCACCCCCGGCACTGCACGCACGTGGTCATGAAGTCGACGAACTCGGCGGTGACGGGCGCCCCCTCGAAGCGCACGGCCCGCATGGCCGCGATCCGCCCGCGGGGCGAGCGGGCTTCCTCGCCGGTGACCCGGAACGTCGGGCAGTGCGGCAGGCACAGCCCGCATCCCACGCAGGTGGACAGCTCGTCGTCGCTGAGCGCGAGCTTCATCCGGCCACCGTCGAGAGGTCGCAGCGAGCGGGGTCGAGGCGGGGCATCTCGCCGTCGATGCGGCAGCCCACCTCTCCCGCTCGCGCCCGGAGCGACGCCACGAGCGCATCCAGCTGGCCGGTGTAGCGATCCACCATCAGCGCGTCGAGGTCGTCCGGGTCGAGGTGGACACCGTCGGGGCGGATCGAGCCCTGCTGGGCCTCGCGCTCGACGATCGCGTCGGCGTACCCCAGCACCCCGACGTTCGCCCATCGCTGCGCCCAGGCGGCGAGCATGCCGTTCCACGCCGCCAGCCGCTCTGCGCGGGCCATGGCGCTGCCGGAGAAGCCGCCACCGTCGATGGGGGGCGCGTCGGCGAGCACGATCACGGCCCCGGTGCCGGCCAGGGCGGCGACGGCGCCGGGCATCCACGCCTCGTGGGCGCCGAGCCAGGCGGCGTCGCCCGGGGTCGCCCAGACGTCGGAGCCGGCGAAGCGCTGGTCGGCCTGCTCGGTGAGGCTGGCGACGACCACCACGACATCGAGCGCCGGATCACCGCCCCAGTGCGTCGCCGGCTGCGGGCACGACGACATGTCCCACTGGGCGCCGTCCCACCAGCGCACCTCGGCGACGGGAACCACGGGACAGTTGTTGCCGCCGGCCCACGAGACGGCGAAGCGAGCTGCCGCCACCCGGTTCAACGAGCTGGCGAAAAGGTACGAGGTGGAGTCCCCGACGACCAGCACCCGGATGCGGTCGTCGACCGGCGGGCGGGCGAGGGCGGCGACGGCCGCGGCGAGCCCGCCGGCGCCGTCGGTCAGCTGGACCGTCGGGTGCCGCAGGGCGGCCGTGCTCAGCGCGCCGGCAACGGTGTCGTCCTCGTCGAGCGAATCGACGAGCAGCACCGGCGTGCCCGCCTCGGCGAGGGCGTCGACCGCCGCCACCACCGCCTTGGCGACCTCGCCGAGGCGCAGCAGCTCGAAGGTGTCCGGCTGGGCCTGCTCCCCCACCCGGTCGGCTGCTCCGGCGCTGACCACCACGACGTCCGGCGACAGCCGCTCGACGAGGCGCGGCCAGCTCGCCAGCGGGTCGTGGCACACCGCCGCCGTCGCTGCCACGACCGAGCGCGCGATCGGGCAGCCAGGCGTGGTCCGGTCCACGACCGTCACCGGCGGATCGCTCCCCGCCAGCCGGGCCACGATCGACCGCTCGCTGCCCACGACGAGCACCTTCGTCGGGGGTGGGGTGGCAGGCTCTGGTGGGGCCGGCGCGAGCTGGACGGGTCGGACCGGGCTCTCCGGCGCCGGGGACCCGACCGCCGCCGGGGTGGGCCGTACGAGCTGGAGTCCCACCACCGCCACGACGAGGACAACGGCGGCGACGGCGAGCGCGGTGAGCGCCGGCTGAACGGCGGGAAGGACGCGCCGGTACCGGATCGGGCACTCGAGCAGGTGGTACGAGGCGCCGGTGAGGGCGACCGTGACCGTGAGCCGGGCGGCCAGGAGCGCCGGGCCATCGAGGCCCGTTCGATCTGTCGTCATCGCCAGGAACACCGGCCAGTGGAACAGGTAGAGCCCGTAGCTGACCCGGCCCACCACGACGAACGGGACGGTGGACAGCACCGCCTTGACCGGTCCGGTGACCAAGGCGCCGAGCACCAGCAGCACCGACACCAGGGAGAACGCCGCCAGCCCGCCCTCATACCAGCCCCGGTCGAGCTGGTCCGTGGTGGCGACGAGCAGGGCCAGCAGCGCCGCGCCGGCAACGCCCCCGAGGGCGACGAGCCGCGCCGGCGCGCCCGCCGGACGCCGGTCCTGGAGGATCACGGCGAGCAGCACCCCGGCCAGCAGCTCGGCCGCCCGCGTGTGGGTGGCGTAGTAGACGACGTCCGGATCGCCGGTCATCAGCGTCGCCGCCACCGCCGCCGCGATCCCGGCCAGCGCGACGGCGCCGAGCCCCCACCGGCCGGTGCGCCGCAGCACCAGGAGCGCCACCAACGGGAACAGCACGTAGAACTGCTCTTCGATGGCGAGCGACCAGAAGTGGAGCACGGGGCTCGGCCCGGCGAAGAGGTCGGCGTACGACTGGCCGTCCAGCAGGAAGCGCCAGTTCGCCACGTCGAGCCCGGCGGCCACCAGATCGCCTGGGAGCCGTGCTCGCTGGACGGCGTCGAGCATCGCCGGCATCACCACGGCGACGAGGGCGAGTGTCAGCAGCGACGCCGGCAGGAGCCGGCGCGCCCGTCGACCCCAGAACGAGCGCAGCGAGATGGCGCCCGTGGTCCCGTGCTCACGGAGCAGCAGCGAGGTGATCAAGAAGCCGGAGAGGGTGAAGAACACCGAGACGCCGAGGAAGCCGCCGCTGAAGCCCGGCACGTCGGCGTGGAAGGCCAGGACGACCGCGACCGCGATCGCCCTCAACCCATCGAGCCCAGGCTCGTACGCACTACCAGCGTCACCGGATCGCACGATCGTCCCAGCGTATCCGTGGCCTCAGCGATCGGCCCGGGTGTGCAGCAGGGCGCGAGCGACCGCCCCGACCGCCAGCACCGCGAGACCGGCGACGACGGTCGCCGCCGGAGTCGACCCGCCTCGCTCACACCCCGACCCGTTGTGCCACGACCGCAGGTTCGGGCCGGGAGTGACGACACGGCCGCCAGGGTGTAGGAGACTGGCGTCATGACCACCGCCATCGACGACATCCCGGCCTGTGTGGAGCGCGTGCGCGACGGCTTCGCCGCTGGACTGCTGGCGGACCTCTCCGCCCGGCGAACCCAGCTGCGACAGCTCCGCCGGCTCGTCACCGAGCAAGAGCGCCGCATCGTCGAGGCGCTGCGGGCAGACCTCGGCAAGCCGGCGATCGAGGCCTACGCAACCGAGGCCGGGTTCCTCCTGAACGAGGTCGATCACACCCTGAAGCACATGTCGCGCTGGGCGGCCCCCCACAAGGTGAAGCTCGGGCTGTCGATGCGTCCCGGGTCGGCCAAGGTGGTGCAGGAGCCGCTCGGCACGGTGCTGATCATCGCCCCGTGGAACTACCCGCTCCACCTGCTGCTAGCCCCACTCATCCCGGCCCTGGCGGCGGGGAACTCCGCCGTTCTGAAGCCCTCCGAGCTGGCGCCAGCCACGGCCGAGCTGGTGGCCGAGCTCGTGCCGAAGTACCTCGACGAGCGGCTCGTGGCCGTCGTCACCGGCGGCGTGCCCGAGACCACCGCGCTGCTCGAGGAGCCCTTCGATCACGTGTTCTACACGGGCAACGGCACGGTGGGCCGGGTGGTCATGACGGCCGCCGCCCGGCACCTCACGCCAGTGACCCTCGAGCTGGGGGGAAAGAGCCCGGTGATCGTCGCTGCCGACGCCGACGTCGACGTCGCCGCTCGACGCATCGCGTGGGGGAAGTTCCTGAACGCCGGGCAGACGTGCGTCGCGCCCGACTACGTGCTGGTCGACCGCAGCGTCGAGGACCGTCTGCTCGGTGGGCTGCTGCGTGCGGTCCACGACTTCTACGGCGACGACCCGGAGGCGTCGCCCGACTACTGCCGGATCGTCAGCGAGCGCCACTGGGACCGGCTGCGGACGCTGCTCGATGCCGGTGGGTACGAGGCGACCGTCACCGGAGGCCACGGCAACCGCTCGACGCGCTTCCTGGCACCGACGGTGCTGGCCGGCGTCAAGCCGGACGCCGAGGTGATGGCCGGCGAGATCTTCGGGCCCATCCTGCCCGTGCTCGCGGTCGACGGTCTCGACGAGGCGATCCACTTCGTCAACGACCGTCCCAAACCGCTCGCGCTGTACGTGTTCTCACGCTCCGACGGCGTCGTCGAGCGGGTGGTGGAGCACACCTCGTCGGGCGGGGTGAGCGTGAACCACGTCCTGCTGCACCTGACCGTGCCGGACCTGCCCTTCGGCGGTGTCGGCGCGAGCGGCATGGGCGCCTACCACGGCAAGCACGGCTTCGACATCTTCAGCCACGCCAAGCCGGTGCTCACCAAGCCCACCCGCCCTGACCCCTCGGTGATGTACCCGCCGTACAAGGGCTGGAAGCAGAAGGTCCTCCGCAAGCTCCTCTGACTGCCCACTTCTCTCAGAACGAGAGGGGGGTGGGGGCGTGGTACAACTCGCGGGTGCGCTTCGTGCCCTATGGGCAGCTGGCCGGCACGCCGAACGTGATCGTCGACGGCTCGGCCACCGATTCGACCGTGCTGACGCTGTCGCACTGGCCGAACAGCGGCGCCCCGGCATGGGTGGCCGCCGACCTGTCGGCGCAGATGGTGTTCCGGTACCTCGACCAGCCGGAGCGTCATGTCGCCGCCGAGGTGGTGTCGACCAACCACTTCGACCAGGACGGGCTCGTCGGCGTCTTCGCGTTGGTCGATCCGCCCGCCGCACTGGCGCGGCGAGAGCGGCTGGTCGACATCGCCGCTGCCGGTGACTTCGGCACTTATCGCGACCGCGACGCCGCCCGGGCCGCGATCGCCATCGCGTCCTACGCCGACCCCCACCTGTCCCCGGTCCGCGGGCTCGGTGCGCTGCCGCACCCCGAGCAGACGGCGGTGCTCCACCGTGAGCTGCTCCCACTCGTCGCGGCGCTCGCCGACGACGTCGAGGCGTTCCGGCCCCTGTGGGAGGACGAAGACGCCATCCTCGAAGCGGGCGAGCGGGCGTTCGACGCCGGCGCCGTCACGATCGAGGAGCTGCCGGCGCTCGACCTGGCCGTGGTCACGCTGCCGGAGCATTCGTGCGGGGCGCCGCTGCACCGCTTCACCGAGCCGTTCGAGGCCGTCGTGCACCCCTTCGCCGTGCACCGGCGCACCGAGCGACTCCGCCTCCTGTACCGCCAGGGGCGACGCTACGAGCTGCAGTACCGATACGAGACGTGGGTGCAGCTCGTCAGCCGCCACCCGGCACCGCGGATCGACCTCGGCCCACTGGCCGACGAGCTGAGCGCGCTCGAGCGACACGGGGCCTGGCACTTCGACGGCGTCGGCGCGCTCACCCCGGCGCTGCGCCTCCACGGCAGCGACGAGAGTGCGATCGACTGGGAGGACTTCCTGGCGCTGGTGACTCGGGCACTGTCCACCGGGGTGGGGGCGTGGGATCCGTACCGCTCCCCCGCCACTGCGTGATCGGCGCCGGCGTCACATCGGCCGCCAGCGAGGGGCTGCGGGATCACCGACCCACCACTGCAGCCGGCGATGGGCCTCGGCGGCAGCTGCGGGGTCGGTGCGTCCCGCCCTCACGCGCAGGAGCGTGGCGGCCAGCAGGCGCAGGCGTGCGAGCTCCACGGTGAGGGGGTCACCGGACAGGTCGGTCCCGTAGCCCTCGGCGAAGGCGCGGTACAGCCCGGGGGCGCCGTCCCAGCGGTGCTCCCACGTGACGAGCGCAGCGTGGTCCCAGCCACATGGAGCCATCCCGATCGAGTCCCAGTCGAGCAGCACCGGGCCCCCGGCCGACTGCACGACGTTGCCCGGGTGCACGTCGCCGTGACACACGACGTGGTCGGTGGCGGCGAAGCGCTCCCGCCAGCCCTCCGAGGCCTCGACCACGCGCTGCAGGGCCGCCACCGCCGCGTCGTCGAGCAGGTCGACCACCTCGTCGAGCAGCGAGGGGAAGTCCCACCAGGCCAGCGCGTCCAGCCGGCGTAGCCGGTGCGCCGACGCGACCTCGTCGGGGTCGAGGCGGTGCACGGTGGCGACCTGCACTCCGACCGCGCTCCAGTCGACCGGAACGTCGCTCGAGGGGACGACTCGCTCCCACGCACTCGCGGCGAGTGGCGCGTCGGGAACCGTCCGATCCACCAGCGGCGTGGCGGACACCGGCACCGGGACCCGGATCCCATGGCCGGCCAGGACACGGGCGAGGTCGATCGCCGGCGATGCATCGGCGTCCGCGGTGACGCGCACGATCGCCGAGCCGCACGCGTACGTCGCCGCCATCGACCGGCGCACGAGGACCGGAGGGTCCAGGCCCCACGCGGCCGCCGCTCGGGCGGCGAGGGCGTCGGCCCGCTCCGGCGTCACCTGCCCGAACCGAGCAGGTCGAGCCCCGGGTTCAGCCGTCCGGTCGGGTCGAGCTCGACCTTGATCCGCCGGTTGAGCTCCCGGACCGCGTCGGGGACCTCGGGGGCCGGTGGGGGCTGCTCGTGGTGCACCACGCCGACGCCGACCTCGGCCACGAACCGCCCGGTCCCCCACAGTGATCGAAGCTCGCTCGGCCGCAACGACCAGCGCCCACCATCGGGCAGTGCGGGAGGTCCGTCGACCTCCGTCAACCGTGCTGCTGCGGCGGTCGCGGCGACATCGGCCGAGTGGCCCTCGAGGCACACCCACACCCGCCCTCCGTCCCAGAGCACGGAGGCCGGCCGGTAGACGGTGCGCGCCAGCACGAACGGATCCCCGGTCCCCGTGAACCATCGGCGCACGGGCGGGATGGGACGGGTGCGCAGGATCACCTCACCGAGCACGCCGAGCGTGCCCCTCGATCCGACCAGCACCCGGCACAGGTCGAACCCGCTCACGTTCTTCACCGTCGGTCCGCCGGCCTTCACCACCTCACCGCCGGCCGAGACGTACCGGACCTGCAGCACGGCATCACGGACCGGCCCCCGTCCCAGTCGCAGCACGTCGGAGCGCCCCACCGACAGCGCCCCACCGATGGTGCCACCGCTCGGGAGCGCGACCTCCTGACCGTGCTCGGCCAGCGCGGCTCCCAGCTCGTCGACGGGAGTGCCTGCACCACAGACGACGGTCATCTCATCCGGGCGGATCGTCTCGATCCCGCTCGGTGCCCGCACCGTGCGCACCCCTGGCACGCCACCACCGCGGGAGCCGAGGCCGGCCGGCGACACCGTCCCGGCGTCGGGCCCGCCGACCTCGTCGGCCAACGCGGTCAGATCCACGCGCCCTCCGGCAGGTGCTGCACGTCGCCGCAGGTGGCCGGCGACGGCAGCACCTTCGATGGGTTCGCCAACCCGTTCGCGTCGAATGCCCGCCGCAGGGCCGCCTGGGCCTCGAGGTCGGCCGGCCCGAACATCAGGGGCATGAGGTCGCGCTTCTCCAGGCCGATGCCGTGCTCACCCGAGAGCACCCCGCCGGCCGCCACGGACGCTCGCACGATCTCCAGTCCGGCCTGGTGGACCCGCTCGGCGACGCCCTCGTCGCGCGCGTCGAACACCAGCAGCGGGTGCAGGTTCCCGTCACCGGCGTGGAACACGTTCATGACCAGGAGGTCGTGGCGAGCGGCGATCTCGTAGACCTGTGCGAGCACCTCGGTCAGCCGGTGCCGGGGCACGACGGTGTCGTGCAGGTAGTAGTTCGGCTTGATCCGGGCGATCGCACCGAACGCGCTCTTCCGGCCCTTCCACAGCAGCGCGCGCTCGGCCTCGTCGGCGGCGACCCGGACCGTTCTCGCCCCGTGGTCGCGACCGATCTCGGCGACCCGGCGCGACTGCTCGGCCACCGCATGAGGCCCGCCCATCAGCTCGACGAGCAGCACGGCGGCCGCATCCGTCGGCAGCCCGGCGTGCACGTACGCCTCGACCGCCTCGATGCACAGCCGGTCCATCATCTCCAGAGCGGCCGGCACCATCCCGTCGGCGATGATGGCGCTCACCGTGTCGGCACCGTCCTCGACCCGTTCGTAGTCGAGCAGCAGCGTGGCGATGGCCGGCGGGTCCTGGCTCAGCCTCACGCACACCCGGGTCGCGATCCCGAACATCCCCTCGCTGCCCACGAACGCGCCCCGCAGGTCGAGCCCCGCCGGCTCCGGATCCTCGCCGCCGAGCACGGCGACCGAGCCGTCCGCCAGGACGACCTCGACCGCCAGCACGTGGACGGAGGTGACCCCGTCGGCCAGGCAGTGTGGGCCTCCGGAGTTGTTGGCCACGTTGCCGCCGATGCTGCAGCTCTGCTGGCTGGACGGATCGGGGGCGAAGTGCAGGCCGTGCTCGCTCACCGCTCGTGTCAGATCCAGGTTCAGCAGGCCGGGCTCCACCCAGGCGGTGCGGGACTCGGCGTCCACGGAGAGGACCCTGGTCATCCGGGCGGTGGCGATCACCAGCGCCCCCTCGAGCGGCACCGCGCCGCCGGCCAACCCGGTGCCCGAGCCTCGGGCCACGAACGGCACTCCGTGCCGGTTCGCGGCCAGCACCGCCTCGCGGACCTCGTCGCGGTCCGTCGGCAGCACGACGGCACCCGCCCGGCCGACGAGCGTCGACGCGTCACGGCGGTAGACGCCGAGCTCGGTCGAACCGGTGCGGACACGGTCCGCACCGAGACGCCGGCGCAGGTCGTCGACGAGAGCCACCAACGCGTCGTGCATCGGCGCCGACCGTAGCCCGCCGGCATCCCGCGGTCGCCGGGTGAGGGCGCCGGCGCCTACCCTCGGGGTCGTGCCGCCCCCGCCCGACGACCTGCACGAGTGGATCAGCTTCGACGATCCGGACGAGGACCGCACGTGGGTCATCGACCTCACGTTCCTGCGCTCGGCGTGGACGTGCATCTACGGGTGCGGCTGTCAGGGTGTGCTCACCGCGCCGGCACCAGAGCTCGAACAGGGTTGCTGCAGCTACGGCGCCCACTTCATCGACGCTGACGATGTCGCCACGGTCGAGCGCACGGCGCGACGCCTCACGGCCGAGCAGTGGCAGCTGCGCAAGAAGGCCAAGAAGGGCGGCTGGCTCGTCACCGACGCCGACGGCGTGCGCACCACCCGCGTGGTCGACGGTGCCTGCATCTTCCTCAACCGTCCGGGCTTCGAGGGTGGGGCGGGCTGCGCGCTGCACCTGGCCGCCACCGAGGCCGGCGAGCGCCCGATGGACTGGAAGCCCGACGTGTGCTGGCAGCTCCCCCTGCGCCTCGAGGAGCACACCGACGACCATGGCCACGTCACCTCCACGCTGCGGGAGTGGAAGCGACGCGACTGGGGCGCCGGTGGGTTCGAGTTCGCCTGGTGGTGCACCGACGACCCGGCGGCGTTCGTCGGCGCCGTGCCGGCCGGGGTGGCCCTGCGGGACGAGATCGTCGAGCTCACGAGCGAAGCGGTCTACGCCGTGATCCGCCAGCACCTGCCCCGAACCAAGTCGACGCCGCTCCCCCACCCGGCGGTGCGCAGGCGCTGACGCCCGCCGAGCCGGTTCAGCCGGGGTTCGACCGCTTGAAGGCCCGGCGCCGGTCCTCGAGGCCGAGGTGGCGCTTGCGGATCCGGATGCTGCCCGGCGTGACCTCGACCAGCTCGTCGTCGCCGATCCACTCGATCGCCGACTCGAGCGTGTGGATGCGGGGGGCGGCCAGCTTGACCGCGTCGTCGTGGCTGTGGGTCCGGATGTTCGTCTTCTCCTTGGCCCGGACGGCGTTCACGACCATCTCCTCGGCCCGGCTGGCCTCGCCGATGACCATCCCCTCGTACACCTCGACGCCGGGTTCCACGAACAGCACGCCCCGCAGCTGCAGGTTGTCGAGCGCGTAGGCGGTGGTCACCCCCACCCGGTCGGCCACCATGGCGCCGCCTTGGCGGTGCGGCAGCTCGCCGGCCCACGGGGTCCACCCCGCATGGTGCTGGTGGATGAGGGCCGTCCCCCGGGTGGCGGTGAGCAGCTCGGAGCGGAAGCCGAGCAGGCCACGCGCTGGTGCCTCGAAGCTGACGAGCGTGCGCCCGGGGTCGCCGGGGCGAAGATCGGTGATGCGGCCCTTGCGGGGCGCGAGCGCCTGGGTGACGGTGCCGACGTGGTCGTCGGGGACGTCGACCCGGCCAGCCTCGAGCGGCTCGTGGCGCGTGCCGTGCAGCTCCTTGGTGACGACCTCCGGCCGGCTCACCTGGAGCTCGTAGCCCTCGCGGCGCATGTTCTCGATGAGGACCGCGAGCTGGAGCTCGCCCCGCGCCGCCACCTCGATGACGTCGGGCGAGTCGGTGTCGGCGAGGCGGATCGACACGTTGCCGAGCACCTCACGGGTGAGCCGCTCGCGCAGGTGACGGCTGGTGACGTAGCGGCCCTCGCGGCCGGCGAACGGCGACGTGTTGACGCCGAAGCCCATCCGCAGCACCGGTTCGTCGACGCGCAGGCGATGGAGCGGCTCGGTGACCTCGGGTGCGGCGATGGTGTCGCCGACTTCGACCTCGGGCAGCCCGGCCACGATGAACAGGTCGCCGGCCGCCAGCTCGTCGACCTCGGCCCGACCGACGCCCCGGAACGCGTAGAGCTGCGAGAGCCGCCGGCGCAGTGGGACGACCGGCTCCTCGCCGTCCTCCTTGCCCCACAGCGCCACCTGCTCGCCCCGCCGCAGGACGCCGTCGACCACTCGTCCGATCGCCAGGCGCCCCAGGTAGTCGCTGGCGTCGAGGTTCGTGACCAGTGCCCGCAGTGGCGCGCCGGGGTCGGCCACCGGGGCCGGCACGGTGTCGAGGATGGTGTCGAGCAGCGGCACGAGGTCGGCGTCGGGTCCCGGCATGCTGACACCCTTGACGCTGCGTCCCTCCCGGGCGACGGCCGACACCACAGGGAACGCGAGGTGGTCCTCGTCGGTGGCGAGGTCCAAGAACAACGCCTCCACCTCGGCGAGCACCTCGTCGGCCCGCGCGTCGGCGCGGTCGACCTTGTTGAGCACCACGACGGCCGGCAGGTCGAGTGCGATGGCCTTGCTGAGCACGTAGCGGGTCTGCGGCAGCGGCCCCTCGGCGGCATCGACCAAGAGCAGCACCCCGTCCACCAGTGACAGCGCTCGCTCGACCTCGCCACCGAAGTCGGCGTGTCCCGGGGTGTCGACGAGGTTGATGGTCACCCCGCGCCAGCTGATCTGGGCCGCCTTGGCGAGGATGGTGATGCCCCGTTCGCGCTCCTGGTCGTCACGGTCGAGCACCCGCTCGACCACCTCCTGGTGGGCGGCGAAGGTGCCCGTGGCGCGCAGCAGCGCGTCGACGAGGGTGGTCTTGCCGTGATCGACGTGCGCGACGAGCGCGACGTTCCGCATGGACGCCTGCATGGGGTGTGCTCCGAACGGCCGGGTCGGTGACCCGGCGGGGGTTCTAGTCCTCGTCGTCCTCGTCGTCGTCGAACGTGACGCCGTACTTCTCAGCGAGCGCGGCGTACTCGTCCTCTTCTTCGGCGGTGTGGTGGCCATTGCCGCCGAGTCCCAGATCGAACGCACTGGGACCGGCCTGCTTCAGCTTGCGCGCTTCTTCGAAGCGGCGGTGACGACCCTTCTTCACGACGGGCTCCGGAACCTAGAGAGTTGACATTAGCGACGAGTCTACCCGTTGCACCCTGCAACCTGTGGACCCTCCCCCTGGCGGCGGCCCATCGGGAGGTGGCGTAGCCTGCGGCGGATGAGCGCCACGGGGGGCAGCGGCGAGCCAGCAGCGGCGGGGTCGCTGAGGATCCCGTGGTGGCGGGATGCGGTGGTCTACCAGGTGTATCCCCGCAGCTTCGCCGATGGCAACGGCGACGGGATCGGCGACCTCCACGGCCTGCTCGCCCACCTCGACCACTTCGAGTGGCTCGGTGTTGACGCGTTGTGGTTGTCGCCGATCTTCCGATCCCCGATGGCGGACTTCGGCTACGACATCAGCGACTACTGCGACATCGACCCGATCTTCGGCGACCTCGACACGTTCGACCATCTCCTCGCAGGGTGCCACGAGCGGGGCCTCAAGGTGCTGCTCGACTGGGTGCCCAACCACACCAGCGACCAGCACCCCTGGTTCGTCGACAGCCGCTCGAGCCGCTCGTCGCCGCGGCGCGACTGGTACGTCTGGCGGGATCCGCGACCCGATGGCGGCCGGCCGAACAACTGGTTGGCCGCGTTCCCACCCGGTGAGCCGGCGTGGGAGTGGGACGACCAGAGCGGGCAGTACTACCTGCGGTGCTTCCTGCGCGACCAGCCCGACCTGTGCTGGGACCACCCGGACGTGCGGGCGGCGATGGCCGCCACGCTGCGGTTCTGGCTCGACCGCGGGGTCGACGGCTTCCGGATGGACGTCGTGCACCTGCTCGGCAAGGACCTCGCCACGGACGACCCGGCCGACGCCGTCGCCGCTGGCATCCCCCACGTGCCGTTCAACGACGTCCCGGCCACGCACGAGCGCCTCCGCGAGATCCGAGCCGTGCTCGACGCCTATCCGGGCGACCGCGTGAGCGTCGGCGAGGTCTACCTGCTCGACGAGGACGCCATGGCCAGCTACTACGGCGCCGGCGACGAGCTCCACCTCAGCTTCAACTTCATGTTCTTGTGGGCCCCGTGGGATGCCACGGAGCTGCGCCGGCGCATCGACCGGGCGCTCGGCGCGCTCGCGCCGCGTGGCGCCTGGCCCACCTGGGTGCTCTCGAACCACGACTGTCCCCGGCACCGGACCCGCTTCGGCGGCTCCGAGCCTGCGGCGCGAGCCGCGGCAGTGCTCCTGCTGACCTTGCCGGGCACACCGTTCCTCTACCAGGGCGAGGAGCTCGGGCTGGTCGACGCCGAGATCCCGCCGGAGCAGGCGGTCGACCCCGGCGGGCGCGACGGCTGCCGGGCGCCGCTGCCCTGGACGCCGGAGCCGGACCACGGATGGCCGGCCCCGCCGTGGCTGCCCTTCCCACCCGAGGCGGCGTCACGGGCGGTGAGCGTGCAGCGGGCGACGCCGGGCTCGATGGCGCACCACTACCGAGACCTTCTCGCGCTGCGCCGGCGCTGCGTCGCGCTCCGCCGGGGCGAGCTGAAGTGGCTGGACGGCACCGCCGACGGCGTGCTGCGCTACACCCGGCGCACCGACACCGACGAGGTGCACGTGGCCGTGAGCACCGCGGCGCAGCCACGACGCTGCGGCCTGGCGCCGGGTGAGGTGCTGGCCGGCACCGATCCGGCGCTGGTCGGCGGCCCGGTTCCCGACGAGCTGGCCCCTCACGGCGCGATCGTCGCCCGGTGCCGCTGAGCCCCCGACGGGCATGCCACCATGGCTTCGATGGGACACGTGGCGGCGCTCGTGAACCAGAAGGGCGGCGTCGGCAAGACGACGGTCACCCTGGGCCTGGCGTCGGCCGCCGCGGCCGCCGGGGCCACCGTGCTCGTCGTCGACCTCGACCCTCAGGGTTCGAGCACCTGGGTGCTCGGCGTCGACCCCTACGAGGTTCGGGTGTCCACCGCCGAGGTGCTCGACACCGGGTCGGCGGTCGAGGCCGTGGTCACCTCGTCGTGGGCGGTACACGTCGACGTGGTGCCGTCGTCGCCACGGCTGCTCACCCACGAGCAGACCCCGGCCCAACGCCTGGCGGACGCCCTCGCCGACCTGGTGGACGACTACGACGCCATCCTCATCGACTGCCCGCCCTCGCTCGGTGGGCTCACCACGAACGGCCTCACCGCCGCCGATCTTGCGCTCATCGTCGTGGAGCCGTCGGCACTCGGCATCCGCGGGATCGGGGCCGTGGCCGACCTGGTCGACCACGTCTGGGACGCGCACAACCCCGACCTGGACCTGGCCGGGGTGATCGTCAACAAGGTGCCGGCGGTGTCGTCGGAGGCCGACCGGTGTCTCGACGAGCTGGTTCGCTTCGTGGGCCGTGGCGCGATCTGGGAGCCGGCCATCCCGCTTCGGGTGATCGTCAACGAGGCCATCGGTGCCCGCCTGCCGCTCCACTCCTACGGCGCCCGCGCCCTCGGCCTCGTCGAGGTCTTCGACGCCCTGTGGCAGCACCTCGACACCCTCGGGAGGGGGTCAGGGTAGGTCGAGGAGGCGGAGCCCGCCGGAGGGGTCGAACGCCAGGGCGGCCCGGCCACCGACGAGGCGTTCGATGTCGGCGCCGACGACCTCGGCCCGCCACCCGTGCCGGAGCCGGGCGTCGGCATCGCCCCGGAGCAGGGCGACGAGATCGGCCCTGGTGGCGAGGAGGGCGTTGTCGATGCGCTGCTCGCGTGCCAGCTGGCTCACCCACGCCGACACGAGGGTGACTGCCGGCCGCAGGCTCCGATCGAGCGCGTCGTCGTCGGCACGTGGCGCGTCGACCGGGTGCTCGATCCCCTCGGCCACGGCCTTCAGGATCTCGTTCGCGAACCCGCCCCGGACGTGGCGCTCGTCGACCCCGCGCGCGTGGCTCAGATCCTTGGCCGTGCGGGGGGCCTTCTGGGCGATGCCGAGCACGGCGAGGTCGGCGAGGATCTGTCGGGGCGGCACGTCGGCCGCCATGGCCCGACGCTCGCGCCATGCGGCCACCGACCGGGCGATCCCCCGCGACCTGGCCTTGAGCGAGCGGACGTCCTTGAGCCGCAACCACGCATCATCGGGGTCCATCACCCCCGTGGGCCGGGTGCGCAGCTCCTCGTTGGCCTCCTGGGCCCATTCGAGGCGGCCGAGCCCGGTGAGCGATGCGGTGAGCCGGTCGTGCAGGTCCAACAGGTGGGCGACGTCGGCGGCCGCGTACTCCTGCTGCTCGGCCGACAGCGGCCGGCGCAGCCAGTCGGTGAGCCGATCGCCCTTGGGCAGCACGATGCGCAGCTCCGCCTGCACGAGCGACGCCAGCGAGGGGGTGGACTGCCCGAGGAAGCCGGCCGCCAGCTGGGTGTCGAACAGGTGCCGGGGCACGCCACCGCACGCGTGGGTGAGCACGTCGAGGTCCTGCTGGGCGGCGTGGAGCACGGCGAGGCCCGCGCCGTCGAACAGCCGGCAGAGCCGGGTCGCATCGACGGTGGTGGGGTCGACCAGCGCCAGTCCGCCGGGCCAGGCCAGCTGCACCAGAGCGAGCCTCGGGAAGTAGGTGCGCTCTCGATGGAACTCCGTGTCGAGCGCGTACCGGGGCTGGGTGAGCAGCTCGTCGATCAGATCCTCGACCTGGCGATCGGTGGCGATCCAGTCGTGGCCGCTCACGCCGGCAGCTCGCCCTCCACCACGGGCCGCCCGGAACCGACCCATGCCATGGTCCCACCGGCCACGTTCACGGTGTGGTGGCCGAGCTGGTTCAGGTACTCGCAGGCCCGCCCGCTGCGGGCGCCCGTGCGGCACACGAGGTACACCGGGCCGGGGCCGTCAAACAGGTGCAGGTGGTCGGGAACCGACGACAGTGGGACCAGCACGGCCCCAGGGACGTGGCCGGTGACGTACTCCGAGTGCTCTCGCACGTCGATCAGACGGGCGCCGGCGTCCAGGTGGATCGCCAGCTCGTCGACGGACACCTCGGGAACGCTCATACCCTGGACCCTATCCGGCGTCGCCGTCGGCGACCTCCAACTCGACCAGGTCCTCGGGACGGTTCACGTTGTGCACCACGTCCTGTCCCACCGTCACCTCGGCCACCGCCAAGCCGGCGGCGGCCCGCTGGATGGACCGCTCGCCAGCGGCGAAGGCCGCCTCGAGCACGCCCAGGGCGGCATCGACCCGCCAGGCCGCACACGTCCAGTGGCGTTGCCCGTCGACCGCCACGGCCACCCCGGCGCTGGGCTGCTCGTCGAGCGCTCGCACCAGTCGCCCGACGGAGCCGGCATCGAGCGACGGCAGGTCGCACGCCGCCACCACGCCCATCGGCGCGTCGCACGAGCCCAGCGCCGTGATCACCCCACCGAGGGGCCCTTCACCGGGCCAGCGGTCGGCGAGATGCGCTGCCCCGGCGAGCTCGGCGACCGCCCGGTCGCCGCCGACCACGCTGACCGGTCCCGTTCCCGCCCCGGCCAGCGCTGACGCCACCCGAGCGACCATCGCCGTGCCGCCGACCTCGATGGCGGCCTTGTCACGGCCCATCCGCCGGCTGGCCCCGCCCGCCAGCACGAACCCTCGTGCCCGTCCGGTGGCCAGCGCCGGCTGCACGAGCAGCTCGACGAACTCGTCGGGGTGCGAGGCGTGGGCGCCGTGGCCGGCTCCGGGCACCACCACCGCACGGGCGTCGGGCAGCTGCTCGGCGATCGCTCGCACCGCCTCGCGATGGTGCCGCCGCGCCCGCTCGCCGACGCCGGCGACCACGGGCGCATGGATGCGCGCTGCATGCCACGGGGCGCCCCGGCGCAGCGAGCGCAGCTCACCGACCAGGGCCGGGCCCTCGGCCCGGCGCTCGGCGCGGGTGCGCTCGGGGAGACGCTCCCAGCGCTCGTCGCCGAGCATGTACCGCAAGAACAGCTCCGCCGCATCCTCCGCCGTTCGCGCCTCTCGGACCGCGACGGACCCACCCGACGTCGATGGCCACCACGGCTCCCACGACAGCGGCGGCTCGTAGACGGCCACCGCACGAACCAGCTCCGGATGGCGCTCGGCGGCGGCGAGGACGATGTTGCCGCCGAGGCTGTGGCCCACCAGCACCGCCGGGCGTCCCTCGAGCAGCGCCACCAGGTCGGCGACCTGCTCGTCCATCCCGAACGGTCCCGGATGTGGGCGCGAGCGGGCGTAGCCGCGCCGGTCGTAGCGCAGCACCCGAGCCGTGCCCTGAAGCCGCCGGGCCACCTTCGCCATCCCGGTCGCCCGGTCCATGGACCCGTGCACCAGCACGACGAGCGGCGCGTCGGGCGGTCCCGACTCCTCGACGTGCAAGCCGATCCTCGTCCCGTGGGCCACATCTGCTTGTCTAGTCCGCATGGAGCTGCTGCTCATCCGTCATGCGCTGCCGGTGCGGCGCGAGCTCGAGGAGGGCGTGGCCGACCCGGAGCTGTCGCCAGCGGGGGTCGCCCAGGCGGAGCACCTTGCCGCCTACCTCGCCAGCGAGCGGCTCCATGCGATCTACTCCAGCCCGCTGCGCCGGGCTCGTGAGACGGCCCAGCCGGTGGCCACCGACCAGGGCCTGGATCTCGGCATCGTCGACGACGTGGCCGAGTGGGACCGCAACAGCAACGAGTACGTACCGGTCGAAGAGCTCAAGGCCGCCAACGACCCGCGCTGGCATGCGCTCGTCACCGGCGAGTGGTCGGCCGGCGACGAGACCGCCGAGGACTTCGGATCGCGGGTGGTCAACGCCATCGAGGGGCTCATCGCCCGGCATCCGTCGCAGAAGATCGCCGTCGTCTGCCATGGTGGGGTCATCAACTGGTACCTCGCCCACGTGATCGGCGCCCCCGCGAGCGCCGGCTTCTTCTACCCGAGCTACACGTCGATCCATCGAGTGGCCGCCGCCCGCACGGGCGAGCGGATGATCATCACCGTCAACGAGACCTCGCACCTGCGGGGCACCGGCCTTCCCGTGGGGTTGCACCATGGCTGAGCTCGTCCCTCCCGACCCCGGCGGTGTCGCCGTCGACGACCTGCGGGCCTTCCTCGACGCGTCACCGTCGCCGTACCACGCCGTGGCCGCTGCCGCCGGCCGGCTCGACGCCGCCGGGTTCCGACGCTGCGACGAGCTCGAGCGATGGGACGGCGACATCGACGCCGGCTACACCGTGCGCGGCGGCGCCGTGGTCGCCTGGCGGCTCCCGGCCGAGCCGGCGCCGGTCGTGCCCTTCCGCATCGTCGGCGCCCACACCGACTCGCCGTGCCTGCGGGTGAAGCCGCGCCCGGAGGCGGTGACGTTGGGCTGGCGCCAGCTGGCGGTCGAGGTCTACGGCGGCGTGCTGGCGAACTCGTGGCTCGACCGCGACCTCGGCGTCGCCGGGCGGATCGTGCTGCGAGACGGCGCGGCGCTGCTCACCGACGTCCGCCGGCCCATCGCCCGTGTGCCCCAGCTCGCGGTCCACCTCGACCGCGACGTGAACGACAAGGGCTTGGTGCTCGACCGCCAGACCCACCTCACCCCGGTGTGGGGCAGCGACGGGCCGGGCGCCCCGTCGTTCGCCGAGCTGGTCCTGGACGGCACCGGCCGGTCGCCGGACGAGATCGCCGCCTGGGAGCTCTGCCTCTACGACCTCACGCCCGCGGCCGTCCTCGGCGGCGACGCCTCGCTGCTGGCCAGCGGACGGCTCGACAACCAGGTGTCGTGCTGGGCCGCGCTGCGCGCCCTCGTCGACGCCGCGCCGGTCGACTATGCCGCCGTCGTGGCGCTGTTCGACCACGAGGAGGTCGGCAGCGAGTCCGTGGCGGGAGCCAGCGGGCCGCTCCTGGCCGACGTGCTCGAGCGCCTCGTCGGCCGGCACGGCGGGGGCCGCGACGAGCTCCTGCGCTCGTTCGCCGCCTCGACGTGTGTGTCGGCCGACAACGCCCACGCCGTGCACCCCAACTACCCGGAGCGCCACGAACCGGGGCACCGCCCGCTCGTCAACCGTGGTCCAGCGATCAAGGTCAACAGCAACCAGCGCTACGCCACCTCGGCCGACACGGCGGCCCTGTTCCAGCAGGCGTGCGGGGAGGCCGGCGTGCCGTGGCAGATGTTCGTGTCGCGCAACAACATGCCGTGCGGGTCCACGATCGGCCCGCTCACCGCCACCCGGTTGGGCATCGCCACGGTCGACGTCGGCGTGCCCCAGCTGTCGATGCACTCGGCCCGCGAGCTGTGTGGGGTGGCCGATCCGGTGTGGCTGGCTCAGGCACTCACGGCCTACCTGCGCTGACGGCCTACGGCCCCGCCTGCACCTGGGCGGCGTCGAACAGCTCCTGGAGCCGGGCGTGCAGGTCGGCGGACATGCGCTCGACGGCCTCACGGGGCACCCGGTGGTTGACCGTCGGTTCCGGGTGGAGCGGCTCCCCGATGATGACCACCACCTTGTGCGGATGGATCATCTTCGAGCCCTTGGTCATGACCTTCTCGCTCCCGCCGATCCCCACTGGGACGATCGGCACGCCGGCCTTGATGGCCATGTAGGCGGCGCCGTGGTACATCGGCTGCACGATCGGGCCGCTCTTGCGCTCGCCCTCCGGAAAGACCACGAGTGGCTCCCCGGTGCCGAGCACGGTGATGCAGCGTTGCAGCGCCTCGCGGTCGGCCTTGTGGCGGGTCACCGGGAAGCCGCCCAGTGCCGACAGCAGCCAGCCGAACGACGAGTTCTTCCACAGGGTGTCCTTGCCCATGAACCGCAGACGGCGGCGCGTGACGGCGGCGGCGATCGGGGTGTCCATGTTCGAGCGGTGCACCGGCGACAGGATGAACGCGCCCGTCGCCGGGATGTGCTGCTTGCCGATGATCCGCGGCCGCGTCATCACCCGCACGAAGCCGACGACCACCGCCCGGCCGAACTGGTAGAACGCCCGACTGGCCCGGCTGTTGCCGGCCAGGAACGTGTCGACCTCGGTCACGGCGCCTCCTCGGTGACAGTGCCGTCCTCGCGCTCTCGCTCCCGCTCGGCCAGCAGCTCCTCGATCCGAGCGAGGACCTCGTCGACGGACAGCCCGGTGGTGTCCACGACCACCGACCCGTCAGCCCGTGCGAGCGGTCCGTCGGCGCGCGTCGAGTCGCGGTGATCGCGCCGGGCGATCGAGGCCTCGATCTCGTCGACGTCGCCGCCCACCTCGGCGACGCGTCGCTGTGCTCGGACCCGGGGCGACGCCGTCAGGTACACCTTGAGCACGGCGTCGGGGAAGACGACGGTGCCGATGTCACGGCCCTCGATCACGCCCCCACCGTGCGCCTCGGCCCAGGCCCGCTGGCGGTCGCGCAGCTCGGTGCGCACGAGCGAGTTCGCCGCCACCGTGCTCACTGCCGCCGTGACCTCGGGTCCGCGGATGTCCTGGGTGACGTCGAGCCCGTCGACGAGCACGGCGCCTTCGCCGACCGACAGCGGTACCCGGCGGGCGAGCGCGCCGACACCGTCGGTGTCGTCGAGGTCGATGCCGCGGTGGAGCGCAGCGAACGTGACCGCGCGATACATGGCACCGGTGTCCAGGTACTCCAGGCCCAGTCGGCGAGCCAGCGCCTTGGCCACGGTGGACTTGCCCGCGCCCGCCGGGCCGTCGATCGCGATGACCTTCAGGCTCACCAGCTGGTCCCCTGCGGGCGCCCTTCGTCGTAGCCGGCCGCGCTCTGCACACCGACCACGGCCCGCTCGTGCAGCTCGGGGATGGTGGCTGCGCCGGCGTAGGTGCAAGCGGAGCGGACCCCGGCGACGATCTGGTCGAGGATGTCCTCGACGCCCGGTCGCTCCGGGTCGAGGTACATGCGTGACGTGCTGATGCCCTCCTCGAACAGTTCCTTGCGGGCCCGTTCGAACGCTGACTCGGTGCGGTTTCGGTTCTTCACGGCCCGGTTCGAGGCCATGCCGAAGCTCTCCTTGTAGAGACGGCCGTCGGTGTCGCGCAGCGTGTCGGCGGCCGACTCGTGGGTGCCGGCGAGCAACGAGCCGAACATCACACTCGACGCACCGGCGGCCAGTGCCAGCGCGACGTCGCGGGGGTGGCGGACCCCGCCGTCGGCCCACACGTGGCGACCGAGGGTTCGGGCTTCGGCGGCGCACTCCAAAACGGCCGAGAACTGCGGGCGGCCCACGCCGGTCATCATCCGCGTGGTGCACATGGCCCCCGGCCCGACGCCCACCTTGACCACGTCGGCACCGGCCTCGATGAGCTGACGCGTGCCCTGGGCGGTGACGACGTTGCCGGCGACGATGGGCAGGTCCGGCACCTCGCGGCGCACGGCCTCGACGGCCTGCAGCATCCGGCGTTGGTGGCCGTGGGCGGTGTCGACCACCAGGACATCGATGCCGGCCGCCGCCAGTGCCTTGGCCTTCGTGCCGGGGTCGCCGCTGATGCCCACCGCGGCGGAGAGCATCAGCCGGCCGGCGGCATCGAGGGCGGGCCGGTACAGGGTGGAGCGCAGCGCACCCTTGCGGGTGATGGCGCCGGCGAGGCGCCCGTCGGGGCGCACGACGGGCGCGAACGACAGTCGCTGTGCCTCGAGGAAGTCGAACATCTGCTCCGGACCGAGGGTGTCCGGCAGCGTCACCAGCTCGAAGCGCATCACGTTGCTCAGCTGGGTGAAGCGGTCGAAGCCGACGGCGTCGTGCTCGGTGAAGATGCCGATCGGGCGGCGTTCGTCGTCGACCACCACCACGGCGCCGTGGGCGCGCTTGTGGATCAGCCCGAGCGCGTCGCCGACGGTGTGCGAGCCGCTGAGCGTGATCGGGGTCTCGATGACGGGGTCGCAGCCCTTCACGTAAGCCGCCACCCGTTCGACGATGTCGAGGGGGATGTCCTGGGGCAGCACGGTCAGTCCGCCGCGCCGGGCGACGGTCTCGGCCATGCGCCGGCCGGCGACGGCGGTCATGTTGGACACCACGACCGGGATCGTCGTGCCGAGGCCGTCCGGGGTGGCGAGGTCGACGTCGAGGCGGGAGCAGATCGCCGACAGGCTGGGCACCATGAAGACGTCGTTGTAGGTGAGGTCGTACGGCGGTGTGCCGTGCAAGAAGCGCATCGCTCACGTCCTCCCTTCGTGGCGCCGGATCGGGCGCGCCGCCACCTCCGTGGTGCTGCGGCCCCACAAGGCTAGGGGCTGTGGGGGCGCACCACGAGCCTCGGTGGGCCGCCGGCTGGATCGAGGGTCGGCGACCACCGGTACCGTTGCGGCCATGACCGCAGATGCTCCGCCCGTCGTCCTCGTCCACGGCTGGGGCGGCTCGTTCGCCGAGACGTGGCAACGCCCGGGGGTCGCGGCGCTGCTCGAGGACGCCGGCCGCCAGGTCATCGGTGTGGATCTCCTCGGTCACGGCACGGCGCCCAAGCCCCACGACCCGGAGGCGTACGCGGACCTGACGGCTCGGATCGTCGAGGCATTGCCGGACGCCCCCGTCGACGCCGTGGGGTTCTCGCTGGGCGCGCTGACGCTGCTGCGCCTCGCCATGCGGGAGCCGGCTCGGCTGAACCGCCTCGTCCTGGCCGGCATCGGCGAGAACGTGTTCCGGCGTGACGACGAGGCGCTCCGGCGGATCCTCGCCGGCCTCGAGGGCACCGCCGGCCCCGAGGACCTTCTCGCCCGCCAGTTCGCGACCTATGCCGACCAGCCCGGAAACGATCCGGTCGCGCTCGCCGCGGTGATGCGCCGGACGCCGACCGAGCCCCTCACGGAGGCCGATCTGGCGGCGGTGACCTGCCCGGTGCTGGTGGCCATCGGCGACCGGGACTTCGCCGGCCCCGGCGACCGCCTGGCCGGCGCCCTGCCGAACGCCCGCCTCGTGGTGCTGCGCAACGTCGACCACTTCGCCACGCCGGAGGCGTTCTCCTTCATCGACGCCATGCTCGAGTTCCTCGACGCCGTCCCGTCGTGACGATCACCACCGACGTCGGCGAGGCGCTCCGGGTGCTGCGCCGGGGTGGGCTCGTCGCCATCCCCACCGAGACCGTGTACGGCTTGGCGGCGAACGCCGACGACGAGGCCGCCGTGCGGCGGATCTTCGCGGCGAAGGGCCGGCCGCCGACCCACCCGCTGATCGTCCATCTCGCCGGCGCCGAGCACCTGTCCTCGTGGGCCGGGGTGATCCCCGCGGCGGCGGCAGCGCTCGCCGACGCCTGCTGGCCCGGTCCGCTCACCGTGGTGGTCCCGAAGGCCGAGCGGGTGCTCGACGTGGTGACCGGTGGTCTCGACACCGTCGGGCTGCGGGTGCCGGCCCATCCGCTCACGCTCGAGCTCCTGAGCGAGCTCGGGTGCGGGCTGGCGGCGCCGTCGGCCAACCGCTTCGGCGACGTCAGCCCCACCACCGCCGCGCACGTCCAGCGTGACCTGGGCGACCGGGTGGATCTGATCCTCGACGGCGGCGCCTGCCCGGTCGGCGTCGAGAGCACGATCGTCGACTGCACCGTCGACCCACCCCAGGTCCTGCGCCCCGGGGCGATCACCGTGGAGCAGATCACCCGGCTCCTCGACGTGGCCCCGGCGCCGCCGGCCGGGCCGTCACGGGCCCCGGGGATGCTGACGTCGCACTACGCTCCCAGATGCCGCGTCGTCCTGGAGGAGGACGCCCCGGCCGCCCGCGCCGAAGCCGCCACCCTCGAAGGTCGCGGCCTGCGCGCGGACGTGCTCGACCCCGGTGCGGACCTGGTCGTCTACGCCCGCGGCCTGTACGGGTGGCTGCGCGCCGCCGACGACCGCGGCCTCGACGCGCTGGTCGTCGTCCTCCCGCCCCCCGCCGGCCTCGGCCACGCCATCCGCGACCGCCTCCGCAAGGCCGCCGCCCCCCGCCCCCGAACCCAAGACCTCGAACGGACGTGGATCAGTCGCCGCTCACGCCGGTGATGACGACGTCGGGGTCGGCGGTGATGTCGTCGTCGGTGAAGCGCGCGCTCCGCCAGGCCTTCTCGGAGAAGGCGCGGGTTGCCTCGTCGAGCAGCGGCGACTCTCGGTCGCCGGTGTTGCCGTAGGTCAGGAACACCTTGGCCACGGGCTGACCACTCGAGAAGTCGATCGCCATCATGAAGCTCGAGCCGTAGTTGATCGGGTAGCCGTTGGCGGTGAGCGTGCTCGTGGGGGTCAGCGGGTCGGAGCGGGTGGGCAGCACCTCCGTGGTGCTGGTGAACACCGACCAGCTCACGATGTTGGTGACGCCATCGTCGCCGAAGCCGCCGTGGATGGGGATCCGCTCGCCGCTGCGCTCGGTGAACTGGATCTCACCGAGGGGCGTCGAGGGGGTGTACCCGGCGGTCTGGAGGATCTGCACCGCCCGGGCCAGGTTCACCAGGAGCGGATCGGCGGCGCCGGCCGGCGCCGGCGCCAGGCCCCTCGGCGTCCCCACGGGATCGGCGGGGTCGAACGGCTGCGCCCAGAGCGCCCCGGCGGTGGTGAGCTCCGTCGGGCTGTAGGGCGAGATCAGCTCTCGCCAGAGCGCCGCGCCGACGCTGTCGAGGTCGTAGCGCAGGTCCCACGCCGCCAGGACGTCGCAGGCCTCGCTGACGTCGATCGTGGTCGCCGGGAGCGCCTCGGAGCCGTCGCTCTTGGTGAGGGCCGGCGCGTCGACGGTGGTCACGCCGTCGCAGCGGGCCACCACCTCGTCACGCAGCGCCCGCGAGGTGTAGCCGGTGTTCTGCACCGCTGCGGCCGCCAGCTCGTCGAGCGTGAACGTGCCGTCCTCACCGGCCGGCCCGCTGGGCGAGGTGTCGTCGAGGACGGTGGCGTTCTCCCGGGTGCGCGGCGAGCGTGCCGTGCGCCGCTCACCGTGGAGCACGGAGTAGTCCCCCTCCAGCAGCTCGTTCGGGTTCGCCAGCCAGAAGCTGTCGTTGGCGTTGAACACGTAGTCGGCCCGCTCGAGCTGAGGGAGCTCGGCGTACGGGACGAGCCCCGGATCGCGGGCGCCGTCCTGCTCCTCCCAGCGGAACCGGCTGTCGGACCCGTTGAGCAGCACCACGCCGCTCCCCTTGGCGAGCTGCACCAGCGGGTCGGTGTTCACGGACTCGAGATAGGCCGCCTCGGCCTCGTCGGTCAGGTTCGGCGTGGCGGAGATGTCCGCGTACCACGCCCGCCCGTCGGCCGAGGTGGCGATGGTGTTGAACAGCGGGACCGCCTGGTACTCCTCGTGGGCGGCGATGAGGTCGTCGAGCGTCTTGGCCCGGTCCATCGCGCTGTACTGCTCGATGAACTCGTCGTTGTCGATGTTGGCGTCCCGGTAGGTGATGACCAGCGCGTCGGTCCAGCCGACGCCGGGGAAGTCGAGGATCGGGCCGTACTCGCTGTGCCACATCGTCTGGGTCCGCTCCGACATGGTGCCGTCGTCGGCCCGCACCTTGATGGTGACCTCCTGCGGGGTCATCGCCACCGCCTCGCCGTCGACGAGGTAGCTCGTCGGGTCACCCGGCACCAGGTCCAGCCGGTAGGCGGTGAACCGCTTGCCGGCGCTCACGGTGTGGGTCCAGGCCACTCCCTCGGTGAAGCCGATACCGATCCCCGGGAGGCCGAGGAGCTGGGCGCCGTACACGTCGAGCTCGCCGGGGACCGTGAGGTGGCTCTCCCAGAACCGCAGCTCGCCCTCCCACGGGAAGTGGGGGTTGGCGACGAGCATCCCGCCGCCGCCCGTGCTCCGCTCGGCCCCGATGGCCCAGCCGTTGCTGGCCACGGGCACCTCCGGCACGATCGGACCGTCCGCCGACTCGGTGGTGGGCGGCGCCGCTGCCGGTGGCTGGGCCGTGGGGATGTACCGAGCCAGCTGCGCGCTGCCTGCCGTCAACGCGATCGAGCGGGCGTAGGCATAGATGTCGATCCCCTCCAAGGGCGTCACCCAGTCGGCGCCGGCACACCAGCCGTTCAGGTTGTCGACACCCATCGACTCGACGGCCGCGCTCCAGCCCGCGGCGAAGGCATCGAACTGCTCCCTCACCGTGTCCGAGGCGTTCGGGTAGTCCTCGCGGGCGATGGCGTCGATCCCGATGCTGCGCCAGGCGAGGTCGCTCTTCACGTTGGCGTCGTCGGTGCCGGCGCCGAGCGCCTCCGCCCGGCGTCCCTGCACCTTCAGGATCTGGTCGGCCAGCGAGCAGGCGTGGTCCTCGGCGCTCGCCCATCCCTGGCCGAACGAGACGCTGGCCACGTCGCCGGCCAGGATGTGGGGCACTCCGTCACCGGTGCGGCGGATCGTCGCCTGGTACCGGCCATCGGCGACGTCGGCGGTGTCGGAGGGGGCCCCGGTCGCGGCGGGTGCTGCGGTGGAGGCACCAGCCGCCGTCGTGTCCGCGCCACCGTCGGAGTCGTCGCTCGAGCAGGCGGCAACGGTCAGCGCGCACGTCGCAACGGCGGCGAGAACGAGGTGGCGGCGAGACAGGCGCATGACCACCAGTCTGCTTCGTGACACCAGCGGCGCGCGAGTCAGCTCGGCTCCCAGCGCCCGAGCTGGTTGAGCTGGTCCACCCAGACATCGCGGATCAGCTCCACGTCCGGCGCCGCGTCACCGCCCGCGGGTGCGACCGTGAGGCTGACGGTGCTGGAGCCAGCGTCCGGCACCAGCTCGAGGCGGCACCAGCACTCGATCGGGTCGTAGAGGTGCACGTCGAGCAGGTAGGGCGGGTCGTCGACCAGCACCTCGCCGATCCACGAGGTGACGACCACGAGGGCTTCGAACGCCTGGGCCGGCAGGGCCTCGACCACGAACGAGGGGACGTCGTGCTGGACGCCGGGACGGCGCGGGGTCGAAGGGCGCCGAGTGGTCGCCGGTGCCGGTCCGGGGACATCTGCCAGCGGACGACGCCCGGTGAGGTGCGCGACGACCGCCTCGAAGGCGGCGTTGACCTGGCGCATCCGCTCGTCGTCGCCTCCCCGGTCCGGGTGCAGCTCGAGGGCGAGCCGCTTGCGCGCCGCCCGGGCCTCCGCCAGGGTGGCGCTCGGCCCCAGCCCCAGCACGCCGAACGGATCGGTGCCGCCGCGGTCAGCCACTCGTGCGCTCGCGCAGTGCCTCGTAGGCCGCGCGGACCTCGGGGGCGGCGGACGCTGCCGCCGAGGGCGCCTGCTCGGCGCCGCCACCGAGCCCCCAGCGGCGAGCGACCTCGTCGGTCGGCTCGCCGGCCAGGACGGCTGCCGCCTGCACCGCAGCACCCGTGGCTGCCGCCTCGCCCACGTCGGGCACCACCACCGGGAGCCCGGCCAGGTCCGCCAGCACCTGGCGGACCGCCCGCGAGCGAGCCGCTCCGCCCACGAGCAGGATCCTCGCCGCGCCGACCCCTTGGGCGCGCAGGGCGTCGAGCCCGTCGAGCAGCCCGCAGACCACCCCCTCCACGGCCGCCCGGGCGAGCTGCTCGGGCCTCACGTCGCTGCGGAGCCCCGCGACCTCGCCCGTGGCCTCCGGTCGGTTGGGAACGCGCTCACCGTCGAAGTACGGGAGCATCACCACCCCGCCGCTGCCGGGGGCGCTCGACAGGGCCAGGTCGTCGAAGCGCTCGTGGTCGCAGCCGAGCAGCCGCGCCGTCGCGTCGAGCACCTTGGCGGCGTTGAGCGTGCACACCAGCGGGAGGAAGTCGCCGGTGGCGTCGGCGAAGCCGGCGACCGCGCCGCTGCCGTCGTGGGTGGGGGCGTCGCAGCGAGCGAACACCGTTCCGGACGTGCCGACGGAGACGACCACGTCGCCGGGACGAAGGCCGAGCCCGAGGGCCGTCGCCATGTTGTCGCCGGTGCCGGGTCCGACGAGCGCGCCGTTCCACTCACCGGCCGCCTCCAGCGGACCGAGGACTCGGGGCACCGCCCCGGTCCAGTCGCGCTCGCGGTCGACGATGCCCAGCAGGTCCCAGCGGTACTCCCCCGTCGCCGGCGACCAGTACCCGGTGCCCGAGGCGTCACCACGGTCGGTCACCATCGCACCGCTCAGACGAAACGTCAGCCAGTCGTGGGGCAGCAGCACGTGCGCCAGGCGCGCCCAGTGATCCGGTTCGCTGCGGTGCAGCCACGAGAGCTTCGTGATGGTGAACGCCGCCACCGGCACGCTGCCGACCGCCGCCGCCCACGCCGGCGCGCCGCCGTCGAGCTGACGGACCAGCCATTCGGCGTCGGGCGCGCTCTCGGTGTCGTTCCACAGCTTGGCCGGGCGGATCACCTCCCCCTCGGCGTCGAGTGCCACCATCCCGTGCTGCTGCGCCGTGACGCTGATGGCGTCGACCGCCGGCCCGCCGACCGAGGCGAACGCCGCCTCGAAGGCGTCCCACCATGCCTGCGGCACCTGCTCGCTGCACGGCGGGGTGGTGGGCGGGTGCGGCGCCGAGCCCGTGGCCACGACGGCCCCGGTGTCGAGGTCGCGCACCTGCAGCTTCGTGGACTGGGTCGACGAGTCGACCCCCGCGACCAGCCCCATCGCGGGTCAGCGGACGCCGAGCAGCAGCTCGGTCACCAGCTGGTCGAGCCGCTCGTGGCCCAGACCCGGAGCGGCCAGCGCGTCGACGTCGTACGTGGCGGTCCGGATGGCCTCGAGTGCGTCGGCGCCGAGCCCACCGGGTGAGGTGGGCTCGGACAGGAGCCCGAACTTGGCGACGGCGAGCGCCTCTTGGATCTCGGGGTCCCGGTCGAAGCGGCGGGCCTTCTCGGCGAGGATCTTGTAGGTGCGCATGCACCCCTCGGCGAACGCCCACACCCCGTCCTCGTCCTCGGTGCGGTAGGCGTGGGCGTCGAAGTGGCGCATCCCGGTCCACCCCGATCTCTCCAGGAGGTGGACCAGGTGGAACGCATCGCGGATGCCCTCGCTGCCGAAGCGGAAGTCCTGGTCGTACTTGCCGATCCGCTGGGCGTTCAGGTCGATGTGGAACAGCTTGCCGTGCCACATCGTCTGCGCGACGGCGTGCGTGAAGCTCAGTCCCGACATGGTCTCGTGGGCGAACTCCGGGTTCAGGCCCACCATGTCCGGCCACTCGAGCTCGTCGATGAACGCCAGCGCGTGGCCGACGGTCGGCAGGAACATGTCACCACGGGGTTCGTTCGGCTTGGGCTCGAGCGCGAACACCAGCTGGTAGCCGCGGTCGCGAACGTAGGCGCAGCAGAGGTTGACGGCCTCCGCGTAGCGGTCGAGCGCGGCGCGCACGTCCTTGGCGGACTCGGCCTCGACGCCTTCGCGCCCTCCCCACATCACGTACACGCCGGCGCCCAGCTCGACGCCGAGGTCGATCGCCTCGAACGTCTTCTTCACGGCGTAGCGGCGGATCTCGGGGTCGTTGGCCGTGAACGCGCCGTCCTTGAACACCGGTTGCGAGAACAGGTTCGTGGTGGCCATCGGCACCTTCATGCCCGTCTCGTCGAGCGCGTGGCGGAACTGCTTGACGATCCGCTCCCGCTCCGCCGGCGGGGAGCCGAAGGGCACCAGATCGTCGTCGTGGAAGTTGACGCCGTACGCCCCCAGCTCCGCTAGGCGGTGCACGGAGCGGATCGGGTCGAGCGGCGGGCGGGTCTCGAAGCCGAATGGGTCGCGGCCGCGGTTCCCGACGGTCCACAGGCCGAACGTGAAGCGGTCCTCGGGTGTGGGCGTGTAGTCGGCCACGGTGGTCCCCCTTTGGGGTCGGACGGATCGGTTGCAGTGCCGAGGCTACTTCGCCGCGCCGCCGGTGAACCTCGTGCCGGGCGGGTCCTGCGCCCAGCCGGCGGGCGCCTCCCAGCGGTCGTCGAAGACCAGCTCGCCGAGGGGTCGCCGCCGCACCGGCCCGTGGTGGCCCACGGGACGCCCGAGGGTGATGGTGGCCGAGATCGCCACGTCCTCGGGGATCGCGGTGAGTGCTCGCAGCTCGGCCTCGACACCGAGATGCCACTGGGTGAGGACCCCGCCGTAGCCGAGCGCTCGGGCGGCCAGGAGCAGGTTCTGACAGGCCGGATAGATCGACGCGCCCTCGTAGGGGTTCGCGGCTCGATACCGGCGCAGGCAGGCCAGCACCACCACCGGGACCTCCTCGAAGTGGTTGACGTAGTGCCCGAGCGCGGCGGCGGCCCGACCACGCGCCGAGCTCGGGTCGTCGTCCACGCCCAGCCCGGAGGCCTGCTGCTTCGCGACCCACCCGGCCCGGAACGCCTCACCGAGCAGGGCCTTGGCCCGCACGGCCACCGGTCCGTCGCGCAGCACCACGAACCGGAACGGCTGGCGGTTGCTGCCGCTCGGCGCCCGGGTGGCGTGCCAGAGGATGCGGGAGAGGTCGGCGTCGGGGATGGGCTCGGGCCGGTACCGGCGGATGGCTCGCGTGGTCGCGAGACCTTCGAGCAGGTCGACCGGTTCGGTCATCGGCCGCGGAACACCGGCGGGCGCTTCTCCATGAACGCCATCACGCTCTCCTGGAAGTCGTCCGTGCGCAGCAGTGGGAGCAGCTGCAAGAACACGTGGTGGACGTTCTGCTCGAACGTCTCGGTCTCGGCCGCGCGCATCATCCGTTTGATGGCCCGCACGGCCAGGGGGGCGTTGGCAGCGATCTCGGCCGCCAGCTCGCGGGCCGCCGATGCCAGCTCGGCGTCGGGCACCACCCGGTTGACGAGCCCGAGCTCGTGGGCCTCGGTGGCGGTGAGCGTCCGCCCGGTGAACGCGATCTCGGCCGCGGTGGCGTAGCCGACGATGCGCGGCAACAGCCAGGTGCCGCCGCTCTCCGGGAGGATTCCCCGCTTGGCGAACCCCGGGTTCAGCTTGGCCCGGTCCGACGCGACACGGATGTCGCACCCGAGGGCGACGTCGAGCCCGTAGCCGGCCGCGCCACCGTTCAACGCGCACACCGTCGGCGTGTCGAGGTTGTGGAGCACGATCGGCGGCGCATCGCGCAGCGGGATCTCGCCCGGGTTGGCGTCGACGTTGCCGAGGTTGCCGAGGCTCCCCTTGGGGCCACCCATCTGCGCCGCCAGGTCGAGCCCAGCGCAGAACGCCCGCCCGGCACCCGTCAGGACGATGCAGCGCACGTCGCGGTCGGCGTCGGCCTGCAGGAGGCGCTGCGACAGTGCGTCGAGCATCGGCCCGGAGATGGTGTTCATCCGCTCCGGCGCATTGAGGGTGATCGTTGCCACCCCGTCCGCCACCTCGTAGAGCACCTCGTCGCTCAGCGTCCGCTCGCTCATCACGCCCCCTTCGGAATGGGACAGAACCGTACCGGCGCCGATGGCTGGCAGAGCAACCAGGGTGCATCTAGGCTCTGCGACCTGACAGCCACGGACGGCTCCCGCCGTCCATCTCCATAGGGGGAGAACCACATGCACAAGACCCGCGCTCGCCGCGTGGGCGCACTGGTGCTGAGCCTTGCCCTCGTCGCCGCCGCCTGCGGTGACGACGACGACTCGGACACCACCGATGCGCCCGCCGGGACCGAGGCACCCGCAGGCACCGAGGCACCCGCAGGCACCGAGGCGCCCACGGGCACCGAGGGCGGCGCCACCGGCGACACCGCTGGTGCGCTCGAGGGGATGAAGGGCACCACGCCACTTCCGCCCGAGCTGAGCCAGGACTTCATCGACGCCCTGAAGGCCACCCCGGCCGGCGCCGAGATGGAGGACCCGAACTACGCCGCCGAGTCCTACGACGCCGTGGTGCTCATCGCGCTCGCCGCCGAGGCGGCCGGCACCGACGGCAGCGCAGCGGCCGCCGAGATCGTGAACGTCTCCCGCGAGGGTGAGGCCTGCTCGTCGTACGCCGAGTGCCTGCCACTCGTCCAGGCCGGCACCGACATCAACTACGAGGGCAAGTCCGGTCCGGCCGACCTGAACGGCAACGGCGAGCCACTCGCCGGCACCTACGGCGTCTTGCACTTCGGTGCCGACAACCGCATCGACGACTCGATGACCACCAACGTGTCCGCCGAGGCACCGGAGTCGGCCGTGGTCGACCTCCAGGAGGTCACCGTCGAGCGCGCGGGTGACGGCGTGCTGAAGATCGGCTCGCTGCTGCCGCAGACCGGCCAGCTCGCCTTCCTCGGCCCGCCGGAGTTCGCCGGCGTCGAGCTGGCGATCCAGGACATCAACGCCGCCGGTGGCGTGCTCGGCAAGGACGTCGAGTACTCGGCCGGTGACTCGGGCGACGACACCACCGACACCGCCAACCAGACCGTCGAGCGCCTGCTCAGCGAGGGTGTCGACGCCATCATCGGCGCTGCCGCCTCCGGCGTGACGCTCAACGTCCTCGACACGGTGACGGCGGCCGGTGTGATCCAGTTCAGCCCGGCCAACACCAGCATCGCCCTGTCCACCAAGGAGGACAACGGCCTGTACTTCCGCACGGCCCCGCCGGACAGCCTGCAGGGACCGATCATCGGCGACCTCGTGGTCCAGGACGGCAACCAGAGCGTCTACATCCTGGCCCGTGACGACGCCTACGGGAACGGCCTGGCCGACGCCGTCGAGGAGTACCTGCTGAGCTCCGGCATCGAGGTGCTGGGCAAGGTCATCTACGACCCGGCTGCACCGAGCTTCGACTCCGAGGTCAACGACCTGAAGGCCGCCGACCCCGATGCGATCGTGCTCATCACGTTCGCCGAGGGCTCGAAGATCATGCGGACCATGGTCGAGCAGGGCATCGGGCCGAAGGCGAAGAACGTCTACGGCTGCGACGGCAACATGGGCAACGCGTTCGGCGAGGACTTCGACGCCGGCAAGTGAGCCTGACGACGCCTGAGCGTCTCGGAAGGCCCCGGGCTTCCAGCCCGGGGCCTTCTTCGTGTCAGCCCCCGGTGGCCTTGACCAGCGTGCCCAGGTACAGCTCGATCACCGCCGGGTCGGCCAGCAGCTGGCGACCTGTGCCCGTGTAGGCGTTGCGGCCCTGGTCGAGCACGTACCCACGGTCCACCACCTGGAGGCACCGCCTCGCGTTCTGCTCGACCATCAAGATGGCGATGCCCTCGTTGTTGATGGCCCGGCACTGCAGGAACACCTCGTCCTGGAGCGCTGGCGACAGGCCCGCCGACGGCTCGTCGAGCAGGAGCAGCGACGGCTCCAGCATCAGTGCTCGCCCCATGGCCACCATCTGGCGCTCGCCCCCGGAGAGCGAGCCGGCACGGGTCTTGGCCCGTTCGGCCAGGCGGGGGAAGATCGACGTCACGTACTCGAAGCGATGGTGGAAGACCTTGGGCGACAGGAAGCACCCCATCTCCAGGTTCTCGGTGACCGTCAGGCTCGGGAACACGTTGCGGGTCTGGGGGACGTAGCCGACGCCCTTGCGGACCAGCTCGTGGGCCTTCTTCCCGGTGATCTCCTCGCCCCGCAGCGACACCGTGCCGGAGCGGATCGGGCAGATGCCGAGCACGGCCTTCAACAGGGTGGACTTCCCGGCGCCGTTCGGCCCAATGATCCCGACGAACTCCCCCTCGTCGACGACCAGGTTGCAGCCGTTCAAGATGTTGACCTCCGGGATGTACCCGGCGACCAGCTCGGCGGCATCGAGCACAGCCATCACGCGTCCTCCGCGAACAGCGACCGACCCTGGTGGGCGCCGAGGTATGCATCGACAACCGCCGGGTTCGTCGAGATCTGGTCCGGGGTTCCCTCCGCGATGACGGCGCCCTCGGCCATGACCACCACCCAGTCGCTGATGTCGTGGACCATGTCCATGTCGTGCTCGACGAACAGCACCGTCATGCCGTCGTCGCGCAGGCTCTTGATGTGGGCGTTCAGGCTCTGCTTCAGCGCCGGGTTCACGCCGGCCATCGGCTCGTCGAGCATCACCAGGCGAGGGTTGGTCATCAGCGCGCGAGCCATCTCGAGCAGCTTTCGCTGGCCGCCCGAGAGCGTGCCGGCGAACTGGTCGCGCATGTGGGTGAGCTTGAACCGGGCGAGCAGCTCGTCGGCGCGCTGCTCGATCTGTGCCTCCTGGTGACGCCAGCGGAACGGCAGGACCCCGTTCCACCACCGCTCCCCCACCTGGCCGGTGGCGCCGAGCTTCATGTTCTCGATCACCGTGAGCTTGCTGAGGCTCTTGGTCAGCTGGAACGTGCGGACCATCCCGAGGGCGGCGGTCTTGTGCGCCTGGACCCCGTTCATCTCGCGGTCCTCGAAGCGCCACACACCGACGTCGGGCGTGTCGAAGCCGGTGATGAGGTTGAACAGGGTCGTCTTGCCGGCCCCGTTCGGGCCGATGAGCGCCGTGATCGAGCCCCGCTGCACCTCGAGGTGGTCGACGTCGACGGCGACCAGGCCCCCGAAGGCCCGGCGGACCCCGTCGGCGACGAGGATCGGGTCCGGCTTCGTCGCGCCCGGTTCGGGGCTGACGGTCTCGAACACCTCGCGAGCGCGCCGGGCGGCGTCGCTCTCGACCGGGGCGGCGGTGTCGTCAGCGCTCATCGAGTGCCATCTCCTCCCGGTTGCCGAGCAGACCCTGCGGCCGGAAGATCATCAGCAGCATCAGCGCCAGACCGACCAGTGCGAGGCGGATCTGGCCGACCTGGGTGACGTTCTCGATCACGGTGATCGGACCGAGCTTCAAGATGCCGTCGGAGCCGGCCGCCTGGTTGAGGAAGTTGTCGGTGAAGGCGAGCACCGCCCAGAACAGCATCGGCCCGACGATCGGTCCGACGATGGTGGCGAGCCCGCCCAGGACCAGCGCGGTGAGGATGTAGAAGGTCAGGTCCCGCCCGTAGTTGTCCGGCTGCACCGACCCCCGGTCGAGGGCGCGGACCACGCCGGCGAGCATGCCGAACACACCGCCCATCACGAGGGCCTGCAGCTTGTAGGAGAACACGCTCTTGCCCAGGCTGCGCACGGCGTCCTCGTCCTCTCGGATGCCCCGCAGGACCCGGCCCCACGGGCTGCGCATGAGCGACCAGACGAACAGGGCCAGCACGGCGACGAGCGCCCAGCCGAGCACCAGCGTCCACAGCGTGTAGCCGCTGTAGCTGATCCGGCTGAACAGCAGGAGGAGGACCACGGCGACGACCGCCGCCACGACGCCGACCAGCAGCCGGCGCTGCTGGGCCGGACGCTCGCCCGCCCATCGGCGCACGGCCGCCCACGCGACGATCACGGCCAGCGCGCCCCAGCCGGTGGCGAGGACCACCGCCATCAGACCCTCGTTCTGGAACGGACCGATGCCGTAGTCGACCGAGGGGCTGAACGGGTTCAGGTCGCGGTAGGGCTTGGAGAAGTCGGTGATGCCGTCCGCCCCTCCGAGGATCTCCTTGAGCGAGGTGGACCGCACGAGCAGCCGCACGACCTCGGCCATGGCGATGGTGGCGATCGCCAGGTAGTCGGCGCGCAGGCGCAGCGTCGGTACGCCCATCAACAGCGCCAGGATCACCGTGAACAGCAGGCCGATGAGCAAGCCCCACCACATCGAGATGCCGAAGTAGAACGTGGACATGCCCAACCCGTAGGCGCCGCAGGCGAGGAACGCGGCCTGGCCGAAGTTCGGCAGTCCGGTGAAGCCGAACTGCAGGTTCAGCCCGATCGCCGCGATGGCGAAGTACAGCGCATCGACCCCGAAGAGCGCTCCCAGGGTGTTGTCGGTGATGTTGCCCCAGTCCATCTCGCTGCCCTCCTAGCCCACCCGCTGTGCCCGGCCGAGGATGCCCTGCGGGCGGACCAGCAGGACGATCACCAGGATGAACAGACCGGGCACCGCCTTGAGCTCCGTCGGCACGCCGAACAGCGTGCTCGTCTCCACGAGGATGCCCACGATCACACCGCCCACGAGCGCGCCGTACGCGGACCCGAGACCTCCCAGCGTGACGGCGGCGAACATCAAGAAGAGCATGCTCGCTCCCATGTCGGGGGTGATCCCCTCGTCGAGACCGCGGAACACGCCGCCGAGCGCCGCCAGGCCGGCACCGACGACCCAGACCAGGCGGATCACCCGCTGGCTGTCGATGCCGGTGGCCGATGCCAGCTCCGCGTTGTCGCTGACGGCGCGGGTGGCCTTGCCGAGCCGGGTCCGCTGCAGCAGCAGGGCCACGGCCAGCACGGTCGCCAGGGACAGCACCATGGTCGTGAAGTCGCGTGGTGTGATGTCGACCGGGCCGATGGTCCACGCCGTCTGGGCGTTGTACTGGGGCATGAACCGCACGTCGCCGCCGAACTGGAACAAGAAGGCGTTGCGCAGGAAGATCCCCAGTCCGACGGTGACCACCATCTGAGCCACGAGGCCGGTGCCCCGGCGCCGCAACGGGGCGAAGATCAGCTTGTCGAGGAGGTAGCCGAACAGGCCACCCAGGACCACGGCGATGGGCGTGGCGATCAGCAGGGACATGCCGATGGTCACCCCGAACAGGTAGACCATCATCCCGCCCCAGGTGACCATCTCGCCGTGGGCGAAGTTCGTGAGCCCCGTCGTGCCGAAGATGAGCGACAGGCCGACGGCGGTGATGGCGATGATCAGGCCCAGCCGGGTGCCGTCGACGAGGCGCTGGGCCAGCTTCTCGCCGAACGACAGCGTGTCCCGGTCGGCCGATCCGGTGAAGAAGCTGACGGTCTTGATGATCGTGGTGAAGGAGACCTCGGTGATCGGGACCTCCGGGCTGCCCGAGATCTCCTTGTCGGCCGGGAGGGTGGCCTCGTCGACCTTGACGATGTAGTCGGCCTTCTCGGGGACGCAGATCAACGCTTGGCCGAGCTCGTTGGTGACGCCCGTGCCGACCTCGTTGCCGTCCGGATCCGTGACCACGATGGTGACGTCGGGGATCGGCTCCTTGGTCCGGTTGCCCGATTCGTCGGTGATCTGGTCTTGGACGATCGCCCGCACGCCCGGGCCCTCGCACGCACCCTGGGCGGGTGCGGCCGAGGCGCCGGAGGACAGGCCGAGCACCGCCAGCACGATGGCGGCCGCGCCGCCGAGCTTGTTGACCACAGGCCAGGAGCCCCCAAGGCGAATCATGTCGAGTGACGAAGGCCGTGGTATTCCACTCGCTGTGGACTCCGCCGTCAACCGGCAGCTGCGCTCCGGACACGCACCCCGGGCGCTGGCCGTCGTGGCGGCGGCCTGCTTGTTCGGCACCACCGGGACCGCACGAGAGCTCGGCCCCGATGCTGCGGGCGTGGTGGCGCTCGGCGAGCTGCGGTTGTTGGTGGGGGCGGTCACCCTCGTGGTCGTGGCCGGCGTGACGGGGTGGCAACCCGGCCCCGGCTGCCGGCGGCTCTACGGCGGTGGCGGGCTGGCGGTCGTGGTGTTCCAAGTGGGGTTCTTCACCGCCACGGACCGCACCGGGGTGGCGGCCGGCACGCTGGTGGCGATCGGGTCCGGACCGGTCGCCGCCGGGCTCATCGAGCTCGCCCGCACCCGGCGGGCCCCCGGTCGGGCGTGGGTCGCAGCCACGGTCCTCACCGTCGTCGGCGCCGCCCTGTTGGTGCTGAACGGCTCGGAGGCATCGACCACGATCGACGCGGTCGGCGTCCTCGCCGCGATCGCCGCCGGGTCGTCCTATGCCGCCTACGCCTCCACGCTCAAGGTGGCGATCGATCGTGGGGCGGACGCGCCGACCGCACTCGCTGCCACGTTCGCCACCGCCGCGGCGCTGCTGGCGCCTGCGCTGCTCGTCAGCGAGCTGGCCTGGGTGAGCGCCCCGGGCGCGGTCGCCACGGTGGCCTACCTGGGGATCGTCACCCTCGGGCTCGCCTACACGCTGTACGGCTGGGGGCTGGAGCGCATCGCCGTGCCGACCGTCGTCACGCTCACATTGGCCGAGCCGCTCACCGCGACGGTGCTCGGGGTGGTGGTGCTGGACGAGCCGATCGAACGCGCCGGATGGGTCGGGGTGCTGCTGGTGCTCGCCGGCCTGGTCCTGGCCGGGCGCAGCCCCGAGGTGGCCGACGAGGTCCCCGACCCGCTCCCGCTCACCTGACGGCGCGGGGCGTATCGTCCGGCGCCGTGGACCAGACCGCCGCCGTCCCCCAGCCGACCATGCGACCAACCGACGCCGCCGCGTGCGAGGTGCTCCTCATCCGTCATGGCCGCTCGGCCGATGTCGTGCCCGGCTCGCCGGAGAGCACCGACCCGCCCCTGCACGACGAGGGGCACGCCCAGGCCGCCGCCCTCGATGTCCGCCTGGCCCCCAAGGCGCTCGCCGCCGTCTACTCGTCCCACCTGCGGCGCGCCATCGACACGGCGAGCCCGCTCGCCCGGCGGCGTGGCCTGTCGCTCGAGGTGCACCCGGAGCTCGAGGAGGTGCGCCTCGGCGACTGGTCGAAGGGCGAGTTCCGCCGGCGCGCCACGTCCGGTGACCCGGAGTGGTTGGCGTGGAGCCGCACCGGTCGCTGGGACGGCATCCCCGGCGGTGAGGGCGATGCCGCCTTCCGGGGTCGGGTGACCGAGGTGATCACCAGGTTGGCGGGGAACCACCCCGGCGCAGCCATCGCCGTCGTCGCCCATGGCGGGACGATCAACGCCTACCTCGCCGAGATCCTCGGCATCGAGCGCTCGATCTGGATGTCGGTTGAGAACACGAGCATCAGCGTGGTCCACGTGACGCCGCACGGACCGCACGTGGTCACGGTCAACGACTGCCATCACCTGTTCGACCCGGTGCTCGGCCCGCCGCCGGCGGACGGCCACCACTAGGTTCCCGGCGATGAACGAGCCGGCCGCCTCCGCCCGTCCCGCACCGATCCGCACCCGCGTCAGCGACCTGCTCGGGGTCGACTACCCCATCGTGCAGGCGCCGATGGGGTGGATCGCCCGCTCCCAGCTGGCCTCGGCGGTCAGCCGGGCGGGTGGCCTCGGCATCATCGAGACGTCGTCGGGCGAGCTCGACAACGTGCGCGAGGAGATCCGCCGCATGCGCGAGCTCACGGACCGACCCTTCGGTGTCAACATCGCCCAGCTGTTCGTGCGCGACCCGGCGATCGTCGAGTTCGTGGTCGACCAGGGAGTGCGCTTCGTCACCACCTCGGCCGGCGATCCGACGAAGTACACGGCCCGGCTGAAGGAGGCAGGGCTCACGGTGTTCCACGTGGTGCCGACGCTGGCCACCGCGCTCAAGGCCGTGGACGCCGGGGTCGACGGGCTCGTCGTCGAAGGCGGCGAGGGAGGTGGCTTCAAGAACCCTCGAGACGTGTCCACGATGGTCCTGCTGCCACTCGTCACCTCTCGCGTCGACGTGCCGGTCATCGCCGCCGGCGGGATCACCGACGGCGTGTCGATGGCCGCCGCGTTCGCACTGGGGGCGGAGGGGGTGCAGATGGGGACCCGCATGGTGGCGGCCGCCGAGTCACCGGTGCACCAGAACTGGAAGCGGGCGATCATCGAGGGCGCCGAGACCGACACGGTCTTCCTCAACCGGTTCGGGCGTCCCGGCCTGCGGGTGCTGCGCACCGAGCGCACCTCGCTGATGGAGCACGAGGACCAAGTCGACCTCTCCGTGCTGGGTTCGGCGATGGACCTCTACTTCGGCGGCGACATGGAGGCGTCGATCGCCATGAGCGGCCAGGTCATGGGTCGCATCGACGAGGAGCTGCCCGTCGCCCGGATCCTGCACGAGACCGTCGACGGCTTCCGGGCCGCGTGCCGGCGCCTCGGCGCCTTAGCCTGAGCGCCCTCGCTCACGCGGTCGTCGCCAGCGAACCGCCCACGAGCATCGCCCGCTCGGTGGGCGTCGCCGTGGTGCGGCAGCGGTCCACCAGCGCGACCGCGGCCAGCCACACGGCGGTCGCGCCGGCGACGTGGATCGCCACGAGGACCACTGGCACACCGCTGAAGTACTGCAGGTAGCCGACCATCCCTTGGGCGACGGCGGCGACGAGGTACAGGGTGAGCGCACCCTGCAGCGCGGTGCGATCACGGCGACGGTTGCGGACGAGCCACGCCAGACCGAGCGCGGCCACGATCGTGAGGATCACGGTGATCCCGTGCACCCGTGCGACGTCGTCGATCGCCAGGTCCAGGCGAGGGGCGTCCTCGTCGCCGGCGTGAGGGCCGGCCCCGGTCACGACGGTCCCGGTCACGAGCGACGCCGCCGTCAGCCAGAGGATCGCCCAGGCGGTGCGGCGGGCCGCCGTGGTGGTGGCGAGGCGGCGGGCCACGCCGTCCGGCTCGCCCGAGCGCCGCACGAGCACGAGGCCGTTGGCGACCAGGATCATCGACAGCAGGAAGTGCCCTTGGTTCGCCACCGGGTTGAGCCCGGTCAGCACGACGATGCCCCCGAGGACGATCTGGCCGACGACGCCGGCGACGAGGCCGAGCGACAGCCACGTGAGGTCGTGCCGGCGTGGCCGGCGCCACAGCGACCCGAGCACGGCCAGGATCACCGCCACGGCGACGACCCCGGTGAGCAGGCGGTTCAGCTGCTCGATCGCGCCGTGGGCGGTGGACACGTCGACGAAGCGGTCCTCGTTGCAGTTCGGCCAGTCCTCGCACCCGAGGCCGCTGCCCGTGAGGCGGACCAACGCCCCCGTCTCGACGATCACGCACAGCGACGCCAGCGCGGCCACGGTGACGCGGTGGTACGTGCGCGGTGACATCGACAGAGCCATCGGCGAGATCGTAGGGGTGCTCGGGTGGACCCCGACGTCGCCCCGGCGTCGGTGGGCTCGGCCGGGCATGGCTACGGTCGGCACGTGCTCAGCTCGTTCGACGACTACCCCATCCACCAGACCAGCCGTCCCGTGGCCCACCCGTCCTCGGGCGACGTCAACTGCTACGACCGCTACTTCTTCAACGGCTACTCCCCGGACGGCGCGCTCTACTTCGCGCTCGCGATGGGGCTGTACCCGAACCGCCACGTGGCCGACGCCGCGTTCAGCGTGGTGGTCGACGGGGCGCAGCAGGTCAACGTGCACGCGTCGATGCGGGCGCCCGACGACCGCCGGGCGGCCACGTCGATCGGGCCGATCCGGGTCGAGGTGATCGAGCCCCTGCGGGTGCTGCGCCTCGTGGTCGACGCGCCCGAGCACGGGCTGCGGGCCGACCTCACGTTCCGCCACCGCAGCGCCGCCTACGAGGAGCCGCACTTCTTCCTCCGGTCCGGGGTGCGGGTGATGTTCGACTACACCCGCCTCACCCAGTTCGGCACCTGGGAGGGGTGGGTCGAGGTCGACGGCGCACGGGTCGAGTGCAGCCCGACCGAGGTGATGGGGTCGAGGGACCGCTCCTGGGGCGTGCGCCCCGTCGGCGAGCGGGTGCAGCTCGGTGCGCCCACGGGCGGTGACCCCCAGTTCTTCTGGCTCTGGGCGCCGCTCAGCTTCCCCGGGTTCTGCACGCACTTCGACGTGAACGAGGAGGCGAACGGCCACCGCTGGCACGAGGTGGCGGCGCTGCTGCCGGTGGACGGCACCCCGGCGCACGACATGCGCGCCGTCGACTGGTCGATCGACTGGGAGCCCGGCACGCGCAATGCGAGGACCGCCGAGCTGCGCTTCCACGACCGCGACGGCGCCACGACCACGATCGAGCTGGTCGTTCGCTTCAACTTCCAGATGCTCGGGATCGGCTACGGGCACCCGGAGTGGTCGCACGGGGTGTGGAAGGGCGAGCTGGCCGTCGGCGGCGACCGGTGGACGCTGCCCGTCCCCGACCCCTGTGCGTTCCACCACATCCACGTCCAGGCCTTCTGCGAGGCCACCTGCACCCTCCCGAGCGGCGAGATCGCCCGCGGCGCCGGCATCCTCGAGCAGATGGTCCTCGGCGCCCACGCCCCGAGCGGGTTTACCGACCTCCTCGGCCCCGCTACCAGAAACGAGATCAGTGGCGGATCGTGAGGCCGCCGTCGACCACGACGACGGCCCCGTTCACGAAGCTGGCGGCTGGCAGGCACAAGCTGAGCGTCATGTGCGCGACCTCCTCCGGGTCGCCGTAGCGGCGCAGCGGCACCCGCCGCTTGGCGTAGACCTCCTTGTCGGCGGCAGGGATCGCCTCGGTCATCGCCGTGGCGATGGGCCCCGGGCACACGCAGTTCACGGTGATCCCCAGCCGCCCGAGCTCCACGGCGAAGCTCTTGGTGAGCCCGATCACACCGTGCTTGCTCGCCGTGTACGCGGCGAGCCCACCGGTGGCGATGATCCCCTCCGTGGAAGCGATGTTCACGACCCGCCCACCGTTGGGCGCCTCACGCAGCCACGGCAGGCACCGCCGGATCAGCCGGGCGTGCGCCGTCAGGTTGACGTCGAGCGTCCTCGCCCAGGCGTGCTCGAAGTCGTCGTCGGGCGAGAACGCCGAGCTCACCATCGAGATGCCGGCGTTGTTCACCAGCACGTCGATGCCCCCGAAGTAGCCGCTCAGCACGTCGATCAGCTGGTCGAGCTGCACCGGGTCTGCGACGTCGATCGAGAAGCCGGCGGCGGAGGCCGCACCGTGCACGGCCTGGATCTCGGCCACCGCCCGGTTGACGCGCTCCTCGCCGATGTCGACCACGGCCACCCGGGCGCCCTCGTCGGCGAAGAGCTGGGCCGTGGCCCGCCCCATCCCCGACGCCGCCCCGGTGACCAGCACCCGCGCCCCGGCGACCGACCGGGACAGCGTCGTCAGGCGTGCCACCGCTCGACGCCTCCCATCCCGTACGCCTTCATGAACAGCGCTCGCTCCGGCCGGATGGCCAGGAAGCCGGTCTCCGGGGAGCCGTCCGGCCCGCCGGGTGAGAACAGGTCGAGGTCGTAGTCGAACACGCCCGTCCACAGCCGGCGCTTCGTCGCCACGTCGTCGTGCAGCTCGGCGCTCCCCCACATCGCCACGCCGTCACCCTGCTCGGTCACCTGCCAGTGCAAGGCCACGTCGGGGTTCGCGGCGATGTTCCGCGCCTTCACCGAGCTCACCCCGATCATCACCCACAAGGTGTCGTCCTCCCAGCACGGGTGCACCGGCGTGACGTCTGGCTTGCCATCGGCACCCACCGTGGCGAGGTGCGCCCAGGGGCTCAACCCGCGGGCTGCCTCCTTGATCTCCTCGAGCTCCATCTCGTCACCTCCGGGCGGGGACGCTACGCCACGGCCGCCAACGAGGCCACCGGCACCGAAGTGGCTAGCGTGGCCAGCCGGTGAAGAAGCAGAGCGTGCAGGCCCGCCGGACCGAGATCCTCGAGACCACCTGCCAGGTCGTGATCGAGCGTGGCTTCGCCGGCACCCGGATCAGCGACGTCGCCAAGCGCCTCGACGTGTCGACGAGCCTGATCCACTACCACTTCGACTCGAAGGAGCAGCTGCTCGCCGAGGCGTTCTCCCACTTCGCCACCAAGGACCTCACCGAGATGGCGGCCGACATCGAGCAGGAGCCGACGGCGCTGGCCCAGCTCGACCGGGTGATCCGCGACAACGTGCCGGAGGGCAGCGACGACGTCGAGTGGATGCTGTGGATCGACGCCTGGGGCGAGGCGCTGCGCAACCCACTGATGAAGCGCATCAGCCAGGAGCTCGACGAGCAGTCGGTGGACCTCCTCGAGCGGGTGATCCGTCGCGGCGTCGATACCGGCGAGTTCCGCTGCGCCGACCCCGCCGGCTCGGCGATGCGCCTCACCGGGCTGATCGACGGCTTGGCCGTGCAGTTCGCCGCCCACACCGGGGTGCTCAGCCGTGAGCAGCTCCTGCACCACGCCCGGTGGTCGGCGGCCGAGGAGGTGGGCGTGGCGATGTCGGCGTTCGACGCCGCAGCCGCACCCGCCGCCGGCCCGGCCGCGCCCACACCGGCCACGGAGCTGGCGCTGCGACGGCTGGTCGACACCCAGAGCGACGCCGTGCAGCGGCGCGATTCGGGCACCTGGGCCGCCACCTGGACCGAGGACGCCGTGTGGGAGCACGCCAACGGCGCGGTCCACACGGGCCATGCCGATCTGGTCGCCGCGTTCGAGACGTGGGTGCGCGACCACGACTGGCTCGTGCAGGTGGCACCGACCGCGCTGTTCGAGGTCGACGAGCGAGCCGGCACGGGCACCGGGCGCGTCACCGTGCACGAGCGGTTCCGAGCCGGGGGCGTGACCGGATCCCGGCTGGGCGTGTACCACGACCGCTACATCCGCACCCTGGCCGGGTGGCGGTTCTCCGAGCGTCGCCTCGAGCTGGTCGAGGGCGGCTGAGCTCCCCGCGTCAGGGCAACCGGCCGAACCAGCGCATCGACCCCACTGCGGCGAGCGACACCAGGACCACGGCGGCGAGGACGAACCACTCCGTCACCTCACGGGTGAGCGGCTCGGTCCGCACCGACGACCCGAGGTCCTCGTACACCTCGCGGAGCTCGTCGAGCGACGCCGCCTGCAGCGACCGACCACCGGTCGAGGCCGCCAGCTCGGCGAGCGCCTGGCGGTTGACCGGTACAGGGATCTCCTCGCCGTCGGGTCCGGTCACCGTGCCGGCATCCGTGCCGAAGGCGATTGTGCTGACGGCGATGCCGGCCTCCCTGGCGGCCGCGGCGGCCTCGTCGTCGGGGCGCCCCGCGGTGGTCTCACCGTCGGAGAGCAGCACGATCGTGGCCGGCGCCGCTCCTCCCTCGTCGCCACCGCCCTCGGCGGCGTCGAACGCGTCCTCGATCGTCTGCAGCGACGTGAAGACCGCCTCGCCGATCGCCGTGCCCTCCCCCAGCTCCAGGCGCTCGATGGTGCGCTCGACCGCCTCACGACGGTCCGTCGGGGCCAGCACCTGCCGAGCGCTCTCGTCGAACGCCACGACCCCGACCTTGACGCCATCGGGAACGGTGTCGAGGAACGAGCGCGCCGCCTCCTGGGCCGCCTCGATGCGCGTCGGCGACACATCGGTGGCCTCCATCGACAGCGAGACGTCCATCGCCAGCACGACCACCGTGTCGTCGCGTGCCACCTCGTCGGCGACGGCCGGCCGGGCGAAGGCGACCACGCCGGCGATCACGCCGGCGAGCACGGCCAGCGCCGGCAGGTGGCGGCGCCAGGCGGGGCGTTCCGGCGCCACCTCGTCGAGCAGGTCGAGGTTCGTGAAGCGCACCACGTAGCCTCGCCGGCGCCGCTGGACGATCACGTAGGCGACGGCGAGCGCCACCGGCAAGGCCAGCAGCCAGAGCCGGGGAGCGGACAGGAACGAGATCGCGGTCAACGGAGGGCTCCTCGGGAGGCGTGTCGGCGGGCCTTTCGGGCGGCGACGGAGCGAACGAGGTCGGTGACCCAGTCGCGGTCGGTGTGCAAGCGGACGTGCTCCACACCCGCCGATGTGAGGTCACGGCCGATGCGATCTCGCTGGGCGAGCGCGGCCTCGGCGTACCGGTCGCGCACCGTCGCCGACGAGGTGTCGAGGTATCGGCGCCGGCCGGACTCGCAGTCCTCGACCAGCAGCGTGCCGACGTTCGGCAGGGACAGCTCCCGGCGGTCCACGACCTCGAGGACCAGCACGTCGTGGCGGGCGGCGAGGGCCCGCAGCGCGCGCGGCCAGGGCGACGGGTCGAGGAAGTCGGAGGCGACGACCACCATCCCGCGTCGGAGCGCGCCCCGGCGGAGCGCGTCGAGGGTGCCGGCCAGCGACCCCTCCGCCCGGACCTCACCGCGACGTGGCCGGGCGTGGTGCAGCGCGGCCAGCAAGGCGCCGACGTGTTCGCGGCCGCTGCGCGCCGGCACCCGCCGGTGGTCGCCACTGGTGGTGACGGCCCCGATCCGGTTCCCCCCGCGCGCGGCGAGCAGGGCCATCGCGCCGGCCGCCGCCCAGGCGAGGTCGGCCTTGGTCATCTCGTCGGTGCCGAACTCGAGGCTCGGCGACGTGTCGAGCACCAGCCACAGCTCCAGCTCGTGGTCGGCCACCGTGTCGCGCACGTGGGGCTCGCCGGTGCGGGCAGTGACCGACCAGTCGATGCGGCGGGTGTCGTCGCCGGCGTCGTAGGGCCGCGCCTCACCGGTCTCGCTGCCGTGCCCGGGCAGGAGACCGGCGTGGTCGCCCTGGAGGAGCCCGTCCAAGCGGCGCACGACGGTGAGCTCGAGCCGGGCGATCGGCACCGACGTCGGCGACGCCCGGCGGGCACCGGCCCGGGTGGGTGACGTGGTGAGCATGGCGGAGATCAGGCGCCCGGCGGCGCCACGACCCGCTCGAGCGTGGCGACGAGCACGTCGTCGACGGTGACCCCGTCGGCCACGGCGTCGAACGACAGCACGAGACGGTGGTTCAGCACGTCGTAGGCGATGTCGTACACGTCCTGGGCGAGCACCGCTGCGCGGCCCCGCAGCAGGGCGAGCGCCCGACCTGCGTGCACCAGGCCGATGCTGGCCCGGGGGCTGGCGCCGTACGCCAGCAGCCCCTGCAACTCGGCGAGGCCGTGCTGGGCCGGGCTGCGCGTGGCCAGCACCAGGCGCACGGCGTAGTCCTGCACCGCGCTCGGCACGTGGACGGCGGCGCAGCGCCGCTGGAGGTCCACCACATCGTCGGTCGACAGCACCCGGTCGGGTGTCTCCGCGACGCGCGAGGCACGGGCCACGATCTCGTGCTCCTCGGCGGCGCTTGGGTAGTCGACGGGCACCCGCATCAGGAACCGGTCGCGCTGTGCCTCCGGCAGGGGGTACACCCCTTCGCTCTCGATCGGGTTCTGCGTGGCCAGCACCAGGAACGGTGTCGGGACCCGGTGGGTCGTGCCGCCGATCGACACCTGGCGCTCGGCCATCACCTCGAGCAACGCCGACTGCACCTTGGCTGGGGCGCGGTTGATCTCGTCGGCCAGCACGAAGTTGGCGAAGATGGGGCCCAGCTCCACGTCGAAGCGCTCGACCGACGGCCGGTACACCCGCGTGCCGACGATGTCCGAGGGGATGAGGTCGGGCGTGAACTGCAGGCGCGTGAACGAGCCGCCGAGCGTGCGGGCGAGCGTCGAGACCGTCAGGGTCTTGCCCACGCCCGGCACGCCTTCGAGCAGGCAGTGGCCGTTCGCGAGCAGGGCGACGAGCACCCGCTCGAGCACCCGGTCCTGACCGACCACCACCCGGCGCAGCTCGTGCAGCACCTGCTGGAGGCGGCTGCTGGCCAGCGCGATCGCCTCCTCGCCGGATCGCGGATCGGGGGACGTGGCGAGCGCCGCGAGGGTCGGATCGGCGGTGGCCATCACCGGACCTCTACCGCGTCGATCACGGCGTCGACGTCGTCGCCGGGTACGCCGTCCTCGGCGGTGACGATCACCACGACGTCGTCGGCGGGCATCCAGGCCGTGCCGTCACCGTCGTAGGCCTCGTAGACGTCGGCGGCATCGGCGGAGCGCTGCGCCTCGATCACGATCCGCCCGTGCGGCCCGTCGACGACGAGTCGCTGCGTCTCGACCTGCCCGCGCGGGCCGTTCTCGACGGTCGACTGGTTCGGGCCGAGGGTGTAGCCGTCGGGGACGTCGGTGACCGCGACGATCCCGAGGGCGCTGCCGATGTCGGGCGACACCTCTCCGCTCGGCCCACCGCCCAGCAGCCACTCCTCGAGCTGGGCCAGCAGGTCGTCGAGCACCCCGTCGAAGCCGTCCTGCAGGTCCGGCAGCAGCTGGTCCAGCTCCTCGCCCAGGTCCGCCAGCAGGTCGTCGAGACCGTCCGGCAGGCCAGGGAGCAGGTCGTCGAGACCGGGGATCGACTCGAGGATGCCGCCGTCGTCAGGCGCCGGGACCGTCGGAGCGTCCACCCCGCCGGCCTCCTCAACCTGCTGACGGAGGTCGGCGGCCTCCTCCACCGGCACGGCGAAGCCGACACCGTCGCTGCCACCGGACGCCGATGCGATCGCCGTGTTGATGCCGATCACGCGAGCCTCGGCATCCACCAGCGGGCCACCGGAGTTCCCGGGGTTGATCGCGGTATCGGTCTGGATCAGCCCGGTCAGCGTCAGCCCCGGCATCTCCAGCTCGCGGTCGAGCCCGGACACGATGCCCGAGGTCACCGAGGCCTGGAAGCCGAACGGGCTGCCCAGGGCCACCACCGGCTCGCCGACCTCGACGCTGCCCGGCTCGGCCACGCGGGCCACCACCAGATCCTCGGCGTCCTCGAGCGCCACGACGGCCAGATCGCGCTCGGGCTGGCGTCCGACGACCCGGCCAGGGACCGAGGTTCCGTCGGCCAGCGTCACCGTGACCTCGTCGGCGCCGGCCACCACGTGGTGCGCGGTCAGCACCAGCCCCGCCTCATCGACGATCACCCCGCTGCCGAGACCACCGTCCACGTCGATCTGGACCACGGCGGGGCCGACCGCCTCGGCAATGGCCTGCGGCGAGCCGTCCTCGGACACGGTGGCCGTGGTGGAGCCGCCGTCGTCCTGGAGCCACCACACCAGCCCGCCCGCGATCACGGCGATGACGACCACGGCCACGGCCACCAGCGGCCAGCGACGGCGCTTCGGTGGAACGGGTGCCGGCATCCCCGTCGCCGGAGGCGCCGGCGGTGACAGGGGCTGCTCGGCGGTCGCCGGCATCCAAACCTGAGTGGTCTCGACCCCGCCGGCGACGGGTGGGGGCGGTGGCACCGGGGTGCCGACGGGCGGTGAGGGGGGCAGGTCGCGCCACGTCCGGTGGGCGGGGCGAACAGGCGTGTCGACGTCGTCGAGGACGGCCACAGGGAACCTCCGGGGAGTGCGGACGTCGTCGAGGATGCCGGAGCCGGCATAAAGGCGGTGTCAAGAGGTGGGCGTGGCGACGATCAGCGACTCCGGGGTGGCTGCCGAGAGCGGATCTGCCACCGGATGGATCCCGTCGTCGCGCACGACCGCGGCGCGGAGCGCGCCGGCGCTCGTCGGAAGCCACGCCACGAACGTGGCCCCCTCGCCCGCGCCGGACGACACCGTGAGCACACCGCCCTGGGCTTCGACGAGCTGGCGGGCGATCGTGAGACCGAGCCCGCGCTCGGGGTCGTCGCCGCGATCGCGGTCCGGCCGGCCCCGCCAGCCCCGCTCGAACACGCGGGCGTGGTCCGCCGCCGCGATCCCCTGGCCGTGGTCGCGCACGCCGATCCACACCCACTCACCCTGGCGCCCCCAGCCCAGCAGCACCGTCGAGCCAGTGGGGGCGAAGCGGAGCGCGTTCGACAGCAGGTTGGCGACGATGGTGTGCAGTGCGCTGCGGTCGGTGTCGACGACGCACGGCCGCTCCCCCGCCCCCACCAGCGCCACCCCTCGACGCCCGGCCAGGCCGCGGTGCTCGGCGACGAGCAGGCCGGCCTCGTCCGCCAGGTCGACCGCATCCGTGGCCGCGACCCGCAGCCGTCCGAAGCGGGCGAGGTCGTCGACGGTGCGACTCATCCGCTCGAGGGCTCGCCGAGCGGCAGCGGTGTGCTCCGGGCCCTCCAGCTCGAGGTTCGTCGCGGCGACGGCGAGCGGCGTACGCAGCTCGTGGACGATCTCTTGCACCAGGCGGGCCTGCTCGCGCTCGCGGGCGTCGAGCCGGTCGAGCATGCGGTCGAACTCGCCGACCAGCCGGCCGAGCTCGTCGTCACCGGTGACGGCCACGGCGTCGGCCGCCCGCCCGCCATGGACCGGGCTGCGGACCTGCTCGGCCACGTCGGTCACCCGGTGCAGCGGTCGCAGGACCCGGCCAGCTGCCAGCCACGCCAGCCCGGCCGCCGGGAAAAACCCCGCCGCCAGCGCGATCAGGGTCCACCGAAGGGCGTCCCGGCGGGCCTCCTCGGCCGCCGCGGCGCCCTCGGGGTCGGCCTGCACCTGGATCACGGCGATCTGGGAGCCCACCTGCTCGATGCGGGTGATGGTGCGTTGCTGGGGATCGTCGCCGAGCCGGTCAGCGAGCACGGCAGCGGCGATGGCCACCAGCGCCGTAACGCCGAGAGCCAGCGCCGTCATCCCGATCGCCAACCGAGCGCGGAGGCTGAGCACCCGTGCCATCCGACGCCTCACCGCCGCAGCCGGTACCCCTGGCCGGGCAACGTCTCGATCGGCTGCGCGCCGTCGGTGGCCGCAGCAGCGAGCTTGCGGCGCAGGTTCGACAGCGTGACCCGGACCGTGTTGGTGAAGGGATCGGCGTGCTCGTCCCAGACGTGCTCCAGGAGCGTCTCTGCGCTGTGCACCTCGTCGGGGTGGAGCATGAACCACCGCAGGAGCGCGAACTCCTTGGCGGTCAGGTTCACCGGCCCGCCTCGGTGGTGCACCTCACGGCGCGCCGCGTCCAGCTCCAGCTCACCGACCGCGAGCACCGAGCCGGTCCCGGCGCCGTCACGTCGCAGCAGCGCCCGCACACGGGCCGCCAGCTCGGCGAGTGAGAACGGCTTGACGAGGTAATCGTCGGCGCCCGCATCGAGACCGGTGATGCGGTCCTCGACCGAGCCGCGCGCCGTCAGCATCAGCACACGCGGCCGGGGCTCGGGGCTGAGCAGCTCGCGGCAGATCTCGAGCCCGTCGGCATCCGGCAGGTTCAGGTCCAGACAGACCAGGTCGTAAGGGGTGAGCGACGCCCGGTCGAGCGCCCCGGCGCCATCGGACGCCACATCGACCGCGTACCCTTCACGCCGCAACCCCACCGCCACGGCCATCGCCAGGTCGGCCTCGTCTTCCACCACCAGGATCCGCATCGCTTCCTCGTCGAGCGTCGGCCCGTGCCGGAACGCCCGGACGGCAGTGTGCCACCCGCCGTTCGGGATCGGGACGTCACCTCGCCTGTGAGGGCGCGAACACCCAGCGTGAGGCGATCTTTCGGTGCCCGACCGGGCGCGTAGGGTGGTCCGGTGGGCGGAGACCCGAGCGGCTCGATGCCGCCTCAGCGGCGGTGGCGGTGGCGGGCGGGGCGCGTGATCGGTCTGGCGACGGCTGCGGCCCTCGTGCTCGGCGTCGTGGAGGCCGACCGGTCCGGCGCGGCGCCCGAGTGTCCCAACGGGGCGGCGCTGAACGTCATCGCCCACCCGGACGACGACCTGCTGTTCTTCGGCCCGGATCTCATGAACGACGTCGAGCGCGGCGCCTGTGTCCGCACCGTGGTGGTGACGGCCGGCGACGCCGGCAGCTCCTACGGGTGGGCCAGCCGCGAGGACGGCCTGATGGCGGCGTACGCCTTCATCGCCGGCACCAGCAACGACTGGAGCGGGCAGGACGCCGGGGTGGCGGGGCACCCGATGCCCCTGCGAAGGCTCGACGGGAACCCCAGGGTGTCGATCGTGTTCATGCGGCTCCCCGACGGCTTCCCGTACGGCGGTGGGTCTGCGTTCGGCGGGTTCCAGAGCCTGGAGAAGCTGTGGGACGCCGCGATCGGTGAGATCGACGCGATCGACGGCTCGTCCAGCTACAGCCGCAGCGACCTCATCGGCGCCCTCGGCGCACTCATGGCCGACTTCGGACCGGATCAGGTCAACGGCATGGACTACCTGGCCGCCGGTGGCGGCGACCACAGCGACCACTACGCGAGCGCGCGGTTCGCCCACGCCGCCCACCAGCAGTACTCGGGCGCCCACGTGTTCACCGGCTATCAGGGCTACGGCATCTCGTCGCGTCCGCCCAACCTCTCCGAAGCCGATGTGATCCGCAAGCGCGACGCGTTCTTCACCTACGCCCCGTACGACGGGGCGGTGTGCCAGGACGTGCAAGCCTGCGAGTCGAGCGGTTACGCCGACTGGTGGGAGCGGCGCTACACGGTGGGCAGCGAGTCGGGCGGCGGTGGGACGAGCACCACCTCCACGCCCACGACGGTGCCGTCGACGACCACGACGGTGCCGGGCGGGGTGTCGGTG
>CAZKVJ010000001.1:177185-319773 GCA_964556225.1 uncultured Ilumatobacteraceae bacterium
GCTCACCATCACCGCCGTGTCCAGCTCCACCTGGAACATCGGCCTCGCCGAGATCCAGACCTGGACGGCGACCGGCGGCACCACCACCACCTCGACGACCAGCACGACGGCGGCACCGACCACCACCACCACCACCACGCCCACGACGACGACCAGCACCACGTCCACCACGTCGACCACGCCGTCGACGACGGTGCCGTCGACGACCACGACGGTGCCGGGCGGGGTGTCGGTGAACGTGGCGCTGAACGCCACCGCCACCGCGTCGTCGCAGAACGCCAGCACCGGCCAGACCGCCGACAAGGCCATCGACGCCAGCACCTCGGGCTATCCCGGCGACTACACCCGGGAGTGGGCCACCGTCGGCGGTGGAGCCGGCAGCTGGTTGCAGCTCAGCTGGACCACCCCGCAGACGCTCGACCGGATCGTGCTCTACGACCGGCCCAACACCTCGGACCAGATCACTGCTGCCACCCTCACGTTCTCCGATGGCAGCACCGTGAACGTCGGCACCCTGAACAACGCCGGCTCGGCCACCACCGTGAGCTTCAGCGCCCGCGCCACCACCAGCGTCCGGCTCACCATCACCGCCGTGTCCAGCTCCACCTGGAACATCGGCCTGGCCGAGATCCAGACCTGGACGGCGATCTGAGCACCGCGTGGGCGCGGCCGAGCGCTCCTGCGCTCGCAGCGCTCAGGGCCGCACCTCGTAGAACGCGTTCACGGAGTGATCGATGTCGAGGCGACGGAAGCGGGTGAACCCGGCGGCGGTCGCCATCTCGCGGGCCCTCGACTCCGGAAGCCCGAGAGTCCCGAGTCCGGCGCCGCCATCCTCCGAGAGTGCCGATGACATGCACGACAGGACGCTGATGCCGTACATGAGTGCTGCCATGGGGTTCCGGCGGGCGTTCTCCTCGAAGGTGTCGAGCGCCTTGATGTCCACCAGCAGCCACGTGCCGTCCGGCTTGAGCGCCTGGTGGATCATGGCCATCATCTCCTGGGGCCGGGTCATGTCGTGGATGCAGTCGAACGTCGTCACCAGATCGAGGCTGTGGTTCGACGGCAACGGGTGCTGGCGGGGATCGTGGAACCACGCGTTGGTGGCTCCTGCGTCGAGCTTCTTCTGCTCGGCCCGTCCGAGCGCGTAGCGCGAGATGTCGAAGCCGCTGAAGCGGCTGCGAGGGTAGGTCCCGGCCAGCAAGAGCACGGCGCTGCCGGCACCGCAGCCGACGTCGGCCACGTCGGCGCCGCGCTCGAGCTTGTCGACCACACCGTCCAGGGCCGGGAGCACCACCGGCACCAGGAAGGCCCGGTTCCAGGGCTCGAAGCTGCGCTCGATGCCGACCGCACCTTCCGGGCCGTGGCTGTCGTAGTCGTAGCCGACGCCGGTGCGGAACGCCTGGGGCATCTCGTCGAGCGCCGCGATCGTCTGCGGCAGCCGGTGGAACATCCCCATCCCGAACGCGGGGTGCTCGGGCGTGGCCAGGACGGCCGCCGCCTCCGGCGTCAGCGAGAACCGGTCGACCCCATCGGCGGACTCGTGAACCACGAGCTTCGCAGCGGCCTGGTTGTGCACCCACTCTCGTACCCAGCGCTCGTGCAGCCCTGATCGCTCCGCCAGCTCGGTGGCGGTGAGCGGCGCACTGGCCTCCTTCAGCACCCGGTAGAGCCCGAGCCGGTCGCCGAGATGGATCATGCCGGCGGTGACGGCACCCTCCAGGGTCTTGAAGACCTGGAACGAGTACAGCTTCAGCAGGTCGGGGTCGATCGTGGACATGGCGGCCTTCCGTCGTCGTGGTGCCCGGGTCAGGCGAGGTTGATGTAGATCTGCTTCGTCTCGAGGTACGCCTCGAGCGCGTAGGGACCCAGTTCGCGGCCGATGCCGCTTTGCTTGAACCCGCCCCACAGCGCTTCGCTCGGGGCCGGCTGGCTGTCGTTGATCCACACCACGCCGGCCCTGACCGCCTTCGCCGTCGTGAGCGCCCGGGTGAGGTCCCGGGTCCAGATGGCGGCGGCCAGGCCGTACTCGGTGTCGTTGGCGAGCCGGATGACTTCGTCGAGGTCACGGAACGGGAGGACCGTGACCACGGGGCCGAAGATCTCCTCGCGGGCGATGCGAAGGTCGTTCGATGTGGCTTCGAAGATGGTCGGCGGTACGAAGTAGCCGTTCGCCAGCGCGGGGTCGCCGGGCCGGCGTCCCTGGTACACGAGCGTGGCGCCCTCGCCGACGCCGATCTCGACGTAGCCCTCCACCCGGCGTTGCTGCTCGTGGGACACGAGCGGACCCATGGTGGTGTCGGGGTCGAGCCCGCTGCCCAGCCGGATGGTGCCGGCGTGGTCGACCATCGCCGCCAACGCGTCGTCGTACACCGATGCCTCGACGAACACCCGGCTCCCGGCGCTGCAGACCTCGCCCTGGTTGCCGAACACGCCGTTGCAGGTGCCCGGAACGGCCACTGCCAGGTCGGCGTCGGCGAAGACGATGTTCGGGCTCTTGCCACCGAGCTCGAGCGTCACCCGCTTCAGCGAGTCGGCGGCCGTGCGCATGATGAGCTTGCCGACCTCCTTCGAGCCGGTGAACGAGACCTTGTCGACCATCGGATGGGTGACGAGCGGCGCGCCGGCGTCAGGGCCGAACCCGGTGACGACGTTGACCACCCCGGCGGGCACGCCGGCCGCCTCGGCGATGGCGGCCAGCCGCAGCGCAGTGAGCGGGGTCTGCTCAGCGGGCTTGAGCACCACCGTGCAACCCGCCGCGAGGGCCGGGGCCACCTTCTGGGCGGCCATCAGCATGGGGTAGTTCCACGGCACGATCAGCCCGCACACCCCGACCGGCTCCTTCACCACCAGGCTCATCGCGCTCGGACCGACGGGTGGGATGTCGCCGGAGATCTTCGTGGCCCAGCCGCCGTAGTACTCGAACATGAACGCGACCTCGTCGATGTCCGCCTGGGCGTCGGCGAGCGGCTTGCCGCAGTCGCGGACCTCGAGCCGTGCCAGCTCGTCGCGCTGGTCGCGGACCAGCTCGGCCATGCGCAGGAGCAGCCGGGCTCGGTCGCGCTCGGCCACTGAGCTCCCCCACGATCCGTCGTCGAAGGCTCGCCGGGCGGCTCGCACCGCTCGGTCCACGTCGGCGGCGTCGGCGGCGGGGACGGTGGCCAGCACCTCGCCGGTGGCGGGGTCGTGGGTCTCGAACACCTCGCCCTCGATCGCGTCGACCCACTGCCCGTCGATGTGCATCGTCAGGGTGTCAGCCATGCGCCGACCGTATCGCTACCGAGTCCGCTCCTCGGGCGCCAAGAACTCCACGTCCGACAGCCGGGTCAGGCTGAAGGTGTGGCCGTCACCCAGCTGCAGCGACTCCAACCGGCTGACGCTCGCGTGCTGGAGGACGAAGCGGTCCCACTCCCACGGGGTCGGGTCGAGCCCCAGCACGTGGCACATCACCACGCTGTTCGTGCCGGCGTGGGCGACGATGGCGATCCGGCGGTGCGGCTCTCGGATGGACCACACCGGTAGCTCGGTCGAGGCGCGCTCCACCCCGCGCTCGGCGAGGAAGAGCGTGGCGCCGAGGCGGATCCGGTCCACGAAGTCCCGTACCGGCTCGCCGCCCTCGAGGCCCTCCCAGCGCTCGTGCGAGGGCCGCTGGCGCTGCTCGCGATAGGCCACATCGGCCTTCTCGGCCGGCGTGCCGTGCCAGATCGGGTTGCGGATCTCCTCCAGCCAAGGGTCGACCACCTCGGGCCGGCCCAGGGCCGCCAGCAGGGGCGCCGCCGTCTCACGAGCGCGCACCAGCGGCGACACCAGGACCTCGTCGAAGTCCTCGCCGGCGAGGAACTCCGCCATGCGCTCCGCCTGGCGCCGGCCCCGCGCCGTGAGCGGCGGGTTGTCGACGTTGAAGCCGTCGCGCTGCCATTCGGGCTCACCGTGGCGGATCAGGGTGATCTCCATCGACGCTGATCGTACGGGCGTCCCCGTGGATCCGACCGGGCGTCGGTACGCTCCGGGCGTGGAGCCCGGCTGGTACCCTGACCCGTGGCGCCGGCACGAGCTGCGCTGGCACAACGGGCGGGACTGGACCGCCGACATCGCCGACCGGGGTCACCGCGGCGTCGACGCCGGCCAGCCGGTCCCCGCTGTGGCACCGCCACCGCTGGGCCCTCCGCAGGTGGCCACGAGGCCGGCGCGCAACGGGGCCGCGGTCGCCGCACTGGTGCTCGGGATCTTCGCGATCATGGTCGGCTTCGTGCCACTGCTGTTCTGGATGGGCGGCATCGCGGCGGTCCTCGCCATCGTCTTCGGGGTCGTCGGGCTGCGCCGGTCCCGCCGCGGTGGCGAGGCGGGCCGCAGCGGCTTCGCCGTGGCCGGGCTGGTGCTCGGGCCGCTCGGCCTGGTTGCCACCGTCGTCGGCGGCTACGTCACCGTGCTGGTGGTGCGCACGGTGCAGGACATCGTCGACGTCGGTGCCTACCGCATCTCGCAGGAGTCGTGCGCGGTCGGCGATGGACGGGCGGTGCTCCACGGCACCATCACCAACGACAGCGACGACACGCGCGACTACACGGTGTTCGTCGAGTTCCGTCGGGAGGGCACCGACAACGCGCTCGGCTTCGACACGGTCGGCGTCGACGACGTGGCGCCTGGTGACACGGCCGAGTTCACCGCGTCCAGCCTCGTCGGCGCGGCCCGGGTCACCTGCGTCGTCACCGAGGTCATCGGCCCCCTCCCCTTCGACCTCGACTGACCCGGAGATTCGAACGAGGTGGGCGGTCAGCCGCCCAGCTCGTCGACGGAGATGTCGCAGTCGTCGAGCAGGTCCATGAACACCGACGGGTCGCTCGCGTCCGCAATGTCCCCGCCAGCGCTCAGGATCGCTTCGGCCAGGCAGGTCGCCTTGTCGCTCGGGAGCCCGAGCGTGTCCTCGTAGATCGACGCCAGCTGATCGACGAGGTCGTCGCTGGCCGGGACATCCGGGGCCGCCGTGTCGTCGGAGGGCTCCTCCGAGTCGTCGCCGGAGTCGCCGGAGTCACCCGAGTCGTCGGAGGTCCCCTCCAGGTCGACGCCGCACTCGTCCTTCGCGAACTCGGCGACGTTGTTGCTCGCCGTCTCGAAGTCCTCCGAGCTCATTGCCTCGAGCTTCGCCGCTGCGTCCTCGTCCGTCGCCAGGGCGAAGATGTCCCAATCGGCGTCCTCGAGCACCTGCAGGAAGTCCTGCATGGCATCGTTCAGCACCTTCATGTCGTCTTCGATCTCGGACGGGGCGGAGTCCGCCAGCTCTTCGAACGCGTCAGCCGCCTGCGTGAAGGTCTCCTGCAGGTTGCTGGTGTCGGTGCCGTCGAACTCCTCGAACTCCGCGAAGTCCGCCTTGGCATCCTCGACCACCTCGCAGAAGTCGCTGGCGCTCCCTCCGCCGCCGCCGCATGCGGCCCCCGCGACGATCAATCCCGCTGCGAGCAGCAGCGAGCCACCACGATGCAAGTTCCTGCGCATGTCCGTGCACTCCTGTCTTCGCGCGCCGTGGGCGCGATCGCGCAGTCGGTGACCCTACTGGTCGCCACCCGCTGTGGCGGTGACCCACGCGGCGTACAGATCGGCATACACGCCACCCGACTTGACCAGCTCGAGATGGGTGCCATCCTCCACGAGCCGCCCGTGGTCGAGCACCAGCACCCGCTCGGCTCGCATGGCGGTGCTCAGCCGGTGGGCGATGGCGATGGTGGTCCGGCCGGAGGACAGGCGCTCCAGCGCACGGGCGAGGCGCACCTCGGTACGGGCGTCGACCGCACTGGTGGCCTCGTCGAGCACCAGGACGGCCGGGTCGACGAGCGAGGCGCGCACCAGCGCGACCAGCTGGCGCTCTCCCGCCGACAGGTGGGCCCCCCGCTGGCCGACGCGGGTGGCCAGGCCCTCGGGCAGTCCCTCGAGCCACTCGGTGAGATCCAGGCCGTCGACGGCCTGCTCCAGATCGGCGACGGTGCTGCCCGGCCGGGCGAAGGACAGGTTGGCGGCGATGGTGTCGTCGAACAGGAACGGCTCCTGGGGCACGACCAGCAGCCGCTGGCGCAGGTCGTCGTTGGCCACTCGAGTGAGGGGGACGCCGCCCAGGCGCACCGTCCCGTACGTCGGGTCGGCGAGGCGGGCGATGAGACGAGCGAGCGTGGTCTTCCCGGACCCCGTTGCACCGACGAGCGCCACCTGCTGTCCGGCGGGGATCACGACCGAGACGTCGATCAGCGCCGGCGGCTCGTCGTCGTCATCGTTGCGGCTCCGATAGGCGAAGCCGGCGTGGTCGACCTCGACCGTCAAGGGGCCTGCCGGCAGCGGGCGGGGGGCGTCCGGTTCCGGGGGACCGATCGGGACGTCGAGCACCCCGAGCACCCGACGGAGGCCGGCGACGGCCGTCTGGGTCTGGTCGAGGACCTCGGTGAACTCGGCGATGGGCTCCAGGAACCGGTAGGTGAGGAAGATGAAGCCGACCATCGCACCGGCCGTGAGCCCGCTCGCCGGGCCCAGGATGACACCGACCACCACGACCGCCGAGACGGTGAGCACGGAGAACACCTCGCCGGAGGGGAACAAGAACGCGCCGATGACGCCGGCATGGATCTGGGCGTCGGCGCGGCGGCGCACGCTGGCCTTCGCCGTGGCCGCCATGGTGGGCCCGGCGTGGTAGGCGCGGAGGAGCTCGGCCCCGGTGACCATCTCGCCGACGGCGCTGAGCAGGTCGGCGTTGCGGGCCCTGACGGTGTCGTAGGCGGCGACGAGGTGGCGCTGGACGGTGCGCAGCACCCAGACCAGCGGGGCCGCGACCACGAACGCGACCAGCGCCAGGATCCAGTTGTAGGCCAGCATGACACCCGCCACCACGATCATCAGGGTGCCGTCGAGGAGCCAGGCCAGCCCGCCCCATGCGAAGAACTCGGCGATCGCCTCGACATCACCTGTGACCCGGGCCACCAGCGCGCCCCGGCGCTCCTCGGAGTGGTCAGCCAGGCTGAGGCGGTGGATGTGGTCGAACAGCCGCACCCGCAGCCCGTACAACGCCTCCTCGCTGCGCACGCCGAGGCGCACGACCGCCTGGCGCTGGGCGGCCGTGGCGACGACCACGGCGACGGCGCCGATGGCAGCGAAGCGCCCGATGAGCGCCACATCGACCCGACCGTCCGTGAACCCCTTGTCGATCGACTGTTGGATCAGGATCGGCACCACCACCCGCCCGGCCGCGCCGACCACGGCAAGGAGCACGGTCAGGCCGAGCCCGCGCCGCAGCGCCGGCGCGGCCTGCACGCCTCGATTGATGGTCTGGACGGCGCCGAGCTGGGTGATCGTCTCGTTCACGAGCCGCTCCCCCCGTGCGGTGACGCGGTCGCCACCTCGGCGGCGTGGGCCGCTCGGTCGTGCTCGAAGCTGAGCATCAGGTGCCGGTACTCAGCCTGGCTCGCCATCAGCTCGGCGTGCGGGCCCTGAGCGGCGATGGTCCCGTCACGCACGTACACGACCTCGTCGGCGACGGCGATCGTCGACGGGCGTGACGCCACCGCCAGCACCGTCGCACCCGACAGCGCGGCCCGGAGGTTCGCCAGCACCTTCGTCTCGGTCGCCGGGTCGAGCGCCGAGGTCGTGTCGTCGAGCAGCACGAGCGCCGGCCGGCGCAGGATCGCCCGGGCCAGCGCGATCCGCTGTCGCTGCCCGCCCGACAGCCCGACGCCTCGCTCACCGACGATCGTGTCGAGCCCGTCGGGGAGCGCTTCGACGAACTCCCGCGCCTCCGCCGCCTCGAGCGCCGTCCACAGCGCGCCGTCGTCGAGGCCGAGCCCGAGCGTGAGGTTCTCACGGACGGTGGCGGCCAGCAGGAACGGCTCCTGGAACACCAGCGACGAGCCGCCCGGTGCGACCGCCAACGTGCCGCCCGTGGCGGGCACGAGGCCGGCGATCACCTGCAGCAGCGTGGTCTTGCCGGAACCCGTCTCCCCGACGAGGGCGACCGTGCGTCCGGCCGGGACTGTCAGGCTCACGCCGCTCAGCACGTCTCGCGTGTCGTCGTGGGCGGTGGTGACGTCGTGCAGCGCGACGCCGATCCCCGCCGGCGCCGTCGTCACGGCCGCGGACGGGTCCGGCCACACGTCCTCGTCGAGCACGCTGCGCACCCGCGCCCAACCGGCCTGTGAGTGCGGCAGCTCCGACAGCGCCCACCCGATGAGGCGCAGCGGGAACACCAGCAGCGTGAACAGGTAGATGACGCTCGTGACCTGGCCGACCGTCATCGCCCCGGCATCCACCCGGTAGGCGCCCAGCAGCACGAGGGCGATGTTGGTGAGCGTCGGGATGCCGGTGAGCAGCGACTCGAACGTGCCGCGGAGGGCCACGGCGCTCATCCGCGCCTGGCGGAGCCGGGCGGCGATGGTCGCCAGTCGCTCGGTCTCGCGGTCCTCGGCGCCGAACGCCTTGACCACCGTGACGCCCTCGAAGCTCTCGTGCACCGCAGCCGAGAGCCGGCCGAGCTGGTGCTGGGCCTCGTCGTAGTGCTTGTCGACCCGGCGCTGGTACACCAGGTTCACGGCGATGAGCACCGGGAACACCGTGACCGCCACGGCCCCGAGCAGCAGATCGGTCGCCAGCAGCCACACGGCCGACAGCACCATCATCAGCACCACGCTGCTGGCGAACGGCAGCGGCGCCAGGATCCCCACCGCCGCGTCGACATCGACACCCGCCCTGGCGACCAGCTCACCGGTCGGATGCCGGCGCTGCCAGGGCACCGGCTGGGCCGCCAGCCGGTCGACCACCCCGTCGGCCAGGTCCTCGGCGGCGCGCCACTGCGTCTTGCCGGCCCAGGTCCGGCGCACGACGACCCCGGCCGCCCGCACCAGGCCGATCCCGATCAGCAGCGCCACCCCGGCCACGACGGTCGCCCGCCCGACGGTCCCGTCCTCGAACCGGGGCACGATGACGTGGTCGACGACCCACTGCACCGCCACCGACGACGCCACCGTGCAGATCGCGAACACCGCCGCTCCCGCCACGGCGATCGAGAACCGGCGCGGCTGGAGCCCCACCAGGGCGCGCACCAACCGCCACGCCTCGCTCCAGCGTCGGCGCGCCGGTGGGGTGGTGGTGGCTGCGGGCACGGCGGTCCGTTCTACCAGCACCCCGGTGGTCATCTCGGGTGCATTCGGGCACGGCGAGACGGAGCGTGGCGAAGATCACCCGTGCGCCTAGCGTGGAGCGCATGGACAACCTCGATCTCGGGCTGCTGGTGCTGCGCCTGGTGTTCGGCCTGTTCCTCGCCGCCCACGGCTGGAACAAGTTCTTCGGACCGAACGGGCTCGTCGGGACCGCCCGATGGTTCGGGAGCATCGGCATGCGCCACCCGGCGCTCCAGGCCAGGGCGGCCGCCACCACCGAGGTGGCGGCGGGTGTCGCGTTCGCGCTCGGGCTGCTCACGCCGCTGGCCGCAGCGGGCATCGTCGGCGTGATGCTCGTCGCGTGGTATTCGGAGCACCGCAACCGCGGGTTCTTCGTGTTTCGGCCCGGCCAGGGCTGGGAATACGTGGCCTCGATCGCCGCCGCCGCGTTCGCCGTCGGCACCATGGGCGCGGGTGAGATCTCCATCGACCATGCGCTCGGCATCGATGTCGACGGCTGGTGGGGTGCGGTGATCGCCGGCGGGCTCGGCGCCACGGCAGCGGTGCTGCAGCTCGCGCTGTTCTACCGGCCGGCGCCGGCGGAGGCCTGAGTGCCGGCTCGTCCCCCCGAATCCGCGCCGCGCCCGACGTCGCACCCCGTCGTGTCACGGGTGCTGACGATCGTGCTGCTGGTGGTGATCGCGGCCATCGTCGTCATGTGGGTCTACGCCCTCTTCTTCGCCTCGAAGGAGGCGGTGAACAAGATCGGTGACCGGGCGTGGGCCGAACGGGCCGAGGCGATCTGCGACGAGGCCCAGACGGCCCGCCGCGAGCTGGCAGACTTCCGCACGCTCGACGACGTCGGGGCCGACGCGCTGGAGGTGAGGGCGGGGCTCGTCGAGCAGGCCACCGACCTGCTCGAGGCGATGCTCGACGACGTGAGCGCCGCCACACCCACCGACGACAAGGGGCGCGCCATCGTCCCGCTGTGGCAGGCCGACTACCGCACCTACCTCGCCGACCGTCGCGAGTACATCGACCAGCTGCGCGCCGGTGACAACTCACCGTTCTCGGAGACGATCGTCGACGGCATCCCCATCAGCGAGAAGCTGGCGACGTTCTCGGCCGACAACGAGATGGCGTCCTGCGCCCCGCCGGACGACCTGGCCGTCTAGCGCACCCAGCCGGCGCCGGGCTCGTAGCGGCGGATCACCCGTGCCGGTGACCCGACCGCGACGCTGAAGTCGGGCAGGTCCGCCGTCACCACCGAGTTCGCCCCGACGGCCACGTGGCGGCCGATGGTGACACCCGGCAGCACCACCGTCCCGTGGCCGAGCCACGAGCCGTCGCCGATGCTCACCGGGCGCTCGGGCATCGACTGCTTCGAGATCGGCAGGTCGATGTCGGCGTAGCCGTGGTTCTGGTCGGTGATGTACACGTGGTGGCCGGTCCACACGTCGTCGCCGATCCGGATCTCGAGGTGGCCGACGATGCCGCTCCCCTTGCCGATCAGGCAGCGGTCGCCGATGCGCACGACGGGGTCGACGACGCATCGCTGTCCCGGGACCATGCCGGCCGACAGCGTGACGTGCGGCCCGATCATCGTCGCACTCCCGATGTGGATGTAGTGCTCGTTGAACAGCGTGTTGGGCGGGAAGCAGATGACGCTGCCCTGACCGAACGCGCCGAACCGGCGGCCCCGCCGCGTGTCCGGGCCGATGGCGCCGAGCTCGATGGCCTGCTCCCACGCCCGGTGCACGGCCTCCCCGGCCGCCCGGCGGGCTGCCGCGCGGATCCGTTGGATGGCGGTGTCGGGCGGTGCGTCCCGGTGCAGCACGGCGGGCACGCTATCGGTGGCCCGCCCCGTGTTCGGTACCCTCCACACCATGACGACCTCGGCGCCCGACTGGGACCGCGAGCGCAGGGAGATCATCGACGTCACGCACCGCTACGCGGCGGGCATCGACCGGCGAGACTGGGGGCTGCTGCGGGGTTGCTTCACCGACCTCTTCGAGCTCGACACCTCCTCGTGGAGCGGCCGGCCGGCGGCCATGCGCTCGGCCGAAGAGTTCGTGGCCGGGGTTCGACAGGCCATCGGCGGCTTCGATGCGACCCAGCACCTCGTCACCAACCACCTCGTCGAGCCTCTCGCCGACGCCGAAGCCCGCTGCTGGGCCGAGGTTCGGGCCATGCACTGGTTCGACCCGGCGACGCTCCGGTCCCTGCGACCCGGTGCCTCGGCGTCGTGGTGCGAGCTCGGAGGGCACTACACCGGGGTGCTGGTCCGCGACGGCGACCGGTGGCGCATCCGCCGGTGGGTTTTCACGGTGCGCTGGCGCGATGGTGACGAGACCTTGTTCGAGCTCGCCCGCACCCGCGACGTCGAGCGCGGCTGAGGCGATGTCTGCGCTCAGCGCCGGCGGTGGGCTCACCGACGTTCCCGGGGTGGCGGTGGGCCACTACCAGCGAGTCGCGTCCGGGTGGCGGACGGGCACCACGGTGGTGCTGGTGCCGGGTGGGGCCACGGGTGGGGTCGACGTGCGGGGTGGTGGCCCCGGCACGCGGGAGACCGACCTGCTGCGACCGGAGAACCTCGTGCACCAGGTGCACGCCATCGCGCTCACCGGCGGCAGCGCGTACGGGCTCTGCGTGGCCGACGGCGTGATGGCCTTCCTGCGTGACCGCGGCGTCGGCTTCCCCGTGGGCGATCGCGCCGGTGAGGTGGTGCCGATCGTGCCCGCGGCCGTCATCTTCGACCTGGGACGCGGTGGGCGCTTCGAGCATCACCCCGATGCCTCGTTCGGGGCGGCGGCCGCCCGGCGGGCCCGACGCGGCCTCTTCCTGGAGGGGGCAGTGGGTGCAGGGACCGGGGCCGTGGCGGGCACGCTCCAGGGCGGCATCGGCACCTGCTCGACCACGCTCGGCGACGGCACCGTCGTCGCCGCGCTGGCCGCAGTCAACGCCGCCGGGTCGGTCATCGACCCCGCCAGCGGCGTGCCGTGGGTGCTCGACGGCATCGAGCTCCGCCGGCCCTCGGCGTCCGACCGCCGCCGTCTGCGCGAGCACCTCGAGGCCGCCGCAGCCGCCGCGACCCGGCCGCTGAACACCACGATCGGCGTGGTGGCGTCGTCGGCGCGGCTGTCGAAGGCCGAGTGCACCAAGCTCGCCGCCGTCGCTCATGACGGCCTCGCACGCGCCGTGCGCCCGGCCCACTCGATGTTCGACGGCGACACGGTGTTCGCACTGGCCACCGGGCAGGGCGAGCTCGTCGAGCCGGCGGGTGACGAGCGCTTCCGATCGGTACGCGGGCGTGCAGCCGCCGTCAACCGTCTCCTCGACGCCGGGGCCGTCTGCTTCGCCGCCGCCTGCACGAGAGCAGTGGTGACGGCCGGTGCCCACCGAGGCGGGCCACCCTCGTACCGCGACCTGTGCCCGTCGGCGTTCCCCGACCGTGGCGCGGTGTCCACCCGTCGCGGGTAGGTTGCGCGTGTCCGCTCCCGCCCGGACGAAGGAGGCAGGACCCCCCGATGCCCGTGCTCCAGCTGGACACACCTGACGCCATGCGCCGCTGGTCCGATGCGGCGCGTGCGTCCGGAGGGCGCGTCGCACTGGTGCCGACGATGGGGGCGCTCCACGAGGGCCACCTGCGCCTGCTCGAGGTCGCCCATCGCCACGGCGAGCACGTCGTCGGCTCCCTGTTCGTCAATCCCCTGCAGTTCGACCGGGCGGAGGACCTGGCCGCGTACCCGCGGACCTTCGACGCCGACCTCATCATGTTCGCCGCCGCCGGCGTCACTGCGGTCTACTGCCCCACTCCGGCCACCATGTACCCGGCCGGCTTCCAGACCCACGTCGTCCCCGGCTCGCTGGCCGAACCCATGGAGGGTGCCGCCCGGCCGGGGCACTTCCGGGGCGTCGCCACGGTGGTGGCGAAGCTGTTCAACGTTGTGCGGCCGGACGTCGCCGTGTTCGGGCAGAAGGACTATCAGCAGCTGACCATCATCCGCCGGATGGTGATCGACCTCGACCTGGGCATCGAGATCGTCGCCGTGCCGACCGTTCGCGAGCCCGACGGACTCGCCCTCTCCAGCCGCAACCGCCGACTCTCACCAGAGGACCGCGCCGCAGCGCGGTGCGTGCCGGCTGCGCTCGAGGCCGCCGCAGCCGCCCTGGCGAGCGGTGAGCGTCGGGGTGCCGCGCTGGAGCACGTCGCGGCGGCGGCCGTGGCCACCGAACCACGGGCCCGACTCGAGTACGTCCAGCTGGCCGACGCCGAGACGCTCGAACGCCTCGACGTTCTCGATCGCCCTGCGGTCATGGCAATCGCCGTGTGGTTCGGCGACGTGCGCCTGATCGACAACCGCCTCGTGCGGCCGTGACCGTGCCGCCGCCGCCGGGGGCACGGTCACGAACCCTCAGCCGCTGATCGAGCGGATGAACGCGACGAGGTCCATGAGATCCTCGTCGGTCAGCGCCGGGTTGCCGCCCTTGGGCGGCATGGCCACGCCCGTAGTGTTGTCCGCCGCGTCGGCAGCCCGACCGGCGGCGAGGAACGCCACCAGCTCGTCGTCCGACAGGCCGGCGACGAACTCCGAGGCGGTGAGGTCCTTGCCCAGGTTGGGGAGGCCCTTGGCGTCGGCGCCATGGCACGACACGCACGAGGCGGCGAACAGCTCCTCGCCCGCCGCCGCATCGCCGCCACCGCCACCGCCGTTGGCCTCACCGCCGCCGTCGGTCGTCTCGGAGCCGCCGCCGCCGGCCTCCGTGGCCGGGGTGGTGGTGTCCTTGTCGTCGCTGCACGCGGCGGCGCTCAGGGCGAGCAGGAGCGCAGCACCGCCGGCGACCAGTCGCATCTTCGTGGTTCTCATCCCGCTGGTTCCTTCCTTTCCGTAGCCGTGATCGCTCACGGGCCCGAGTCCGGGGGTGACCCGGTGCCGGACATCTCTGCGAGGACGTCGGTCCAGCGAAGGACCTCGCCCTCTCGCTCCTGGGCGAACGCCTCGGCGTCCGCCTCGGTGGTGAACGCCACGATGCCACCGCCCATCGGCGTCTCGATCGAACCCCTTACGTACCACGCGGCCGGCGCCACGATCCATTCTTCAGTGAGGAAATCATGGACCCAGACGCGGTCGTCGGCCGGCGCGGTCCGCGTGCTGATGTGGGCCAGCATCTCGGCGATGTCGTCGAACACGAACGCCTCGCCACCGGCATCGCGGTACGCGCAGGCGTACCGGGCCTCGCTGATGATCATGTGGCACTGGTCGCAGACGTCGCGCCCGTACTCGATGTCCGGCGGGCCGCTCGACGAACCCCCGCCACAGGCCGCCAGGATGACGATCGCAGCGACCGCCGCCGGGATTGCTCTCACCGCAGGGGCCTCCGACGGAACAGCACGCCGCCGATCACGACGGGCACGATCGCCCACACGATCAGGCTCATTGTGGTCACCCACCCGACCCCGGTGTCCCCGAAGCGGTCGACGGCATACGTCCCGACCGGTCCAAGGACGTCGAGCGAGCCGCCCATCGCCGTCATCGTCGACAGGCGGAACGCCTCCACCGGGTTGGCGACGGCGGCGAAGAACAGCGTCGCCTCGCTCGCCGTGGTGGCGATCGAGGTCCCCATCAGGCCGAGGTTGCCGAACAGCACGAACACCAGCCAGAGCACCAGGGCCAACCCGAGCGCGGTGGCGCTGCGCTGCACGAGGACGCTGACGAGCATCCCCATCCCCACCATCGAGACGGCGAGCAGCCAGGCGACGACCGCGATGACCACGAGGTCCACGCCGTCGACAGCGGCACCCCGGATGCCGGCGAAGATCCCGGCGGCGCCGAAGCCACCGGACACGGCGGCGAGCATCGCGGCGGCGTTGCCGAGGAACGTGCCGATGTAGACCTCGGTCGGGCTCAGCGGGTGGGACAGCAGGAACGTGAGCGTCCCCCGCTCGCGCTGGCCGGCGATGCTGCGGGCGCCGACGGTGAGGCCCATCAGCGGCACGACGAGCTGGGTCAGCGCCACCAGCGACGACGCCGTCCGTCCGAAGCCCGAGAACCCGACGGTGCGCGCGTCGGACACGGCGATCGAGGTGATGGCGACCGCGAGGACGGCAAATGCTGCGGCGTAGAGCCACAGCCAGCGGTCGCGGAGCGCGTCGCGCAGCTCCTTGCCGGCGAGCACCTTCACCAGCCACAGCTCGGCCCGCTCGGGTGCCTGGGTGATCGGAGTCGCCTCAGCCGTCATCGCCACACGTCCACGTCGATCACGTCCATCCCAGCCTGTTGCAGGGCGCCGAGAGCGCCCCCCTTCTCACCGGCGCCGACCTCGACCAGCAGGCCACGGCTGTTCTGGCGGGCCATGTAGCCGGCGCCCTGGAGCACGTCGACGGCGCGCGCCAGCTGGGTCGGCTCGACCATCACGTGCAACCAGACCCGCAGGCCCAGGCGATCGGCGAACTCGCCGGGGGTGGACTCGAGGATCTGGCGGCCCGACTCCATGGCGATAACCCGATCGGCGATCACCCCGACCTCGTCGAGGTGATGGGAGCTGAGCACGATCGCCCGCCGGTCGTCGCGAAGGCTCTCGAACACCTCGAGCACGGACCGGCGGGCGGCCACGTCGAGCGACGATGTGGGCTCGTCGAGCAGGAGCACCGGAGGATCGGAGACGAGCGCCAGCGCAATGCCGAGACGCTGCTTCATCCCACCGGACAGCGCACCGACCCGCTTGTCCCACTCGCTGCCGAGACCAAGCTGGGCGAGCACGTCTCTCCCCCGTTCGAGCTCGACCCGGCGCAGCCGGGTGGACAGCGCCACCGTCTCGCCCACACTGAGGTCGTCGTAGAACGCGAGGTGCTGGGGCACGTAGCCGAGGAGCTGGCGGGACGCCTTGCCCTGGCGCCGGGCATCATGACCGCCGACCTCGACCGTGCCCTCGTAGGGCACGGCGCCGAGGATGCAGCGCATGATGGTGCTCTTGCCGGCCCCGTTCGGTCCCCAGAGGGCGACGGCCTCACCTGTTGACACCTCGAACGAGACGTCGTCGACCACGGTCACCTTGCCGTAGCGCTTCGTGAGCCCCTCGACCCGGATCACGGCGCCACCCCCGGACGCGGGCGGCGACGCACCGACGCCAGCAGCACGAGAGCGACACCGACCAGGACACTCGACATGACCAGAAGCATGGCGCGAGATGGCCCCGGCGGGGCGTTGTGCAGCGCGGGCATGTCCGGCGCTCGCACGAGCGGTCCGTCGTCGACGGCCTTCGGCTCTGGTCGCAACGTGGGGAAGGCGCGGGCGGCGGCGTCGAGCGCCCGGGCCGCGGGCGTCTCGGCGAAGAACGTCAGCTCCGGGTGGCGGTCGGTCAGCGCGTCGTACAGCGCCTCGGCCCGGTAGGCCACGTCACCGAGGCCATCGCCGTCGGCGTCGTAGCCGGCGTAGTCGCTCCAGTGGTTGCCGACCCCGTCGACCGTCCACTCGTTCACGTCGTACGAGCCGCCGGCGGTGAAGGAGATCTGCTCCTGGTTGTCGATGAACGCGTTGTTGACGAAGCGGTTGTTGCGCACCGACGGCTGGAAGAGGGCGCCGACGATGTTGTAGGCGAAGACGTTGGTGTCCCAGGTGGTGACCACGCCACCGGTGAATGGCGACGTGTCCAGGAAGATCCCGGCCCGGTTCGACACGAACCGGTTGCCGAACGCCTCGATCAGGTCCGACTCCTTCGTGGCCAGGCCGTAGCCACTCGGTCCCTCGCTCAGGGCCATCACGTTCTCGCGGACCTTCACCCCGATGCTGTACATGACGTACAGCCCGGTCGAGCTGTGCAGGAACTGGTTGCCCTCGACGAGCACGTCGTCGGAGTACATGAGGTGCAGGCCGTAGCGTCCGCCCTCGATGACGTTGTCCCTGACGACCGTGGCGTCGGAGTAGAACGCGATCACGTCCCGGCCGTCGCTGACGTGGTTGCGCTCGACGGTGCTGTTCGGGGAGCTGTACACGTGGATCCCGTCGCCGCGCAGGGTGAACTCGACGTCCTTTCCGGAGATCTCGTTGTCGGTGATCAGCGAACCAGGGCTCTCGACGAGGTACAGCCCGAACAGGGCGTCCTCGATGCGGTTGCGCTGGAACGAGAATCGCTCGCCGCCCACGTGGACGGCGGAGTCCTCGTGGGGCAGGGAGCCGCCGCTGTTGCGGATCACCAGATCGGTGATGGTGACATCGGGTGCGGCGACCTCGATGACGGTGCCCTCGCCTCCCCCGTCGATGATCGTGTCCGGCCCAGAGCCCACGATCGTGATCGGCCGGTGGATGGTGATCCCGCCCCGGTACACACCGGGCTCGAGCTGCAGGGTGCCGCCCGCTTCGGTCTCGTCGACGAGGGCGCTGAGGTCGACGGGCTCGGGCGCCGCATCAGCCCCTCCGGCCACCGGGGTGAGCGTCGCGACCAGCATCACCGCGATCGCGCCGCTCAGGCGTCGCGACCTCACGACGTGGAGGCCGGCGCCACCGCCTGCTCAGCCGACTCCGTCGTCTCGGCATCACCCGCGGCCGCCTTGACGAGCGGCAGGTAGGCCCTGCGGTGGAACCACAGTCCGATTGCGACCAGCACGGATGCGAGCCCGGCCAGGAGCAACCCGAAGCCCGGTGTGGCCGAGGTGTTGAACTGGGCGATCTTCGAGCTGCCGAACAGGTGCGGCGTGAACTCACCCACTGCGCCCGCCAGTGGGGCGCGCGGGTCGAGGCTGTGGCCGTAGTTCCACAGCCAGTACTGCAGGTCGGCGAGGAAGATCAGCGGGAACAGCAGCGCGGGCAGCACGAGGAGCACCACCCATCGGCTGTGCACCCACACGGCGGCGACGAGGAGGCCGGCCATCATGACGATGCCGGCGATGGAGATGGTGCGCTCGAACTGGGCGCCGTCCTCGAGGGGCGGCATGCCCACGTAGTGGTTCAAGCCGTCGAGCTGCTCGAGGTCGTTCGACTGGGTGACGGGGTCGACATCGCCGACCAGCCGGTTCACGTAGGCCGACACGTGCAGCCCTTGGGGGAACTGGGGGGCCTTGAGGTCGAGCTGCCAGTAGGGGAAGAACAGGGACACCAGCAGCACCAGCATCGCCCCGACGAAGAACATCGTGGGGAGCCGGTACCGCTCACGGTGCTTGGCCGCCTCTTCGGCGCTCACCCTCGGCCCCAGCACTCGATCCATCACCGACATGATCTTCGGCCTCTTCTTCGCAATTCTCGTTCCTCGTGGACAAGGTTACGTGCTCGGTCCCCGGCCCGCACCGGGGACCGAGCACTCGTCGGTCAGGACGGCTTCACCAGGAAGTGACCCATCATCTCCAGGTGGAGCGCCGAGCAGAACTCGGTGCAGTAGAAGTTGAAGACACCGGACTGGGTGGCGTCGAACTCCACCGTGACGGTCTCACCGGCCTCGAGGCTGACGTTGATGTTGTACCCGGGGACGGCGAACCCGTGGGTGGCGTCCTGGGTGGTCTCGAGGTTCGTGAGGTGCCAGACCACGTGGTCGCCCTGGTTGACCTCGACGAGGTCGGGGGCGAAGTGGCTCCGCACCACCGTCATGTCGATGGTGACGTTGTTGCCGTCACGGGTGACACCGGCCTGGGTCTCGTCCAGCGTGGCGCTCTCGCCCACCATGTCGGCCTCGGCGGTGCCCCAGCCGCCCATCTTCGCCGGGTCGGTGCCCAGCGGGTAGACGGTCCACGGGGCCAGCTTGTCGGCCTTGATGATCTGGGCGTAGTGCGGCTCGGCCACACCGATCGGCGAGTCGTACAGGATCGGCATCGTGGTGCCGGGCTGGCTGATGTCGATCAGCTGGAAGTTCTGCGGCAGCAGCGGTCCGGTCGGGAAGAACCGGTCGATCGACCACTTGTTCAGTGCCACGAGGTACCGGCCGTCGGGGGCGACGGTGTCGCCCTCAGCAGCGGCGAGGTGGCCGATGTTGTACTGGACCGGGGTCTTGGTGACCAGCGTCCACGGCTGCTCGCCCTCCGGGGTGGCCTCGCCGCCCAGCGACCAGCGGGCCACCGCCGAGTCGAGGAACAGGCTGGTGTAGGCATAGCCCTTGTCGTCGAACTGGGTGTGGAGCGGACCGAGGCCGAGCTCGACCTGCGCCTCCAGCGCGTCCTCCAGGGCGATGATCGGCACGCCGAACGAGTCGGTCTCAGCCGGGCCGGCCTCGATGGCGGCCTGGATCTTCTCGAAGGAGTAGACGTTGGCGTGGGTGTCGAGCTTGCCGGACACCACGATGTACTCACCGCTCGGCGTCACGTCGGAGCCGTGGGGGCTCTTCGGCTCGGGCACGAAGTAGAGCAGGCCCTCGTCGATCGACGTCTGGAGCGGGATCACCGGGAACCCGTTGACCTCTTCGGTGCCGCCGCCGGCGGCCACCTCGGTGGCCTTCGCCAGGTTGACGACGTGCAGGAAGTCGGTCTCGTTGGCCCCCGTCGCGGCCTCGAACTGCTCGCCGCTGTGGGTCATGCCCGTGGCCATCTCGGTGTTGATCGAGTTGCAGAACACCCAGCCGTCGGACACGAGCTTGCCGGAGTCGCAGAGGTCCTGCCAGTACGGCGGCAGCTCCATGGCGAACGACTGCGCCGGGTCGATCCGGCCGGCCTCACGGTCGAACTTCCAGAACGTGATGAGGCCGCGGTAGTCGGACTCGTAGTCGTCGAGGGAGGCGTACTCCCACCCGAGCGGCATCGCGTACTGGCCACCCTCGATCACCCAGTCGGTGTTCGGGGTGACGAACGTGCCGCCATGGTCGTTGATCGCGACCGGGTTGCGGACGATCTGCTTCGTCTCGAAGTCACGCAGGTCGATCACCGCGACACGGGAGTTGGCCTTGTCGTTGATGAACAGGAACTGGCCGTCGTAGTCGCCCTCGGTCTCGGAGATCGCCGGGTGGTGCGTGTCGGCCCAGCTGAGCGGCTCCTCGCCCGGTGCGTAGCCGTCGGTCAGCACCTTGTCGGTCTCCTGGGCCCCGTATCCCCAGCCCTGCCAGGGCTCCGGGGTGAACACGCCGATCGTGCGCAGCAGGCGCATCGAGGGCATGCCGATCACGTGCACCTGGCCCGACTGCCCACCGCTCGAGAACATGATGTACTCGTCGTGCTGGCCGCTCGGCACGTAGGTCTTGGCGGCGGCGAGGAGATCGGCGTCGCTCAGGCCCCGCTCCTCGGCGATGGCGGCGAGGTCACCGCTGGCACCCGAGCCGCCGGACCCGCCGGCGGTGCCGCTGCTCGACCCGCCGTCGTCGCCGGAGCACGACACGACGACGAGCGCGATGGCGGCAACTGCCGCCAACGCAGCGACTCTGCGGCGTCCGGAACGCCGCTCCGATGGATGTACCCGCATGGCTACCTCCTCGTCAGAGGGGAAAATGGCTCTCAGATCCCGATCCTGGCGACCCATGGCGAAATCCTTTAGGGCCGTAGGTCACAATTCGGATCGGCCGTGGGGTGACCGATGTCGCATCGCGGGCGCGACAGTCAGGGATCGACCAGCACGACCACCATGACCACACCGTTGAAGATGGCGTGGGCGATCATGCAAGCGGGCACCCGGCGGAGGAGCACTGCCGCGCCGCCGAGGGCGACTCCGACCGCCGACAGCGCGATCACCAGCCCGACGTTGCCCAGCCCCCGCACCGGATCGACGTGCGCAGCACCGAACAGGGCCCCTTGGAGCAGCACCGCCCAGACGGCCCCCATACGCGAGAGCAGGCCGCGCAGCACGATGCCGCGGAACATCAGCTCCTCGACGATGGGCGCGGCGACGACGGCCAGGATCAGCAGCGCGATCACGTACCCCCGGTCGGCGGGGACGTCGGACACACCCTCGGTGTTGGAGGTGAACGGGATCCCGGTGGCGACGACGATGAGGAGCGCGGCGATCTCGAAGCCCACCGCGACCAGCCAGACCAGGGGGCCCCACGCCAGGTCGATCGGCCGGAAGTGGACCCCGGCGTCCACGGCCAGCGATCCGGTCCCCCACCGCCTGGTCGCGACGCGGGCCCAGGCGAGCACCGGGCCGTAACCGACGACCATGGCGATGAGGACCAGCACCGCGATCGGCCAGTCGAGCCCGGCGACGGCGTCGAGCAGGAACCGGCTGGCGATGAGCGACGCGACGAGCACCACCACGGCGCCGACCGCCGCGGCGAGCGGCAGCGTTGGGATGCGGGTCCTCACCCGTCGGCCGACGGGAGCGGCCCAGTGCGGCGTCCAGCGCTCACCGTCCCACCAGCGCAGCGCTCCCGGCTGCCAGGGGTCCGCGAACCAGCCGCTCGTCGACGCCTGACGAGGTGGCGGCGCCGGGCGCAGCGGAGGCAGCGGTGGGCGCGCCATCGGACAGCGACGTTAGAGGTCCGCCTACGCTCGGCGTGTGCACCCGTACCGGTCCGTGTCGTTCTGGCTCGACGACCTCACCGACGACCCCCTCCTCCCCCGGCCGGGCCTGCCGGGCGATCTCGACGTGGACGTGGCGATCGTCGGCGGCGGCTACACCGGGCTCTGGACCGCCTACCACCTGATCCGGACCGACCCCACGCTGCGCATCGCCGTGCTCGAGGCGGAGATCGCGGGCTTCGGTGCCAGCGGCCGCAACGGCGGGTGGTGCTCGGCGATCCTGCCCATGAGCCTGGAGACCCTTGCCACTGGGCCAGGTGGTCGACAGGGCGCCCTGGCCATGCAGCGTGCGATGCGCGCCGCCGTCGGCCAGGTCGGTGCCGTGGCCGCCGCCGAGGGAATCGACTGCGGGTTCGCCCATGGCGGGCACCTGTGCGCTGCCACCAGCGCCGCCCGGCTGGAACGCCTTCGCGCCGGCGTCGATTGCGCCCGGGAGTGGGACACCGGCGAGGACGACCTCCGCCTCCTCGGCGCTGGTGAGGCGTCGGAGCGCCTGCGGATCGCCGGGCTCCTCGGCGCCACGTACACCCCGCACTGCGCGGCGCTGCAGCCGGCGGCGCTCGCCCGCGGGCTGGCCCGGGTGGTCGAGCGGTCGGGCGTGGACGTGTTCGAGCAGACGCGCGTCGTCGACATCGCGCCGGGCCGGGTGCGCAGCGACGCGGGACAGGTGCGGGCCGAGGTCGTCGTGCGGGCCACCGAGGCTTACACACACGGGCTCCCCTCCGCCCGCCGCCAGCTCGCCCCCCTCTACTCGTTGATGATCGCCACCGAACCGCTGGCGGACGATGTGTGGGAGGAGCTGGGCTGGTCGGGTCGGGAGACGCTCGATGACGCACGGCACCTCATCGTGTACGGCCAGCGGACCGCCGGAGGTCGGATCGCGTTCGGCGGGCGAGGCGCGCCGTACCACTTCGGGTCCCGCATCGAGCCCGACTTCGACCGCGACCCTCGGGTCCACCACGCGCTCCAGCAGGCCCTCGTGAACCTGTTCCCGCAGCTGGCCGGGACCCGGATCACGCACGCCTGGGGCGGCCCGCTCGGTGTGCCACGCGACTGGCACGCCTCGGTCGGCCTCGACCGCTCGACCGGGCTCGCCTGGGCCGGCGGCTACGTCGGCGACGGCGTCTGCACCAGCTTCGTGGCCGGACGGACGCTGGCCGACCTGATCACCCGGACCCCATCCGACCTGGTGGGCCTCCCGTGGGTCGGACATCGCTCGCGGCGCTGGGAGCCGGAGCCGCTGCGCTGGCTCGGCATCAGCGCCGGGCTGGCGCTGCCGGCCTACGCCGACCGGCGGGAGGCCCGAACCGGGCGGCCCGCCCGCCTGGTGAGCCGGATGATCGACCGGCTGACCGGCGGGTGAGCACCGCTCACGACGGATAGGCCGAGGGCACCGACGGCGAGAACAGCCACTCGTCCCAGAACCGGTCCCAGTCGGTGGCGTCGGGGTGGCGGGCCTCGACGAGGGCCGCGAAGTCGTCGGTGGTCGCCGACTGCCCGGCGTTGGCCGTCACCCACTCCCGGAGCAGCGCGTGCAGTGCGTCCGGGCCGAGCAGCTGGCGCAGGGCGTAGAGCACGACGGCGCCGCCCTCGTACACCTCGGCGCCGAACAGGTCCTGGACCGGCGGATCACCGGTGGCCACGGTCGGCACCTGTCGAGCCTGGAGGCCGCGGGTCGCGCTCGCCTCGAGGTCATCGAGGCCGAGGTGGTCGAGCCAGAGCCACTCGGCGTAGGTGGCGAAGCTCTCGTTCAGCCAGATGTCCTGCCAGCGGGCCGGTGTCACGGCGTTGCCGAACCACTGGTGGGCCAGCTCGTGGGCCAGCAGCAGCTGGGGGAAGTACCCCGGCTGCTCGCCGCTGGCGAGGTCCGGCAGGTCGGCCTCGCTGAACATCGACCGGCCCTGGGTCTCCATCGCCAGGCCGGGCCGGCTGTCGGTGATCGAGATGCCGTAGGACTGCAGGGGATACGGGCCGAACAGGCCCTCGAAGAACGCGATCTGCTCCGGGATCGCCGCCAGGTACCCGTCGACCTCGGCCGCGGCATCGCCGGCGACCTCGGGCGTCGCGTCAAGCACGGCGCTCGTGAGCGCGAGCCCAGCGGGGGTGGTGGCCTCCACCAGTTCGTACTGCCCCGTCAGCAGCTGCACCAGGTACGTGGCCATCGCCTCGTCGTGCACCCACACCCACGTCTCGCGGTCGCCGGCGGTGTCGTGTCGCTCGAGGCGTCCGTTGGCGATGGCCTCCACCCCACTCGGCACGGTGAGCTCGAAGCGCCACGTGGCCTTGTCGCTCGGGTGGTCGTTGGCCGGCATCCAGGTCCGGGCCCCATCAGGCTCGTTGAGGACGTACGAGCCCCCGTCGGTGGCGAACCACCCGGCCGGAAGGCCCGCCGACGAGGACCAACCCCCGGCTCGGGCGTGATAGCGGACGTTCAGCTCGACCTGCTCACCCGCCCACCGGGGTGCGCCCGGAGCGATCGACAGCTCCGGCCCTCCGTCCACGAAGGTCACCGCCTCGCCGTCGACCGTCACGGCGTCGACCGCCAGTCCGACCGCGTCGAGCGTGAAGCCCGTGCCGTCCTCGGTGACGTCGATCTCCAAGGTGACGTCGCCGTCGATCCGGCCGCTCTCAGGGTCGTAGTCGATGCGCACGTCGTACGAGGCGACGTCGATCCCCGGGTTGCCGAGGTCAGGGAAGAGCGCATCGCCCACGCCCTGCGGACCCGACACCGAAGGCGCGGGGCGGGTGGTCGCCGGCGCCGTGTCCACAGCCGGCGGTGTGGTGGTCGCGCTGTCGCGGGCCAGGACCTCGACGCCGGCGCCCGTGCCGCCACAGGCCGTGAGGATCGCCACTGCGGCGGCCGGCCACCGGGCACGCCACCTCGATGTCGACCGCTGCTGTGCCGACCGATCCGCCCGCATCGCGGCCCACCGTAGCCAGCGCGCTTCGGCAGGAAATCGTCAGGATCGCTTCAGGGGAGGTTCTGGCCGTCCGATCACGGCTGCGTCCGGGGGTCGACCCGCCCGGATGTCCCGCCGGCTCCGGCCGTGCGGGGCCGGGCACAGGGCGCCAACAAGGAGCGGGAGCATGCGAGCGACGCTGCGCACGTGCGTGCGGGCACTGCTGACGACCGGGCTGGCGGCGGGGATCCTGGCGATCCCGGCAGCATCGGTCGCGGCCGAGGCAACCCCTCCGTTCATCCCGGCGAGCGCGTCCTGGCTCGACACGGTCAACTACTACCGGGCCATGGCCGGGGTGGCCCCGATCGCCGAGAACGCCACGCTGTCGTCCGGTGCGTACAACCACTCCTGCTACATGCTCCAGAACGGGATCGGCCACGACGAGGTCCCCGGGTACCCGGGCTACACCGCCAGCGGGGACGATGCCGGCAACAACGGCAACGTGGCGGTCAGCTCGGTGTACGGCCAGACCGCACGCAGCCACGTCGAGCTCTGGATGACCGGGCCGTTCCACGCCATCGGCGTGCTGCGCCACAACCTGGCCCGTGCCGGGTTCGGCAAGTGCGACTCGACGTCCACGTCGCCGTGGAAGTCGGGGGCCACGTTCACCTGGGGTTCTGGGGCCAACCTCGGCATCGACTGGGGTCGGGCGCGCCCCGGCACGCCCATCCTGTTCCCGGGCAACGGCACCACGACCAACCTGGATCGCTTCGTCACCGAGTCACCCAACCCGCTGACCTACTGCGGCTGGCCGAGCGGCGGCGGCCTGCCCCTGATCGCGATGATGCCGGAGGGCGTGAGCGCAGCGACCGGTGCCATCACGGGGCCGTCGGGCCCGTTGCAGGTGTGCACGCTCCATCCGGGGAACCTGCCGGCGGGGCTGGCCCGCGACATCCTCGCCAGCGAGAACGCCGTCGTGGTCATGGCGCGGGATCGTCTGCCGGCCGGTACGTACTCGGCCACGGTGACCACCCAGGCCCGCACGGTGAGCTGGTCGTTCACGGTGGACCCGGCGGCGGCCGACGGCACCCCCGCCCCGCCACCGGACACCTACGTCACCGGCGGTGTCTCGGGCTTCAGCCCGGTGACACCGTTCCGTCTCGTCGACACCCGCAGCGGACTCGGGGCGACCCGCCTGCAGGCCAACGTGCCGGCTCGCATCGTGGCTGGTGGCGTCGGCGGGATCCCAGCCGGCTCGACCGCGGTGAGCGCCAACTTCACCATCGTGACGCCGAACGGCGCCGGCTACCTGACCGCGTACCCGTGCGGGTCCGTGCCCCTGGTGTCGACCGTCAACTACTCGGCCGGCGAGACCGTCCCGAACGCGGCGATCGTCCCGCTCGACGCGTCGGGAGGGCTGTGCGTGCTCTCGACGTCGAGCGCGGACCTGGTGATCGACGTGAACGGCGCCTTCTCGGCGGCCGGCCCCGGGCGTCTCACCCCCACCACCCCGACGCGCGTGTTCGACACCCGCAGCGGGCTGCGGGCACCAGGGCGGCTCACCGCCGGGCAGGTCCTGCGGGTGGACATGAACGACGACGGCACCGGAGTGCCGGCCGATGCCACGGCCGTGGTCCTCAACCTCACCGCCCACCGCTCGTCGGCGCTCAGCTTCGTCACCGCCTTCCCCTGCGACCAGTCCCAGCCCGTGGCGTCCAACCTCAACCCGAAGGCCGGCGAGACCCGCCCCAACCAGGTGATCGTCCCGCTGGCGGCGGACGGCAGCGTCTGCTTCTACAGTGCCTCCGACGCCGACCTCTTCGCCGACCTCGCCGGCTACGTCCGGCCCGCGAGCGGGGCCCGCTTCACGCCGCTGGCCCCCACCCGGATCACCGACACCCGGGACCGGTACCGCACGGCGCTCAACGCCGGGACGAACGGCAACCCGGTGCCCGCCGGTGGGGTGCTGCAGATCCCGATGGCCGGGGTGCGCGGCATCCCGGCCGGAGCGACGGCGGTGTCCGTCAACGTCACCACGACCGACACGCTCGGCGACGGCTACGTCACGGCCTACCCGTGCGGCACGGCGCCGCCGTTCGCCTCCACCGTGAACCTGCGCCCGTGGGTCGCGATCCCCAACGCAGCCCAGGTCAAGCTCTCGAGCACGGGGTCCCTGTGCGTGTACGTCACGCACAGCGTCCACGTGATCGTCGACATCAACGGCATCTGGTCGTGAGTCCGACCTGAGCCACCGGATGTCGTGAGGACGCCCCGGGGGAGGTGCCCGCTCCCCCCGGGGCAAGGTCGCTAGCGGTGCAGGTCGTGATCGGCCTGCACCGCTCGCAGCCGGATCGTGTGCACGGAGTCACCGGCCAGGATCCCCGAGCGGGCCAGCAGCCGGCCGTGCTGCCAGTTCGACAGCCCGAGCTCGGGCCGGCCGAGGGCGTACTGGCCGTCGACCCAGCGGGTGAAGCCGTTGCCGACGAACGGCGCATCGACACCGGTCCAGAACCGGGCCTGCTCGGCCGCATCGTCCGACACGAGCGAGGCCACGAACCGTGGGCTGTAGCGGTTGCACAGCTCGATGGCGTGATCGAGCGAGTCGCACACGACGAGCGCGACCTCCGGGTTCTGGTCCCACTCCCATTCGGTGGCCAGCGCCGACTCGTCGATGAGGTCGGCCTCAGGTTCGCGATGATCGACGTCCGGGCGCAGCACGTGGACGGTGCGCTCGAACCAGTCGGCAGGGACCAGCGCCTCGCTCCCCCGCACCACGTGCAGGCGTGCCGGGTGACCGCGCCGCTCGCCAGCACGGAAGACCCCCGACACGACGTGCGGGACCAGCTCGCCGGCCCGGTCGCGCACGACGCACACCACGTTGGCGGTGTTGCAGACCTTGCGATCGAGCGAGCGCATGACGACGTGCTCCAGGCGCATCCCGTCGGCACCGCGGCCGGCCACCACCCACGCCCCGCCCGTGCCGTGCAGGCTCACGGGGACACCGGCCTGGCGCGCCACGGCACCGAGCTGGGTCACGGCGGCGCCGGAGCCGCGGGCCACCGCCAGCGCCAGGCGGCGATCGGAGAACAGCGCCCAGCCGGCGGCGTGCGAGGCGGCGTCGACGAGCCCGACGGCGCCGGGCGGGATGCCCGCCTCGGCGAGCGCCGGCTGGAGCGCGTGGCGCACGATCGCTCGCGCGGTCCCCAACGCGTCGCTGCCGATGCGGAACACGACGGTGTTGCCGCTGCGCAGCACCCCGGTGGCGTCGGCGAACACGTTGGGACGCCCCTCGAACACGAAGCCGACCACGCCGAGCGGCGCCCGGCGGGACTCGACCCGCCAGCCCTCGTGCTCGACCACGTCGACCAGGCGGTCCCGCCCACCCGGCAGGTCGCGCCACACTCGCAGCCCGGCCACCATGTCGGCCCGCATCGCCGCGCTCAGCTCGAGGCGCGTCGTTGCGCGTCCCCGCTCGTGAGCGGCCGCGACGTCGGCGGCGTTGGCCGCTGCGATCGGGCCGAACGAGGCGTCGTCGGCCAGGCGAGCGGCGAACACCTCGTAGAAGTCGCTGATCGCCTCGTCGGTGACGGCGGCGAGATGCCCGAACGCCTCGACGGCGGCGCCCACGACCTGGTCGACGACGAGGTGCTCCGAGGCCGGGATGTGCAGGAGCTGGCCGGTCTCCTGGACCACGACCAGGTGGTCGCCGGGCTGGAACGCCTCCGCCAGCTCCGCCGTCACCGCCGTCACCCCGTCACCGCCGTAGGGGACGAGCTGGCCGGCTTCGAGTCGCTGGAGACGGGTCGCGTCGCTCATCAGCCCCAGTCTGTCCTCCCCCCTCCGTTCTGGCACCACCAAGTAGCGCTCAGCGCTACTTCCTGGGACCAGAACGGGGAGGGCGTAGCCTCCGGTCGATGGACTCGCGGCTCTACTTCCGCCAGCTGCTCGCCGGGCGCGACTTCGCGGTCGACGACGGGATCGCCCAGCAGATGGTCAACTTCACGTACCTGCTCGGCGACCGGGCGTCGGGTGAGTGCCTGCTGGTCGACCCGGCGTACGCCGTCGACGACCTCCTGGCCGTGGCCGCAGCCGACGGCATGCGGGTGTGCGGAGTGCTGGCGACGCACTTCCACCCCGACCACATCGGCGGGTCGATGATGGGGTACCGCATCGAGGGCGTCACCACGCTGCTCGAGCGCGTCGGGGTGAAGATCCACGTCCAGCGCCACGAGGCGCCGTGGGTGATCCGCAGCGCCGGCGTGTCGGAATCCGACCTGGCCCAGCACGAGCCGGGCGACCGGGTGAGAGTCGGTGAGATCGAGATCGAGCTGGTCCACACCCCGGGGCACACCCCGGGCAGCCAGTGCTTCCTCGTCGATGGTCGCCTCGTCAGCGGTGACACCCTGTTCCTGGACGGGTGTGGACGGACGGATCTTCCGGGCAGCGATCCGGCGGCCATGTACGAGAGCCTGCAGCGCCTGGCCAAGCTGCCCGACGACACCATCGTGTTCCCCGGCCACCGCTACTCGCTCCCGTCCAGCGGCACCATGGGATCGATCCGGGAGTCGAACTACGTGTTCAAGCCGCCGAGCCGGCAGGCCTGGATGGAGTGGTTCGGCGGGTCCTGACCGTCTGCGCGCCCGGGTCAGCCGGCCAGGCCGAGCGTCAGACCCATCAGTGCGAGGTGGTACGTGACCATGATGGTCACCCCCATCCACGCCCGCTCGCGCACGAAGCGACGCCAGCCGAGGACGCTGTCGGAGACGACGAACAGCGCCGAACCGGCGATCACCGCCACCAGCCCGGTGGCCCAGCCCAGCACGGCCATCGCCGAGATGACGACCAGGTAGGCCACGACGGGCGCGCCGAGCGAGTGCTCGGCCGCTGCGGCCACGATGCGCCGGCCCACCGTGGCCGCCACCACCACGGCGGCGACGAGGCCTGGGATCGCCAGCCGCCAGCGGTCGAACCCGAGCGCGGCGAACATGCCGACGAAGGCCAGGTGCCCGAGCAGGAACGCAGCGAGGCCGACCACGAACTGGTCGACGCGGGCCAGCAGCGCCACGTCGCCCACCAGACACAGCGCCAGCGCGACGATGCACCAGCGGGTGGGCGTCGGCGGCGCGTCGAGCGCCAGCGCCAGCACCACGAGCAGGACCGGCACCACGGGTTTGGTCCACGTCTCGAGCCGGTCGTCGTGGTTGAGCCGCGACCACCAGTTCAGCCCGGCGATGAGCAGGGTGGCGATCAGCGCCAGCCAGGCATCGGGGTTCATCCGCGGACCGCCGCGACGATCGCGCTCAGCCCGGCGAGGGCCAGCAACACCAGCACGAGGTGGCGGAAGCGCTCCGCAGTGACGTGGCGGCGGGCCCAGAGCCCGATCAGACCGCCAAGGGCCAGCGCCGGGAGTGATACCAGCACGCCGACCAGGACGTCGTCCGTGACCTGCCCGGCCAGGGCGAACCCGAGCAGCGCCAGCACCCCGGAGCCGGCGAACACCACGCTGATGGTGGCTCGGAACTCGTGCGGCGGAAGATGCCGGCCCTGCAGGCTGAACACCAGAGGCGGTCCGTTCGTCGACAGCGATGTCGCCAGCACACCGCTGGTCACCCCGGCCGCCCACTCCACGCCGGGCCCGGCGTTGCGCAGGTCCACCCCTCGGGCCAGGAGCACCGTGGCGGCCAGCACGGCGACGCCCAGGGCCAGGCGCAGCATGGACTCGTCGATGGCCATGAACACCAGCAAACCGACCGGCATCCCGACCAGGGCCGCCAGCAGCAGGCGGCGGGCGATCGGCCAGCGCAGGTGCGCCCGCTCGACCAGCGCCTGGCCGGTGCTGGAGAACAGGCCGAGCCCCGTGGAGACGACCACTGCGACCTTGGGGTCGACCGCCGCCGCCATCACCGGTACGGCGAGCAGGGCGAAGCCGAAGCCGGCCGTCACCTGCACGACCGAGGCGACGAACACCGCGGCCAGCAGCGCGACGAGCTCGCCGGTGCTCACCCGACGAGAGCCTCGACGGCGGCGGCGAACACCTCCGTGTGGCGGTCGACGTCGGCTTCGACATGGTGCGCTGACAGCAGCGCCATGTTGTGGAACGGCGTCAGGAGCACACCTCGGTTGATGGCCCACAGGTGCATCAGCGCGTCGAGCTCGGCATCGACGGCGGCGGCGGCATCGGCGCCGTTGCGAGGTGGTGGGCAGAACCAGTACTCGGCCCGAGCGCCGAGCTGCTGCACGTGCCAGGGCAGACGGTGACGGTCGATGACGGCCTGCACCCCTTCGGTCCAGCGGGTGGCGAGGGGGATCATCCGCTCGAAGTCCTCCTGGCGCAGCGTGGTCGACAGGGTGGCCCTGATGGCTGCCAGCGCCAGCGCGTTGCCCGTGAGCGTGCCGCCGATCCCGCTGACGTCGACGTCGTGGCCGAGGAGCTCCTTGCCCAGGCGAGCCCCCAGCTCGGCGCTCATGCCGTACGCAGCAGCGGGAACGCCGCCGGCGATGGGCTTGCCGATCACGAACAGGTCCGGCTCGAGCCCCCACGCCACCGTGCAGCCGCCGGGTCCGGCGCAGATGGTGTGCGTCTCGTCGATGACGAGCAGCGTGCCGTGGCGACGGGTCAGCGCGCGGACCCCCTCGAGGTAGCCGTCCGCCGGCAGGACGATGCCGATGTTCGTGAGGGCGGGCTCCATCAGCACGCAGGCCACGTCACCGGGGGCCAGGGCCGCCTCGAGGGCGTCGAGATCGTTGAACGGCACGACCTTGGTGGTGAGGGCCGGGTCGACCTGCGGGCCGATGGCGCCCGGCCGGCTCACCACCCGGCCGGAGGCGTCGAGCACCGCCAGCGTCTCGTCGACCGTGCCGTGGTAGCACCAGTCCATCACACAGACCTTCGCTCGCCCGGTGAGATGGCGGGCGAAGCGCAGGACGAACCGGTTGGCGTCCGTGGCGGTCATGGCCAGCTGCCAGTGCGGCAAGCCGAAGCGCGCAGCGAGCTGATCAGCCACCCAGATCGCGTCCTCGCTCGGGAGCATGGTCGTGATCCCGCGCCGGGCCTGGGCCGCCAGGGCGTCGGCCACCTGAGGCAGGGCGTGCCCGGTCATGGCGCCGGTGTCGCCGAGGCAGAAGTCGACGTAGGTGTGGCCGTCGACGTCGGTGAACCGGGCACCGGAGGCGGTGTCGACGAACACCGGGAACGCGCCCGGCCAGCGGGTCATCCACGGCATCGGCACTCCCGCCAGCAGATGACGTGACGCCGCCGCGGCGAGCTCGGCGGAGCGAGGGTGCGCCTCGACGAAGCGCGCCTCCTCGGCGATCATCAGCTGGTGCAGGCGCGCTCGGTCGATCACGGGTCGCTCACCCTAGGCGAGCGATGGTCGCCACCTCGTCCGCATCGACGGCCGTGCCGAGGAACGCCTCGAGCATCTCCTCCGCCACTACCGGGGTGGTGAGGCGGATCCCGAGTGCGAGCACGTTGGCGTCGTTCCATCGCCGGGCGCCACGAGCCGTCTCGGCGTCGGTGCACAGCGCCGCCCGTGCCCCGCCCACCTTGTTGGCGGCGATCGACACGCCCGTGCCCGTCCAGCAGCACACCACGCCGCGGTCGGCTCTCCCGGCCACGACCGCTTCGGCCACCAGCCGGCCCACCTCCGGCCACGGGGCGCCGTCGGCCAGGACCTCCACCTCGTGCCCCTGGACCTTCAGCCAGTCGACGAGGTGGGCGGTCAGCTCCGTGGAGGTGTCGGTGCCCAGCGCCACGCGCATCGAGCGCCAGGGTAGTGCCGCCACCGTTTCGTACACTTCGCCCGTGAGCGCCACTGCACCAGCCCCGTCCGGGCTCCGCGTCGACGGTGCCCGGCTGTCGGCCCGGCTGGCGGCGCTGGCCGAGATCGGGTCCACGGGCGACGGCGGCTGCTGCCGCCTGGCGCTCACCGACGACGACCGTGACGGCCGAGACATGGTCGTGGCGTGGATGCGGGAGCTGGACCTCGACGTGCGCGTCGATGCCATCGGCAACATCGTGGGCACCTGGGCAGTGGGCGACGGTGCGCCGGTGATGATGGGCTCGCACATCGACACGGTCCGAACCGGCGGACGCTTCGATGGCAACCTCGGCGTCCTGGCGGGGCTCGAGGTGATCGAGACGTGCCAGCGGGCCGGCCTGCGGCCGCGCCGGCCACTGGCCGTGGCCGTGTTCACCGACGAGGAGGGCGCCCGGTTCGCTCCTGACATGCTCGGCTCGTTGGTGTACGTCGGAGGGCTCGGCGTGGAGGCGGCACTCGACGTGGTGGCGATCGACGGTGCGCGCCTGGGCGACGAGCTGGCGCGCATCGGCTACGCCGGGGTCCACCCGTGTCCGGGACCGGCGCCGCACGCCTTCGTCGAGCTGCACGTCGAGCAGGGTCCCGTGCTGGAAGCGGCTGGGGTCCGCATCGGCGCCGTCACGGGCGTCCAGGGGATCTCCTGGCAGGAGGTCACGGTCGAGGGCCAGTCGAACCACGCCGGCACGACCCCGATGGCGCTGCGCCACGATGCCGGCTACGTGGCGGCCGAGATCGCCGTGTTCGTCCGGCACCTCGCCACCGAGATGGGCGGCCACCAGGTGGGCACGGTCGGTCGGCTCGACCTCCACCCCGACCTCGTCAACGTGGTCGCGGCCCGTGCCGTGCTGACCGTCGACCTGCGCAACACCGACGAGACCGAGCTGCAGCTCGCCGAGGCGCGCCTGGCCGACCACCTCGCCCGGCTGGCAGCGGCCGAGAGGGTGACGATTCGCACACGCACCCTGGCTCGCTTCGAACCGGTCACCTTCGACGAGCGGGTCGTCGCCCTGGTCGAGCGAGCTGCCCGCTCGCTCGGTCAGTCGGTGCAGCGGCTCCCGAGTGGCGCCGGGCACGACGCCCAGATGCTCGCCCGGGTGTGCCCGACGGCGATGATCTTCGTGCCGAGCGTCGGCGGCGTCAGCCACAACCCCACCGAGCACACCGACGCGGCCGACCTCGAGACCGGCGCCAACGTGCTGGCGTCGGTGGTGCTGGCGCTGGCGAGCGGGGCGCTCGAACCGGGGGGCGCTCGGTGACCAGGGTGGTCACGGTCGGCGCCGCGCAGATGGGCCCGGTCCAGCGCGATCACTCCCGGGTCGACGTGGTGGAACGGCTGATCGTCCTGCTCCACCAGGCGCACGCCGAAGGATGCGAGCTGGTGGTGTTCCCCGAGCTCGCGCTCACCACGTTCTTCCCCCGATGGTTCGTCGACGATCTCGGCGAGGCGGACCACTGGTACGAGCGGAGCATGCCGGGGTTGGAGACCCGGCGGCTCTTCGACGAGGCCGCTCGCCTGGGTGTGGGGTTCTGCCTCGGCTACGCAGAGCTGACCGCCGACGGCCACCGGTACAACACCCAGATCCTCGTCGAGCGCGACGGGTCGGTGGTCGGGCACTACCGCAAGGTGCACATCCCCGGCCACGAGCACCACGAGCCGCACCGGCCGTTCCAGCACGCCGAACGGCACTACTTCGAGCCGGGACCGGAAGGGTTCGGGGTGTGGCGGGCGTTCGGGGGCATCGTCGGGATGATGATCTGCAACGACCGGCGCTGGCCCGAGTCGTACCGGGTGATGGCCCTGCAGGGCGTCGAGCTCATCCTCTGCGGCTACAACACGCCGATCCACTACGCCCCCGATCCCAGCCAGGACGTCCTGGCCGGCTTCCACAACGCGCTGGTCATGCAGGCGGGGGCGTACCAGAACGGGACCTGGGTCGTCGGTGTCGCCAAGGGCGGTGTGGAGGAGGGGGTCGAGAGCCTGGCGCAGTCGTGCATCGTGGCGCCGAGCGGGCAGATCGTCGCCCAGGCGTACACCGACCGGGACGAGCTCGTCGTCGCCCGTTGTGATCTCGACTGGTGCAGCCGATACAAGGACACGCTGTTCGACTTCGACCGCTACCGGCGTCCCGAGGTCTACGGCCGCATCGGCAGCCAGCGCGGCGTCACGCTGCCCGAGTGATGGGATGATCCCCCCGTGAGCGACCCCACCCCCCAGCCCGATCCCCTGCCGCCCGGCCGGCTCCCGTCCACCGTCGATGGCGCCTCCGTCCTGCTGCGCGTCGAGTCCCCGCGCCGCCCCCGTCGCTGGCCGTGGGTGGCGGGCGGCGTCGGCGTCGCCGCGGTCGTCATCGCCGGGGCGGTGGCGCTGGCCGCCGGGGACGGCGGCGGCTACTCCCTCGAGGCGGCGATCGATGGCGCCGGCGACCATGACAGTGTCACCTCGGAGCTCGAGGTCGACATGGCGATGATTCAGATGACGGCCTCGGGTGCCACCGACTTCGTCGACGAGCTCGCCGCCGTCGACGTCGACTTCGGCATCGGCGAGATGTCGATGGTGATGGATCTCGGCGCCGGCGAGCTCTACTTGCAGGCCGACGCGCTCGGGCGCAACGGCAGGAGGATGGGGGGCGCCGAGTGGGTCCGGTTCTCGGCGTCAGACCTGGAGGCCCTCGGCATGGGCGCGGGCGGCCTGACCGGCGGGATCGGCACCGCAGCGGGCGATCTCGGACCGCTGTTCGACGCGCTCGGTGACGCCGCCGAGGTCGAGGAGGGCGAGATCGAGACGCTCGACGACCTCGACGGCATCCGTGCGAAGCACTACACGGTCATCATCGACACCGAGCAGCTCAGCGACGCCCTGGCACTGTCCATCGACCAGCTCGGCTTCGGGCGTCGGTCGCTGCCCGACACGGTCGACGTCGAGGTCTGGGTCGACGGCGACGATCTCATCCGCCGGGTCGAGCTCGAGCTCGAGCTGGGGATGATGGGGATGGACATGGTCGTTCGCCATCCCTCGTGGGACGAGGACCTCGACCTGGAGCTGCCGGACCCCGACACGGTCGTCGACGCCGGCGACCTCCCGGGCATCTTCGGCTGAGCCCTGACAGACTGGCGGTGACCCGGAGGACGCCGTGACCGCCATCGACGATCCCGCCACCATCGCGCTCACCGTGAACGGCGCCGCAGCGACGGTCCGGGCCGATCACCCACACCTGTTGGCGGCCCTGCGCGACGAGCTCGACATCACCTCGCCCAAGGACGGCTGCTCACCGTCGGGTCAGTGTGGCTGCTGCACCGTGCTGGTCGACGGTCGGGCGGTGGTGAGCTGCCAGCAGCCCCTCGCCAAGGTCGCCGGCGCACACGTGGTGACCCTGGAGGGGCTCCCGGACGAGGAGCGCCGGCGCTACGCCGACGCGTTCGCCGCCCATGGCGGGCTGCAATGCGGGTTCTGCATCCCCGGGATCGTGGTGCGGGCCAAGGCGCAGATCGACAAGAAGGGCGCCGACCTGACGCGCGACGACATGGCCCGTCACCTCGGCGCTCACCTGTGCCGGTGCACCGGCTACGTCAAGATCCTCGACGCCATCGAGTCTGTCGCCCGCGGCGAGCGCGCGACGCCCGAACGCCCGGGCGGCATCGGCAGCAGGGGCGTGCGCTACCAGGCGGGCGAGCTCGCCCTCGGCGACCGGGGCTACATCGACGACCTGCGGGTCCCCGGGATGCTGCACGCGGCGCTGCACCTCACTGAGCACGCCCGGGCCGACGTGGCCGGCATCGACGTCACGGCTGCCGCGGCGGCGCCGGGTGTCGTGGCGGTGCTGACGGCGGCCGACATCCCCGGTGAGCTGCGCGTGGGGCTGATCCACAAGGACTGGCCGGTCATGGTCCCCGTCGGGGGACGCACCAGCTTCAGCGGCGACGTGCTCGCCGTCGTGGTGGCCGAGACCCGCCCGCAGGCACGAGCTGCGGCGGCGCTGGTGCGGGTCGACTACCGCCCGCTGCGCGTCCTGACCGACCCGGTCGCCGCCATCGATGATCCCGAGGTGGCCGTGTGGGGGACCGACACGAACGTGCTGTCGGTCAGCGAGTACGCACGTGGCGATGCCGATGCGGCGCTGGCGGCCAGTGCCCACGTGGTGCACGAGGTCTTCACCACTCAGCGGGTCGAGCACGCGTTCCTCGAGCCGGAGAGCACCCTTGCCGTGCCCTCCGACGCGCCGGGCGGGAGGACGCTGCACGTGTACTCGGGGGGCCAGGGCATCTGGGACGACCGCGACGACATCGCCCGGGTGCTCGGCGTGGGGACCGAGCGAGTCACCGTCGAGCTGGTGTCGAACGGGGGGGCATTCGGCGGCAAGGAGGACCTGAGCAACCAGGCCCACGCCGCGCTGGCGGCGTGGGTCCTCGGGCTCCCCGTGAAGTGCACGCTCTCGCGCGAGGAGAGCTTTCGGATCCACGCCAAGCGTCACCCGGTCAGGGTCGAGAGCTGGGCTGGGTGTGACGCCCACGGCCACCTCACCGCGCTGAAGGTCCGGGCGATCGGGGACAGCGGCGCCTACGCCAGCGTCGGGATGAAGGTGCTCGAGCGGATGGCCGGGCACGCCAGCGGGCCGTACCACGTCCCAGCGATCGACGTGCGTTCCACGGCGGTGCGCACGAACAACCCGGTGTGCGGTGCGTTCCGTGGCTTCGGCGCGAACCAGGCCCAGTTCGCCATGGAGGGCTGCCTCGACCGTCTGGCCGAACAGGTCGGCATCAGCGGCTGGGAGATCCGCGCCCGCAACGTCATCCGGCCCGGCCAGGTGTGGGGCCCGGGGCAGATCATGGACGACGGCTGTCTCGGCGCCGAGCGGTGCCTCGACGCGCTGCGGCCGCACCTCGACGCCGCCGTCGCCACCGGCAAGGCGGTCGGCGTCGGGCTCGGGCTCAAGAACTCCGGGCTCGGCAATGGCTTCGTCGAGGTGACGGGCGCCGCCGTGCGCTTCCGAGCCGACGGTCGGGTGGAGCTGCGCCACGGCTGGACGGAGATGGGCCAGGGCATCCACACCGTGGCGCTCCAGGTGCTCGTCGAGGAGCTCGGCATCGACCCGGACCGCATCGACGTCGTGGTCGACACCACTCGAGAGCTCGGTCATGGCCAGACCACCGGATCGCGCGGCACGCTCATGGGGGCCGGCGCGATCAAGGCCGCCTGCGACGCCGCCCGGGCGGCGGGTTGCGCCGTGGAGGTGGACCACGTCGGCGAGTACCGCGTCGACTGGACCACCAAGCTCGGCACCCCCGGCGTCGAGCACCCCATCATCCACTCGACGTTCGGCTACGCCGCCCAGCTGGTGGTCATCGACCGATCCACCGGCACCGTCGAGAAGGTGGTCGCCGCGCACGACGTCGGGCGGGCGGTGAACCCCACGCTCTGCGAAGGCCAGATCGAGGGAGCGGTCCACATGGGCCTCGGGTACGCGCTCACGGAGGACTTCCCGACCGACCCGTCCACCGGGTTCGCCACCAAGGACACGCTGCGCTCGCTCGGGATCCTGCGGGCCAAGGACGTCCCGGCCATCGAGGTGATCCTGGTGGAGTCGCCACAGCCCAACGCGCCCTATGGCATCAAGGGAGTGGGCGAGATCGGGCTGGTGCCGACCGCTGGTGCCGTGGCGGCGGCGCTCCACGACCTCGACGGCGGCTGGCGGGCCTCGTTGCCGATGTCGACGCACGGGACGGGCTGACGCGGTGGTGGGGGCGACCACACCGGGCCTCGTGTGCGGACATCACCATCTCTACTCGGCGCTCGCCCGAGGGATGCCGGCGCCGCCGCGCCAGCCCCACGACTTCCTCGACATCCTCCGCCAGGTGTGGTGGCGCCTCGACGCCGCCATCGATCTCGACCTGCTGCACTGGTCCGCGCTGCTGGGGGCCACCGAGGCGCTGATGTCCGGGACGACGGCGATCGTCGACCACCACGAGAGCCCATCGGCGATCGAGGGCAGCCTGTCCGTCATCGCCGGGGCCTGCGCCGAGGTCGGGGTGCGCGTCAGCGCCGCCTACGGGGTGACCGACCGTTGGCGCGACGACGGCACGCTCGACGACAGCGGCAACCGGCCGGCGCGCATGACGGACGGCGCCCGGCGCGGGCTGGCCGAGTGCGAGCGGTACCTGCGCGCCGGCGGGCGCGGGATGGTCGGCGTGCACGCGGCGTTCACGTGCAGCGACGAGACGCTCGAGGCCGCCGCCGGGCTCGCCGTCGACCTCGGCGTGGGTGTGCACGTGCACGTGGCGGAGGGGCGCTGCGACGCCGATGCCGGCGCTCGCCTGGAACATCTGGCCCGGCCGGACTGGCTCCTCGTCCACTGCGTGCACCTCGACCGCGACCTGCCCGGCACGATCGCCCACAACCCCCGCAGCAACATGAACAACGCGGTGGGCTACGCCGCGCCGGCGCGGCGAACGAACCCGGTCGTGCTCGGCACCGACGGCATCGGGGCCGACATGCTCGAGGAGGTCCGCCTGGCGTACGTCGCCCACCGCGCCGACGACGTGACGGCATCCCCCGAGACGGCGTGGGAGTGGTTGGAGCACGGCTGGGATCTGGTGCCTGAGGCCCGCGACGACGTGGTCACCTGGAGCTATGACCACGTCGACTCCCCCTGGCACGTGGCCTTCACCCCGGGGATCCGGGCCCTCGAGGTCCGCAGCGCGGCCGGCGAGCTGCTCCTGGCCGACGGCCGGCCCACCCGCGTCGATCTCGACGAGGTGCGCGCCCGCGCCGCCGAGGCCGCCCGCCGTCTCCACGCCCACCTCTGACCCTCCCGCTTCTGCCAAGGGTGGGGTTACGCTGCCGCGGCATGGCTGCTCGCGTCGCGCTGTACCTGCAGGACGCCCACCCGATCCGTGACGGCATGGCCTACGCCCAGTACGCCGAAGCCCACGGCTTCGAGGCCGTCTGGCAGGCCGAGAGCCGCCTCGTGCGCGAGGCCACCGTGCCGATGGCCGCCTTCGCGGCGGTCACCGACCGGTTGAAGGTGGCCAGTGGGGTCGTGGACTGCTGGACGCGCAACCCGGCCCGACTGGCAGCCACGTTCTCGACCCTCGACGACCTGGCGCCCGGCCGGGTCGTCCTGGGCGTGGGCGCGTGGTGGGACCCGCTGGCCGCCAAGGTGGGCATCCGGCGCGACCACCCCTTGACCGTGATGCGCGAGGTGGTCACCGTGGTGCGGGCGCTCCTCGCCAACGAGCACGTGACGTTCGACGGCCGCCACGTCCACCTCGACGGGGTGGAGCTCGACTACGTGTACCAGGAGCGTCGCCCCAAGCACGTCCCCATCTACATCGGCGCCACCGGCATGCAGATGATGTCACTCGCCGGCCAGATCGCCGACGGAGTGGTGCTCAACTACCTGGTCAGCCCCGACTACAACGAGCGGGCGCTGGAGGCGCTGGCCAGCGGTGCCGCCAAGGTCGGCCGGTCCGTGGACGACATCGACCGCCCCCAGCTGGTGGTGTGCAGCGTGCACGAGGACCGGGAGACGGCGCTCGACATGGCCCGCCAGATGGTGACCCAGTACCTCGGCCAGCAGCCGCACATCATGAAGGCCTCCGGCGTGCCGCAGTCGCTCCTCGACGCCGTCGGCGAGGTGCTCACCTGGCCGGCCACACACGAGCAGGTCGTCGCCGCCTCGCGCCTGGTTCCCGACGAGATCGTCCAGATGCTCACGGCCAGCGGCACCCCGGCCGAAGCCCGGGAGAAGGCGGACCACTACGTGCGTCACGGCTGCACGTGCCCGATCCTCTACCCGCTCGGCGACGTCCACGCCATGATCGACGCCTTTGCCGACTGGGAGGGTCCGAGCACTTGACGGGCTGGCGCCTCAGATCGGCCGGATGATGCTGCCGTCGGGGCGTTGGAGGGTTCAGGTGCGGGCGGTGGGGTCGTAGGGTCACCCGGCGGGGGGTGCGAGCGCGGCCGCCCCGCAGATCGCCCACAGCGCGGCGCTCGACGCCAGTGCGCTCCGCCGTCTCCACCACACTGACCAGCGCCGCTTCGCCGCACGCGACAACCGCTCCAGATCCGACAACGCGTCGATCAGCTCCCGCGGCCCCAACCCGGCCATCGACGGCACCCACGCCCGCAACCCCGTCACCGCTCTCGGCAACACCCCGCCGCCGTCCATGCCCCGAACCCTGCGAAAGGGGTCAGGCACGGATACCGAACACCTGTTTGCTCCGCGCCACCTCTGCCCCGGGCGCCCCCAGCGACGGCGATCACTAGAGTCCGGGCGATGCCGGTCGCCACCCCGACGAGCCTCGACGACGCGCTCGCGCTCCTCGCTGAGCGCCCTGACGCCGACGTGCTCGGCGGCGGCACCGACCTCATGGTCGAGGTCAACTTCCACCGGCATCGTCCCACCGACGTCATCGCCCTGCGCCAGATCCCCGAGCTGCAGCGCTGGCGGCACGATCGAAGCAGCCGGCGGGTCGTCATCGGCGCCGGCGTCCCGTTCGCCGAGCTGGAGCGGGGCCCCGTCGCGACCCTCGTCCCTGCGCTGGCCGAGGCGGCCCGCACCGTCGGGTCGCCCCAGATCCGCGCCGCCGCCACGCTCGGGGGCAACCTCGGAACCTGCTCGCCAGCCGGCGACGGACTGGCCGCGCTCTGCGCGCTCGATGCGGAGCTGCTGCTGCGCCACCACGGCGGCGAGCGGCGCGTGGCCGTGCAGGACTTCATGCTCGGCGTGAAGCGCACCGACCTGCGCCGTGGTGAGCTCATCGCCTCCATCACGGTGCCGGTCCTCGACGGGTTCCAGGGCTTTGCCAAGGTCGGGGTCCGCAACGCGATGGTCATCGCCATCGCCTCGGCCTGCCTGGTGGTCGACCGCACGGCCGCTCAGGTGCGCCTCGCGCTCGGCGCCGTGGGCCCGACGGTGCTCCGGTGCCGGGAGACCGAGACGTGGCTGGCCGGCGAGCACGATCTCGGCTCCCGCTCCCCTGTCACAGCGGCGCTCGCCACCGAGGTCGGCCGACGAGCCGCCGCCGAGTCCCGGCCCATCGACGATCACCGCTCCAGCGCCGACTACCGGCGCCACGCCGTCGGCGTGCTGACCGCCCGGCTGCTCCAGCGAGCGTTCCCCGCATGATCCCTGAGCTGGAGAGCTACACGCTGCGGGTCAACGGCACCGACCATCACGTGCGTGACGCGTGGATCGGCGAGAGCCTGCTCGACGTCCTGAGGGAGCGCATCGGCCTCCCCGGAGTGAAGGGTGCCTGTGAGCAGGGCGAGTGCGGCAGCTGCACGGTGGTGATGGATGGCCGGGCGGTGTGCTCGTGCCTCGTCCTCGCCGCCTCGGCGGTGGGGGCCGAGATCACCACCGTGGAGGGCCTGGCCCCTGAGCACGAGCTGTCCGACGTCCAAGCCGCGTTCGTCGAGGAGGGGGCGGTGCAGTGCGGGTTCTGCACCCCTGGGCTGGTCGTGAGCGTCCACCATCTGCTCGACCACACCTCGAACCCGACCGAGCTCGACGTCCGCGAGGCGCTGTCGGGCAACATCTGCCGCTGCACCGGCTACGGCCGGATTCTCGCCGCAGTGCAGGCCGTCGCCGCCCGACGCCGCCGGGAGGCCGATCGTGGCTGAGGCCGAGGTCACTGCGGCCACCCGCAGCGGGATCCGCCATCGGCCCGGCACCATCGGCACGAGCGCGCCACGTCCCGATGGCGGGCCCAAGGTGCAGGGCCGGTTCGCCTTCGCGAGCGACGTGTGGACCGAGGGGATGCTCTGGGGCGCCACGCTGCGCTCGCCACACCCTCACGCCCGGATCGTCGCCATCGACACCACGCCGGCGTGGTCGATCTCCGGCGTCGAGGCGATCATCACGGCCGACGACGTCCCTGGCCGTCTCACCTATGGCCTGATCTCGAGCGACCAGCCGGTCTTCGCCCGAGACGTCGTGCGCTACGCCGGCGAGCCCGTCGCCGCCGTGGCCGCCGACCACCCCGAGACGTGCCGCCGGGCGCTCGAGGCCATCGTCGTCACGTACGAGCCGCTCCCACCGCTCGTCGACCCGGAGCGAGCCATCGCGGCGGCCACGCCGCCGATCCACCCCGACGGCAACGTGCTGCGCCACCAGCGGATCATCCGCGGTCATGTCGACGCGACCGGCCCCGTCGTGGTCGAGGGGACCTACCACCTCGGGATGCAGGACCAGGCGATGCTCGGGCTCGAGGCGGCGATGGCGCTGCCCGACCCCGGCGGCGCCGGCGTGGAGCTGTACGTGGCAACCCAGTGGCTCCACGAGGACCGCCGCCAGATCGCCGCCTGCCTCGGCCTGCCCGAGGATGCGGTCCGGCTGGTCCTCAGCGGGGTCGGTGGGGCGTTCGGAGCCCGCGAAGACATCAGCCTCCAGGTGCACACCTGCCTGCTCGCCCTGCGCACCGGTCGGCCGGTGAAGATCCAGTACGGCCGCGAGGAGAGCTTCTTCGGCCACGTCCATCGTCACCCCGCCACCGTGTGGATGCGCCACCACGCCACCGATGCGGGCGAGATCGTCAAGATCGAGGCCCGCTTCCTGCTCGACGGAGGTGCCTATGCCTCCACGTCGTCGGCCGTGCTGCTGAACGCCATCACCCATGCCCAGGGCCCGTACCGGTGCGAGAACGCCGTCATCGACGGCTGGGCGGCGCGCACCAACAACCCGCCGTGCGGCGCGATGCGTGGCTTCGGCGTCGTGCAGGCCGCCTTCGCCCACGAGAGCCAGATGGACCGCCTGGCGGCGGCCTGCAGGCTCTCACCCGTGGAGGTCCGCCTCCGCAACGCCATGCGCACCGGCGACCGCCTCGTCACCGGTCAGGTCGTCGAGAGCGTCGCGCCGGTCGAGCGCTGCATCCGCGAGACCGACGTCCTGCCGCTCCCGCCACCGCTCACCGCCGACGCCGACCAGCGCGAGCTGCCCGGCGGCACCGGCAACACCACGGCGCCGCAGCACGTGCGCCGCGGGGTCGGGTGGGGGGTCGTCATCAAGAACCTGATGTACAGCGAGGCGTTCGACGACTCCACCACCGCCCGATGCCGGCTCGCCGACGGTGTCGCCAGCCTGAAGCTGGCCACCGTCGAGGTCGGCCAGGGCTTCGTGACCGTGGCCCAGCAGATCGCCAGGACCGTGCTCGGCGTCGACGACGTGGTGCTCGAGCCGGCCGACACCTCGATCGGCTCGGCGGGATCCACCTCGGCCAGCCGTCAGACGTGGATGAGCGGCGGGGCGGTCGATGCCGCATGCCGAGAGGTGCGCGAGCGCCTGTTCGAGCACGTCGCCGGCCGGTACGACCTCGAGCCCGTGCAGCTGGTGATCGAGGGGACCGACGTGGTCGACACGCTCGGATCACTTCGGATCCCGGTCAGGGAGGCATCAGCCGGCCTCGCGCTGGAGGCGACCGTGGTACATCGCCACCGGCCCACCACCGATCTCGACGACCACGGTCAGGGCGACTGCCACGTGGCGTTCGCGTTCGTGGCCCAGCGCGCAGTGGTCGACGTCGACACCGAGCTCGGGCTGGTGAAGGTGGTGCAGCTCGCCACCGCCCAGGACGTGGGGCGGGCGCTCAACCCGTTGGCGGTGCTGGGCCAGATCGAGGGGGGCATCGCCCAGGGGCTCGGCTTGGCCGTGATGGAGGAGATCGTCCTCGACCAGGGCCGGATGCGCAACCCCAGCTTCACCGACTACCTGTTGCCGACCGCGCTCGACAGCCCCGACGTGCTGGCGGTGCTGGTGGAGGAACCGGACCCGCAGGCTCCGCTCGGCGCCAAGGGCGTGGGCGAGCACCCGTGCGTCGCCGCCACACCGGCGATCATGGCGGCGATCCGCGACGCCGTGGGGCGTGAGCTCACCCGGGTGCCGGTTCGACCGCAGGACCTCTGCTGCTGACCCGACGTCAGGCCGTGGCGACCTCGTCGATGGCCGCCTGGAGCCGGCCCCGGACCTCGGCGGTCAGCTCGGCGAAGTCGTCGCCCTCCATCAGCTCGGTCGGGTCGACCGCCCGGATGCGGGTCCGGCCGCCCACGTCGTCGAGCACGACGTTGCACGGCAGCAGCAGCGCTACCGACTCGTCGAGCTCGAGTGAGCGGTGGGCGAACGTGGGGTTGCAGGCGCCCAGGATCCGCAGCGCCGGCCGTTCGATGCCGAGCTTCGCCTTCAGCGTCGCCGCCACGTCGATCTCCGTCAGCACGCCGAAGCCCTGTGCGGCGAGCGCGGCTCGCACCCGCTGGTCGGCCTCGTCCAGGCTGCAGTCCACCGTCGTCTCGATCGCGTTCATCGTCCCTCCTCGTCGACCCCATATACCCTAGCGGGTATCGGATCGTTCAGTTCAGGCCGACGACCTCACCACGGGGGCCGAGGTCGATCCGGTGGGCCGCAGGGTCGCTGCTCAGCCCCGGCATCAAGCGCATCTCACCGCACACGGCGACGACGAACCCCGCGCCGGCCGACCAGCGGACCTCGCGCACCGGAAGGGTCCAGCCCCGGGGCGCGCCGACCCTGCCCGGGTCGTCGGTGAGCGACAGATGCGTCTTGGCGACGCAGATCGGCAGGTGGGCCGCCCCCAGCGCCGAGAAGCGCTCGAGCGACCGGGCGGCCGCCGCGGAGAGCTCGATCCCGTCGGCCCCGTACACCTCGGTGGCGATGGTCGCGATCTTGTCCGCGAGCGCCAGCTCGTCGTCGTAGAGCGGCCGGAACCCGCTGCCCTCTCCGGCCGCCCGCAGCACCTCCTCGGCCAGCTCGACGGCACCCGCTCCCCCGTCGGCGACGTTGGTGCAGATGGCGCTGCGGACCCCGGCCTCGGCGGCGACCTGGGCGATCGCGGCGTGCTCGCTGGCGTGGTCCGTGGGGAACGCGTTGATGGCCACCACCGGGACGACACGGTGCCGGCGAACGATCGACAGGTGGGCGCGCAGGTTGTCGGCACCGGCCAGCACCTGGTCGGGACGCTCCTCGAGCAGCCCGGGGGGCAGCGGCTTACCCGCCTTCAGGACGTACTCACCGGAGTGCGCCTTCAGCGCCCGCACGGTGGCCACCACGACCGCCACGTCGGGTGGCTGGCCCGAAGCCCGGCACTTGATGTTGAAGAACTTCTCGGCGCCGAGGTCGGCGCCGAAGCCCGCCTCGGTGATGACCACCTCGGCCCTGGCCAGCGCGACCTCGTCGGCCAGCACCGATGAGCAGCCGTGGGCGATGTTGGCGAACGGACCGGCGTGGACGAGCACCGGCGTGTGCTCGAGCGTCTGCAGCAGGTTCGGGCGGACCGCATCGTGGAGGATCGCGGCCATCGCGCCCGCTGCCCGCAGCGCCTCGGCGGTCACCGGCGCACCATCGCCGTCGACGCCGACGACGATGCGTCCGAGGCGGGCCCGGAGGTCGTCGGCCGAGGTGGCCAGGGCGAGGATGGCCATGACCTCGGAGGCGGCGGTGATGTCGAACCCGCTCTGGCGGGGCACGCCGTCCTCTCGGGCCCCGAGCCCCACCACCACGTTGCGCAGCGCTCGGTCGTTGACGTCGAGCACCCGTCGCCACGTGATCGATCGCACGTCGATGCCGAGGCGGTTGCCGTGGTGGAGGTGGTTGTCGATCATCGCCGCCAGCAGGTTGTGGGCGGCCGTGACGGCGTGGAGGTCGCCGGTGAGGTGCAGGTTGAGGCGCTCCATCGGCACGACCTGGCTGTAGCCGGCGCCGGCGGCGCCACCCTTGATGCCGAACGTCGGGCCCATCGACGGCTGGCGAAGCGTCACGACCCCCCGGCGGCCGAGCCGGCCCATCGCCTGCCCGAGGCCGACGGCGGTCGCCGTCTTGCCCTCGCCGAACGGTGTCGGCGTCACGGCGGTGACCAGGACGTAGAGCCCTCGCCGACTCGCCGGGCCACCCGGTGCGACGTCGACCTTGGCGACACCCCGGCCGAAGTGCTCGAGCTCGCTCGGGTCGAGGTCGAGCCGGCGGCCGACCTCCTCGATCGGCTCGAGGGACGCGCCGCGGGCGATGTCGAGATCTGACGGGATGCTCACCGGCGGCACTGTACGGCCCAAGCTCGCGGAACGGGAGGGGGTGGGGGTCAGCAGGGGGGTTGGTTGCCGTCGCTCAGCTCGGCGACCGACGTGCGGGCCAGCGCCGCCAGCAGCTCGGTCCGGGCCGACGCCCACGCCATGTGCAGCGCGCACGGCTCCTGGGCCCCGCAGGGTCGGTCCGACAGCACACACTGGCCCGTGTCCGTGGGGCCCTCGACCGCCTCGATCACCTCGAGCACGTTGATGCCCGTGAGAGGGGCCACCAGTGTGTACCCGCCGGTCGGGCCCGGGTCGCTGCGGACCCAGCCCCGAGCGACGAGCGGCGCGATCACCTGCGGCACGAACGCCGACGTGGACTCGACGATCTTCGCGAGCTCTGATCCCTTCAACCGGCGGGGCTCTCCCGAAAGGGCGATGAGCACCTTGACCGCCAGGTCGGACTTCCGCGTGACCTCCAAGCGCATGACGGCATGCTGTCACACTGGCGACCGATGTGGGCCAGGGTCCGTCGTCACGGGTCCGATGGCCTCCCGCACCGTGCGGCCGTCGCGGCGGTCGACGACGACTCCCACGACCACCACGAGAGCGGCTCCCGCCACGCCGAGCACGACGGCGGCGATCACCACGTCCACCACGAGCTGCAGCTCCAGGAAGTCGCGCGCCGCCGGCACGGCCAGGAGGGCGGCGAACACACCGCCCATCACCAGCACGAGGGCAAGCTTCCAACCGCGAACGGGTCTCGACACCATCACCAGCTGGGCGAGACCCATCAGCATCGCTGCGATCAGCGCCCCGGTGCGGGCCTCGTCGGGGTCGGCGTCGGCCCAGCGGGCGAAGCCGTAGGCGGCGAAGACCCCGAGCGCGAGGATCGTCCCGACCGGTGCCGAGAACCTCACCACCCGGAACAGGAAGCCGGGCACGTACCGGCGTGGGTTCGGGGCCAGGGCCAGCAGGAAGGCGGGGATCCCGATCGTCAGTGCGCTGAACACCGTCAGGTGGCGGGGCAGGAACGGGTACGGCAGCGACGCCACGACGACGAGCAGCGAGAGCAGTGCCGCCATCACGTTCTTGGAGACGAACAGGCGGGCGACCCGCTCGATGTTGGCGATCACCCGACGGCCCTCCGCCAGCACCAACGGCATCCGCGAGAACTGCCCGTCGAGCAGCACCAGCTGGGCCACGGCGCGCGTCGCGGCGGCGCCGGAGCCCATCGCCACCCCGAGGTCGGCCTCTTTCAGTGCGAGCGCGTCGTTGACGCCGTCGCCCGTCATCGCCACGACGTGCCCCTTGGCGCGCAGCGCCGTCACCATGGCGCGCTTTTGCTGCGGGGTCACCCGCCCGAACACGACGTGGCGCTCGACGGCGTCGGCGAGCCCGCCGGCGTCGTCCGGCAGGGTCCGGGCGTCGACAGCGGCGTCCGGCTGATCGGCGCCGGGCACACCGGCGGCTCTCGCGACCGCACCGACGGTGCGGGGGTGGTCCCCCGAGATCACCTTGAGCGTCACGCCCTGACGGGCGAAGAACTCCAGCATCTCCGGCGCATCCGGGCGGATCTGCTCGGCGAGGGTCACCAGGGCCGCGGGCTCGACGGGCGGGAGCCGGTCGGCGTCGATCGGCTCCGCACCGGCCCGACCCACCACGATCACGCGCGTCCCCTGCGCCGCGATCGCGTCGACGCGCCGACGGACGGCCGCGGACGCGTCCCCGGCACCCAGCACGATCTCCGGCGCTCCCATGACCCACGTGCCCCTGCCGTCGAAGGTCGCCGCGCTCCACTTCCGGGCCGACGAGAAGGGGACGTCGGCGGTGCGCCGCCAACCCTCCGGCGCAGCGATCTGCGCGGCCAGGGCGGCGGCCGTGGCATTCGGCGACGGATCGTCGGCCAGCGCGCCGAGCGCCTCCATCACGAGGTCCCGTTCGACCCCCTCGACCACCTCCACGCCGGTGAGGCGGATGTGCCCGTCGGTGATCGTGCCGGTCTTGTCGAGGCAGACGACGTCGACGCGCGCCAGCACCTCCACTGCGGGGAGCTCCTGCACGAGCACCTGCCGGCGGGCCAGACCCATCACGGCGACGAAGAAGGCGAGGGTGGTGAGCAGGACCAGCCCTTCCGGGATCATCCCGACCATCCCGGCGACCGCCCCGGTCACGGCCACCCGCCAGTCATCGCCCTGGAGCAGCTGGCTGAGGACCAGCAGCGGCCCGATCACGGCGATCGCCCACGAGATCCACCCCAGCAGCCGGTTGGTGCCCGACACCAGCTCGGAGCGCACCAGCGAGAACCGCTTGGCCTCCGCCGCCAACTGGTTGGCGTACGACGCGGCGCCCACTCCGGTCGCGACCACCTCGCAGCGGCCCGCCACGACGAAGCTTCCCGACATCACCCGATCGCCGACCGCCTTCACGAGCGGTTCGGACTCACCGGTGAGGAGCGACTCGTCGAGCTCGGCGTCGGCGCTGTGGACCACGGTCCCGTCGGCGGGAACCTGGTCGCCGGGCCCTAGGACGACGAGGTCGTCGAGGACCACGTCGGCGACCGGCACCGCCACGTCGCGCCCGTCCCGGCGGACCGTCACCGACCCGGCGCTGAGCAGCGCGAGCCGGTCCAGGGTGCGCTTGGCCCGCAGCTCCTGCACGACCCCGACGAGCGCGTTGATCACGATCACGACCAAGAACAGGGCGTCCTGCCACGCCCCGACGACGAGCACGAGCGCCCCCAGCCCGCCGAGCAGGGCGTTGAACCGGGTGAGCACGTTGGCCCGGACGATCTCGGCGGCGGTGCGGCTCGCTGGCAGCTCGACCCGGTTGACCAGCCCGTCCCGCCGGCGCTGGGCCACCTCGGCCTGGGTCAGCCCGTCGGCCGGGTGGCGGTCCATCGGGTCATTCTGCACAACCCGGTTGCCCAGGCGCGTCAGAATGGTCGGTCATGGTCTCGCTCAGCGTCGGCCTGTCGAACTTCGCCGCCCCGCCGCCGGGAGGCTGGCGAGGGCTGCTCGACCTCGCCCGCGCCGCCGACGGCGCCGGCATAGACCGGCTCGTGGTCGTCGACCACGTCGTGATGGGCCGTGACACCAGCGCCTACCGGTGGGGCGAGTTCCGCTTCCCTCCCGGCGCCCCGTGGCTCGAGCCCATGACCACCCTCGCTGCGCTGGCCGGGGTCACCGAGCGGATCCGCCTGGCCACGGGCGTGGTGCTCGCGCCGCTGCGCGGACCTGCGCTGCTCGCCAAGACCGCAGCGACGCTCGACGTGCTGTGCAACGGTCGCCTCGACCTCGGCGTGGCCGCGGGCTGGCAGGCGATCGAATACCAGGCCCAAGGCCTCGACTTCGCCCGGCGTAGCGATCTCCTCGACGCCACGCTCGACGCCTGTGCCGCCCTCTGGGCCTCGTCGCCGGCCACGCTGCGCACCGAGGCCGGTGAGCTCGAGGTGTGGTGCGAGCCCCGCCCGGACCGCGCCGGGGGGATCCCGGTGTGGATCGCCGGTTCGCTGCACCGCCGCAACGTGGAGCGGATCGCACGCCACGGGTCCGGGTGGATCCCGATCATGGGCGCCACCCTCGACGACGTCCGTGAGGGGGTTCGACGGCTCCACGGCGCGCTCGCCGACGCCGATCGGGTTCCCACCGAGCTGCAGGTGCGCATGCCGCTCCCGGTGGTGCGCGACGAGGAGGGGCGAGCCGATCTGGACGCCAGCCTCCGGGCCGTCCCTCAGCTCATCGACGCGGGGGCCACCGACGTCCAGGTCTCGCCCGCCGTGTTCGAACCCGTACAGGCGGCCCTGCCGCGGTTCTACGAGCAGCTGCGGCGCGACTTCGACCGGGCCGTCGCCGGCGGCTGATCACGCCTCGTCCGGGTCGCTGCGACCACCGGCCTCCCGGCCCGCCGACGCCAGCCACGCCTGGGCGTCCGCTACGGCCAAGTGGGTCGACTCACCGATGATCGGCTCGGCCACCTCGGCGAACGTCGTCTCACCGAGGTCCAGCTTGCCGCTCGCCCGCAGGCGCGACAGCACGTCCGGCGAGACACCGGTCAGGTACAGCCGGCCGCCTGCGCTGGCGATCGACGCGGCATACAGCGCGAGCACATCCACGAACGTCGAGCCCACCCGGCGCTGGCTGCGCAACCGCAGCACGACCACCGGTCGGTCGACGCCCTCGGCGCTCGGGAACCGGTCGGCCACCACACGCGCCCCGGCGTAGAAGACGCTGCCGTCGACGCTCAAGATGGTGACGGCCCGGTCGCGCAGCCGTGCCGGCGGGTCACGCTCCTCGATGCGCCCACCGGGCAGCAGCACGTGCTCGCTCAGGCGGACGTCGATCGACTCCTCGTAGAGCGTGAGCAGCGCCGACAGCGCCACACCGATGGCGACAGCGACCTGGATCGGCAGGAGCGAAGTCGTGATGAGCGTCGTCGCCACGACGACGCGCGAGCTGCGAGCCGTGGACCAGATCGAGCGCAGCTCGAGCGCGTCGACCGCCCGCAGGCCGGCGACGATGAGGAGCGCGCCGAGCGATGCCGTCGGGACCTTCTCGACCGCGGGCGACAGCAACAGCAAGAAGGCCACCATCCACACGCCGGAGAACACCGCCGCCCACCGCGAACGTGCCCCGGACTGCAGGTTCAGCGCGGTCTGACCGACGGAGGCGCCCACGGCCAGCCCGGTGAACAGCCCGCTGCCGATGTTCGCGATGCCCTGGGCGCGGAAGTCGCGTGAGAGCCGGCTCGGGGTGCCGTCCGGGTTCGGCGTGGCGGCCGCCACCCCGGCCCCCTGCACCGCCACGATGACGGCGATGGCGGCCGCCGCCGTCACCATGTCGACGGTCAGCACCGAGAGCTGCGGCAGCTGCGGGGCCGGGATGCCCGCTGGGATGTTCCCGACCGTCGCCACGCTGTCGAGGTCGAACACCCCGACCACCGCCGCGGACACCACCAGCGTGGCGAGCGGCCCGAAGCTGGCGAACGGCGTCCGCATCGCAGCCAGTGAGAAGCCCGCAGCCAGGACGGCCACGAGGATCGTCGCCGGATCGGCGTCACCGAGGTTGGTGACCACGTTCCACGCCTTCACCACCGCGTTCGGCCCGTGGGTGGCCACCCCGGTGACGTTCGACAGCTGCCCGAGCGCCACCAGCAGCGACACACCCGTCAGGAACCCGACCATCACGGAGTGGGAGACGAAGCGCACGAACCGACCGAGCCGAAGCCATCCGGCCACGATCAGCGCCACGCCGGTCAGCACGACGAGGGTGACCAGCGTCGGGATCCGCTCGCCGTCGGGCACACCGGAGAACAGCTCTCCGGCGGCGAGGGCCGCGGCGCTGGTCGTGGTGATGCGCAGCAGCACCGTGCTCGACGTGAGACCGCCGAGGATAGGCCCCGCGAAGCTGGCGTACAGCCCGTACTGCGGCCCCACGCCGGCCAGCGCCGACGCCGCCATGCCGTCGGGAACGCTGCCGACGGCACCGGTGAGCCCGACAGCAAGGTCGGCCGTCAGGTCGGCGCGCCGCGGCGCCCACCGGCGGAGGCGGGCCCCCCAGCTGTCCGGCGGGCGAGACGTCGGGCTCATCGGTCGTGAACCGTACGACACGCGGATCGCGAGTCCGTGCGACGCTGTGGGGATGACGCACGACGCGCTCGCGAAGGTCCGGCGGCTGTGCTCCTCCCTGCCGGAGGTCACCGAGCGCTCGAGCCACGGCGCGCCTACGTTCTTCGTCGCCGCCAAGAAGACGCTCGCCATGTTCCACGACGACCACCACGGTGATGGCCGCCTCGCCCTGTGGGTACCCGCCCCTCCCGGCGTGCAGCAGCAGCTCGTCGAGACCGAGCCGCAGCGCTTCTTCCGCCCGCCCTATGTCGGCCACCGGGGCTGGCTCGGCGTGCGCCTCGACGTGGACGTCGACTGGGACGAGGTGGGCTCGATCCTGCGCGAGGCCTACCTGTTGGTGGCACCGAGGCGGCTGGCGGCGCTGGTCCGCTGACGCCTAGGTGCGACCGGGGTTGGCGCACAGGTGGTCGAATCGCCCCGACGGCCGGGTCCGCCGGTACTCGGCGACGATCGGCGCCAGCTCGGCCGGCGACGCGCCGTGGAGGATCACCCCGTCGGCCCCCAGGTCGAGCTGGGAGCGGATCGTCGCCACGCACTGGCCCGGTGAGCCGGTGGCGGCAGCAGCGAGCCACTCATCGGGGATGAGGGCGGCGACATGCTGCAGCTCGTCCGAAGTCGCCTTGGCGTCGAACGCCCCGCGGAACCCCTGCACGAAGGGATCGGCCCGGAAGCGGGCGAGCACCTGGGGATCCCACCGGTTGGTCTCGACCATCAAGTCACCGTAGCCCTGCAGGTAGGTGGCCATCCGGCCCACGGTCTTCTTGAGCCGCAGGTCCTCGTCGAGGTGGTCGCCGACGGTGGCCAGCACCGACCAGATCCGCACCGAGGCCGGATCGCGACCCGCCGCCTCGGCCGCGGTGCGCACGGTGTCGACGCAGCGGACCAGCGTCTCGTCGGTGAAGAACGTGTGCAGCACCACACAGTCGAACGCCCGCCCGGCGAGGGCCAGGGTGTTGGGCCCGAAGGCGGTGATCCCGAGCGGGATGTCCTCGTCGAAGTCGGTGTCGAGCACCAGTACCGGGTACTTCCCCGCCGGCCCGTCGTGACCGATCACCGCCTCACCCCGCCAGAGCCGGCGCAGCAGGCCGGCCATGTCCTCGAGCCCCGCAGTGGTCGCGTTCGGGATCCCGAACGCCGAGAACATCGGCGCGATCCCCCGGCCCAACCCCAACGTGAAGCGGCCGCCGGTCATCCGGTGCATCGTGGTGGCGAAGGACGCCGTCACGATGGGGTGCCGCGTGGTGTGGTTCGTGGCCGCTGTCGCGATGCCCAGACGCTCCGAGACGCCGGCGACCGCTCCGCTCAGCACCCCGGCCTCCTTCACGTTGAACCGCTCGGAGATGAACACCGAGCCGAGGCCCATCTCCTCGGCCGTCCGCACCTCCTCGATGAGGTCCCGCGGCGATCGTGGCGCCCCGGCCAGCGTGTAGAAGCCGAGCTCGTTCGTCGGTGCCCCGTCCACGGCCGGCACCGTACCGGCCGGACGGCGAGTGGCTCGACCTGGGTACCCTCCTCGCCGTGAGTGCCGACACCGTCACCTGGATCGGCCACGCGTCGGCGGTGCTCGACCTCGCGGGCCGCCGGGTCCTCACCGATCCGGCGCTCACCTCGCGCCTCGGCCACCTCCGCCGTCACGGCGCCGTCGACGCGCGAGCGCTCGCGGGCATCGACGCCGTCGTGATCTCCCACCTGCACCACGATCACCTCCACCTGCCGTCCCTGCGCCGCCTCGACCGTGACGTGCCGCTGCTCGTCCCGCGCGGTGGCGGCCGTCTCGTGCGCGGCGCCGGGTTCCACGAGGTCGACGAGCTGGTGGCGGGCGATGAGGTGAACCTCGACGGCCTGAAGGTGGTCGCGATCCCGGCCGCCCACGGGAACCGTCGAAGCCCGTTCGGTCGCCTGCGCGCCGAGCCGCTCGGCTTCGTGCTCGGGCACGGCGACCGGAGGGCCTACTTCGCCGGCGACACCGACCTGTTCGGCGCCATGCGCGACCTCGGACCGATCGATGTGGCGCTGCTCCCGATCTGGGGGTGGGGACCGACCCTCGGCGACGGCCACCTCGACCCGGAGCGCGCTGCGACAGCCGTGGAGTGGATCGACCCGAGGGTCGTGGTCCCGATCCACTGGGGGACGTTCAGCCCCATCACGCCTCGGCGCGGCCGACCGGGATGGCTCGACACGCCACCCGAGGAGTTCGCCGGCCGGCTGCGGGCCAGTGGACTCGACGATCGGCTCCGCCAGCTGGCGCCCGGCGACACGATGCAGTGGTGAGCGTCAGCGGCGACGGAACACCGGCGTGCGCCCTTCGGCGAAGGCCCGCGGCCCCTCCTTCGCATCCTCGGAGCCGAACACGGCCAGGCCGTACGAGGCCTCGTGGGCGAACGCCTCGGCCTCGGACATCGTCTCGGTCTCACGCAACGTCCGCAGGATCGCCTCCACGGCGAGTGGACCGTTGGCAGCGATGGTGTCGGCGATCTCCCGGGCCCGTGGAAGCGCCTGGCCGTCGGGCACGACGTGACCGATCAGCCCGAGCTGGTGGGCCTCGGCGGCGGTGATGTGCCGACCGGTCAGCAGCAGGTCGGCCGCCACGGTGTAGGGGATCTGGCGTCGCAGCCGCACCGCCGAGCCGCCCATCGGGTACAGGGACCACCTCGCCTCGGACACGCCGAACCGGGCGCTCTCCCCCGCCACCCGGATGTCGGTCCCCTGCAGGATCTCGGTGCCCCCCGCGATCGCCGAACCCTCCACCGCCGCGATGACGGGCTTCGAGGGCCGGTACGTCTTGAGCAGGCCCCGGTAGATGAAGTCGGGGTCGTCGCGGAGCCGTTCGCTGGTGTCGATCGTGCCCTCCTCGTCGACGTCGCCGGACATCGCCCGGAGGTCCATCCCCGACGAGAAGCTGCCCTCGGCGCCGGTGAGGATCACGACGCGGATCTCCGGATCGTCGCTCGCCTCCTTCCAGGCGTCGGCCATGAGCGAGAACATCGTCATCGTCATAGCGTTCTTGCGCTGCGGACGGTTCATCGTCACCGTCATCACCGGTCCGTCCCGGTCCACCAGCACCTGCGCCATCGGCTCCTCCTTGCCTCGGTCCGGCGACAGTAGCCACACGCGACGAGGCAGCGACGACGGTGGTTGTACGGCGAGGGGCCCCATCTGCGACGATGACCACGATGACGAGCGATCGACGACTCCTGCAGGTGGCTCAGCGCGTCCACGACCTGGACCGAGCGGTGCGCTTCTACGGCGATGTGCTCCAGCTGACGTTCCTGGGCCGGTTCGATCCGCCTGGGTTGGCGTTCTTCCAGCTCGGCGAGACGCGGGTGCTACTCGACGCGGCTGCCCCGACGGCGCTGCTCTACGTCGAGGTCGACGACATCGAGGCCGAGCACCAGCGCCTCGTCGGCGCCGGCGTCACGTTCGAGCGGGGCCCGCACCTCCTCCACCGCCACGACGGCACGTTCGCCCCGGCCGGCCTCGAGGAGTGGATGGCCTTCTTCCACGACAGCGAGGGAAACCTGCTCGCCATCGCCGAGCGCCGCCAGACCTGAGCGACGCGATCCCCTCAGGGCAGGCTGGCCAGTGCGAGCCATCGTCCGGCCACTGCGCCCCAGCGACCACGGATCGCGACGCGGTCCGGGTGGACGGTCGCCGTGAAGGCCTGCCCGTCCACGTCGACGCGCACGTCGTGGTGCTCGAGGAACCGGCCGCCGAGCGAGCTCCAGGCCTTGTAGGCCGCCTCCTTCAGCACGAACGCCAGGCACGGGTCGAGCCCGGCTTCGTCGGGTCGCAGGACCACGGTGGCCGTCGCCACGTCCAGCACCGCGCGCGGCTCGATGTCGAGCCCGAGCGCGCCGACCGAGGCTGCCTCGGCCACCACCGCCACGACCAGCTCCGGATCGTGGGCGAGGCTGGCCACGAACTGGGCCGGCACGGCGGGGCCGCCGCTCGGCGCGCGCGGGACCGCCACGTCGACACCCATGAGCGAGCGGAGCAGCTGGCGACCTGCTGCCAGCTCGCGCCGCCGCCGCTCGTGGGCACGACCGAGCAAGGCCCGCTCCAGTGGCGCCAACCGGTCGGGATCGCCGTCGATGACGCGTGCCACGCCGCTGCGCACGCCTGGCCCGGCGAGCTCGCACAGCGCGCCCTCCACCACCGCCAGCTCGTCGTCGGTCACGGCGGGTCGGCCTCGGAGATGGCGTCCCGGAGATGACCCGCCAGCACCCGGACGTTCGGCTCGAGCACCATGCTGTCATGGTCGCCCGGCACCACTTCGACGACCAGCTCGTCGCAGTAGGGCGTCCAGCCGTTGTCGTCGTGCAGGAAGTTGCGGACCACGTCGATCTGGCGCCCGGAGGCGAAGACGTGAGCGGGTCGCAGCGGTGGCCGGAACAGCGTGATCTGGCCCCGGTGGGGTCGCACGGCATAGCGCGACAGCGCCCGGTAGAACGCGGCCTCGATCTCGGTCGAGTGGAGCGCGCCCTGGTCGACCTGGGTCACCTCGCCGCGACGGCTGCGCCAGCGGCGTCGCTCCCACTCCGCCCGCGTGCGCAGCCAGTCGGCGGGGTAGCGCCACCCCATCCGGCGCAGGTTCTGGGCGTGCATCTGCGCCTTCTCGCTCGTGGTGAGCCGCTCGTCGGTCGGCAGCGGGGTGTCCAGCAGCACGAGGAGGGCGACCTGCTCACCGTCGGCATGGAGCTGGCGGGCCATCTCCAGGGCGGCGATCCCCCCGCCCGAGAACCCGCCGAGCAGGTAGGGACCGTGGGGCTGAACGGTCCGCACCTCCACCAGGTAGTCGCGCGCCATCTCCTCGAAGGTCTCGTGGGGCTGGTCGTCGCCGAACAGCCCCCGGGCCTGCACGCCGTAGAACGGGCGGTCGGTGCCGACCTGATGGGCGAGGTGGCGCAGGTTCAGCACGTTGCCGAACATCCCCGCCACCATGAAGAAGGGGCGCCGGGGTCCACCCTCGCCCGGGTGCATGGCCACCAGGTACCGGTAGCGAGGCTGGATCGCTGTCTCTCGCGCGGTGGCGGTGCCCGAGGCACCGGCGGGCCGTGCCGCGCGGACGAGCTCGGCGCACGCCTCGACCGTCGGTGCCTCGAACAGCACGGAGATGGGGAACTCCACGGAGAAGGTGCGCTTCACCTGGGCGAACAGCCGCACTGCGATCAGGCTGTGCCCTCCCAGATCGAAGAAGCTGTCGCGCACACCGACCTCGTCGATCCCCAGCAGCTCCTGCCACATCTCGACGAGCGTGGCCTCGATGTCGTCTCGCGGCGCGAGGAACTCCGAGGCCAGCTCCGGGCGGGCGAAGCTGGCACCGAGCGTCGCGCCGGCGGGATGACGCTGCGCAGCGGCCGCCGCCTCCGCCTGCTCGACCAGCGTCGGCAGATCCATCGAGCTGACGTAGACCACCGGGCCGACGCGGCTGCGCAGGGCGCGCTCGAACAGCCGGACGCCTTCTGCGGGCCGGATGCCTCGGGCGACGTTGTGCTGGAACGCCAGCTCCGGCGGCGAGAGCGCTCGCTCCCCTACCGGGAAGGGGTCGAGCTCGACGTCGAGCGCGTCGTCAGCGCGCCCGAGATCGATGTCGAGCGGTCCGTCGAGCCGCTTGATGGTGAACCCCTCCACCTCGACCAGCACCCGACCGTCCGCAGCGGCGAGCGTCGCGTCGAACGTCGCGAACCCGGACTCCTCCGAGCTCGTCGTCGACGCCGTCGCCACGGCCACCACGGCCTGCGGCAGGCGGTCGTGGACGCGCACCTCCTGGTATCCGACCGGTACCCACAGCCGATCACCCCGGTAACCGGCGATGAGGTCCATGGCGAAGCCGGTGCCCAGGTCGACCAGCCCCGGGTGGAGCCCGACGGCGTCCAGGTCCTCGACGTGGCGGTCGGGCACCCGCAGGCGGGCCACGGCGCTGTCGTCGCCGGTCACCACCCGTTCGACCACGTCCCACCGGGGGCCGAACCGGAGGTGGTCCTGTTGGTGCGTGCGCGTCGGCGCCCGTCGCAGGCACCGGTGCTCGGTCGCCTCGAGGTCGAGCGGAGCAGGGGTGGCCAGGTCGTGGAGCGCCAGCATGGCCTGAGCGGTCGTTTGCCACCCGGCGAGCTCGACGTCCGGTGATCCGCCGGTGCCGGCGGCCCCGATCGTCACCCGTGCCCGCACGACCAGCGAGTAGCCCTCCGCCGTTGGCGTCAGGCGCACCACGACCTCGCGGGGCGCGTCGTCGGCGACGGCCAGCGGGCGGAGCAGGACGAGATCGCGGATCGTGAACGGCCGCTCGATCCCCAGCTCGGCCAGCGCAGCGCGAGCGAGCTCGGGGTACCCGGCGCCGGGCAGCAGCGCCAGCCCGTCTGCGGTGCGGTGGTCGTCGAGGAACCAGCACGACGTCGCGGACCAGGTCGCGGAGAAGGTGCTCACGCCCTTGGCGTCGGTGGTGCGGTGGTCGAAGAACGGGTGCTGGCAGGGCACCTGCTCGGGTGCGGCCGCGGGACCCCCCATGCCTCGCGCCGCTCGGGCCGCCATGCCGGTGTCGCTCCACACCCCCCAACCCAGCGCCAGGACCCCTCGACGCGCCTGGGCGTAGGCGTTGAGGAACGCGTTGGCGGCCACGTAGTCGACCTGCCCGACGGGCGCGATCACGGTGCTCGTGGACGAGAACACGACGAACAGCTCGAGCGTGTCCGGCGCCAGCAGCTGGTCGAGCACCATCGTCCCGTACACCTTCGGTGCCAGCACGGCATCCACCTCGGACTGGCTCTTGGCCCCGAGCGGCGCATCGTCGACCGTGCCGGCCGCGTGGACAACACCGTGCAACCCGCCGAATCGGGCCTGCACCTCGGCCACCACCTCGGTCATGCGCGCCACGTCGGTCACGTCCCCGTCGACCACGAGCACCTCGGCGCCCGCCGCCTCGAGCTCTCGGACCCGGGAGATCCGCTGAGCGGTGGGGTGATCGGGCCCGAGGTCGCGCACGAGGTCGTCCCACATCGCCCGCTCGGGCAGCCCGTCGCGCCCGAGCAGCGCGAGTCGCGCCCCGCGGACCCGGTGCAGGTGCGCTGCCACCTCGAGGCCGATCCCGCCCAGGCCGCCGGTCACGAGCACCACCCCACCCTGTCGCAGCGGCAGCTCGTCGACAGGGTCCAGCCGAACGCGCCGGAGCCGCTGCAGGAAGCGACGACCGCTCCGGAACGCCACCGCGTCGTTGCTGGCCGGGGCGCGCAGCTCCGCGTCGAGCAGGTCGACGAGCGTCGCCGCCCGCTCCGGCCCGCCGTCGAGGAGCCGGTCCCGGGCCTTCCCGAGCACGTCCGCCACCACGACCCGTGCCCGGCGCCGGGGGGTGAGGTCGGCGGGGTCGAGATCGACGCTGGACACGGTGACGCCGGCCATCTCCCGCGGGATCACCTTGACGGGCCCGAGCACGGTCGCTTGCTCCGGCCACGGCACCTGGTCTCGCGGCCCGACGCGCTGCGCGCCACAGGTCGTCACCACCATGTGCAGGGGCCGGCTGATCCCTTCCGCCTGCCACGCCTGGGCGAGGAACAGCACGCTGTAGAAGCCCAGCTCCTGGTTGCGGTGGAAGAAGCTGGAGCCGGGCCGGAACTGCTCCGACCCGGACACGAGCGCGAGGTGCGCGATCCGGTCGGGCACCTGCCCCGAACGGACGAGGTCCCTGACCAGCTCGTCGTACATCTCGCGACCCTGTTCGGGTGCCAGCACGTACCGGTCGTCGGAGAGCCGCTGGAAGGTGTCGCCGGACGTTGCCGTGACGACGTGATGGCCAGCGGCGCGAAGACGCTCGACCACCTTCGCGCCCACCCCGACGTCGTCCAGGATCACGAGCCACGTCATGGCCTCGACGGTCGCGTCCTCCACCTCCCGGGGCCGCCACGCCGGCTCCCAGCACCACGCGTCCTCGTCGTCGACGCGGTCGACCAGGGGCGTGGACGCCAGCTCCGCCGCAGACGGTTGCTGGCCCGGCTCGATGAAGTACCGCTGCGACTGGAAGGGATACGTCGGCAGTGACACCCGCCGGCGCTGCTCGCCCTCGAAGAGACGGGCCGTGTCGAGGGTGCCGCCCACTGCCCAGATGCGTCCGAGCGTGGTCAGCAAGAACGCGCTGTCGTCGACCTGCTCGTCGGCGTGGCGCAACGTCGGCAGCGCCGCCTGGCTGGCCTTCACCGCGCGGTGCATCCGCACCATCGACGACAGCGCCTTGCCCGGGCCGACCTCCAGGTACAGCCGGCCCGGGTCCTCGGCGAGCACGGCGGTGCAATCGGCGAACCGCACGGTGCTGCGCAGGTGGCGTACCCAGTAGTCCGGGTCCGTCGCCTCCGCCGAGGTGATCCACGTGCCGCTCGTGTTCGACACCCACGGGATCGTCGGCTCGCGCAGCTCGATCGAGCGCAGGTACGCGCCGAACTCGGCCAGCACCGGTTCGAGGAGCCGGCTGTGCGCCGCGATGTCGATGCGCACGCGCTGGGCCTCGACACCCGCCGCCTCGAGCCGTACGGCCAGCCGGTCGAGCGCCTCGCGGGAACCCGAGGCCACGCAGAGCTCTGGAGCGTTCACCGCTGCCAGGTCGAGCCCCTCCTCGTCGAGGAGCGGGTGGAGCTCGTCGGGATCGAGTGCCACGGCCAGCATCCCACCGGCCACCTCGTCCATGAGACGCCCCCGAAGCACCACGAGCCCGAGGCAGTCCTTGAACGACATCGTGCCGGCGACGCAGGCGGCGGTGTTCTCCCCGACGCTGTGGCCGACCAGCGCGCTCGGTGTGATGCCCCAGCTCATCAGCAGCTGGGCAAGGGCGTGCTCGACCACGAAGATCGCCGGGAGCTGGACCGACGGTGCCTCGAGCCGGCGCCCCGCCTCGACCAGCTCGCCGTCGTCAGCGAGCAGCAGCGGCCGCAGGTCGAGTCCGTGGCGGGCCTCGAGCAAGGCCAGACCGGCGTCGACGTGCGCAGCGAAGACCGGCTCGTCGCGGTAGAGGTCGAACGCCATGCGGGGGTACTGGGCGCCGCCCCCAGGGAACATGAACGCGACCTGCTTCGGGTCGTTCGAGGCGCGGTGGGAGAACACCCGTCGAGCGTCGGGCCCATTGAGCAGCTCGACGGCCTCGGACCGGTCTCGGGTCACCACCACCCGCCGCTCGGCGAAGGCCCGGCGACCTGTCTGCAGCGTCCAGGCCACGTCGCCGAGGTCGAGCTCAGGGTGGGCCGCGAGGTGCTCCGCCAGGCGGGTCGTGGCCTGGTCGAGCGCGGTGCGAGTGCGAGCCGAGACCACGAGCAGCTGCCACGGCCGGCGGCTGGGCTGCGTCTCGAGCAACGGCGGCTCCTCCACGATTGCGAAGGCATTGGTGCCGCCGACGCCCAGCGAGTTGACGCCCGCCCGACGCGGTCCGCCGTCGGTCTTCCACTCCTCCAGACGGTCCTGCACGAAGAACGGGTTCGCACCGAAGTCGATGAGCGGGTTGCCGGCCTCGAAGTTGAGGCTCGGCGGACGCTCGCCGCGCTCCACTGCGAGCGAGGCCTTCACCAGGCTGGCCACACCCGCCGCCGTGTCCAGGTGCCCGATGTTGGTCTTGATGCTGCCGATCCCGCAGAAGCCCACCGCGTCGGTGGTCTCGCGGAACGCCTGGGTCAGGGCCGCCACCTCGATCGGGTCACCCATCGCGGTGCCCGTACCGTGGCACTCCACGTAGCCGATCGTGTCGGCGCTCACGCCGGCGACGGAGAGCGCCTCGGCCACACACGCCGCCTGCCCGTCGACGGACGGCGCCAGGTACCCGACCTTCTGCGAGCCGTCGTTGTTGACCGCCGTTGCCTTGATGACGGCGTAGACGTGGTCACCATCGTCGAGCGCGTCCTGCAGGCGTCGCAGCACCACCACTCCGGCGCCGCTGCCGAACACGGTTCCCTCCGCTCGGTGATCGAACGCCCGGCAGTGGCCGTCGGGGGACAGGATCTCGCCCGGCTCGTAGTGGTAGCCACGCCGATGTGGGATCTCGATGGTCACCCCACCGGCCAGCGCCATGTCGCACTCGAACGAGAGCAGGTGCTGACAGGCGAGGTGGGTGGCGACCAGCGACGTCGAGCACGCGGTCTGCACGTTGACCGCCGGCCCCCGCAGATCGAACAGGTAGCTCGCCCGCGTGGCCAGGAAGTCCTTGTCGTTGCCGGTGTGGCGAAGCAGGAACAGCCCGACGTTGCGGACCAGCTCGGGGTTCGTCAGCAGGTTGAACGCGAAGTAGCTGCCCATCCCGCACCCGGCGAACACGCCGATGGAGCCGTCGAAGGCCTCCGGCGGGTGACCGGCGTCCTCGAGGGCCTCCCAGGCGCATGTCAGGAAGTGCCGGTGCTGCGGGTCGAGGATGGCCGCCTCCTTCGGGGAGAACCCGAAGAACTCTGCGTCGAACATCTCCATGTCGTCGAGCGGCGCCGCGGCGCGCACGTAGCTCGGCCGCAGCAGGACCTCGCGAGCCACGCCTGCCGCGAGCAGCTCCTCGTCGGTGAGCGCCACCACGCTCTCGACGCCGTGGCGCAGGTTCTGCCAGAGCCGTTCCACGTTGCCCGCACCCGGCACGTGCACCGCCATGCCGACGATCGCGATGTCGTTGTCGTCCGCCACCCGCGAGACCTCCTCAGCGTGCGCGCCGTCGCGACATGCTCTCACGGCGCCGGGCGGCTCGGTCCAGGCCCTGCTGGGCGCCGCTGGCGGCTCGCTCGTCGGTGAGCGAGGCGACGAAGCTCCTCACGGTCGGGTACCGGTACAGCTCGGTCAGCGGCACCGGGGCGGAGAGGCACTCGTTGAGACGCCGCTGCAGGCGCACGACGAGCAGCGAGTGGCCGCCGGCGTCGAAGAAGTTGTCGTCCACACCGATCGACGTGTTGGCCAGCGTCTGGTGCCACGCGTCGAGCACCAGCCGCTCGAGATCGTTCTCCGCCGGCGCCGGCCGACCCGCCGGACGCCCCGTCACCTCCCCGAGCTCGGGGAGGGCACGACGGTCGATCTTGCCGTTCGGCGTGTGGGGCAGGTCGTCGAGCACCACCACGTGGGCGGGCACCATCGGCGGCGGCAGGGTGACGCGCAGGTGGTCCTTGAGCTCGGCGACGTCCGGGCGGCTCCCGTGGCGCGCCGACACGAACGCGACGAGTTCGCCGTCGCCGGCCGCATCGGCGCGCACCACCACGACGCACTCGCGCACCGCCGGGTGCTGGCCGAGGCGGGCCTCGATCTCGCCGAGCTCGATGCGGTAGCCGCGGACCTTGACCTGGTGATCGACACGTCCCAGGAACTCGAGCACTGCCGTGCCATCGGCCTGTCGACGCCACCTGGCGAGGTCACCCGTGCGGTACATGCGCGCCCCACCCGGCCGGAACGGATCGGCGACGAAGCGCTCCGCGGTGAGCTCGGGCCGGCGGTGGTAGCCGCGCACCACACCGTCACCGCCGATCCACAGCTCGCCCGGAACCCCGGGCGGCACCGGCTCGAGGTGCTGGTCGAGGACGTACACCCGGGTGTTGGCGATCGGGGTGCCGATCGGCACCGACTCGAGCGGCGCCCTGACCTTCCACGTCGTCGACCAGATCGTGGTCTCGGTGGGCCCGTACATGTTGGTGACGTCGCCGCTGCGCACCAGCCCGGCGAGCTCCCCGGCCAGAGCCGCCGGCAACGCCTCGCCGCCGACGTAGACGTGCGCCACCTCGGCGAGGGCGGCACGGGTGTCGTCCTGCAGGGTGAACATCCGCGCCATCGACGGCGTGCACTGCAGGTGGGTCACGCCGTGGCGGCGCAGCTGGGCAGCGACCGACTGCTCAGTCGCTGCCACCGGTGCGGGGCGCGTGCGCGCGTTCGCCCTGCGCTGCAGCTCCCCGAGGTGGGGCAGGTGCTCGAGCACGACGTTCGAGCTGACGCCGAAGTCGATGAGACAGGCGATCTCGTCGACGCCGATGGCCCGCATCCGCTCGACCATGCTCATCGCCCGCTCGGGAGTGCCGAACAGCCCGCTCGTCTCGTAGTAGCGAACGAACCCGTGCTCCAAGATGGCGTCGACCTCCTCGGGCCCGAGGTGAGCGAGCTCGTTGCCGGCCGGGGGCTCCACGCCGGGCGGTCGCTTGAAGGCGGGGAAGACCCATGCGTCGTCCTTCACCAGCGAAAGGGCCGTGGCCAGGTAGGCCTTCAGCGGCTCGCGGACGAGCTCGCGGACGCGGTCCTCGTCGTCGCCGACGAACGTGTGCAGCATCACCGACACGATCCCCGTCGCCGGATCGAAGCCGGCGTCCGCACGGGCCTGGCGGTAGGCGGCGACCTTGGGTGCCAGCTGCTCGACGGACTGACCGAGCAGGTGCGTCAACAGGTTGGCACCAATGGCACCCGCTTGGACGTACGTCTCGGGGTTGCCAGCGGTCGTCACCCAGATCGGCACCTCGGGCTGCACCGGACGGGGCAGCGTCCTCACCGCCGGCTCCCGCCCGCCGGGCCCCGGGAAGCTCACCTCCTCGCCGCGCCACAGCCGGCGCACGACATCGATGTCACGGAACATCCGCTGCTTGGGATCGGCGTAGCCGTCGGGCATCAGCACGAAGTCGTCCGGATGCCAGCCGGCTGCGATGCCCAGGCCGACCCGTCCGTTGGACAGGTTGTCGACCACGCTCCACGCCTCGGCCACCCGGATCGGGTGGTTGAGCGGCAGCACCACCGAACCGGCACGGATCGCCACCCGCTCGGTCACGGCGGCGACCGCGGCCCCGGTGACGGCCGGCTGCGGGTAGAGCCCACCGAAGGCGTGGAAGTGGCGCTCGGGCGTCCAGACGGCCACGAAGTCGTGCTGGTCGGCCCAGCGAGCACCGTCGAGGAGCAGGCGGTACTTGTCCGGCCCGGTGTGCTCGGCCTCGTCACCGTTGAAGTAGAAGAGCGAGAAGTCGATCGGGCGGGGGGCGGCGCCAGCGTGTCCGGCGAGGCCGTCGTCGCCCCGCTCACGGTCGAGGTGCACGACCACGGTGAAGCCGCGGGCGGTGGTGTACAGCAGCTCCAGCACCGAAATGTCGAACGACAGGCTCGTCACGGCGAACCAGGTGGCGGGCAGGTCGTGCGCCACCCGCGCATCCATGCCGGTGAAGAAGCTCACCACGTTGCGGTGCTCGACCAGCACCCCCTTGGGCAGGCCGGTGCTCCCCGACGTGTAGATGCAGTAGGCCAGGTGCTCCGGGGTGGTCGCCGCGCGGACCCGCTCGGCCGGGCACCGAGCGATCGCCGGCCAGTCGGCGTCGACTCGCACCACATGGGCGTCGCTCCCGGGGGGCAGTGGCAGCGAGCGCTCGAGGCGTTGCTGGGTGAGGATGACGGTGGCGCCGCTGTCGGCGATCATGTGGCGCAGGCGGTCGTCCGGGTACGTGGGGTCGAGGGGGACGTAGGCGCCGCCCGCCTTCAGCACACCGAGCACGCAGACCATCAGGTCGAGCCCCCGCTCGACGTGGATCCCGACCAGGGAGTCGGGCCCGATCCCGAGCGCGCGGAGGTGGGCCCCGAGCTGGTTGGCTCGTGCGTCGAGCTCCGCGTACGTGAGCGCTCGGTCCTCGAACACGACGGCGGGGGTCAGGGGCGTGCGGTCGGCCTGTGCCTCGAACAGGTGGTGGATGCACTCCCCCGCGGGCACGGCCGTGGCCGTATCGTTCCACGCCTCGAGCACCTCGTGCCGGATCTGGTCACCGAGCACGTCGATCTCGGACGCCACCATGCCGGGGTCCATGGCCCCAGCGGCCAGCACCGACGTGAGGCAGTCGACGCACAGCTCGGCGTCGCGCCGTTCGAGCAGGGCGGCGTCGAAGCGGAACCACCACTGCCCGTCGTCTTGACGCACCAGCTCCGCGGTGGATCCGGCGACCAGACCCTCACCGCCGTCGAGTCGGAGACCGAGCGGCTTCACGAGGCCGCCCGCGGCGGCCCGACGAGCCAGGTCCGGCTCCCGCGCGACCAGATCGGCCACCATGGCACCACGGCTCGCCATCTCGGCCAATGCTGCGGTCACGGCGTCCGTGGCCGCGGCGAAGGGGGCGGCGAGGTCGACCTCGAGCGCGAGCGGGACCCACGGCGCCACCAGGGGCCCACCGCGCGACCGGTCGGCGACGATGGCGGCGTCGCTGGCGCCGAGGTGCACCGACGACCGACCGGTGAGCCGGGAGATCAGCACGGCGAAGGCGGCGACGACCGCAGCGGTGGGGTCGGTGGAGCGCTCTCGGCACGCGGCCGGCAAGGGGACCGCGACGGCGTCGTGGTGGGCGATGTGGCCGGGGCCGGCCACCCCGGCCCACGGGAGCGGGGCCGGCTCGAAGCGGAGCAGGCGCGCGTGGTGGCCGGGCTCGTGCGCTGCGAGCCGCTGGCCCAGCTCGGTGAGCTCTGCGACACGCTCGTCATCGAGCAGATCGAGCCGACGACCGGGCGCCCAGCCCCGCTGGGCGGCGGCCACCGCCACGGGAACGCCGACGCCGTCGAGGGTGGTCAGCCCGCTCAGGCCCACGGCGGTGTCGCCGCACCGCACGACGAGCTCCTGTTCGCCGACGGCGAGGATCTCGCCCGGAACGCCGCGTACGTCCGTGTGGACCTGTGAGTGCGTGACGCTCATCGCCCAACCGTCGTGGAGCAGCGTCGCCCGGCCGAGCGGGTTGGCATACGGCCCGACATCGAGCGCCCGCACGAGCCGGTCGATCTCGGCGGCCGGTCGTCGCCAGTCGATCACGCACATCGATGCCGGGCGATCACGGCGGCGGTGCACCTGACGTGCGGCGGATGGCTCCTGGGGCGACCGGACAGCCCGACCCGCAGCGAGGTCGTCGACCAGCGTGGCGAACGACTCGATCGCCGCCTCGAAGTTCCGGGTGTTCAACGACAGCGCCGTCTCGCGATCGGACACCTCGAAGGTGCGCTGCAGCAGCAGGTCACCCTCGTCGACCCCCTCCGTGATGAGGTGCCACGAGATGCCGTAGGTGGTCTCTCCCTGCAGCAGGGCCCACATCGGCGCGTTGAGCCCGGCATGGGCCGGGAGCGGCCCGTCGTGGAAGTTCACCGCGGCGACGGTGGGCCAGCGCAGGATCTCGGCCGGCAGCACGGCGAGGTGGGTGATCGCGAACGCCACCTCGACGTCGTGGGCGATGAGCGGTCCGGCCCACGACTCGGCCGGCCCGACGGCGTGCACCACCGGGATGCCCCGACCCGTCGCCCAGCTCGCCACCCGGTCGGAGCCGGCGGCCACGACCACCACGTGATGGCCGCGCGCCAGGAGCATCTCAGCGCACTCGATCAGCAGCGTGTCGGCGCCGATCAGCGCGCAGCGCATCGGCCCGGATCCCGAACGCCCCACCTCGCCACCGTTCGCCACCATGCGGTTGCCCATCGTAGGAGGGCCACCACTGTGCGTCAGGGGCCGTGACGATGTCCTGACGAAGTCGGGTCGTGCAGCCCGTTCGCTGGGCCCGCCGCGCAGCCGGCGCAGTGGCGGGTGGTGCGCGCGACCTGGGCGACGGCCGGCGAACTCGTCCATCCGGCGGCCGGATGGGTGAGACTGGGTCCCCATGAGCGCCCAGCCGACGCCTCGCCAGTCCATCGTGACCCTCGACGTCGAGGGGGTGCTCGTCCCTGAGATCTGGATCGCCGTTGCCGAGCGCACCGGCATCGAGGCGCTGCGCCGGACCACCCGGGACGAGCCGGACTACGACGTGCTGATGCGCGGCCGCCTGCGCCTGCTCGACGAGCACGGGCTCACGCTGTCGCTCATTGCGGAGGTCATCGACGGCCTCGGACCGCTCCCCGGTGCCCGGGAGTTCCTCGACGAGCTGCGCTCGCGGACCCAGGTGGTGCTGCTGTCCGACACCTTCGAGCAGTTCGCTCGACCCCTGATGCGCCAGCTCGGCTGGCCGACGCTGCTGTGCCACCGCCTCGTGGTGGACGACGACCGCATCGTCGGCTACGCGCTGCGGATGGCCGATCAGAAGCGGCACGCGGTGCGCGCGTTCCAGGCGCTCAACTACCGCGTGGTGGCGGCGGGCGACTCCTACAACGACACCGCCATGCTCCTGGCCGCCGACGTGGGGTTCCTCTTCCACGCCCCGGACAACGTGAGAGCGGAGTTCCCCCAGCTGCCGGCGCTCGACGACTACGACGCCCTGCTCGCGCAGATCCTCGGCGCCATCGCCTGACGCACGACACGGTCCGCGAGCACGCGCTGGCGCTCCAATATCCTGCGACGGTGGCCAAGACGCAGATCGATCCACGCCTCGCGGCCTGGGAGCGTCGCATGGGCCCGATCATCATGGCCGCCGCCCTCGTCCCGATCGGCGCCGCCCTGCTCCGCCCGGGGGCGGACGACACGTTCGTGCTCATCGACACCGCCTCGTGGCTGGTGTTCCTCTCCGATCTCGTCGTCCATCTCGTCCTGCAGCGCCGATACCTCCGGAGCCGCTTCGGCGTGTTCGACACCGTGGTCGTGGTGCTGACCTTCCCCTGGTACCTGCTCCCCGGGGTCTCCGACAACGCCTCGATCCTCGGTCTGGCTCGCTTGGCCCGGGTGCTGCGACTGATCCTCGCCGGAAGGTCCACACGGGTGCTGCGCCGGCTCGCGGCTCGCCTCGGGCGAGCGGGCCTGTACGCCCTGGTGCTGATCCTGGTCTGCGCCTACGTGGTGAAAGAGGCCGAACCGCCGTCGTCCGGCTTCGCGACCTTCGGCGACGCCTTGTGGTGGGCGATCGTCACCTTCACCACCGTCGGCTACGGCGACCTGTACCCCGTCACGGCCACCGGCCGCACCTCGGCGGTGCTCCTGATGGTCGGCGGCATCGCGCTGATCGGTCTGCTCGCCGGCTCGCTCGCCGAGTTCTTCGAGAAGACGCCGGCGCCCGGCCCGACGAACGAGCGCACCCCCGAGGTTGCGACGGACCCCGTGGCGACGCAGCTCGCCGCGCTGCGAGCCGAGATCGCCGAGCTGCGCGCGGAGCTCGCCCCGGACCGCACGTCACCCCCGGCCTGACACACCCCTGGTCCCGCTAGCGCTGCGCCACGTCGACCACGGCGGCGGCGTGGCGGTCGGCCTCTGCGCCGGACAGCGTCGGGCCGAGCTCGACGATGAAGGCGATCGCCCCGGCGAGGGTCTGGCGCTGCCACGTGGCCGCCACGCCCGTGTACGTCCCGCCCGTCACCCGCACGAGGGGGAGCCCGGTGAGCTCGGCGTAGCGGGCCCGCAGCTCGCCGTCGCGTCCCTGTCCGGGCGAGATGCGGTAGAGGTCTTGGTGGTACCAGATGCCCAGCTCGGGCTGCAGCAGCGACACGAAGCCGACCATCGCTGCGGTCTCCGGCTCACTGGCCGGCTCGGTGCCGGCGTACTGCCAGTCGCCCGGCTCGGCGATCGGACCCCACCGGTAGGGGAAGTTCCGGTTGAGGTCCACCCCGTTGGCGTTGGTGCGCTGGCCGAGCGCTGTCCCGTCGGGGTTCATGGTCGGCACCACCCAGAGATCGATGCCCTCCGGCACCGGCACGCGCAGCAGGCGCTCGACGATGGCGAGGCCGGCGTCCTCGTCGCCGTGGATGACGCCCACCACCAGCACCCGGCGTCCCCCAGGCGTCCCTCGCTCGACGGCCACGATCGGCCGTCCCTGGACCGACCGGCCGATCTCGATCTGCTGGATGGCGTCGGCAGCGGTGGTCGTGGTCGGCATGACGGTGCTGGGCGCAGCGGTGCTCGAGGTGACGGTGCTCACCGTCATCGACGCCAGCTCGCTCGAGGTCGACGTCGCCGGCGACGTCGTGGCAGACTGTGCCGAAGGGGTGACAGGGCTGCCAGCAGGGGGTTCGGCGCTGGCAGACGGATCCGACGCCTGCGAGCACGCCGTCCCGGCGAGGGCCAGCGTCAAGATCGTCGCAAGGACTCGACTTTCCGCAATCATCTTCCGATAAGGTTACGATTCAATGACGGCCGGGCGGCCACTGACCACCTCGACGGACCGACTGCGGGCGCGATCGGAGATCCTGTGAAGCACGTCTTGACCCAGCGCCTCGGCGCGTTCGGTATGACCGCAGCACTGACCCTGTTCGGCGCCGCCGGCTTGCTGCAGTGCGCGCCGGCACCGGCCCCCTCGACCAGCACGGCCAGCGCCTCGCTGTCGGTCAACTCCCAGGTCGTCGCACTCGTCAACCAGCAGCGCGCCGCCCGCGGGCTGGCGCCACTGGCCATCAGCGGCGCCCTCACGAGTGCGGCCGAAGGCCACTCCCGCGACCAGGCGCAACGCTCGACGATGTCCCACACCGGCTCCAACGGCTCCAACGTCTACCAGCGCATCACCGCCGCTGGCTACTGGCCGTCGGCGTGGGGAGAGAACGTCGCCGCCGGTCAGCCGACGGCCAACGACGTCATGAACGCGTGGATGGCCAGCTCCGGCCACCGGGCCAACATCCTGTCGGCCAACTTCACCGAGATCGGTGTCGCGGCGGTCGCATCCGCGAACGGCACGCTCTACTGGACGATGGATCTGGGCCGGCCGGCCTGAGCCCGGCCGACCTGCGGACCTTCGGCCCTGGGGGCCGGCACGCCCGACGAGGCATCGTGGCCACGTGGGAGCGCCCGAGGGGGCGCTGGCGCCAGGTGGAGCTGGCCGGCCCATGCTCAGCTGACGGCTGAGGTGATCGCCCGACGTGGAGGTTCCGTCGTGAGGTACGAGGCGAGCGACCCGTTCCTGTTCACCGACGATCTCGGCCCCGCCAAGGTGGTCCACCTCACCGAGCGATCGACCGGCCTGCGGGCCACCGTCGTCATCGACAACGTCGCTGCCGGCCAGGCCATCGGCGGTGTCCGCATGGCGCCGGACGTGACGACGCGAGAGTGCTTCCTCCTGGCCCGCGCCATGACGCTCAAGAACGCGGCTGCGGGTCTGCGCCACGGCGGCGGCAAGTCCGTGATCGCCGCCGACCCCCGAATGCCCGCTGCGGACAAGGAGCGTCTCGTGCGGGCGTTCGCCCGCAGCATCGCCGACCTGCGTGAGTAAGCACCCGGCCCGGACATGGGGACCGACGAGACCTGCATGGCGTGGGTGCTCGACGAGATCGGTCGGGCGGTCGGCCTGCCCGCCGTGCTCGGGGGGATCCCCCTCGACGAGGTCGGCGCGACGGGCTTCGGTCTGGCGGCCGCGATCGACGTGGCGGCGCAGCGGATGGGGCTCGAGCTGGACGGCGCCAGGGTCGTGGTCCAGGGCTTCGGTGCCGTCGGGATCCACGCCGCCCGGTTCCTGGCCGAGCGGGGCTGCCGGCTCGTGGCCGCATCGGACTCGTCGGGAGCGATCGCCGAGCCGGCCGGCCTCGACGTGGAGGCGCTGGTCACCACCAAGCGCGACACCGGCACCGTCGCCGCCCATCCCGCCGGCACACCGCTCGAGCGCGATGACCTGATCGGTGTCGAGTGTGAGATCTGGATCCCTGCCGCCCGCCCCGACGTGATCACCGTTGACAACGTCGACCGGATGTCGACCCGGCTGATCGCCCAGGGCGCGAACATCCCGGCGACACCCGACGCCGAGCTGCGCCTGCACGAGCGCGGCGTGGTGTCGCTCCCCGACTTCATCGCCAACGCCGGCGGCGTGATCTGTGCAGCGGTCGAGTACGCCGGCGGCACGCAGACCCAGGCCTTCGCCACCATCGACGAGCGGATCCGGGCCAACACCGAGGAGGTGCTCGACCGCTCGGCCCGGTCCAGCCAGCCGCCTCGGGCTGCGGCATTGGACCTGGCCGAGACCCGTGTCCGCTCGATGATGGCGCTGCGCCGCTTCAGCTGAGGGCGTCGCGGCGCACTCGCAGCCGCCACCAGCCCCCCACCAGCAGCAGGCTGCAGGCCAGCCCCAGCGCGGGGGTGCGCGGGCCCCGGAGACCGACCAGCGCCGCGCCACCCGTAGCCACCACGACCCCGAGGAACAGGCGCGCGGTCGTCGGCGCCGGGCGGGGCCGAGCCCGGTGGCGCAGCCACCGCTGGCCCGCCGCCGTGGCGAGGGCCAGGCCGGCCGTGAGCCCGAGGACCGCGACCCACCACAGCGGCCGGGTGAGCCACCACCCCGCGCTGAGCCGGCGTGGGGCCGGCAGGCCGAGCGCCACCACACCGACGCACAGGGTCAGAGCCGTCAGGTGCCAGAGGTACACCCCGACCGCCAGCGTGCCCGCCCGGTCCCAGACCGTGCGCCAGCGGCGCCCGAGGTGGTCGAGCGCGCCGGCCAGCACCATCAGCACGCCCACCTGGGCGATCCCGGCGATCGCGGTGTAGAGGGTCGGCGGCGTGGTGTTCGAGCGCGCTCCCTCCGTCACGTCGATCAGCTCCGGCGAGTAGCCGGCGAGCAGGATCACGGCCACACCGGCCAGGACGCCACCGGCGGCGAGTGCGGCCCCGGTGACCCGCTCGCGGATCATCCCCCGCTCGGACCGGTCGCGCCACCACGCGCCGATCAGCCACGGCACGCCCCACGCCACGAGGAACGCAGACCAGCCCAGCGCCGTCGGAGCGTCAAGGGCGAAGCGCAGGGCGTCGACAGCGGCGAGTCCGACGAGGGCGGCCGCGACGAGCGCCACGACGTGACGTGCCGCGAGCCGGGCGAGCCAGACGCCACCAGCGGTGAGGGGCACGTACGCGGCGAGGAACCACAGCGGTTGGGTGGCGACGCGGGCGCCTCGCCCGATCAGGTTCGACTCGCCGGCGACCGCCCACGTGAGCGCGACGCCGGCGCTCCACGCCACGACCACCACCGCCGCCGCACCGACGAGCGTCGACAGCCGGGCGGCGCTGGTGCGCAGCGTGCCGGTCGCGTTCGCCCATCCACCGGCGGCGAAGAACACCGGCATCGGGGCGATCACGGCCACCCAGGTCCAGAACGGCTGGAGTTCGATGAGGTTCGCCCCCCGCACCTCTCCACCCGGGCGGTCGACCACCGCCATGAGGAGGTGGCCGGCGACGACCAGGACGAGCGCGAGCACACGGGCGACGTCGATCGCCGGCCGGCGCGAGACCGCGAAGTCCGCACGCGTCATCGCCCTCATCGAAGCCACGGCCCGTGCGTCAGGGACAGGGCACAAGGTCGCTCGGGCGAAGGTGAGAGACTCGCCCCATGGCGAGCACCGTGATCCTGTGCACCGACGGCTCCGAGCTGGCGCTCCAGGCGCTGCGGACCGGGCTGGGGCTCCTTCGGCCACCGGCCCGGATCGTGGTCGCCACCGTGGTCGAGCTGGCCGACGAGACGCTGGTGACCGGCGTGTCCGGCTTCGCTGGCGGCGCCATGTCACCGGCACAGTTCGACGAGCTGCGCCGTGAGTCCTTCGCCGCCGGCGAGCACGTCGTCGGCCAGGCCGTCGATGCCCTCGGCCTCGACGGGGCCGAGACCAGGGTCCTGCACGGCCACCCAGGACCCGCCCTGTGCGAGCTGGCGGCCGAGATCGGGGCCAGCGCGATCGTCATGGGCTCTCGGGGTCGGGGCGTCCTGAAGCGGGCGCTGCTCGGCTCGGTCTCGGACCACGTCGTGCGCCACGCCCCCTGCCCCGTGATGATCATCCGCGCCTGATCCCCCTCTCCCTTCCCGGTGGGTGGTGGCGGATCTGGACGTACGGGGAGCTGGCAGCCGTCACCATCGCGCCGTAGCCGGGGAAGAACGCAACGTCGTCGCCCACCCGAAGCTCACCGTGGGCGCCCGAGACGTCGAGCACGACGTAGTCGCTCGACCCGCCGAGCACCACGAGGCGATCATCCACCGGCGTCAGGCCAGCGACGTCGGTGTCGACGGTGCCCAGGTTCACGAGTGCATGGTCCACCCAGCCCCGATCGACGAAGTCGGGGCGGTGCCCCATGGCGTCCTGGCCCCGCTGGCCCACCGGCGTCGACGGCTTGCGGGCGAGCTCGAGCACCTCACCGTGAAGGACCACGGCGTCTTGGTACGTGCCCGGCCAGGGACGGCGCTCGATCGTCTCGCGCCCGAGCAGGATCGCCTCGCCGATGCGGAGGTGATCCACACGGGCCGGCATCGCCCCGACGGCCACGAGGGTCAGGGCGCTGGAGTTCCCGGCCGAGATGCACCCGAGCCGCTCCCCCAGCGCGGACTCGACCTGTTCGGCGAGATCGACCAGGCCCGCCATGTTCTCCACCGTCGGCACGACGCCGCCGAAGCAGGCGAGGTTCGCCCCGAGACCAGCGACGTGCACGCCGTCGAGGCCCCCGATGCGGCCGGCGACCTCCACGGCCCGGTCGGGCCACACGCCCTCGCGGAGGTCGCCCAGGTCCACCATCACGATCACCCCGTGCCGGCGCGCCGATCGGCGCGCGGCCGCCGCCAGCGCCTCGACCACCTCGAGCTCGGAGTTGCAGCTCGCCACCGCCAGCTCGACCGCCCGCTCGACGTGCGAGCGGGACGGGATCCGCAGCAGGAGCACCGGTGCGTCCACGCCTCCCGCCCGCAGCCGTTCGATGTTCTCCAGGCGGGACTCACCGATCGAGTCGACCCCGCCCCGCAGCATCGCCCGGGCCACCTCCGGGTCGCCGCAGAGCCCCTTCGTCACACCGGTCACCCTGATCCCATGTCGTGTGCACATCTCGACGATCGTGCGGGCGTTGTGCTCCACCTTGTCGAGATCCACGGTGAGGACACGCCCCGTCACGGCGGCCGCCCTCTCACGCCGTCTCCTCAAAGGCACGGAGGTGCCTCACGAGGAAGCTGGCGACGTCCTGTCCCGTGGTCCCCCGGCCGAACCCGGCGTCGAGGCCACACGAGCGGGCCACCTCGTCGGTCAGTTGCGTGCCGCCGGCCACCAGCACCAAGCGGTCCCTGATGCCGCGCTCGACCGCGAGGCGGTGGAGGCGCTCCATGTTCTTGCGGTGGACGTCGCCGTGGGTGAGGATCGTCGAGATCAGCACCGCGCATGCGTCGTTGGCGACGGCTGCGTCGAGCACCCGATCCACGGGCACCGACGTCCCGAGGCGGACGCAGTCGAACCCGTAGCGCTCGATGCCCCCGTGCTTGATGTCGAGGATCTCCTGGAGCCCCACGGAGTGCTCGTCCTCGCCGACGGTGGCGGCGACCACTCGCAGCGCCCGCGGCCGGACGAAGGCCTCGATCTCGGCGTGGCCGAGCACCTCGACCACATCGGGCAGCTCCAGCAGGTCGGCGCGCATCGGCAGGTCGACCACCCCCTTGATCTCGAACACCGAGCCTTCGGCAGGGTGCAGCACTCGGGCGTGGATCACCTGTGGCTCCCGCAGGCCCATGTGGCGGGCCATCTCGACGGCCGCGGCCTCCGCGATCGCACGCTCGGCCGGCACGAAGATCGTCACGCACACCACGCCGTCGCCGGCCTGCTCCACCTCCGGCCGCAAGATCCCCTCGGCCCGTTCGGCCAGCGGCCCCTCCAGGCGACGCAGCACGTTGTCGTTCGGATCGAGCTCGTCGATGTAGACGATCTTCGAGTCGTCGCACAGCGTGCAGCCACCGATGATCTCGCACGCCGTCCCACTCCCCTGCGCGTACACGTTGTCGCCGAAGTGGCTGCACACGGGCGCTCCGTACCCCGGCGCTCGCGCCACCACCGTCCCCGCACCCACTCCTCCCGCCGGATCACGCACGATGCCGTCACCGGCGCGCTCGGGGAACAACCCGGCATCGACGAACTCACCGGCTTCGACGGCGGCGTAGTAGCCGCCCAGCGCCTCGATCTCCTCCAGGAACAGCACCGCCCGCTCGACGATCTCGCGCACCTGCTCGCGCAGCGATCCGTCCGTGCGCAGCTCCACCAGCTCGCCGAGACCATCGAGTCCCATCAGCGTCTGGCGGGCGGTCTCCACCCCGGCCACGTTGTTGTAGTGCCAGGGACAGTTGCGTCCCTCGTCCGGGGTGATGGTGCTCTGCACGTCGGCCGAGGTGAGCGCCGAGATCAGCGTGTCGAGCACGTGGGTGACGGTGGCCTCACGCGTGTCGGACTCGATGTAGCGGGTGTTCTGCTGCGCCCGGAACCGGCAGCCGGTGAACAGCTCGCGGAGCGCGACGGCGTACGGGAGGTCGAGGCGCAGCTTCGGGGCGGGCGGCGCGGTGGGCGGCACGGTCGACAGCCCGATCTGGTCCGACGGCATGCCCACCGCACGGCTGTAGGCGGTGTTGATGGCGTGCTGCACGAGCAGCTCCGGCGTCACCTTCCACGCCTGCTTCGCCGTTGCGTTGGCGTTGTGGGCGCCGTCGATCTGGAAGATCCCGGCGTCGGTCAGCACCCGCTTGGCCTCGGCGGCGTCGACGAAGGAGCGGTGCATGTTGATCCCGCGGTAGAGCACGTTGTACTGGGGGTCCTGGTGCGCGCCGTTCACGCCCTCCTCGGCGTACAGCACGGCCATCTCCGGGCCGGCGAGACCGCTCACGTACGAGTGGAAGTTGATCGGCCGGCCCACCTCGTCCTCGATCGCATCGAGGGCCTTGCGGGTGGCTCGCAGCTGCTTGCGGGTCACCGGGATCCCGCCGATCCCCTCCGGGGTGCCCTCGATCAACCCGTCGATGTGCGACTGACCGGTGGTGCGGATCACCATGATGTGGTCGGCGCCGTGCCAGGCGGCCATGCGCATCCGGCGCAGGTCGTCCTCGAAGCGCCCGGAGGCGATCTCGGTCGTCACGACCGGGCGGCACTGCGGGTCGATCCCGTCGAAGCTGTGCGCGGCCGGCAACGGCTCCGAGCGGCTGAGCCCGGTGCTGGTGTCGGACAGCACGAACGGGCCGAGGTGCTGGTGGGGTCGGGGGGTGCGCCACGTCCATCCCCGGCGCCGGGGCCGGTAGTGCTCGAGGTCGTCGAGCACCTCACGCAGGTCGAGGCGCTGGTCCGGTGACAGCTTCATGGCCGCACCTCCTCCCACCAGCGATCCTCCAGCAGCGCCTGCGCCGCGGCGCGGGGTGTGACGTCGTGGCGGGCCGCCAGCTCGGCCACCAGCCGTCCGGCCCCATGGCCGAGGAGACCCTCTGCGACGAAGCGGTCGACGAGCGCCTTGCCCTCCAGGCTGGACAGCCCCATCCGCAGCAGCACGGACCGCTCGATCGCCGGCGTGGTGTGGGTGCGCGCCTCGTCGACGAGCGGCGCGACGATCCGCTCCGCCAGCTCCCAGAACCGGGCCCGGAGCTCGTCGTCGGAGAGATGACGCAGGTGTTCCCGGCGACGCTCGAAGTCATCGGGTCGGGGTTCGCAGCGCATCGATCACCTCCTGGACCTGGGTCTCGCTCCAGCGCGTCTCCTGGGCGAGGAACGTGATGTCGACCGGTTCGAGCGCCACACCGTCCGCCAGCGAGTCGAGCGCGTTGCGCACGTACGAGCGCCGGACCCGATCGAGGTCGACGTCGACGGCACGCAGCTGTGACGGGTGCTCCGGGATGACGATGACCTCACCGGGACGGTTGCCGGCAGGGTCGCCGCGCTCGACGCGGATCCCCTCCTGGCGTGCCCGGTCGAGCTGGGCCAGCGGGTGCTTGCCGGCTCCCGTGTACTCGGTCTCCTGGACGACGACCACCTGTTCGCGGTCCAGCTCACCGGCGATGACCATCGCTGCCGCCAGCGAGGTGTTGCCGGCCGGGCCCCGCTCCAGGCCCTCCAGCTCGGCCAACGCCTGGGTGACGTAGAAGACCTCACCCTGGGTGACGGTGACGAAGCGGTCGAGGTAGCGCAACGGACGGGCGGCGTTGCGGGGGACGTCGGCACGATCCGGCCACGTCGTGAACGGGAGCGAGAAGCCGGTGTGCCCGGTGGTGAACGACTTGCGGTTGAAGTCACGGTCGGAGGCCATGTGCAGGCCGGCCAGGTCGACGCTTGCGCCCACCACCTGGGTCGCGTGCGCGCCCGCTCGGGCCAGGCCCCGCGCCGTGCCGGTCACGTTGCCGCCGCCGGCGTGCGTCACGACCACCACGTCCGGCGGCGCCCCGGTGCGCTCGATCGTGTCGAGCGCCACCTCGTGACCGAGCGTCTCGATTCCGAGGATGGAGAAGGGCGTGTAGAGCGATGCGTCGAAGAACCCCGTCTCGTCGAGCACCGAGAGGAACACGCTGAACAGCTCGGGTCCCACCGAGAGCCGCAGCACCTCCGCCCCGTAGGCCTCGCAGGCGCGGGTCTTCTCGGCGATCTCCGGCTGGACGACACCCCGGCTGTCGAACGCCTCCTGCACGATGATGCACGGCAGGCCGGCCTTCGCGGCTTGCGAGGCGACCGCAGCGCCGTAGTTGCCGCTGGTGGCCGCGGCGATGCCGGGAGAGCCCCGGCGGCGCGCCTCGTGCACCGACAGCGATGCACGCCGGTCCTTGAACGAGCCGGACGGGTTGGCGGCCTCGTCCTTGACGAAGATGCGCGCGCCGCGACCCGGCGGGCACACCCGGCGCACCACCTCGGTCAGGTTCGTCAGCTCGACGAAGGGCGTGGAGCCGACCGCCGTGGCGGCCTGGATCGACTGCACGGCGGCGAGGTCGTAGCCGGATTCGGCCAGCATCCGCTCGTAGTCGAAGGCGATCGCGCCGGCGGTGTAGCGGGAGTAGTCGATGCCGACGGAGCGGGCGACGATCTCCTCCCGCCTCGCCATCACGTCCGAATGGACGCTCACGGCGCAACCTCCGCAGCCAGCAGGCGCCGCAGCTCGTCGCCCACCGTGCCCAGCGCCGGCACCGGTGGACCGAAGCTGTGGTGGTGCCCGGGCTCGACGGCCACGAGGCGGCCCCGCACCTGACGTCGGGCCGGCGTGCGAATCGTCGCCACCTCACCGAGGGCGGCAGGCTCGACGAGCCAGCCCCGCACGAGCAGCTCGAGCGGCACCCGCTGGGTCTCGGGAGGGACCTGCGGCGCCCGCTGCCCTGCGGGCAGCACGACGTCGTGCAGCTCGACCCACGTCCCGGCGGCGACCCGCTCAGCCACGGTCCGCGCCCCTCGCCGCCAGCAGCTGGCGAACGTCGCCCTCGATCGCGGTGGGAACTGGCAGATCCGCCATCGTCACCAGCCCTGGCGCGGCGGCCAGGACCCTGGGGATCATGTTCACGGCCAGTGCTGCCGTCGCAGTGCCGCCCGGGATCTCGGGCGAGCCGGACAGGCGCACATCCGGGACCCCGTGGATCTCGATCGTGTCGCCGGTGGCGAGCCCTTCGGCCTCGGGACACACCTGTTGGGGGTGCACCAGCGAGATCACCGGCAGCCCGGCCCGGTACGCGACGGCGGTGTGACGGCACCCGGCCACCATGCCGGGCTCGACCACCACGAACGGGGTCTCGCGCCGGACGGAGGCAACGATCGCCTCACGCGACTGCTCCACCCGCTCGATGTCCCAGCCCAGCGCCTTGGCGATCATGGCGATCGACTCGGGGAACCCGAAGTGCCCGACGACGCTGCCGTCGGCGAGGCCGGCGGCGAACGCCTCCGGCGACAGCCCGACGCCCTGGGTGCGCAACACCGACGGCCCGTACGGCGACAGGTCGTTGACCCGGGTGGCGGTGATCGACTCAACGTGGGCGCACACACCCGTCAGCGCGATCACGAGCAGGTCAAGCACGAAGCCGGGGTTCACGCCCGTCCCGAGCACGCTCACCCCGCCGGCCCGGGCCAGCCGATCGAGCTCCTCCGCCCGCTCGGGCGACCCGGCGGACGGCTCGGCCAGCTCCTCGGCGATCGAGACCACGTTCGCACCGTGCTCGATGCAGGCGACGAGGTCGTCCCAGGCGTCGCTGACCCGTGAGCAGGTGGCCTGCACCACCACGTCGGCACGCACGGCCGCCAGCACCGCGCGCAGGTCCGTCGACACCCTGACACCGAGCGGACGGTCGAGCCCGAGCAGCTCCCCGGCATCGACACCGCTGCGCTCGGCGCGGTGGGCGATCACCCCGACGATCTCGAACCCGGCCTTGGCGCTCAGGATCCGCGCCACCGCCGTGCCCATCTGGCCCGTCCCGAGCAGCACCACGCGCACGAGATCCCCGGCTAGAGCCGTCATCACACCCAGGATCGCGCCCCGTCCCGCACGCCGTCAGGGCCGAACGGTCCTGCCTCAGGGGTCGATGTCGAAGCGGACGCCCTGGGCGAGGGGCAGGGCGCGGGAGTAGTTGACCGTGTTGGTCGCCCGGCGCATGTAGCCCTTCCAGGCGTCGGAGCCGGACTCGCGGCCACCCCCGGTCTCCTTCTCGCCGCCGAACGCCCCGCCGATCTCGGCGCCGGACGGGCCGATGTTGACGTTGGCGATCCCGCAGTCGGAACCGTCGGAGGACACGAACCGCTCGGCCTCGCGCAGGTCGTTCGTGAAGATGCTGGACGCGAGTCCCTGGGGCACGCCGTTGTGCAACGCGATCGCCTCGTCGAAGTCGTCGTAGGTGAGGACGTAGAGCAGCGGTCCGAAGGTCTCCGTGCGCACGATCTCGGTCTGTGCTGGCATGCTGACCAGCAGCGGCTCCAGATAGGCAGCATCGGGGGCCTCGTCGGCGAGCACCCTGCGCCCCCCGACGATGACCTCACCCCCGTCGGCGATGGCGGCCGTCACCGCCGACTCGATCCGGCCGAGCGCGTCGAGGTCGATGAGCGGACCTACCAGCGTGCCCTCGGCGAGCGGATCGCCGATCGGCACGCTCGCGTACGCGCGTGCCAGCCGGTCGACGAGCTCGTCACGCACCGACCGATGCACGATGAGGCGCCGCAGGCTCGTGCAGCGCTGGCCCGCCGTGCCCACGGCGGCGAAGGCGATCCCGCGCACCGCCAGGTCGACGTCCGCGCTCGGGGCCACGATCGCGGCGTTGTTCCCGCCGAGCTCGAGGATCAGACGGCCGAAGCGCCCCGCCACCACCGGCCCCACCACCCGACCCATCCGCGTCGAGCCGGTGGCCGACACGATCGCCACGCCCGGGTGGGCAGCGAGCGCAGCACCGACGTCAGCACCTCCGTTCACGATCTGGCCGAGCCCCTCCGGCGCGCCGGCCTGCTCGGCCGCTCGGCGGAGCAAGGCGTCACAGGCGATCGCCGTCAGGGGGGTGCGATCGCTCGGCTTCCAGATGACGGGATCGCCGCACACCAGGGCGAGGGCCGCGTTCCACGACCACACCGCCACCGGGAAGTTGAAGGCGGTGATGACGGCACACGGACCCATCGGATGCCAGGTCTCCATCAGCCGGTGCCCAGGCCGTTCGCTGGCGATCGTCAGCCCGTGCAGCTGGCGCGACAGCCCCACGGCGAAGTCGCAGATGTCGATCATCTCCTGGACCTCGCCGAGGCCCTCGGAGCGGATCTTGCCCGCCTCGATGGACACCAGCTCGCCGAGATCGGCCTTGTGGTCACGCAACAGCTGACCCAGCCGGCGCACCAGCTCGCCGCGCACCGGGGCCGGGGTGGTGCGCCAGATGGCGAACGCGTCGAGCGCCCGAGCCACGGCTGCGTCGGCATCGCCGGGATCGCCCGCCGGGCCCAGCCCTCCTCCCGTGATGGGCGTGCGCGCCGCGAGCTGGCCAGCCGGTGCGGTCGCGCCACAGGACTCGAGGATGGCGCGCGACCGCTGCGCCAGATGATCGGTGGACGGCAGCATCATCGCAGCTCCTCCACGACGCGACCCAGGATGTCGACGGCCGCGTCGGCCTCGTGGGTGGTGACGACCAGGGGTGGGGCCAGACGAACCGTGCGCTTGCCGCACGTGAGCACCAGCAGCCCGTGCTGGAAGCAGGTCCGCTCCACGGCAACGGCGTGCGCGTGGTCGGGCAGGTCGATCCCCACCATCAGGCCGCGGCCCCGCACCTGCTGGATGAGCGGCGACCGCCCAGCAAGGTCCTGCAGGCGCTGCAACAGGTGGGCGCCGACGGCGGCGGCGTTGTCGGCGAGGCCGGCGGCCACCAGGTCAAGCGTGGCGAGCGCAGCCGCGCAGGCGACGGGGTTGCCGCCGAACGTGGACCCGTGGCCACCCGGCTCCCAGCTCATGAGCGCGCTGCGAGCCACGATGCCGGCCAGTGGCAGCCCGCTCGCCAGCCCCTTCCCGGTGCACAGGATGTCCGGCTCCACACCATCGTGCTCACACGCCCACATCCGTCCGGTCCGCCCGACCCCGGACTGGACCTCGTCCATGACCAGGACGATGCCGTGCTGGTCGCAGAGACGGCGAAGATCGGCCAGCCATCCGGGCGGCGGCACGATGTACCCCCCCTCGCCCTGGATCGGCTCGACGAAGATGGCGGCGACGTCGTCGGGGGTCGTCAGGCGCTCGAACAGCACCTGCTCGATGTACGCCGCACCGCCCAGTGCGTCCGGATCGTACGGGTCGAAGTAGGGCGCGTGGAAGCTGCCCGGTGTGACGATGCCGAACCCCGCTCGCTGGCGCGCCTTGCTGGCGGTGAGCGAGAGGCTGCCCAGCGACCGGCCGTGGAAGGCGCCCAAGAAGGCGATGACGTTCGGGCGCCCGGTGAAGTGGCGGGAGAGCTTGAGCGCCGCCTCAACGGCCTCGGTGCCCGAGTTGGCGAGGAACACCCGCGGCTCGGCCATCGGCGCCGACGCCGCCAGCCGCTGGCACAGCTCGGCGTAGACCGGGAGGTAGAAGTCGCTGGAGCAGTAGTGGACGAGGTCGTCGACCTGGGCGTGGATCGCGGCCAGCACGTGGGGATGACCGTGGCCGGTGGCCGACACGGCGATGCCGGCGTTGAAGTCGAGGAACCGGTTGCCGTCGACGTCTTCGATGGTGCAACCGCGCGCCCGGCGCACCACCAGGGGGTAGACACGGGTGAGCGACGGGCTGGTGACCGTCTCGTCACGGGCGATCACCTCGCGCGCCAGCGGCCCCGGCAGCTCCGGGCCGATGTACGGCGTCGCGCTCGTGGTGGCGTCGCGGTCGACCAGAGCCATGGCGTCCTCCATTCCGAAATCCCCGACCAGCGTAATGTCTGTTCCATGGACGGATCGACACCTCCGGACCTGGACGACCTCGAGGTCGCCCTGCTCGACGGCTTCGAGCGCCTCGACTCCCCGACCGGGTCGCCCACGGGCCAGCCGGCGCTCACCGATCGCGACCTCGCCGTGCGGGTGTACGACGCGCAGGTGCACAGCCGCCACCTCGACCACACCGCCCGTTGGCTGCGGGCGCAGGGCGCCGGCTTCTACACCATCGGCTCCGCGGGGCACGAGGCCAACGCCTGGGTCGCGGCCGCGCTGCGGCCCACCGACCCGGCCCTTCTCCACTACCGCTCCGGTGGGTTCTACCTGGCGCGCGCCGCGCAGGTGCCCGGCCACGACGGGGTGCGCGACGTGCTGCTGGGCCTGCTCGCCGCGGTCGAGGAGCCCGTCGCCGGCGGACGCCACAAGGTGTTCGGCCACCCGTCGCTGGCGATCATCCCCCAGACCTCCACCATCGCCTCGCACCTGCCACGAGCGGTCGGGGTGGCCTTCGCGATCGGCCGAGCGACCCGGCTCGGCCTCACCGGCTCCTGCCGCTGGCCTGCCGACGCACTGGTGGTGTGCAGCTTCGGTGACGCGTCCGTGAACCATGCCAGCGCCCAGGCAGCGCTCAACACGACCGCCTACACGGCGAGCCAAGGGATTCGCCTGCCGCTGCTGTACGTCTGCGAGGACAACGGCTGGGGCATCAGCGTTCCCTCCCCCGCCGGCTGGGTCGAGGCCACGCTGTCGTCCCGGCCGGGACTGCGCTACGAGCGGGCCGACGGCACCGATCCCGTCGGCGTGTACGAGACGGCGGCCGTGCTGGCCGAGCACGTCCGCGAGCGAGGTCGGCCAGCCGTGCTGCACCTGCGCACGGTCCGCTTCGGTGGTCATGCCGGCACCGACGTGGAGGCGGCCTACCGCTCCGCCGCGTCCGTTCGTGCCGACCGCTCGCTGGACCCGATCCTGGCCTCCGCCGGACTGCTGGTTCGTGAGGGGCTGATGGCGCCGCCCGAGCTGCGCGACCACTACCTGCGCACCCGGGCCGACGTCCGCCGCCTGGCCAGCGAGCTCATCGGGTCGCCCACGCTGCAGACGCCCGAGCAGATCATGGCGCCCTTGTCGCCCCGCCGGCCCGGGCTCGTCGCGCTCCAGGCCTCCCGCGCGGCGAGCGACGAGGCACGCCGGGCGGCGCTCGGACGCCTCCCCGAGGAGGAGGGCCCGCTCACGCTGGCCGAGTCGATCAACCGCACGCTGGCCGACGTGCTCGTCGAGGACCCTCGGGTGCTGGTGTTCGGCGAGGACGTCGGGGTCAAGGGCGGTGTGTACGGCGTGACACGCGGCCTCCACAAGCGCGCCGGCGGGGCCCGAGTGTTCGACTCGCTGCTCGATGAGACCTCGATCCTCGGTCTCGCCCTCGGCACGGCCGTGTCCGGGCTCGTGCCCATCCCGGAGATCCAGTACCTGGCGTACCTCCACAACGCCGAGGACCAGCTGCGCGGCGAGGCGGCGAGCCTGTCGTTCTTCTCCAACGGGCAGTACCGCAACGGCATGGTCGTGCGCATCGCCGGATACGGCTACCAGAAGGGCTTCGGCGGCCACTTCCACAACGACAACGCCGTCGCCGTGCTGCGGGACATCCCGGGGCTGGTCATCGCCTCCCCGGCGCGGGCCGCCGACGCCGCGCCGATGCTGCGCACCTGTGTGGCCGCTGCGGTGTCCGACGGCACCGTCAGCGTCTTCCTCGAGCCGATCGCGCTCTACCACACACGAGACCTCCACCGAGCCGGCGACGAGGGATGGACCGCGCCCTACGCGCCGCCCTCGCGGTGGGCCGACGCCCACGTGGCGATCGGGGAGGCTGCGGTGGCCCGCGACGGAACCGACGTCCTGGTCGTCAGCTGGGCCAACGGGCTCCACCTGTCGCTGCGCGTCGCCGAGCGCCTCGCGGCCGAGCGCGTGTCGTGTCGCGTCCTCGACCTGCGCTGGCTGGCGCCGCTGCCCGTGGCCACCGTGGCTCAGCACGCCGCCGCAGTGGGCCGGGTCGTGGTCGTCGACGAGACCCGGCGCAGCGGTGGCGTCGGGGAGGCGGTCGTCGCCGGTCTCGTCGAGCACGGCTTCCGCGGCCCGATCGCCCGCGTCGCCGCCCACGATTCGTTCGTGCCCCTCGGTGACGCCGCACGCGTCGTGCTGGTGTCCGAAGACGACATCACCGCCGCGATCCGCGCCGTCCTCCCCTGACATCGACCCCCGCCGCCGCGCAGGGGTGGTCAGAGGGCGGCGGCGGTGAGGCGGTGGAACGCGTCGGCGAAGCCGTCGACGATCTGGCGGTGGTCGGGGACGAGATCCACGTCGCAGGCGATCCCCACGAAGACTCTGTCGTCGTAGCTGTAGATCGTGAAGCTCATCGGCTGGTTGCCGGACAGCGGCGCCCAGCCGACCATCCCCTCCACCTTCTCGCCGGCGACGTACACCGGCATCGGCGGCCCCGGCACGTTCGTCAGGACACCGACGGCCCGGTTCGCCAGCAGGTCGACGGAGGCCTGGTACACCGACTTGCTGAGCCCGGAGATCATCTCCTGGATGCGGAACGCCACGGCGGCCTCGTGGCCGTTCTTGATGCGACCCATGCGGTGGCGAACCACGGCGAGCACGGCCAGCGGGTCGGCGACGTCGGTGGGCAGCTCGAGCTGCACGATGGCGAAGCTGTTCCCCAGCTCCTCCGGCAGGGTGGTGTCGAGCGCCTTCAGGTTGACCGGGATCATCCAGTTCACCGACGCGCAGTAGGCGTCATGGCGCTCGAGGTAGCTGTGCAGCGACCCCGCGACGCTGGTCACCAGCACGTCGTTCACCGTGGACCGCGTGGCGCGGGCAACCTTCTTCACCTCCGCCAGCGGCAGCGGCGCCGACCACGCCACGGCCTTCGTCGTGCCGACCTGGCCGGTCCACGTGGTCGCATCGTTGCGCGTGCCGAGCAGCAGCTTGCGGACGATGTCGGCATCTCCCGGGGCGGCCGAGAACAGGTCCACCAGCGGCCCGCTCCCCGGCAGCGTGGGATGCGCGAGGGCCCGCACGCGCGCGTCGATCGCCGCCAGCGTTCCCGTCGCTGCGCTGTGCGCCGCGCCGACAGGGTTGGTGAGCGCGAGCTGCATCACCGTGCGCGAGCGGTCCGCGGCACGCCGCAGGTCGGCCAGGCGATCGACCGCGACCCCGAACGGGTCGGCCACGGCGTCGCCGAAACGTCCGGCGATCTCGTCGGCGAGCTCGAACAGCTCTCGCACCACGGCGGTCGCCCCGGCCCGCAGCTGCTCGTGCCTCGCCTGACCCGGTGCGGCGGGCATCGCCGCGTGCTGGTGCACGGGCGGGGCGAGGATGGCGCCACCTTCCGGCGTGGCATCGAACAGGCTCATCGCCAGCTGGACCATCCGGATCCCGTCGGCGATGGAGTGATGGGTGCGGCTGACGATCGCGCTCCCCTCTCCGTAGCCGTCGACCAGGAACATCTTCCACAGCGGTCTCGAGCGGTCGAGGGGCACGGTGCGCTGCGAGCCGATCAGCGCCTGCAGCGCAGCGTCGTCGCCCGGCGGCGGGAGCACCACGTGCTCGAGATGGTCGTCGGGTGTCGCTCCCTCCTGCTCCTCCCAGTACCAGTGGCCGTCCTCTTCCTGCACTGCGACGCTGCGAAAGACCTGGTAACGGTCCCACAACCGCTCCTTCGCCACGGCACGGAACCGATCCCAGTCGATCGGCGTGGCCGTCCAGACGAGCGAGTCGACGACCATCAGGTTGGTCGGCCGGTCCATCTCCAGCCAGAGGGCGTCCTGCACGCCCAGTTGTCGACGCTCACCCATGGCACCCCTCCTCGACCGGCTCCACGGATCCATCGTGATGCTGGGCGCCCCGGTCGACCAGGGACGATGGTCACCGACCGCTCGGACGGTTCGGGGCTGCCTGCGCGAGGATCGTCCCATGGGATCGACCAAGGGATGGACCGCACGATCGTTCGAGGCCGTGCGCGACGCGTTCGAGGCGAACTTCGCTGACGGACTCGAGGTGGGCGCGGCGTTCTCCGCCTATCACCGGGGCCAGAAGGTCGTGGACCTCTGGGGTGGCACCGCCGACGCCGACACCGGCCGGCCCTGGGAGGAGGACACCATCATCCTCGTGTTCTCCACCACCAAGGGCATGACGGCGATGTGCGCGAACCAGCTCGCCCAGGAAGGCCGGCTCGACACGGACGCGCCGGTGGTGCGCTACTGGCCCGAGTTCGGCCACAACGGCAAGGAGGACATCCCGGTCAGCTACCTGCTGTCGCACCAAGCGGGCCTGGCGTGGATCGACGGCGAGATGACGGCCGAGGAGGCGCTGTCCTGGGAGCCCGTCATCGAAGCGCTCGAGAACCAGCACCCCGCCTGGACCCCTGGCACTCAGCACGGCTACCACGCCACGACGTACGGCTGGCTGGTGGGCGAGGTGATCCGCCGGGTGGCCGGCCGCAGCGTCGGCACCTACCTGCGTGACGAGATCGCCGGCCCGCTGGGGCTCGACACCTGGATCGGCCTGCCCGAGGCCGAGGAGGCCCGTGTCGCCCGGCTCATCAGCATGCTCCCACAGGGTGTCAGCGTCGAGGCCCTCGCCGCCCCCGGTGACGATCCGGTGCTCCAGATGATCGCGCTGTTCCTCGGTCCGCAGTCCATGCTCGGCAAGGCGCTGGGAGCACCTGGTGGCGCCCTCAGTGACCAGGACATCTGGAACACGCGAGCGATGCACGCAGCCGAGGTGCCCGCCGCCAACGGCATCACCGACGCCCGCTCGCTCGCCCGGCTGTACGGCGCCTGCATCGGCGAGGTCGACGGCATCCGGGTCCTCACCCCGGAGCAGCTCGAGAGGGCCACGACCCGTCTCACCGAGGGGCCCAACCGGGTGCTGATGGACCTCGACATCCAGTTCGGCCTGGGGTTCATGGTCCGCTCCGACCTCCTGCCGATCGGCGGTCCACGCTCGTTCGGGCACTTCGGGGCCGGTGGCTCCGTCGGTTGGGCGGATCCGGAGGCGGAGCTGGCGTTCGGCTACGTGATGAACAAGATGGACATGGGGCTGGCCGGCGACCAGCGGAGCATGCGCTTGATCAGCGCCTGCTACGACGCCATCCGCTGAAGCCCCTACAGGTACCCACCGGTGCCGGGCTTGGCCGGCGCCTCCGGGGCCGACCTGTCGCGGTCCGGGCTCGAGGGCTCTCCCCCGAAGCGAGAGGTGATCTCCTCGTCGAACGTGTCACTGGTGGTCGCCACCATCCGCACCACGAAGGCCAGCTCCTCGTCGGTGAACCCCTCGCCGAGCAGGTTCTGCCCGAACCACACGACGCCGTTCTCCACGTCGAGGGCGAAGCGCCCGAACACGAGTCGGAAGTTGGCCTCGGCGAGGAACAGGCCGAGCGCCGGGTCGGGGTCGATGCCGATGGTCGTCGGAGAGAACACGAGGACCACGACCGTGCCATCGGTGAGGGCCCGCGGGCCGACGTACAGGCGGGTCGACCCGACCACGGTGGTGTGGTCGCCGTCCCGGTCAAGCGTCCACGGGCCGACACCAGGGATCGCGTCGAGGACCGCACCGATCCGTTCACGGACGGCGTGGAGCTTGCGCTCTGTCAGCACCTGCTCGCGCTTGCTGCCGTGGTGGAGGTCGACCGGTGCCGTCTCCGCAGCGCCGAGTAGCGAGGTGGCCAGGCGGTCCGCCAGGTCCGCAGCGACACCGGCGACGAGGCCCTCGACCCGTGGCGGGTCGCCGGACAGTCCAGCCTCGTGCGCGCTCCGAACGACGTCGGGCGTCAACGAGGTGCGGGCCAGCACCGTGGCCGCGAACGACGCACCGTCCTCGGCCCGCTCCACCTCGATCGCCACCTCCGGGAGTCCGGGCAGCGTGACGAGGACGTAGCCGAACGGCTCCAACGAACCGATCTGCTCGGCCAGGAAGTCTCGACGAACCCGCTCCACCGAGCGGGCAGGCTACCGACGCGCGCCCGTGCCGGATCACACATCCCTCATCCTCGTCACCCACACTCCATGCCATGACGTCCGTGCTGCACCGCCTCGCCCTCGCCGTGACGCTCAGCGTGCTCATGACGCTGAGCGGTTGCGGCGACGCCGACACGACCGCCCCCACGGCCGTGCCGACCTCCACCTCCCCCTCCACGACCGCGGCGGTCGCACCCAGCGCCGCGTCGTACGAGGCCTCGCTCGTCACCCCCGACGGCCGGGAGCGCACCTATCGCACCTACGTCCCACCGACGCTTCCCGTCGGCCGACCCGCGCCCCTCGTCGTCGCCTTGCACGGAGGACTCGGCTCCGGCGCGCAGTTCGAGGCGAACAGCGGTTTCGACGCCCTCGCCGATGCCGAGGGCTTCATCGTCGTGTACCCCGATGGCGTCGGCTCCATCGCACGACCCGACGCCGCCCGCACGTGGAACGGCGGCTACTGCTGCGGCTCGGCCGTGGCGCAAGGCGTCGACGACGTCACGTTCATCCGGCTGCTGGTGGCCGAGCTGCGGGAGGCGCACGCCATCGACCCCGCGCGGGTCTTCGCCGTCGGCCACTCCAACGGCGGCATGATGGCGTACCGCCTGGCCTGCGAGGCCGCCGACGTCTTCGCAGCGGTCGGGGTGCAGGCGTCGAGCCTGGGTGTCGACGAGTGCGAGCCGGCGGCACCGGTCTCGCTGATCCACATCCACGGCACCGGCGACCGCAACCACCCGATCGACGGCGGTGTCGGTGAAGGGGTGTCACGGGTGGCGTTCCACCCGGCCATCGACGGTGTGCGTGCCGTGGCGGCGGCGAACGGGTGCCCGGCCGACCCCGTCACGAAGGTCGATCCCGCCAACGCCGACGTCTCGACCGACACGTGGGAGCCCTGCGCCGGCGGCACCGCCGTGGTGCTGGTGCGGGTCGAGGGCGCATCGCACGCATGGATGGGCGGCACCGCGACGCCGGCACAGGAAGCCCTCGTGGGACCGGCCTACGACCGGTACTCCAGCTCGGCTGCCATCTGGTCGTTCCTCGCCGGCCAGGAGCGCCGCTGAGGTCCCCCCGAGACCGCGCGCGGTACCTTGGGCTCCGATGAGGACGGCACGGTGAAGCGCAGCTACCACGACCAGCTCCGAGAGGTCCCGCTGTTCGCGGACCTCAAGTCCGACGAGCTCGACGCGCTCGGGCGAACGGCGACCGAGCTCCGCTTCGAGGCCGGCAGGACGCTGATGCGAGAGGGTGAGCTGGCCCACGAGATGTACGTGGTGATCAGTGGCACCCTCGAGGTCACTCGCAACGGCGAGCACGTCGCCGACATCGGTCCCGGCGGCTTCGCCGGTGAGATGGCGCTGCTCACCCACGCGCACCGCACCTCCACGGTGACGGCCGCCACGGACGTGGTCGTGCTGCACATCGACGGACGGTCGTTCTCGACCCTGCTCGAGGACGTGCCGCAGATCGCCGTCCGGATGCTGCCCGTGGTCGCCTCGCGCGTCACCGCCGCAAGCGACCACCACAGCAACTGACGCCCGCTCAGCGCGTCGCGTGGCCAGCGAGGCGGCTGAGCGCCACGCCGACTGCGATCAGCACCCCACCCGTCGCCGCCTATGCCGCCGCGAGGCCGAACGCCAGCACCGACGTGAACAGCGAGGCCCGCAGCAGGGACGCGTGCAAGGCGGTCTCCGCCAGGGGGTCACCCTCCTCCATCTCTGCGTAGGTCCGGCCGTTGGTCGCGCCGAGCGCGATCGCATTGATCGCCTCGGCTTGGGCGTAGGCCGTCAACGGACCGGTCACGCTGCGACCGGCCATCATGCGGTCGCCACCCGGTACGACGATCCGCTCGCGCTTGAGCTGGGCGCGGATCATCACCCAGGCGACGGCGCGGGTGAGGACTCCGGCCACACCGGACCCGGTCACGCACCGGGACAGCACCCTCACGCTGTCGTGCTGGCAACGATCCCCTGCCATGTCGCTCCTCACTTGGTTCGGACCCTGAGCTGGTGGACCCCGACTCACCGGCGCTCCATCGCCACTGCCGCGCGGTGGACACGACGCGCTCGTTCCAGTCGAGAGAGGGCGGCCAGACCTGGCCCGCCGACGGCGCGACGGCGAACCGGTACGCCTCGGTCTGGTCGAGGACGAGGTTCGCCAGCGCGAAGACGTCCGGCGGCCAGCGGCACAGCTCGTCCCACGTCGGCGAGGACGCGAACGAGGTGAAGTACGAGGCCAGCGTGGGTCCCACGATGCGCCTTCCCCCTCCCGATCCGTCCCTGCGACTTCAGCCCAGCCAGCGGCGACGGGCCAGGGTCCAACGACCCTTGACCGAGTGGCGGACTCTACGATCCGGTGATGGCAGTGACCCGCGACGACGTCGAGCTGATCTCCCACGGGGCGGTGTTGAGGGGCTGGCTCTACCGACCCGCCGGGGCGGACGGTGCGGTCCCTGGCATCGTCATGGCCCACGGCCTGTCGGCCACCCGCGAGATGTTCCTCGACGACTACGCCGAGGCGTTCGCCCGGGCCGGCTTCGCCGCCCTCGCCTACGACCACTTCGGGTTCGGCGCCAGCGACGGCGAGCCCCGGCAGTGGCCGTCGCCGACCGTTCAGCGCGAGGGCTACCGCGACGCCATCGCCTGGCTCGCCGGACAGCCCGGGATCGATCCGGACCGCATCGGCATCTGGGGCTCCAGCTTCTCCGGTGGCCACGTCATCGTCCTGGCCGCCGAGGACCTCCCGATCCGTTGCGCAGTGGCACAGGTGCCGTTCCTCGGCGAGGGCGGCGCCGACCTGCCCGCTGGCGCGCTGGCCGCGGTCATGGAGGCGTTCGCGCAGGGTCGTGACGACGCCACCATCCCGGTCGTCACCGACCAGCCCGACGGGCTCGGGTTCATCTACGAGGACGACGGTGCGGCCTGGTTCACACGGGTCGCGGCGGAGCGGGCACCCACGTGGCGCAACGAGCTCCGCATCAGCTCGTTCGCTGAGCCGTTCCGACCCATCGACCACCTGCCGGCGGCCAAGGTGCCGCTGCTCCTGGTGACGGCGTCCGCCGACCGGCTCACCCCGCCTGGTCCCGCCGGCCCGGTCGCCGCCACCACGCCCAACGTCGAGATCACCGAGGTCCCCGGCAGCCACTTCGACGTGTACGTCGACGGGTTCGCGGCCAGCTCCGCCGCGGCGATCGACTGGTACCGCCGCCACCTCGGCCCCTGACCATCCACAGCGGTGACCTTCGGCCCTGCCGGAGCGGCCGTCGACGGCCTTCATTGGAGGCCATGACGACCATGGATCTCGCCGCTGCCGCGACCGCGCCCGGCGGACTCGAACCGGCACGCGTCGCGGCGATCGACCAGCTCGTCGCCCGAGCCCGCGAGGCCGCCGAGGCCTTCCGAGCACTCGACCAGGAGGCCGTCGACCGCATCGTGTGGGCGATGGTCGTGGCCGGTCTCGAGCACGCGGTCGACCTCGCCCTGGCGGCGGTCGAGGAGACCGGCTTCGGGGTGATCGAGGACAAAGTGGTCAAGAACTACGTGGCCACCGAGTTCCTGTACGACTTCCTGAAGGACAAGAAGACCGCCGGCGTGATCGAAGAGGACGCCGAGGCCGGCATCCAGCGGGTGGCCGAACCGGTGGGCGTGGTGCTGGCGATCACGCCGATCACCAACCCGACGTCCACCGTGCTGTTCAAGGCGATCGTCGCCGCCAAGACCCGCAATGCCATCATCATCCGGCCGTCGTCGAAGGCCGTCCGGTGTGCCGAGCAGGCAGCGAACATCCTGCGCGAGGCGGGCGAGGCCGCCGGTCTCCCGCCCGGAGCCCTGCAGGTCGTGGTCGACGCCGACCACGACGTCACCCAGCACCTGTTCCACCACCCCGGTGTCGACCTGATCTGGACCACCGGCGGGCCGAAGGTGGTGGCGCTCGCCAACAGCGCGGGCAAGCCGACGATCAGCGTCGGGCCCGGGAACGCCCCCGTCTACCTCCACCGCAGTGCGGACATCCCGATGGCGGTGGTGGACATCTTGATCTCGAAGACGTTCGACGCGTCGGTCATCTGCCCGGCCGAGCAGACGTGCGTCGTCGACGCCGAGATCTACGACGACGTGGTCGCCCAGTTCGAGCGCATGGGAGCGGTCGTGCTCCAGCCCGACGAGGTCGAGCGGCTGACCGGGTTCGTGTTCGGCTGCGACGGCGCCGTGAACCTCGAAGCGCTCGGCCAGCCGGCGGGGCGTCTGGCGGCACGTGCCGGCATCGAGGTCCCCGACGACGTCAAGGTGCTCATCGCCCCGCTGCCGAGCGACCTCGGCGACCTCGCCGCGCACCCGCTCGTACACGAAAAGCTCATGCCCGTGCTCGGCCTGGTCCGCGCCCACAGCGTGGAGCACGCCGTCGCCGCCTGCGTCCTCGTCACGCAGAGCGGCGGGCTCGGGCACACCTCGGCGGTGTACGCACGCGACGAGACGGCGGTCTCGGCGTTCTCGACCGCCGTGCGCACCGGACGGATCCTGGTCAACGCCCCCACCGCGGTCGGCGCCCTGGGTGGCGTCTACAACAGCCTCACCCCCACGTTCTCGCTCGGCTGCGGCACGTGGGGTGGCACGCTCACCACCGAGAACGTGAACTACGAGCAGCTCCTCAACGTGAAGACCGTGAGCCGGCGCCGGACGCCCCCACAGTGGTTCCGCGTCCGAGGCGATGCGTACATCAACCCGGGGGCGATGAACCAGCTCCGCCAGCTCGACGTCGCCCAGGTCGTCATAGTCACCGACTCGGCGCTCGATGCTCGCGGTGTGACCGACGAGGTGCGCGCGCACCTCGACCGGGCTCGCTACGTCCGCGTCTTCGCCGATGTGCCGGTCGAGCCGGACGAGGCCGTCATCGCCTCCGGCGTCGAGCTGCTCGACCGGGTCCAGCCCGATGCCATCGTCGCCGTCGGCGGCGGCTCGGTGCTCGACGCCGCGAAGGTGATGCGGCTGCTCCACGAGCATCCCGAATGCTCGCTGCACGAGCTCACGCTGCCCTTCCTCGATGCCCGCAAGCGCGTCGCGGCGTACCCGCAGGATCCGCACAAGGTGCACCTCGTGGCCATCCCGACCACATCGGGCACCGGGTCCGAGGTGTCCCCGGCGGCCGTGGTGGCCCGCAACGGGCGCAAGGTCACGCTGGTCGACTACTCGCTCGTGCCGGACATCGCCATCGTCGACCCCACGCTGACGCTGTCGATGCCGCCGTCATTGACCGCCGACACCGGCATCGACGCGCTCACCCACGCCATCGAGGCCGGTGTGTCCATCTTCGCCACGCCGTACACGGACGCGTTCTGCGTGCAGGCGGCCCGCCTCATCTTCGATGCGCTCCCGAAGGCCTACGCCAACGGCGATGACCTCACCGCTCGCACGGCGATGGCGAACGCTGCGACCATCGCCGGTCTGGCGTTCGCCAACGCGTTCGTCGGCGTCAACCACGCCCTGGCCCACGCCGTCGGCGCCCGTTTCGGGCTCTCGCACGGGCGGGTCAACGGGATCTTCCTGCCTCACGTCATGCGCTACAACGCCGCGCTGCCGTCCAAGTTCATGCCCGCCCCCGGCTACGGCGCCTACGTCGCCCCGGAGAAGTACGCCACCATGGGCTGGGTCCTGTTCGGCGGCCACGCCCCGGAGGAGCAACGCCGGCGGCTGTTCACCCACGTCGACGACCTGCTCGCCACCGTCGGGATCCCTCGCACCCTGCGTGAGGCCGGGGTCCCCCAGGACGAGTACGAGGCGGCGATCCCCGATCTCGTCCGGCACGCCTTCGAGGACCCCAGCATCCGCACCAACCCTCGGATGCCGATGCTCGACGAGCTCACCCACCTGCTCCTCGTGGCGTACCACGGCACCACCTGAGCCTCCCCACCCCCGTTCGCGTGGGGTCAGGGGTGGCTGGCGTCGACGACGCAGAAGCGGTTGCCTTCGGTGTCGGCCAGCACGACGAAGTCGGGGTCGGGCGGGTAGAGGTCCCACGCGACCCTGGTGGCGCCCAGGCCGATCAGTCGCTCGATCTCGGCGGCCTGCTCTGCCGCGTCGGCCACCACGAGGTCGAGGTGCAAACGGGGATGGTCCTGCGGTGGCGTCTCGGCTCGTTGCAGCGCCACCCTCGTCCCCTCGCCGCTCGGGGGGCGCAGGATGACGAAGCCGTCGTCATCGTCGAAGCGCACCGGGTCGTACCCGAGCACCTGTGACCAGAACACGACCGCCCGCTCGACGTCGTCCACCCCCACGACGACCGATCCGAGGAAGATCACCTCCGCAGTCTGGCACCGCTGTCGACCTCGGGCGGCGAGATGACCACTCTCGGCTTGCGGCGCAGCCGGCACACGAGCGTCACCATCTGGCTCCTGAGGCGGTCGCAGTCGATGATCATCGGACCGGCTCCAGCGCCCAGGTGGCGGGCTCCGTCAGCGCTGCGAGCGTCACCGTCGCCGAACCCTGGGCCGATGCCGTGACGGCCATCCGGATCACCGCAGACGTACCTCGCCATCGCCGTCCCCTCCCTGGGTCACCGAGCCCCCGACCTCCACGGACGGTACACAAGGGCTCGACGTCGGCCGAGCCGCGTCGGGCCTGCGGGTCAGCGGCGGGCGCGAGTCGGCTCGGCGCCGGTGACGGGCGCCATGACGTCGAAGACGAAGATCTCCTCGAGCGGCGGCCAGGGGAACTCCGGGTTGGCGATCATCAGCGACGTCAGCCCGTGGATGCTGGCCCACAGGCTGCAGGCGAGCACGAACGGGTCACGCTCGGCGAACACCCCGACCTCGATGCAGGCCTGAACAGCCGGCGCCAGCAGCGCGAAGAAGTCGGCCGGTGACGCCGACACGTCACGCACGGCCTTGCCGACCGGTTGCTGCATGAAGAGGATCCGGTACACCTCGGGGTGCTGCAGGCCGAACTCGAGATAGGCGCGACCGCGGGTCATGAGCAGCTCGAATGGGTCGTCGCCCGCGTCGCCCGCCTCCATCAGCGCCTTGACGAAGCTCTCGAAGTGGCGAACGCACACCTCGCGCATGAGCGCGTCCTTGTCGGCGAAGTGCATGTAGATGGCCGGCGGGGTGCAGCCCACGCCGTCGGCGATCATCTGGATCGACACGGCGTCCTCGCTTCCGGCCTCGAGGAGGAGCCGGTCAGCGACCTCGAGGATCTCCCCACGGAGCTTGTCGCCTTCGCCCCGCTTCGCCCGCTTCCGAGTGACCTTGGCCATCGCCTCTCCGCTGTGATGCCTGGCTCCGCTGCCACGCCTGGGTCGTTGATCGCTCATAGAACCTACCGGCCACTTCCGCCCGCCACCGCCTCCGAGGTCATCGTGCACCGCCGGGGTCGCCGCCGAGATAGCTCGCTGCGAGCAGGTCCCGCCGGCCCCGCAGCTCCGCAGCCGGGCCTTCGACCACCACGCGGCCACGCCGTAGGAGACATGCCCGGTCCGCCACCCTCAACACCGCCCCGACCTGCTGCTCCACCAGCAGCACCCCGGTGCCGGTCTCGTCGGCAATGGCGCGGATCGACGCCAGCAGCCGCTCGGCGATGATCGGTGCGAGACCGAGGCTCATCTCGTCGATCATCAGGAGCCGCGGCCGGCCGGCCAGTGCCCGAGCAAGGGCCAGCATCTGCTGCTCGCCGCCCGACAGCAGCCCGGCGGCACGCTCGGTGAGGGGCGCGAGGGCCGGGAACAGCTCGAGCGCCTGGGCCACGGCAGCAGTGTCCCGCCGAGGGGCGGCGAGCTTGACGTTCTCGATGGTGGTCAGGTCGTAGAAGAGCGCCCGGTCCTCGGGCACGTAGGCCACCCCCCGCCGGGTGACATCCAAGGTGCGGCGCTGCACGCCACGGGATCGGCTCGACACCGCTGACCCCAGCACCGTGAGCGTGCCGGCCTGGCGCGGCAGGAGACCCGAGATCGTATTGAGCACCGTGGTCTTGCCGGCGCCGTTCGCGCCGAGCAGCGCGACGACCTCGCCCTCGCGGACCGTCAGATCGAGCGAGTGCACGACCGGGACCCCGTGGTATCCGGCGTCGACACCGACGAGCTCGAGCAAGGTGGTCACGGCTCGATGTCCGTCCCCAAGTAGGCCTCGATCACCGCCGGGTCGCTGCGCACCCGCTCCGGGCCTCCGGAGGAGATGACCCGCCCGAAGTCGAGGACGTGGACCGTGGCGCAGGCGCCGAACACGAGGCTGGTGTCGTGGTCCACGAGCAGCACCGACACACCGAGAGCGGGCAGGGCGAGCAGCCGCTCGGCGAGCGTCTCGGTCTCGTAGGTGCTCAGCCCGGCGGCCGGCTCGTCCAGGAGCACCAGGCGAGGATGGCGCACCAGTGCCCGAGCGAGCGCCGCCAGGCGACTGGACCCCGGCGCCAGCTCCGTGGGGAACATCGCCGCGCACCCTTCGAGCCCGACCGCCTGGAGTGCCCACTCGATGTCGTCGAGCCGGGTGCGGCGCGGCCAGATGGCATCTGCGAGCGGGGACCACCACTTGGCGTCGCTGGCGGCGACGAGCAGGTTCTCGCACAGGGTCAGGTCGTCGAAGAGCTCGACGGACTGGAACGTGCGGACCATCCCGTGCCGGGCCCGCCGATAGGCCGGCCACCGGCTGATGTCACGCCCGTCGAAGCTCACCCGACCGGACGCGTCGGGCACGAACCCGCTGAGCGCATCGATGCAGGTGGTCTTCCCGGCGCCGTTCGGCCCGATGAGCCCGACGAGCTCGCCGACCCCGACGGTGAACGAGACATCGTCGACGGCGCGCAACCCACCGTACGAGACGCTGAGCCCGTCGACTTCGAGGAGCGGAGCGCTCATGACAGCTCCGCCGCGGTCGACACACAGCCATCTTCGGCCGGGGTGGTCCGAGCCCTCAGACGGGCGCGAGCCCTGGAACCTCCGCGCCGCAGGAGGCCGGCCACACCGTCAGGCGAGACGATGGCGGCGACGACGAGCGCCAGACCGCTGATCGCGAAGGCCAGATCCGATGAGCCACCGCTCGTGCCCCCACCCAGCCGGGTGAGGACGCCCCCGGTGTACAGCACGCCGGCGAGCAGCGCCCCGGTGAGGCTGGCGATGCCGCCGAGGTAGGTGAGCGCCAGCAGCGCCAGCGCACCGAAGACGGCGAACGACTCGGGAGCGAGCGATCCCCGGTATGCGAGGAGCACCCCACCCATCCCCGCGAGCATCGACGACACGGCGAACGCCTCGAGCTTCATGAACGTCACGTTGATGCCGCAGCTGGCCGCCGCGCGCTCGTTCGTGCGCACGGCGAGCCAGCGCAGACCCGTCGGGCTGCGTCGAAGGTTCGCGACCGCCACGAACGACACCGCCAGGACGACGAGCACGAAGATCCCGAACGCAGCTCGGAAGTTCTCCGAGCCGGTGGCGGAGAAGCCGAGGTCGATCCCGAACAGCCGTGGTCGCTCGAGACCCTGCCGGTCGAGACCACCGAGCGCCTCGGACTTGAACACGAGCTCCTCGATCGCGACGGCTGCGCCCACCGTCACCACGGCGAGCGTCATGCCGCGCACTCGTGCCGCTGGCAATCCGACGAGGACCCCGCACATCGTGGTGAGCGCGACCGCCAGCAGCGGCGCCCATGGGAACGGGATCCCCACCTCCGACGTGAGCTTGGCGGTGACGAAGCCCGCCAGCCCGGCGAAGGCGAACTGCGCGAGCGAGATCTGACCGACGTAGCCGGTGAGCACCACGCTCGACAGGGCGATGAGCGCTGCGATCATCGACACGACGATCGCCAGCCGCCACTGGCTGTCGAGCGTCAGCAGGGCCACCGCCGTCAGGCACGACACGACCAGCGTGGACACGAGGACGTGGCGGGGCCGCGGCGAGAACGGGAGGCGGGACTCGCGGATCTCGTGGCGTCCCGGCAGGGACGCACCCCGAACCGTCAGGGCCACGACGATGACCAAGAACGGCAGCGCGAGGTTCAGACCGCTGCGCGGGATCCACGTGGGGATCCACGCGGCACGCGTGCTGTAGTTGAGCAGCCCCGACTGGAGCATGCCGATGGCCAGTGCTGCGAACGCCGTGACGAAGAACGACCGGAGCCCGCCGACGAGCACCGCCGCCAGCGCCGGTACCACCAGCAGGCTGGTGGAGAGCGGGTCGAGCTGCTTGGTCACCGACGCGATGAGGATCACCGAGACGCCGGCCAGGACGGCGGCGATCATCCAGTTGACGGCGGCCAGCCGGTCGGGTGAGTGACCGATGAGCAGCGCCCCCTTCTCGTTCTCGGCCGCCGCGCGAGTGGCGATCCCGAAGCGCGTGGCACGGAACACCACCGACAGGATCAGGGCGACCGTCAACGCCAGCGCGGCGAGGAGCAAGCGGTTCGTCGGCACGGCGACACCGGACACCATGAACGCCCCGCCGGGCAGGATCGAGCCGAGCGGGAGCTGCCCGGCGCTCTGCGGGAACCGCAGCTTCACCATCGCCACGAAGTAGAGGAGCAACCCGAGCGAGGCGACGACCCGGGCGAGCGCCGGCGCCGTCCGCAGCCACCGGAACACCAAGACGTAGATGAGCCATCCAAGCACCGCAGCGACGATCACGGCGGTGGTCAGAGCGGTGAAGACCGTGGGCGCTTCGACGATCGGCACCCGGTCCGGCAGGCCGAGGATCGGCAGGACCAGCTCGCCGGTGTGACGCAGCTCGAAGTAGGCGTACGCGATGTACATCCCCAGCGCGGCGTGCGCGAAGTTGATGACACCGGACGCCCGGTGCGTCAGCACGAGCCCGAGGGCCAGCAGTGCGATCACACTGCCGGCGCCCAGTCCCGTGAGCAGGTAGCCGCCGTAGTCGAGGATGAGTCGTCCTCCTTGTGTCGCTGGCCGGCCCGACCGGCGGGCTATTGGGGGACGACGGCGATCTCGCCGACGTCGATCCAGTCGGAGATCTGCTCGATGGCACCGTTGTGCATCTGGGCGAGGATCTGCTGGGGCGAGCAGATCGCGCGGAGCTCGCCGGCCATCTGCTGGCCATCGCACGTGTAGGAGTGCCCGAGGAAGCCCGGATGATCGACCGCGTTCCGGAACTGCTCGATGATCGTCTCCGGCGACACCGCGTCACCACCGATCGCTCGCATCTCGGCCCACAGGTTCATCAGCGCACGGAACTCGACGAGCGCAGCGCTGCCGGCGTCAAGGCCCTCGGCGCCGTACTTCTCGACCACGTCGGTCCACATCGCCGTGTCGGGCGGATCACCGCCGACCGGGTTCTCGAGCCCGTAGATGTAGCCCTCCACGTTCTCGGCACCGGCCTGCTCGATCATCGATGGCAGCAGGCAACCGGCCGACCAGTACGTCTGCGCAGTGATGCCGATGTCGCGGACCGCCTGGTACGCCGCACCGCACCCGGCATCGGCCACGAGCACGAGGATCGCATCGGGATCGCTCTCGTTCGCCACCGTCAGCGGTGTGAGCACGTCCTCGACGATGATGGGCATGGGCACCATGTTGATGTTCTCAGGGGCGAGGCCCTGGCCGATCAGCGCCTGGCGGGCCCACTGCGCGCCATCGGCGACCGACCCGAACTCGCCGTAGATGATCGAGACCCGCTCGGCCTGCAGCATGTCGACCATGTGGGACACGAGTCCGAGGTTCTGGCCCCAGGAGCCGCCGCTGAACTGGAACGAGATCGGGCTCTTCGCTGCGGCGAAGCTGACCGGGATCCCGCCGACGAAGGGGATCCCGTTCTCCTCGAGCACGTTGACCGCGTCGTCGAACAGGTCGATGCCCCCGATCACCGCCACCACGCCTTCTTCGACCATCTGCTGACCGCACGCCTGCGAGCCGGTCGCGGAGAACTCCACGTCGCAGGTGATCAGCTCGATCGGCCGGCCGTCGACACCGCCGAGCTCGGTGTTCACGAACTCGACGCCGGCCTCCACGCCGAGCGTCAGCTCGGGGAAGGACGCCGCCGGACCGGTGTCGTTGTTGATCATGCCGATCTTGATCGGCGCGCCGTCGGCCGCGGTCGCCGCCTCGGGGAACAGCCCGGCGAACGTCGTGCCGGCTCGGACGCACTCGAGCACCGTCTCGGCTTCACACTCGCTGTCGAAGTCACCCGCCGACCCGGACGTCGTCTCCGACCCGGCGTTCGCGCTCGACTCCGTGGCCGGCCGCGTCGACGGTGCCGCCGTCGCCAGCGTGGCCTCCCCCTCGTCGGCGGACCGCTGCTCGCTGCACGCCACGAGCAGTACGGCGGCTGCAGCCAGGGCCACGATGCGGTGTCGGTTCATCGGTCCTGCCTCTCGGCGTCTGAGGGCTCGCACACCAGTGGATCATAGGTTAGTGCCACTAGGTAGTTCAGTGCGTGTCGGACCCCGGCGGCGAGCGGGGGCACGAGCCGACGCCGTCCGCTGCGCGCGACCCGGTTGCGGATGACGTGCACCGCTGAGTTAGGGTGAGTAAGTTAGCGGTGCTCGGCCGGCCGAGATGCGCCGGGATCCCCCCTCCGGCGCACCGGTCGGCGGCCGACGAAGGGCAGGCGAACAGCATGGATCTCTGGTCCAAGGGGTTGGGGAGGCGGGTGCTGAGCCTGTCGCTCGACGAACGGGACGCGCTCGAGACCAGAGGTTCCGACTTCGTGATCTCGGGCGTGATGCACGCGCCGACGTTCTGGGACTACGAGGTCACGCTCGACCGCCAGGACGTCGTCGACTTCCTCGATCTGCTCCAACGGCCCGACGTGGTCCGGTTCGTCGCCGTCGACGAGCAGCGCACCCCCATCCTGCGCACCGCAATCTCCAGCGCGGCCGTGTTCGCCGTTCGGACGCTCGGCCTGCTCGTTCGCCGCCCACGGCCGGCGACAGACGCGATCCCCACCGACAACGAGAGGGCTTCACATGGCCGGACCTGATCGCGAGTACGACGTCATCGTGGTGGGCGGGGGCATCAACGGCCTCACCGCCGCCATCTACCTGCAACGCTCTGGGTTGAAGGTGGCCTGCTTCGAGCGCAAGCTCGAAGCAGGCGCCGGCGCGTGCACCGAGGAGCTCATGCACCCCGGGGTCAAGGTCAACCTGTGCGCCTGCAACATGGTCACGCTCTGGTCCCCGGCGTACGGCGACCTCGAGCTCGAGCGGTTCGGGCTCGAGATGCTCACGTCCAGCGGCTGGGGGATGTTCCACCCGTTCCGCGACCGGTCGGCGGTGATGTTCCACTCCTTCGACGCGCGAGAGACCTATGCGCAGTGGATGACCATCAACGAGCACGATGCCGAGGTCTTCAAGGCCGTGTTCAACGTGCTCGGTCCGATCATGGAGAACTCGCTGCACGACTCCCAGTTCACGGCCCCGACCCAGGGCCCCGAGGACGTCGTGGCTCCCGGCGGGATCGCCTCCCTGCTGCGCATGCTGGTCCCCGAGATCCCGGAGAACGCCCACGAGCTCACGGGGATCGACATGGCCGAGGCCGTGTACCACGACGAGCGCATCCGCGCTGCGGTGCTGGCGAACAGCATCATGTCGGGCTCCCACCCCTGGGAACGGGGGATGAGCGCGCTCATGCCGATCATCTTCCCGGTGCTGCAGTGCACGCAGAGCGTCACGTGGACCTGCCGCGGCGGCAGCCACGCGCTGGTCCACGCCCTGTGCTCGGCGTTCGCCGCCGCCGGTGGCCGTCTCTTCACCGGCTGCCCCGTCGACACCTTCATCATGGACGGCGACGAGGTCCAGGGCATCGTGCTGTCCCCCCATGCCGCGTACCCCGAGGCAGAGGTGCGCGCGCGCCGAGCGGTGATCTCCAACCTCTCGTGTCATCCCACGTTCCTCGGCCTCATCGGCGAGGACCGGCTTCCCGATTGGGTCAGCGAGGGTGTCCACGCGTACAAGAACGACGAGACCGTGCTGTTCACGAACTACTGGGTGCTCGACCGCCCGCCGCGCTGGGAGGGATACCCCGAGGGCATCGACACCGCCTACGGCTTCAACTTCGGGGTCGACACCGTCGACGATGTCCGCCGCCTGCAGCACTGCCTCGAGAACGACCTCCTGCCCGACCCGCCCATCGTCGCCGGGCTGTCCGTGCAGGGCTTCGCCCTCGCCGACCCGACGCAGGCGCCGCCCGGCCAGTACACCATGATGAGCTGGGCGAACGTGCCCTACACCCTGGCCGAGCACGACGGCGAGTCGTGGGACACGATCCGCGAGGGCTACGGCGACAAGGTCGACGCGCTGCTGCGCGAGTACAACCCCGGCCTGATGGACTCCGTCGTCGCCCGGTATTGCAACTCGCCACTCGACTACTACCGCAAGAACCCCAGCCAGGTCATGGGCAGCACCACCAGCGGGGCCGTCGGCCTCCGGTGGTTCGGCACGGCGCGGCCCTTCCCCGGCTGCGGTGCCCCCCGAACCCCGTTCGGCAAGCTCTACCTCTCGAACTCGATCTGGCCGTTCGGCACCACGACGCTCGGCGCCGGCTACGTGGCCGCGTCGGTGGTGGCCGAGGACCTCGGCGTGCGCGAAGGGCAGACCTGGTGGCGGCACCGAGCGATGGAGGCGGGCCGCCGGACGCTGGCGGAGCGCGGCATCCCGACCGGCTTTTCGATCCCCTAGGCAGGAACCATGGCGAACCTCGACCGCGAGTACGACGTCATCATCATCGGTGGCGGGCCCAACGGGCTCGTGGCCGCGTGCTATCTCGGCCGCGCCGGGGCGAAGGTCCTCGTGCTCGAGCGCCACCACGAGCTCGGTGGCGGTCTCATCACCGAGGAGTGGTCGGGCTTCCGGTTCAACACGCACGCCAAGCTCATGATGATGATGGATCGGGCACCTGCGTACACCGACCTCGAGCTCGAGAGCTGGGGCTGCAGCTACCGGTATCCGGATGCACCGGCGGCCATTCTCACCCGAGACGGCCGGGCGCTGACGCTCTACCCCGACATCCAGCGCACCGCGGCGTCGATCGCCAGGTTCTCCCCCGCCGACGCCGACCGCTACGTCGACGTCATGGAGGAGTGGTACGCCGTGGTGGAGCAGGCTCTCATCCCGGCCACGTTCACGCTGCCGCTGCCCATGCTCGACATGGTCGTGTCGTATCAGCAGAGCGAGGTCGGCGAGATCGTCAACGAGATGGCCGAGGAGACCTTCCTCGAGACGCTCGACAACACCGGGTTCGAGAGCGAGCTGCTGCGCACCGCGATGCTCTACCTGGGGACCATGTACGGCATGGACCCTGACGGCGGCCTCGGGTTCTTGCTGCCGCTCTTCTACCACCGGTTGCTGCACGCCAGCATCATCGCCAACGGCTCCCACCAGCTGGCCGGCTCGCTGGCCCGCTTCGCCAACCGCAACGGCGTGACCTTCGAGCGAGCGGCTCCGGTGGCCCGCATCCTGTGCGAAGGGACGCGAGCGGTCGGTGTGCGCCTGGAGAGCGGCCAGGAGATCCTCGCCAAGAAGGTCGTCACCACCACCGACCCCCAGACCACGTTCCTCGAGATGGTGGGCGAGGACGTGTGCAACCGGGCGTCGGGCTCCCTGGTCGATCAGACCAAGGCGTGGGAGTGGGAGTCGACCAGCCTCCTCTCCGTGCACTACGCGCTCGACCGCCGGCCGGTGCACACCGCCGCCGCCTTCGACCCGGTGTCGGATCGTGCGCTGGTCAAGATCATGGGCGTGGAGACCGTCGACGAGCTCCTCGAGCACATCGACACGGTGCGCAGCGGCGGCGTCGGCCTCGCCGGGGCCGGCATGACGCTGACCGATCTCGACCCCATGCAGGCACCGATCGACCTCGAGCCCAGCTCCGCGGTCGGGTGCTTCGAGACCCTCGCCCCCTACCAGCACGCCGATGGGGCCTGGGACGATCTCGCCGCCGGCTACAGCCGTCGCTTTCTCGGCCTCTGGGCCGAGTACGCCCCGAACCTGGCCGATGCCACGGTGATCCGCGACTACGTCAACCACCCGGCGTACATCGAGGCCAAGCTGCCGAACATGAAGCGGGGCTCGATCAAGCACGGCGCCTACGTCACGACGCAGATGCTGTCGAACCGGCCGAACATCGACTGCTCGAGCCACCGGACACCGATCGAGAACCTCTACGTCGCCGGAGCGAGCGTGTGGCCGGGCGGAATGGTGCTGCTGGCCGGCGGCTACAACGCGGCGGGCGTCGTCGCCGACGACCTCGGACTCGACCGCTGGTGGACCGAGCCCGACTTCGTCGTCGAGGCACGGGCGAAGGGGCTGGTCGGCTGATGCAGTTCTGGTCGAAGGGTCTGGGCAACCGCACCGTCAGCCTGCGGCTGTCGCGCGGCGAGGCGATCAAGAGCGGCGACCGGCTCTACGTGCGGGGCCGCACCGAGGAACCCGTGGTCTGGGACTACATCATGCCGTTGCGGGGAGCCGATTTCACCGAGTTCCTCGCCCTCCTCCGCGAGCCCCGCATCGTCGAGTACCTCTACCGCTCGCCCCACCGGTGGCGGCTGTACGCCACGCTCCTCGCCGGAGGGGTCCGCTTCCTCTGGTTGCTCGGTCTCTTCATGCTCGTTGGCCGGCGGCGTCCCGCCCCGGACGAGCCCACGATCGAGGTCCCGCCGCCGACCAAGCGCCGTCAGCGCGACGGCCGGTCCACCGCCGACGGGCTGGCGCGGCTCACCGCCCGAAGCGCGCTGCGGCGCAACACGACGCACGACGACGACGGTGGCGACCATGACGCGGATGACCTTGCCGACCCCCTCGGGGCGATGGAGGTCACGGAACGTTGAGCCTGTGGGACGAGGCGCGCCGGCACTACGGCGCCCGGGCCTGGTGGGGTGCGTTCGTGATGCACTCGGAGATGCGCCACCTGGGAGGGCTCGTCGAGCAGACCTACCTGCCCATCCTGCGCCTCGTGGCGGACGACGCGGTGGCGATCCATCGGGAGTGGGAGGCGGTGAAGGCGGCCCGTCGTCCCATCCGCCGGCTCGACTCACCACACACCCGCTGGAAGACGACCTACGCCAACTTCGTCCGAGAGCTCGACTGGGCCTACCGCGAGCTGCATGCCCGCCTGCCCGAGCCTGACTTCGAGGCGCTGGTCGTGACCACGATGTGCGAGCGCGTCGACGCCTGGATCGGCGGGGCGAAGCGCCGGCTCGCCCAGCGCGGCGCCAACCGCCCGGGGCCGGTGGGGATGGGACGTCCGGGCGCCAGGATGATGGCGCTCACCTCGCCGATCGTCGGCGAGGTCGAGATCCGTGGCGTCGAGGATGGCGCGCTGGTCGTGCACATCCCCGAGTGCGCGATGCACAAGGTCGTCAGCGACACCGAGCCCCAGACCTTCGCGTGCCTCTACGGCTGCAAGGCGGCGTTCGAGGCCTACCTCGGCCCCGACGACCCCGTCACGATCCGGTTCGAGCCCAACCTCCCGGCGTTCGACTGCGTCATGCGCGTCAGCGTCGGGGCCACGACAGGAACATCATGACGAAGGACCTCAAGCTCGGGTACATGGTCGGCTACTGGGGCGCCGGTCCCCCGGGCGGACAGCCCACCACGATCCTGGAGGCCGAGCGCCTCGGCTACGACTCCATCTGGACGGCCGAGGCCTACGGGTCCGACGCGCTCACACCGCTGTCGTGGTGGGGTTCGCAGACCTCGCGGATCAAGCTGGGCACTGCGATCTGCCAGATGTCGGCCCGCACGCCCACCGCGATGGCCATGGCGGCGATCACCCTCGACCACCTCTCGCAGGGCCGGTTCGTGCTCGGCCTCGGCGCGTCCGGCCCGCAGGTCGCCGAGGGGTGGTACGGGGACGACTATCGCAAGCCGCTCGCCCGAACCCGCGAGTACGTCGAGATCATCCGCGCCGTCGTCGCCCGAGAGGCCCCCATCGAGTACCACGGCCAGCACTACCAGGTGCCCCTCGAGGGTGGCACCGGCTTCGGCAAGCCGCTGAAGTCGATCGTGCACCCCCTGCGCTCCGACATCCCCATCTACCTCGGCGCCGAAGGGCCCAAGAACGTGGCGCTCACGGCCGAGATCGCCGATGGCTGGCTGGCGCTCTTCTACTCCCCCCGTGCCGACGACTTCTACCGCAGCGCCCTCGCCCAGGGCTTCGCCCGCCCCAGTGCCCGGCGCAGCTGGGACGACTTCGAGGTGGCCTGCACGGTGCCGGTGATCATCCACCACGACGTGGAGGAAGCCGCCGACCTCATCCGGCCGATGCTGGCGCTCTACATCGGTGGCATGGGGGCTCGCGAGGTGAACTTCCACAACGCCGTCTTCGCCCGCATGGGGTACGAGGCCGAGTCCAAGCTGATCCAGGATCTGTACCTCGACGGCAAGAAGGCCGAGGCAGCCGCCGCCGTGCCCACCCAGCTCGTCGAGGACACGGCACTGATCGGCCCGCCGGAGAAGATCCGCGACGACCTCGAGCGGTGGCGGGAATCCGTGGTCACGACCCTCTTGGTCACCGGCGACACCCGCTACCTGCGCACGATCGCCGAGCTGGTGCACGGCTGAGGGGGTCTAGGGGCTCGCGCTGGCTGCGTCGTCGTACGCGGCGAACACCTCGGTCGCGATCCGGAACCCCTCGATCGCGGCCGGGAAACCGGCATAGACGCACGTGTGCAGGATCGCCTCGCACACCTGGGCGCGGGTCAGCCCCTGGTTGAGACCGACGGCGATGTAGGCGCGGAGCTGCTCCGGCCGGTTGAGCGCGGTCAGCAGCGCGATGGTCACGAGGCTTCGCTGGGCGGGGTCGAGGCCGGGTCTGGACCACACGTCACCCATGACCGTCGACATGGAGAGCTCGTTCCAGTCGTCGGCGATCTCGGCCGGCACCGGGAAGCTGGGCAGGCTGGGCGCGCCCGCGAACAGCTGCATCGCGGTGGTCAGGCCCTGGGTGAACCGATCGCTGGGCACACGGGTCTCCGTCAGTCGGCCGGAGCCAGCGGCAGGGCCCACACGGGAAACTCCCGCCGGCAGTACTTCTGGAAGTGGCCCCACAAGGGGAAGTGCTCGGTCATCGCCGGCCACAGCCGGGCCCGCTCGTCGCCGGACACAGGGCGAGCCACGGTGCTCCACGACCGGCCCGGCAGCTCGACGGTGCAGTGCGGGTCGGCGGCGAGGTTGAGCGCCCAGAAGGGGCTGCCGGTGAAGGCGGCGAAGGAGCCGACCACGAGCAGCTCCGAGCCATGGGCCATGTAGTTCACGCACGTGGCCACCCGATTGCCGCTCCGGCGTCCCACCGTCGTGAGGACGAGCACCGGTCCGCCCTGCGCCATGTCCGCGCCGGGCGCACCCTGTCGGAACATGTCCACCTGCAGGTTGCCGGCCATCCGGATGATCGAGGGGTCCCTGCTGGCGATGATCCCCTGCCACTCGGCCTCGGTGAGGAAGTCCGGCTTCGGTGGGTGCTCGAGACCGGCCTCGATCCGTGCCAGGACCTCGTCGCTGACCTCGTCGGCCTCGGACATCAGCCCTCCTCGGCCGCTGCGGTCCAGCTCTCGATGGAGTCCTGCATCATCTTGTTGGCGTCGTAGGTGATCCAGGCCTCGGGCACGACCTCGAAGATCAGACGCCGCTCCGAGTCCAGCATCTTGGCGAACATGTCGGTGAGCTCACCTTCGCCGCCCATGATCGCGCGGGCGAGCGCGGGGTAGAACCACGCCTTCGTCTCGTCGTCGTCGCGCAGGATGCAGCGGCCCTTGGCGGTGGCAGTGCGCGCCGGCCCGACGGGAGTGCCCACGCCGGACACGATCACGCAGCACCGCGGATCACGTCGCAGTGCAGCGACCCGCTTTCGCTGGCTGGTGGCCGTGAGCCAAAAGCGGCCGTCGCGCCAGATGTAGCTCATCATGACCCCGACCGGCCAGTGGTCCTTCGTGCCCCACACGAACGCGCACTCGTTCTGCGACTGGAGCAGCTCCTCTTGCACCTCCGGGTCGAGCGGGTACACCCCGACCTCGTCGTAGTTCGTGATCTTCATCGCTCCTCCTCGCGCCTCAGCGCACTGCGGTCATGCCGCCGTCGACGGCGAGCCACTGACCGGTGACGAACGAGGCATCGTCGCTGCAGAGGAAGGCCACTGCTGCTGCGATGTCCTCGGGTTGACCCGCCCGCCCCATCGGCGTGAGCGAGACGAAGTGGTCGACCATGCCGAGTGCCTCGGTCATGGGACTGATGGTGAAGCCGGGGTTGACGCAGTTGACCCGCACACCGACCGGTCCGCCCTCCTCGGCCAGGGAGCGGCACAGCCCGAGCAGGCCGGTCTTCGCCGAGCAGTACGCCGGCAGGAAGCTGCTCCCGACCAGGCCCTCGACACTGGACAGGAAGACCATCGCGCCACCTCCGGCCCGCTTGATCGCCGGGAGCGCGGCCTTGGCGGTGCGGAACACCCCGAGGAGGTCGATGTCGAGCACCCGCTGGAACTCCTCCTCGGGGGTGTCCTCGACGCCACCGAAGCCGACGACCCCCGCGTTGGCGATGGCGTAGTCGAGCCGGCCCCACTCACGTTCGATCGCGGCGACCGCCTCGGTGCAGTCGGTCAGCGACCGCACGTCGCAGCGCATCGCCGACGCCGTCCCCCCGGCGTCGGCGATCATCGCCACCGTCTCCTCGGCGCCGTCCATCGCCACGTCGGTGACGGCGACTCGAGCACCGTCGGCGGCGAGCCGGCGGCAGATGGCACGCCCGATTCCCGAGCCACCGCCGGTGACCCAGGCCACCCTGTCGTCGAAGCGGCTCACGGCGTCAGCCTCCCAGGGGGAACGTGGCGGTCATGCCGCCGTCCACCATGAGCGTCGCTCCCGTGACGTACGACGACGCGTCCGATGCGAGGAACACCAGGGCGGCCGCGGTGTCCTCGTCGGTGCAGGCCCGGCCGATGGGCAGCTGGTTGGACATGATCTCCACGCCCAGCTCGGTGAAGTAGCTGACGAAGGTCTCCGTCGCCGACGGTCCGGGGACCAGCGAGTTGACGGTGACGCCGACCCGGCCGAGCTCGGCGGCTGCGTTGCGGGTCATGGAGGCGAGCGCCCCCTTCGACGTGCCGTAGGCGGCAACCAGCCCGAAGCCGAGCACGGCCGACGGCGACAGCACGTTGATGATCCGGCCCCAGCCCTTGGCCGCCATCAGCCGTCCGCACACCTGTCCGAAGCGGAACGGTCCGTTGATGTTCGTGTCCATGACGTCGAGCCACTGCTCCTCGTCGACGTCGAGGAACGTGCCGGGCGGGTAGATGCCGGCGTTGTTCACCAGGATGTCGACGCCGCCCTTCCAGTCGACGACCGCCTGGACGCAGCGCTCGACCTCGGCGCGCGAGCGCTGATCGCACTGCACCGCGAGCGCCTCGCCGCCACGCGCGGTCAGCTCGGCGACGGTCTCATCGAGCGGTTCCCGACGTCGCCCGGTGACCGCCACCGCCGCGCCGGCCTCGCTGAGGGCGAGGGCGAAGCCTCGCCCGAGCCCCGAGCCACCACCGGTGACGATGGCCACCCGGCCGGTCACTGAGAGTTCCATGTACGTCTCCTCCTTGGGAATCGGGAGTCACTGCAGCGACTCGATCGCGGGCCCGCAGATCCACCTGGCGTCGGTCGAGGCCACCTCGATCGACTGCTCCTCGAGGACGGCCCGCAGGCCGTGGAGCGCCGGGTCCGAGCTGGCCAGCAGCTCGGTGAGTGCCTCGGCGAGGCGGCGGTGCCGCTCGCGGGCGTCGCCGCCCCCGTCGAGCTCGTCGAGCGCAGCATCGATCCGTTGCGCCGCGGCGGGTGTGCCGGTGCGCACCTCGGCCGCGAGACCGATCAGGCGCTCGCGGATCCGAGCGTTCACCGTCTCGTACGGATCGCCGTGCGCCAGCCGGTGTCGCACCTCCTCGAGCGCGGTGAGCGCTGCCTGCACCTGCACACGGGCGTACTCGTCGCCGAGCGCGGGAAGGACGTGCGTCGACAGCGAACGGCCGATGGCCGCCAGGATCTGGTCGGAGTCGAGCAGGATCACGACGTCACGGCCCCCATCTGCTCGAGCAGGGTCTCCATGACCGAGACCATGCCCTCGGCGGTCGCTCCCAGGCCGGCCACCGAGAGCAGCCGCAGGTCGCTGCCGCCCTCGACCAGGTCGCGTGCGCCGGCGAGGCCGATGATGCAGCTCTTCAGGAGCTCGAACATCTGGTAGTAGGCGATGCGCCGCTCGTCGATCTCGTTCCCGGTGAGCTCGGTGTAGTACTCGGCCAGCTCGTTCTCGATAGCGCACGGTCCCGCCCCGACGGTCTGGGTGAAGGCAAGGTCTGCGGCCGGGTCACCGACCCTGGCCAGCTCCCAGTCGAGGATGCCGACGATGCGCCCGTCGCGCCACTTGAGGTTGGGGAGCCGGTAGTCGCCGTGGAGCAGCACCAGGCGCTCGCAGTCCGGCGCACTGCGCTCGAGCACGTCGAGCGCATGACGTAGCAGTGGCCTCGGCATGACCTCCGTGTCGGCCAGGCGCCGGCGGCACACCGCCACGAACGCGCGTGCCGAGCTCGGGCCGTCGGCGAAGCCCGGGAGCCCGTGGTCGCGCACCTGGTGGATCCGGGCGAGCATCTCGACGAACTGCCGGGTGACGCTGGTCCGCAGCTCGGGGTCGGCGCTCAGACGTTCGTCGAGGCTGCGGTACGCCTCACCCTCGATGTAGCTCATCACCGCGAAGCGACGGCCGAACGCCCGCTCGTCGGTCTCGAGGTGCACGATCCGAGCGACCGGTAGGCCTGCGGCCGCGAGGCGACGGAGCAGTCCGGCCTCGCGTGCGATGTCGTAGGGGGGGATCACCCCATGGTCCGGCTCGGCCCGCAGCACCCAGGTCGTCGGGCCGGCGTCGGTCTCCAGCCGGATCCGGCAGCTGAGCGAGGACAGCCCGTTGGAGAAGCGCTCGACCGAGTGCACGCAGCGCACACCGAGGGCGGGTGCATCGGTCGACAGGTAGTGCGCGAGCGCCTCGGCATCGAGCAGCTCCTCGACCCCCATGCGTGCCCCCCTCCCGTCGGCGTTCGCCTGGCCACTCGTAACTGAATGGATTAAGTTTGGATGGTACCGAGCCACACCGGCGCCTGCAAAGACCGGGCGCGGCACATCAGCACCGAGCACAGGAGCGGCACATGACCGACCCGCACGCGAACGCCAAGGTCCGCGTCACCCACGAGCTGGCGACATCAGCGGAGGCGCTGTGGAGGATCCTGGGCGATTTCGCCGACCTCAGCTGGGTGCCCACCGTCGACCACTGCGTCTTCGAGGGCACGGGGGTCGGGATGCTGCGCTACATGTACCTCGACGAGACGTACGCGATCGTCGAGCGACTCGACGCCCTCGACACCGAGCGTCGCACCATCACGTACTCGATCCCCGAGAACAACCCGCTGCCGGTCGCCGGCTACCGCGCGACCATGACGATCCACGAGCGCGGCCCCGAACGCTGCGAGCTCGAGTGGAGCTGCACCTGGTCGGCTCCCATCGGCATGACCGAGGACGAGGCCGTCGCGAACATCACCAAGTTCTACTGGGACCTGATGCCCGGCATCGAGCGTGCCGCCGACCTGATCCCCTGATCGGCCGCGACCGTCACGCTCCCCGGTTGCGGGGGTGGTACTCGCAGGTCGTGCAGTGGCGCATGGCCGAGCGCAGTCGCGTCAGCTGGAGCTGGAGCTTGTCGTTCTCGGCGCGCAGCGCTGCGAGCTCGCGGCGGAGTCGCGCGAGCTGGCGCTCTCGGTCGACGAGGTCGATGAGCCTTCCCACGGGATCCCCTTTGCGTCTGGGGGCGTGCACGCCCGGTTCGCCTGATTGGCGTGTCTAACTGAATGTAACTAAGTTAGTGCCGGGGTGACGGGTGCGCTGCACGAGCGACGAGCACGGAGAGGTGACACGGATGAGCGATCCGGCGACGACCTCGGGTGATTCGAGGGGGCACGACTTCCCGCGCTTCACCGCCGAGTACCGGCGCCGCTGGGTGGACGCCGGCCTGTGGGGCGACCGCACGCTGCACGACCTCTTCGACGAGACGGTCGCTCAGCGGCCCGACGCCGTGGCGGTGATCACGCCCGAGCGGCGGTTCACCTTCGCGGAGCTGAAGGCGGACTCCGACGCGCTGGCCGCCGGCCTGATCGGTTGGGGCGTGCGACCCGGCGACATCGTCGCCGTGCAGCTGCCGAACTGGGTCGAGTTCTGGCTGCTGCAGCTGGCGCTCTCCAGGGTCGGGGCCGTGATCCAGCCGACGCACTGCGTGTTCCGCGCCCGCGAGCTGCGCACGCTCTTCGCGTTCTGCGAGACCGACTTCGTGATCGTGCCCGGAACGTTCGACGGCCATGACTACGCGGCAACCATTCGTGGACTGCGCGCGGGCCTGCCGCGCCTGCGCGGCATCGTGGTCACCCGCGACGATGCCGGCGGAGCCGACGAGACCACCTTCGACGCACTCGTGGCCGACGGCCGCGCCCACCTCGAGCGCATCACCGAGGTCGTCGTCGACCCTGACGACGTCTTCTACCTGAACTTCACGTCCGGTACCGAGGGCCAGCCGAAGGGGTTCCTCCACACCCACAACACGCTCGTGTCGGTGTTCAAGAACATGGCCCAGGCCATGTCGAGCCTCGACCCGAGCATCGTGAACCTGTGCTGTTCGCCGATGACCCACAGCTTCGGCCACTTCACCACCTACCAGTGCGCGCTCGCGGGGATCCCGATGGTGCTCGTCGACCGGTACCGACCCCGAGACGTGCTCGAGCTGATCGAGCGAGAGCGCGTCACGTCGATCTCGGGCACGCCAGCGCACTTGATCGGCATCCTCCACCACCCCGAGTTCGACTCGTTCGACACCAGCAGCGTCCGCTCCGTCGGTCTCGGCGGCGCGCGCAGCTCACCGGAGCTGATCGCCGAGCTCGAGGAGGTGTGGGGGGCGAAGTCGGCCAACACCTACGGGATGGGCGAGAACATCATCCACACCCGCACCATGCCATGGGACCCCGAGGACAAGGCCGTCGCGTCGGTGGGAAGGCCCCTCTTCGGCACCGAGCTGAAGATCGCCGATCCGGATGACCATCGGGTCGAGCTCGCACCTCATGAGGTCGGCGACATCATGTTCCGCGGCCCGACGCTCTTCGTGGGCTACCACAACCAGCCAGAGCTCACCGCCGCCACCCGCGACGCCGACGGATGGTTCACCACCGGTGATCGTGGCTACGTCGACGACGACGGCTACCTCTACTTCGCCGGACGGGCCAAGGAGGTGATCAACCGGGGCGGGACCAAGATCTACCCGAAGGCGGTCGAGGAGATCGTCGCGTCCCATCCCGACGTCGTCGACGTCGCCGTCGTCGCCATGCCCGACGAGCGCCTCGGCGAGCGGGTCTGCGCCTACGTGGTGCTTCGCGACGGCGCCACGCTGTCGCTCGAGCAGGTCCGAGCCCACTTCGCCGAGCACGAGGCGATGAAGTACCTGGTCCCCGAAGCACTGGTGATCGTGGAGGAGTTCCCGATGACGCCCACCGGGAAGGTTGCCAAGGCCGCGATGGTCGAAGATGCTGCGCAGCGCACGCAGAGTGGAGAGCTGGCGCGATGAAGGTTGGCCTGAGCTGGGACCTCGACGGCGACGACGTCACGGCGGCATGGCGTCACGTCACGGCCGAGGCCGAGGCCGGTGACGGGCTCGGCTACGACAGCCTCTGGGTGCGGGAATCCCGAGATGGTCCCAGCGCGTGCTCCTCACCGGCGATCTGGCTGACCTACCTCGCTCGTCGCACCAAGACCGCCCATCTTCGCGCGATCCGTCTCGTCACCCACGCCAACCCCGTTCGGGTCGCCGAGGAGATGGCCGTGCTCGACGGCTTCTGTCGCGGCCGAGCCGGCATCGCGTTCGCCGCGGCGGGTCCTCAGGGCGTCGAGACCGGGCGGGTGCACGAGACCATCGACTTCGTCTGCCACGCCTGGGCACTCGACGAGTTCCGCTATCGCGGCGAGCACATCCGATTCCCGTCGCACACTCCCGACGACGCCCCGAGGGGCGCAAGCACCCCGGTGCGCACCGCCCCGTGCATCCCCCAGTGGGAGTGGGGACCGGTGACGCCGGACTTCCTCGCGATCACGCCCAAGCCGTACGCCGCTCGCCCGCCCGTCCACGTCGAGATCACCGACGACGAGACGCTCGAGTGGGCCGCCGCGCGCGGGGTGTCACCGTACGTGCCGGCATCGACGCCCACCGTCGAGGCGGTGGAGCGCCTCACCCGCTACCGGGTGGTGGCCGATGGGCACCACCGCTCACGAGCCGAGGTCGAACCCGTCCTCGAACGACGTTTGGCGCTCGACGGGCCGTCCGATGCCCACACCCTCGGCGGCTCGCCCCGCGAGCTCGTCGAGGCCATCCGCTCGGTCACCTCACCCGCGGGCGTCACCCACCTCGTGTGGCGCCGCGGCAACGCCAGCAACGGCGACCTGTTCCGCTTCGCGAGCGAAGTGCAGCCGTTGCTCCAGACCTAGACAGGAGCACACGCGCATGGAGTTCTGGACCGGAGCGATCGGCATCACCAAGATGCGAACGATCCCGTCGGCGCTCGCCAACGGGTACGACCTGTTCGCTCAGGACGCCGCCGCCGCCGAGGCGATGGGGTTCGACGCGTACGGCGCGCCCGAGCACCACTTCACCTACGACAGCTTCATGCCCTTCCCGCTCGAGGCGCTGGCCGCCGCTGCGGCCACGACCTCGACCATCCGCCTGGTCACCGGCGCGATGCTGCAGCCGTTGTACGACCCGCTCGAGGCGGCCGAGCACGCGGCCACCCTCGACGTGCTCTCGGGTGGGCGCGTGATCCTCGGGCTCGGCATGGGATATCGACCCCTGGAGTTCGACGGCATCGGGACGGCCAAGCGCACCCGTGGCGCCCGGCTGCGAGAGGCGATGGAGGTGATCCGCAGCGCGACCGAGCAGGTCACGTTCTCCCACCGCGGCGAGCACTACCACTACGACGACGTCACGTTGCACCCCGCTCCCGTGCAACGACCGATCGAGATGTGGCTGTGCGGCGGCACGACCGAGGCGGCTGCTCGCCGCGCCGGCGCCGCAGGACTCCCCTACTGGCTCGCCAACTCGCCGTACGAGCGGGCCGAGGTGATGGTGGCTGCGTACCGCAAGGCGGGACGCGACGCCGGCTGGCCGGACGAGCAGCTCCGCGTGGCAGCGTTCAAGGACGTGTTCATCGGCACCACCCTCGACGAGGCGGAGCTCATGCGCCAGATGATGATCGACACGTTCTACGCCGAGCACATCCTCGGCTACGGCTACCTCGTCGACGACGACGGCAACCACGTGTACAACCCGGACGAGAGCCACCCCATGTACCGGCAGTTCATCGCCAGCCTGTTCTGTGGCACGCTCGACCAGACGATCCGAGAGCTGAAGCGCTACGAGGCGCTCGGCGTCGACGCCGTCTTCCTCCCGTCGATCCAGCGCGAGCTCCTCTCCACGCGGGTCATCCCGGAGTTCAAGTAGCACCCGATGGACCTGCGCTTCTCTGCCGCTGACGAGGAGTACCGGGCCCGGCTGCGGGCGTGGCTCACGGCGAACACCGGGCGCGCCGCGGATCCCTCGCCCAGGGGTGGCGCCGCCGACATCATGGGTGCACTCCAAGCCGCTCGCGACTGGCAGCGGACGCTGTGGGAGGCGGGCTACGTCGGGCTGGCGTGGCCGAAGGAGTACGGCGGCCAGGACGCCACGCTCACCCAACAGGTCATCGTCGCCCAGGAGCTGGCACGCGCACACACGCCGCCGCTCATCAACACGATCGGGCTCACGATCCTCGGGCCGACCCTGGTGGTGAACGGCACCGACGAGCAGCGCCGGCGCTTCCTCCCCAAGATCCTCTCGGCCGAGGAGCTGTGGTGCCAGGGGTTCAGCGAGCCCGAAGCCGGGAGTGACCTCGCCGCATTGCGCACCAGGGCTGTCGTCGACGGCGACGAGTTCGTCGTCACCGGCCAGAAGGTCTGGACGAGCCTGGCCCCCATCGCCGACTGGTGCTTCCTCCTGGCGCGCACGGACCCCGACGCACCAAAGCGTGACGGCATCAGCTACCTGCTGTGCGACATGCGCTCCCCCGGCATCACCGTCAACCCGCTGCGCAACGCCGCCGGTGGCATCCACTTCAGTGAGGTCTTCTTCGACGAGGTTCGCATCCCCCGCAGCCAGCTCGTCGGCGAGCTCAACGGCGGCTGGCAGATCGCGCGCACCACACTCGAGCACGAGCGCAGCGGCCTCTCCAACGTGCTGGCGCTCGAGCAGACCCTGCGGCGCCTCTGGACGACGGCGGCATCGCTCGAACGGGGCGGGGGTCGGGCGCTCGACGACGCAACCACCAGCCGGGAGCTGGCGCGTGCCTGGGCCGAGATCGAGGGCCTTCGCCACCTCGGGTTCCGAACGCTGAGCGCGCAGCTCGCCGGACGGCCACCCGGCGCCAGCGCGTCCGTCGGCAAGCTGTTCGCGTCCCACCTCCGCCAGCGCATGGCCGACCTCGCGCTCCAGGTCGAGGGACCGCTGGCCCAGCTGGCGAAGCGGTCCCCCCACGTGGTCGACCGGGGCCGCTGGGTCGCCGCCTACTTCGACGCCCTCGGCCACAGCATCGGTGGCGGGACCGCCGAGATCCAGCGCAACACGATCGCCGAGCGGGTGCTCGGCCTGCCTCGCTCGGTGGTCGACTGATGGACTTCGAGCTCAGCGACGAGCAGGTCGCGCTGCGCGAAGCCGCCAGCGACTTCTTCGCGCACCGCTGGAGCGCCGACCGCGTGCGGGGGGCGCTCGACCGGCCGCCGGTCACCGTCCCCGACGAGCTGTGGCACGAGGTCGCGCAGCTCGGCTGGGTCGGGATCGCGGTCCCCACCGATGTCGGGGGCAGCGGTGGCGACGTGATGACGGCGGCCGTGCTCGCCGAGGCGGCCGGAGGGTCGCTGTTCCCGTCGGCGCTGACGTCGGCCGTCACCGCCGCCGTGGCGCTCGAGCGCAGCGGCGACGAGTCGCGCCGCTCCCTGCTGATCGATCTCTGCGAGGGCTCGCGGCGGGTCGCCTGCGCCTTCGAGGAGCCCGGCGGCGCGTGGGGCCCCGACGCCGTTACCGCGCACGCGTCCAGCCAGGACGGGATGTGGGTCGTCCACGGCACGAAGATCCTGGTGGCGGATGCCGACACCGCCGACACGTTCCTCGTGGCCGCGCGGACCCCGGCCGGCCTCGGCCTCGTCGAGGTGCCCGCCGACGCCCGCGGGGTCACCTGCACGCCCATGAACCGCATCGACGCCGGGTCGATCGCCGAGGTCGCGCTCGACGCGGTCGCCGTGGCGCCGGGTGCGCTGCTCGGCGGGGCCGAGCGGGCCGAGGCCACGCTGCGCGCCACGTACGACGTGGCGACGGTGCTCGCCGCTGCCGACCTGCTCGGTGTCGCCCAAGCTGCCCTCGACACCACGACGGCCTACGCGAAGGAGCGGGTGCAGTTCGATCGCCCCATCGGCAGCTTCCAGGCCGTGAGCCACCGTCTCGCCGACGTCCTCGTCGACGTGGAGATCACCCGCAGCCTCGTGTACGGCGCCTGCCTCGCCCTCGACGAGCACCAGCCGGACGCCGCAGCGCTGGTGTCGGCGGTCAAGGCAACGGCGAACGACGCCGCCGTGCGCGCCACGGAGGCCGCCGTGCAGCTCCACGGCGGGATCGGCTTCACCTGGGAGCTGGACGTGCATCTCCTCCTGCGGCGAGCCCGCGCCGGGGCGGTCACGTTCGGCGACACGGCACACCACCTCGACCGCATCTTCGGGCTGGTCGAGCGAGCGAGGGCCGCCCGGTGAGCGCGCGGCACTTCCCCCGGCTGTTTTCGCCCCTCGACGTCGGGACGATGCGCGTGCCCAACCGGATCTGCGAGACCACCAACTCCATCGGCGCCGGTGCGATGCCCGGGTTCCCCGATGAGGCGTTCATCGCCCACCACGTCGCCAAGGCACGCGGCGGCACTGGCTGGATCGGCAGCGAGACCATCGTGCTCGACTCGCCGCTCCCCGCACAGGCGGCCGAGGAGTTCCACCCGGGGGCGGCGGCAGTGCGAGTTCCCATCTACGCCATCCCCGGCTTCGTCGAAGCGCAGTCCCGCTTCGTCGAAGCGGTCCACGCCGCTGGGGCCGTGGCGGTGTTCCAGCTGACCCACCTGAACCACACGCTGGCGGCATCGTCGACACCGATCGTCGAGGCGTACGACTGGATCCCCCACGAGCTCGACGAGGCCGGGATCGAGCACATCATCGAGACGTATGCCGCCAGCGCGGCACAGCTCATGGCGGCCGGTGCCGATGGCATCGAGATCCACTGCGCCCACGAGACCCTGCCCCAGACCTTCCTGTCACCGGCACTCAACCACCGCACGGACCGGTGGGGTGGCGATCCCGCAGCTCGCACGCTGTTCGTCCGCGAGATCCTGCGGCGGGTTCGCGAGCGCATCGGTCGCGCCGGCGCGCTCGGCGTTCGGATCTGCGCGCTCGAACAGCGCGAGGGCGGGTACGAGCTGCTCGAGATGCGGGAGATGATCACGCTCATCGCCGAGACGGGCCTGCTCGACTTCGTCAACGTCGACGTCGGCCACTCGTGGGGGGCGCCGTACGTCCAGCCGTCCTACTACGACCATGCCCAGTTCCGCGAGGTCGGGCGGGCGATCCGTGCCGACGTGCACCCGGTGCCGGTGCTCTTCGCTGGACGGGTGAACGACCCCGTCGTCGCCGAGGAGCTGCTGGCGAGCGGGGTGTGCGACCTGGTGGCGATGACCCGCGCCGGGATCGCCGATCCGGAGTTCGCGAACAAGGCGCGAGAGGGTCGCCTAGGTGAGATCCGCCGGTGCATCGGCTGCAACCGCTGCATCGGCGAGTCGGTCGACCACACCGTCCCGTCGATGTTCCGCCGGGCGGTGTGCTCCATCAACCCTGCCGTCGGACGAGAGGTCGAGTGGACGGCGCGGTTCCAGCCCGCCACCTCGCCCAAGCGGGTGGTCGTCGTCGGTGGCGGTGCCGCCGGGCTCGAGGTAGCTCGCGTCGCCGCCGGCCGCGGCCACGACGTCATCGTGCTGGAGCGGTCCAGCGCGCTCGGCGGCCAGGTCCGGTTGGCGGCCCGCGCGCCGGGGCGCGACTCGTTCGAGGACTTCGTGTACTTCGAGGAGAACGAGCTGCGCCGCCTCGGTGTCGAGGTTCGGCTCGGGGTCGACGCGTCGGTCGCCGAGATCCTCGCGCTCGAACCCGATGCCATCGCCTGCGCCACCGGCTCGGTTCCCCGCCGGCCCGACCTTCCCGGGATCGACGGTCCCCAGGTGGTGCAGGGCTGGGATGTGCTGGCGGGCACGGCCTCGCTGGGCGAGCGGGTGGCCGTCGTGTCCCAGGAGGACCACTTCGAGACCCCGAACGTCGCCGACCACCTGGCGAGCTCCGGGCACCGGGTGGAGATCTTCCACAAGTGGACCGGGATCGGCAGCCGCATCGACCGGTACTCGATCGGACCGGTGATGGGCCGGATCGCGGGCCATGGCATCCCGATCCACACCGGCATGCGCCTGGCCGGCGTCGACGGCTCGCAGCTGGCGTTCACCAGCGCCTTCACCGGCGCGGCCCACCGATGGAGCGGGTTCGACAGCGTCGTGCTCGTGTACGGCTCCGTCCCCGACGACCGGTGCCACCGCGAGCTGGCTGCGGCGGGCCCGGCGGCGCAGCTGTTCCTCGTGGGATCGGCCTGGGTGCCGCGCCAGCTCGCCGAGGCGACCCAGCACGGCGCTCGGGTCGGACTGGAGATCTAGGAGACCGCCATGACCATCGACCTCACCCGGTACCCGACCATCGACGTCATGAACCACCTGCTCGAGGTGCGCAACCAGCTCGCCGGCAACCCGTTCGAGTTCCGCGAGTTCCAGATCATGATGGAGACCACCTTCAAGGTGATGAACCGCCCTCGCCCGCCTGCGTCCGAGCAGCCACGCGAGGACCGGCCCCGGCGCCAGAGCGGCGGCGGGATGCTGTCGGGGCACCCCACCACCGCCGCCTGCCTCGAGGACATGGACGCGCTGGGCTACACCCACATCTCCGTGTGTGCCACCAAGATGTGGTCGTACTACTACCACCGCGACTTCATCATGAACTATCCGATCGAGCCGGTGGCGGAGGCGGTCGCAGAGTCGGGTGGGCGCATCATCGGCACGGCGTCGTACGACCCCTTCCGGATCACCGAGAGCTGCGCCGAGATCGAGCGGGCGGTGAGGGAGTACGGGTTCCGCTACGTGTGGTTCCACCCGCTGTCGTACGGCCTCCCCCCGAACGACCGCCGCTTCTACCCCCTGTACGCGAAGTGTGTCGAGCTCGACATCGCCGTCGGCTTCCAGGTGGGACACTCGGCCGAGGTGCTGCCGTCCGACTGCGGTCGACCGATGCTCGCCGACGACGTGGCCATCGAGTTCCCCGAGCTGCGCATCAACCTGTCGCACACCGGCTGGCCGTGGGTCGACGAGTGGTGCTCCATGCTCTGGCGCCATCCCAACGTGTACGGCGACATCTCCGCCTACTACCCGCACAGCCTCGACGAGCGCCTCGTCCGCTTCATGGACTCGTCGCGTGGACGCGACAAGGTGCTCTTCGGGACCAATGGGCTCGGCCTCGAACGCTGCAAGACCGAGTTCCTCGAGCTCGACATCCGCGAGGACACCAAGCGCGCCGTGCTGCACGACAACGCCGTGCGCTTCTTCGCCCTCGACCGCTGAACCAACCAAGGAAGGTGACCAATGCCGCTGCATGAAGGTGAGATCTGGGGAGAAGTCACCGAGGCCAGCCTCGCACGGCTCCTCGAGCGCAAGGGGGTGTCGCGCGAGGAGCGCGGCACCATGTTCCGCCTCACCCTCAGCGACGAGGAGAAGGCCAAGGCCGACACGTGGCGGCCGAAGAACGCCAACTTCCAGATCACCAAGGAGACCGCAGGGCGGATCGCGCGCGGCATCGCCGACCTGAACCCGCTGTACCTCGACGACGGGTACGCGAAGCGCTCGATCTGGGGCCGTCTGCTCGCTCCCCCGGCGACGCTGTGCTGGACCGAGACGGTGAACGGCGCCACCGACGGCTTCCCCGGATGCCACACGATCTGGCGCGGCGTGGAGTACGAGTGGGAGCGGCCCGTGTTCGCCGGTGAGCCCATCGCATCCCGGTCGTACCTCACCGACGCCCACATCGTCCAGAGCGACTTCGCCGGCGGGAACGCCGCGATCCAGCGCTACGAGACCGAGGCCTACAACCTCGATGGCGACTACATCGGCGCGTACCGCACGTCGTGGCACCGCTTCTCCCGCAACAAGGCCCGCTCGGCCGGGAAGTACGCAGGGGTCGAGCGCCACCGATGGACCGACGAGGAGCTCGACGCGGTCTGGGACGAGTACCGGACCCACAACCTCGCCAACCGGCGCGGCGCTGACCCGCTCTACTACGAAGACGTCGAGGTCGGCGCCGAGGTGCCGCACATCATCAAGGGCCCGATCACGCTCACCAGCAAGATCGCGTTCGAGATGGCCTTCGGTGCAGGCGGCTGGTTCGTCGGCCACGAGCTGGCCATGCAGCTCTGGGAGCACGCGCCGAAGCTGCCGATCCGCAACGAGGAGAACGTCCCCGAGCCGCCAGTGGCGATCCACTGGACCAACGAGCGCTGCCAGACCTACCTGGGCATGCCCGGTGCCTACGAGGCCGGGTTCGAGCGACTGAACTGGTTCACGCAGCTGCTCATGTCCTGGTACGGCGACCACGGCATGCTGCGCAAGCTCGGCCTGGCGTTTCGCGCCTTCCACTGGCAGGGCGACGCCGTGCGGCTCTTCGCCACCGTCACGGGCAAGCGGATCAGCGACGATCGCCATCTCGTCGATCTCGCCATCCACACCGAGTCGCACCCTCGTGGAGAGCGGACCTCGGAGGGCACGGCGACGGTGGAGCTGCCCTCGCGGGTGGCGGGCAACCAGGTGTGGACGGCCACGGCGAAGGAGGCCCGATGAGCGGCGCGCTCGACGGGCTGCGCGTCACCGAGATCGCCAGCCACGTGTCGGGCCCGTTCTGCGCCCGGCTGCTCGCCGACCTCGGGGCCGACGTCGTGAAGGTGGAGCCGCCGGACGGCGACCCGTCGCGCCAGGCAGGACCGTTCCCGGGCGACGCTCCTGACCCTGAGCAGAGCGGGCTGTTCCACTTCCTCAACGCCGGCAAGCGCAGCGTCGTCGCCGACCTCGACGACCCGGCGGGTGTGGAGTGGCTCCACGAGCTGCTCGCTGGATCCGACATCCTCGTCGAGAACCTCGCACCGACGGCTCGGGAACGAGCCGGGCTCGGCTTCGCCGCGCTCGCCGGCCGACATCCCCACCTGATCGCCGTGTCCCTGTCGCCGTACGGTCGCTCGGGCCCCTGGGAGGATCGCCCCGGCTGCGACCTCACCGCACAGGCGGCGAGCTCGCTGCCCCTCGGGCTCGGCTCCGAGGACCGGTCGCCGTTGCGCATCCCCTTCGACCAGGGCGACTACCAGGCGGCATTCCATGGGGCAGCCGCAGCGCTGTGCGCGCTGCGCGAGCGTCGCCGGTCCGGGCTGGGCCAAGGGATCGACATCTCCACCGCGCAGGTCATGGCCTACCTCGTGGGCGGCATGCACAACGTCACGGTCAAGAACGGCAACCGCTGGGCGCGTCGTGGCACGCTGCTCGGCGGCGCGCCGTACCCGACCGGCTTCTTCACCTGTGCCGACGGCTTCGTGTGCATCGCATCGCAGACGCCGGCCCAGTGGGAAGCCTTCCTCGGCCTGATGGACAACCCCAAGTGGGCCAAGGACGAGGCGCGCAATGCCATCTACCTGGGGCTCGTCGACGCCAAGCCAGCGCACCGCCACTTCCAGGAGTGGCTCATGGGCTACACCCGTGCCGAGCTGCTCGAGATGGCCGCGGCCGAGGGCATCGTGATGGGGGTTGCGCAGACCGTCGACGAGGTGCTCGCGAGCGAGCAGTTCGCCTACCGCGGCCTGTGGGCCGGCATCGAGATGACCGGCGGCGAGCAGCGGATCCCGAAGCCGGGATACCTGATGACTCGCTCCCCCACCCAGGTGGCCGGTCCCGGCCCCACCCTCGGCTCCACCTCACCCGACGACGTGGTGGCCGAGCCCGTCTCGCTGCGCGTCCACGAGCGCTCCCGACGAGCCCTCGACGGGATCCGCGTGCTCGACTTCGGGTGGAACTGGGCCGGTCCGATGGCCGGCCAGCTCCTGGCCGACATGGGCGCCGAGGTCATCCGGGTCGAGACCTCCAAGCGCCAGGACCTGATGCGGTTCTTGAGCTACACGTCCCCGTTCTTCTGCCACAACAACCGCTCCAAGATGTCCACGACGATCAACGTGGCCACGCCCGAAGGCTCGCGGCTGGTGCTCGAGCTCGCCAAGACCGCTGACATCGTCATGGACAACTACGCCGCAGGGAAGATGGCCAAGAACGGGCTCGGCGCGGGCGCCCTGCGCGAGGCGAACCCTCGTCTGGTCGTGGTGTCGATGAGCATGGCCGGTCAGGAAGGCCCGCTGCGCGGCATGCGCGGGTTCGCCTCCATCGCCACCGGCTACTCGGGCCTCGAGCTCATGGTCGGCTACCCGGAGGAGGGCGTGAGCACCGGCCTGCTCCCGTTCGGACTGGGGGACGTGACGATGTCGGTGCAGGCCGTGATCGGCGCACTGGCGGCGCTCGAGGTCCGCGACCGCACCGGTGCCGGCCAGTTCGTCGACGTCAGCCAGATCGACTGCTCGGTGGCGTCGATGGGCGAGCCGCTGCTCGACTACCAGCTCACCGGCCGCGTCGCCGGCGCTCAGGGCAACCTGCACTCCTGGTACTGCCCGCACGGGCTCTATCGCACGGCCGGCGACGACCGATGGCTCGCCCTGGCCGTTCGCGACGAGCAGGAGTGGACCGCACTCGCATCGTTGGTCGGCCCGCCCGAGTGGGCCAGCGACGCCACCCTCGCCACGCCGGCCGGCCGGCAGGCTCGGCGCGCCGAGATCGACGCGCGTTTGGCCGCGTGGGCGAGCGCCATGGATCGGGACGACGCGGTCGACCAGCTCGTGGCGGCCGGCGTCCCCGCAGCACCCCTGCTCGAGCTCGAGGAGCGCAACCAGCACCCGCACTGGATCGCTCGCGGTCTCACCCTGTCGCACGACTACGAGGGCTTCGATCCGTGCACCATCTATGCGACGCCGTGGCACCTCACGGCGACGCCGCCCGAGCTCGTGCGCCCGACGCCCGCGCTGGGCGAGCACAACGACTACGTGTTCGGGGAGCTGCTGGGACTGGACCGCGCAGAGATCGCGCGACTGCAGGAGGCCGGCGTCCTTGTCTGAGCCGTCCGAAGGTGGTCGCTCATCCGGTTCGGACCTCCCGACCACGATCCCGGCGCTGCTCGCCCGCAGCGTCGCCGACTTCGCTGACCGCACGGCGCTCGTCACCCACGACGATCGCTGGTCGTATCGTGAGCTGGCAGGAGCCGCGGACCGGTGTGCACGAGCGCTCGTGGCCGCTGGCGTCACCAAAGGCAGCCGGGTCGGTCTGCTCATGGAGAACGACCCCGACTGGGTCGCGCTCGCGCTCGGTGCGGTCAGCATCGGCGCGCTGCTCGTGCCGATCAGCACCTTCGCTCACCGCGACGACCTCGAGTACCACCTGCGATACGCCGACGTCGAGCACCTCGTCATGTCGGCGCGGTTCCTCGGCAACGACTACCTGCAGCTGCTGCGCGAGATCGTCCCGGGGCTCGATCGCGCTGCGCCGGGACCGCTCTTCCTCGACGAGCTGCCCGCACTGCGACGAGTCGTCGTGCGTGGCGGCGACGCGCTCCCGGCGGCGTGCAGATCGTGGACGGCGTTCCTCGATCTCGCCGGCGCCGTGCCGGCTGGCATCACGCCGGCGCTGGCGAGCGCGGTGCACGCCGAGGACGACTGCTACCTGCTCACGACCTCGGGCACCACCGCTCGACCGAAGGGTGTGCTGCTCTCGCATGCGGCCGTCGCCGGCAACGGTCACCTGATCGGCGACTACCAAGGCCTGGTCCCCGAGGACGTCGTGTGGTTCTACTTCCCGCTGTTCTTCTCCGCTGGATGCATCAACGTCCTGCTCGGCACGCTCTCCCACGGGGCGGCGCTGATCATTCAGCCGACCCTCGAGGCCGGGCGCGCCCTCGAGCTGATCGAGCGCGAGCAGGCCACCACGTGGCACATCTGGCCGCACCAGCTGCAGCAGCTGCTGCGGCATCCGGACTGGACGGGGCGCGACCACAGCCGCCTGCACAAGGGCACTGCCCCGTACGACGTGCTCTGTGCCCAGCCACCGGCCGACGGCCTCGGCGGCGTGAACATGTACGGCATGACCGAGACGGCGACCGCGTTCTCCTGCACGCGAGCGTCGGACCCCCTCGACGTGCGCCTGCACAGCCAGGGGCACCTGCTGCCGGGCAACGAGCTGCGCGTGGTGGACCCGGAGACCGGCGAACCAGCCGCCACCGGCGTCACCGGTGAGCTGTGGGTGAAGGGCCCACGACTCATGCGCCGCTACTACAAGGTCGACCCGGCCCAGACCTTCACCGTCGACGGCTTCTTCCGCACGGGCGACCTCGGGCATCTCGACGCCGACGGGCGCGTCCACTTCGAGCAGCGCCTCAAGGACGTCATCAAGACAGGGGGGATCAACGTCAGCCCCGCCGATGTCGAGTCGGTGCTGGGTCGAGCTCCCGGTGTGGGCACCGTGTACGTGTTCCCGCTCCCCGGTGGCGACCGCGGCGAGGTCGTGGGCGCCTCGGTCGTCCCGGCCGCCGGCACCACCTTCGATCCAGCGGCGTTCGAGGCGTTCTGTCACTCCGAGCTCGCCGGCTACAAGCGCCCGCAGGCGGTGCTGGTGCTCGCGGAGGCCGACGTCCCCATGACCGGGAGCGGCAAGGTTCGCAAGCAGGAGCTGCGCGACCGGCTCGTCGCCGCGCTCGAGGCCGGCCTCGGACCGATCGTGCGGACATCCTGAGGGAGGCACTGTGGACAGGCTGGCAGGCAAGGTCGCCGTCGTCACGGGCGGTTCGAGCGGACTCGGGGCGGCGATCGCTCGCCGCTTCGTCGCCGACGGTGCTCGGGTGGTCATCGGCGACATCGCCGACGGCGCGGGTCAGGAGCTCGCGGCCCAGCTGGGTGCCGACGCGTGCTATCGACACTGCGACGTCACCCGGGTCGACGACGTGGAGGCCTTGGTGCACACCGCGCCGCAGCAGTGGGGTCGCCTCGACGTGATGGTGAACAACGCCGGAGCGATCGGCGCGCGCGGCTCCATCCTGGACATCACCCCCGAGGACTGGGACGCCACGATGGCGCTGCTGCTGCGCAGCGTCTTCCTGGGCATGCGGGCCGCCGGGCGGGTCCTCGTCGACCAGGGCGAGGGTGGTGTCATCCTCAGCACGGCGAGCATCGCTGCGCACACGCCCGGCAGCGGACCGCACGTCTACGGCACGGCCAAGGCAGCGGTGGTGCACCTCACCCAGCGCGTCTCGCTCGAGCTGGGCGAGCACCGCATCCGCGTCAACGCCATCTGCCCCGGCGGCATCGTCACCCCGCTCGTGCTCGGCGCCCTCGGTCTCGGCGCCGAGCACGCCGCGATGATGCAGGAAGCCACGGCCGCCATGCGGCCGTACCCGCGTCCCGGCCACCCCGACGACGTCGCCGCGGTCGCCGCCTGGCTGGCGAGCGCGGACGGAGAGTTCGTCACCGGCCAGGCCATCACCGTCGACGGCGGTGAGAGCGTGGGGCAGCGCTGGTCCGACCAGGTGGTCAAGTAGGGCGACGTCGAGGGCCCCCTCAGCCCATCGACAGGGCGTCGAGCTGGTGGTGCGAGATCCGCCACCCGTCGGAGGTGCGCACCAGCTCTTCGCGGTACACGCCGATGACGGTGAAGGTACCAGCGTCGGTCACGTGGGTGGCGATGAGGTTCGCTCGCAGCGTCGCCTGCTCGCCGTTCAGTACCACCTCCTCGTTCGAGATGTGGTGCTGTGTGGCCGGATAGTTGGCCAGTGCCATCTGAACCGCCCCGAGGATCGCCGGGTACCCGGCGAGCGGGGGGCCACCGGCGAGCACTGCGACGGCATCGGGCACGAAGCACGTCGCGAGCCGATCCCAGTCCTTGTCGTCGAGGCAGCTGCCGTAGCGCACCAGCACATCGGCGACGGCGAGCCGGTCCGCGATCTCCTCCACGGCGCCCATCACCGGACCGCCATCGCGCCACCGTCGATGGCGATGCTCTCACCGGTGACGTACCCGGCCTCACGGCTGCAGAGGAACAGCACAACGCCGACCACGTCCTCGACGGTGCCCACCCGCCCGAGCACCGCCTTGTCCGCCCAGGCCTGCTTGAACTCGGGCATCATCGCCGCCACCGGCTCGGTCATCGGTGACTCGATGTAGCCGGGGTGCACGGCGTTGACCCTGATCGTCGGGGCCGCCTCGGCGGCCAGGGCGCGAGTGAGCCCGACGAGCGCCGTCTTGGCGGTGCTGTAGGCCGGCAGCATGGCGTTGCCGATGAGCCCCTCGATGCTCGAGGTGATCACGATCGATCCGCCGCCGGATCGGCGCAGCAGCGCCAGCGCAGCCTTGGCCGTGCGGAACACACCGACGAGGTTCACATCGACGATGGCGCAGAAGTCCTCCTCGGTCGTGAACTCGATCCCCCCGGCACCCACCACCCCCGCGTTCGCGAAGACGTGGTCGAGGCGACCCCACTCCTGGTCGATCCGCGCCGCCGCGGCGGCACAGTCGGACAGCGAGCGCACATCACAGGGCACCGCGATCGCCGTCCCACCCTCGGCCACGATCTCGGCTGCGGCTTCGTCACATCCCGCTGCGTTCAGGTCGCTCACCGCCACCCGTGCGCCCTCGGCAGCGAAGCGCCGGGCCGTCGCCCGGCCGATTCCCGAGGCCCCTCCCGTCACCCACGCGACGGCACCTTCGAAGCGCATCAGACGAGCCACTGTGGAAGGGGTGGGAACACGCTGTACTCGGCCACGCCGGTGCCGGTCTGACCGGTCTCCTCGACGAGCCAGTCCACGAACGGCTCGTAGCAGTCCATGCGGTTCTCCAGCTCGTTCTCACCTCGGAGCCACAGCTTGATCTGGCCGTGCTTCTTGGTCGAGCGCACGTGGATGACATCACCGTCCGGCAGCGTGATCTCGTAGCGGAACGTTCGGGCGTCACGAACACCGTCCGGCTCGGTGTCGAGGATCTCGGCGGCGGCGTTCAAGATCGGCCGGCTCCCGTCCTTGGTGGACTCGAAGCCGCCGAGGCTGGCCCTCTCGTTGGGTTGCCCCATCTTGGCCTGGAAGAAGAACCCGAAGACGTTGATGTGGCGGTCGGGCAGCTGGATCGACGGCCAGAAGTGGCCGAGCATGTGGCCCCCACCGAAGTCCCAGTCCGGCTCCTGCGCGAAGCGGTCGGACCAGGTGTGGTCGCGATGGGACCAGCAGTCGATGGTCCGCCGCTCCCCCTTCGCCGGTCCGGCCCGCAGCTCGAAGGTTCCCCTGCAGTCCATGGCCTGCTCGTAGTGGCCGGCGTGGAACGGGAACGCGACGGCGAGCGGGTCGCCCCGGACGGAGTCGTGGTAGTCGAAGGGGGCGAACCGTCCGGTGAAGTCGAGCTCGAAGCCGTAGCGCGGACCGTCCATGGTGATGCGGATGTGCTGGAACGGATCGACGACCTCGTACGTGAGCACACCGTCGCTCCACGGCCCGGCGTCGGGCTCGGGGTCGAGCGGCGCCCGCAGGGCGTAGGACTGCTGGACGCCGTCGAGCACGAAATAGCTCTCGTGCCGGCCGAAGCCCTTGTTCGTGAGGTGCCAGTGCAGCACCCCGAACACGTTGGCGGCGGGGTCGACGACGCTCACCCAGAGCGTGTCGCCGAAGAGACCGGCCTCGGCACCGGCCGGTGGGGCGTGACGAGCCTCGTCGGCGTTCGTCAGGCCCTTCGGAAGCTCGAAGCGCTCGGTCACACGTCCCCCCTCACTGGCAGGTGCCTCTCTCGGCGCTGGCCGTAACTTAGTCTCACTAATGCAAATTGTTCAAGCGGGGCTCAGGTAGCCGGCCCGGCTCACCCGGCCCGGAACCGACCCTCGGCCCGCAGCCAGTCGAGGGTGTCCTGGGCGATGTCGTGCAGTGAGGGCGGGTCGTAGCCGAGCTCCTCGATCGCCTTGTCCGAGCACGTGTACCAGCACTGCGTGAACGCCCTGACGAAGGAACGGGTGAACGCCGGACGCCGCTTCGTCACGGCGGCGACCGCTTCCAGCACCGCACCGACGGCGAAGAACAGCGGGGCGGGAACCTCGTACTTCGGCGGTTTCGATCCGGCCACCTCGGCGATGACCCGGGCCAGCTCGAGCTGGGAGGCGTTCGGCCCGCCCAGCAGGTAGTTCTCACCGGTGCGGCCCCTGTCGTAGGCGAGCAGGTGGGCGCGACCGACCTCGCGGATGTGGCAGAACGACGTCCGGGCCGGCATGACCGCCGGGAGCTGCCCAGCGGCGATCCGCTCGAAGAGGACGGTGAAGTTCTCGTCGCGCGGCCCCATGACCGCCGCCGGGTTGAGGATCACCCCATCGAGGCCACGCTGGATCCCTGCGTGCACCTCCTGTTCGGCCAGCCACTTCGTCCGGTCGTAGTTGACCTTCGACAGCAGGGCCCGCGACGGGAGCGTCTCGCGCAGCATCTCGCGCTGGGGCCCATACGCCGCTCCGCTCGAGGTGTAGATGAAGCGCCCGGCGCCGACGTTCAGGGCGGCCGTGACCACGGCCCTCGTGCCCAGCACGTTGTCGCGGTACTGGTCGTCGAACTCCGGCGGCCAGAACGTCATGTTGCCGGCCACGTGGAACACGCCGTCGATGCCCTGGGGCATCACCGCCGTGAGCCCGTCAGGATCGTGGAGGTCAGCCTCGACCCAGCTGACGTCGTAGCCGTCCATCTTCGAGGTGCTCGACGAGGCGCGTCTCGCTGCGGTGACCGTCCACCCGGCGTCGCAGAGCTGACGGGCGACCTCCGAGCCGATGAACCCGGAGGCGCCGGTGACGAACGCGGTCGGCATCACATCACTCCATGTGGGCGACGAGCTTGCGGTACAGCCTGGACGCCCGAGGGAAGGCGTCGATCATGTCGCCCCACAGGTCGAAGTAGTCGCGGTGGTCGATCACCAGGCCGTCCTCGCCGACCAGCAACCGAGTGCACCCGTCGTTCCAGAGCATCGGCAGCCGAGGGTTGACCACGATCTCCATGCGCCACTCCACGAAGATGACCGGGCCCTCCTGCACGACGTTGTGCACGTGGACCCGCAGCTCCTTGCAGCGCTGGGCGAACCGCAGCAGCATCTCGATGACGGCGTCCCGGCCACGAACCTCTTGGATGGCGTCACGGAACCGCACGTCCGGGTGGTAGTAGGTGCGCACGAGCGAGACGTCGACGCCCTCGCCGTTCGGCGCCTTGGCGCGAACCGAGAACATCTGACGCGCGGTCTCGGCCGTGAAGGGCGCGAGAGCTTCGGTCGTGGCGGCGGTCGTGGTCTCGCTCTGAACGGGTTCCACGTGGTGCTCCTCCTCTGTCACATCGAGAGCCGGATCGTGCACGACGTCTCCGGCAGGTGGGGGTCGAACTCCATCCGGACACCGTCGGGCGAGCTGAAGATCCGCTCGAAGACGCCCTTGCAGATCAGCAGGCAGCCCTGCTCGGGCAGCGCGCTGGGGTTCGGCAACGAGGCGGGGTCGGCGCACGTGTGCCACGCGCAGCTGGGCACCTCCATCACCGCCATGCCGGTCTGCGGATCCGTCTCGGTGATCTCAGAGTCACCGACGAGGAAGGCGGCGAACCGTCCCGGGTCGACGACCTTGGCCAGCAGCGCCCTCACGCCCCTGTCGCGCCCGCCGGCGTCGGGGTCCAGGGCGCGCTGGGCACGCGCCCTGCGAGCCGCGTTGTCGAGGACGTCGATCTCACGCTGGGAGTCCTGGCGCGCCAGGGCCGCGCCGGTGCCGACGACGATCTCCTCGTACTGCGCCTGCGGGAAGTACCGGCGCAGCTCCAGCAGGGCCCACTCGACCTCCCGCACGAAGTTGCCGTAGCGCTTGCGCCACCGCTCTCGCGGCGAGTCCCAGGACCGGATCCTCTCGCGTCGCGCTCGGATCTCGAGAAACGCGCGGTCCACGGCGTCCGGGTCGTCGGATGCCAGCCGGATCATCGGCACGAACGTGAACTGCACCATCGGGCCGCCTCGCCTGGCGATCATCCGCTTCGACATCACCATGTCGATGACCGCCTGGGGGCCCCAGTGGTACCAGATGCCCCGCTGCGGGCGATGCAGCTCGCGTGCGGGGCGCGGTGCTGGCTCGGCGTGAGCGCTCATGTCGTCACCACCTCCCGGTTCATCGGGACCGGCGTCACGTTCACCGGCACGGCGCTCTGCTGGGCCAGGCCGGTATCGGGATCGAAGCGGACGTCATCGGGGATCAGGTGCTGCACGTTCACCCCGTCGCAGTGGCGGCCACCCCACCCGAACGCCAGCGCCACCACGTCGGGGGCGACATCGCCGGACGCCTCGACGATTCCGACGACCCGCCCGAAGCCGCTGTCGACCTCGACGCGGTCGCCATCGGACAGCCCGAGCCGGCGCATGGCCTCGGGATGCATCTGCACCGGGTTGTACGGACGCCTGGCGACGACGCTGGGCAGGTTCTGCCCTTGCGAGCAGTACACCTCGCGCATGCGGTAGGTGATGAGGCGGAACGCAAACGTCTCGCCGTGTTCGTACCCACCGCCTCCCGGCACCACCTCGTCGCGCAGCTCCGCCAGCTCCGCCAGGGCGGCTGGATCACCGAGCGCGATGCGGCCGTCGTCGTGGGAGATCATGTTCGGGATCACGCCGTCCACGACCGGGTCGGTCGGGCCCCAGACATGGCCACCGGGATGCCGGCGAACGTCGTCGAGCGGGATACGCGAGTGCCGGTGGAGCGCGTCGAGGACCTCGTCCGTCGTGGGGTCGCGATCGGGCTCGAACCCCGGCAGGTCGATCTTGACCTCCATCCGGCGGGCCAGGCCCCAGAAGATCTGCCAGTCCTCGATGACCCCTGGCGGCGGCTCCACCACCGGCGCCGTGTACTGGCTGAACGGCAGCGGGTACCACGAGTCGGCGAGCCTCGACACGTCGGTGCGCTCGAAGGGGTGGCGCACGCCGAGGACGTAGTGCGCCTGCTCGGCCGTGGCCGTCTCGAAGAGATCGGCGACGACCAGCAGGTCGAGGCTGGCCAGCGCCGCTTCGGTGCTGCGTGCATCGGCGAAGACCAGCGCCGGGTTCCCGCCGTACACGATGAGGGCGCGGATCTGACCCTCGCCGGGGGTGAGGATCTCGTCGGTGAGCGTGTTGGCCGGCATCTCCTCGAAGAACCCGACGACGTTGAAGCTGCCAGGGATGTCGCGGATCTGCGATGTCGGCCCTTGATAGCGGGGCAGCTTCAGCGGCCGTTCGAGTGACGGCAGGGCGATCCCGATGGCGCCGTCGTGATGGGTGAGCCCGCCTCGACGGTCGTAGCGCCCGCACAGTGCGTTGAGCGCCATGACGAGCTGCGTCGAGAGCACTTGACGCCTGGCCATGTGAAGGCCGGTCCCGGTCTGGGCGCCACCGCGCGGGGCGGTGGCGAACCGGGTGGCGGCCTCGCGGATCAACGGTGCGGCCACGCCGGTCCGGCGCTCGACGTGCTCGAGGTCGAACGGGGCGACGCCCGCCGCGAGCGCATCGAGACCCGAGGCGTACGCGGCAACGTAGTCGCGGTCGTACAGCCCCTCTTCGATGACGAGCTTGATCATCCCCGCGAAGAGCGTGGCGTCCTCCCCCGGCTTCACCTGGAGGTGGAGGTCGGCATGCCTGGCCGTCTCGGTCCGCCGCGGATCGACGACGATGACGTAGAGGCCTCGCCGCTTCGCCGCCCGCAGGCGCCGGAGCGGGTCGGGCTGTGGCATCGTCATGAAGTGCGACACCAGCGGGTTCGTGCCGACGAACATCGCGACGTCGGCGTGGGCGAGATCGAGCATCTGCACCGGCAGCGGCGCGCCGAAGAGCCGCGTCATGGCGACGGGCAGGCTCGGCGAGTCGATCGTGAACGCCGTGTACATGCTGCGCGACCCGATGCCGTCGAGGAAGCGTCGGGAGAACCAGGGGCCGCCTGCGGCCGTGCGGTGGCCGCCGCCGCCGACGTAGACGGCCACCGAGTGGGGGCCGTGCTCGGCGATGATCTCGTCCAGGCGGGCGGCGATCTCGTCGAGGGCCTGCTCGGCCGGGATCGCGACCAGCTCGCCATCGACCCGCTTGGCGGCCGAGCGCAGGCGGTCGGGGTGGGTCAGGCGCTCGAGCTCGGCCCGGCCCTTCGGGCAGGTGTAGCCCTGGGACACAGCGTGCTCGGAGTCACCACGCAGGGCCACGATCCGGCCGTCGACCACATCGGCCTCCAACCCGCAGAACGCGTGGCAGAAGCGGCAGAAGGTCTTGACCGTCTCGACACCGGACCGTCCAGGCACCCATCCTCCCCCTCGGCGCCCACCCCCGGCCTCACATCTGGCGGGTCGGCGCCGCATTCTCACTTAGCCACACTAACCTATCCTCAGGCGCCCTCCGGCCGCCACATCACGAAAGGGTCACCATGACGGTCATCGACTCACCCAGCCCGTTTCTCAGCGGGCTGCTGGCTCCGGTCACCGACGAGCGGGACGACCGAGACCTCGAGGTGTCGGGTGATCTGCCCCCGGGCCTTCGCGGGATGTTCGTGCGCAACGGGCCCAACCCCTACTTCGCTCCCCCCGGCCGCTACCACCCCTTCGACGGCGACGGCATGGTCCACGCGCTGTACCTCGGGGATGGCCCGATCCGCTACCGGAACCGGTGGGTGCGGTCGCTCGGCCTCGAGGCGGAGCGCCGTCGTGGCCACGCGTGCTACGGCGGCCTTGCCGAGTACCAGGCGCCACCGCCCGACGTCGCCGCCGAGGCCGGGGCCGTCAAGAACGTTGCGAACACGCACTTCGTCCACCACGCCGGCCGTTACCTCGCGCTGCTCGAGGTGGCCAAGCCCACCGAGATGACGCGACAGCTCGACACGATCGGTGAGTACGACTTCGGTGGCCGCCTCGTAGGCGGGATGACGGCCCACCCGAAGCTCGATCCGCTCACGGGCGAGATGCTGTTCTTCGGGTACAGCGCGGCCCCGCCGTACCTGCGCTACCACGTCGTCGACGCGGACGGCGCCTTGGTGCACAGCGTCGATCTCGACCTCCCCGTGCCGGTGATGATGCACGACTTCGTCGTCACCGAGCACTACGCCGTGTTCATCGCGCCGCCGGCGGTGTTCGATCTCGAGTCGCTGCTCAGCGGCGGGCCGGCACTGCGGTGGGATGCGGCGCGCCCCACGCTCATCGGCGTCCTTCCTCGCCTCGGCGCGGCGAGCGACGCGCGGTGGTTCGAGGTCGACCCGTTCTACGTCGTCCACTACTTCAACGCGTTCGAGGACGACGGTGACATCCGGTTCTTCGGGCCGCGGATGCCCTCGATGCCCGGTGGCTTCGAGTTCCAGGACCCGCACGCCACCCCGGACCCCACCCTTTGGTCATGGCGCATCGATCTGGCGGCCGGGACGGTCCTCGACGAGCAGCTCGCTGATGCCGCCGGTGAGTTCTCCCGCATCGACGACCGCCGGGCCGGGTATCGCCACCGCTACGGCTACTGCGTGCGCCAGCGCGACCCAGCGCTCGACTTCTCGTTCCACGCTCTGACCAAGCACGACCTGGACACCGGCGAGGTGCGCAGCTTCACGTACGGCGACGACGAGACATGCGGTGAGCACGTCTTCGCACCGGATCCGGCCGGCACCGGAGAGGACGACGGCTGGCTCCTGAGCCTGGTGACGAACGAGACCACCAAGAGCACCGACCTCGTCGTGGTCGATGCCCGCGACGTGGAGGCGGGCCCGGTCGCTCGCGTGCACATCCCTCGCCAGGTCCCGCTCGGCTTCCACGCCAACTGGCTCCCCGAGGGCTGACGCTGCGATCAGCCGAGCCTCCGGACCGGGTCGGTGACCCCGTCCCAGGTCCCGGCGGCGTCACGCACGAACCCCGCCAGCCACCGGGTCGCATCGGTGAGCTCCATCACCTCGACGATCATGTCGGGAGACCCGTTGGCGTCGAGGTAGGAGAACCGGGTGCCCATCAGGTCACCCGCCTGGACGGTCGCCCATCCGGCGCTCGACCCGGCGCTGACGACGGCATCGAAGTCCTCCACCCACCACGCCAGATGGTGCAGACCCTCACGGCCGGCGTCGAGGAACTCGCGATAGCACGAGGGCGAGTCGTCCAGTGCCTGGATGAGCTCGATCTGGAGGTCGCCGCTCTGCGCGAGCGCCATGCGGATCGGTGTGGCCGTGGCGCGCCCGCGGTACTCGCAGGGGTCGAGCACGAGCGGGTCGATCGTGATCCACGGCCCGATCCCGAGCGCCTCGATCCAGTGGGACAGCGCCCGGTCGAGGTCGCGAACGACGAAGCCCGTCTGGCGGACCGGCCCGGGAAGGATCCCCATCACGCCAGCACCTGGTCGTGGAGGGACCGCAACGCCATCAGGTGGATCCCCGTGCCGATGGCGAGGAGGTTCGGGGCGATCTCGGTCCGCTCCAGGTAGAGCCGCAGTGCGGTCTGGTCGATGCTGACGCCCATCATGAACTTCACTGCCTTCCAGTAGTGCAGCCGCTCGAGGTCCACGTCGATGCCCGTGACCGCACGGATGCGCTCCACCCACGCCTCGGGCGACATCGCACCCGCTCCCCGCATGGCGATGAGGTACGCCCAGTCGTCGTACTCGTCGCCGATGTGGGTGAACTCCCAGTCGACCAGCGCCGTGATCCGGCCTCCGAGGTGCAGGTAGTTGCCCGGCCCGGGGTCGGCGTGGACCAGACAGAGCCGGTCCGTCGACGGGGCGTTGCGCCGCAGCCAGGCGATCGCCTCCTCGACCAGCGGTGACGGCTCACCGACGAGTCCGCTGCGGTAGGTGCGCTCCCACCGGTCCACCTGGGCCAGCGCCGCACCCGAGCCCGGTCCCGGGCGGTCGAGGAACCCGAGATCGAGGGCATCGACGTCGAGCTCGTGCAGGCGGACCAGCCACTCGAGGTATTCGTCGATGGTGTCCTCTGCGGGTGTGCTCACCCCGGGCACGAACGTCATCACGAAGAACGGCTGGCCGAGCACCTCGCCCGTGGGCTCGAAGGCGAGCACCTCGGCCACCGGGAACCCGGCACCGTGCAGGGCGCGCATGATGGCGACCTCCGGGCCCGACTCGGTGCCGAGCAGGCCATGCTGCTCGACGCGAACGACGAGCCGGTCGCGTCGCCGGCCGAGCTCGGCGTCGATGACGTACATCGCTCGCGACTGGCCCATCGCGACCCGCTTCGCGGTGCGGATCGTCACCGCCGTTCCCAGCTCGCGCGACAGGTAGGGCGTCAGGGCGTCGACGAGCCGGGCGCTCACTCCGTGCTCCACATCGCCTGCGCCAGTGCGACGACGAGCGGTAGCGCAGCGGCCGCCTCCCGGTCGAGCTGGGCGGTGAGCACGGGGCGAAGCACCGCGCGGATCTCGTCGGCCTGCGGACCCGGATGCTCCTGCGCCCACACCAGCAGGTCGCTCGCCACCTCGAACGGCGAGCCGCCCGCGGCCACGAGCCGGCCGACCTCGCCCGATCGCCGCAGCGTGTCGATCGCCCCGACCAGCTCCGCACGGTTGGCCGCCCCGTGGTCGTCACGCAGGAGCTCGATCGCGTACTCGAGCGACGCGATCACCAGGCGGGTGCACGATCGGGGCCATTGGTCGTCGAGCTCGGGCAGCACCTGCTCGCGGAGCGCAGCGGCAGAGTTGGCGAGGATCGTCGCCACGTCCGGGATGACCGGCAGCGTCATTGTGGGCTCCACGCTCCCGAGACCGACCCTCGCTCGCGGCGCGTGAGCGCTCGTCGCGCTGCGTGGTGCGCCTCCCAGTCGGTGCAGGTCCCCTGCGGTCCGTGCCAGTAGTCGACCTCCAGGCTCACGAGACCGTCACGGAACTCGTACCGGCTGCAGCCCTCACCGCAGTGCCACACCGCGTCCTCGGCCTCCTCGAATCGCACGTAAGCGAACCAGAGCACGACGATGCCGTCGTCGCTGACGAACAGCTCCTCGATCGGCAGGCGCAGCCGCCCGGCGATGGGACCCCAGAACCCGGCGACCGCGTCATGGCCGACGAGCGCCTCCGGGTGCCCGGCGATGTCGCGCATCACCACGTCGTCGGTCATGAACCGCGTCGGCCCGTAGGGGTCGTCGCCGCCCCACCCCTCCTCGTGAAGGCGGCGGACGCACTCGATCTCTCGTTCTCCGATCGCCATGCAGTTGCTCCTTGCTGCTCGCTGTCGAGACGTCAGTCCTCCGTGACGCCCGGATACGGTCCGCCCACCACCGCTTCGAGCAGCCCGAGTCCACGCTCGGCGGGGTCGTCGAGGTTCTCGAACACGGCGAAGGTCTCTGCCCACGCGCCGTTGCGCTGGGGCAGCACCTCGCCCGCCTGGCTGCGCACCACCGACGGGTGCGAGACGTCCCACACGTCGGCTTCCACGATCGACTCGCCACGGAAGACACCCCGGCCTCGCCCGTCGTCGTAGCCGTCCCAGTAGCCGCCACCCTGCATGTACACGGGCCGGCTCACGGTGCGCACCGCGAACCGCTCGACCTCACCGTCGTGGCGGGTGAAGGCCACGACGGCGCGGTCGAGCCGGCGGGCCCCGTCGACGAACTCGGCCCGCTCGACCTCGCCGCGCCGGTAGGACCACCCCTGGCGCCCGGACTCGAACGGGTAGTCGACCCGGCTCGCGAACACGCTCATCTGGCCGTTGGCGCCGTGATGGAACCAGTAGTAGAGCGACCGATCGGGAAAGCGCACGAGCGCCCACTGGCGCAGGCCGAAGCCCCCGAGGGTGGCCCCCTGAATGTTCCCCCTCGAGCTCGGCGCGGCGACGTCGGCCACATTGCCCGTGCCGGTCTCGCCGATCCCCCACGAGTGGTCGCGGGCACCCACCCACGCGGGCCCGACCTCGAAGTGCCGGCCCGCCACGGTGATCGAACCCGCCACGTTGCCCACCTGCACGAAGTTGGACCGGGCGAAGCTGACCCGGCCGTCGACGTACAGCTTCACCCCGGCCGTCTCGTCCCAGCACGGCGCTGCGCCATCCCAGCGCAGCTCGAACTCGATTCCGGCCTCGTTCGGGCGGGCACCCAACCGCAAGGTGCGGAGTCCCTCGATGATCTCCATCCACAACGGGCCACAGTCGAGATCGTCGATCCGCGGGCGCATCCGGCGGCTGACGCGCAGGTTGTGCTGGCGGCCGTCGTCGAGCGAGCAGATGGCGTACCCGTCGACCACGTTGGTATTCGGGTACCAGCGCAGTGCCGTGAGCAGCAGACAGCGGCCCTCCGGGTCCCCGATGCAGAACCAGTAGCCGTCGCTCCAGCGTGGGCTGTCGCTGACGATCGTGTCGAACGTCTCGAGGGTCTGGTGACGCGGCCATTCGTCGAGTCGTGTGAGCCTGCGAGACACGGCCGCGTCCTTTCAGGTGGGAGATGCTCCCCTTCGGTTAGCGCGACTAAGATAACCACGTGGGACTCTTGGAGCACAAGACTGCAGTGGTGCTGGGCGCGTCGTCCGGGATCGGCTGGCGCATCGCCGAGCGATTCGCCGAGGAGGGTGCCGAGCAGGTCGTCGCGGCCCGCCGCGTCGCGAACCTCGAGAAGCTGGCCGGGCGGATCGGACGAGCGACCCCGCGCCAGCTCGACATCGCCGATCACGACGCCGTCGGCGAGCTGGCGGCGTGGTGCGTCGACCAGTGGGGGCACATCGACATCGTGGTGAACTCCGCCGGCATCGCTGCGTTCTCGATGATCCGCGACCTGACACCCGAGCTCATGAGGGACGTCATCGACGTCGACTACCTCGGAGCGTTCTGGGCCATGAAGCACTTCTGCGCCGCCATGGCCGACCACGGTGGCGGGTCGTTCATCAACGTCACCAGCGCCACCGCGATCCTGGTCCCCGTCGGGCTGTCCCCCTACTCGGGCGCCAAGGCGGGCGTCAACTTCGCGACTCGGATCGCCGCCCGTGAGTTCGGCCAAGCGCACGTGCGGGTCAACGCGATCGCACCGACGTTCGTGCCGACCGCGATGAACAACTACGGCGGCATGACCCCGATCGACGAGACGCGGGTCGACCACACGAGCGAGACCTTCCTCTCCCAGGCGTTCGCCTCGGAGAGCGCGCTCGGGCGCATCACCACGGTCGACGACTGCGCCAACGTGGCGGTGTTCCTGGCCAGCGACCTGTCGTCGTCGGTCACCGGGAACGTCATCCCGGTCGACAACGGCAACTGCTTGATGCGCCTGCCCTGAGGGTTCGCCGCGGCAGCTCAGCGCAGCTGCCGGACGCGGTCGTCGGGTCCCCAGCCGGTGTCCGCCGTGAGGACCTCGGCATCGACGCGCGCCGCCAGCGCCAGGCAGAGCCGGTCGGCGAGCGAGAGCCCTTCGCCCCGCCACACATCGAACCGCGCTCCGTCGACGCCTCGACGACGTCGGCCCCCACCTCACCCTGCACGAAGGCGAGCAGCGCCGACGCATCGAGCACCGTCGCTGCCGGTGGCGCCCCGGGCCGTCCCGGCTGGTCCGCTCACGACGCGTCCTCCTCGAGCGCCGCCCGGCGCCGGTCGGCGATCAGCAGCAGAGCTGATGGGAGACCGAGCCCTCGCCGTCAGGAAGCTGGCGTGAAGGTGCCCTCCAGGTGCCAAACACCGGTGAAGCCGTCGAACGAGCCGCCGACGATCAGGCTGGTCCACTCCAGCACGTAGTCCCCCGTCGCCGGGTCGATCGTCCCCGTCGCCGGAGTGCCGGAGCCGTCAGGCTTCGGCCCGCCCTGGTTGAACGCCTGGCCGCCGTAGTAGGCGGTGAAGGCCACGAGCTCGCCGGTCAGCTCACCCCCGACCCCGGTCACCAGGGGTGCGGGTTCGGCGGCGTCCATCGCCCCGGCGAAGTCGAGGCCGAAGAACTTCACTGGCTCGAAGATGGCGTCGGCCACACCGTTGCCGCCGTCGTCGAACGCCGGGTCGGGCGCGACCTGCGACGTCCCGGTCACCAGGCCACCATCGGTCCCAGGCGACAGCGCCGAGTACGTCTGGTCAGCACACGTGGAGTCGGCATTGGTGATGTACGTGCCATCGGGCTGCAGCATGCGGAAGTACGAGCCGCTCACGGCGGCAGCGTCGGCGCAGTCGCCGGCGTCGAGTCCGAACGTGCCCACCAGGTCCCCCTCGAAGGCCGGCGGCACCTCGGTGCCCTCCGTCGGGGCCGCCGTCCCGGCGGTGGTGTCCTGGGTCGCCGCCTCGCTGCCCTCCGTCGGGGCCTCGGTCGCGGCTGGGGTGGTGCCGTCGCCGTCGTCGTCGTCGCCGCATCCGGCCGCGACCAGCGCGAACGCCGCCAGCGTGCCGACGAGCAGTCGGCTGGGGATGTGTCGCCTCATAAGGGGTCTCCTTGTTCACGTCGAGGGGTCGCTCCCGGAGCGTCGGGCACCGGAACTGGCTGGCGGATCGCCACGACGGCGAGTCCGGCCACCAGAGCGCCGGGGATCACGAAGAACCAGGGGAACAGGTCGAACGACGGGAGCGCGTCGACAGCCTGGAAGTTGTCGACGTTGTCGCTCATCGTGGCGACCATCGGGTTGAAGTCACCCACGATCGTCGGCCAGTCCGCCGAGAACCTCGCGATCGCCGGGTAGCCGGCCGGGTCGGAACCGGCCGTCTCGAGCAGGGGCACGGCCTTCGTGCGCAGCTGACCCTCGGCGCCGCCGAGGGTGATGAAGTAGCTCTGCACGGCCTGGACCCGCTCACGGGTCATCATCGGGCGGAAGTCATCGATCATCTCGCGGCCCTTCGGGGCCCGGGTGAACATCTGGAACACGACCGGCGCCAGGATCAGCGCGACCCCGAAGCCGACGAGCACCCAGAGACGCCCCGTCGCCCGATGGCCGTGGCGGCGCGACCAGAGGACACTCGCGGCCACCCCTGCGATGGCCAGGCCGGGGCTCACGAAGAACCACGGGAACAGCGGGAAGGGCGGCAATGCCGCCACCGCGTCGTAGCTGTCGAGGTTGGCGTCCATCCGATCGAGCAGGTCGGTCATGTCCTCGCGGATGGCAACCCAGCCGTCGTTGAGCTTCACGACCAGCGCGAGCTCGGTGTCGTAGTCCCCCACCGACCCGGTCGACTCCAGCTGCTCGCGCAGCGCGAGGGACTCGTCGTTCGCGGCGCCGATCTCGTCGAGGTAGGAGCGGAACTGACCGATCTCATCGGGTGTCATGTACGGCCGGAACTCGTCGATCATGTCGCCGCCCTTGGGCGCCCGGTCGAACATGCCGAAGGCGAGCGGCGCGATCGCGAGGCCGAGCCCCACGACGAGCACGACGATGACAGAGAGGGTGGAGGTCCGCCGGCTCACGCTGCGATTGTCGGTCGGTCGCACTGTCTCACAGCATCGGCGCGAGACGACCGCCCACAGCAGGGTCGAACGACCCGCCGCGCAGAGTCATCCGACGGTCCCTCTCCCTCACCCTCCCTGTTCTGGGAAACGCGGTGGTGGGTTGGCTCAGGTGGTGGACGCAACAAGCTCGGCGAATCGTTCGGCTGGAGTATC
>CAZKVJ010000002.1:0-128652 GCA_964556225.1 uncultured Ilumatobacteraceae bacterium
CGTACCCGCCGGAGTGCAGGCCCTCCTCGACCACGCGCACGCTCAGGTTGCCGGCGGCCATCCCGCGCAGCGACGTGGTGATCCAGAGGTGCTCGTAGTCGGCGGCGCCGGAGTCGAGGCACACCACGATCTGCGGCGTCCCGATGATGTGGGCGAGCGTGTCGATGTAGGCAGGGAGGTCGGGACTTCCCGACTCCTCGCTCCCCTCGATGAGCACCACGCACCGCGGGTGTGATCCGCCCGCGGCGCGCACCGCTTCGATCGCGCCGAGCGCGGCGAACGCCGAGTACCCATCGTCGGCACCGCCGCGCCCGTAGAGACGATCCCCTTCCAGCACCGGCTTCCAAGGTCCGAGACCCTCGCGCCAGCCCTCCATCTCGGGTTGCTTGTCGAGGTGCCCGTAGAGCAGCACCGGGGCTGCACTCTCGGCGCCGGGTGTCGCCGGGATCTCGCAGACAACTGTCGGGGTACGACCCTCGAGCCGATGCACCTCCACTGTCATGCCCGGGATCGGCCGATCCCGGCACCACGAGGTGATGAGATCAGCGGCGTGGTCCAAGTTGCCAGACGTGGCCCAATCGCCGTCGAAGCTCGGCGAGAGCGCCGGGATGGCGATGTAGTCCGACAGGATCGGGACGAGACCGCCCCACAGCTCAGTGGTGAAGTCGTCGACGATCGAGAGGTCGAGGAACCCCATGGCAGGAGGGTATCTCGGTCCACTTCCGTGCGCGGCCCAGGTCGCCTGAAGTTCATCTTCCCCGAGCCGGTCGCACCCAGGGCCTTCGGGCAGCGCAACCGGTGGCGAACCGGCATGTCGGCTGGAGGCCCATCTCGAGGCCGTCACGGGCACGCCAGCCCGAAGCGAACGTTGGCGGAGGTGGACGGGAATCCGCAAGGCGTCGCGTTCCCCCAGGGTGTGGGATCAGAGGAGGCCCGAAAGAGTCGGTTGACGAGTAACCCTGAGAGTAACGGCGTGTGCTGAGGCGCAGGAGCGCCGACGGGCGCCCAAAGGCACGACCCGGCGCAGGAGCTGTGGCCACCGCTCGTGCCCACGATGGTGCTCGTGGAGTCGCTGCACGGCGATGCCGGCCGCGATGCCAACACCAACCGCTTCCCGAAGACGTGCATCATCGAATCCACCGTCAGCGTGGACGTCGCCCGCCGGGCCGCTGAGCTCCGCAGACTCGCTCGCACCGGTTCCGCCGTCGATGCGCTCGTCGTCGCGATTGCCGAACCCGGCGGCACGGTCCTCACCGGAGGCCGAGTCGATATCGAGGCACTTGCCGCTCACGCCGATCTCGTCAGCGTCGAAGTCATCTGACTCTGCGCCGCCCCAGTTCGGACGGACGTCCCGCCCGCCATTCTGCACTCACCCCGCTTGCGTACGGACCAGCCGCACGGAGCTGCTACTTCTGCGCAAGTGCTTCCGGCGGGGTGAGCATGGCTGTGTCCTCGCCGATCTCCTCTGCGATCAGCGCATTGAGCTTCTGGTTCATGGCCGACAGCAGCGCTTCGTCGTATCTGGGATGGGCCGGGTTGGCCAAGTTGTCCATCTCGTCGGGATCCGCCTGCAGGTCGTAGAGGGCGACATCGTTGTCCGCGAGAAGCTGCTGGACCGATGCCGGCAGGTGGTAGTGGCCCATCCCGAAGTAGCGGACCAGCTTGTGACGGCCGTCGAAGACGCCGCGGAACATCTCGCGCTTGTCGGGGTCCGGCACGCCGATCTCGTTGACGAGGACCTTGAACGCATCCATGCCGTGATGGAACTCCTCGCCGGCGGCGGCAGCGGCGGCGTCGAACACCTTGGTCGCGTTGCGGGTGAACCATTCCGCGTCGACGGTGGCGATCATGTCGTAGGTCATCAGGCTGCCCTTGCCGGGTTCGGCGCTGCTGCCGCGAGGCCCGACCGACGCCGGATCGCGCACCACGCCCGAGAGGTCATGTCCTTTCAGGAGCGGGTAGCGCTTGCGCCGCTCGTCCTCCGACAGGCCGGCAAGAGCAAGGATCGTGGGCACCAGATCGAGATGGGAACCGACCGCATCGGACCGGTTCCCACCGGGGTGACGCGGATCGGCGATCACCAACGGCACGTTCACGGATTCCTGGAACGCCACGCTGCCCTTCTGGCGCAGGTGATGGGCGCCACCCTGCTCGCCGTGATCCGAGGTGAAAATGACGATCGTGTTGTCCGCCTGACCGCTTGCTTCCAGCGCATCCAGCACCGCTCCGATGTGCCGGTCCACGTCGAGAATGCAGTTGAGATAGTAGTTGTGAGCGGACAGCGACTGCATGTCCCACGCGTGCGCCATCTCCGAATCGGCTGCTCTGGGGGATGGACGCGACGCCTGGTGATGCGAAACTCACCGGGTGAGCAGCGGAACTGCGAGGCCGAGATGACCGGCCGCACGACCGACGATCCGACGCCGGCCGAACCGACGTCGCCGAGCCCGCTCGAGGCGGCGCTCGTTGCGCGGGGCTCGCGCATTGCGCTCGCCGGGTTCGTGTTCTCGGTGTTGTTCGTGATCGCGTGGCTGCTCCTGCGGGGGTCACCCTCGTTCAGCTCCACCGACGACGAGCTGACCGGCTACTACCTCGACCCCGACCAGCGACGCAGCTCGGCGATCGCTGGCCTGTACGTCATCCCGTTGGCGTGTATCGCCTTCATCTGGTTCATGGCCGCACTCCGCGATCGCTACCTCCGCTCGGCGAGCCGGGAGAACACCATCCTGTCGACCGCGCAGGTCGTCGCCGGTGCGCTCGTGGTGACGTCGCTGTTCACGGTTGCGGCGGTGGAACTCGCGGTGGTCTGGCTCGCCGAGAACGGCGACCTCTTCGACGTCGACGCGGCCCGCTCGCTCCTCGCGATCGGCGAGTCGACGTCCGACATCATGGCGCTGCGCTCCGCGGCGGTGTTCGTGGGCGTGAGTTCCACGCGCGCGGTGCGCTCCGGGTTGTTCCCGCGCAGCTACGGAGTCCTGAGCCTCGTGACCGCACTCGCGCTGCTCCTGGTGTACGGCGCCGTCGCCGGGGCTGTCCTGCTCTTCCCCGCCTGGGTGGCCGGTTCGTCCGTCCTCATCCTGGTACGCCGTCGGGCGATCGACGTCGCGGACGGCGCCTGAGGAACGAGGGCTGAGCCGTGTTCCGCCTGGACTGCTTCGTCGCTCCCGAGCTCGTCGACGAGGTCACCGCGACCCTCACCGCACACCCAGGCGTCCGCCATGTCACGAGAGGCAACACGACCACGGACGGGCTCATCACGTTGTCGGCCGAGGTCAGCGCCGCGAACGCGGACGCCGCCATCGAGCGGCTGGCCGACCTCGGGATCGCGTCGGATGACCTGACGCTGTGGCGCGTGCCGGGCGTCCAGCCGCTCGACTGGCAACGACGGACCCGGTCGGAGGAATCCGACGGCGAGGTCTGGGCCGAGATCGTCGGGCGGGCTGACGAGAACGCCACGTTGGCGTCGAGGTACCTGCTGTTCATGATCTCGGCCGGGATCATCGCCGGCATCGGTGTGCTCACCGGATCGGCGGTGCTGCTCGTCGGAGCCATGGCGATCAGCCCCGACCTGCTCCCCGTCTCGGCGAGCGCCATAGGGATCGTCGAGCGCCGCTGGCAGCTGGCGCGGCGGGCGATCAGGGTGTTGCTGATCGGTCTGGCGAGCGGTGCGCTAGGGGCGTTCGGGGCAACGGCAGTGCTCCGGCTGTTCGACAGGGTGGACGACGACCTCCGCCTCGCCGACACGATGATGGGGGAGGCACTGACACAGATCGGTCCGGGCAGCCTGATCGTGGCGGCGGTCGCCGGCGTCGCAGGCATGATGGCCTTCGAGCGACCGAGCGGCGCCGCGGTCGGTGTGGCGATCTCGGTGACGACCATCCCCGCCGCCGCCTACGTGGGCGCCGCGATGGCGATGGGCCGCGACGACCCGATGTGGGGTGCGCTCGGCGTCCTGCTCGCCAACGTCGTCACGCTGATCCTGGCCAGCACGGCGACGTTGACGGCCCAGCGGCGGGTACGTCGGCGCCGAGGCTGACGCGCCGCCGCGCGATCGACGAGCAGCGGCCCCACGGGTCCGGTCAGTAATCCGGTTCGAGGAGCCCGACGGTGCGGACGGCGTCCGCGGCGTCGGAGCGCGAGTTGACGTTGAGCTTGCAGTAGATCGACTCACAGCGCGTCTTGACGGTGATGCGTGACACGAAGATCCGGTTGCCGATCTCCGCGAGCGACAGGTCGGTCGGCAGGTAGTGCAGCACGCGGGCCTCCGCGGTCATCAGGGCGGACGATCCGATTCGCCGCGTGGCGGCGCAGGTGACGGATGAGCTCGCCGAGCCTGTCGACCTGAGCGACGGCTCTGACTGCGTCGGGTTGGGGGACGAGGTAGTCGCCCGCCTCGCGCAGCAGGGTCTCCGCTCCGATCCGGTCGCCGAGCATCAGGCTCGTGTGGACCAGCATCACGCGCGTCCACACGTTCGCCTAGCCCGACACCCCCCTTGAGGAGCGCGAGTTGTGTGCGTGCGAGCTGCCATTCGGAACGGGCGGTATCCACGTCACCTGTCACCGCCGACACGAGCGCACACAGCGCACTGATGACGATCATCCCCGGCGTGCGGCCGAGGTCGTGCTCGTTGACGATCCGCTGCGCGCGCGGCCCAGCGGGCAGCAGTTGCGACGTCGGCCTTGGCGTGCGCGATCATCCCCCAACAGCGCCGCGCACGGGGGCTCGACGGTGGACGCCCGTGGACCGGTCGGCGGAGGTGGACGGGAATCGAACCCGCCGGACGGGGATCACCCGTCCCAGCCGCTTTGAAGGCGGTGGAGCCCACCAGGTGCCCGGACACCTCCGCCGGGCAGGGTATCCGAGCGGCCACCCGCGCCGCCCGCGCTGGTTGGCGACCGGCCGAGCGGCCGGTAGGTTCGCCGGTGCTTCCCCCAGTCGTTGCTCGCGGCGATCGCCGCGCACCTCGGGGAGGTCCCCGTGACCATCGTCTGCTGGTCCGTCAAGGGTGGCAGTGGCACCACCGTCGTCGCCACCGCCCTCTCGCTCGTGCTCGCCCGTGACTCGGACGCGCTCCTCGTCGACCTCGCCGGCGACGTCCCGGCCACGCTCGGGCTGCCGGAACCGATGGGACCCGGCGTCACCGACTGGATGTTCGCCGGGCCGGACATCGGCCCGTCGGCCATCGCCAACCTGGTCCTGCCGGCGGTCGCCGGCGTCGAGGTGCTGCCTCGCGGCCAGGTGGCGCTCGTGGTCGACTCGACCACCGCACCTCGCTGGGAGGCACTCGGCGCCGCGCTGGCCGACGACGAGCGTCACGTGGTGGTCGACGCCGGCACCACCGCGCTCCCACCACCCGGTCTGCTCGACCACGCCACCACGCTGCTCGTGCTGCGGCCGTGCTACCTCGCGCTGCGTCGCGCCGCCGCCGGACCGGTCCGGCCCGACGGTGTGGTCCTGGTGCGCGAGCCCGGTCGGGCGCTCGGCGCGGCCGACGTCGAGGCGGTGCTCGGGGTGCCGGTGCGATGCCAGGTCGAGGTCGACCCGGCCGTCGCCCGCGCTGTCGACGCCGGGCTGCTCGCCGGCCGGCTCCCTGCGCAGCTGGCGAGCGCTATGCGGCGGGCGGCATGACCACCGACCACGACGCCGTCGTCGTGGCGATCCACGAGCGACTGCGCGGCACCCCACTCTCCGGAGCGGGCACGGGTCCTGGGAGCCCGCTCAACATGGTCGCGCACAAGCTCGCCCGTGCGCTGGCTCCGCTCGCCAGTCCGGACGAGCAAGCGGCGCTGGCCGAGGACGCGCTGTCCGAGCTGGTCGGACTCGGCCCGCTCCAAGCTCTGCTCGACGAACCGGACGTGCGCGAGGTCATGGTGAATGCCGGCTCCCAGGTGTGGGTCGAGCGCCACGGAGGGCTCGAGCGGGTGACCACGCTCGCGCCCGGCCGCCTCGACGCGCTGCTCGAGCGGATCCTGGCGCCCCTCGACCGCCGCCTCGACCGGGCCACCCCCACCGTCGACGCCCGCCTCCCCGACGGCTCGCGGGTGTGCGCCGTGGTCCCGCCCGTCGCCGTCGACGGTCCGTGCCTGTGCATCCGGCGCTTCAGCGTCGATCCCCTCCCGCTCGGTGCGTTCGGGGGTCCCGCCGTGGTCGACGCGCTCACGGGCGCGGTCCGCCAGCGCCGCAACACGCTGGTGGTCGGCGCCACGTCCAGCGGCAAGACCACGCTCCTCAACGCGCTCGCCGGCGCCATCCCGCCCGGCGAGCGGATCATCACGCTGGAAGACGTCGCCGAGCTGCGCCTCGAGGCCGACCACGTCCTGCGCCTAGAGACCCGCCCCGCCACCACCGACGGCGTCGGTGAGGTCGACCTGCGGGCGCTCCTGCGCACGGCCCTTCGGCTGCGGCCGGACCGGCTGGTGGTCGGCGAGGTGCGCGGCGCCGAGGCCCTCGACATGGTGCAGGCGCTGAGCACCGGGCACGACGGGTCGCTCGCCACCTGCCACGCCAACGGACCCGAGGACGCGCTGCGCCGCGTCGAGGCCATGGTGCTGCAGGGAGCGCCGGCCTGGCCGCTGGCCGCGGTGCGCCAGCAGGTGCACGCGTCTATCGACCTGGTCGTGCACGTGGCCCGATCCCAGGGCGGGGCCCGCCGAGTGGTCGAGATCGCCGAGGTGGTCCCTGCGGACGAGCTCGTCGCCGATGCCCAGCGCCGGACCCGCACCCTCCTCCCGGGGCCGGCCACGTGATCGGGCCGGACGTGGCCGTCGCCCTCGCCGTCGGCCTCGCGGTGGTGCTCAGCGCCCACGCCGTGCTCGGTGCGCTCGACGCCGGCCGGGTGCGTCGCCGGCTGCGCCCGGGCGCCGAGCCGCGACGGGGTCAGCTGCTCGACCACCGCCTCACGGCCTGGCGACCGCGTGCACGGCGGCGACAGCGCACACTGGCGCTCGACGCGCTCGCCCCGATGCTCGACGACGTGGCCCGCCAGACCCGTTCCGGCCGCTCCGTGCCCGCGGCCCGAGCGGCGGCGCTGACCGGCCGCGCGGAGCTGGCCGCGTGGTTCCCGCAGCGCGGCGCCCCCGATCCGGTGCTGCCACCCGAGGCGGCGCTGGCGAGCAGGGCCCTCGGCGTCGCCGCCGCCTCACCGTCGAACGCGGCCGACACGTGCGAGCGGGCGGCGCGGGCGATCCGCGATCGTCGGGCCATCGCCGCCGAGCGCGCCGCCCAGTCGGCCCCCGCACGGCTGTCGGCCCGGGTCATGACGGTCCTGCCGCTCGGCGTGGCCGCGTGGTCCGTCGTGGTCGACGCCGACGTGCGCGCCGTGCTGCTCACCACGCCGCTCGGGTGGGGCTGCCTGGCCGGGGGCCTCGGCCTGAACCTGGCCGGGCGGTGGTGGACCCACCGGCTGGTCACGGGAGGCTCGCCGTGACCCTGCTCCTCGCCGTCGCCAGCCTGGTCACCGCGTCGGTCGCGATCCGACGCTGGCGAGCGGCCCGATGCGAGACGGTCCTGCGGCGGCGCGCCGCCGCCCAGATGCCCGACCTGATCGATCTCGTGATCGTGGCGGTGCGCTCCGGGCGAGCGCCGCCGGCCGCGGTCCGACTGGCGGCGGAGTGGGCGCCGGAGCCGCTGGCCTCGTCCACGCGCGCGGTGGTGCGGCTGTTCGACGCGGGCGAGCGCTTCGCCGACGCCCTCGCCGACCTGCGCCGCTCCGTGGGCCCGGCGGCCGACCCGCTCGTCGACGCGCTCACCGCCGCCGAGCGCGACGGCCTCGCCGTGGTCCCCACCCTCGACCGCCTCGCCGACGAGGCCCGCCGCCAGCGCCGCCGCCAGGTCGACGCCGATGCCCGCAGCCTCCCGATCCGCCTCGGCTTCCCACTCGCCTGCTGCACGCTGCCGTCGTTCGTGCTGCTCACCGTCGTCCCGGTGCTGGCCGGGACCCTCTCGTCGCTGCGCCTCACGCTGCCGTGAGCCCGCCGACCCCGCCCGCCGCTCCCACCGAACGACCCACCGAGGAGGATCCGATGCGACATCGCCTCTCCCGCCTGTACCGGCAGACCTGTGCCCGCGTCCACGCCTGGCACCTGTCCCACGACGACGCCGGCCAGGCCACCACCGAGTACGCCCTCGTCATGCTGGGCGCCGCGCTCGTCGCGCTGCTCGTCGTGTCCTGGGCCACGTCCGGCGGCGGCGCCGGCAAGGTCGGCCGGCTGTTCGACAGGATCATGGACCGCATCATCAGCCAGGCCGGATGACCCGACGCGACCGCGGGCAGGCCGCCGTCGAGGCGGCCCTGGTCCTCCCGTTCATGATGGCCGTGGTGCTCGGCGTCGTGCAGGTGGCGGTGGTGGCGGCCGAGCAGCTCGCGGTGTGGCACGCGGCGCGCGAAGGGGCCAGGGCCGCCGCGGTGGCCGCCGCACCGACCGACGCCGCCACCGCGGCCGCCCGGGCGGCCACCGGCCTCGCGCCCCTCGACGTCTCGGTCGTGGTGGCAGGTGGCCTGGTCGGCGTCACCGTCACGCACACCGACCCCACCGACGTGCCGCTGATCGGCGCCCTGGTGCCGACGGTGACGCTGCGGGCGACCGTGCGGATGGCGCTCGAGCCGTGACCAGTAGCGTGGCCGGCCATGGAGCCGGCCCTCGTCACGTCCGCCGTCGGCGGCACCGGCGTGCTGGCGGTCGGCGGCGAGGTCGACCTTGCCACCATCCCCCGCCTGCGCGACGCGCTCGTTCGCCTGGTCGGCGACCACCGCGGCGCCACGGTCGCCGTCGACCTCGACGGCGTCGGCGTCCTCGACGACAGCGGGCTCGGGGTGATCCTCGGCGCAGCGGGACGGGCGCGCGAGGCCGGCGGCGACCTGGTGGTCGTCTGCAGCGACGCGCGCCTTCGCGCCCGGCTCCGCCTGACCGGCCTCGATCGCGCCGTCGAGGTGCGCGCCAGCCTCCACGGCTGACGCGGGATCGCCTCAGCCCCTGCCACCGCCGGGGGCGATGCTGCTCACACCGTCGGTGCGGAACTCGGGGTCGTAGCGGCGCAGCTCACGCCGGGCGATGGTCATCTTGTGGACCTCGTCCGGTCCGTCGGCCAGGCGCAAGGTGCGGATCGCCGCGTACATCCGCGCCAGCGGGAAGTCCTGGCACACCCCGCCGCCACCGTGGACCTGGATCGCGCGGTCGATGATCTTCAGCGCCGCGTTCGGCGCCGCCACCTTGATGGCGCTGACCTCGACCCGGGCCCCCTTGTTGCCGACGGTGTCCATCAGCCACGCCGTCTTCAGCGTGAGCAGGCGGATCATCTCCAGCTCGATGCGGGCCTCGGCGATCCAGTCCTGGATGTTGGCCCGGTCCGCCACCCGCTTGCCGAACGTGGTGCGGGCAAGGGCCCGCTGGCACATCAGCTCGAGCGCCCGCTCCGCCGCGCCGATCGTGCGCATGCAGTGGTGGATGCGGCCGGGGCCGAGGCGGGCCTGGCTGATCATGAACCCGTCGCCCTCGTTCGCGATCAGGTTCGAGACCGGCACCCGCACGTTGTCGAAGTGGGTCTCGGCGTGCCCCTCGGCGTCGATGTAGCCGAACACCGACAGGTTGCGCCGCAGCGTCACCCCCGGCGTGTCGAGCGGAACCAGGATCTGGCTCTGCTGGCGGTGGGGCGACGCGCCCGGGTCGGTCTTACCCATGACGATGAGGATCCGGCAGTTCGGGTGGAACGCGTTCGACGTCCACCACTTGGTGCCGTTGAGGACGTAGTGGTCGCCGTCGCGCTCGATGCGCAGCGAGATGTTCGTGGCGTCCGACGACGCGACCGCAGGCTCGGTCATGCCGAACGCGCTGCGGATCTCGCCGTCGAGCAGCGGGCGCAGCCACGTGTCCTGCTGCTCCGGGGTGCCGAACATCGCCAGCACCTCCATGTTCCCGGTGTCCGGCGCCGAGCAGTTGCAGGCCTCGCTGGCGATGTGCGACCGGCCCATGATCTCGGCCAGCGGGGCGTAGTCGAGGTTGCTGAACCCCTCGCCCCACCACCCGGCGTGCGGCAGGAACAGGTTCCACAGCCCCCGCCGGCGGGCCTCGGCCTTCAGCTCCTCCATGACCGGCGGGTGGGCGTGCGGGTTGCCGGATGCGGCGAGCTGCTCCTCGTACACCGGCTCGTTCGGGTAGACGTGCTCGTCCATGAACTCGAGGAGCTTCTCGCGGGTCTCCTCACACCGGGCGCTGAAGGCGAAGTCCATGCGGCGACCGTACCTCCGGTGCGTCACGGGGTGGGCATGGGCCACGGCCGGGGCGTGGCACACTGCCGACGTGGCGCGTCCTGCGGTCCGTCCCCTCGATCGCTGGGTCGAGGCAGGGCTGATCTCCCCCGAGCAGCGCCAGGCCATCGAGGCCTTCGAGCACACCGACGGTGAGCGCGGGCGCGCCCGTCCGATCGTCGCCGAGATCCTGGGCTCGCTCGGCTCGATCGGCGCCGTGGTCGCCGCGGTCATCGGAACGGCGATGCTGTGGGACGACCTCGAGCCGTGGGCGCGTGTCGCCGTCCCGCTGCTGGGCGCGGTGATCCTGCTCGGTGCCGGCGCCGGCCTACCCCGCGGCGAGGACCGCTCGCTCGACCGCCTCGGGGCCCTGCTCTGGCTGCTCGGCACGGGCGCGGTGGCCGCCGCGGTGGCCATCTGGAGCTCCGATGTGGTCGAGTGGGACGGCCAGAACGTGGCGCTCGCCACCGGCGCCGTCACGACGGCACTGGCGTTGGTGCTGGTGCGCCTGCGACCCGAAGCCCACCAGGTCCTCGCCGTCGTCGGCGGCGTCACCGCCCTCACGATGGGGCTGGTCTCGCAGTACGACCACGTGCGCCCGGAGCAGGTGGGCGTGGTGCTGGTCTGCCTCGGGATCGGGGTGGCGCTCACCGGCTGGGGCGGGCTGCTGCCCTCGCCCGCCACGTGCTACGTCACCGGTGGCGCGCTCGCCGGTGTCGGCGCGCAGATGATCGGTGAGTGGTCGCCGTGGTGGGCGGTGGCCGTCTCGGCCGTGCTGGCGGCAGGGTGGCTGGTGGCCGCCGTCATCGAGCGCAGCCGGGCGCTGCTGGTGGCGGGACTGCTGCTGGCGCTGTCGTCGGTGGTGCGCGGCGTCGTGGAGGCATCCAGGGACCGCGGCCCCGACGAGGGCGGCGGTTCCGGTGTCGTCCTGGCCGTCTTCCTGGCCGGTCTGTTGCTGGTGGGCGCCGCCATCGTCGCCGGGCGGGGACGGCCCCGGTCGGGATCGGAGCACAGCGATGAATAGCAGTCGGCGCCTCGTCGTGGCCGTGGCCGGCCTGGTGGTGCTGGCAGGCGTGGCGGTGGTGGCCGTGTTCGCCCTCGGGGTGCGCCACGTGCCCGACTACCCGACGCTGGCCGAGCAGCCGGACCCACCCCTCACGGGGACGATCGCCTGGAGCGGCTGGACCGACGACCAGGGGCCTTGCACCTAGCTGGCCGAGCTCGGCTCCGAGCCGCGCCAGCTCTGGTGCGGCGAGGAGCCCGACGCCCCGTTCGGCTACGCCGCCTGGCAGGGCTTCGACGAGAGCGGCAACCTGATCGTGGCGTCGTACAGGGTCGGGCCGGACACGGAGGAGTCGACGCTGTTCACGGTGGACCCGGACACGCTCGAGGTCATCGCCGAGCGGCCGATCGACGCCAGCGAGCGGCCGCCGGACCTGACGGTGCGAGACGACGGGGCCGAGGCCGTGGTGCGCCACGGCGACGACGACGGCTCGTGGGAGGTGCAGGTCGTCCAGGACGGGACCACACGCACCGTGCTCAGCGCCAGCGGCCCCGACGACTACTCGATGTGGGGGGCGCAGTGGTCACCCGACGGGCGCACGATCGTCGTGTTCGACTCGGCCCGCCGGGCGATCGCCGTGGCCGCCGACGGCGAGCCGAACCCCCGGGTCATCGCCACGAACGCCGACCGGCTCGCCTGGTACCAGCCGTCCGGCTGAGCCTGCGCTCACGAGGGATTCGGGCGCACCTTGCGCACGCCGCGGCGGTCGGCGGCCCGCTCGTGCTCGCGCTGCTCCTCCTCCAGCGCCGCCTCCTCCGCCACGAGTCGCTTCAGACTGGCGAGGCGAGACTCATCCAGCGTGCCGTCCGCGATGGCGGCGCGCACCGCGCACCCCGGCTCGTCCTCGTGCTTGCAGTCGCGGAAGCGACAGTGATCCATCAGCTCGAACACGTCGGCGAACGCCCGCTCGATCCCCTCGCCGGACAGCCACAAGCTGACGGCGCGCAGACCGGGCGTGTCGATGAGCCACCCCCCGTCGGGCAGCGCCACCAGCTCCGCGGCGACGGTGGTGTGACGGCCGCGCCGGTCGATCTCGCGCACCTCCCCCACCCTCTGCACCTCCCTGCCGACCAGCGCGTTCGCGAGCGTCGACTTCCCGACGCCGCTCGCGCCGAGCAGAGCCACCGTGCGGTGGCCGGCCCAGTAGGAGCGCAGGTCGTCGAGCCCGGCGCCGGTGATGCAGCTCACGGCGTGCACCGGCACACCAAGCGCGACCGCCTCCACCCTGGCCACCGCTGACGCCACCTCGGCGGCGTCGGCGGCCAGGTCGAGCTTGGTGAGCACCACCGCCGGACGAGCCCCGCTGTCGAAGGCCAGGACCAGCTCACGCTCGATGCGGCGCTGCTTGGGCGGGGCGCCGAGCGCGTGCAGCAGCAGCACGACGTCGACGTTCGCCGCCAGGGTGTGCGCCTCGGCCCGGGCACCCTCGAACGAGGCCCGGCGCACGAACGCGCTCCGACGGGGAAGGACGGCGTCGACTCGCTCGCCGTCGGCGGACGCCACCACCCAGTCCCCCACGGCGACGTCGGCACCGATGTTGCGGACCCGCTGCGGCGCCGCGTCCACGTCGACCAGCAGCGTGGACCAGCCGCGGTCGAGCCGGGAGACCCGCGCCGGCCGACCCTGCCGGGCGAGCGCGAGCCACTGCGCCTCCCAGGCGTCGTCCCATCCGAGCTCACGCGCAGCTGCGGCCATGTCCGGGCGACCGTACGGACCGCGCCAACCCTCCGTCAACGCACTTCAGAAGCCCCGTTCGTGTGACCGATACCCACCCGGTAACAGGCGGTCAGCGGTACGCCCGCGCCCGTAGCCTCCCCGCGAACGCTGCACGAAGGACCTCACATGCTCGCTCGACTCGGCCGTTGGTGCTTCCGCCATCGCTGGCTGACGCTCATCACGTGGGTGCTCGCCGTCCTCGGCGCCATGGTCACGGCTCAGGTGGCACTCGGCGGCGAGAGCTTCGACACCCAGTTCGACATCCCGGCCACGGAGAGCCGCCAGGTGGTCGACCTCCTCGAGCAGGCGTTCCCCGACCGGGACCCGGTGACCGACGCCCAGATCGTCTTCCGGGCCGATCAGGGCATCGCCGACCCCGAGGTGCAGGCGGCGATGGAGGAGCTGTTCGCCGCGATCCAGACCGCGAACCCAGGGGTCCTGGTCGACGGCCCGTACAGCGAGCAGGGGGCGTTCCGGGTGAGCCCGGACGGCACCATCGCCTACGCCGAGCTGCGCCTCCCCGACAAGGGCACCGGCCCCGGTCCGGGCGGCGGCCAGCTCGGGACCGACATCCGCGACGCCGCCGAGTCGGTCGCCGTCCCCGAGGGCGTGCAGGTGGAGTTCGGGGGCGACATCTTCGCCGACTTCGAGATGCCCGAGAGCGAGATCGTCGGCCTGCTGGCCGCCGTCATCATATTGGTGCTGGCGTTCGGTTCGATCCTCGCCATGGGGCTGCCGATCGGCACGGCCATGATCGGGCTGCTGATGGGCGTGGCGCTCATCACGATCGGCAGCCACCTGATGCTCATGCCGGACTTCTCGCTGCAGATCGGCGCCATGATCGGCCTCGGCGTCGGGATCGACTACGCCCTGTTCATCGTCACCCGCTACCGCGAGCACCTGCAGGCCGGCGACGACCCGGAGACGTCGGCGGCCGTCGCGCTCGACACCGCCGGACGAGCCGTGCTGTTCGCCGGGGTGACGGTGATGATCTCGCTGCTCGGCATGTTCCTGATGGGCATGACGTTCGTGAACGGGCTCGCCGTCGCCGGCTCGCTCGCCGTCGGCGTCATGGTGCTGGCCTCGCTCACGCTGCTGCCCGCGCTGCTCGGCTTCGTGCGCCACCGCATCGACGTCACCACGCGGGCGGCGCTCGTCGCGCTGGTCGTCTTCGCCGGGCTGTCGCTGTTCGGCGTCGTGGTGCTGGGCACGCTGACCCTGCTCCCGCTCGGGCTGGTGCTGGCCGCTGGCATCATGGCCCTCAGCTTCGTCATCCCCGGCGGGCGCACACCCATGCGGCGCCGGCCGCCGAAGCCCCGCGAGCAGCAGCTCTGGTACCGGTGGAGCCGGCTGGTCCAGGCCCGGCCGTGGACGTCGTTCATCGGTGGCCTGGTCACCCTGTTGGCGCTCGCCATCCCGGTGCTGTCGCTGCGCATGGGGTTTTCCGACAACGGCAACCGGGCGGAGTGGCAGACGGTCCGCAAGGCGTACGACATGCTGGCCGAGGGCTTCGGCCCCGGCTTCAACGGCCCGCTGACCCTCGTCGCCGAGGTCGGACCGGGCTCACCGAACCCGGCGGCCGACGAGTCTGAGCTCGCCGCGGTGACGGCCGCGATCGTCGCCGACCCGGGCGTGGCGTTCGCCTCACCGCCGATGCCGATCTCGGAGGACCTGGTGGTGTGGCGGGTCGTCTCCGCCGCCGCACCGCAGGCAGAGGCCACCACGGAGCTGGTGCACCGCCTGCGCGACGAGGTCATCCCCTCCACCGGCGTGGCGGTGAACGTCGGCGGCTTCACCGCGGTGGCCGTCGACCTGTCGGACTACTTCGCCCGCCGGATGGTCGTCTTCTTCGGCGCCGTGCTGTCGCTGTCGTTCCTCCTGCTGATGGTCGTGTTCCGCAGCCTCCTGGTGCCCCTCAAGGCGGTGATCATGAACCTGCTGTCGATCGGCGCCGCCTACGGCGTGGTCGTGGCCGTGTTCCAGTGGGGCTGGGGTGCCGGCGTGACGAACATCGGCACCGGCGCGCCGATCGAGCCGTTCCTGCCGATGATGCTCTTCGCCATCGTGTTCGGCCTCTCGATGGACTACGAGGTCTTCCTCCTGTCGCGCATCAAAGAGGAGTTCGACCGCACCGGCGACAACGCCAGCGCCGTCGCCGACGGCCTGGCAGCCACGGCGCGCGTGATCACCGCGGCGGCGCTCATCATGGTGTGCGTGTTCTCCAGCTTCGTGGCCGGCGACGACCGCACCGTCAAGATGTTCGGGCTCGGCCTCGCGGTGGCCGTCGCGATCGACGCCACGATCGTGCGGATGGTGCTGGTGCCGGCGACCATGGAGCTCCTCGGGGCCAAGAACTGGTGGATCCCTCGCTGGCTCGATCGGATCCTGCCCACCATCGACGTCGAGGGCCACGACGAGCTGCACGAACGGGGTGCTGTCACACCCGAGGAGGCCGTGCTCAGCCCTGAGGACGACGAGCGGCCGGAGCTCGTCGGGACCGGTCGGTCCTGACGGCTGCGGGCGCAGCGCCTTGACACGGGCGCGGCAGTTCGCCTAGCGAGAAGGGGAATGGCCAGGCCCCTCGTCATCGTGGAGTCCCCCGCGAAGGCCAAGACCATCGCGAAGTTCCTCGGCAACGCCTTCGACGTGCGCGCCTCGGTGGGCCACGTCGCCGACCTGCCGTCCAAGGGGTTGGCCGTCGACGTCGACAACGGGTTCAAGCCCACCTACGAGCTGACCGAGCGCGGCCGGCAGGTGGTGAAGGACCTGCGGGCGGCGCTGAAGGAGGCGAGCGAGCTGTACCTCGCCACCGACGAGGACCGCGAGGGGGAAGCCATCAGCTGGCACCTGCTCGAGCACCTGAAGCCGAAGGTCCCGGTGAAGCGGATGGTGTTCCACGAGATCACCAAGGCGGCGATCGACCACGCCGTCGCCAACCCCCGCGGCATCGACCACGGCCTCGTCGACGCCGCCGAGACCCGCCGCATCCTCGACCGGCTGTACGGCTACGAGGTGTCGCCGGTGCTGTGGAGGCGGGTCAACCGCGGCCTGTCGGCCGGTCGGGTGCAGAGCCCCACCATCCGCCTGATCGTGCAGCGCGAGCGTGAGCGCATCGCGTTCGTGTCGGCCGGGTACTGGGACCTCGTGCTGCACTCGGCCACCACCCCAGCGTTCGACGCCCGGCTCGTCGCCGTCGACGGCCAGCGGGTGGCCACCGGCAAGGACTTCGCCGCGGACGGCACCCCGAGGGGTGACGTCGTCGTCATCGACGAGGCGCGCGCCCTCACCCTGGCCGAGGGCCTCGACGGCGTCCCGGTCACCGTCCGCTCCGTCGACGAGAAGCCGTACCGCAGCTCGCCGAGGGCGCCGTTCATGACCAGCACCCTGCAGCAGGAGGGCGGCCGCAAGCTGCGCCTGTCGGCCTCGCAGGTGATGCGGGTGGCCCAGGGCCTCTACGAGCGCGGCTACATCACCTACATGCGCACCGACAACGTGGTGCTGTCCGACGAGGCGCTGGCCGCGGTGCGAGCCGAGGTCGGCCGGGCCTACGGGGCGTCGTTCCTCTCGCCCGGCCCGCGCACGTTCGCCACGAAGGTCAAGAACGCGCAGGAGGCCCACGAGGCCATCCGCCCGACCATCCCGCTGCGCGCCCCCGACACCCTGACGGGCGAGCTGAACGGCCAGGAGCTGGCGCTGTACCGGATGATCTGGCAGCGCACGCTCGCCTCGCAGATGGCCGACGCCACCGGCACCACGGTGTCGCTGCGCCTCGGCGCGACCGCCGCCGTGCGCGACGCGCCTGCCGCCGTGTGCGAGCTGGCCGCGAGCGGCACCACGATCACCTTCCCCGGCTACCGCCAGGTGTACGTCGAGTCCACCGACGACGACACCGAGAGCGAGCAGGAGGCGCTGCTGCCGGTGCTCGCCGTGGGCGACCCGGTGCCGGTCGCCTCGATCGAGCCGGAGGGTCACGCCACCACGCCACCTGCTCGCTACACCGAGGCGTCCATCGTCAAGCGCCTCGAGGAGCTGGGCATCGGCCGGCCGTCCACGTGGGCGTCGATCATCCAGACGGTGCAGGACCGCGGCTACGTGTGGAAGAAGGGACAGGCACTGGTGCCCACCTGGACCGCGTTCGCCGTGGTGGGCCTGCTCGAGCGCCACTTCGGCGATCTGGTCGACTACGACTTCACGGCCCGGGTCGAAGAGGACCTCGACGAGATCGCAGCCCGTCACCTGCAGAAGGAGCGCTGGCTCCAGGACTTCTACTTCGGCGACGACCACGACCTGCCCGGCCTGAAGCGACTGGTACAGGAGAACCTCGACGAGATCGACGCCGCCGAGGTCAACACGTTCCCGATCGGCACGGACCCCGCCACCGGTGAGCTCGTCGTCGTGAAGCCGGGCAAGTACGGCCCGTACGTGAAGCGGGGCGAGGACACGGCCAGCGTGCCCGACGACATGGCCCCGGACGAGCTGACCATCGAGGTCGCCACGGCGCTGCTCGCCGCGCCCCGATCCGACGAGCCGATCGGTGAGCTCGACGGACTGCCGGTGTACGCCAAGTCCGGGCGTTACGGCCCGTACGTGCAGTGGGGCACCCCCGACGCGCCTCCGCCGGGGCTCGACAAGCCGAAGATGGCGAGCCTGTTCCAGACGATGACGCTCGAGCGCCTGACGCTGACCGACGCCGAGCAGCTGCTGTCGCTGCCCCGCACCCTCGGCATCGACCCCGCCGACGGCGAGACGGTCACCGCCCAGAACGGCCGCTACGGCCCATACGTGTCGAAGGGCAAGGAGAGCCGCTCCCTGGCCAGCGAGGAACAGCTCTTCACCGTGACGCTCGACGAGGCGCTCGCGCTGCTCGCCCAGCCGCGCCAGTTCCGGGGCCGGGGCGCGGCGGCGCCGAAGCCGCCGCTGCGCGAGTTCGGCACTGACCCGGTGAGCGGGCGGCCGGTCGTGGCCAAGGAGGGCCGCTTCGGCGTCTACGTCACCGACGGCGAGACGAACGCGTCGCTCACCAGGGGCGACCGGCTCGAGGCCATGACGCCGGAGCGGGCGTTCGAGCTGCTGGCCATCCGGCGCGAGACCGCAGGGTCGAAGCCGGCCAAGAAGGCGCCGGCCAAGCGGGCCGCGACGCGCAAGCGCACGTGAGCCGGTCGTGACCACCGCCTGCTACGTGGTGCTCGAGGGCCTCGAGGGATGCGGGAAGTCCACCCAGGCCACGCTGCTGGCAGCCGAGCTCGGTGCCCGTCTCACCCGCGAGACCGGTGGGACGGACACCGGTGCCGCCATTCGGGCGCTGCTGGCGGACCCGGCCAACACCCACCTGTCGCCGCGGGCCGAGGCGCTGCTGGCGGCGGCCGACCGCGCCCAGCACCTGGCCGAGGTCGTCGTGCCCACCCTGGCTGCGGGGCGCCACGTGGTGAGCGATCGCAGCGCGTGGTCGAGCCTCGCCTACCAGGCCTACGGTCGCCAGCTGCCGGTGGAGGAGGTCCGACGGCTCAACGACTGGGCCATCGACGGGCGCTGGCCCGACCTGGCGGTGTACCTGTTGGTGCCACCGCCGGTGCTGGCCGAGCGGATGGCGGGCCGCGAGCTCGACCGCTTCGAGCGTGAGGACGGGGCGTTCTTCGCCCGCGTCGCCGACGGCTACGCCGAGATGGCCGGTGCCGATCCCGCCCGCTGGGTCGTGGTCGACGGGTCCGCCCCGATCGAGCAGGTCGCCGCGGCCGTGCGGGCCGCCGTTCGGGAGCGGCTCGGGCTGTGAGCCCGGTCAGCGTCTGGGACGGGGTCGTCGGCCAGCCCGAGGCGGTCAAGGTGCTGGCGGCCGCCGTGGCCGATCCGGTCCACGCCTACCTGTTCGTCGGCCCCCCGGGCTGCACGAAGGAGCCGGCCGCCCGCGCCTTCGCGGCGCTCCTGGTCGACCCCACCGCAGACCCTGGGTCACGCGGCGTGCGCCTGGCGCTGTCGGGGGACCACCCCGACGTCGTCGAGGTGCGCCGAGAGGGACCGGCCATCTCGATGGCCATGGCCGAGCAGATCGTGCGCCGCGCCGCGCTGGCGCCGGTGGAGGGCAGCCGGAAGGTGATGATCCTCCACGAGTTCCACCTCATCGCCCCGCCGGCCGCTGCGGCGCTGCTGAAGACGATCGAGGAACCGCCCGCCTCCACGGTGTTCGTGATCCTGGCGGACCAGAGCCCACCCGAGCTCACGACGATCGCGTCCCGGTGCGTCCGGGTCGGCTTCCGCTCGCTGACCGCCGCCGAGATCGACGCCCGCCTGCAGCACGAGGGCTTCGAGCCGGAGCGGGCGGGGCAGGCAGCGGCGGCCAGTGGCGGTGACCTCGACCGGGCCCGGCTGCTGGCCACCGACGATGACCTCGTCCACCGCCGGCGTGTGTTCGCCGAGGTTCCCCATCGACTCGACGGCACGGGCGCCGTGGTCGCCACCACCGTCGACGAGCTGCTGGGACTGATCGACACGGCGGCGGCGCCGCTGACCCGGCGTCACGAGCAGGAGCTCGCCGAGCTGGAGGAGCGGGTGGCCGCCACGGGCGAGCGCGGCTCCGGGCGCAGGGAGCTCGTCGAGCGCCACAAGCGAGAGCTGCGCCGCCACCGCACCGACGAGCTGCGGGCCGGGCTGGGGGCCATCGCCGGCACGTACCGCGACCTGCTCATCGACCACCAGGACACCCGCCGGCCGGACGCGTTCATCGCGGCCGTGGCCCGCATCCACGGGGCGCTCGAGGCGCTCGACCGGAACCCGAACGAGACGCTGCTCCTCCAGGCGCTCCTGCTCGACCTCCCCTCGTTCTGAGGACCGCACCCGGATCGGGGTAGGACCGCCGCCGAGCCGATCGGTAGAGTCTCGGGGCCATCGCCCACCTAGCTCAGTCGGCAGAGCAACGCACTCGTAATGCGTAGGTCGAGGGTTCGATTCCCTCGGTGGGCTCTCCACCCGCCGGCCTGGTCGACCGAGGTCAGCCGGCGGTCCAGTAGGAGCCATCCAGCATCCGCGCCAAGAGGTGCGGCACGAACGTCAGCTCGTCGGGGTCGTCCGGGGGCGGCTGCAACCCGTAGTGCACGTTGCGGCCGAGGGTGCGCAGCGAGACGATCGCGTACCGGGCCGCGGCGAACACCTCGAACCACTCGAGGTGCTCCACGGTGCGCCCGCCGGCGGCCTCGTAGTCGGCGACGAAGCGCTCCCGCCGGAACAGGTCCGCCAGCCCAGGGAACCCGTACTTCACCGCCAGGTCCTGGAAGAAGGCATGCAGGAAGATCGTCCAGGCGACGTCGATCTCGGCCGGGCCCACGGCGGCCATCTCCCAGTCGAGCACGCCCACCGGGCGGATGCCGTCGAAGAGGATGTTGCCGGGGCGGGCGTCGCCCCACAGCAGGACCAAGGGACCGTCGGGCGGGCGATGCTCGTCGAGCCAGTCGAGGGTGCGCTCGACGATCGGGTAGTGCACACCGTCACGGGCCCACTCGTAGTACCAGCGCTGGTACCCGAGGTGCTGCTCGAGGCCCATCGCGCCGAACGCCGGGCGGTCGAGGAAGCCGAGATCGTGGGTGGCCGGCGTGAGACGATGCACCCCGGCGAGCACCCTCGCGCACTCCTGCTCCAGGCGCCGCTGATCCGCCGCCGGCGCCTCCATGAACCAGCCGCCGAACACGTACGGCGGCATGTCGGGCAGCGGGCGTCCGTCGATGCGATGCATCACCAGGAACGGGCTTCCGACCCAGCTCGGATCCGTCTCGTGCCACGCCACCGTGGGAACCGGCACGTCCGTGTGCGATCCCACGAGGCGCATCACCTGCGCCTGCAGTGCCAGGTCGTACTCGGGGAACACGGGGAACACGTCGGGCAGCGGCGCGAGGCGGGCCACGTACGACTCGACCAGGTCGCCGCGGCGCACGTCGAACAGGACCGTCTCGCTCGACATGCCGTTGCCGTCCGGCATCGACACCCGCTCCACGACCGCGTCCGGGTCGACGACGGCGCGCACCCACGCCGCGAGCCGCTCGTCGAGCCCCGCGGTGTCGCGTCGCCACGGCGTCGGCGTCGTGTGGTCCTGGTCGTCACTCATCGCATCCCCCGACCCGCCGTCCGCCGAAGGGCGGCGGGCGGGCGGACGCTAGCGCAGGTCGGATCACCCGCAGATCGGCTGCCCTGGCTACCGTGTCGCGCCGTGGACACGGCGGCGCTCAGCCCCCTCACTGCGGCGGTGCGGCTGGGCGAAGCGCTCGGCCTCGGACCGACGGAGCCGGTGGTGCTGGCCGACCGGAGCAACCTCGTGGTCCACCTCGCCCCGGCGCCGGTGGTGGCCCGCGTCGCCACCCGGACCGCGCTCGCCCGCCCCGACGTCGAGCGGTGGCTGGCCCGGGAGGTGGACGTCACCCGCCATCTCGCCAGCGTCGACGCTGCGGTCGTGACGCCGTGCTCGCATGTCGACCCCGGCCCGCACCAGGTGGGCGGTCGATGGGTCACCCTGTGGGACCACGCCGGGCACGACCCCAGCACCGTGCTCGACCCGGTCGCGCTCGGCCGTTCCCTCGGCCAGCTGCACCAGGCGCTCGCCACCTACGAGGGCGACCTGCCGTACCTGCCCGTCGCCCTCGACGAGGTGGCGGCCGGCATCGACGAGATCGAGCGCGAGGGCAGCGTGCGCCCCGGCGAGCTGAGCGCGCTGCGAGAGGAGCTGGAGCGCCTGAGCCCCGCCCTGCGCGGCCCGACGTCACCAGTGCAGCCACTGCACGGCGACGCCCACGCCCGCAACGTCCTGGCCACCTCCGCCGGCCCTCGTTGGGTCGACTTCGAGGACGCCGGCATGGGGCCCGTCACATGGGATCTTGCGTGCCTGACCCGGCTCCACCCCGCTCGCCGTGACGAGATCCTCGAGGCACACGGCGGCGGCTTCGACGCGGCCGACCTGGCGCCGTTCCTCGAGGCGCGCGACCTGCAGGCCAGGGTCTGGCGCCTGCGCACGGCCGCCTGGCCCCGCGGCACGTGACCCGGCGCTGGTCTCAGCTGCCCGGGTCCGTGACGTCCGGGTTCGCCTGGCGGTAGTACTCCCACTCCTCGATGCGGGTGCCGTCGGGCAGCTTGCAGTACCCGACCGTACCGCCCGCCTCATCGACCAGCTCCACGGTGCCGCCCTGCTCCTCGCAGTACACCGACGCCGGGTTGGCGACCTGCACCACGGTGGTGTCGCCGCCACCGTCGTCGTCGCCGTCGTCGCCGTCGCCGCATCCGGCGAGCGCCAGCGTGACGGCCGCCATGATCATCCAGCCACGCCTCATCACGGCCTCCGATCCTCCGCCGCCACCTGGATCATCGCGCCGCGGTCACCAGGTGTCGACGCACGGGCGCTTCTTGGCCGTGCGCGGTGTGGGGGGCGGGACGGCGTCGAGGAGTCGCACGATCGTCCGGCGGGTGTCGGCGGGATCGATGACATCGTCGATCTCGAGGTACGACGCCATGTTCACCGCCTTGCCGTGCTCGTACATCCGGGCGACCATCTCCTCGAACAGCTGGCGGCGCTCGACCGGGTCCTCCACGGCGGCCAGCTCGTTGCGGTAGCCCAGCTTCACCGCGCCCTCCAGACCCATGCCACCGAACTCGCCGGTCGGCCAGGCGATCGTGGCCAGCGGGGCGCGGAAGCTGCCGCCCGCCATGGCCTGGGCGCCGAGCCCGTACCCCTTGCGCAGGACGACCGTCACGAGCGGCACGGTGAGGTTGGCGCCGGTGACGAACATCCGGCTGCAGTGGCGCACCAGCGCGGTCTTCTCGACCTCGGGCCCCACCATCATCCCCGGCGTGTCGCACAGCGACAGCAGCGGCAGGTCGAAGGCGTCGCACAGCTGCATGAACCGTGCCGCCTTGTCGGCGCCGTCGCTGTCGATCGCCCCGCCGAGGTGGGTCGGGTCGTTGGCCACGATCCCGACCGGGCGCCCCTCGATGCGGGCCAGCGCCGTGACCATCCCCCGCCCGAACCCGCGGCGCAGCTCCAGCACACTGCCCATGTCGGCCAGCGTGGTGATCACCTCCCGGATGTCGTACACGCGCAGCCGGTTCTCGGGGATCAGATGGCGGGCGAGGCGCTGGTCGACGCACTCCCACTCGTCGATGCGCCCCTGGAAGTACGCAAGGTACTGCTTGGCCACTGCCACGGCCTCGGCCTCGTCGGCCACCTCGATGTCGATCACCCCGTTCGGCACCTGCACGTCGTTCGGGCCGACCTCGTCCGGGCGGAACACGCCGAGCCCGCCGCCTTCGATCATCGCCGGGCCGCCCATGCCGATGTTCGACGCCTTGGTGGCGATGACGACGTCGCAGCACCCGAGCAGCGCGGCGTTGCCGGCGAAGCAGTACCCGCTGTTGATGCCCACCAGCGGGACCAGCCCCGACAGCTCGGCGAAGTAGACGAAGGCCAGGCAGTCGAGGCCCGCCACCCCCAGCGCGTCGGTGTCGCCCGGACGCCCGCCGCCGCCCTCGGTGAGCAGCACCACCGGCAGGCGCCAGCGCTCGGCCAGCTCGAACATCCGGTCCTTCTTGCGGTGGTTGTGCGTGCCCTGCGTCCCGGCGAGCACCGTGTAGTCGTAGGACATCAGCACGCAGCGCGACGCCTCGGGTCCGAAGCGGTCACCGTTCACCGAGCCGATCCCGGCCACCATCCCGTCGGCGGGCGTGCGCGCGATCAGATCCTCGAGGCTGCGGCGCCGCCGCTGGGCGGCCACGGCGAGCGCGCCGTACTCCACGAACGTGCCCGGGTCGCACAGGTCGTCGATGTTCTCGCGCGCCGTGCGCTGCCCCGTGGCCCGGCGCTTGGCCACGGCGTCGGGTCGGGCTGCGTCGAGCGTGACGGCGTGGCGTTCGAGCACCTCCGCCAGGTCGGGCCGGATCTCGTCGAGGTCGATCCGTCGCTGTGCCACGACCTCGCTCTCACCACCGTCGAGCACCTCGACGTGGGCGAGCGGGTGCCCCTCGTAGACGGTGTCGCCGACGGCCACCACGACCGCCCGAACCACGGCCCGCTGGCGCGCCGCGACGACGTGCTCCATCTTCATCGACTCCATCACGGCCACCTGCTGGCCCGCCACGACCTCGTCACCGACCGCCACGTCGAGGCTCACCACGGTGCCCTGCACCGGGGCAGCCAGCATCACCGTGCCGCTCGGCACCTCCGGCGGTGGGGGCGGCCCGGCGTCGTGGCGGGCGAGCTTGCCGTGGTGCAGCACCGCCAGCGGGTCGACCGCATCGACGCGCGCCCCGGCGAACCCCCTCCTCGCCGCGCCCTCCTCGACGCCGGCCTCCGCCGAGGTGGCCTGGGCCACCAGCTCGTCCAAGCGGTCCTCCACCAAGCGGGTGTGCAGCTCGCCCGCCGCGACCTCCGCCAGCTCCAGCAGGGCCTGCAGCACGCCGAGGTTCGTCGGCACGCCCTCGATGTGCAGCTCGGCGAGCGCTCCCCGCAGCCGGGTGAGCGCCTCCGGGTAGCCACCCGATGGTGCCCTGGCGATGACCTTCGCGAGCAGCGGGTCGTATCGGGTGCCGATCTCGGCGCCGGCGCCGGTGGCGGTGTCGATGCGCACACCCGGGCCGGTCGGCAGGTCGAACGCGTGCACGACGCCGGTGCCGGGGCGGGCCGTGCCGTCGGCCGCCAGCACCTCGGCGCTCACCCGGGCCTGGATCGCGCAGCCGCGCACCTCGGCCCCGGCGCCGACCCCGAGGCCGACGTCGGCCAGCGTCGCGCCCGCCGCCAGGCGCAGCTGCACCGCCACGAGGTCGATCCCGGTGACCTCCTCGGTGACGGTGTGCTCCACCTGCAGGCGGGGGTTGGCCTCGATGAACACGAAGCCAGCGGGCACCTCCGGCGACACGAGGAACTCGAACGTGGCCACGTTCCGAAGCCGGGTCGACTCGGCGAGGCGGAGCGCGGCGTCGACCATGTGCGCTCGCAGCGCCGGGTCGAGGTTGGGGGCGGGCGCGATCTCGACCAGCTTCTGGTGCCGGCGCTGCAGGCTGCACTCCCGCTCGCCCAGGTGGGCGACGGCTCCGGTCCCGTCGCCGACGACCTGCACCTCCACGTGGCGCGCCCGGCGCACCAGGCGCTCGACGTACACCGCGCCCTCGCCGAAGGCCGAGCGAGCCTCCGAGGCGCACCGCTCCATCGCCCCCGCCAGGTCGGCGGGATCGAGCACCACGCGCATGCCGCGACCGCCACCGCCGGCCAGCGCCTTCACCATCACGGCCGCCCCGTCACCGAGGCCTTCCATGAACGCCGCCGCGTCGTCCGGCTCGGTCGGGCCGGCGGTGCCCTCGAGGACCGGCACCCCCACCTCGACGGCCCGGCGTCGCGCCGCCGACTTGTCGCCGAACAGCTCCAGCGTGTCGGCGCTCGGCCCGACGAACGCCAGCCCCGCCTCGGCACAGCGCCGGGCGAACGAGGCGCGCTCGCTCAAGAAGCCGTAGCCCGGATGGATCGCGTCGCACCCCTGGTCCAGCGCGATCCGCACCAGCGCCTCCGCGTCGAGGTAGGCGCCGGGGCCGGAGCCGTCGAGGGCGACGGCCTCGTCGGCCATCGATGCGTGGCGCGCCCCGGCCTCGTCGGCGGCGTGCACCGCCACGCTGCGCAGCCCCAGCTCTCGCGCCGTGCGAAGCACCCGCACCGCGATCTCTCCCCGATTCGCCACCACCACTGCCTGGAGCGCCATCGTCAGAGCATGCCCCACCCGGCCCGGGCGCCACCCTGTCGAACGGTGGCCCTCCCCGAGGTGCGGCTCCGTTGTGACCTTGGACCCTGGAGGGTGGACCGGCGCACGCGCGACGGTGCGCCAGCAGGTCCCGCGGTTTCGCCGCGCGTCTCAGGGAGGTCCGACATGAGGGTGCTGGTGCTGGAGGCACAGCCGGGTCTCGCGGCCGACGTCGCCGCCGAGCTCACCGCCGGCGGGCACACGGTCGTGCGCTGCGACAGCGCCCACGACGCGGCGCCCTGCCGCGGTCTCGACGTGGCCGGCGAGTGCCCACTCGATCCCCGCGGCCCGGACGGCGGCCAGGTCGACGTCGCCGTCGTGGCCAGGGTCGACGGCGAGCTCCGCCCCGCCGAGCACGGCGCGCTGTGCGCGACCCGCCAGCGAATCCCCCTCGTCCTCGTCGGCAACGGGGCCACCGCCCACCCCTATGGGTCGTTCGCCTGGCCGGCCGGCAACGACCTGCTCGGCACGTGCGCCACGGCGGCCGCCAGCGGTGCCGCCCACGCCGCGGCCGTGCGCCGCGACCTGCTCGCGCTCGGCATCGCCACTCGGGAGGAGCTCGACGAGATCGGCATCGAGGTGCAGCGGGAGCCGCTCCGGCTGGTGCTGCGCATCCACATCGCCGAGGACCACCCCCGCGGTGACGCGCTGGTGAAGGCCGCTGCGGAGTCGCTGCGCCGCTACGACTCGCTGGCCCCGGTCATCGACGTCGTGGTCACGGGCTGAGCGAACCGGGTGCCAGGCCGAGCACCGCCGGCAGCCACTCGGCCAGCCGCTCGGTCAGGACGTCGCCGCTTCGCGCCAACAGGTGGCCGTCGCCCGGGAGCACCACGACCTCGCCGTGGCCGGCGATGGCGGCGACCACCTGGCTCGACTGCATCGGCAGGATCTCGTCGCGATCGCCGTGGAACAGCAGGAGCGGCCGGCCCCCGAGCGCACCGGCCACCTCGCACCCCGCCGACTGCGTCGCGAACGTCACCACGCCGGCGACCATCTCCGGCAGGGCCACCGCCACCCGCACGGCGACCGCCCCGCCGAAGCTGTGGCCCATCACCACGACCCGCTCGGCACCTCCGCCCACGGCGAGCTGCACGGCCGCCGCCACGTCGAGGCAGCAGGCGTCGAGGTCGTTCGGGCGCCGGTAGCTCACCCGCAGCACCGGCACACCGGCCGCCGACCACGCCTCGCCCATGTGGTGGTAGAAGCCGTCGGCGGGGCCGAGGAGCCCGCCCATCGCGCCGCCGCAGGCCACGATGGCCGCCGGCTGCGCCGGGCCTGACGGCTCGTGCCAGAGCACGGTGGCCAGTCCCCGCAGCGTGTAGAGCTCCAGGTGACGCAGCGTCGGCGTCACCATCACGCTCTGGGTGGCCAGCACCCCGAGCGCCTCGAGCGGTGACGGGAGCGGCCCCGACCGCTCTCCCGCCGCTTCCCCCGCGTCCATCGCTTGTACCCTACAAACGGTGGATGTGCCGCTGACCGCCATCGATCGCGAGATCGCCGTGCGGGTGGGCCGGGCGTGGCGCGAGCTGCGCCGCGGGGCGTCCACCGGCGCGCTGCGCGACCACCTCTTCGGCACCGGACCGGATGCCGTCGAGCCGGGGCAGATGGACACCCTCGACCTGCTCGTCCAGCGGCCGGCCTGGCGGATGAGCGACCTCGCCGATGCCCTGCGGGTCGACCCGTCCACGGCCACCCGGGCGGTCCAGCGCCTCGAGCGCATCGGCCTCGCCGAGCGCCGCTCCAGCGCCGCCGATGGTCGCGTCGTGATGGTGTCGTCCACCGGGGCCGGTCGCGACCGCCACGCCCAGCTCGCCGATCTCCGGGCGCAGATGATGGACCGGCTGCTGGCGGCGTTCGACGCCGACGAGCAGGCACAGCTGGCGGCGCTGCTCGAGCGGTTCGTCGCCGCCCTCGACGAGCTCGTCGCCGACCTCGACACCACCCGCTGACCCCGCGCTCTCCGTTCTGGTCCCACGAAGTAGCGCTGAGCGCTCATTGGTGCTGCCAGAACGGGGGAGGGGGTGGCGTAGGGTCGAAGCGTGGCCGATCGCGAGGAGTTCGTCGCCGAGGCGATGCAGTACGCCCCGCAGCTGTTCAGCGCTGCGATGCGGATGACCCGCCACCAGGCCGACGCCGAGGACCTGGTGCAGGAGACCTACTACAAGGCGTACCGCAGCTTCTCGACGTTCGAGCCCGGCACCAACTTGCGGGCCTGGCTGTTCCGAATCCTCACCAACACGTTCATCAACAAGTACCGGGCCCAGCAGCGCCGCCCCGACGAGACGAACCTGGCCGAGGTCGAGGACCTGTACCTCTACCGCCGGCTCGGCGCGCTGGAGCAGGCGATGGCCAGCCGCAGCGCCGAAGAGCAGCTGATGGACCTGTTCACCGACGCCGAGGTGAAGCGGGCGCTCGACGACCTGCCCGAGAGCTTCCGCCTGCCCGTCCTGCTGGCCGATGTCGACGGCTTCTCCTACAAGGAGATCGCCGAGATGCTCGAGATCCCCATCGGCACAGTGATGTCACGCCTGCATCGGGGAAGAAAGGCGATGCAGAAGTCGTTGTTCGAGTACGCCACCGCACGTGGCCTGATCCCGGACGCCTCGGCCGAGGCATCGGCCGAACCCACGGAGAGCCATGTCTGACTGCAACGAGACGCTGCGTGACCTCGAGCAGTTCCTCGACGGCGAGATCACCCCACAGGCGCGCCAGGCGATCGAAGCGCATCTCAACGGGTGCCTCGACTGCCTCCAGGCGTTCGACTTCCACGCCGAGCTGCGGATCGTGATCGCCGAGAAGTGCCGCGACGAGGCACTCCCCCCGGGGCTGCTGTCACGGATCGAGCGCTGCTTCGGCGAGGACTTCGACGGCGACGGCCGCATCGGCTGACCACCCGGACCTGGGTATGCGCCGGGCCCGTTGGCTACCATCCTCCCCATGCTCGGCTACATCTGGACGTTCTGGATCGGCGTCGTCCTGTTCGTCGTCTCGCTGCTGGCCCTGCTCGGCCTGACCGTGGCCTACGTGGGCAAGATCTCCCGGATGAAGTACCCCAGCCGGCGCCAGCGTGAGCAGCTCGAGCAGCAGCAGTACGAGCAGCTGATGAGCGCCGGGGACACGACATCGACGTGAGCGCACCCGGGTGGACCGGGTCGCGAACCGTCGAGGCACCCCTCGACGCCCTGGCCGACGGGCCCATCGACTGGGCGCTGGCCGAGCGGGTCGCTCGCGCGGTGGCCGGACGCCACCCGCCCGTGCCCGGACCCCACCCGAGCGACGACGAGCTGGCGCCCATGGCGGTGCGGGCCCAGGAGATGGTGGCGGCCGAGACCGGCCTGCGCCCACCGACGCCGGCCCACGTGCGGGTCATCGACCGGCCCACCTGGGCCGCGGCCAACGTCGCCTCGTTCCGCGTGCTGCTCGAGCCGCTGGCGGTGCGCTGGCGGGAGCGGATGGCGGGCCGGGCGGCGAACGCCACGAACCGCTCCGTCGCCGCGATCGGCCGCCGGGCGACCGCCGTCGAGCTCGGGCTGCTGCTCGGGTGGATGGCGGGCCGGGTGCTCGGCCAGTACGACCTCCTGCCCGCAGCGGGGACCGCCGACGGTGAGCCGGCCGGCTCCCGCGCCGAGGATCCCGACGCGGTGTACCTGGTGGGTCCGAACATCGCGATGCTCGAGCAGCGCTTCGGCTTCCCCCCCGAGGAGTTCCGCCTGTGGGTCACCCTCCATGAGCTCACCCACCGCGCCCAGTTCACGGGGGTGCCGTGGATGCGCGGCCACTACCTCGGCCTCGTCCACCGGCTGCTGTCGGCGGCCGACCCCGACCCCGCCCACCTCGTGGCTGCGCTGCGCGAGCTGGCCCGCCAACCCGGCACCGCCCGCACCCGCCTGCGCGAAGGTGGCCTCGCGGCGGTGATCGCCCCGCCTGCCCAGCGCGAGGCCCTCGAGCAGGTGGCCGGGTTGATGGCGCTGCTCGAGGGCCACGGAGACGTCACCATGAACCGGGCCGGATCGCCCGAGATCCCCACGGCCGACCGATTCGCCCGCGTGCTCGCGGAGCGACGCCGCCGGGGCACGCCGCTCACCCGCCTCGTGCAACAGCTCGTGGGCATCGAGGCCAAGCTGGGCCAGTACCGGGCCGGCGAGCGGTTCATCGCCGAGATCGAGGCCGCGGCCGGGCCGGGCGCCATCGATCGCTGCTGGCGCCGCCCCGACGACCTGCCCACCTGGGACGAGATCCGCGAGCCGTCGCGCTGGATCGAGCGGGTCACCCCTCACGCCCTCGAGGTCTGAGCGCGTCATGGCCGAGCCCGAGACGCTGGCGGAGCGACCCGAGGTGCAGGCGCTGCTGCCCCGATGCCGGTTCCCACCGCCGGGCACGCCGGTGACCTGTGCGGTGTCGGGAGGCGCGGACTCCAGTGCCTTGGCCGTGCTGGCGGTGGCGAGCGGCTGCACGGCGACCCTGGTGCACGTCGACCACGGCCTGCGACCGGGCTCAGCGGCGGAGGCCGACGTCGTGGCCGCGCTGGCCCAGCGCCTCGGAGCCGGCTTCCGCGCCGAGGCGGTGTCCGTCCCGGCAGGGCCGAACCTCGAGGCGCGGGCCCGGGACGCTCGCCGCCGCGTGCTCCCGGCAGACGCGCTGACCGGCCACACCGCAGACGACCAGGCGGAGACGGTCCTGCTCAACCTGATGCGGGGCTCGGCGCTGGCGGGCCTGGCCGGGATGCGACCGGATCACCGCCACCCGCTGCTGGCGCTGCGACGCTCGGAGACGGCCGCGCTCTGCCACGCCCTCGACGTCACGACCGTCACCGATCCCACGAACGCCGACCTCGTCCAGCGGCGCAACGCGGTGCGTCACCGGCTCCTGCCCCTGCTGGAGGAGCTGTGCGGGCGAGACCTCGTGCCCGTGCTCGTCCGCCAGGCGGAGCTGATGAGAGACGACGACGACCTGCTCGAGACGCTGGCAGCGGTGATCGACCCGACCGACGCCCGGGCGCTGACCGGCGCGCCGGCTCCCCTCGCTCGCCGGGCCGTGCGTCGCTGGCTCGCCGCCCCGTACCCGCCCGACGCCGCCACCGTCGCCCGCGTGCTGGCGGTGGCCCGCGGCGAGTCACGGGCGTGCGAGGTGGGCGACGGGCGGGCGGTCAGACGGCGCTCCCAACGCCTGGTCCTCGACGGCGCTTCGAGGGCCGATGGCGTAGGATCGCCAGCCGATGTCCCGCCCGATGTCCCGACCGACCGGCGGCCACCCGACCAGGGGTGAGCGCTGATGCCCCCCAAGCTGCGCGGCAAGTGGGCGCTCGGGATCACCCCTCGCAACTTCACCTGGATCCTGAAGGACAAGCTGGCGGTGTGCGAGCGGCCGGGCGGCTACGGCGCCAACCACCGCCGCGTCCGGCGCCAGGAGGAGATCATCTGGATCCGCGAGAACGGGTTCGGGCTGGTCATCTCGATCATCGCCGCGCCGCACAACCTGCACAACTACGACGAGCTCGCCATGGCGTACCTGCACCGTCCGCTGTCCGGCGCCGACGACATCGACGCCTGGCTGCGCTCGTTCTATCCGGAGCTGCAGGGCCTGCTCGACGCCGGCACCAAGGTGATCGTCCACGGCGAAGAGGTGGGCGATCGGCTGATGGGGATCATGGGGGGCTACATCCGCTGGGCCGGCCTGGTCAGCGACGGGTCGCAGGCGATCACCATCACCGAGCGCATCGCCGGGCGCCAGCTCGACCCCTTCGCCCGCGAGCTCATCCTGCGCGCCGCCGACCTGCGCTGACCAAGGCACCCGGCTCAGCGCTCCGGGCGAATCTGACGCAGTGTGAGATGATTCGTGCATCGCACTGTTAACGTTCGCTCCGTGCGGGGACAGCGAGTGCTGGTCAGCGGCATGGGCGGCGAGCTCGGCTCACGGGTGGCGGCCCTGCTCGAGGACGAGCCCTGGGTGGCGGCGCTCGAGGGGATCGACGTGGATCCACCCCGGCGCCGGCTGCGCCGGGCCACGTTCCACCGGATCCAGCTCAGCGAGCGTGACCGCATCGTCGACGTGGTGGGGAAGTTCAACCCCCACGTCCTCATCCACGTCGGCGTCTGGGAACCCAACGCCCGCGCCAGCGCGGCTGATGCCGAACGCCTGACGGACGAGGCCGCGGTCAGCATCCTCGGGGCCGCCGCAGAGTGCCGGGCGCTCGAGTCCATCGTCGTGCGCAGCGGGATCGAGCTCTACGGCCGGCACCGCAACGCCCTGACCCGCCCCGACGAGGACGCACCGGTGCACCCGACCTCGCCGTACGGGCGGATGGTCGCCTTCATCGAGGAGGTCGCCGGGCAGGTCGGCACCAGGATCGGCGTGCCGGTCGGAGCGCTGCGCCTGGCACCCGTGCTGGGACCCCACGTGCCGAGCCCGCTCGGGCGCCTGCTGCGCCTGCCCGCCGTCCCGTTCAGCGTGCTGGCCGACCCGCCCTTCGCCGTGCTGGAGGACGCCGATGCCGGCCGGGCCTTCGTGGCCGCCGCCGCCCGGCACCTCGACCGCCCGGTCAACGTGGTCGCCCCGGGTGCGATCACCGCCCTGCAGGCCATCCTGCGCGGCCGAAGGTTCCCGCTGCCGATGATCGGCCCGGAGTGGGCCGTCGCCCGCCAGCTCAGCCACATCGCCGGCGCGCCCGTGCCCGAGCACGTGATCGAGCTCATGCACCGCGGCCGTCTCGCCGACGGCGGGCGGGCCGAGGCCCTGCTGGGGTTCCAGCCGCGGGCAACCACCTCGGAGGTCATCGACCGCCTCTACCGGTGGGAATCCGTGGTCCGGGTTCCGCCGCAACGCGCCTGGGAGGTGGCGTGATGCCCACCACCACTGCAGCACCGGAGTCGTCCCACTCCACCATCGGCAACGTCGTGCACCTGCCCGTCGATGCCGCCCACGTGGCCGAGGAGCGCCTGACCGGGCGCTTCGAGGTCGACGACTGGGGCCGTGACGGCGGCGCGGTGTCGATCGGCGGGCTGCTCGCCAACCTGCGGTGGTCGATGAGCGTCGGCGGCGTGGAGCACCTGCCCCATCGCACCGGCGCGTTGGTCGTCACCAACTCGCGGCGGCTGGCCCTGACGCCGGTCATGGTGGCGTGGGCGCTCGGCGTCGAGTCCGGGCGACCGGTGCGCTTCGTGGGCCGGCCCGACGTCGCCCCCGTCGGCGCCCTGATGCGGCGCGTCGGTGGGCTGCTCGCCAATCCGAACGAGGTGGCGGGGGCGCTGCGCGCCCATCAGGTCGTGGTCGTCGGCACCGACTCCGTGCGCCAGTCCCGCCGGGCCGGCCACGTCGACCCCCGCTACGTGGCAGCGGCCCTGCGCGAGAGCGTGCCGGTGCTGCCCGCTGCCGCCGTCAGCGCCCCGACGGGGCGACGTGCCCGCATCGAGGTGGGCGGACCAGTCCGGTCGCGCAAGCGCCGGCGCGGTCCCCTGGCCGAGGTCGAGCTGGCCGAGCACGTGCAGCGACGCCTCCAGGACCTGCTCGACGAGATGGGCGGCGCGCCCGTCCTCGACTGGATCGGGGAGACCTGATGGCCTACGCCCGAGCTGCCGACGGCGTTCGCCTCCACTACGAGGTGACCGGCCGGCGCCATGCCCCACCTGTCCTCATGATCCAGGGCCTGGGCGCCGACAAGCACGGCTGGGACCTGCAGCGCCTGGCGCTCAGCATGCGCTACCGGGTCATCGCGTTCGACAACCGAGGCGCAGGACGCAGCGACAAGCCGTTCGGCACGTACTCGCTCGACCAGATGGCCGACGACGCCGTCGCCGTGCTCGACCACGCCGGCGTGGAGTCGGCTCACGTGGTCGGCGCGTCGATGGGCGGTGCGATCAGCCAGATCCTCACCATCAAGCACCCCGATCGCGTCCGCTCCCTGACGCTCGCCTGCACGGCGTGTCGCAACCACCCGTGGCGTCGCGAGCTGCTGGCGTCGTGGGCCTCCACCGCCAACGAGCGGGGGATGGGCGCCATGGCCCACGTCGCGGCCCGGTGGGTCATCGGCCCACGGTCGTTCCGGCGCCTGGCGCCGGCGCTCGGCTGGCTCGGGCCGCTCGGGCGAAACCGGGCCACGCACGCCTTCGTGGCCCAGGTCCGGGCGATCCTCACCGCCGACGAGACCGAGGCCGAAGAGCTCGGGTCCATCACGGTGCCCGCGCTCGTCATCGTCGGCAACCAGGACATCCTCACCCCGCGCGGCGACAGCGAGGAGCTGGCGGCCCGCATCCCCACCGCCGAGCTGGTGGTGATCTCAGGGGCCGCGCACGGGTTCATGGTCGAGCACGCCACCACGTTCAACCGGGTGCTGCTCGACTTCCTCGGCCGGGTCGTGAAGGCCGAAGAGGCCGCCGCGGCGTCCAGCACGCCGAGCGCCGCCTCCGCCTGACCCCCTCCCCTCGGACTCCTGGGACCAGAACGGGACTGTTTGGACCGGAGCGGGAGAGATCAGGGGCGCACGGACGCCAGCAGCGCGGCCGGCGCCGCGCGCAGCGCGTCGGTGGCCGCCCCGGGCGGCAGCTCGGCACACGCCGCCTCGGCCGCCTGCACGTAGGCCGCCGCAGCGGCGATGGCACTGGCGACCCCACCGTTCGAGCGCACGATGGCGAGCGCCTTCTCACGCTCGGCGGCGTCGAGCGGCTTGCCGAGCAGGTCGCGCAGCTCGTCACCGGCTGCACCGGCGGTGACGAGCGTGCGCAGCACCGGCAACGTGTAGACGCCCTCGACCATGTCGTGGCCGGCCGGCTTGCCGAGCTCGCCGTCGGTGGAGGTGATGTCGAGCACGTCGTCGACGATCTGGAAGACCATCCCGTAGGCCAGCCCGTAACGCGTGACCACCTCCACCAGGGACCGGTCGAGGCCGCCGACGATGGCACCGATGCGCGCCGCGGTGGCGAACAGCGAGGCCGTCTTGCCCTCGATGCTGGCGAGATAGGAGGCCTCGCTGCGGGAGGTGTCGTACGTGTGGCGGAGCTCTTCGATCTGCCCCTCGCACAGGCGGCCGATGGTGCGCGCGAGCAGCGCGGCCACCTCGGTGCCGAGGGAGGCGGCGATCTCGCTGGCCCTGCTCAACAGGAAGTCGCCGGCCAGGATCGCCTGCAGGTTGCCCCACTTGGCGTTGACGGTCTCGACGCCACGGCGGGTCTCGGCCTCGTCCATCACGTCGTCGTGGTAGAGCGAGCCGAGGTGCACCAGCTCGCAGCTGACCCCGCCGAGCACGACGTCATCGGAGACACCGTGGTCGGGGGACGAGGCTGCGGCGCCGACCTGCGCGGCGACCACCGCCAGCACCGGGCGCAGCCGCTTCCCACCGGCGACGATGAGGTGCGAGGCGATCTCGGTGAGGTAGGCGTCCGACGTGGCCACCGACGCCAGGAGCGCGGCCTCGATCCGCTCGCGGTCGGCATCCATGCGCGCCAGCGTCAGCAACGGCGAGGTGGCCATCGGGCCCAGGCTAGGCCAGGATCGCGGACCCGCACGAACGAGCCGCGCGGCCCACACACCCCCTACGGTGAGTTGAACCACCCCGGGGGTAGAGTGAGCACACGTAGCAGCCGTTCCGGAAAGGGCGGGGATGTTCGAACGCTTCACCGACCGGGCCCGCAGGGTCGTCGTCCTGGCACAGGAAGAGGCGCGCCTGCTCAACCACTCCTACATCGGCACCGAGCACATCCTGCTCGGGCTGATCCACGAGGGCGAAGGCGTCGCCGCCAAGGCGCTGGAGTCGCTCGGCATCTCGCTCGAGGCGGTGCGGGCCCAGGTCGAGGAGATCATCGGCCAGGGTGGCTCCTCGCCGTCGGGCCACATCCCGTTCACGCCCCGGGCCAAGAAGGTCCTCGAGCTGTCGCTTCGTGAAGCGCTCCAGCTCGGCCACAACTACATCGGCACCGAGCACATCCTGCTCGGACTCATCCGAGAGGGCGAGGGCGTCGCCGCCCAGGTGCTCGTCAAGCTCGGCGCCGACCTGTCCCGGGTGCGCCAGCAGGTCATCCAGCTCCTGTCCGGCTACCAGGGCCCCCAGGGCAAGGGTGAGCCGGCGGCCGCCGCCGCACCGGGCGCCACCGGGCGTGAGGAGCCGCAGGAGAAGGGCGGCAGCCAGATCCTCGACCAGTTCGGTCGCAACCTCACCCAGCTCGCCCGCGAGAAGAAGCTCGATCCCGTCATCGGGCGCATGCGCGAGCTCGAGCGGGTCATGCAGATCCTCTCCCGGCGCACCAAGAACAACCCGGTCCTCATCGGCGAGCCGGGCGTCGGCAAGACGGCCATCGTCGAGGGTCTGGCCCAGAAGATCGTCAACAACGACGTGCCGGACACGCTTCGCAACAAGCAGCTCTACACCCTCGACCTCGGCGCGCTGGTGGCGGGCAGCCGCTACCGCGGCGACTTCGAGGAGCGCCTGAAGAAGGTGCTCAAGGAGATCAAGACCCGCGGCGACATCATCCTGTTCATCGACGAGATCCACACCCTCGTCGGGGCCGGGGCAGCCGAGGGCGCCATCGACGCCGCCAGCATCCTGAAGCCGATGCTCGCCCGCGGCGAGCTGCAGACCATCGGTGCCACCACGCTCGACGAGTACCGCAAGCACCTCGAGAAGGACGCTGCGCTCGAGCGCCGGTTCCAGCCGGTCAAGGTGGAGGAGCCCACGCTCAGCCACACCATCGAGATCCTGAAGGGCGTGCGCGACAAGTACGAGGCGCACCACCGGGTCACCATCACCGACCAGGCCATCGTCGCTGCGGCCAACCTGGCCGACCGCTACATCTCCGACCGCCACCTCCCCGACAAGGCGATCGACCTCATCGACGAGGCCGGCAGCCGGCTGCGCATCAAGCGCATGCAGACGCCGCCAGACCTGAAGGAGCTCGAGTCCCGCCTCACCGAGGTGCAAGACGCCAAGAAGCGCGCCGTCGAGGAGCAGCGCTTCGAGGAGGCCGGCCGCCTGCGAGACCAGGAGAAGTCGCTGCTCGAGGAGCGCGCCGCCAAGGAGACCGAGATCAAGGCGTCGGGCGTCGACCTGTTCGACGAGGTCGACGAGGAGGCCATCGCCGAGGTCCTGTCGATCTGGACCGGCATCCCCGTCTACAAGCTCACCGAGGAGGAGACCCAGAAGCTCCTCAACATGGAGGCCGAGCTCCACAAGCGGATCATCGGCCAGGAGGACGCCATCAAGGCCGTCAGCCAGAGCATCCGGCGCACCCGGGCCGGTCTCAAGGACCCGAAGCGCCCGAGCGGCTCGTTCATCTTCCTCGGCCCCACCGGGGTGGGCAAGACCGAGCTGGCCAAGACGCTGGCCGAGTTCCTGTTCGGCGACGACGACGCGCTCATTGCGCTCGACATGTCCGAGTACATGGAGAAGCACACGGTCAGCCGCCTCGTGGGCTCGCCCCCCGGCTACGTCGGCTACGAGGAGGGCGGCCAGCTCACCGAGGCCGTGCGGCGCCGGCCGTTCAGTGTGGTGCTGTTCGACGAGATCGAAAAGGCCCACCCAGACGTGTTCAACACGCTGCTGCAGATCCTCGAGGAGGGTCGCCTCACCGACAGCCAGGGCCGCACCGTCGACTTCCGCAACACGGTGCTCATCATGACCTCCAACCTGGGTACCCAGGACCTGCGCAAGGCGAACGTCGGCTTCACCAAGCTCGACGAGGCCGTGTCGTACGAGCGGATGAAGGAGAAGGTGAACGACGCGCTGAAGACCCACTTCCGCCCGGAGTTCCTGAACCGCATCGACGAGGTCATCGTCTTCCACGAGCTGTCCCGCATCGAGGTCGTGGCGATGGTCGACATGATGGTCAAGCGCCTCGTCACCCAGCTCGAGAGCCAGGGGCTCGGGATCGAGCTCACCCAGTCGGCCAAGGATCTGCTGGCCGAGCGTGGCTACGACCCCCAGCTGGGCGCCCGGCCGCTGCGGCGGGCCATCCAGCGCCTGGTCGAGGACCCGCTGTCGGAGAGGCTCCTCTACAAGGAGTTCCATGCCGGCGAGATCGTGGTGGTCGACACCGAGGACGATCCCGACCGGCCGGGCGAGCGGCGCATCGCGTTCCGCGCCGTCGAGGGCTTCCAGCCGCCGCCGGCAGTCGAGCTCGCCGGCACCACCACCGGCGAGGCCGACACCCCGACCGAGTAGGCGCACGACGTGCCCGGGCATCCGGGTGGCCGTCTGCGATGATCGGCGGGTCATGGTCCGCCGCGCTCTGCTCACCGTCGCGTCCGTCGTGGCCGTCGTCGTGCTGGCGGGCTGTCGCGTCGACGTCACCGTCGACGTCGTGGTGGCCGACGACGGCTCCGGCACGGTGACCGTCACCGCGGTGGCCGACCCGGCGCTCGTCGCCGAGGTGCCCGAGCTGGCCGAGGACGTGCGCACCGACGATCTGACGGCGGCCGGGTGGACGGTCGACGGTCCGGCGCCGACCCCGGAGGGCGGGCTGCAGGTGGTGCTCACCCGCGCGTTCTCCACCCCGGCCGAGGCCAACGCCGTGCTCGCCCAGCTGGGCGGGCCCGACGGTCCGATCCTGGGCGCCGAGCTCGCCCGCGCCAGCGAGTTCGCCCGCTCGACGTGGACGTTCGACGGCACGCTGCAGGTGACCGGCGGCATCGACGCGTTCGCCGACGACGAGCTGCTGGCTGCGCTCGGTGCCTCGCCGTACGCCGACGACCTGGCGGACGTGGCGCTGGCCGACGCCCTCGGGATCGAGCTGAGCCTGACGCTGCCGGACGAGGTGGACGAGACCACCGGCACCGCCCAGGGTGCGGTGGTGCGCTGGACGGTGCCGATGGACGGCACCGCCGTCGACCTGGCCACCCTGGCCGAGGAGACCGACCGGGGCGCCCGGCTGGCGCGCACTGCGTCGCAGGTGGCCCAGCTCCTGTTCGTGGCCTGGCTGGTGGTGGCCACCACCTTCATCGTCTACGTCGTGGTCGCCCGCCGCCGGCGCCGCGCTGCACCACCCCCTGCGTAGGGTCCGCGTCATGGCCAGGCTGAAGCTGATCCACCGCTGCACCGACTGCGGTGCCGCCCATCCGAAGTGGGCGGGCCGCTGCCCCACGTGCGGCGCGTGGAACACGCTGGTCGAAGACGTCGAAGGCCCCGACGGGCTCGACCCGGAGCTGCTGGCCGCCGTGGCCGCGCTCGCCCCTGCGGGGGTGGCGAGCCCCATCGCCGACGTGGACGCCCTCGTCGCCCAGCCTCGCCCGACGGGCATCGCCGAGCTCGACCGCGTGCTCGGCGGCGGGCTGGTGCCGGGGTCGGTCACGCTGCTCGGCGGCGAGCCGGGCATCGGCAAGAGCACCCTCCTGCTGCAGCTGCTGGCCTGGTGGCCCGGGCGAACCCTCTACGTGTCGGCGGAGGAGAGCGCCCAGCAGGTGCGCCTGCGGGCCGAACGGCTGAGCGCGCTGCAGCCAGACCTGTGGCTGCTGGCCGAGACGTCGCTGCCCCACGTGCTGGCGGCCATCGACGAGGTCCAGCCGGAGCTGGTGGTCGTCGACAGCATCCAGACCGTCGCCGACCCTGGGCTGGGATCACCGCCCGGCAGCATCGCCCAGGTGCGGGGCTGCGCCCACCGGCTGGTGCTCGAGGCCAAGCGCCGCAGCGTGGCGGTGGTGATGGTCGGCCACGTCACCAAGGAGGGCAGCCTGGCCGGACCCCGGGTGCTCGAGCACGTGGTCGACACGGTGCTGTCGTTCGAGGGCGAGCGCCATCACGCCCTGCGCCTGCTGCGGGCCGTGAAGCACCGCTTCGGCCCCACTGGCGAGCTGGGCCTGTTCGAGATGGCCGGTCATGGCCTCGTCGGCGTGGCCGATCCGAGCTCGCTGTTCCTCGCCGACCGGCGCACCGGCGTCGCCGGCAGCGCCGTCGTGCCCACCATCGAAGGGCACCGGCCGCTGCTCGTCGAGGTGCAGGCCCTCACGTCACGGGCCGTGTCCGGTGTGCCGCCGCGGCGCAGCACCCACGGCGTCGAGCTGTCGCGGCTGGCCATGCTGCTCGCCGTGCTCGACCAGCGGGCCGGCCTCACGTGCGCGTCGGCCGACGTCTACGCCAGCGCGGTGGGTGGCGTGCGCCTGGCCGAGCCTGGCGTCGACCTGGGGGTGTGCCTCGCGGTCGCCTCGGCCATGACGGGCCGGGCCCTGCCCGCCGATCTGGTGGCGCTGGGCGAAGTGGGCCTGGCGGGCGAGCTGCGCCAGGTGGCCCAGACCCCTCGCCGGCTGGGCGAGGCCGCCCGGCTCGGGTTCCGCCAAGCCCTCATCCCGGCCAGCAGCCGCCTGCAGGTCCCCGGCATCGAGCTGACCCGGGTCGCCACGCTCGCCCAGGCACTCGTCGCCGTCGGCATCACTCCCACCTCCTCCTGAGGCACGGCAGGGCCGTCCCCTACACTCCGTCCATGTCCAACGCCCGGCGCCATTCCGGCGTGCTCCACGACGCCCTCGCCCGGGTGGCGCCCGGAACGCCGCTGCGAGACGGCCTCGACCGGATCGTACGGGCGAAGATGGGCGCGCTGGTCGTCATCGGCGACGGGCCCGACGTGCTCGCCATCTGCACCGGTGGGTTCCTGCTCGACGCGCCGTTCAGCCCCCAGCGCCTCTCCGAGCTGGCGAAGATGGACGGCGCCATCATCTTGTCGAGCGACCTGACCCGCATCGCAAGGGCCAACGTGCACCTGGTTCCTGACTCGAGCGTGCCCACCAGCGAGACCGGCACCCGGCACCGCACCGCCGAGCGCGTCGCCCGCTCGCTCGGGGTGCCGGTGGTCAGCGTCAGCGAGGACATGGCGGTGATCGCCCTGTACGTGGGCACGTCACGCCAGCAGCTGCAGGAGGTGTCCCGGCTGCTCGACCGGGCCAACCAGGCGCTGCAGACGCTCGAGCGCTACCAGGCCCGACTGGGCGACGCGCTGGCGAACCTCACCGCGCTCGAGGTCGAGGACCTGGTCACCCTGCGCGACGTGGCGTCGGTGCTGCAGCGGGCCGAGATGGTGCACCGCCTCACCGCGGAGATCGAGATGATGATCGCCGAGCTGGGCGTCGACGCCCGGCTGCTGCGGCTCCAGCTCGACGAGCTGCTCGGCGACCTCGACGAGGAGATCGACCTCACCGTCAAGGACTACCTGCCGGGCGGCACCCGCAAGGGCGTCGACAACGTGCTCGCCGAGCTGACCCGGCTGTCCCGCGAGGAGTCGCTCGACCTGCGCCACGCCGCGGCGACGCTCGGCCTGCCGGGCGGCGGCGCCGACCTCGACCAGGGGCTCACACCCCGCGGCGAACGGCTGCTGTCGCGCGTGCCCCGCCTGCCGGCCAGCATCGCCGAGAAGGTGGCCGACCACTTCGGGGACCTCAACAAGATCCTGCGGGCCACCGTCGCCGACTTGGCCGAGGTCGAGGGCGTCGGCGCCACCCGGGCCCGCGCCATCAAGGACAGCCTCGCCCGCCTCACCGAGTCCACCATCCTCGACCAGTACGCCTGACCACCCCCTACGTGACCTCACGGGGTCGGGGCGAGCAGGTGGCGGCGCAGGGTGACGAGCTCGGCGGCGGGGGTGCCGCCCGCCCACGGGTCGGCGGCCACCACCCGCTCGTAGGCCTCCCACTCGACCCGCACGCCGGCCAGGTCACCGGCTCCGGCGCGTGCCCGCATCCGCAGGCCGACGAGCGCCTCGTGGCCGGGAAGCACCCGCAGCCCGACGGCGGTCGCGCCCAGCGCGCCGTCGACGTCGCCGATGTCGAGGCAGCGCTCCGCCAGCTCCTGGGCCAGCGCTGTCGCCAGCATGGTCAGGTCCGTCGTGTGGCCCTCGGCGTCGGTCCACGTTGCGTCGCAGCCGGCCAGCGGCACCTCGCGGACCAGCTCGAGTGCGGGCCGCAACGTCACCACCGCGTCGATCGATGGCTGACGGCGGGCGTGGGCCATCCGGGCCCGCACGACGTCGGCGTCGGTGACCACGAGCGGGTGCAGCGGCAGCAGATCGTTGAGCGTCCGGGCGATCCACTCCTCGCCCTCGGGCGGGCGAACAGCCCGGGCCAGGGCTCGCCGGGCCTCCGACACCACATTGGCGAACGTGGCGTCACGGACCTCGACGTCCCACAGCGCGGACCGTGCGCTCGACCGGCTGGGGTGCTCTCGGTGCAGCGCCAGCCAGGCCACCAGCTCGAGTGCCTTGCCCTTCTCCACCGACACCTCGCACCCGGACGCATCCTCCACCCGCAGCGGCCCGAGCAGCCGCACCATCAGAGCCCTCGGCGGCTCGACGAACGATCCGACGGACGGACCCGGCTCCTGGCGCAGCTGGAGCGGTGGGCCGGCGATGTCCGACGGCAGGTCGTCCGGCGTCGGCGTCGTGCGCTCGAGCAGCTCGCGAACTGCGGCGATGTCATCGGCGCCCACCCCGACCGGCGTCAGCGAGACCCCGAACGGTTGGAGCGTCCACGACTGCGCTCCCGCCGCCAGCACGCAGCCGGCCCCGGCCAGTCGAGCTCCCACGACGACGCCCAGACCGCGCCCCGACGGCGTCGTGAGCGTCGCCAGCTCCCTCACCGCCACATCGCCAGCCGCTTCCGGGCCGACCACCACCACTGCAGGGTCCCAGGCTTCGTCCGGCGAGCGGCCGCGCAGCGCGAACGTCGTCGAGCCGCCCGCGGTGGCGGCCGCCGTGACGCCGACCAGCGGTGCCACGAGCTCGATGGCGGCATCGACGTCGTCGACCATCGTCACCTTCGACCCTCCCACCCCGGCGTCGATGCCGACCGCCACCACGGTCACCACGTCGGCGAGCGGCGACACGGCGAGCGAGCCGAGCACGGCCCGGAGCACATCGGCAACGGTGTCAGCGGGGCCATCGATCGCCAGTGACCCGATGCCCTCCACGTCGAGGTACACCTCGCCCTCGACGCTGCCACCGAGGTGGATCAACGTGGGGCAGGGCACTGCCGCGCCACGGGCCGCCGGTGCCAGCTCCACCAGGTCGACCCGCCCCGGGAGCATCCACCGGTCCGGCGCGAGCGACTCGAAGGGCGCCACCGCCTCGGCCGGCCCGGAGAGCTGGAGCAGGATCCGCCCATCGGCCCGGTCGATCGCCAGCTGGACCACCACCGGCCGTCCCCGCAGGCTGACGGCGGCAGCCCGCAGCGCGACATCGAGGCGGGCCACGCGCTCGGTGGCGCCGACGCGGCGCAGCACCGTCTCCGTCCCCGCCGTCGCCGCCGTCGGATCGGCCAGGCGCGCACCCGACCGCAGGGCGCGCCGGCGGTGCAGCTCGACGGCCGTGATCGCCCCGCCGGCGAGCAGCACCGCGCCGGCGAGGCCGGTCGGCAGCCCGCCGGCACGATTCGACGACGGCGCGCCAGGCCCGCACACCGGAGCCGGATCTGCCCCCACGGTGGGCGTCGACACGCTCGCCGGGACCACCGGCGCCACGGTCGGCGCCGCCTCGACCGGCGCTGCCACCTGCGGCTCGGCCGTGACCGGTGCCGGCACGACGGTCTCCGACGTGATCGGCGCCGTGGATGGAACCGGCACCTCGAGCTGCCAGCCGGGCAGGATCAGGTTCGGATCGTCGAAGACCCGCCCGTCGAAGCTGCGGCCGGCGTTCGCCTCGAAGATCGTCCGCCAGCCGCTCCCGTCGCCGTACACGCGCTCGGCGATGCCGCTCAACGTGTCCCCGGACTGCACCGTGACGGTGGCGCCACGCGCCGACGACACCCGGGCCAGCAGCGACACCAGGATCGCCGCGCCAGTGACGATCGCCGCCGCCGTGCGCTGGCTGCCGCCGAGCACCCGGGCCTGCGGCGGTGGCCGATGCGCCAGGCGGGCGGCGGCGTCGAGCACGACCGCCACGGCGACCCGCGCCCACGCGGCCCACACCACCAGCGCCAGCACCGCCACCACCACGTCCGGGTCGACAGCGCCGGCGTGCACGAGGCCGCCGGGCGCCGGCCAGCCCAGCTCCCACGGGGCGCCAACCGTCGCCCCGAGGGCGACGGGCACCCCGATCAGGAGGCCGAGGCCGAGCAGGCTCGTGGCCAGGGCGCCCACGATGCGCCCAGCGGTCGGCGAGGTGATCGGACGAGGCGTGGTGGTGGTCATGCGGGGACCTCCGCGTGAGAGTTGGCAGCGCCCCGTCAGCCGATGACGGGACGGGCGGACCTGGTGGCCGAGACGGTCATGGCATCGATGCCGACGAGATGGAGCAGGGTGAGGTGCTCGCGCGCGGTCACGGTCACGGTGACCTCGTCACCCACGACGAGGACGGTGCCGGCCACACCGTGGGCGCGGAGGTAGTCGGCGGCGGCGGCTCGGGCGCGCAGCGGCTCCAGGTGGGGCTCCCCGGCGCGGATGCCGACCACCTCCTGGGCGCCACGGCGGGCAGCGTTCTCGGCGTGGTCGGCGGCGCTCACGTGCGCGCCGACCACCCGCCCCCCGTCCACGACGAGGCCGGCGCAGACGACGAGCATGACGGTGAGCATCACCACGAACGCGCTGACCGAACCTCGGTCGCGGCTCACGGCCCACCCCGGTAGCGGTCGATGACCTCGGTGCTGACCGCCGACACCGAGCGAGCGTCGGCGCCGAGCAGTCGCAGGCCTTCGGTCGGTACCCGGCACCGGACCTGCACCGTGACGCTGCCGGCGTGCACGCTCGTGAGCACCTCGGGCTGATCGCACGCCACGCCGTTGCTGGCGAGGTCGGCAAGGACGGCCGCGCGTGCCGTGTCCGCCATCGCCGGGCGGCTGACCATCGACGCCGCCCGCGCACCCTGGTCGGCGGCGTGTTGAACCTGCTCCACCGTCTGGCCGGCGCGACCGCCGAACACCACGAAGGCCAGGAGTGCGACCAAGAGCGGCGCGAGCGCCACGAGCTCGACGGTGGCGCTCCCGTGATCGGCCGTGCGGCAACGTGACGTCATCGGCTCACCGCTCGGGCTCGGGCACGAACCGCTCGACGGGCTCGTGGGCCTGCCGGCGCACCGTCGAGGGGAACAGCGGGACCACGCTCGGCACCCTGACCTCCACCGCCACGACGACCTCACCACCCGTGATGGCGGCTACGGGTGCTTCGTCCAGGCGCCCACCGAGCTCCGCCACCGTCGCGCCCGCCACCTCGGCCGCGTCCGCGAGCGAGGCACCATGCGCGGCTCCGGCCGCGGCTCCCTGCGCCGCCGCCGACGAGGCGACGTTGGCGGCGTGGAGGGCGAGCGCGGCCTGCACCCCGATGAGAGTGAGCGTCAGCACGACCGGTACCACGAGGACGTGCTCCACGACGGCCTCACCGCGATCGCGGCGGCGGCGAGAATTGTCCCTGGGGGCCGTCACCCCAGGTCCAACCCGTTGGCCTTCTCGCGCACCCGCGTCGAGATGATCGCCCCCACCGCGATGGCGAGCGCGACCAGTGCGGCCGCCATGACGACCGTCGTGGCGCTGACCTCGCCCCGATCCTGGTCGGCGGACCGGGCGGCCAGGAAGCGGACCAGGTAGTACTGCCAGAGCTGGCTGGTGACCGACATCGGCGTGCTCCTCTCGGTTGGGGTGGGTTCACCACCCTGCGGTGATCACCTGCAGGGCTGGGTAGCCGAGCAGCCCCACGAAGCCGACGAACATGAGGACCGTGGGCATCCCCATGCGCTCGGTGGCCGACTGGGCGTCGGCCTCGATCCGGGCCATCTGGTGGGCGCGCAACGCCGAGGCCTTGGCGGCGAGCGACGACCGGATGCGAGCGCCGTGCTCACCGGCGAGACGCACGCTCGACGCCAGCTCGACCAGCTCGTCGATCCCCCAGCGCTCACCCAGCTCGCCGAAACAGATCCAGGGTGTTCGGCGCACGGTGCGGGCCCGTACCAGCTCGTCGCGCAGCGCGGCGAACGCCCATCCGTCACCGGCCTCGGCCGCTGCCGTCAACGATGTCTCGATCCCTGCCCCGCCGGCGAGCAGCACGTTCACGAGGTCGAGGTAGCTCGACAGCGCATGCCGGAAGCTCCGCCGTCGCGCCGCTGCCTGAGAGCGCGCGGTGAGGTCCGGGACGAAGAAGCCCACGGTCGCCGCTGCGAGCACCAGGCCGAGCGCCGTCATCGGTGCGCCCAGCCCCGTGGCCACGAGCGCGGCACCGAGCACGCCGCCGATCGTCGTCAGCGCGACCGCCGTAGCCAGCTTGTCCACGGCGTGTCGAGCCGGTGTGCGGCCGAGCACGGCGAGGTCTCGCGCCCCGACGGTTCCCGGTGCCGATGCGACCAGATCGGCCATGGGGGCGGGCAGCGAGACGGTCCGGCCCGACGTTCCACTGACTGTTGTGCCGGCCACTCCCACCCGGTCGAGACGGGCGAGCGCGGCGGCCAGCGGCACCCTCCGCTGCGAGGTGGAGCGTGCGATCACCGCGATCCCGCACCCGACACCGGCACCGACCACGAGTGCACCGATCATGCCGTGTGCTCCGTGACCCGACGACGGACGAAGCGCTCCGGGGCCGCGAGGTGGCTCATGCGGTCCATGGCGACGAAGGCCCCCGCGAACAGCCCGAGGATCACGGTCAGGGCCAGCTGACCGGAGGGTGTGTCGTAGGCGCGGAGGTACTCCCGATCCATCACCAGCAGGCCAGTCACGAAGACGACGACGACGCCGACGATGATGCGAACCGCCGTACGGCTCCTCGCCCGACCCACCCAGATCCGGGTGCGCATCCGCGCGTCGTCACGTGCACAGCCGGCGAGGTGGCCGAGCAGCGTGCCGAGCTCGCGGGCCTCCTTCTCCGAGGCGACGACCAGAGCAGCCACGACGAAGTCGGCCAAGGGGTGATCGACGTCGTCGGCGAAGCGGCGCAGCGCGACGCTCAGCGGCTCGTACTCGACCCGGGCCGCCAGGCGACTCACCGCCTCGGCGATCGGCGTCGGCGCGACGGCAGCAGACGCGCCGATCGCGTGCTCGAGACCGTTGGCGGCGGCGAGCGTGTCGCGGAGCTGCTCGGTCCAGCCGGCGATCGCCTCGACCCGCGCCAGCTCCCGACGGTGCGCACCACGCCCGCGCCACCAGGTCGGCGCGATCCAGCCGGCGAGTGCGCCGGCGCCGAGCGCAACCGGCCAGCCGGTGAGCACCCCGGCGGCAGCGCCGAGCCCGGCAGCCAGCGTGGATCGCACCAGGAGCTGGTCCACCCCACGGCCCGTCCGATGCGCCCACCGGGCGAGCGGCACCACCTCGGCGCCCCGAGCGCCGGCGACCACGAGCAGGGCTCCGAGACCGAGGAGCGACCCCAGCACGAGGACCACCACGGCGCTCATCGCCGCCGCCACCCAGCGTCGAGCAGCGCAGCGTCGAAGCCGTGCTGCTCGAGCAGCGCCAGCGTGGCGTCACGCAGCGGGTAGGCAGGAAGCGCCGGGGCCTGGCCGAGGCTGCGGAAGATCTCGTTCGAGACGATCATCGTCCCCTCTGCGTCGACGACCTCGCGCACGCTCGTGATCCGGCGCACACCACCCCCGTGCTCGACCTGCACCACGAGATGGACCGCGGTCGCCACGAGCAGGTTCACGGTCTCGACCGGCAGCCCCGTCCCGGCCATGGCGACGTACGCGGCCAGCTTCGGGAACACGCTGCGGGTGGAGTCGGCGTGCATCGTGCACATCGAGCCGTTGTTGCCCTGGCTCATCGCCATCAGCATCGGAAACGCCTCCGCACCGCGGACCTCGCCGACGATCACCCGGTCGGGGTCCATCCGCAGCGCCATCCGGGTGAGGTCGGCCATCGAGATCTCGCCCTGCCCCTCGATGTTCGCGGGCCGGGCCTGCAACATGTCGTGGTCCGGATGGCGGTCGGCGAAGCGGTCCAGGCCGAGCTCGTACGCGTCCTCGATGGTGACGAGGCGCTCATGGCTCGGTACCTCGTTCAGCAGTGCACGCAGCAGCGTGGTCTTGCCGCTGCCGGTGCCGCCGGCGATGACGAGGTTCCGCCGGGCCCGCACGGCGGCGGCGAGGAACGAGCTGAGCGTGCGGTCCATCAGACCCCGGTCCTCGAGCTCCTCCAGCGACGACAGCTCGAAGCGGTGACGGCGGATGACGAGGCTCGGCCGGGCGGCCACCTCCATCACGGCGAACAGTCGCGAGCCGTCGGGGAGCTGGAGGTTGAGCTCCGGGTTGGCGGCGTCGAAGCGGCGCTCGCTGCGACCCATCCTCGCCCCGACCCGCCGGACCAGCTCGACCAGCTCGTCGTCGGAGTCCACCACGGGCGGACCCGGCATCCGGGTGCCGTCACGGAGCTTGAGCCACACCGGTGACGAGCCGCGGACGTGGATGTCGCTGATGTCCGGGTCGTCCAACAGGGGCTGGATCCGCCCTAGGCCGAGCACCATGTCGAGCACCGCCTCGACCACCGCCGCCTCTCGAGCAGGGTCGAGCGGCTCGTGGCCGTCGGCCAGCTGCTGCGCCGCCAGCAGGTCGAGCTGGCGGGCCGCCACCGTCCTGGCGTGGTCGCGCTCGGCGAGCGGCGATGCACCCGGGTCAGCGCGCCGGGCGATGCGCTCGTCGACGAGCACCTCACCGACGGTCGTGGCGAGCCGGCGGACGAGGTCCACGGGTGCGGTCATCGCCGCGCCTCCACAGGATCGGTCGACCGAGGACCGTCGAAGGAGCTGAGGACGACGTCGAGCGCCCGCTCCCGGCGCCGGTCGCGTCCGTGATCGGGGATCCCCACCGCCGCGACGCCGAGCACCCGCTCGATCTCCGCCGGCGCATACCCCCCGCCGATCACCATGGCCCGCCAGTCACCGAGGCCGGTGAGCAGGTCGCGCCGTGCGCTGAGCGCCACCACCGCCTCCAGCTCACCCCTCGTGACCACCAGGCGTCGGTCGGCACCGGCCACCAGTGGCAGGGCCGGCGAGCCGGGGCGCAGGCGACCGACATCGACGACGACGTCGTGGTCGGCACCGGATCCGAGGCCGGCGGCGAGGGGCTCGGACGCGGCTCGCAGGGCGGCCTGCGCCGGCTCCGCGGCCGCCGGTCCGACCACGATCGACACCTCGCCCCGACCACCCGGCGGCGGCGCGACCTGAGCGAAGGCCCACACGTCGCCGGGGTCGGCGAGCCCGGACCGCGCCGCGCCGGCGAGCTCCGTCAGGCCCGGGCGAGCAGCCAGGCCAAGACGGGCGGCAAGGCAGCCGCCGTCCGGATCGGCCTCCACCACGACGGCGGGCCGCCCGAGCGCCCGACGCCAGCGAGCGACCAGATCGAGCGCGAGCGCCGTCGCTCCCGGCGCACCCCGGACGGATCCGACGGTGACCAGCACCGCTCAGCCCTCCACCTGGATGAGGCGCACGGACGCTGCGGCGGCGATGCGACTGGCCAGCTCGAGCGGCACCCGCAGCGTGGCCACGGCGTGGGGATCGACGTCGGTCGGCTCGACCAGCTCCCACACCTCGGCGGTCTCGTCGGCGACTTCGGTCGTGACCTCGACGGTGCCGTCCGGTGCCGCACCGAGGTCGGGGGCGGCCATCACGACGACTCGCACCAGATCGCCGGCGGCGAGCGACGGCGGGTACTCGCCCGGGCCCACCGACGCGGCGACGAGCGCCTCCCCGGGGTCGAGCGGCGCCGCCTCGGCGACGATGGCCGGCGTGAGCGGGGTGCCCGCGACCAGGTCGACCCGGACCACTCGGCCCAGCAGCTGGCGGGCGTCGTCGCCGGTGACCAGCGTGATGCCGTCGGCGTTCGACACGGTGGCGGCGCGCAGGTCGGCGGCCGTGAGCACATGCCCACGGGGCAGGTCGCCGGCCGCCACCACGACGGTCTGCGGAGCGGTCGCCGATCGGTACCACACCAGCCCGCCGAGCGCGCTACCGGCGACGAGCAGCACGCCGAGCACGGTCTCCGGGACGCGCACCCCGGCGAGGAGGGAGCCACCGCTCCCGCCCCGGCCCGCGCGCGCCCGCGCCGAAGCACCGATCGACATCCGATCCTGCACGTCCCCGCCTTTCGTTGACAGCGGCCGGCGGCGGGTTCTGCCCCCGCCGCCGGCCGGTCTCGCTCGGCCCGGTTCCGCCCCACCGAGCCCTCACACGACCGAGCACTCGCTGGTCATGTGTGCACGGTGATGCTGGTTCCGGAAGGCCCGGTCGCGGAATAGGTCCCCGGACCCCCCACGCTCACGATTCGCTCACGGTGCGCCGGCACGTGCCGTGGCCGTCCTCAAGCGGCCGTCTGGCGAGTCGCGGCGGCGCCGCCACGCCGTAGCCTGGACCCATGCGCCAGCTGACCGCACCCGTGACGCTGCCCCAGGCGAACGAGCCGTGCTGGTGCGGCAGCGGCCGCAAGTACAAGCGCTGCCACAAGCCGCTCGAGGGCCGCGTGCTCCCGGGCGAGGTGAGCCCCATGCGCACCGTGCCCGCCCACATCGCCCGGCCCGACTACGCCGACACTGGCGAGGTGACCCGCCGCCCCGAGCCGGCCGTGAAGTCGCCCGAGGTGATCGAGCGGATGCGCACCACGTGCTCGATGGCGGCCGAGGTGCTGCGCCTGGCCGGCGAGGCCGTGCGGCCCGGGGTCACCACCGACGAGATCGACGTGTACGTGCACGAGCTGTGCATCGAGCGCGACGCCTATCCGAGCCCGCTCAACTACCACGGGTACCCGAAGAGCGTGTGCACGAGCGTCAACGAGGTGATCTGCCACGGCATCCCGGACAGCCGGGCGCTGCGAGACGGCGAGATCGTCAACCTCGACGTGACGCTGTACTTCGGCGGCGTGCACGGCGACACCAACGCCACGTTCGCGGTCGGCGACATCGATCCCACCAGCCGCTCGCTCATCGACGTGACCGAGGAGTGCCTGTGGCGCGGCATCGAGGCCGTGGTGCCCGGCCGGCCGGTGAGCGACATCGGCAAGGCCATCGAGTCCCACGCCAAGGCCCACCGCTACGGGGTGGTCCGGGCGTTCATCGGCCACGGCATCGGCGAGCAGTTCCACACCGACGTGCAGGTGCTGCACTACTACGACCCCCGCGCCAACACGGTGATGCGGCCGGGGATGACGTTCACGATCGAGCCGATGATCACGCTCGGCACGTGGCAGCACCGCAGCTGGGACGACGGTTGGACCGCGGTCACCGCCGACGGCAAGCGGACCGCTCAGTTCGAGCACACGGTGCTGGTCACCGATGACGGCGTCGAGGTGCTCACGGCGGTGCCGGGGGCGGTGTCGGCCGTCGCGCCGTGGCGCCGCTGACCGCTACGCCACCTCATGCGCTCACCACTCTTCGCGCGTAAGCCATCACGTTTCGTCAAATCCTCGTTCTGCCCCGCGCTGCGAAGCGCCACCGTCGCCAGCGCCGCCAGCGCCACCAGCCACAGCGCGTTGAGGACGGTGGTGCGCAGCCCACTGGCCCGCTCGTCGGGCAGCACGAGGCGCCACAGCCACCGCAGCGGGTTCCACGTCTCCTCCACGCCGACCACCAGTGAGTGGGCACCGGCCAGGACCTCGACGAGCACGAAGCCGTACGCCACCACCCCGGCCAGCCCCGCGGCCAGCAGCACGGCGCGCACCCACGGTGCCGCGCGCTGCGCCCACCAGGCGATCACCACCACGACGAGCGGCACCACCACGACGACCTGGCGACCGGGCCACCACCACCCGTGCATCGTCAGCGCCACGAACGTGGCATTCAGCCATCCCACGGCGAGCAGGCCCAGCACCACCACCGAGCCGGGCGGCCGGCGCCACAGCATCGCCCCCGCCGCCGGCACCACCGCGAGCGCCGCCGGCTGCCAGGCCGCCAGCCCGAACGTGTCGTCGACGAGCAGGCCGAGCAGGCGGATCGAGCGCCCGAGGTAGTCCGGGTCGGCGCCCATGACCGTGAGCTCGCCGTCCTGGAAGTGCGAGCCGGCGGCGTAGGCCGTGACGCCGCCGTACCAGCGCTGGTGCGCCAGCAGGAACGCCATCGCGGCGAGCCCCCCGGCCACGCCCACAGCAGCGATCGCCCGGCGCCGGCCCGCCCGCCACAGCGCGACGACGAGCGCGGCGGCCAGCACCACCGCCAGCGGGGCGTACTTGACGCTGAGCCACGGCAGGGCGACGAGCATCGCCGTCGCGCCGGCCACGGCCCGGTCGCGCAGCGGTCCGGTGACCCACCACACGCCGGCGAGCAGCGCCAGCGCGGCGACGAGCTCCGGGTAGACCTGGGTGGCGTACACGGCCAGCGGTGGGCTGGCGCCGGCGATGACGGCCGCCGCCACCGCCACCTTCGGGCCCACGCCGAAGCGCTGCTCGGCGACCACCACCACCAGGCCGGCGAGCACACCGGCCAGCGCCGCCAGCGCCAGCTTGGCCCCCAGCCAGCCGCCGAGGCCGGTCGCCGGCGCGAGCAGGAGCGGCAGCAGCGGGTCGTGCGGGGCGACCTGGCTGGCGTCGGCCTGCACGCTCGCCTGCAGCGGCAGCGTCACCTCGTGGAAGGCGCGGTAGCGCAGGGCGGCGCGCTCGTCGGACACGTCGAGGCTGCGGTCGTCCCAGAGGCTGATGGCCGTGAGGAGGTAGTGCGGTTCGTCGGCCGTGGTGAGCGTCGACTCCGTGGCTCGCATCGGCGCCCCGATCGCGCCCAGCACGGCCACGGCGACCCCGGTCAGCACCGCCCGCCAGGCCAGGCTCGTCCGGGCGATCACCGGCCGAGGTGCTCCATCCGCCGCACCACCAGGAGCCACGTCAGCACACCCGACAGCGCCACCAGCACCAGGCTGAGCTGGCCGGCGTCGATGAGGAGCGCCTCCTCCACCGTGGCGTTGATGCGGGTGGCGAGCGTGTTGAACCCGATCGGTCGCAGCATGAGCGTGGCGGGCAGCTCCTTCAGCACCGACAGCATGACGAGCCCGCCGCCCGCCGCCAGACCCGGCAGCATCAGACGCAGCTCGATCGTCCAGAACCGCCGCCAGCGACCGGCGCCGAGCAGCTGGGCCGCTTCGTCGAGACGGGTGGACACCCCAGCCACTGCCGCCTGCGACGCCCCGAGCGCCTGCCCGCCGAAGTGGACGACGTACGCGAGGAACAGCACGGCGAAGGTCTGGTACGCGGCGGTCCCCGAGAACATCCGCACCAACGAGAGCGCGATCACGATCCCGGGCAGGGCGAACGCCGCCATCACGACGGTGCTCAGCGCGCCGCCGAGCCGGCCGCCGCGCCGCACCACCACGAACGCCAGCGGGAGCACGATCGCGACCGCCAGCACGGCGGCCACCACGCTGGCCCACGCCGAGCTCCACGTGACCTCGGGCAGGTCGACCACCCGGCTGCGCCGCCCCCCGCTGCGCCGGCCGCGGATCACCCACCAGGTGACCACCGCGATCGGGCCGACCAGCGTGAGGCTGACCACGGTCCCCATGGCGGCGACGGCGAACGCCTTCCAGCGGCCGAGCGGGTAGCGCACCGCCCGGCGGACCGTCACGGGGGCGCCGGCCGGCAGGCGGTGACGGACCACGCGCTCGCCGGCGGCGACCGTGAGCGCCAGCACGCCGAGCAGCAGCGACATGGCGATCGAGGTGACCGGGTCGAGCCGGGCGGCGTAGATCTTGCGGGTGAGGGTGTCGTAGCCGACGAACTGCACGGCGCCGAAGTCGCTGAGGCAGTACAGCGCCACGAGGAGCGAACCGGCCAGCACCGAGGTGGCGACCTGGGGCGCCACGATCGTGCGCACGACCTGCAGCGGGCTGCGCCCGAGGAGCCGGGCGCCTTCCTCGAGCGACGGCGGCAGGGCCGAGAGCCGGGCCGCCACCGGCAGGTACACGTACGGGTAGGTGAGCGCGGTGAGCACGATGACCGCGCCGGTGAGACCGCGCACGTCCGGCAGGTGCGTCCAGCCGGTCACCTGCTCGATGAGCCCGCCGGCGGAGAAGGCGCTCACGAAGGAGTAGGCGCCGACGAACGACGGGATCACCAGCGGCAGGACGGCAGCCACTCGCCACACGGTTGCCGCGGGCAGGTCGGTGCGCTGCGTGCACCAGGCCATCGTGCCGCCGAGCACCGTCGCCAGGACCGTGACGATCCCGGCCAGCTGCAGGCTGCGCCACAGCGGCCCCAGCGTGTCGTCGCTGCTCAGCACCTCCCAGGTGCCGGACCACTCGCCGAGCGCCTTCGCCACCAGGTAGGCGAACGGCGCCGCGAACCCGGCCGTGATGACGACGGCCACCACCGGCGTCAGCCACCGCCGCGGTGCCGTCGTCGAGGCGGACATCAGCCGGTCAGCCCGCTTGCTTCGATCAGCTCGAGCGTGGTCGCGAACGACTCGCCCAGCGCACCGAGGTCGGCGATCACGCCGGCGACCTGGTCGAGCGGGGGCTGACCGTCGACGGGCTCCACCCCGGGCACGAGCGGGTACTCGAGGGTCTCCTCGGCGAAGTACTGCTGTGCCTCCGGCGAGAGCAGGAAGGCGATGAACTGCTGGGCCTCGTCGGACATCCCCGTCCCGGCCAGCACCCCGGCGCCGGAGACGAGCACGACGCTGCCGGGATCGCCGGCCGGGAAGAAGTGGTTGGCCACGTCGAGCGAGGCGTCCTGGGCCGACGCCTCCAGTGCGTAGTAGTGGTTGACGAGCCCGAAGTCGATCTCGCCCCGGCCGACGGCCTCGACGATCGCCAGGTTGTTCGGATAGGTGCGGGCGCCGTTCGCCGCCAACCCCTCGAGGAACGCCGACGTCTCCTCGTCGCCCAGCGCGGCGCGCAGATAGCTCACGAAGTCCTGGAAGCTGGCGTTCGTGGGCGCCAGCCCGACCCGGCCCTCGTAGGCCGGATCGACGAGGTCGAGCACCGACGACGGGATCTCGTCCTCGCTCAGCTGGGTGGGGTCGTAGACGACGGTGCGGACCCGGGCGGACACCCCGACCCAGTCGCCGTCGGCGGCCCGGTACGCCTCGGGCACCAGGTCGAGGATCTCGGCCGGCAGCGTCTCGAAGCGATCGGCGGCGTCGAGGTAGCCGAGCGGACCGGGCGCCTGCGAGTAAAAGACGTCGGCCGGGGTGTTGGCACCCTCCTCGTCGATCTGGCGCGCGAGGTCGGCGGAGTCCCCGTAGAGCACGTCGATGCCGATGCCCGTCTCGTTGCTGAACTCCTCGAGGAGCGGACCGACCAGCTCCTCGCTGCGACCGGAGTAGATCGTCAGCCGGCCACCGCCGTCGCCGCCGCAAGCGGCCAGCGCCACGACACCCAGGGAGAGGAGCGGGAGGAGGACGGCGCGGTGGATCGGTCGCATGGCACGACACGCTATACATACCAACATTGACTTGTAAAGTTGACCTAACACCGGCCATCATGGTCCACATGCTGACGCTGCGCCTCCGACCGGGACCCCTCGTTGGGGTGACGGAGACCGGGCCGGGGCCGGTGGTCCTGGTGCTCCCGGCACGCAACGAGGCGGAGCGGATCGCCGCCGTGATCGCCCGGCTCCCCACCACGGTGGCCGGACGCCCGACCCGGTGCCTGGTGGTGGACGACGCCAGCACCGACGCCACGGCCGGTGTCGCGCACCGGGCGGGGGCGTGCGTGGTGACCCACCCCACCGGGCGCGGGCTGGGTGCGGCGGTGCGGACCGGGCTGCGCGAGGCGCTCGAGCAGGGGGCGGCCGCGGTGGCGTTCTGCGACGCCGACGGCGAGTACGACCCCGCCGAGCTGGAGCGCCTGGCCAAGCCGATCCTGACCGGGCAGGCCGACTACGTCGTCGGCTCGCGTTTCCTCGGGGAGATCCGCCGGATGCTGCCGCACCGCCGGTTCGGCAACCAGGTGCTCACGAGCGGCGTGCGCTTCATCACCCGGGCGCCTGTGACGGACGGCCAGAGCGGCTACCGGGCCCTGTCGCGCCAGGCCGCGACGGCCGCCGAGATCCCCCACGACTACAACTACGCCCAGGTCCTGACCGTCGACCTGATCGCGAAGGGCTTCCGGTACGCCGAGGTGCCCATCACCTACTCGTTCCGAGAGAGCGGCCGCTCGTTCGTGCGCCTCGGCACGTACCTGCGCCGGGTGCTCCCCGCCGTCTGGCGCCAGCTCAACCCACCCCGCACCCGCGACCTTCGCGCCACCCTGGCGCGCTCGTCGCGATGATCGCGACATCCGCGCCACCCTGGCGCGCGGGTCGCGGTCAGAGGGTGACGGTGAGCTCGGTGACCATGCCCAGCGCGAGGTGGCTCTCGACGGTGCCGTCCTCCTCGGTCTCGACGATGTTGCAGACCAGGACGTACGGGCCCGCTGCCAGCTCGAACACGCCAGTGCAGGTGTCACCGGACGGGAACGGCTCGATCTCACCGATGAGCGCGCCCTCCGGGAGCGCCGCTTCGTCGAGCGCACCGATGTCGTCGAGGGGAAGGTCGGCCGCGCTGTCGAGCTGGAGGACCACGACCTCGTGCGGCTCGGCGCCGACGTTCTTGGCCACGAAGCCCACGGCACCCGCCTTGACCTCGGCCGGTGCGGCGATGAGCCACTCGGACAGCTCCACGTCGGCCTCGACGTCGGCGGTCGAGATGTCACCCACCGGCTCACACTCCGACGCGGTGCCCGAGCCCGAGCCCGACTCGGCGGAGCCGAGGTTGCGCACCCCGCCGCCGTCGTCGTCGCACGCGCCAAGCGCACCGGCAGCCAGGGCGACACAGACCAGGGAGAGGCGGCGACCGAACATGGCCGTTTGTATAGCACACCTAACACCATCCAACAAGGCGCCCGATGATCGAGGCGGTCAGTCCTCGACCACATGGGTCCGGAACGTCTCGCGCTCGAGCCCCCAGCGGTGCCGGTCGAACCGCCCGCCGGGGAGCAGGGACTCCGCCGCAGCGCGTCCCATCGCCATGGCGTGGTGGGTGTTGTCGTGCGCGAACAACCCCTGCCGGCCGGTCAGCACGAGCCCGGGCCACGATGCCGCCCACGCCTCGATCGTCGCCTGCGCGGCCTCGTAGCCGACGCGGTAGACGGGGTACACGAACGGCACCCGGCGCACCTCGTGGGCCACCGGCGCCGGGTCCGGCAGGCCGAGGCGAACCAGCGCCTCTGCCACCTGTCCGGCCAGATCGGCGTCGCCGGCCCGCCACCTGGCGTCCCCCACGGTCGCCGGGATCTCGGCGCACAGCACCGTGTGGTCGGACGGATCATCGGCACTGTCCCGGTAGCACGCCGGCTCCGACACCCGTGAGGGCAGCACCGCGGGGTCGGGCAGGTAGTGGGCATCGAAGGAGGTGTACGGACGGCGAGGCACCACGAGGTAGACGAGCACGGCGCCCCGAATGGTGAGGCTGCTCGCCGCCGCCCGCACGGCCGCCGGCACCGCCCCGGTGGCGGCGTGCACCAGCCCGACCACCACCGTGGCGGGAAGCGTCGACAGCACGACCCCGGCGTCCAACGTCGAGCCGTCGGCCAGCACCACGCCGACCCGCCCACCGGCCCGGGGATCGAGCGCCGCCACCTCGACACCGGTGCGCACCTGCGCCCCCGCCTCGACGGCGGCCTCGGCCAGCACCTCGGGGATGCGACCGAACCCCCCAGCCGGATACCAGAACGTGCGCCGGCCGGCGCGGGGCCGGGCGAGCACCCGGCGCACGAGCCCCGTGCCGGTGCCGGCGCTCACCCGGCGCCGGTACAGCTCCCCGCTCAGCTCGGACGCGTCGACGCCCCACAGCTTGCGGGCGTACGGCGAGTAGAAGCCCTCGGTGATGGCCGGCCCGAGCCCCGCCCGGGCGCGCTCGGCGAAGGTGTCGACCCCCGCGCGCTGGCGCCGCAGCGGCGCGCCGACGAGATCGTGGGCGGCGCCCAGTGCCAGGCTCGGCGGGGCATGGCGCACCACGTCGAGCGGCCGCAGCGGGAACCCGATCCAGCGCCCGCCCAGGTTGATGCGGCCGTTGCGGGGGCGACGCTGCAGCTCGCCGCCGAGGCGGGCCCACAGCTCACCGAGGAGCGACGCCTCGATGCTCGGGTGCAGCCGATGGCTGCCGTGGTCCACCCGCACCCCCGCCACCGTGAAGCTGGCCGCCAGCCCGCCCACCGTCGCCGAGCGCTCCACGAGCACGACGTCGTGACCGGCGCGCGCGGCGAACCAGGCGGCGGTCAGCCCCGTCGGCCCACCGCCGAGCACCACGACCTCGGCCGAGGGCGTGCTCACCAGAACGCGACGGTCGGCGGACCGCTGTAGCGGACACCGAGACGATCGTGGCGACGCAGGTCCGTCCGCAGCGTGCGTGCTCGCAGCGACAGCCCGCTGTCGAGGCGCACCAGCAGCACGCAGTCGTGGCCGTAGTACTCCACCAGCTCGACCGTGGCGTTGTCGCCGTCGTCGAGCGCCACGTGCTCCGGGCGCACCAGCACCTCGACGGGTCCTCGCCGTTCGGCACCCCCCGTGTCAGCGCCGCAGAGCGGGATCGCGCCGAGCGAGGTGTCCGCGGTGCCGGTGCCGGAGGCGTCACCGGGGACCAGGTTGGCGTCACCGACGAAACCGGCCACCCAGGCGTCGGCGGGGCGGGCGTACAGCTCCACCGGCGAGGCCGACTGCACGATCGTGCCCTCGCGCACCACCGCCACCTGGTCGCCCAGCACGAACGCCTCCTCCTGGTCGTGGGTCACGAACACGGCAGTGACCCCGGCCTCGGCGAGCAGCCGGTGGACCTCGCTGCGCACCCGCGTGCGCAACGCCACGTCGAGGTTGGAGAACGGCTCGTCGAGCAGCAGCACCTCGGGGTTCGGCGCCAGCGCCCTCGCCAGCGCGACCCGCTGCTGCTGGCCCCCGGACAGCGTGCCGGGCGGCCGATCGGCGAAGCCCTCGAGACCGACCATGGCGAGCACGTCGTGCACTCGCCGACCGCCGCGGTCGCGCCGTGCCAGGCCGAAGGCGACGTTGTCGGCCACGCTGAGGTGGGGGAACAGCGCCCAGTCCTGGAACACCATCCCGATCCGGCGCCGCTCCGGCGCCACCCACACCGACGGGCCGGACAGCACTCGCTCGCCCAACCGGACCTCGCCGCTCTCCGGCACCTCGAGCCCGGCGATGGCGCGCAGCAGGGTGGTCTTCCCGCTGCCGCTCGGGCCGAGCAGCGCGCAGACCGTGCCCGCCTCGACGTCGAGCGACACGCCGCGAAGCACCTCGGTCGCCCCGAAGCGCTTCGTGAGCGACCGCACGGCGAGGCGGCCACCGCTGTCGGCGCCACGGGTCGCTGCCATGAGCGCAGCGTACCCACGGGCCTGTTCGGCTCACCTCACAGCCAGCGGCTCCCACCACCGCAACAGCGCAGCACCGTCCCGGTCGGGCTCCAGCCCGTACGCCCGCAGCACCGCCCGGGCACACTCGTGCACGGCGCCGGCTCGCAGCGCCTCCTCGGCCGCCCCGAGCGGCCCGGCGGGCCAGGGAACGGTGTGCAGCGCAGCCGCACTCACCCGCACGACGCGCCCGGAGCGTCCCGTGCCCGCCGCGCGCCGGGTGATCCACGCCGACGCCACCGGCGAGGTGAGCACGGCGCCGACGGCCCACAGCTCCTCGGGCCGGCGCGCCACGACGGTGACCACCGGCACCCCGGGCAACCACTCGCCCGATGGGTCCACCACCGCTTCCACCGCGCGGGTCTGGCTCGCCACCAGCACCTTGGGCACCAGCCGGGCCCGTGCCCACCGCTGCAGCCGGGGCGTGAGCCGGGTCACGTCGACCCGCGGCGCCTCGTAGCGCGCTCCGGCGAAGCGCACGGCTCGCTCGCCCCACCAGCACACCCCAGCGTCGATCAGCCCGCTGGTGACCAGCGGCGGGCCGGCGAGATCGTCGCCCACCGCACCGACGAGGCCGTAGAACTGCTCACGGAAGTCGGCGGTCGCGCCGGCGTGGTCACCGAGCACCCCGTCGGCGGCGAGCGGGCCGAGTGCCGGGACGCCGAGCCCGTCGGCGAGCAGCTCCGTCCAGTCGCCGTCACCCACACCCGCCGGTGGCATCGCGGTGAAGCCCGGGCCCGAGCAGCGCACGACCGGTGCCGGCGGGGCGCCGTTCTCGAACACGACGGCACACGTGTGCACGGACGCATCCGGGAAGAACGCCTCGACGCACCACCACAGCCAGCGCATCGACCCCCGTTGCGAGACCTCGGCGCGGATCGGCCCGGCGTCGCGCGCGCCGAGCATCGACAGCGGCAGCACCAGCCCCACCCGCCCACCGTCGGCGCAGGCCAGCCGACTCGACAGCGCCAGGAACTCCGCCGCCGCATCGGCGTACGCCCCGCCGCCGTGGACCGACCGGCCCCCTCGACTGGTGACCGCCGACAGCTGGCCACGAAACGGTGGGTTGCCCACCACCACGTCGAAGTGCTCGTCGCCCCAGTCCCGAGCCAGGGAGTCGCCGTGCACGATCCGGGCCGAGGGGAGCGCGGCCCGGGCGGCCGCCACCGCGCCCGGGTCGACGTCCACCCCGGTGAGGTCCGCCACCACACCGGCGGCCGCCAGCTGGCGGGACGCCTCGGCGAGGAACCGGCCGTCACCGCACGCCGGGTCGAGCACCCGCAGCGCGCCACCGGCCCGGGGCGTGGTCGCCAGGACGGCCTCGACCAGCGCGCTCACCAGGCTCGGCGGCGTGTACCACGCACCCAGGCGCCGGCGGGTCTCGCGGTCCATGCGCCTCGTCTAGCACCCTCGCCGCGATCGGGTGGTCCGGGTCGCGCTCGGGGTCCTAGGGTCGGCACCCGTGACCGGTCGCTACCTCACGTTCACCCGGGACGAGTGGGCGCGCCTGCGGGCGGCGACGCGCATGACGCTCGGCGAGGCCGACCTCGAGAAGCTGCGCGGCATCAACGAGCGCATCGACCTCGACGAGGTGGCCGCGGTCTACCTGCCGCTCTCGCGTCTGCTCAACCTCTACGTGAGCGCGACCCAGGACCTGCACCGGGTGTCGGCCACGTTTCTCGGCACGATCGCCCCCAAGGTCCCCTACGTGATCGGCGTCGCCGGCAGCGTCGCCGTCGGCAAGAGCACGTTCGCCCGTATCCTCCAGGCCCTGCTGGCCCGATGGCCGGATCACCCCAAGGTCGATCTGGTCACCACCGACGGCTTCCTGCACCCGAACCAGGTGCTGGCCGAGCGCGGCATCATGAACCGCAAGGGCTTCCCGGAGAGCTACGACACCAGGCGCCTGCTGCAGTTCCTGCGCGACCTGAAGAGCGGCGCCGCCGAGGTCTTCGCGCCCGTCTACAGCCATGTGGTGTACGACATCGTCGCCGGTGAGGAGATCGCGGTGTGCCAACCCGACATCCTCATCCTCGAGGGGCTGAACGTGCTGCAGGTGAACCCCGACGCCGCCGAGTTCGTCAGCGACTACTTCGACTTCTCGATCTACCTCGACGCCGACGAGGGTGACATCCGCAGCTGGTACGTCGAGCGCTTCCTGACTCTGCGCGAGACGGTGTTCCAGGACCCGAGGAGCTTCTTCCGCCACTATGCCCACCTCAGCGAGGCGGAGGCGGTGGAGACGGCGATCGCCATCTGGACCGAGATCAACGGACGCAACCTGGCGGAGAACATCGCCCCGACGCGCGACCGCGCCTCGCTCGTGGTCCGAAAGGGCTCCGATCACCGCGTCAGCTCCGTGAGCCTGCGCAAGCTGTAGCGGGTGGCGACGACGCTCAGGGCCGGCCGAGGCCGAGCAGCGCCGGGAGCTCGGTGATCGAGCCGAGCTCGATCAGCTCGTGACCATGGTCGTGGGGTGCTTGCTCGAGGTCCCACAGGAGCGGGTAGGGGATGTGCACGGCGTGAGCGCCGATCGACAGCACCGGGAGGACGTCGCTCTTCACGGAGTTGCCGACCATGCAGAAGCGTTGCGGCGTCACCCCGACCCGATGGAGCACCTTCGTGAACGTCTCGGGATCCTTCTCGAGCACGATCTCCACGTGCTCGAAGTGGTGTTCGAGCCCCGAGGTCGTCACCTTGTGCGTCTGGTGGATCAGATCACCCTTGGTGATGAGCACCAGGCGGTAGGCCCGGCCGAGCTCGGCCAGCACCTCGGGGACGTGGGGCAGGAGCCGCACCGGCTCGAGCAGCAGGTCCCGAGCCGTGTCGACGAGGCGCATGATCACGTCGTTCGGGACGGTGCCAGCCGAGATCGTGATCGCCGCCTCGACCATCGACAGCCCGAACGCCTTCACGCCGTAGCTGTAGGCAGGAAGGTTCTTGTGCTCGGTGGCGGTGAGCGCCGCCTTCACGTCGACGCCGTCCGGGGCGAAGGGGCTCACCAGCTCCACGAAGCGCAGCTCGGCGGCGCGGAAGCCGTCCTCGCTGTGCCACAGCGTGTCGTCGGCGTCGAAGCCGATCACCTCGAGCTCGTGGGGGAACCTCATCGCCGGCCTAGCGGTGGATCGCGTTCAGGTAGTTGTACACGGTGATGCGGCTCACACCCATGGCGTCGGCCACGTCCTCCACCGCTCGGCGCAGCGTGAAGGCACCCCGCTCGTCGAGGAGGCGGATGGCCCGCTGCTTGTCCTCACGCGACAGCGCCGGCAGCCGCCCGCCGACCTCGCGCTCGACCTGTTCGATCAGACGGTCGAGCGCCCCGTGGAGCGGGGCCAGGCGGACGGCGGCGACGACCTCGCCCTCCCAGACCAGCGGGACGTCACCGGCCGCTCGCTCGTCGGCGCCGACGATGGTGGCACCGACGGCGTCGAGCACCGGCCGGACCGCGGCGACGAGGGGGTGTGACGGGACCGTCACGGCTGACTCCGCTCGTCGCGCGGCTCGACGATGGGCTCGACTCGCACCGCCCGCCAGCGTAGGGGCCGCCGGCGCGGTGGCGACACCCCGTCAGGCGGCCCCCATGATGCGGCGCAGCTCCTGGCCGCGCAGCTGGCAGTCACGCCCCGCTGCGCCGAACGCCTCGTTGAGGCGGCCGAGGGCGGTGCGGAACGACCCGGTCCAGTCCTGCTCGAACCGGTCCCGGGCCGGCCCCATCCAGGTCGTGCCGCCCAGCGCGGCGCTGACCGTGGCGATCACGGTGTCGATCGCCTCGATCTGGTGCAGCAGGGTGCGGCCCAGGTGGTCGAGCTGGTCGGGGTTGGCGCCGTACATGGACATGGGGATCCTCCTCGCTCGGCGCCGTGTCGCGCCGTCACCCCCCATGTGGGAACGAGCAGGACGTCTCCGGAAGCGCGCCGTTCAGAAGATCTCGGGGAGCAGCGGTCCCAGCAGGGCCACGCTGTCCGGGAGGAAGTCGAGGCGGGACATCATGTGCCGCAGCTCGTGCCGGTCGACGAGGCGGGCCTCGACCACCTCGCCGTCGGCGAACGTGTACGGGCCGTCGTGCACGACGCGGTAGCAGCGCCCCACCACCCGGACGGATTCGTCCTCGTAGCGACCGCCACCGAGCGGCTCCGGCGCCACGCCGACGATGCCCACCTCCTCGGCCAGCTCCCTCGCCGCCGCGTCGTCGTCGGCCTCGCCGGCAGCGACCACTCCACCCACCGCCACGTCCCACCATCCCGGCCACACGTCCTTGGTGTCGCTGCGACGATGCACCAGCAGGCGCCCGTCGCTCGACAGGACGGCGATGAACACGGCCCGGTGGCGCAGGTTCTCGGCCCGCATCCGCCGGCGGGGAACGACCTCGACCACCCGGCCCTGCTCGTCGACCACCTCGACCGGCTCCTCCGCGGACGGCACTGCCACGGACCGTGCCTACCATGCGGCATGGCCAGCGCACGTGACGACCACGACCCCGGCGACACCGCCACCCTGCTCGACGAGGCCCGCGACCTGCTCGACGGTGCGGTGCAGCTGCGCCGCGACCTTCACCGCTGGCCCGAGATCGGCAACGACCTGCCGAACACCCGCGAGCGGGTGCTGTCCGAGCTCGAGGGTCTGCCCCTCGACGTCACGCTGCACGAGGGGACGAGCGGCGTCGCCGCGCTCCTCACGGGAGCACAGCCCGGACCCACCGTGCTGCTGCGCGGCGACATGGACGCCCTGCCCATGCCGGAGGACACCGGCGAGGAGTTCTCGTCGAAGGTCGAGCGCACCATGCACGCCTGTGGGCACGACCTGCACACCGCCATGCTGACCGGCGCCGCCCGGCTCCTCGCCGCTCGTCGCGACCGGCTCGCCGGACGGGTGCTCTTCATGTTCCAGCCCGGCGAGGAGGGCTACGCCGGCGCCCGCTACATGCTCGACGAGGGCCTGCTCGACGTCGCGCCGTTGGCCGACGGCAGCCCGTCGCCGGTGACGGGTGCGTTCGCGCTGCACGTCACGACGCAGCTGCCCACCGGCTGGCTCAGCACCAAGGGCGGCCCGGTGATGGCGTCCGCCGACGAGATGTGGATCACCGTGAAGGGCCGGGGCGGGCACGCCTCGCAGCCCCACGCTGCCCTCGACCCGGTACCGGTCGCCTGCGAGATCGTCCAGGCCCTGCAGACCATGGTGACGCGCCGCGTCGACGTGTTCGACCCGACCGTGGTGACGGTCGGACGCATCACGGCCGGCACCACGAACAACGTCATCCCCGAGATCGCCGAGATCGAGGGCACCATCCGTGCCGTCAGCGAGCGCACCCGCCAGCGCGTCCACGACGGCATCCGGCGCGTGGCCGAGGGCGTGGCCGCCGCCCACGAGTGCGAGGTCTCGGTCCACGTCGAGCCGGGCTATCCGGTCACCGTCAACAGCGACTCGTTCGCCGACTTCGCCTGCGACGTCGCCACGGACCTGGTGGGGTCTGATCACCTCATCCGGCTTCCCCACCCGATCATGGGGGCCGAGGACTTCAGCTACGTCCTCCAGCGCCTGCCCGGGGCGATGATGTTCCTCGGAGCCACCAGCCCCGATCGCGACCCGTTCACGGCCGCCCCGAACCACTCGAACCGGGTGGTCTTCGACGAGCAGGCGATGGTGACCGGCATGGCGCTGTACAGCGCCGTCGCCATGCGCCACCTGGCCAGCGCCTGAGCCACGCCGGCGGCGATACCGTCTCGCCCATGGTCGAGCAGCAGACGGGCGACGCGCTCGACCGCGACGTCGCCGACCACCTCGACGGGAGCGATCCGCTCGGCCACTTCCGAGCGAAGTTCCACATCCCCGACCCGGACCTCGCGTACCTCGACGGCAACTCGCTCGGCATGGCCCCCGCCGCAACGCTCGAACGGCTCCATCACGTGGTCACCCACGAGTGGGCAGGAGGGCTGATCCACAGCTGGGACGCCTGGCTCGACCGGCCCCGCCAGGTGGGCGACCGCCTCGCCCCCCTCCTCGGTGCCGAGCCCGGCGAGGTGGTGGTCCACGACAGCACCACCGTCAACCTCTACCAGCTGGTGCACGCCGCGATCTCGCTGCGCCCGGGCCGGCGGGCCGTGGTGGTCAATGCCGACGAGTTCCCCACCGACCGCTACGTGGTGGCGGGGATCGCCAGCGCACTCGGCCTCGAGGTGCGCACCGAGGACCGTCTCGACGACGACGTCGCGGTCGTGGTCCGCAGCGCCGTCGACTACCGCACCGCCGAGCGAGCCGACCTCGATGGAGTCACCCGTGCCGCGGATCGCGTCGGCGCGCTCGTGGTGTGGGACCTCTCCCACGCCGCCGGCGCGGTCGAGCTCGACCTCCACGCGGCCGGCGTGCAGCTGGCGGCCGGCTGCACGTACAAGTTCCTGAACGGCGGACCGGGCGCACCCGGCTACACCTACGTCACCCGCGACCTGCAGCGGTCGCTCCCACAGCCGATCTGGGGGTGGTTCGGCCAGGTCGACCAGTTCGCCATGGGCCCCGAGTACCGGCCCCTGCCGGACGTGCGCCGGGTGCTGCTGGGCACGCCGGGGATCCTCGGGCTCGCCGCGGCGGAGGAGGGCATCGCGCTGGTCGCCGACGCCGGCATGGCGAACATCGCGGCCAAGGGCCGGGCGCTCACCTCGTACGCCCTCGGGCTCTGCGACGCGGCCGGGCTGGTGTCACCGACGCCTCGGGATCCGCACCGGCGCGGTGCCCACGTGGCCGTGCGTCACTCCGACGCCCGTGCCCTGACCGCCCGGCTCGCCTCACGGGGCGTCATGGTCGACTTCCGCGAGCCAGACCTGGTGCGCTTGGGCATGAGCCCGCTCACCACCCGCTTCCGAGACGTCCACACGGGCGTCACCGAGCTCGCCGCGCTCGTGCACGAGCCGGCCCGATCCAGGAGGTCCACCCCACCATGAGCGTCGTGAAGATCAACGCGATCGAGGTCCCAGCCGGCATGGGCGCCGAGCTCGAGCGCCGCTTCGCCGACCGTGCCCACACCGTCGAGTCGATGCCCGGCTTCGAGTGCTTCGAGCTGCTGCGCCCGCTCGAGGGAGAGACCCGCTACTTCGTGTACACCCGCTGGGCCGACGAGGAGTCCTACCGGGGCTGGCTGAGCAGCCAGGCGTTCCACGACGGCCACGCCAGGGCCGAGGCCCAGCACGGCAGGCCCGTCGCCCAAGGTGCCTCCCTGCTGTCGTTCGAGGTGGTCCAGCACGTCGACGGCGGTCGAAGGGATCCGGGATGATCCCCTTCGACGAGGCGCTGCGGGCGCGCCTGGCCGCCAACCTCGCGAGCCACCGCGTCCGGACCCATGCCCTGGACGGCCGGCGCCACGCCGCGGTGGCCGTCGTCGTGGTCGACAGCGACGCCGGCCGGGACGACCACGACCCCTGCGACGTCGGCGAGGACCCGCTCCACGACGTCCCCGGCGACACGTCCGGACTCGACGGGCGGATGCGCCACGTGGCCGGTGGCGCCGCCTTCGTGCTGTGCCGGCGGGCGGCGCGGCTGAACCGTCACGCCGCCCAGTGGGCGCTGCCCGGTGGGCGCCTCGACCCGGGCGAGTCGGCCGAGGAGGCGGCGCTGCGTGAGCTCGACGAGGAGCTCGGTCTGCGTCTCGACCCCAGCAGCGTGATCGGCCGCCTCGACGACTACCCGACCCGCAGCGGCTACGTCATCACGCCGGTGGTCGTGTGGGCGCGGGGCGCCGTCGAGCTGCACCCCCACCCGGACGAGGTCGCCCACGCCTACCGCATCGGTCTGCACGAGCTGTGCCGCGACGACTCACCCCGGTTCGTGACCATCCCGGAGAGCTCGCGTCCGGTGGTGCAGGTGCCACTCGGCGGCGACCTCATCCACGCACCCACCGGTGCCGTCCTCGTGCAGTTCCGCTGGGTGGCGATCGAGGGCCGCGTCGGCGAGCGCGTCGACAAGTTCGAGCAGCCGGTGTTCGCCTGGGGCTAACGACCGGAGTGGCCGAAGCCGCCGCCGCGATGATCGCCGTGGAAGGCGTCGACCACCTCCCATTCGATCTCCTCCACGCGCTGCAGGACCAGCTGAGCGATCCGGTCGCCGCGCCGGACCTCGTAGTCGTGGCGCGGATCGGTGTTCAGCATCACCACCTTGATCTCACCGCGATAGCCGGAGTCGATGAGCCCCGGCGTGTTCACGAGCGAGATCCCGTGGGTGAGCGCCAGACCGCTGCGGGGCAGCACCAGGCCCGCCCATCCCACCGGGACGGCGATGGCGATGCCGGTGGGCACCAGGCACCGGCCGCCGGCGGCCGGCACGGTGGCGTCCTCCCGGGCGAGCAGGTCGAGGCCGGCATCGCCGGGCCGGGCATACGCGGGGAGCGGCAGGTCGGGGTCGAGGCGAACGATCTCCACGGGCAGCATCGCCGCTCGACGGTAGCCGCGCCAGCCTCGGCGGTACGGGGGAACCCGCCCTAGAGTGCGCCGGTGCTCGTCTGGATGGACCTGGAGATGACCGGGCTCGACCCGTCGCGCGACGTGATCGTCGAGATCGCCACGATCGTCACCGACGACGAGCTGCAGATCGTGGCCGAGGGTCCGGATCTCGTCATCCACCAGCCCGACGAGGTGCTGGCGGGCATGGACCCGTTCGTGGTCGAGATGCACACCCGCAGCGGTCTGCTCGAGGCCATCAAGACCAGCGCCGTCACCCTCGACGAGGCCGGCGCGGCCACCCTGGCCTTCATCAAGGAGCACGTGCCGGAGCCCGGCAAGGTGCCGCTGTGCGGCAACTCGATCGGGACGGACCGCCGGTTCCTCGCCGCCTATCTGCCCGACATCGAGAACTGGCTGCACTACCGGAGCATCGACGTGTCCAGCGTGAAGGAGCTGGTGCGGCGCTGGTACCCGGCGATCTCCGACGCCCGCTCGAACAAGGCCGGCAGCCACCGCGCCCTCGACGACATCCGTCAGAGCGTCGACGAGCTCCGCTACTACCGCGAGCACGTCTTCGTACCGCCGGCGACGCTCGAGGCCGAGGAGGCGCCGCTCGAGCCGGACGGGCTCGACGCCGACGCCGGCTGACCGGAAGTTGCACCAGACAAGTAACCTCCGTGCGGTGAGCACCGGCAAGCCACGCCGCCAGGAGCAAGAGCCCGCCACCGGCGAGATCACCGAGGTCGCCCCTGGCGTGCTGCGCACCCAGCTGCCGATCTCGCTGCCCGGGCTCGGTCACGTGAACATGTACGTGCTCGAAGACGAGCGGGGCGTGACCGTCGTCGATCCAGGACTGCCCGGTTCGCAGTCGTGGCGGGCGCTCACGGCGCGCCTCAAGAGCGCCGGCATCCCGCTGAAGCGGGTCCACACGGTGGTCATCACCCACAGCCACCCGGACCACTTCGGCGGCGCCGGCCGGCTCCGCAAGGAGACCGGCGCCGACATCGTCACCGACCGCCGGTTCCACATCTGGTGGGACCCGAACGAGCCGGTCGACGTCGACCCCGACGACCTGCCCGACCACCCGCCGAGCGCCGACCCGCCGTGGGGTGGCACGGCGATGCGGCCGCCGCTGCGACGCCGCTTCCGCTACGAGGTGATGCGCCGGATCCCGGGGCTCATCGCGACCCCACGGCCCAGCGTGCGCCTCGAGGACGCCCAGACCATCCGCCTCGCCAAGCGGGACTGGGTGGCGGTGCACACCCCGGGCCACACCCACGACCACCTCTGCCTGTTCGACCCGACCGAGGGCGTGCTCATCAGCGGCGATCACGTCCTGCCGTCGATCACCCCGCACATCTCGGGCCTCACGGCCGAGGACTCGCTCGCCCAGTTCTTCGAGTCGCTCGACAAGGTGGCCGCTTACGGCACCCGGACCAAGATCTGCCTCCCCGCCCACGGTCATCCCTTCCACGACCTGGCGGGCCGTGTCGCCGACATCAAGCGCCACCACCTCGAGCGCCTCGACACCTTGCGGAAGGCTGCCGCTGAGCTGAACCGGCCGGCGACGGTGATGGAGATGTCGACGCACCTCTTCTCGCCCCGCGCCCAAGGGCCGATGGCCGACAGCGAGACGTTCGCCCACCTCGAGCACCTCCGTCTCACCGGTGAGATGGAACGCCGCGACACCGACGGCGTCTACACCTACGTCCTCGTCTGAGTCCCTCCCCCTCCCCCCTCCCCCTTCCCGAACCATTCGGGGTGGGCGTTAATGCGTTGACTCGGGGGGCGGATGGTGGTTGGCTTGTCGACCGGACGTGCACCCGGCACGATCCCACGACCCAGGACCGGACCCCGATGACGACGACGGCGCTCGACACCATGGCACCCGTGGCCGTGACCGCGCGCGTCCGCGCCGGGCTCGGTCACAGCTACCGGTGGGCCATGGTGGTGCCCGCGGGCGTCTGCTTCCAGCACACGTCCAACGCCACCGCCAAGCGCTCCACCCGGCGCCTCGGGAGGACCCTGACGTAGCGACACCGCACACGTCGGGCACCGCACCGAGGCCGCTGGGACCAGATCCCGGCGGCCTCTTCGTTTCTCCGCCCTGAACCTGCCGCCCCACGACACCGCCAACACCGAACGAACAGCGAACGGAACCCGAGATGTACGTCCTGACCCAAGAGCTCCCCATCGACATCGACGTCGACACCGGCCTCGCCCCCGTCGAGGTCGCCACGCGGTGGACCGCGGCGCGCTGTCGCGACGGCAACGGCACCCTGACGGCGCTGTTCTTCTCCGACGACGTCCACGACATCGCCCGGGCCAAGGCCATCTGCGCCAAGTGCCCCCTGCGCATCGAGTGCCTCGACGGCGCGCTCGAGCGGGCCGAGCCGTGGGGCGTCTGGGGCGGCGAGCTGCTCGACGGCGGCCGGATCGTCGTCACCAAGCGGCCTCGCGGTCGCCCACCCAAGCACGGCCACGCGCCGGTGCTCATCGACGAGGACGGCAACGCCCTCCCGGCCGAGCCCCGGGTCGCCTGACCGGGGCTCAGGGCCGTCACATCCGACGGTCCGGGGCAACGCCCCCACCGGCAGCCACCCCCCGGGCTCGCCGGTGGGCGAGCGACCCCCGGCCCTCGCCCCGGCACCTCGGGTCGGCCGACGAGGCCGGCCCGAGGTCGCTGGATAGCCTCGACGGCGTGGTCCGACGTCGCCTGCTCTCCGGCTCGCTCGCCGCTGCCGCCGTCATCGCGGTGGCGGGTGGGTGGGCGTGGGCCCAGGTCGACGACGACGACAGCACCACACCGACGGCGACGTTCCCCGCATCCGGCGACACCGCTGCGACGCCCGGCATCCCCACCAACGCCGCGCTCGCCGGTGAGCCCTTCCCGGACGTCGAGGTGCTCGGACCTGACGGTGCCAGAGTGTCCACGGCCACGCTCGTCGGGCGGCCCATGGTGGTGAACGTCTGGTACTCCACCTGCCCACCCTGCCGGCGTGAGCTCCCTGCGTTCGCGACCGTCGCCGCCGAGCGGGGTTCGGAGGTCGACTTCGTCGGCATCAACCCCCGCGACGACCAGGAGACCGCCCGATCGTTCGCCGACGAGCACGGGATCACCTACGACACCTACCGTGACCCCGACGGCGAGTTCCTCGCCGCCGCCGGGGTCGCCATCTTCCCGTCCACCCTGTTCGTGGCGCCCGATGGCACCATCGTCGAGCAGCACGCCGGCGAGCTCACCGCCGACGAGCTCATCCGCATCATCGACGAGGAGCTGGTCAGCTGATGCTCGTGATCGAGGGCAACTTCGCATACAGCTTCCTCCTCGGCGTGCTGGCGGCCGTCAACCCGTGCGGGTTCGTGCTCCTGCCCGCCTACCTCATGTACTTCCTCGGCCTCGAGGGCACCCGCCCCGGCAGCCAGCGGGCGAACGTGCAGCGAGCCCTCGTCGTGAGCGCGGCCACGAGCCTCGGCTTCATCACCGTCTTCTTGATCGTCGGCACGATCTCCCGGCTGTTCACCCAGTGGATCGAGCTGCGAGCGAAGTACGTGGCGTTCGGCATCGGCGTGGCGCTCGTGTTCTTCGGCATCGCCATGCTCGCCGGGTGGAAGCCGCGCTTCACCACACCCCAGATCTCGCCGGAGCACCGTGATCGCACGTTCCGCTCGATGTACATCTTCGGGATCGCCTACGCGGTGGCCTCCATCGGCTGCACGATCGGCTTCTTGACGACGGCGATCCTCGGCACCATCGGGACCAAGGGGTTCATCAGCGGTGTGATCTCCATCGTGCTCTACGGGCTCGGGATGTCGCTGCTCGTCACCGCGCTCACCGTGACCCTGGCCTTCGCCAGCACCGGCCTGCTGACCGCCCTGCGCTCGTTCATGCGCTACGCCGACAAGGCAGCCGCCGTGTTCATCATCCTCACCGGGATGTACCTCGCCTGGTACTGGTACACGTTCATCACCGACTCGACGGGCGGCGACGCCGTCACCCAGCGGGTCGAAGGCTGGCAGAGCCGGGTCGCCACATTCCTGCAGGACCAGGGCGCCATCCGCCTCGCCGTCGTGTTGGGCGCCATCGTGCTCGGGGCCATCGTCTTCGTGGTCGTGCGCCGGCCTCGCGGCGGCAAGCCGGCGGGGACCGACGCCTCGTGACGTTCGCCGACCTGCTCGCCCAGCCCGGGGTCGAGGAGGTCGTCGAGCTGCGCGGCCGCTTCGGGTTCATGGCCTTCCACGGCGGGTCGCTCGAGGCGATGACCGACGTCGTCGCCCGGGCCGCCGCAGCGCGCGCCGGCGCCAGCTACTACGGGGTGCTGCAGCCACCGGACCTGCGCTGGCACATCCCGTCCAACAAGGTGTCCCCGGCCGAGTCCGCCGCCCTCGACGCCTTCGTGCGCCACGTCGAGATCGTGATCACCGTCCACGGCTACGGCCGCCACGGGTTCTTCACCCGGTTGCTCCTCGGCGGCGCCAACAGACGCCTGGCCGAGCACCTCGGCACGGTGTTGCGACCGGCACTCCCGGAGTACGAGATCGTCACCGACCTCGACGCGATCCCCGAGGAGCTGCGGGGCCTGCACCCGACCAACCCCGTCAACCTGCCACCGGATCGAGGCGTGCAGCTCGAGCTGCCGCCACGGGTGCGCGGCGCCGGCCCCCGCTGGCAGCACTGGAAGGGACCGGGACCGACCCCGCACACCGCTGCCCTCATCGACGCCCTGGCCGGCGCTGCTTCGACGTGGATCTCCGGGTCAGGGTGACAGCCGCGCCACCCGCCAGCCCCCGCCGGCGGCGGTGTAGCGGAAGCGGTCGTGCAGCCGGTTCGGACGCCCCTGCCAGAACTCCCAGACCTCGGGCTCGATCCGCCACCCACCCCAGTGGGGCGGCCGGGGGACGTCGGCCCCGCGGAAGCGATCCGTGACCTCGGCCAGCGCCGCCTCGAGCGCCGCCCGGTCGGCGATCTCGGCCGACTGCGCGGACGCCCATGCGCCGAGCCGGTGCTCGCGGGGTCGGGAGGCGAAGTACTCGTCGCTCTCGGCGTCGCTCACACGGCTGACCCGGCCCCGCACCCTCACCTGGCGGTGGTGGGCGAGCCACGCGAAGGTCGCGGCGGCGTACGGCGTCGCCGCCAGGTGGTCGCTCTTGGGGCTCGCGTAGCTGGTGAAGAACGTCAGACCGCCGGCGTCGACACCGCGCACGAGCACCAGGCGCGAATCGGGCCGGCCTTCGCCGTCGACGGTGGCGAGCGCCATCGTGTTCGGCTCGTCCAGGCCGGCGGCCACCGCCTCGTCGTACCAGCGGTGCCACTGCGCGACCGGATCGTCGGCGAGGTCGGCGCGCTCGAGCCCTGGCGTCTCGTACTGCACGCGACGGTCGCGCACGCTCACGCCGGCCGCTCGATCCGCTCGTGGCCGCGCAGGTACGGACGCAGCACCTCGGGCAGGGTCACCGACCCATCGACTTCTCGGTAGTTCTCCACGATCGCCGCCCAGACCCGTGGCACCGCCAGCGCCGAGCCGTTCAGCGTGTGGGCGATCTCGGTGCCCTTCTGGCCGGTGCGACGGAACCGGATGTCGGCCCGGCGCGCCTGGTAGTCGCTGAACCAGCTGACGGAGCTGACCTCGAGCCAGCGGTCGCTGCCGGGTGCGTACACCTCGACGTCAAAGCTGCGGTGGTGGCTCTGGCCCATGTCGCCGGTGCAGATCTCGATGATCCGGTAGGGCAGCCCGAGGGCGGCGATGGTCCCCTCGGCGCGCTCGACGAGCTCGTCGAGCATCGCCGGCGCATCCTCCGGGCGGGTGACGGCAAGGATCTCCACCTTGTCGAACTCGTGGGTGCGCAGCATCCCACGCGTGTCACGACCGGCCGAGCCGGCCTCCCGCCGGTAGCACGGCGTGTAGGCGACGTAGCGACGGGGCAGGTCGGCCTCGTCGAGGATCTCACCGGCGTGCATGGACGTGAGCGGCACCTCGGCGGTGGGGATGAGCCACAGGTCGTCCCGCTCGACCGCATACGCGTCGTCGGCGAACTTGGGCAGGTGCCCGGTGGCCGTCAGGGTCGCCGTGGTAACGAGCGTGGGCGGGCGGATCTCCTCGAACGCGTCGGCGTTGCGGTCGAGGGCGAGCTGGCACAGCGCCCGCCCGAGCGCCGCACCCAGTCCACGCTGCATGGTGAACATGGCCCCGCTCAGCTTGGTGGCCCGCTCGTTGTCGAGGATCCCCAGCTCCACCCCTGCCTCCCAGTGCGGGACACGGCGGTGCTCGGGGAGGTCGGGCGACCACCCGATCGGGCCTTTCACGACCGGGTTGTCCTGCTCGCCACGACCGTCGGGCGCGTCGGGGTGCGGCAGGTTCGGGATCCGCAGCAGCAGCTCGCGCAGCGACCGCTGCACGGCCTCTCCCTCGGCATCGAGCTCGCCTTCACGAGCCCCGAGCTCCCGGCTCTGGGCCATGAGCGCCTCGGCGGCCTCGGCGTCACCGGCCCGGCGCAGCTCGCCGACCCGCTTCGACGTCTCGTTCACCGCCCGGCGCAGCTCGTCGCGCTGGGCCGTGATCTCACGCGAGCGGGCGTCGAGCAGCGCTGCGGCGTCGACCTGCTCCAGCAGCTCGGCATGGCGGCGTCGACCCAGCGCAGCGCGCACGGCGGGAAGGTCGGTTCTCAGGAGCCGCACGTCGATCACAGGTGCGTCAGGCTATCCGGCGGGCCCTCGCGGCCTATCCTCGCTCCCATGGCGGTCGTCGAGGTCGAGGGGCTCGTGGTGCGCTACGGCACCCTCACCGCGGTCGACGAGATCAGCTGGCGGGCCGAGGCCGGTGCCATCACGGCGGTGCTCGGACCGAACGGTGCCGGCAAGACCAGCACGATCGAGGTGTGCGAGGGGTACCGGCGCCCGAGCGCCGGCCAGGTCCGCGTGCTCGGCCTCGACCCGGCCCGCGACCAGCGTCGTCTGGCCACCCGCATGGGGGTGATGCTCCAGGACGGCGGCGTCTACCCGAGCGCCCGGGTGCGCGACACCGTCGCGCTGTACTGCGCGCTCCACGGAGGGCGCGCCGACCCTGACGAGCTCGTCGCCACCGTCGGCCTCGACGAGCGGGCCCGCAGCCCGTGGCGGCGGCTGTCCGGCGGGGAACGCCAGCGGCTCTCGCTGGCCCTCGCCCTGGCAGCGCAGCCGGACGTCGCGTTCCTCGACGAGCCGACCTCGGGCGTCGATGTGAACGGGCGCGCCACCATCAGGTCGATCCTGCGCACCCTGGCCGACGGCGGCTGCGCGGTGGTGCTGGCCACCCACGAGCTCGACGAGGCCGAACGGGTCGCGGACCACGTCGTCATCATCGACCGCGGCAGCGTGGTGGCCGACGGCACGCTCGACGAGCTGCGCCGCGGCGCCGACGAGGTCCGGTTCACCAGCTCGGCGGAGCTCGACGACGTGGCACTCGCCGAGCACCTCGGCCAGCCGGTCGAGCGGACCGGTCCCGCCTCGTTCCGGATCGCCGGCGCGGCCGATCCCCAGCTGCTGGCCCGCCTCACCGGCTGGCTCGCTGGCGAGGGCCTCCCCCTCGACGATCTCCGGGCCGGCAGCCAGCGCCTCGAGGACGTGTTCGTCCGCCTCACCCAGCCCGGCGAGGCCGGCCCGTGAGCCCACTCGCCGCCCAGCTCCGCGCCGAGCTCCAGGTCACGATCCGCAACGGCGAGCAGCTGCTCGTGACGCTCGGCATCCCCGTGCTGCTGCTCGTGTTCTTCAGCCAGGTCGACGTGCTCCCCACCGGCGACGAGGAGCCGATCGACTTCCTCACCCCCGGGGTGCTCGCGCTCGCGGTGATGTCCACCGCCATGGTGAGCCTGGGCATCGCGACCGGCTTCGAGCGCAGCTACCGCGTGCTGAAGCGCCTCGGCGCCACACCGCTCGGCCGGGGCCGCCTGATCGGGGCGAAGATCGCCGCCGTCGCCGTCGTCGAGTCGGTGCAGCTCGTCGTGCTCGTGTCCACGGCGTACGCCCTCGGCTGGTCGCCGTCCTCGCCGGAGTGGGCCGTGGCCCTGACCGGGGTGGTGGTCGGCACCCTCGCGTTCGGCGGCATCGGCCTCACCCTGGCCGGACGTCTGCGGGGCGAGGTGAACCTGGCCGTGCAGAACGGCCTCTACCTGGTGATGCTGCTGCTCGGCGGGATCGTCGTGCCGTTCGCCGAGATGCCGGCGCCACTTCGCGCCGTGGGACGGCTGCTCCCCTCGGGGGCGCTGTCGGAGGTCCTGCACGCCGCCCTCGGCGCCGCCGGCTCGGCCGGACGAGGCTGGGCGGTCCTGGTGGCCTGGGCGGTGGCTGCCCCGCTCACCGCCGCCGCGCTGTTCCGCTGGGAGTGAGCGCCCGTCACCGGACGGGCTCGTCGGCGGCCGGCGAGCGGCGGAAGGCCGCGTCGACGTCGGCGGTGGTCAGCGGCACTTCGTCGTGGCCGGTGATCTCGGCGCTCGGGATCTGCGCGCTTCGCCGGTACGACTGCTCGGCAGCGAACGTGGCCGCGAAGCGGCGGAACCACACGAACACCACGATCGACCACAGGTACAGGCCGCCGCCCACCTTCATGATCGCTCCTGCGAGCTGCTGGTCGTCGTTGACCGTCATGCCCCACACCCGCACCGGGTGGTCGTAGTGCTGATAGACGGCGCCCTCGGCGAACACCAGCCAGGCCGCCGGGATGGTCATGACCACCGACACCAAGAACAGGTACACCGCCTTGGCCACCGGCCCGATCTGCAGCGCTCGCATCGGCGACACGACCGGCATCCACATCACCAGCCCCGACACCACCACCATGGTGTGGAGCCCGTAGTGCAGCGGTCCGTTCTCGGTGCTGGCGTTGACCACGGCGGGGATGTGCGTGATCACGATCGCCAGGTTGAAGATGGCGCCCGCCACCACGGGGCGGGTGAGCACCTTCAGCATCCGGTAGGCCCGGCCGTGGAACAGCAGCCGGGCGAACCACTCGGGGGTGGCCAGAAGCGCCAGCGGTGGCACGAAGTACGACAGCACCATGTGCTGCACCATGTGCACGGAGTAGAGGTACTCCTCACCGATGTCGTGCACCGGCCAGTCCGAGGCGAACCACAGCAGCGCCATGGCGCCGGCGAAGCAGCCGACCTGGCGCCGGGTCACGACCGGGCCGTCGGTGACGACCTTCGGACCGAGCACCCTCACGACGTAGACGTACGCCAGGATCAGCGCCCCCACCAGCACCCAGACCTCGGGGTGCAGCTGGTACCGCCACGGGTCCAGCAGCGGGTTGACGGCCTCGGCGAGCACGCTCGTGCCCGCTCAGCTCGACACGAAGAACTTGAAGGTCGCGAGTGTGCCGATGTACACCATGAGCGCGAGCCCGAGCCCGGCGTAGAACATGAAGCTGTACAGGCGCTGGTCGAACTTCAGGTGCATGAAGTACGAGACCACCGTCACGAACTTGATGGCCATCAGGATCAGCAGCAGCGGGATGAAGAACGGCCCGAAGTCGAAGTAGTACGTCGACACCTCGAGCGCGGTGAGCGCGGCGAGGAAGATCGCCACCTTCACGTAGCCGATGTCGGACAGGCCGTGGGCTTCCGCCTCGTCGTGGGCGTCGACCTCGTGCAGCTCTGATGTGGTGGTCATGAGGGCCTCAGCTCGGGATCAGGTAGACGAGGGTGAAGATCACGATCCAGACGATGTCGACGAAGTGCCAGTACAAGCCGACGTTCTCGACCACCTCGCCATGGTCGCCCGGGATGGTGCTGCGGTGCATCATGCCGACCACGGCCATCAACATGATCACGCCGCCGGTGACGTGCATCCCGTGGAACCCGGTGAGGGTGTAGAAGCTCGAGCCGAACAGGCTGGTGGTGAAGCCCAGACCCTCGCGGTAGAAGGCGGTGAACTCGTACACCTGGCCGCCGACGAAGGTGGCGCCGAGCAGCGCGGTGATGGTGAGCCACAGCGTGGCGTTGCGCACGTCGCGCCGCTGGGCTGCCGACACCGCCAGGACCATGGTGAGTGAGCTCATGAGCAGCACGAAGGTGGTGACCGAGGTGAACGGGACGTCGAACACCTGGTTCGGTGTCGGACCCTCGGCGACCCGGCCCCGGTACAGCATGTAGGTGGAGATCAGCCCGCCGAACAGCAGGCACTCCGAGCCCAGGAACAGCCACATCGCCAGCTTGTTGTTGGAGATGCCGGTGGAGGTGCCATGGCCTCCGTGGCTGTCGTGGGCGACGGGGGAAACGGCCACGTCAGACAATGGGAGCCAGCTCCTGAGTCGTGCCGTCGGGTCCGGCGCCGGGTGGGTCGAAGTCGGCCTCGTCGGCCGTGGAGGGCTCGAGCGCCCATCCGAACAGCCCGAGCAGGATGATGGCGGCACCGACGAAGGCCACGACGTAGGCGTAGATCAGCCCGTAGCCGAGCGGCACGAAGCCGAAGGCCACCACGAGCGGCCAGAACGACGGCGACGGCATGTGGATGTGGTGGTCTGCGTGCGCCTCCTGCTCGGCCAGCAGCGCCTCGGCGGTGGTCACCGGCACGATCTCGCCGGTCTGCTCGTCCTCTTCGTACTTGCGGTGGAAGAACTCGTCGAGGTGGTGCACCGTCGGGATGGCGTCGAAGTTGTGCTCCTTCGGCGGGTTCGTGGTCATCCACTCCAGGCTGCGGGCGTCCCACGGGTCGAGGGGAGCCTTCGCACCCTTGCGGGTGGTGTGCACCACGTTGATGAAGAACATGAGCACGCCGGTGGCCAGGATGAACGCACCGATCGTGGACACCAGGTTCCAGAACCCCAGGTTGAAGAACCCCTCGCCGGCCCGGGCCTCGGTCCAGATGTACATCCGGCGGGGCTGGCCCTGCAGGCCCATGATGTGCATCGGGCCGAACGCCAGGTTCATCCCGATCACCATCAGCCAGAAGTTCCACTGGCCGAGCCGCTCGCTCAGGCACTTGCCGAACACCTTCGGCCACCAGTAGTAGAGACCGGCGAAGATGCCGAAGATGGCCCCGCCGAACAGCACGTAGTGGAAGTGGGCGACGATGTAGTAGGTGTCGGTCTGCTGGGTGTCCGAGGGGGCCACCGCGTGGGTGACGCCGGACAGGCCGCCGATCGTGAACTGCACGATCAGGCCGATCGCGAACAGCATCGGCGTGGCGAACCAGAGCTTGCCGCCCCACATGGTCATCGTCCAGTTGATGATCTTCACGCCGGTCGGGATGGCGATCGCCATGGTCGCCACCGCGAACACCGACACGGACACCGGGCCGAGGCCCGATGCGAACATGTGGTGGGCCCACACACCGAAGCCGACGAAGCCGATCGCAGCGCCGGAGAACACCACGAACGGATAGCCGAAGAGGGGCTTGCGGGAGAACACCGGCAGTACCTCGGACACGATCCCGAAGCTGGGCAGGATCAGGATGTACACCTCGGGGTGACCGAAGATCCAGAACAGGTGCTGCCACAGCAGCGGGTCGGCACCCTGGCTGACGTCGAAGAACGTCGCGCCGAACTCCCGCTGGAAGATCAGCAGCACGAGCGCCACGGTGATGACCGGCACGGCGAACAGCAGCAGGAACTGCACCACCAGGACCATCCAGGTGAACACCGGCATCTTCATCAGGCTCATCCCCGGCGCCCGCATGTTGAGCACGGTGACGATGAGGTTGATGGAGCTGGTCAGCGAGGCCACGCCCGTGATGAGCAACCCGATGGCCCAGAAGTCGACACCGTGGGTGGGGGAGAACACCGGCCCGCTGTTCGGCGCGTACATGAACCAGCCGCCGTCGGCGGCGCCGCCGAGGATCCACGACGTGTTGAGGAAGATCCCGCCGAACAGCAGCAGCCAGAAGCCGAGGGCGTTGATGCGCGGGAACGCCACGTCTCGGGCACCGATCTGCAGCGGCAGGAAGTAGTTGGCGAACGCCGTCGCCATCGGCATCACGAAAAGGAACACCATGGTCGTGGCGTGCATGGTGAACATCTGGTTGTAGGCGTCGGCGGACAGGATCTTGCCGTCCGGCGCCGCCAGCTGGAGGCGGATCAGCAGCGCCTCGATGCCTCCCACCAGGAAGAACACCATGGCGGTGACGCCGTACATGATGCCGAGCTTCTTGTGGTCGACGGTGAACACCCAGCTGCGCCATCCCGTGGTCGCGACCGGGCGGCGGAACACGCCGTAGGTCGACGCCGGCGTCACGGTGGCGGGCACCGGGACGGGGCTGGCGGGGGCGGGTCGTTCGACGATGGCCATCAGCGCACTCCCGTCACTTCAGCGTCAGCAGGTACTCGACCAGCACGTCGATCTGCTCTTCGTTCAGGCCCAGGTAGGGCATCCCACGGTAGAGACCATCGGTGGGCTCGAGGTCGGCAGGGTTCGTGTACATCGGCTTCTGCGCGGGCGCGTTGCGCAGCCACGCCCGCAGCTGGGCGTCGTTGAGGCAGTCCGGGGTGACGCCCTCCAGGTAGAGGGCCCCCACCTCGTCGGGCGGCGCGTTGAACACCTTGTCGCGGCAGGCCCCGTTCAGCAGGTCGAACATCGCCCCGGCGAACGTGTTGCGGCTCATGAGGTGCGTGAGGTTCGGCGCCGCACCGGGGTAGACGTTCTCCTGGGGGACGCTCAAGATGGGCTCGCCGTCGGCGTTCTCGAGGCCGTTCACCTGGTGGCACCGGGAGCACTGGCTGATGAACTGCTGCTGGCCCTCGTAGCCCTCGTCCCCCTCGGCCAGCATCGTCACCGGCTCGAGCTGGCCCGCCACCCAGGCATCGAAGTCGGCTCGGTCGAGCGCCACCGCCTCCATGCGCATGTTGGCGTGGGAGAGCCCGCAGAACTCCGTGCACTGGCCCTCGTAGATCCCCGGCTCGTCGGCTTGCATCCGCAGCTCGTGGACCCGGCCCGGCACGGCGTCCTTCTTCCCGTTCAGCGCCGGGATCCAATACGAGTGGATCACGTCGCGGCTGGTGATGCGCAAGATGACGTTGGTGTCGGTGGGGAACACCAGCTGGCCCGAAGTGATGATCGGCGACGTGATGCCGAGATCGTCCTGCACCGGGTAGTCGTACTCCCACCACCACTGCTGGCCGGTGACGTTGATGATCATCTCCGTGTCGTCGGTCTCGGCCAAGTCGAACACCGTGCGCACGGTGAACACGCCGATGGTGGCCAGGATCACCGCCGGGATGATGGTGAGCGTGATCTCGATGGCCGGGTTGCCGTGGCTCTGCTCCGGGATGGGCTGGCCACGGTCGCGGTAGCGGACGATCACGTAGCCGATGACGGCGAAGACGAGCAGGCCGACGACGCCCGCCACGTAGAAGATCGGCTTCTGGAGGTCGTCGATCGTCTGCGCGTTGGTGCCGGCGGGCTGCCAGGTGTCCTGTGGCGCGTCCTGGGCGCACCCGGCGAGCAGCGCCACCGACGCCGCCACGACCGGAAGGGCCCAGCGGGCGCGCCGGGGTCGGGGCGAGTGCGGCGCTGCTGACACAGCGTCAACCGTAGTCGTCACGTCGGAACGGCTCCTCATGGGGTCGTCGGTCACGGCACCAGCACCTCGACCGAGGATCCCTCGACCCCGGCCACGAACAGCAGGAACGGGTCGGCCGGGTCGCTGCGGGTCTCGTACTTCAGGGTCAGGAACTGGGTCTGGTCCTCACCGGTCAGCTGGGTGCAGGTCTCGGCGGGATCGGCGCCGGGCCCGAGCGTGGCCACCAGGCGCCGCTCCTGGGCGTCGTTGTTCACGAACAAGATGACGCTCTGTGCCGAGCGCTGGACGGTGATCTGGTCCAGCTTCTCGTCGAAGCCAGGGATCTCGGCCCACACCTGCCCGTCCTCGAAGTAGACGGTGGCCAGCTCGCCGGTCTTGGCCGACACGTGGTCGAGCGAGCTGCGGTCCCACTCCGACTCCTCGGGTCCGCACTCCTTCGCCGGGTGCTCCTCGGAGAGGTCGTCGCGCTCGCCTTGCACCGCGGCGGCCATGCCAGCGGCCGCCAGGCCGATGAAGCCGAACGCGATGATCCCGCCCACCACGCCCTTGCTGACGTGCCGGCGCACGCCGAGCAGCGCCCCGAGCGCCAGGATCAGCGCCGCCACCACGATGAACACGACCGCACCGGAGGTGCTCGACAGGGCCAGCATCAGCCGGGAGAAGAAGAACACGATGATCCCGAGCCCGACGACGGCGAAGATCGGGTGCTCGATGGGGTCGAGGAAGCGCTTGCCGACTCGGCGGTTGTAGGTGCCGTCGGCGGAGGCCCGGTCGGCCCACGCGGTGATCGTCCACTCGACGAGGGCCACCACCAGCACGATCACGCCGACCACGAACACCCGCTGCTCGGTGACGAGGCCGACGCCCACGACGGCCGCGCCGACCGCAGCGACCATGGGCCAGATGCTGCCCCGGGCTGCCCGCTGGGCGGCAGCGGTGCCCTCGCGCAGCGCCGGGTCCAGTCGCAGCACGTCGGCGTCGCGCAGCACGGCCATCATCCCGCCCACGAAGAACAGGACCACCGCTGCGCTGACGAGGCCCATCACCCCGATGGCGCCCCAGTCGGTCTCGATCCCGTAGGCGATGGCGGCGACGGTGGCGCCGCAGCCGAGACCGTAGAAGAGCTTGGAACCAGTGGTGAACATGAGTGCTGCCGCCTGTTCCCTACTTCTGGACGTACACGACGAACCACAGGGCCACGTAGACGGCCGTGAGGAGATACCAGTACAGGGCGTGGGCCGCCACCAGCTCGGTGTCGGCGGACCGTCCGCCGAGGTAGCGGAACGCGGTCACCGCGGTGTAGGCGAGCCCGGTGATCAGCAGCGCCGTGAACGTCCCCGTGATGGCGTAGAACATCACGTGGTACACGCCGTCGGCGATGCCGAGGCCGATCTGGCTGTAGAGGAAGATCTGGGAGTTCAGCGCCGCGACACCCAAGAGGAACGTGACCCCGAGGGCGAGTGCCGCATGGCCACGATCCTGGCGCTTCGCCGCGTACACGGCCCACTGGGCCATCACCAGCAGGGCACCGAGCGTGATCAGCATGACGTTCGCCGCCACCTCGGGGATCGACACGCCGTCGGGCACCCACGCCTTGACGAAGCCATCGCCCGACGCGACGGACGGCGCCGCGGCACGGAAGCGCAGCCAGATGGCGAGCATCCCTGCGACGACCATGGCCGCGGCGCTACCGGCGAGGGCCGTGGCGACGAGCAGCTGCCGGCTCGGTGCCGGATTGGGGCCCGGAGGCAGGGCGATCATCGGACGTCACTCCCGCGGCGCTTGAGGTCGGACAGGGGCTCGGCGGACACCACGGTGGCGATCTCGGCGAAGTTGTCGGCCGGCGGTGGCGACGACGTCGCCCACTCGAGCGTCTGGCCGTCCCACGGGTCGTCGCCGGCGGTGGCCCCACGGATGAAGCCGTGCACCGCCAGCACCACGACGGCGCCCGCCGCGATGAGCACGAGCGCATGGCCGCCCACGGCCACGATGTTCAGCACGTCCTTGGTCGAGCTGTACTCGAAGCCGCCGAGCGTCGCCGCCGGCTGGTCGAGGAACCCAGCAATCAGGTACGCGGCCGTCACGAGCAGGGCCCCGAGGAAGAACACCGGGCCCAGCAGCAGCAGCGGGGCGTTGGCGAGGCGACGACCCCAGAGCTTCGGTCCCCAGAACACCAATCCGGCGACCGCCCCCATCACCCCGGCATACCCGACGCTGACGAGGACGCCTTCGCCGTAGACGGTGAAGCGCACCTCGGCGTCGTCGACCAGCCCGACGAGGTTGGCGGCCGTCCCGACGAGCAGCAGCAAGACGCCGAGCACCGCCCAGGCGAACGGGGCCGACAGGCGGGGCCGGTGGTGCCGGAAGGTGCCGACGCACAGTGCGAGGACCCCGAGGACCCCGAGGGCCGGCAGCCCGTTGAAGATGAGGAAGGGCACCAGCGACTTGACCTTGTCGGCGACCTCGATGCCGTCGCCGGTCCACACCAGACGGTGCTCGGTCTGGCTGACACCGGCGAGCGCCGCGAACCCGACCAGCGACACGGCCGCCAGCAGGCCCGAGCGCGACGGCAGGCGGCGCCGTGCCACCACCGGGACGATGTCGGCCAGCACGCCGAGCGCCACGATGGCGTACACATAGGTCTGCGGCTGGGTGAGCGCCCAACCGGTCCACTGGTCGATGCCGGCGTTGCCCCCGAACGCCACCCGGGCGTTGCGGTGGTCGAGGAACAGGTAGACGACGTCACCGAGCAGGATCGGCATCGTCAGCACCAGCCCGACCGACGAGACCAGCGCCGACCAGGCGAGCAGCGGGACTCGGTGCAGCCACATGCCGGGGGCCCGAGTGGTGAGCACGGTCGTCGCCAGCGCGATGGCGGCGGCGGTGATGCCGAGCGCCAGGAAGCCCAGCCCGACCAGGTACAGGTCGACCATGTCGGCGTCACCGCCGCCGGGGCCGCCGTTGCTGGCCAGGCTCACGGTCACCATGACGATCCCGGCCAGCCAGGCCCAGAAGCCCGCCATCGCCAGCCGGGGCAGCGCCATCGCCCGTGCACCCAGCTGCAGCGGGACGATGGCGATGGCCAGGCCGAGCAGCAACGGCACCACCACACCGAAGGCGAGGCCGACGCGGTACGCCGTGAAGAGCTGGGACGCCGCGTCCTCGTCGACGAGCATGTACCAGGTGACGTCGATCCGCTCGACGGCCAGCAGCACGCCGACGACCACCGTGGCGAGCAGCACCAGCAGGCCGGATCCCACGAACAGGCGGCCGATTCGCTTGTGGTCGGCGGAGGTCATCCACGCCGCCACGGACGCCACGGCCGAGCCCCGGTCGACGGACCCCGCGGCGGCGGGCGCCAGGTGCTCGGCTGACGTGTCGATGGTGGTCATGTCGCGAGGTGCTCTCTTCTCGGCGTCGCTCTCAGCATGCGTCGGGCGCGACGACAGGCCCCAGCTCGGCGCTGATCCGGTCGGTTGTCGCGTGCGACATTACCCACCGGCCCGGTCGGTCACGGAAATCACTGCGCCCGTCGATCGGGCGCCGGGTTGACGACATCGGGCGGGGATCCCAGCCGCGCGACGCGCGCCGGGCCGGCCACCACCACCGCGCCGGCCGGCACGTCGGTGATCACGATGGCGCCGGCGCCGATCCGCGCGCCCCGACCGACGTGCACGGGGCCGAGCACGCACGCTCCCGGACCGATCCACACCTCGTCGTCGATGGTCGGCACACCGAGGTTGGTCCGCTCGCCGGTGTCGTCGATGCGGTCGCGTGTGCCGAGCGTCACCCCGTGGAACAGCGTGACGTTGCGGCCGATCACCGTCCCCGGGGCCACGACCAGGCCCCAGCCGTGGGTGATCGCCAGGCCCGGCGCCACGGTGAGGCTCACCGGGAAGTCCATGGCAGCCCGGCGGGTCGTCCACAGGTGGGCCCGCCCGGCCAGCTTCCGGCACCAGACGCCCCCCGTGCCGCTGCTCGTGGCCGCCTGCCAGGCCCGCAGCGTGAAGAGCACCCGGAACAGTGGGTCGCGCAGCAGCTGGCGGATGATGCCCGCCGGGGTGGTGGGCCCGCCGAGGCGGGTGAGATCGTCGTACCAGGCCTCGGGCACGGCGATCGACGGGACCGCCGTGTCAGCCACCACCCGCCAGCACATCCACGGTCAACGCCGCGAACAGCAGCGTGATGTAGGTGATCGAGAACGCGAACAGCCGCATGGATGCCTGGGCGCTGGGACGGCGCGCCAGCTGCACGGTGCCCCACAGGAACACCGCTGCGAGCACCACCGCCGTGCTTGCGTAGATCCACCCGAGCCCGGCGACAGGCACCAGCACCAGGGTGGTGGCGACGAGAAGCACCGTGTAGACGACCATCTTCCGCACCGCCACGCCCAGGGGCACGACGGAGGGGAGCATCGGCACGCTGGCGGCGCGGTACTCGTCGGCGTGACGGATGGCCAGCGCCCAGAAGTGGGGCGGCGTCCAGAAGAAGATGGCCAGGAAGAGCACCACCGCCGGCCAGTCGAGCGAGTCCTGCACCGCGGCCCAGCCGACCAGCACCGGCACCGCCCCGGCCGCGCCGCCGATGACGATGTTCTGCCGGCTGGTGCGCTTGAGCCACAGCGTGTAGACGAACACGTAGAACAGCGCCGCCGACAGCGCCAGCACCGCCGACAGCAGATTGGCGCCCCACCAGAGCACCCCGAACGCGACGACCTCGAGGGCGATGGCGAACACGAGCGCGTGGCGAGGTGGGATCAGGCCGGTGACGAGGGGGCGTCCCCGCGTGCGCTCCATGAGGGCGTCGATGTCGCGATCGACGTACATGTTGATGGCGTTCGCACCGCCGGCGGCGAGCGAGCCCCCGATCAGGGTGACCACGATCAGGCTCCACGCCGGCCAGCCGCCCTCGGCCAGCACCATCGTCGGGACGGTGGTGACGAGCAGCAGCTCGATGATGCGGGGCTTGGTGAGGGCGATGTACCCGCCGACGACGGTGGTGGGCGTGCGGCGGGTGCCGTGCGCCACACCGCCCGGCGCCAGCCGGGACGGGACGAAGGGGCGGGCGCCGACAGCCATACCTCGGTGATCGTACGGCGAACTCGCAGAGGCGACCAACGCGAGAGAATGGAGCCATGAGCCCGTCCAGCGCGCCCGCCGAGCTCGACGCCCCGACCTCCGACACCGACGTCACCGCAGACCGGCCCTGGATCGTCATCGTGTGGAACGATCCCATCAACTTGATGTCGTACGTCACGTTCGTGTTCCAGAAGCTCTTCGGCTACAGCAAGGAGAAGGCGACGCAGCTCATGCTCGACGTCCACCACAAGGGCCGGGCAGTGGTCGCGAGCGGCCCTCGCGAGAAGGCCGAGCTCGACGTGTTCCGCCTCCACGAGCACGGGCTGTGGGCGACGATGGAGCACGACGCGTCTTGATCCGGCGCCTGCGCTCCCCCGTGCAGCGCACCCGCAGCGGCACGTACCGCCTCGAGCTCGACCAGCCGGCACGAGAGATGGTCCGCCGCCTGCTCATGGAGATGCGCGAGCTGCTGGTGGCCGACCCGGCAGACCCACGGGTGCGCCGGCTTTTCCCCACCGCCTACCACGCCGACCCCGAACGCGACGCCGAGTACCAGCGGCTCATGCGCGAGGAGCTCGTCACCAGCCGCCTCGCGGCCATCGACGCCGTCGACGAGGTGCTCGGCGGCACCGAGGCGATGAGCCCGTCCCAGGCCAACGCGTTCGTCCAGTCGCTGAACGCGCTGCGGCTCGTGCTCGGCACCATCCTCGACGTCGACGAGGTCCATGACAGCAGCGACCTCGAACCGGGTGACCCGCTCCTCGCCGAGCACCACCTCTACGACTTCTTGAGCTGGCTGCTCGACAGCGCGGTGCGGGCGATGTCCGGCGGGTGACGCGATGCCGGCAACGATGGCGGATCGTCGAGGGTTGGTTGCTAGAGTTCACCCGCTCTCAACCGGAGGCGACCCCGCCCCCATCGTCTAGCGGCCTAGGACATCACCCTTTCAAGGTGACGGCACGGGTTCGAATCCCGTTGGGGGTGCACATAGACCACCTGGTCCCGTGGTGAAGTTGGAGTTCACGCCGGCCTGTCAAGCCGGAGGTCGCGGGTTCGAGTCCCGTCGGGACCGCTCGGGCGCAGCGCTGCTGCGCTCGCACACGGTCGAGTAGCTCAGTCGGCAGAGCGTCCGCCTGAAAAGCGGAAGGTCACCGGATCGACGCCGGTCTCGACCACCAGTGCATCCGTTCGCGGTGCTCGCAGCGAATCCATGTCGTCACCCCGACCACATGGAGGAACCACCGATGCGAATCCGCACCCTCGTTGCCGGCCTGGCCGTCGGCGCCACCGCACTGCTCGCCACCGCCTCGACCGCCGGTGCGACGTCCTCGCCGTCCACCACGAGTGGGCGCACGATCTGGTCCGTCGTCGACGCCAGCGGCAGCGGCTTCGACTGGCGGGGCTGGGACTACGACATGCTCGAGGCCGCGGTCCGCGCTGCGGGTCTCGACGGAGCCCTGGCCAGCCCGGGTGGTCTGACGGTCTTCGCTCCCAACGACGCCGCGTTCGTGCGCACCGCTCGCGCCCTCGGCTACACCGCCTGGGACGAGGCCGGCGCCTTCAACCACATCGCCGCAGCGCTGAACGGCCTCGGCGGCGAGGGCCTGATCGAGAACCTGACCGAGGTCCTCACCTACCACGTGGCACCGTCGGTGCTCGGCCCGATCCAGGTCATCCTCGCCGGCAGCATCCCCACGCTGCAGGGCAGCAGCATCGGCGTGGACTTCATCACCCTTCGCGACAACGACCCGCTGGGCCTGCGCGATCCCCGGCTCACCCTGCCGATCAACGTGCGCACCTCGAACGGTGTGATCCACACGATCGACCGGGTGCTGATCCCCGCCGACATCCTGAGCTGACCCCGCCCTCCCCCGACGGTGCCCGGCCATCTGCGGCCGGGCACCGTCGCGCTGTCGGGGTGACGTGAGGGAGGTCACGCGGGCGCGACGTCCGCTGGCGCCGGCTCATTGGCACACTGGACCGGATGTTCTCCTTCCTCTCTGCCGCCGTGGCGCCCGAAGCCGGTGGACTCGGCGACCAGGTGCCCGCCTGGGTGGCCGGGGTCGCCGTCCTCACCATCGGGTGGCTGCTCACGCGACTGGCGCGCCTGCTCGTGCGGCGCAGCGTCCGGCGGGTCGCCGACCGCTCGGCCGTGCGTCCCACCCGCTGGTGGCGCACACCGTCGCGCCGGGTGGGCGCTGCACCAGCCCAGCTGGTGGAGGCTCGGCGCGCGCAGCGCATCGATGCCGCCGCCCGCATGATCAGCCACCTGTGCTCCCTCGCGATCTGGCTCGTCGTCGCCGTGGTCCTGTTCCGGCTCTTCGACCTCAACGTGGTGGTCCTCCTTTCGGGTGCCGGCTTCGTCGGCGCCGCGATGGCGATCGGCGGCCAGCACAAGGTCGACGACTACCTCACCGGGATGTCCGTGCTCCTCGAGGACCGCTACGGCATCGGCGACGAGATCGAGGTCGACCTCGGACGCGGCGTGCCGGAGCGCCTGGTCGTCGAGCACCTCGGGCTGGTGTCGACCCGGCTCGTCGACCGGCGTGGCACCATCCACGTCGGCAACTCACGCCTCGGCATGGTGCGCAACCTCAGCCAGGAGCCGAGCGAGGAGCGCCTGGCGGTGAGCGTGCCCGGTGGCACCGACCCCTCCGACCTGGCCGACACCGTCGCCGGCACCATGCGCGACCTCGCCGGCTCCCCGCACCTCACGTCGGTCCTGTTCGTCGACGACATCCACGCCGTGCCCACCCACGACGAGCGGATCGAGCTCAGCGTCCGCACCACTCGCCCGCTCTCCGACCACGAGCGGGCCGAGCTCGTCCGCCGCACCGAGGAGCAGCTGCACGGCGTTCGGGGCTGATCGGACTATCCACCCTCAAGCCGCCAGCACCTACAGTGACGGCGCCTGGGCGCCCGGCGGAAGGAGGACGGGTCGGAGATGACGCACTTCCGGCGTCCCGCCGACGAAGCCCGAGAGGTGCGCTCCCTGCGCCAGCAGCTGGTCGAGCTCGCCAACCGGGTGGAGCGCCTCGAGATCCACACGAGCACGCTCGACGACCGCTTGGAGGAGGTCGAGTGGGTCGTCACCGACGCCGTGGCGGCGGAGGAGCAGTCGGATGCCCGTGAGTCGGCGCCGGCGGAGCTCCCGCCCCCACTGCCCCGCCGCCTCCTCAGCCCGCCCCTGGTGACCCCTCCCGTCACGAGCTCGCCGCTCGAGGAGCTGCACGCCACCGCCGACACCCACGAGCGCCGCCTGCGCGAGATCGAGGAGTCGATCCGTCGTCTGGCGGTGCCCCGCAGCGACCCCGAGCACGCCGCCCTGCAGCGGCGGGTGGACCTGCTGGCCGCCCAGCTGAAGACGCTGGCCACGCAGTCCGCGGAGCTGCGCACCGACGCCGAGGTCCTGCGGCGGATGATCGAGACCAGCCCGGGCGTCGACCCGGTGGCGTTCGAGGAGCTCCGAGGCCACCTCGCCCGCCTCGCACAGGAGCAGGCCCGCATGGAGCTCGCGTTCCGGGAGGACCTCGCGATGCTGGCCGATCGGGTGCGTCAGCGCCCACCGGCGGGCTGAGGCGCCGGCGCGTCAGTCGCGGCGGCCGCCGAAGACCGCCGACACGGCCTTGGCCACCACCTGCTCGACGGTGCCGAGCATGATGACCAGATCGAGGCCGAACGACCAGTTGTCGACGTAGAACAGGTCGAGGCGGCGGTAGGCGCCGAAGTTCGGATTGTCACGCGCCTCGATCTGCCAGAGCCCGGTGATGCCCGGGCGGACCCGGCTGCGTGACAGCAGCCGCTCGTCGAACTGGGCGACCTCCGACGGCAGCGCCGGGCGAGGACCGACCAGGCTCATCTCGCCCTTGATCACGTTGAAGAGCTGCGGCAGCTCGTCGAGGCTGGTGCAGCGCAGCAACCGCCCGATCCTGGTGACCCTGGGGTCGCAGTCGAGCTTGAACAGTGGGCCGGATCGCTCGTTCTGCTCGTTCAGCCCGGCCAGGCGAGCCTCGGCGTCCACGACCATCGTGCGGAACTTGTGCACCGAGAACACGAAGCCGTGCTGGCCCACGCGGCGTTGCGAGAACAGCACCGGGCCACGGTCGGTCAGCTTGATGGCGATCGCGATGGCCGCCAGCAGCGGCGAGAGGAGGACGACGAGCACCACCGAGATCACGAGGTCGGTGGCCCGCTTCGCCAGGAGCTGGGCGTTGCTCAGCTGCAGCTGCTCCAGGTAGAAGAGCGGCTCGTAGGCGATGGGCGTGGCGCGCAGACGCCGGTAGTTGATCCCTCGCACCCCACTCGACAGGTGGACGTGGATGCCGGCCTGCTGCAGCTCGGTGACCAGCGTGCTCATCTCGTTCGGGGCCAGGTCGGAGGCCACGAGGATCACGCCGTTCGCCCCCAGGCTGCGCACGATCCCGAGCGTGTCGGCCCGCCGCCCCCGCCACAGCTCGCCCAGGCCCGAGGCGTCGGCGTGGTGGCGCTCGCCGACGACCCCGCACACCCGGTACCCGGCGTCGGGGTGGTCGTGGAGCATGTCGACGAGCTCGCGGGCGTCGGCGCCGGAGCCGACGATGACGATCTGACGCACGAAGCGCCCGGCGGACCGGGCTCGAGCGAGCCACGCCCGGTACCCGCTGCGGGCGATGAGGAGCAGCACCAGCATGGCGGCACCGCCGAGCACCAGCCACCGGCCCTGGCTGACGATGTGGGCGATGCGGTGCATGGCGATGCCGAGCACCACCGTGATGATGGTGCAGCGGCTGATGGCCACGATCTCGATGGACCGGAAGGCCGACACCCGGGCCAGGTAGAGGTGGTTGGCGTAGAGCACCAGCATGCTGGTGACGACCATCGCCACGGAGAGCACCACGGCCTTGGGCAGGCCGTACGCCGGCTCGATGCCGGCGAGGGTCGAGGGGACCCAGGCCGCCACGACAGCGAGGAGGTCGATGAGGACGAGGCGGCGGCGGAGGTTCGCACCACCCTCCGCCGCCTCACCGGCGCCGAGCGCGACGAGGTCGGGGGCGGTGACGGGGCCGAGGCTGGCGGGCCGGGGACCCAGACCTGCCAGGACCGGCTCCGTCAGCTCACGCTCGTCCCTCAGGACGGCCTCTCGATCCACCGCCATCGCCCGCTCTTCCTCCTCCTCCACGTTGGCACACCGGGGTGCGCCAACGGGTGATCGCTTCGGTCTGGCTCCCGTCAGCCGGCGCTGCGCCGGGTACGGGCCACCATCACGCCACCCACGCCCAGCAGCACCGCGGCGATGGCCACCAGCGGGCCGACCGGCGACCCGGTCACGGGCAGGGCACCGGATGCCGGGGCCACCGTCGTCGTCGCCGCGACCGTGGTCGGCGTGGTGCCGCCACTGCCGGCCTGCGTGGTGGTCGGTGCCGCAGCGGTCGTCGCCGGCGCCGCGGTCGTCGTCGGGGCGGCCGTCGTCGTCGGGACGACCCGGCACTCGACGGTGATGGTGATCTTCTTGATGTTGAAGCCGTTGTCGGACTCGTCGTAGCCGAACGCGGACGAGTGCAGGGCGACGATCTCACCGCCCTTGGTCGGCCCACCCGGGAACGACCCGGTCTGGATGCCGCTGTGGTTGTCCGTCGTCGCGCCCTCGGCCACCGAGTCGGGCAGGTCCGGGGTGAGCGGGCCGAGCTGGACTCCGCCGACGGTCACCGTGAACGACTCGTGCTCCTCGTTCTCCTCCGCCCGGGTGGGCGGCGTCTCGTCCTCGGGCCGGATGTCGAAGGCCATCCACGTCGCTGACGTGATGACCAGCTCCTGGCCGGGGCCCGCCGGCGGGATGGTGATGCCGGTGTCCCACTGGATGCCCCGGTACATGTAGAAGAAGAGGCCCGCCTCGTAGGTGGTGGTGCCGCAGCCGTCGTCCGCCGGGGCGGCCGAGGCCTGACCCGCCAGTGCGAACCCCACCACCGCCGTGGCACCGAACAGCGACACCGCCGCCAGTCGCTTCCTGCCCATTGCTGCAACTCCTCTCGAGTCCGTCGATGCCGTCATCGCCGGGTCGAGGGGGCCGGGTTCGCGACTCGCTCCCCGCAGCAGGCCTACGCGACCATCTTCCCGCTGTCGGATCTCAGCGTCCCACCTTGACTGACCAGCACGGTAGCGACGACCCCTGGCCCCGTCTACGGGGCCCACGGCTCATCGGGATGACAACTTCTTGACGGCCGCCTCGATCACCGGGTCGGGCTTCGAGACGGCCCCGCGGCGCAGCGACCGGAGGCTCAGCTGGGACTGCCACCAGCGCCGCCGCCCGACGCTGTGGCGCAGCTGGTGCTCGAAGTGCTCCAGGTCGCGCCAGGCGTCCTGCTCGTCGTCCGGTGTCGGCTGCTCGGGCGCATAGACGGCGCGGGTGGACCGGTCAGCGAGGCCAACCAGCAGCGCCCCCGGCTCCCCGACGAGCGCTGCTGCCGCGTGACCGTTGTCGAGGTCGGTCCGGCTGGCACGGAACTCACCACCGAGGTCGACCACGACGTCGCTCGCCCGCAAGAACGCGCCGGTCACGGAGCGACCCGGCGGGCCATGACGGCGGACCGAGCGCCACCGCCGGCGCTTCCACCACGGGACGCCGACCAGGTAGGCGATCCCCGCCAGCGGGACGAGCACCCAGAGCAACGACCTCGACCACCCCACGCCACCACCACCGGTCGCGGCCCGGTCGTCGGCCTCATCGGTGGTGCTGTCGTCGTCCTCGGCGGCCTGCTCCGGGGCGTCGTCGATCGGTGCCGGCGGCGCGGCGACCGGCGCGACTGCGCCCTCCTGCTCCGGCGGCGGCGTGGCGGTGTCCGGCAGCGGGTCGAACGGGATCCATCCCGCGTCCTCGAAGCCGACCTCCGGCCACGCCGAGGTCTGCTCGGAGCTCACCGTCACGACGTCGCCGGCGCCGGTGGGCACCTCCCAGCCCACGGCGAGGCGCACCGGGAGCCCCACGGCGCCGGCGAGCAGGCCGTAGGCGGCGACGAACTGCTCGAGGTTGCCGGTGCGGGTCGTCGTCAGGAACGTGACGAGCTGGCCGAGCGTCTCACCCGACGGTGCCGTCGGGTCGAGCCGGTACCCCCGCTTGAGGAGCTCAGCCAGGCGCAGGGCCCGCTCGTAGTCGTTCGTCGCTCCTTCGGTGGCCGACGTCGCCAGCTCGAGCACGGACAGCGGCAGCTCGACCCCCTCGACGAAGGGGTTCGTCGCGCTCACGGCCACGTAGTCCGACACTGGCCGGTCGGGCGTCTCGACCGGGTCGACGCCGATCGTGAGCTGGCGACCGGGCGCCAGTGGCTCGTCCGCCAAGAGCGCGCTGAGCTCCGGGTCGGCACTGCCCGGCACCGACGACGACACCACGTCGTCGACCAGTGGCACCCAGCTCCCCTGCAGGTTGTCGACGTCGATCACCACCTCCACCGCTTCGTCGGACTCCCGCAGCTCGAGGCCTACGGGCAGGAACTCCGCCGACGGCATCCAGGCCCGACCGTCGTAGCGGACCAGCGTCACCTGGCGCCACCGGGGGAACTCGTCGGTCGACACCCGGAACAGCTCGACCGGCGGTTCACGGTCTCGATCCGACTGGACGAGCGCCAGGGGGCTGACCGTCTCGACCACCTCGGACTCGACCGCCCGCTCGGCGCGGGGGTCGTAGCGGTCGGCGCCCGCCAGGGACGGGGTGACGAGCAGCGGGACGACAAGGGCCGCGACGAGCAGCACCCCGATGCCGGCCAGCTCGGGCAGCGCCCCGCCGGTCTCCGTCGCCCGCGGCTCGGCCGATGCCTGCAGCGCCAGCATCGTCACCAGCGCCACGACCATCCACAGCCCGAGCACGATGGCCGCCGGGACGCCCGACGGTGCGCCGAGCAGCGCGATCGCCAGCAGCACGACCACGCCGGGCACGAGCACGCCGGCGCGCACCCGCCCAGAGCGAGCGAGCTCGGCCGCCACCGCCGCGGCGCCGGCCACGATGGCGGCCACCGCCCCCACCGCAGGAGCGCTCACCGGCGTCGGCCACCGGCTGGAGAGCACGGTGTCGATCCCCTCGGTGAACGATCGCACCAGGTCGGCGGGCAGGTCGCCGCCCCCCGGCACGGATCGGATGCACGCCCAGACCGCAGCGACGACCGCGACCACCTGCACCGCCACCCGCACCACCCAGCGGTTGGCCGGGTTGGCGACGGCCACGGCCACCACGGCGATCGCCGCCAGCACCACCGCGGTCGGGGAGTACGTCTCGTCGAACACACCGCTGGTCAGTGGCGCCAGCACGATCACCGTGAGGCCGGCGGCGACGGTGCGCACCACGCGCAGCAGGGCGGGGCTCATCGACCGGACCACCGAAGGGCGAACTCGGCGGCGGAGCGGACGTCGAACACGGTGCTCGTGGTGCGCGGCGCCGTGGCCGGCTGGGAGCCGACCCGGATGATGTTCAGGTGGTGGCGGAGCCGCTCGCGGGCGAGCAGCTCGCCGACCGCCGGCGAACGGGAGCCGGTCACGAAGTACACCCGCTCGACCTCACCGGTGTGGGCGAGCACGCTGGAGAGCGGCAGCGTGTCGCCGGCCCGGCTGCGCTCGACGATGGTGAACAGCTCGAGCAGCTGCTCTCGCCGGGACACGGGGCGGGCGAGACCGGGTGTCGCCCGGCTGCGGGTGCGGGGCGTGACCATCACCCCCTCGTCGAGGGCCAGCAGCGCCAGGCTGGCCGCGATCTCGACCGCCTCCTCGAACTCGTCGCGGCTGGCCGCCTCCGTGAGCGTCTCCAGCACGACGAGGCGGGTCTGGCGGCGGGACTCGGTCTGCTCGCGCACCACCAGCTGTCCCGTGCGCGCCGTGCTCGCCCAGTGGATCCGGCGCGCGTCGTCACCCGGGATGTACTCGCGAAGACCCCGGAAGTCCTCGGTGGGGTCCTGGGCGATGGTGTTCGCCTGGATCCGTCCCGTGGAGCGGCCCGAGCGCGGCAGCGACGATGCCAGCTGGTGCACCACCGGGTGGACCCACACCTGGCTGGTGAGCTCGTGGGGGATACTGCGCGTCAGCGAGCCGAGGGGATCGGAGCGCTCCTCCACGAGCGGTCCGACGACGTGAAGGCCCCGGCGTTCGGTGGCGATCCGGTACGACACGGAGGCCACCCCACCCGCTCGCAGCGGGGGGACGTCGACGCCGACCTCGTGCTCGCCGAGCCGGTCGTAGAGCCGCAGCCCCGGCGTGCGCCGCTCGCTCTCGATGGCCAGGTGCACGTGCACGTCCTGGCCTCGCTGGACGAGGCGCCGCCCGACATGGCGCTCGACCGTGAGCGGCGACGCGAAGCGCGGTACCAGTGCTGAGATCGCCACCAGCACGAGCCCGGCGACGGCCACGACGACCAGCTCGCCGTAGCCGAGCAGCACGCCGGCCGCGGCGAGGAGGGCAGCACCGGCCAGCAGCGTCGTACCGGTCCGGGTGAGGACCGGCCGGCGGCGAGGCGGGCGCGCCTCGTGTGCGCCCTCCTGCGTGAGGGTGGGTGACCACAGCACCGCGCCCACGGGGCTACGACTCCGGACCCGGCTCCGGCTCGTCACCGTTGGCGTCGCGGGCCCGCTCGTCACGGCGGATCCGGGGCACCGGCACGCGGGCCAGGATCTCGTCGAGCACCGCGGCGGGCGTGATGCCGTCGAGCTCGGCCTCGGGTGTCACCGCCATGCGATGCACCAGCACGGGGCGCACCAACGTGCGCACGTCGTCCGGCGTGACGAACGAGCGGCCGGCACCGATGGCGTAGGCGCGGGCCACGGCGAGCAGCGTGAGCGAGCCGCGGGTGCTGACGCCGAGGCGCAGGTCCGGGTGCTCACGGGTCTCCACGACCAGCCGGCCCACGTACTCCACTAGCTCCGGCGCCACCGGCACGGTGCGCGCCCGGCCCATGAGCGCGGCGAACTCCTCCGGCTCGACGGCCGGCGACAGCTCGCCGACGGGGTCGGCACCCTCGCGCTCGCGCAGCACCTGGATCTCGGTGGCCAGGTCGGTGTAGCCGAGGCTGATCCGCATCGCGAACCGGTCGAGCTGCACCTCCGGCAGCACGTAGGTGCCCTCGAAGTCGGTCGGGTTCTGGGTGGCGACCACCATGAACGGTGACGGCACGGGGCGGCTGACACCGTCGACGGTGACCTGGCGCTCCTCCATCACCTCGAGCAGCGCCGCCTGGGTCTTGGGCGACGCCCGGTTGATCTCGTCGGCCACGAGCACGTTGGTGAACACCGGCCCGGGGCGGAAGCGGAACTCGCTCGACTGCGGGCTGTAGATGCTCACGCCGGTGATGTCGCTCGGGAGCAGGTCCGGCGTGAACTGCACACGCTTGGACACCCCGCCGATGCTGGCCGCCATGGCCCTGGCGAGCGAGGTCTTGCCGGTGCCGGGCCGGTCCTCGACGAGCAGGTGGCCCTCGGCACAGAAGCAGGCGACGGCGAGGTTGATGGCCTCGTCTTTGCCCTGGAGCACGGTGGCGATGTTGGCCCGGATCCGCCGGTAGAGCGCGCTGGCGGTGAACCGGCTGGTGGGTGAGGTGTTGGCAGGTGCGTTCACGGGGTCACCACGATCGTGAGAGTGGAGCTGGACGTGCCGCCGCGGCCATCACTGATGGTGTACGTGATGGTCGCCGTCTCCGCGACGGCTGGTGTGGCCGGAGTGTAGGTCACCGTGGTGCCACCGAACGTGGCGATACCGGTGCCGATCGTGACGGTGACGGCCGTCACGGTGAGGGGATCGCCGTCGGGGTCGGTGTCGTTGGCCGTCACGTCGACGGTGACCGGTCCCCCGGTGCTGGCCCCGCCGTCGGGGTTGGCGGTCGGGCTCTGGTTGGGCGGTGGGTTCACCGTCACCGACACGGACCCGGTGGCCGTGCCACCCCGGCCGTCGGAGACGGTGTAGGTGAACGTCGCGATCCCCGTGAAGCCGGCAGCCGGCGTGAACGTCACCGAGGTCGGTGTGAACGTGGCCGTACCTGCCGCGCCCGGGGCCACGGCCGAGACCCCGGTGACGGCGAGCGGGTCGCCGTCCGGGTCGGTGTCGTTCGCCAGCACCGGGATCGGCACGGCGACACCGGCGGTGGTGATGGCCGCGTCCGGATTCGCCACGGGGTTGCGGTTGGGCTGGGTGACGGTGATCGTCACGATCCCGGTGGCGGTGGCCATGCCGGCGTCTCGGATGGTGTAGGTGAACCCGGCGGTCCCGACGAAGCCCGGCGTCGGGGTGAACGTCACGGTGTTGTTGGCCTTCAACGACGGGATGCCGCCCGTCGCGCCGGCCACCGAGATCACGTCGAGCTTGTCGCCGTCGGCATCGGTGTCGTTCGCCAGCACGGCGATGTTGATCTCGGTGTCGCGTGGGATGGTCACGTTGTCGGCGACCGCCACGGGCGCACGGTTGACGGTGACCGTGACGGTGGCGGTGGCCTTGTTCCCACACTTGTTGGTCAAGGTGTAGGTGAACGTGGCCACCAAGGTGGTGGCGGCCGGGGGCGTGTAGCGCACCTCGCCCTTGGCGGCGTCGACGATGGTCACCGTGCCGGTGCCGGCCGCCGGCTGGGTGACGGTGAGCGTGCCGGTGGGGGTGGTGTCGTTGGCCAGCACGGGGATCGTGACCGCGGTGCTCGCCGCCGTCGACGCCGTGTCGCCCACGACCACGGGCAGCACCGCCGAGCACGGGGCGACGGTCACGGTCACGGTGGCGGCGGCGGTCAGCCCACCGGGATCCACGAGCGTGTAGGTGAACGTCGTGGTACCGGTGAAGCCGGTGGCCGGGGTGAAGGTGACCTTGTCGCCGGCCGTGTTGATGGTGACCGTGCCGCCGGTGGCCGCCGTGACGCTCAGCACGCGGATCGTGCCGCCGTCCGGATCGGTGTCGTTGCTCGTCACCGGGATGGCGACGGCCGCCTCGTACTCGGTGGTGGCGGTGTCATCGCGAGCGACCGGTGGCTTGTTCGGTGGTGGCTCGACGTTCACCGTCACGTTCGCGACCGCAGGAACGTTGTCGGCGTCGGTCACCCGGTAGACCACGGTGCCGGTGCCGACGCTGGTGCCGGTGACTCGGATCCCTCCGCCGCCCAGGCTGGCGGTGATCGGCCCGTACGCGCCGATGATCTCCAGCCGCAGCGTGGCGCCGGGGTCGTCCGGGTCGACGTCGTTCACCCGCGGATCGAACGTCGAGGTGGTCCCGAGCGTCACCACCAACAGGTCGTCGTTGGCGATCGGCGGCACCAGCGGGCGCGGGCCGACCTCGACCAGGACCCGACCCGTGGCCGTGGCGCCGCGGCTGTCCTCGATCGTGTAGGTGAACGAGAACAGGCCCCCGGCGTCGAGCGCCGGCGGGGTGAAGCGCACGAGGTCGCCGGCCTGGTCCGTGGACCCCCCGGGGCTCGGGCGGCCCACCGACACCAGGCGGATCGGGTTGCCGTCGGTGTCGAAGTCGTTGTCGAGCACGTTGATCGACACCGTCTCACGGAACCCGCCGTAGGCCCGGTCGTCCTGGGCAATCGGCGGGTCGTTGCTCACGGGGCGGGGCCGGACCGTGACCACGATCTCCGCCGACGAGGTGAGCCCCTCCGTGTCGCGGATGGTGTAGGCGAGCACATAGGTGCCGCCCTGCTCGGAGATCGGCTCGAACGTGACCTCGTCCCCGTCGACCGTCACGATCCCGCCCCGAGCCGTCGGCGGGCCGTCGAGCCCGAACGCCAGGCCCTCCGGGTGGGTGTCGTTGTCGAGCGGGCGGATCCGGGCGGTCTGGCCGGCCATGATCTCGGCGGTGTCGTTTCGGGCGATCGGCCCGGAGTTCTTCGGCGCCGGCACCACCTCGACCCGCACGTCCGCGCGGTCGCGCCCGCCGGCCGGGTCGCTCACCTCGTAGGAGAACTCGACGGTCCCGGCAAAGCCGCCGTCGGGCTGCACCCGGACCTGGGTGGGCGAGATCCGCACCACCGTGGCACCCGAGCCCGGACGGCTGACGTCGACCAGGGTGAGCAGGTCGTTGTCCGGGTCGGTGTCGTTGGCCAGCAGGTCGAAGTCGGCGGCGCCGGCGCCGATGGTGAAGACGTCGTCGACGGCCTGCGGTGGCCGGTTCTCCACCGGCGGCGACACCACCAGCAGCAGCGAAGCGCTGGCCCGGGCCCCGCGGCTGTCCTCGACCGTGTAGCCGAAGAGAAGGGGACCGGCCACGGAGGGCTCGGGCACGATGTTCAGCGCGCGGCCGGCGACGATCGTGGCCGGGGCGCCGCCGACGGACTGCACGGAGACGATGCGCAGCTCCTCGGCGTCGGGGTCGAAGTCGTTCGTCAGCACCGGCACCCGTGCCGCCACCCCGGCCACCGTGCTGGCCCGGTCATCGACGGCGACCGGTGGCCGGTTCGGGGCCGTGGCGGGCGCCACGTCGACGGTGACCCGCGCCGTGGCCTCGCCGCCGAAGCCGTCACCCACCGTGTACTCCAGCTCGTCGACCCCGCTGAAGCCCGGCGCCGGCTCGTAGCGGACCCGGCCACCGGTGTCGATGGCGACCGTGCCGGAGCCCGCGGCCGACACGTCGACCAGCACGAGCGGGTCGCTCTCGGGGTCGGTGTCGTTGGCCAGGACGGGGATGGACACGGCCCGACCCTCGGAGGTGGTCGCTTCATCGTCGACGGCGTCGGGGTCGGTGTTCTCGTCGTCGCCGGCGACCTCGACCGTCACCGTGGAAGATGCCCGCAGGCTGGACGGGTCGACGATGGTGTACGGCACCGTGTACGGGCCGGCAGCGTCCGGGGGCAGGCCGATCACGACCGACGCCGCGTCGGCGACGACGACGTCGAGCCCGGTGGTGGGTCCGGCCGACAGCACGGCGAGCAGGTCGCCATCCGGATCGCCGTCGTTGGCGAGCACGTTGGCCACGGTGTCGCGACCGGCACGGGTGACCAACGTGTCCGGGTTCGCCACCGGGGCCTCGTTGCCGGAGCTCTGATCGACGAGCTCCTCAGAGCCCTCGCCGAACAGCGGCTGCGACGGGGCATCGGGCGGCGTGACGTCGTCGTCCTCCGCGCCGTCGATGGCGACCGCCCGGCTGCTCAGCTTGTCGAGCATGGTGAGGGTCCGGCCGTCGGTGGTGAAGGCGTACCGGGAACCCGGGTCGTCCACCAGCAGCTGACCAGTGGTCGTCCACGACGACAGCGCCCGCGGTGACGGGGCGTTGCGCTCGGCCACCGTCGCCGACCCTCCTTCGGACCAGGTGCCGACGACCACGTCGCGGTCGTCGGCGGTGGCCACCACCAGCGCGGCCGGGGTGGCGAACAGCTGCGCCACCGGTGAAACGTCGTCGGTGAGCTCGATCCTGCCCACGTCACCCTCGGGCCCGACGCAGCGAGCCGTGCGTCCCACCACCAGCCCGACGCACCCGTCCTCGGCCGAGGGCTCCTGCAACAGCGCGCCGGCGGCCTCGCCGGCGGAGAGCTCGAGATCCAGCGTGGTGGAGCGCTCGGGCCAGCGCAGACGCCCCGTGGTCCGATCGAGCACCACCGGATCGGTGCCCACGACGGTGACGGCGAGGTCGCTGCCGGGCTCGGCCACGCGGGACCACGACGACGCCGCCAGGCTGACGCTCGCCACCGCCCCGCGCGCCGAGTCGACGAGCCAGACCCTCCCGGACCGGTCCGGGGCCCAATCGGTGAACGCACCCACCTCGAGCGGCTCGTTCGTCCCGTCGAGGCGCGTCACCGTGCCGGCCGCCGGGTCGAGCAGGAAGGCCACGGTGCCGGCGCCCACCACCACCGCCGGGTCACCGTCGGCGAGCACCGGGGCCGGGCTCTCCTCGCCCTTGGACCCGTCACGGCCGTCGACCCGTACGAGCGAGCCCTCGCGGCGGTCGTGGACGAGCACCTCGGCACCCAGGTCGACCACGTCGAACGCACTCGAGGTGTCGGAGATCGAGACGGTGGCGCTGGCACCGGTGGCGCCGACCGCTGCGAGCGCGATCCGGCCCTCGGCCTCGGCGCTCAGCCAGGTGGTGGCCGGCCCGGCGTCGACGGACAGCCCGCCCGAACCGTCCTGGAGCACGATGGCCGCCGACGCCACCGTGACGACCACCCCCGTGAGCGCGGCGGTGACGACCCCGCGGCCGCTGGCAGCACCACGGCGGGCTCGACGCGAAGGACGGAGGCGACGACCCAACCGCCTGCCCACGCCCGAACCCAGCGGCACCCGCGACACCTCCAGGACTCCACCCGCAGCGCCCCATGGTACTGGGGGACCGAGGGGGCCGAAAGTGGGCCGTCCGGCCCGCCCTCCGGGAGTGGTCGGGTGGTGACCCGAGGTGACCCCGAGTCGGTGAGGCAGTAGCATGCGCCCGGCCCTCGAACCCTGAAGGCGGACCGTTCGTGGAACTCTCCCTCGTCATCGCAGCCATCGCCCGGCGTCCCTGGCTCCCGGTGCTCTTCGCCCTGCTGGGCGGTATCGGGATGTTCTACGTCACGGAGGACCGGGGGGCGACCGAGTACGAGGCGGCGGCGGTCATCCTCGTCCAGCCGCCGAGTTCCGAGGGCGCGCCGGTGTACGTGAGCGACCCGGACCGCTACGTGATCAGCCAGATCCCGGCCCTGCGCTCGCTCGGCACGGTGGTCGAGACCCAGTTGGGGCTGCCCGCCGACTCGCTCTACCAGCGGACCGAGATCTCCCACGAGCCCAACACCGACCTGGTCGTCGTCACCGTGAGCGGCCTCGACCCGAACGAGCCGGCCGAGATCGCCAACACGTGGGCCGACCTGTACATCAAGGACCTCTCGGAGCGGGCGAGCCGTTCTCGCCAGGCCGATCGCGAGGCGCTCAACCAGCGGATCGAGGAGCTGTCGGCTGAGCTCGTCGAGCTCGAGGGCAGGATCCAAGCCTCGACCCAGCTGCTCGACCCGGAGAGCGGCAGCGGGGTCACCGTCGTGGAGGATTACGCGGCACTCGCCCGTCGCGAGGTCGCGCTCCAGGAGCTGGCCGGAGCCCTCAGCAACCGCGACCAGCTCGAGCTGGCCGGGAGCCTGAAGGTCAACAGCGAGGTGGTCAGCTACGCCAGCACCCCGGAGACGGCGCTGGGGACCGGCAACATTGTCTACGTCCTGGCGGGCGCATTCTTCGGGCTCCTCCTCGGGTTCGCCATCGCCATCCTCTGGGCCCAGCTGTCGTCGTACACATTCGCCCCCCAGCAGGTCGCCCAGGCGCTCGGCCACCCGGTGGTCGGGACGTTCCGGCGCTCCCGGCACCTGGCCACCCAGCGCACGAAGGCGCTCAGCGCGCTGCCCACCTCCACCGTCGGGGTGATCGACCAGCTCTGCGTGCGGGCCGAGGCCAACGCCGGATCGAACGGCACCCTCACCGTCGCCGTGGTCGGAACCGAGCGCAATGCCGGGTGTTCCACCCTCGCCGCCGCCCTCGCCGGACGGTTCGCCGCGTCGGGCACGCGCGTGCTGCTCATCGACGCCGACCAGCACGAGCCGGAGCTCACCCGCGAGCTCGGTGGCACTCGCTCGGGCGGCATCCCGGCCCTCCTCGCCACCGCCGACGCCGGCCCGAGCGCCGGCACCCGGCGCACCCGGCGAGCCGAGTCGATCTACACACCGACCCCCGAGCCGGACGTGATGCTGCTCGGCCACGGCTCGAACCTCGACGCCGCGACGCTGCACCGCACCGAGGTCCGCCCGCTGCTCGAGATCACCTCGGCCGACAGCCCGCTCGTCACCGTGGATGCCGGATCGGTGCTCGACTCCGCCGTCGCCGTGCAGTTCTGCCACCAGGTCGACACCGTCGTGCTCGCCGTGCCGATGCGCCACCAGCGCAAGGACGGCCTCGAGGTCGTGAGCCGTCAGCTCCGCGGCAGCCGGGCGGCGATCCTGCCCGTGGTGACCGAGCCGCACCGCCGCTACCGGCGGGGCCGCGAGGCCGCCGTCGTGGCCAGCGTCACCGCCGAGGACGTCAGCGTCTCCTGACGCCCCCTCCCCGTTCTGGTCCCAGGAAGTAGCGCTGAGCGCTACCAGCCAGGACCAGAACCGAGAGCTGACGCCGCGGGCGGTGGTGGTTAGTAGATCATCGCCTCGCCGGGGTCGCCGGTCGGCCCGGACTCGCCGAGCGCCATCGACACGTCGACGAGCTCCTCGCGCGCGGCGCGCACGGTGGCGTTGTGCTTGCGCTGGTAGTAGATCAGGCACGTCCAGGTGGCGACGGCGAGGACCGCCTCGCTCACCAGGGTGGCGACCACCGCTCCCTTCCAGGAGTACTCGGGGATGAGGAGCAGGTAGAGCCCGACGGCGAGCACGGCGTTGGCGATGAGCAGCACCGTCCGGACGCCGGTGCGCCCGAGCCCGAGCAGCCCGTTGATGGCGAAGGTGGCGACGCCACGGGCGATGATGAACGGCGACAGTGCCCGCAGGACCGGTGTGGCCTCGGAGTACTCCGGGCCGAGCAGCCTGGTGAGCGTCGGCGCCGCCACGAACATGAAGGCGCCGAAGATGGCTCCGTACCCGACGGTGACGAGCGTGTAGCGGAACGTGCGCCGGATGTGCTCGTTCTCGACGCCCTCGCTGTTCTCCAAGAAGCGGTTGTGGCTCGAGTTGATGAGCCCGCCCACGGGCACCATGCCGAACTGCACGATCTTGTAGGCGGCGGCGTAGAGACCGCTGTCGGCGCCGGCACCGCTGGCGGAGAGCACCACCTTGTCGCCGTCGTTCTGCAGCGACATCGAGGTGATCCCCACGGAGTAGAACACGGCGCTGTTCACGATGCGCCGGGGCGCCCGCCCGGGACCGAAGCGCACGCCGCAGCGCCGCCCGCTCCGGTGCATCAGCACCGCTGCGATAGCGATCGTCATCAGCAGGTAGGCCGGGGCGAGCGTCTCGACCGACAGCACTCCGAACCCGGCCAAGACCGCCAGGAGCGCCGTGCGGGTCAGGATCGGCGCGATGCGCGTCTTGGCGGCGGCGCCGTAGCCCTCGGCAGCCTGGATCACCGCAGCGGAGAGGTTGATCAAGGGGGCCAGGAGGAACTCGGCCGCCACGAAGCAGGCCACCACCCAGAGCGCCACGGAATCGACCACGAAGGCTGTCAGCGGCACGGCGATCAGCCCGAGGATGGTGCCCGCCACGACCCCGATGGTCACGCTCGAACGGGTGACCTCGGCGAGCGGCTCGTGGTCGCGCACGGAGTGGTGGAGGAGCGCCAACGAGCTGCCGGCGACCGCGAGCGCGCCGAGGGGCGCCGCGACGGCGAAGATGGCCACGTAGTCGCCGTAGGCCGCGGCGCCGAGCGAGCGCCCGAGCAACGCGAACGAGAGCACGCTGGAGAACAGCAGCACCGCCTCGATGACGAGCGCCCACACCGTGTCGCGGGCCAGGCCACCGGGCGCGAGGCGCGATCGAGCCGCGGCGACGAGGCCGGCCATCCTGCTCACCGGGCGACCCCGCCACGGCGCTCGCGCTCCGAGCGCAGGGTGAGCACGCGGAACCCGGCCAGCGCGACCAACCACGGCGCGGCGAACGTCGGCTCGGAGAACGCCGAGAGCACCACCAGCGCACACGACAGGAGCGTCCAGGTCCCGAGCCGGCGGTCCCGCCGCAGCGCCCGTGCACCGCCGGCGATGGTGGCGCCGAGGAAGACGAAGAACAGCACGAGACCGACCACCCCGACCTGGAGGACCAGCTCCAGCACGCCGTTGTGCGAGTGGGGGACGGGGAAGCCCACGGCGCGAGAGATGGAGAGCGTCGGCTCCAGCGTGAGGTCGTGCCACAGACCGCCCATCCCGTAGCCGGCAGCCGGGCGCTCGACCAGGGCGTCCCACGATGCCGACCAGATGGTGGTCCGGCTGGAGAACGTGAGGTCCTTGCCCTGGAGGCCGACGATGATCGGGAGCAGGATCCACAGCACGGCGATGGCGAACAGCCCGGCGATCACCGAGAGCACCAGGTAGCTGGCCGAATGACGAGGCGGGTGCGTCAGGTACCCGTTCAGCCAGACGTACAGCCCGGCGACGACGAGCAGCACGAACAGCCCCGTCACCGACTGCGAGCCCACGACGAGCACCGGGATGGCGATGAGGGCCAACGTGCGCCGAGTGCTCGCCCGCTCGTACAGCACCAGGGTGACGGCGCCGAAGATCAAGAACAGCGCCATCACGGTCTTGTGGGTGAAGTTGCCGTGCCAGCCGGGAAGGATCCCGGCGTTGCGCTCGGACGGCAGGTGCTGCGCGGCGCTCTCCGGGTAGAGGATGAGCAGCGCGACCGTCCACACGATCACGAAGTACGTCGTGACGATCACGGCCCGGGCGATCTGCTCGGCGCTCAACACGCTCGCCACGCAGACCATGGCGATCACCGGCGGCACCTGCAGCACGACCACCCAACCCCACGCCGACGGATCGTTCGTCCAGGCGTAGCTGGCGAGCATCCATCCGACGAACAGCATCAGCGACGCGCTCACCATCAGCCGCTCGACGGACCCGACGGGGGCGATCAGCAGGCTGATCACGCCGAGGGCGCTGACCGCAATGACGATCGCATTGGAGGTCACCGGCGCGGCGCCGAAGCCGAACACGAGGTAGAGCACGACGAACAGCTGACCCACCATGACGTAGGCGCTCGAGCGTGTCACCGGCGCGTCGAGCCGCCCGATCGCCGTGGTGCTCATGTCGGTCATCGCAACCCCCCGCGAGCGGCTGGTTCAGTGGTGGGCAACCCGGACACCGAAGGCTCCCGCCATCAGGCCACCGTACTGAGCGAGCCGGGCCGCCGCATACCGCCACTGCGGCGACGACCCCCTGAGCAGCCGGGCGAACGGGCGCAGCGCGGACGCCAGCGCGTGCCTGGCGCCACGAACGAACAGCCGGGCCGGAGCGACCCCTGCCACGTGGTTCGTCACGTACTCCGTGTTGCCCAGCCAGTAGAAGCGACCGACCACGAAGCGGAACGTCGTGCGATCCAGCGGTTCGACAGCATGGACGACGGCGCCCGCCGACCACGCGATGGTGAGCCCCTCTGCGCGCGCCCTCCGGTAGAAGTCCATGTCCTCGCCACCCAGCGTCCCGAGCTTGGGATCGAACCGGACCTCCGGGTGCGCCCTCAGCCACGCCGAGCTGATCATCGAGTTGTGGGTCTGCGCCTTCTCGACGATGGCACCGTCCGGGGCCGACCACAGCCCGGCGGTGGAGAAGGGCTGGTCGCGCAGCCACGCCGGCGCCTCCGGCGGGAGCCGGTGCTCGAGCGGTCCGGTGACCACCTCGGCGCCCGTGCGCTCCTGGACGTCGAGCAGGGCGGCGAGCCACTGTGGCGACACCTCGCAGTCGTCGTCGGTCATGGCCACCCAGTCGCCGACCTCGACGCCGGCCTCGAGCCCGACGTTGCGGGCGATGGCGATGTTGCGAGAGCCGACGTGGCGGTAGTGGACCCCTGCCCCGAAGCGCCCTTCGAACTCGTCAGCGACCTCGCGGGCGCGCCCGTCCGGGTTGTCGTCGACCACCACCAAGCCGACTCGCACGCGCGGCGCCACGGCCGCAGCAGCCTCCACCATCGACGCCAGCAGCGTCCGCAGCGGTCCGTTGCGCTGGTAGGTGCAGACGTACACCGCCACCGTGGTCGTCGCGGCGCCGGTCACGTGCGGCCCCGACCCGGCAGGATGCGTGCGGGCACACCGACGGCCAGCGCGCCGGCGGGCACGTCACATCGCACCACGGCGTTGGCCCCGATGACGGCGTCGTCGCCGACCGTGATGGGACCGAGCAGGACCGCCCCGACCCCGACGTCCACCCGCTGGCCGAGCCGCGGGGCACCGCTCGCCTGGTCCGGTGAGACGATGCCGAGCACCACCCCAGCCCGGATCAGGCAGTCGTCACCGATCTCGGTGTCGCCGTTCACCACGATCCCCATGGTGTGGTGGAACGCGACCCGCCGCCCCACCCGGACGTCGTAGTCGAGCTCGATGGTGTACGAACGCACCATGCGGCGGAACATCCAGCGGTACACGACGCCGAACGGGGCGCGCAGCGCCTTCGACCGGATGCCCATCCGCCAGTTCCCGAACCGGTGGACGAACAGAGCCCGGAACCCGGGGTCCGTCCACCTGCGCTCGTGGGTGACCCAGTCCTCCTTCACCAGCGCCCAGAAGCCGATCCCCGGAGGGTTGCCGTACCGGCTGGGCGTGGTCTCGGGCACCTCCCTCACCGACCGCTCGGGGCTGGCAGCCGGTGGCGTCACCGCCGCACCGCCACGGCCGGCGACGCGCCGCTGGCGAACCTTCCGCAGCCCGTCCCACGCCAGCCCGCTACGACCGGCGACATGGGCAACCGCCTTCTTCGCGGGCGGAAGGGCGTCGGCCGCGGCGCGCAGCTCGCGGCGCGAGTCGGCCTTGGTCGCCGGGTCGGCCATCAGCCGCACGCCCCGGCCCCACTGGATGCTGGCCCAGTAGCGGCGGACCTCGGCGGCGACGGGCAGCTCCCGATGTCGCTCGACGATGCCCCTGAAGATCTCGTCCTCGGGGCGGTACCAGCCGGCTGCGGTGGAGCTGCCCGAGTGCCACCGGTAGTCGGTGAGCCGCTCGGGCACGTAGTAGAGCGCCTCGCCCCGCTCGACCAGCTGCGTCGACAGCCACAGGTCATACACCGGTGAGATGTCGTCCGGGAAGAACGTCTCGAGCACGGCACTGCGCCGCATCACGGCGCAGATCGCCGGCTGCGGCGCGTTCCACACCGCCACCAGGCGTAGCCCGTCCGCCAGCGGCAGCTGCATCCGCCCGCCCGGGAGGCGGTCGCGGTGCGTGCTCGCGGAGAGCTCCTCGGTCTCGGCCACCAGGCGGCGGCCGGCAGCGTCGATCAGCCAGTAGTCGGCGAAGCTCATGGCGATGCTCGGGTCGTCGAGCAGCGGGGGCACGAGTCGCTCGAGGAAGTCGGGATGCCAGGCGTCGTCGTCGTGGAGCGAGGCCACCAGCGGTGTGTCGGCCTCGTCGATGAGGTGCAACCAGTTGCCCTGCTGGCCCAGGTTGCGGGGACGGCGGCGGTACCGGATGCGCGGGTCGTCGTACTCACGCACGACCGCCTCCGTGAAGTCGGTGCGGCTGTTGTCCCCGATCGACAGGACGAAGTCACCCCAGGTCTGGGCCAGCGCCGAGTCCAGCGCGGCGCGCAGGTAGGTCGCCCGCTCGTAGGTCGGCACGATGATCGTCACTGCCGGCGTCTCGCCGGCCCGCTGTCGTGTCGTGTCCACGGCCTCGTCCTCGCTCATCTGCTCGTCAGCCCACTGCAGGGTCATCGCCGTACACCGCCCCGTTTCCGCCGTATCCCACATACACCCGACCTGGCCGGTCCGGGTCACCGCTCACCGCCGTCGGCACGCCGTAGGTGCCACCGGGGTGTCGCGCGATCAGCTCCCACGACGCCCCGCCGTCGGACGAGCGCCAGATCCCGTCGAGTGGGTCACCACCGACCCGGCCCGACAGGTAGATCGCCAGCTCATCGGCGTCGCCGAGCGGTGCGCCGAACCCCAGCGCGTACGCGGCGTCGACACCGGCCACGCGCTCCCACGGGGTCGCTCCCCGATCGCTCGTCCGGTACAGGCCGCCATCCGCCACGGCCGCCCAGAGCTCGCCGGCCGTGACCGGGCCGGCCACCAGGTCGCCGAAGACGTGGCAGTCCTGGTCCTCGCGGCAGGGCGGCCCGTTGGCCGCCTGCTCCCACGTCAGCCCGCCGTCGGTGCTGACGAAGAGCCGTTCGTCGCTGGTCATGAGCGAGAACGTCCCACCCTCCACCCGGTCGGCGGCGAGGCCGTGCCGGCCGAGCCACCACCCCATGCGGTGGAAGTCGTTGGTGCCCCCGACGTCGGCGAGATGGGCCCACCTCGCGCCGCCATCGGTGGTGACGAAGATCCCGAGCGGGTCGTCCCTCCAGGCGAAGGCGTCGTCGAACGATGCCGGCAGCCAGACGAGGTTCTCGGGATCGGTGGCCGACATGGCGATCTCACCACCGATCTGGGCGTCGACGAGGTTCTCGAGCTCTCGCCACGTCTGCCCACCGTCGTCGGACACCGCTCCCCGCGATGATCGGTACTCGGGTGCGAGGTTGTACTCGGCGCCCACCCACGCGAGGTGCTGAGGGTTCTGGCCGCTGGCGTCGATGTCGGTGCCGCCGGCGAAGCGGTCGTCGACGAGCGTGTGCTCGGGGAACGAGCCGAGGTCCTCGTGGAAGAAGCCCTGGAAGTCGGCCACCGCCGATACCAGGTTGCCTCCGGACGGCACCAGGAAGTCGTTCACCAAGAGCTCCTCGATGCCCACGCTGCGCGCCACGAACGACACCGGATCCGCCGTGGGGTCGACCGTCTGCCAGACGGCGATCCCGTTGGTCCACCAGAGCGCGCCCGGCTCGAGCGGATCGAAGCCCATGCCACCGACGATCGCGAACGACCGGTCGACGCTGCGGGCCAGCCACGGGATCTCCGGGGACTGCCAGTCGACCTCGGCATCGGACCAGCTCTGCCCGCCGTCCACCGTATGCCAGAACCGCGTCTCGGAGCGGAAGACCGGGACCGCCGCGATGGTGCCCGGCCGGGCCGGATCGACCGCGAAGCCGATCGCGGGGGCCGTGTCTGGCGGGGTGATCTCGGCCCAGGTCTCACCGTCGTAGGTGCGCAGCGTGGCCCCGGATCCTCCACCGCTGTCTCGGGTCCCGAGGTACAGCACCCCGTCCACCACCACACCCTGCGCCGGCAGATCGGGCGCGTCGATGGCGGCGATGAGCTCCCAGGTGGTCCCGCCGTCGCTGCTGCGGTACACCCCGATGCCCCCCACCCCGGCATAGGCGACATCGGCGTCGTCGGGGTCGAACGTCACGAACAGAACGCCCGGCTGGTCCGCGCCAGGTGACCCGACGGTCGTCACCGGGATCTGGTTCGTCGGCACCTGGGTCCAGGTCCGGCCGCCGTCCTCGCTCGCCCACAGGCCCTCTCGCCTCGTGCCCAGCAGCACGCGCTGCGAGTCCGCCGGGTCGACCGCCAGGCGCTCACCGAGCTGGCGGTACTCCTGGTTGCCGCTGATGAAGAACCCCTGCTCGCTCGCCGACCAGGTGCGCCCGCCGTCCTGGCTCGCCAGCACCCGACCGCTGCGGGCCGGCTCCTCGCCCGCACCGGGGTTGAACTCCCCACCCGCCGACAGGTAGACGACGTCCGAGTCCTGCGGGCTCACCGCCAGGCTCTCGACCGAGTAGTCCGAGGCGACCGGGTCGGGAACGCCGTCGGCCGTGAGCAGCTGCATCCACGTGCCGGCACCGCGGTCCCAGCGGTACGCGCCACCCACGTCCGTGCGCACGTACGTCGCGCCGTCGGGGTGCACGGCCATCCCGGTGACGTAGCCACCGGCCCCCATCCGGACCGGAGCCCACTCGTACCGCAAGCCATCCTCGGCCGTCGTCGCGATGGGGACGGGCGCCGAGGAGGGACGGGGCTCTTGACGCCCCTCGTCGTCGGAGCTGGTGCACGAGGCAATCGTGAGCATGACCGCCGCCATGACGAGTGGCGCCACCCGGGCGGGGCGGCGCACCACCCTCACGACGTCCCTTCCGGCCCTCGTGTCCAGGACCAGCGCAGGTGGTCGTCGACCTGACCCGTGGTGGACAAGTAGCGGATCTGCTTCAGCCGGGTGTGGCCGCGCCAGCGGTACATGTCCTCGTCGAAGCCGATCCGCTCGAACACGTCGAGCAGCTCGCGCAGGCCTCGCTCGAGGGACCACGACACGTGGAAGCCCGGCAGCTGCTCGTGGATCTTCGTGAAGTCGGCGCGGTAGTTCCGACGGTCCGCGCCGGGCTCACCGAAGATCACGGCGCATCCGGGCACCAAGCTGCCCACGAGGTTGGCGATGTCACGCACCTGGTGGTTCATCTCGTTCGCGCCGACGTTGAAGGTCTCGTTGGCGACCACGTCCTCCGGCGCCTTCAGCACGCAGTCCACGGCGTGGGCGATGTCGAGGATGTGCACGAATGGGCGCCACGGCGTGCCGTCGCTGGCCAGGCGGATCTCCTTGTACAGGAACGCGGAGGCCGCCAGGTCGTTGACCACGAGGTCGAAGCGCTGGCGGGGCGAGGCGCCAAAGGCGGTGGAGTTCCGCAGGAACGTGGGCGCGAACCCCTTGCAGGCCAGCGCCGACACGTCGTTCTCCACCATCACCTTGCTGCGGGCGTACGCCGTGAGCGGCTCGGTCGGGTCGCCCTCTCGGCTCGCCCGCTCGCCCGCAGCGCCGTACACGCTGCAGCTCGACATGTGCACGAAGCGCGACACACCGGCCTGGCGGGCCAGCTCGGCCAGGCGCACCGTGGCCCGGTGGTTGATCTCGAAGGTCACGTCGGCGTTCAGCTCGCCGACCGGATCGTTCGACAGCTCGGCCAGGTGCACCACGGCCGCGAAGCCGGCCAGGTCGCCGACGCCGATGTCCCTGGTGTCCGCCGTGAGCATCCGCGGTCGCAGCTCGCTGCCGGCGTACAGCCAGCCGGCCCGGTGGAACCCGGTGTCGAGGCCGGTGACGTCGTGGCCCCGGCGCATCAGCAGATCCGCCATGCGGATGCCGATGTAGCCGTCGGCACCCGTCATCAGCACTCGCATCCCGGTTGGCATCCCGATCACCTCGTCCATCTCGGCGGTTCTCCTATACCTCGGACTCGACCTTGGCGACCTGCTCGGCGATCGCCCGCCCGATCACCAGTGACGACGTCGCGGCCGGGGACGGCGCGTTGCAGACGTGGAGGATCCGCTGGCCCTCCACGAACGAGAAGTCGTCGACCAGGCCCCCGTCGGGTGCCAGGGCCTGTGCCCGTACGCCCGACTCCGAGGGGACGAGGTCGTCGAGCGTCAGCGCCGGCACCAGCCGCTGCAGGCTGTGCAGGAAGCGCCGGGTGCTGATGCTGCGGGCGATCTCGGCCGCCCCCATGCGGGCGTGACGGCGCGCCAGCTTCCAGAACCCCGGGTAGCCGACCACGTCGGCGATGTCCCGAACGCTCACGTCGCGCCAGCGGTACCCCTCGCGCTTGAGCGCGGGGACGGCGTTCGGGCCGGCGTGCACGCTGCCGTCGACCATGCGGGTGAGGTGCACGCCGAGGAACGGGAACGAGGGATCGGGGACGGGGTAGATCAGGCCCTTCACCAGCGACGTCGCCTGCGGGGCGAGCTCGAAATACTCGCCCCGGAACGGCATGATGCGACTGGTGCGCTCCTCCCCGGCGAGCTGCACGATCCGATCGCTGTGCAGGCCGCCGCAGTTGACGACCATCCCGGCGCGCACGACCCCCGTGGTCGTCTCCAGCACCACGGCGTCACGTTCGTGGCGCACGGCGCGCACCTCGGTGGCCAGTCGAACGTCACCGCCGTGCTCCTGGAAGAGCTGGGCGTAGCGGGTGGTGACCGCCCGGTAGTCGGTGATCCCGGTGGTGTGCACGTAGAGCCCGGCCAGCCCCGACACGTTCGGCTCGTGGTCGCGCAACCCCTCCGGACCCAGGCGATCGACACCGATGCCGTTCGCCACGGCCCGGGCCTCGAGGTCGGCGAGGCGTCCGAGCTCGTCCGGCTCGGTGGCGACGATCACCTTGCCGCAGATGTCGAAGGGAAGGTCCTGCTCACGGCAGAACTCGACCATCGCTGCGGCACCCTCGCGGCAGAAGCGAGCCTTGAGGCTCCCGGGGCGGTAGTAGATGCCGCTGTGGATGACGCCGCTGTTGCGGCCGGTCTGGTGGGCGGCCAGCACCGGTTCCTTCTCCAGCACCGCCACACCCAGGCCAGGACGGCCGCTGACCAGGGCCCAGGCGGTGGCCAGGCCCACCACGCCACCACCGATGACGACGACGTCCAGCTCCGCGGCTCCGCCCTGCACGGAGTGCAATGGTACGCAGCCCCGCCGCGTGCGTCACGGCGTCGGCGGGCCTCGGTTCGATCAGCCCGAATTGGCTCAAGACAGGGGCAAGGCGATTCCGCTCCGTGGTGGGAGACGCGTACGGTGTGCAGCCGCGGGAGGTGATGCCGGCATGAAGGTCGTGCTGTTCTGCGGCGGATTGGGCACGCGGCTCCGGGAGCACTCGGAGACGGTCCCGAAGCCGATGGTGGAGGTCGGCAGCCAGCCGATCCTCTGGCACCTGATGAAGTACTACGCCCACTACGGCCACACGGACTTCATCCTCTGCCTCGGGTACCGGGGCGACTACATCAAGCGCTACTTCGTGGAGTACCGCGAGTGGATGTCCAACGACTTCCGGATGAGCCCCTCCGGAATCGAGACCATGACCGACGACGACGTGAGCAGCTGGAACATCACGTTCGTCGACACCGGCCTCGGCTCGAACATCGGCGAGCGGCTGGTCGCGGTGCGCCACCTCCTCGCCGACGACGAGATGTTCCTCGCCAACTACAGCGACGGCCTGACCGACCTCGACCTGTCGGCCTACCTGCAGTGGTTCGAGGCCACCGGGAAGACGGCAGCGTTCGTCAGCGTGCGCCCGTCGGCGACGTTCCATCCGGTCCACTCCACCGAGGACGGCACCGTCACGTCCGTGCAGACCGCCGACGACCGGGAGATGTGGATCAACGGCGGGTACTTCGCGCTCCGCCGGGAGATCTTCGACCACATCGAACCCGGGGAGGAGCTCGTCGTCGAGCCCTTCGCCCGGCTCATCAAGCACGGCGAGCTGGTCACCATGCGCCATCCCGGCTTCTGGGCCTGCATGGACACCTACAAGGAGAAGAAGATGCTCGACGCCATGTACGAGCGTCGGGAGATGCCGTGGGCCGTCTGGCGGTGACCAGGTGCTGACGCTGGCGCCCGGGCAGGCGATCCGGTCGATCGTGTGCCTCGGTGCACACAGCGACGACATCGAGATCGGCGCTGGAGCCACCCTCGTGCGCCTCCTGCACGAGCACCCCGGCGCGCGTGTGACCTGGGTCGTGATGTGCTCCACCCCGGACCGCCGGGCGGAGGCCGAGGCCAGTGCCCGCGACCTCTGCGCGGCGGCCGGCTCGCTCGACGTGCGGATCCACGACCTGCGCGACGGCTTCGTCCCGGCCGAGTGGGCGCGCGCCAAGGAGCTGGTGGAGGATGCGGCGGCCGCCGCCCACGCCGACCTCGTGGTGACCCACACCCGCCACGACCTCCACCAGGACCACCGCACACTGGCCGAGCTGGCCTGGAACACCTGGCGCGACCACCTGATCCTGGAGTGTGAGGTCCCCAAGTACGACGGCGACCTGCGCACCCCGACGCTCTACGTCCCGGTCAGCGAGGACCACGTCGCGCGCAAGATCGAGGTGCTGATGCGCCACTTCGGCACCCAGGCCACCAAGCACTGGTTCACCCCGGAGACGTTCCGCGGGCTGATGCGCCTCCGCGGCATCGAGTGCCGGTCGCCGAGCGGCTATGCGGAGGGCTTCCACGTGCGGAAGATCGTCGTCTGAGGTGCCGGCACGCCGGTCGGATACCCTCCCCTGGCGTGAACGCACCGGCGGTGCTGCTCACGTCCTGCCCGGCGTGTGACAGCGACGACATCGAACCCTTCTTCGCCCTCCACGACCTCCCGGTGCACGGCCAAGCCGTGTTCGAGACCGTCGAGGCGGCCCGCACCGTGGCCAAGGGGGACCAGGTGCTCACGTTCTGCGCCGGGTGTGGGCTGATCTTCAACCGCGCCTACGACGGTGCGCTCCTCGAGTACTCCGCCCACCACGAGGAGTCCCAGGCCCACTCACCCCGCTTCCTCGCCTACGCGCAGGACCTCTCCCGCCGGTGGGTCGAGGAGTACGGACTGGCCGGGCGCACCGTGTGCGAGGTCGGGTGCGGCAAGGGGGCGTTCCTGGCCGAGATGGTCCGCGCCGGCGCCGGCCTCGGCGTCGGCGTCGACCCGGGCTTCCATCCCGGTCAGATCCCGTCGGAGCTGGTCGACAAGATCGTCGTGGTCACCGAGATGTTCCGGCCCGAGCACGTCCCCGCCGGCACCGGTGCGGTCGTGTGCCGGCACACCCTCGAGCACATCCCGCGCCCGGTCGAGTTCGTCCAGCTGATCGCGGCGGGCATGCGGACGGCGGGCGCGAAGTGGTTCCTGGCCGAGGTCCCCGACATGTGGCGGATCCTGGGCGAGGGAGCGTTCTGGGACCTCCAGTACGAGCACTGCTCGTACTGGACCACCACCACCTTCGCCCGGATGCTGGCCATGGGCGGGCTCGACCCGGTGCGCTCCTATCTGACCTACGACGACCAGTACGTCGTGGCCGAGGCCTCCACGGCACGCGGGATCGACGACCCCCTCCCCGGCGACGCCGCCGAGCGGCTCGAGCTGGCGAGTCGGGCCCGAGCCTTCGCCACCACCGTCAACGCCACGCTCCAGCGCTGGGGCTCGTGGTTCGCGCAGCTCGAGGGGCGTGACGTCGCCGTGTGGGGCGGCGGGGCCAAGGGCGTCACGTTCCTCAATGCCATCCTGCCCGAGTGCGTGCACCGCGTCGTCGACATCAACCCCGGCTTGCAGGGCAACTACCTGGCCGGGGTGGCGCTGCCCATCGTCTCGCCGGCCTCGCTCGCCGCTGACCCACCCGACGACGTGCTGCTGATGAACCCGATCTACCGCGGCGAGGTGCGGGCCATGCTCGACGAGCTCGGCTTGACCTCCACCACGCTCACCGCGGTCTGAGCGCGTCGCCGGTCAGGCGGACCAGCAGCTCGGCACTCCGCTCGGCGCGGAAGTCGCGCTCAACCTTCAACCGGCCCCGCCGGCCCATCTCCGTGGCCAGCGCTGGGTCGTCCATGACCGTCTCCACCGCGTCGGCGATCGCGGCCGGATCACCGGGCGGCACCAGCAGCCCCTCGACGTCGCGCTCGACCACCTCCGGCACCCCGCCCACGTCGGTGGCGACCACGGGCAGCTCGAAGGCCATCGCCTCCATGATCACGACGCCGGCCCCCTCGGTCCACGACGCCAGCGCGAATGCGTGCGCAGCCTCGAGCTCGGCCATCACCTGCTCCTGGCGCACCGCCCCGAGGAGGGTGACCTCCTCCTGGAGGCGGAGCTCTCGCACCAGCGCCGCCAGCTCGGCTTCATAGGAGCCGTCCAACCGGTCGTCGGCCCCACCGATCCGCAGTCGCACCGCCCGGCCGCGTGCGCGCAGCTCGGCGACGGCCCGGATCAGCACGTCGTGACCCTTCGAGGGGTTCAAGCGACCGCACGAGAACAGCCGGAGCTCGCCCGAGCCCCGGTACGGCTCGTACGGGGTGTGACGCCGGTACGTGTCCACGTCGAGCCCCAGCGGTGCGATCCCCCACACCGGGGGTTGGGCATCACCGAGCTCGGCGCTGACGTCGGCGAAGAGCGCCTCGGTGATGCAGGTGCCGAACGCCGCGCCGCGCCACTTCTCGCGCTGCATGCCACCGAACAGGTAGAGCACCGAGTGGGCTCCGACGCTGTAGCTGGGCAGCCCGAGCTCGTGGGCGATGGCGACGGTGTGGGTGGCGCTGCCCGAGAACTGGCAGTGCACGTGGCGGATGTCATGGCGCTGGGCCCAGTCGACGAGCTTGGCGGCGGGCAGCGTCAGCAGGAGTGCCGTGGCCCGTTCCCGCCAGGTGGCCCGGCGCGCGCCGAGCGTGACGGCGAGGACCCGACCCCACCGGCGCGGCCCGGCCCGCAGGATCGTCCCCACCCCCCTGATCTGCTCGCCGGCGGACATCGGCCACAGGTAGGTCGTCCGCGCCATCCACTCCTCGGCCCATTCGTGGACCACCTTCTGTGGCGGTGGCCGGCGGCTCGACACGACGTGCACGTCAGCGCCGAGCGCCTCGAGCGCGCGCAGCTCACGCTCGAAGAAGACGTGGGTGGTGATGGGGAACTCCGGCACCATGTACCCGAACCGCACCGGTTCGGCCGCACCGCTCGCCCGCTCAGGTCCCATACGGGAATCCCAGATCGGGCGCCGTGAGCAGGGGGCGGAACGGGATGCCCGCCGCCTCGGCGAGCTCGGCACACGTGCCACCTCGGTCGACGATCACGGTGATGAGCACCGGGCGCGCGCCGAGCTGTCGCACCACGTCGACCGCCTCCATGATCGAGCTTCCCCTGGTCACGGTGTCCTCGGTGATCACCACCCGGTCGCCCGGCTCGAGTGCCCCGGCGATGCGTCCGCCCACCCCGTGGTCCTTCGACTCCTTCCGGACGCTGAAGCTGCGCAGCAGGCGCCCCCTGGTCGCAGCGATCGCCGCCACACCGAACGCGACGGGATCGGCGCCCATCGTGAGGCCGCCGATCGCCGTCGCGTCATCAGGGAGGAGCGGCAGGACCGCGTCGGCCACGAGGAGGATCCCTGCGGGCCGGCAGGCGGTCTGCTTCGTGTCGAGGAACCAGGTGCTGCGAGCACCCGACTTGAGGACGAAGTCGCCCCGTCTCAGGGAGTGGGCGAGCACATGGGCCCGCAGCGCGTCGCGCGCCGGGTCGAGCGGCGGGAGCGCCGGGGTCATCGGCGCTCGGTCAGGCGAAGTTCGCCGCTGCGAACTCCCAGTTCGCCAGCTTCTCGATCCACGCGTCGACGTAGCTCGGCCGCAGATTTCGGTAGTCGACGTAGTACGCGTGCTCCCACACATCGATGGTCAGCAGCGCCGTCTGGCCGTGCTTCATGGGCAGGTCGGCGTTCGACGTCTGCGTCACCGCCACCGAGCCATCGGCGTTCTTGACGAGCCACGCCCAACCGGAGCCGAACTGCGTCTTGGCCTTGTCGGCCAGCTCCTGCTTCATCGCATCGACGGACCCGAAGCTGGCCTCGATCGCGCTGCGCAGCGCACCCGACGGATCGCCGCCGCCACCCGGCGACATGCTGTTCCAGTAGAACGTGTGGTTCCACACCTGCGCCGCGTTGTTGAAGATGCCACCGGGGCCGGCGTCGAGGATGATCTGCTCGAGCGACTGGTCGGCGAGTGGACCGTCCTTCACGAGGTTGTTGAGGTTGTTGACGTAGGCGGCGTGGTGCTTGCCGTAGTGGAACCCGATGGTCTCCGCGCTGATCACCGGCGCCAGCGCGTCATCGGCGTAGGGCAAGGGGGGCAGTTCGAACGGCACGGGTCGATCTCCTTGGATGAGCGGGGCGAAGACGGCGAACGATAGCCCCGGATCGCCGCCTTGACGAGGGGCGCCCCGAAGTGGCGGGAGGTGATTTCCCGCCTTTTGCCACAAGAAATCCAGCACCCGAGTGCTCAATGACCGCCGCTTGTGATGACGGAATGACATCTCTAGTGTTGTCAATATGGCCACAAAGCGAGGACCCAAGACCCCGATGTCGGACGAGCACAAGGCGGCGCTCGCCGCCGGACGGACCGAGGGAAGGGCAATCCGCAACTACCTCGAGGCGCTCGAGGCGCACAAGCCGAAGCGGGGCCGCAAGCGCACGCCGGAGTCCATTGCGCGCCGGATCGCGGCCATCAACACCGACCTCGAGACGGCCGACCCGGTGAGTAGGGTGAAGCTCGTGCAGGAGCGCATGGACCTCGAGGCCGAGCTCGCCTCGACGCAGGCCAGTGTCGACCTCCCCCGGCTCGAGGAGCAGTTCGTGCAGGTCGTCAAGCCCTACAGCCAGCGCAACGGCATCTCCTACGCGGCGTGGCGCGAGATCGGCGTCCAACCCGCCGTGCTCAAGCGAGCCGGCATGTCACGGGCTCACTGACCTGGGGGCTTCCCGACGCGGCGGGGCCATCGAGGCGACGTACGTCCCCCCTCGCGGGGCGGCGTACCACCGCCATGTCGCCTACGTCGTCACGCACTTCCCCAAGTTCGGACAGACGTTCATCCGTGACGAGATCGAGGCGCTCGTCCGCCTGGGCACCACCGTCACGGTGGCGTCACTCAACGTCCCGACCGACAGCGATCTGCGCACCGACGACGACCGCGCCATCCGCGACCGCACCCTGTACCTCAAGGTCCGGACCGCACGGAACATCCGGGCCCTCGCCCGAGCGGTGCTGCGTTCACCGCTCGGGGTCGCCCGGCTGCTCGCCCGAGCGGTGGCGATGGGTGGGCACGATCCGGACCTGATCGTGCGCCGGATCGGTCAGCTGGTCGAGGGGCTCATCGTGTGGGACCGCTGCCAGCAGACCGGGACCCAGCACCTCCACAGCCACTTCGCCGGCGCGCCCTCGATGGTCGCAATGTTCGCCCGGGACTTCGCTGCCCTGAGCGGCACCGGCATCTGGACATGGTCGGTCACCATCCACGGGCCCCACGACTTCATGGACGAGGAGCGCGTCGGGCTCCGCCGGATCGCCGCCGCCGCTGACGCCCTCGTGGCCATCAGCGACTACGCCCGATCGCAGCTGATGCGGCTCAGCAGCCCGGATCGGTGGCCCCGGGTCCACACCGTCCGCTGTGGCATCGACCTCGAGCTGTTCGACGAGCGGGCACCGGCACCGGCCGGCCGGCCGGCCACCGTGCTCACGATCGGGCGTCTTGCCCCCGAGAAGGGGCAGTCCGTGGCCATCGACGCGACGGCGCTGACGCTCCAGCGTGGGCTCCCGGTGACGCTGCGCCTCGTCGGCGACGGCCCGGACCGGGAGCTGCTCGCGGACGAGATCGCCTCACGTGGCCTCGAGGAGTCGGTCGTCCTCGTCGGGTCGCTGCTCCCCACCGAGGTGGCCGCCGAGCTGCGGGCCGCCGACGTGCTGTGCGTGTCGTCGTTCGCCGAGGGGTTGCCGATGGTGATCATGGAGGCGATGGCCGTCGGCGTCCCCGTCGTGGCACCGCGGATCGCCGGGATCTCCGAGCTGGTCACCGACGGCGAGACCGGATGGACGTACCCGGCCGGACGCTCCGACCTCCTGGCCGATGCCATCCACGAAGCGGTGTCGGCACCGTACCGGGACGAGGTCGTCAAGGCGGCCCGGGCCCGGGTGGTCGCCCTCCACGACCGCAACGGCTCGGCAGCGGCACTCCAACAGCTGTTCGACACCACGACCCCGTCGGCCGGGCACGGGGACCGGGGGGCACCCCGGCTCAGGGCCCGCGGCGGCGGTGACGCGCCAGGCGCTCGAGGGCAAGACCACTGACCCGTCCGGCGGCCAGGCTGGCGCGGCGCAGCACCGAACCGAGGCTGCGCGCCGCGCCGGGCTGGGAGTTGGGGCGCAGGAGCCTCGCCGTCCCGGCACCCTCGTCACCGGGCACGCCGTAGCGCACCAGCACCTCGCTCATCCCCCGCCCGTACATGAAGTGCTGCCTCATCATCAGTCCCAGGCCCGCCCGGTGGCGATAGGCCACCTTCGCGTCCGCCACATAGCCGATCGACCGGCCCCCCTTCAGCAGGACCCAGCTGATGGCGATGTCCTCGCAGCGGGTCAGATCCTCGTCGAAGCCCCCGACGGCGTCGAACGCGTCCCGGCGGATGGCCATGTTGGCCGACACGATGTACGGCACCCCGAGGAACGTGGGGTTGCCGTCCGGCGTCGCCGGCGGGCGCCAGCGGGCGTCCGGGTCGGGGAAGTGGTCCTCGACGAGGCGACCGCCGACGGCGTCGTGTGCCTCACAGCCCCGAGCGATCGCCGCCAGCCACCCGGGCAGGACCAGGTCGTCGGCGTCGCAGAAGGCGATCACCTCGCCGGTGCTCGCCCGCGCCCCGGCGTTGCGGGCATGGGCGGCGCCGGCCCGCTCGTGGCTCGGCACCACCCGGACACCGGGGTGGCCGAGGTCCTCGACGAAGGCGTGCAGCGCCTGGCCGGCGTCGACGTCGGGCGTGTTGAGCGACAGCACCACCTCGGCGTCGAGCGGGCCCGCCTGGCCGGCGACGGCGCGGATCTGCTCGCCGGCCAGCTCGTCGAAGCCGCCGAGTGGGATCACCACGCTGACGGCCGTCATCCGGCGACCTTCGCTGCGGCGTGCTCCAGCTCGACGAACACCCGCCCGATGTGACGGAGGGAGCGCTGCAGGTCGAACGCCTCGTCGAGCGCCGACGAGTCGACCCGCGGGTCGGCGTCCAGCAGCTCACGGAACGTGCGGCCCTCCTCCCACGCCTGCATCGCCCGTTCCTGCACGATCCGGTAGGCCTCGTCGCGGCTGAGCCCCGACTGCACCAGGCCGAGCAGCACCGGCTGGGAGAACACCAGACCGTGGCTGGCGTCGAGGTTCGACCGCATCCGCTCCGGGAACACCTGCAGGCCGCGCAGGAGCCGTTCGAGCCGGCGCAGCACGTAGTGGGCGAGCAGCGACGAGTCGGGCAGGACGATCCGCTCGACCGAGCTGTGGGAGATGTCCCGCTCGTGCCACAGGGCCACGTCTTGCAGGCCCGCCTGCAGGTTCGCGCGCAGCACCCGTGACAGCCCGGTGATGGTCTCCGCGGAGATCGGGTTGCGCTTGTGGGGCATGGCCGAGCTGCCCTTCTGGCCGGCCTTGAACCCCTCCTCGACCTCGCGGACCTCGGTGCGCTGGAGGTGGCGGAGCTCGACGGCGATGAGCTCGCAGGTCGACCCCACGGCCGCGCAGGCCCAGAGGAACTCGGCGTGGCGGTCGCGGGCGATCACCTGCGTGGCGGGGACCGGGACGAGCCCGAGGGCCTCGCCCACCCGCGCCTCGACCTCCGGGTCGATGTTGCTGTAGGTGCCCACGGCGCCGGAGAGCTTGCACACCGCCACCGCCGAGCGCGCCGCTCGCAGCCGCTCGATGTCACGGGCGACCTGCAGCGCCCAGAGCGCCACCTTCACCCCGAACGTGGTCGGCTCGGCGTGCACGCCGTGGGTCCGGCCGATCATGACCGTGTCGCGATGGCGCTCGGCCATGCCGCGAAGCGTCGTGAACAGGTCCGTCGCGGCCGTCAGGATCAGGTCGGTCGCATCGCGCAGGGCCCAGCTCAACGCCGTGTCGACCACGTCGCTCGACGTGAGCCCGTAGTGGATCCACGCCCCGGCCGGAGGCCCGATGGCGGCTTGGACCACGTCGACGAACGCCGCCACGTCGTGGTCGGTGACCCGCTCCCGCTCCTCCACGGCGGCGACGAAGGCATCGTCGACCACCGGTGCCCGCTCGCGACACGCCGCCGCATCCGCCCCCGGCACCACACCGAGCGCGGCGTGGGCCTCGGTGGCGAGCAGCTCGACCTCGAGCCAGCGCCCGAACCGGGTCGTGTCACGGAACACGGCCGCCATCTCGGGGAGCGTGTAGCGCGGGATCATGCGGGCGTCCCCGGCCAGAGGAGGTAGTCGTCGCGGTCGGCACCGGTGCCGACGATGCGCACCGGCACGCCGACCTCTCGCTCGACCAGCTCGACCAGCGCGCGGGCGGGCGCCGGCAGGTCGGCCACCTCGCGCACGTCGCCCAGATCCGTCCGCCAGCCGGGGAGCACCTCGTACACCGGCTCGACGGCAGCCAGGTGATCCATGCGGTCCGGATAGCCGTGCACGAGCGCGCCGTCCACCCGGTAGCCGGTGCACACCTTGACGGTGTCGAACCCGTCGAGCACATCGAGCTTCGTCAGGGCCAGCTCGGTCAAGGAGTTGAGCCGTGCCGCCTGGCGGAGCATGACGCAGTCGAGCCACCCGGTCCGCCGGCGCCGCCCGGTGACGGTGCCGAACTCGTGGCCGACCTCGACGAGACGGTCGCCGTCGGTGTCGGTCAGCTCGGTCGGGAAGGGCCCGGCACCGACCCTGGTGGTGTACGCCTTGGTGATGCCGACGACCCGGTCGATGTCTCGCGGCCCGAGGCCCGTGCCGACGCAGGCCCCACCTGCGGTGGGGTTCGACGAGGTCACGAACGGGTAGGTGCCGTGGTCGAGGTCGAGGAACGTCGCCTGGGCCCCTTCGAGCAGCACGTGGTGCCCAGCGGCCAAGGCATCGTGCAGCAGGCCCACGGTGTCGGTGACGTACGGCGCGACCCGGGCGCCGAGCTGGGCGGCCAGCGCGACCACCTCGTCGACGTCGAGCGCCTGCCCGCCCAAGGCCACGATCGTCTGGTTCTCGGCCTCGGCACGACCCCGGACTGTGGCGGCGAACGCAGCGGGGTCGAGCACCTCACCGACCCGGACCCCGACCCGGCGGGCCCGGTCGGCGTACGCCGGTCCGATCCCTTTGAGCGTGGTGCCGATCCGGTTGTCACCCCGGCCGGCCTCGGACAAGGCGTCGAGCGCCTGGTGCCAGGGGAAGATCAGGTGGGCGTGGCTGGACACCCGCAACCGCTCGCACGACACGCCACGCGACTCGAGTCGGTCGATCTCCTCGAACAGCGTGGGGAGGTCGACCACGACGCCGTTGGCGATGACCGGCACGACGTGGTCGTAGAGGATCCCGCTCGGGACGAGCTGCAGGGCGTAGCGCTCACCCCCCACCACGACGGTGTGGCCGGCGTTGTGGCCACCCTGGTAGCGCACGACGTACCCGTGCTCCTTGGCGAGCAGGTCGATGACCTTTGCCTTGCCCTCGTCGCCCCATTGGGCGCCGACGACGACGGTGACGGGCATGGCACGCTCCTCGCAGGGGGCACGAACAGGAACGTGGGGTGAGCCTACTCGGCTCACCCCACGCAGCCTGGTGCCGGCTCGGGTGCCGGCGTCAGCCGACTCCCGTCACGAGATCGGACGCCGCCGCGTCACCAGCTCCAGCACGCCGCCGGTGAGCACCAGCGCCACGCCGAGTGCCACCAGCGTCGTCTCGGCGCCAGTGGCCGGCAGGGCACCGGCCTCAGCGGCGACCGCCGTGGTGACCACTCCACCCTCGGACGCCACCGCGGTGGTGACGGTCGGGGCCTGGGTCACGACCGGCGTGGTGGTCACGACGGGCGTCGTCGCCGGCGGGGCCGTGGTCACCGGCGGGGCCGTGGTCACGACCGGGACCTCGGGCTCACCGCTGACCTTGAACACCTTGGTCTTGTAGCTGTTCTCGGGCGTGGTGCTCGGCCCGGCGTACGCCTTGTAGTGGCCCGCATCGAGCGTGACCGGGCCCACGCAGAACGTGCCCTCGTCGGCCGTCGGCACGACGGCGCCGGACGTGTAGACCACGGGATCCTTGGCGTTCGTGCCGTCGGTGATGGTCACGTAGAGGGTCTCGGGGTCGAAGTTCGCGCCGCCGACCCAGAACTGCTCACCGGGCTTCGGGTCGTTGGCCATGCCGTTGTCCGTGCAGCCCGCCACCCCGCTGATCTTCAGGGTCCCGGGCTTGTCGGCTTGGGCCGGTGGACCCAGGACCCCCACCACCAGCACGAAGGCGCCCGCCGCCATCAGCGACATCGGTAGGTACTTCCGCCATGCCATGTCACACCTCCTCCTCAGAGTCGAGATGAGATGTCTCGGCAACTGTGATGGTACGCCCGTTTCCGCTCGGAGTGGTGAGGTTGACCCACCCTTGACATGAAGCAGAAGAGCCCTTGCGCAAGGGCCGGTAGCGTCCCAGGCCGTGGACCAGGTGCTCCGACGCCAGCGGTGGGACGACATGGACGGTCCGGCGCGATCAGCGCTGCTCGACCGGGGCCTGGCGGCCATCTTCGACCCGGCGCTGCGGGCCGCGATCGGCGAGCTCATCGAGGACGTCCGCCGCCACGGCGACGACGCCGTGTGCCGGGCTCTGGCCCGCTTCGACCGGATCGAGCTGGCGCCGGCCGACCTGCGCGTGAGCGCCGACGAGCTGGCCGCCGCCAGGGTGCCGGCCGAGGTCGAGGCAGCCATCGTCGACGCCATCGCCCATCTCCGAGCGTTCAACGAGGCGCTCATGGCCCGCTCTGGCGCCTGGGAGATCCAGCTCGAGCCGGGGCTGGTGGCCGGTGAGAAGGTCACGCCGATCACGTCCGCCGGGCTGTTCGTGCCGAGCGGCAAGGCCAGCTATCCGTCGGTCGCCTACCAGCTCGGCGTCCCGGCGACCGTGGCGGGGGTCGGCCAGGTGGCCATGGTCGTGCCGCCGGTGCCGGGCGGCCGGGGCGAGGTGGATCCCGCCGTGCTCGTGGTGTGCCGCCTGCTCGGCATCACCGAGGTCTTTCGCGTCAACGGCCCGGCGGGCATCGCGGCGCTCGGCTTCGGGACCGAGACCATCCCCCGCGTCCGCAAGGTGGTCGGACCCGGGAGCCCGGCCGTGGCCTGCGCGCAGGTGGAGATGCAGCGCTTCGGGGTGGCCACGATGATGCTGCTCGGACCCACCGAGGCCCTCGTGATCGCCGACTCGTCGGCCGACCCGGCGCGGCTCGCGCTCGACCTGCTGATCGAGGCCGAACATGGCACGGACAGCTCGGTGGTGCTGCTCACCCCGTCGGTGACGCTGGCCGACGCCGTCGACGCCGAGCTGGTCACGCTGGTGCCGGCCCTGCCCGCCCCCCGAGCGGATGCCGCTCGCGCCGCCCTCGGCGCCAATGGCGGCTGCGTGCTGGTCGACGACCTCACCCAGGCCGTCGAGATCGCCAACCAGTACGCGCCCGAGCACCTGCAGGTCGCCGTCGACGCGGCCGTCGAGGCCGACGTGGTGGCCGGCATCGTCAACGCCGGCGAGATCCTCGTCGGACAGCACACGCCGTTCAGCGCCGCCAACTTCGTCGTCGGGTGCCCCGCCTCGCTGCCGACCAGCGGGTTCGCGCACGTGTCGTCGGGCATCACCGTCGAGGCGTTCCTCAAGCGCACCGCCGTCGCCCGCGCCGACGCCATCGCCCTCGCCCGGATGACCCCGAGCGTGCTGGCCCTCGCCGACCACGAGGGCTTCCCCGCCCACGCCAACGCCCTCCGCCTCCGCTGACACCGCCCCCTTCGGAAAGGGTGGGTCAGGCGGACGGGTGGACGTCGAGGGTGAACGTGCCGTCGACGTCGTCGACCACGACCGTGTCGCCTTCGCCGACACTGCCCTCGAGGATGAGCCGAGCGGCCCGGTCGCTGATCTCACGCTGGATCACCCGCTTCAGCGGACGCGCTCCGAACGCCGGGTCGTAGCCCTCGCGGGCGAGCAGCGCCTTGGCGGCCGGCGTCAGCTCCAAGACGATGCGGCGGGCCGCCATCCGCTCGCGCAGACGCTCGATCTGGATGTCGACGATCTGGACCAGGTCGTCCTCGGTCAGGGCCCGGAAGCGGATGATCTCGTCGATGCGGTTCACGAACTCCGGCTTGAAGAAGCCCATCGGGTCACCATGCAGGTTGCTGGTCATGATGAGCACCGCGTTCGTGAAGTCGACCGTGCGACCCTGGCCGTCGGTGAGACGGCCGTCGTCGAGCACCTGGAGCAGCACGTTGAAAACGTCGGGATGGGCCTTTTCGATCTCGTCGAGCAGGACCACGCTGTAGGGACGCCGCCGCACCGCCTCGGTGAGCTGGCCCCCCTCGTCGTAGCCGACGTACCCGGGCGGCGCGCCGATGAGGCGGCTCACCGAGTGCTTCTCCATGTACTCGCCCATGTCGATGCGCACCATCGCCCGCTCGTCGTCGAAGAGGAACTCGGCCAGGGCCCGGGCCAGCTCTGTCTTGCCGACTCCTGTCGGCCCGAGGAACAGGAACGAGCCGATGGGACGATGTGGATCGGACAAGCCGGCCCGGCTCCGGCGGATGGCGTTGGCGACGGCGGCGACGGCGACGTCCTGGCCGACGACCCGGGCGTGGAGCAGGTCCTCGAGGTGCACCAGCTTCGCCATCTCGCCCTCCATGAGGCGCGACACCGGCACGCCGGTCCACTTGCTCACGACCTCGGCGATGTCCTCGGCGTCGACCTCCTCCTTCAGCATCCGGTTCCCGGACTGCAGATCGTCGAGGTGCGAGGTGGCGTCCTCGATGCGCCGCTCCAGCTCGGGGATCCGCCCGTAGCGGATCTCGGCGGCCGTGCCGAGGTCCGTCTCGCGCTCGAGCTGGGTCCGCAGGCCCTCCAGCTCCTCTTTCAGGGTGCGGATGGCCGTGATGGCCTCCTTCTCGGCCTCCCAGTGCGCCGTCATCTCCACCGCCCGCTCGCGCAGCTCGTTGAGCTCGGCCTCGAGCGCGTCGAGGCGCTCGCGGCTCGCGGTGTCGGTCTCCTTCTCCAACGCCACCTGCTCGATCTCGAGCTGGCGCATCCGCCGTTCGACCACGTCGATCTCGGTGGGCATCGAGTCGATCTCGATGCGCAGCTTGCTGGCCGCCTCGTCGACCAGGTCGATGGCCTTGTCCGGGAGGAACCGGTTCGTGAGGTAGCGGTTCGACAGCACGGCCGCGCTCACGAGCGCCGAGTCCTGGATCCGCACCCCGTGGTGGACCTCGTAGCGCTCCTTCAGTCCTCGAAGGATGGCGATGGTGTCCTCGACGGTGGGCTCCCCCACGTACACCTGCTGGAAGCGACGCTCGAGGGCGGGGTCCTTCTCGACGTGCTTGCGGTACTCGTCGAGCGTCGTGGCACCGATCATCCGCAGCTCACCGCGGGCCAGCATCGGCTTGATCATGTTGCCGGCGTCCATGGCGCCCTCGGCGCTGCCGGCGCCGACGATCGTGTGGAGCTCGTCGACGAAGGTGATCACCTCCCCACCGGCGTCCGTGATCTCCTTCAGGACCGCCTTGAGGCGCTCTTCGAACTCGCCCCGATACTTGGCGCCGGCGAGCATGCTGGCGATGTCGAGGGCGATGAGGCGCTTGTGCTTCAAGCTCTCCGGAACGTCGCCGTCGGCGATCCGCCGGGCCAGGCCCTCGACGATGGCCGTCTTGCCGACCCCCGGTTCACCGATGAGCACCGGGTTGTTCTTGGTACGGCGTGACAGCACCTGGATGACCCGCCGGATCTCGTCGTCACGGCCGATGACGGGGTCGATCTTGCCCTCGCGTGCCCGCTGGGTGAGGTCGCTGCCGTAGCGCTCGAGCGCCTGGAACTGCTCCTCGGGGTCCTGGCTGGTGACGCGGTGCGACCCGCGCACGGCGGCGAGCGCGCCGAGCAGCTCCTCGGTCCCCACGCCGAGCCGGTCGTGCATCGCCAGGAGCAGGTGCTCGACGGAGAGGTAGTCGTCACGAAGGTCGGCGCGCGACTGCTCGGCTCGGTCGAAGACCTGGGAGAGCTCGCGGCCGAGGCGGGGCTCCTCACCGCCGTAGGCCCGGGGCAGCTTGGCGACGGCTTCGTCGGCGCGGTTGCGAACCATCAGGGGTGCCAGCCCGAGCTGGGACAGCACCGCCGCGACGATGGTGTCGTCCTGGCGGGTCAGCGCGCTGAGCAGGTGGTCCGGGGTCAGCTCCGGGTTGCTGGCCGACCGGGCCAGGTCCATCGCCGCCGACACGGCCTCCTGGGTCTTGTGCGTCCACTTCTTCGGGTCGAGGGCCATGCGCTCAGGCTACCGCGAAGCAGAAAAGTTGATACATGTCGTATCAATCTTCGCGAGGGATCGGGCCCGGAATGGCCTCGGCCGGGTCGGGCGAGCCCGACCCGGCCGTGATCCTGGCGATCCTCAGGTCAACGGCGTCAGCCGAAATAGCCGTTCAGGTCGGCGATCAGATGCGTGGGCGTCGTGGTGTACAAGCACACCTTCCCACCCGAGCCCACCTTGGCGATCACCAGGTTCGGCACCGTCTGACCAGCCGAGAAGTTCAGGTTCGACGCGTTCGGCTGCGACGCACCACACGGGAACACCGTCACGAACCCGAGCCCGGTCCCACCGGTCACGGTCACGTTCAGCACCACCGCACTCGCATCAGCCGGCACACCACCCCGACCCGTCACCTGCAGCTCCACCGTCGAACCAGCACCCAACAGGCCCTGACCCTCGGCCACACCATCGATCGTGTCGAACCCCGCACCCTGACGGGTCTCCAACAACCGCACCGGCGCCAGCG
>CAZKVJ010000002.1:128752-229816 GCA_964556225.1 uncultured Ilumatobacteraceae bacterium
ATCGTGTCGAACCCCGCACCCTGACGGGTCTCCAACAACCGCACCGGCGCCAGCGACGAGTAGTCCGCACCAGCCGGGAAGTAGCCGTTCAGGTCGGCGATCAGATGCGTGGGCGTCGTGGTGTACAAGCACACCTTCCCACCCGAGCCCACCTTGGCGATCACCAGGTTCGGCACCGTCTGACCAGCCGAGAAGTTCAGGTTCGACGCGTTCGGCTGCGACGCACCACACGGGAACACCGTCACGAACCCGAGCCCGGTCCCACCGGTCACGGTCACGTTCAGCACCACCGCACTCGCATCAGCCGGCACACCACCCCGACCCGTCACCTGCAGCTCCACCGTCGAACCAGCACCCAACAGGCCCTGACCCTCGGCCACACCATCGATCGTGTCGAACCCCGCACCCTGACGGGTCTCCAACAACCGCACCGGCGCCAGCGGCACCATGTCGGCGCCGACCAGGATCGACACCTCGTCGGTGCTGCTGAGGAAGCCATCCGACACCGACACGCGCAACACCAGCGTGCCCTTGGTCGCCGGCGCCGTGAACGTCGGCTTGGCCGCCGTCGGCGACGACAGCGTCACCGCCGTCCCGGAGACCTGCGTCCACGAGTACGACAGCGCGTCGCCCTCGGCGTCGGTGCTGGCGCTGGCGTCGAGCGTCACCCCGGCGCCCGCCTGCACCCCCTGGTCGGGTCCGGCGTTCGCCGTGGGCGCCGTGTTCGTGGCGTTGATCGTCACGGTGTCCACGTCGGTGAAGGTGCCGTCGCTGACGAGCACGCTGAACGAGAGCACGTTGGCCCCGGACGGGACCGGGAACGTCGGCGTCGCCGTGGTCGACCCGGTCAACGTGACGATCGGCGTGGTGGTCGGGTTGGCCACCTGGTACCAGGTGTAGGTCAGCGTGTCGCCGTTCGGGTCCGTGCTCCCCGCCGCCGTCAGCTGGACGGTCTTGGCGCCCGTCACCGTCTGGTCGGTCCCGGCGTCGGCGACCGGGGGGGCACCGGTGCCAGGGCCGCTGACCGCACCGCCGACCGTGTACTGACGCTTCAGCCACTTCCCGTACAGATCCTTGGAGCTCCCCGGCGGGGGCGGGTCGACGACGGGAGGACCGGGGTCGCCGTAGCACTCCGCGAGCGTGTGGCACATCCCCGGGTCAGGATCGAACGCCGCGTACGTGAAGAAGGCGTTCTGCTTGGCCGTGAGCGGCGCACCGGCCACGTTCTCGGCCCGGGCCGAGGTGCTGTAGCCCTCGTAGCCGTACAGGGTCGTCGAGGTGGTGGCCCGCAGCTGGGCCTCACGCATGAACCTCCCGGTGCCGAGGTGGTCGCTGTGATCCCAGTACGACCAGTCGTTGACGTGGTCCATCGTGTGGATCACCGACGGCTGGTAGTCGTCGATGATGGCCGACAGGGTCGCGATGAGGCCATCGCGGTCGTACGACGCCGTCCCGTCCCTCGGCTCGAGCACGGCGCTGCGGCCCTGCCAGAGCTTCTCGAGGCTCTGGTAGCCCTGGCCGGACCAGCCCTCGCCGTCGGGCTGGCCGTCGGGCAACCGCATGAACTGCAGCGTGACGAGCGGGTTGGCGCTCAGCGTGGAGACCTGCATCTCGTGACCGGAGATCGTCACCGTGCTCTGGGTCCACGCATCGGCGACGCCGGCGATCTGGGCGTGCGCGGCCCGCACACCGTCTTCGCGGGCCAGCCACGCGCCCGCGGCGCCGTCGCCGGCGGTGAGGTACAGCGTGCGCACGCACCGGCCCGCCGTGGCGACGTCCGTCGCCAGCTGCGGGTTCAAGAACAGCAGCTCGTCGTCGGTGTGGGCCACCACGTACAGCGCGCGCCCCCCGGGGCACACCGGTGGCGCCGCGTCGACGCCACCCGTTGCCGCGGTCGTCACCACCGTGGTGACCGCAACGAGCGCGCCGAGCGCTCCCACCAGGCGCTGCACCCGCGCGCGCCCAGCACCGTGACTTCCAGAAGTCCGCATGGTCCGCCCTCCGTCCAGAGGCGCACCGCTCAGGCCGCGACACGCTCCGTGGTCAGACGGTAGACGCCCCGCCCGCGACGTGACAAGCGGGCCCTCCGGCCCATTTCGACCGGTCCCCTCCACGATCCGTGACCGGCGGTGCCCCGATCATCGCCCGGCGCCCCACACCTCCTGCGCCTTCGCGTACACCCCCTGGTCGTAGGAGAACTCGACCAGGTTCCCATCGGGATCGGCGAGCGCGCACACGTAGCCGACGGGAGGTGGCAGCTGGGCCGGCGCCCACACCAGGCAGCCCTCCTCCTCGCCACGCCGGGCGATCTCGTCGACGTCCTCACGGCGCGGGACCTCGATCCCGAGGTGGGCGAAGGGCGTCATGATCGGCTGCGGTGGACCGGCCTGATGCTTGTAGAGGCTCACGAGCACGAGCACGAAAGGGCGCTCGGCCTGGTCAGGATCGCCGAGCCACGCCGCCAGGCCGTCGGCGTCGACGCGCCGATCGAGCAGCTCCAGCGGCGTGAACCGCCGGTACCAGTCGATGCTCTTGTCCAAGTCGGTGGCCGGCAGCGCGATGTGCGTCCAGCGAACCGTGGGCGGATGGACCACGTACTCGTCGTTCACGGCGTTCGGAACCTAACGCTTCGGGGGGAGAACGGGGAAGAAGGGGGGCGAGAGCGAGCGAGCGACGATCAGCGGCGGGGGTCGAAGATGCTGGGGACCTCGCCGTAGCGGGCGACGGCCTGGCGCAGCGGGACCAGCTCGCGGCGCTCGGACGGACGGGGGCCCGCACCGAGCTGGCGGCGGAGCTCGTCGACCTCGACGCGCAGGCGGGCCACCTCGGCCTCGAGCTCCATCACCCGCCGGATGCCCTCGAGGTTCATGCCCTCGGCGGCCAGCTCGCTGATGCGGCGCAGCTGCTCGATGTCCTCGTCGCTGTAGCGACGGTTGCCACCCGGGGTGCGGGCAGGACGTACGAGCCCCCGGCGCTCGTAGATGCGCAGCGTCTGGGGGTGCATGCCGGCCAGCTCGGCCGCCACGCTGATCACGTACACCGCCTGGTTCCGGGTGCGCACGTCTGCCTCCTCTCCTACGGACTATGACACCTTCGTCGCGCGCGGCGACGAGGCGGTGACCCTGGCCAGCTGCTCGATCGCCGCCCGCTCCTCACTCGACAGCTTCGAGGGCACGACCACGTCGGTGGTCACGATCAGGTCGCCGCTGCCCGACACCGTGGTGATGCCACGGCCCTTCACCCGATGCCGGCTACCGGATTGCGTGCCCGGGCGCAGCCGCAGGGTGACCGACCCGCCATCGAGCGTCGGGACGTCGATGTCGGCCCCCAGTGCCGCCTCGGCGAACGTCACCGGCACCTGTACCGTCAGGTTGCGTCCGTCTCGGCCGAACACCGGGTGGGGGGTGACCCGGCACTCCACGAACAGGTCGCCCGGCGGACCGCCGTTGCGGCCCGGTCCACCACGCCCCTTCACGCGGATCCGCTGGCCGTCGTTGACGCCGGCCGGGATGCGCACCTTCACCTCTCGTGGGCGCTTCTCGACGCCCGAGCCGCGACAGGTCCCGCACCGGTGCTCGATGATGGTGCCGCTGCCGTGGCAGCGCGTGCACGGCGTGGAGAACGAGAAGAACCCCTGGTCGTCGTCGACGACGCCTCGCCCTCCGCACGCGCTGCACACCTTGGGCTCGGTCCCCGGCTTGGCGCCGGTGCCCTTGCAGGTGGAGCACTGGGCATCGCTCGTGAGGTGCAAGGTGGTGGTGATGCCGCGGACCGCATCGACGAAGTCGAGCGTCAACGTGGCCTCGACGTCGGCGCCACGGCGCGGGCCCACGCCGCTGGCGCCCCCGCCACGGCGACCCGAGCGGGCCTGTCCGAACATCTGACCGATCAGGTCGCCGAGGTCCCCGAGGTTCTGGTCGCCGACGTCGAAGCGGAAGCCGCCGGGGCCCGCCGCGCCGAAGCCGCCGACCGGCCCCAGCCTTCGGACCTCGTCGTACTCCTTGCGCTTCTCCTCGTCGCCGAGCACGTCGTAGGCGGCGGAGATCTCCTTGAAGCGCTCCTCGGCCTCGGCGCCTGCGGCACCGGGGTTGGCGTCGGGGTGGTGCTGGCGCGCGAGCTTGCGATAGGCCTTGGTGATGTCCTTGGCCGTCGCGGTCTCAGGGACTCCCAGGACCTTGTAGTAGTCCTTCTCGAACCACTCGCGCTGGGGCGCCACGGCTCACCCCCTGACCTTCACCATCGCCGCCCGCAGCACCTTGCCCTTCCACTGGTAGCCGGTGCGGAGCACCTCGACGACGGCGGGACCGGAGGCGGAGCCGTCGTCGTCGGGCTCGTGCACGACGGCCTCGGCAACGGCCGGGTCGAACGGCTGGCCCTGCAGGTCGAGCACCTCGAGCCCCTGCTTCTGCAGCGCACCGAGCAGCGCCGACCAGACCGGCTCGACGCCCTCGACGCCGTGGCCGAAGGCCGCCTCGCAGGCATCGAGCACCGGGAGCAGCTCTTCGACCAGACGGGCGGTGGCCCGGTCGACCTCGTCGGCCTGCTGGGTCTGGACCCGCCGGCGATAGTTCTCGAAGTCCGCCTGGAGGCGCAGCGCGATGTCCTTGAACTCGTCGCGCTCGGCCAGCAGGGCCTCGACGTCGTGCTCGATCGCCTCCTCGGCGACGATCACGTCGCTCGGAGCGAGCTCGTCGGCGGCAGCGACCCGGCTGATGCCATCGGTGACATCGTCGATCTCGCTCGCCCGCTCGACATCGGGGTCCATCAGGTCGTCGATGTCCTCGGACGCCTCGGGGCCGCTCATCGCCGGCTCACTCTCCGTCGACGATCTCGGCGTCGACGATCTCGTCGTCGTTCACCGCGCCAGCCCCATGGGTGCCGCCCTGGCCGCTGGCGGAGGTCCCAGCGGCGTTGGCGTCGCGCGCCGCGGCCTCGTACAGCTTCTGGCTGAAGGCCTGGCTGGCGGTCATGAGGGCCTCGGTCGCGGACCTGATGGCCGCGGCGTCGCTTCCTTCGAGCGCCTTCTTCAGGTCGGCCAGGGGCTGCTCGACGGCCGAACGCTCGTCGGCCGACACCTTGTCGCCCTGCTCACGCAGCACCTTCTCGGTCTGGTAGACGAGCGAGTCGGCGTTGTTGCGGACCTCGGCCTCCTCGCGCCGGCGGCGGTCCTCCTCGGCGTGCGACTCGGCATCTTTGACCATGCGGTCGATCTCGTCCTTGCTGAGCGACGACTGGCCGGTGATCGTCATCGACTGCTCCTTGCCGGTGGCGCGATCCTTGGCGGACACGTGCACGATGCCGTTGGCGTCGATGTCGAACGTGACCTCGATCTGAGGCACGCCGCGCGGCGCCGGCGGCAGGTCGACCAGCTGGAACTTGCCGAGCGTCTTGTTGTACATCGCCATCTCGCGCTCGCCCTGCAGCACGTGGATCTCGACCGACGGCTGCATGTCCTCGGCGGTGGTGAACACCTCCGTGCGCCGGGTGGGGATGGTGGTGTTCCGCTCGATGAGCCGGGTCATCACCCCACCCTTTGTCTCGATGCCGAGCGACAGCGGCGTGACGTCGAGCAGCAGCACGTCCTTCACGTCGCCCTTGAGCACGCCGGCCTGGATCGCGGCACCGATGGCGACCACCTCGTCGGGGTTGACCGACTTGTTCGGCTCCTTGCCGGTGAGCTGCTGCACGAGGTCCTGGACCGCCGGCATGCGCGTGGAGCCACCGACCAGGATCACGTGGTCGATCTGGCCCTTCGACAGCCCGGCGTCCTTGATGGCCTGCTCGAAGGGGATCCGGCACCGCTCGATGAGATCGGCGGTCATCTCCTGGAACTTGGCCCGGCTGAGCGACTCGTCGAGGTGAAGCGGGCCGTCGGGGGTGGCCGTGATGAACGGCAGGTTGATCTGGGTCTGCTGCACCTGCGACAGCTCGATCTTGGCCTTCTCGGCCGCCTCCTTCAGCCGCTGCATGGCCATGCGGTCGGCCGAGAGGTCGATCCCGTGGGCGCCCTTGAACTGCTGGACCAGCCAGTCGATGACCCGCTGGTCCCAGTCGTCGCCACCGAGCTGGGTGTCGCCGTGGGTGCTCTTCACCTCGAACACGCCGTCGCCGATCTCGAGCACGCTGACGTCGAAGGTGCCGCCGCCGAGGTCGAACACGAGCACCGTCTCGTCCTGGCTGCCCTTGTCGAGCCCGTACGCCAGCGCGGCCGCCGTCGGCTCGTTGATGATCCGCAGGACCTCGAGCCCGGCGATCTGGCCCGCCTCCTTGGTGGCGGTGCGCTGGGCGTCGTCGAAGTAGGCCGGCACGGTGATGACCGCCTGGGTGACGGTGTCACCCAGGTACGCCTCGGCGTCGCGCTTGAGCTTCATCAGGATCCGGGCCGAGATCTCCTGGGGCGAGTAGCGCTTGGAATCGACGTCCTCGCTCTTCCACGACGTGCCCATGTGGCGCTTGATGGAGCGGAAGGTGCGGTCCGGGTTCGTGATCGCCTGGCGCTTGGCGACCTCGCCGACGAGCACCTCGCCCGACTTGGAGAACGCGACCACGGAGGGCGTGGTGCGCGAGCCCTCGGCGTTGGGGATGACCACCGGGTCGCCGGCCTCGAGCGCGCTGACGACGGAGTTGGTGGTGCCGAGGTCGATGCCGACGGCCTTGGGCATGGCAGGTCCTCCAGTGACGGGGGGATGTGGGATCGGTCGAGGTGCAGCCTAGCGACCGGCCTCGATCCTCTCAACGTCACATGGCAGAAATCCTGCGCGCATGTCACTCAGGTTCGGCACCTCGCGGCGGCGCCCAGATCGCTGGCGCCGGTGCCGGTCGGGTCGGGCGCGCCACCTGCCGGGGCCGAGAGGGGGTGAGGACGCGCACGATGGTCGCGCTGACGGCGGCGATCAGCAGCGCCACGGCGACCCCCTGGTAGACGCGGTTCGTCACGTCGGTGCCGGCGAGCCCAGCGTGCACGGACACCGCCCACACCAGCGCGTAGGAGCTGAGGTGGACGGCCTTCCAAGTCCGGCGGGGGAGGCGGCGCATCATCATCGAGGTGACCTGCACGGCGACGAGCAGGTAGAGCGACACCACTCCGACGGCCACGGCCAGCGGCTTCCACCGTGACGCACCCGGGACGAGGATCTCGGCCCAGGAGAAGTGCACGTACGAGTCGGCGACGAGCGTGAGCAGGTGCAGCGCCGTCGTCACGACCGCGATCCCCGCCAGCCACCGATGCATCGCGAGCAGCCAGGCGGGCCGGTCCGCCGGCTTGAGCACCCGCGTGGCCAGCAGCACGCCCAGCACCAGGCTGGCCACCAGCGCGACCCACGCCACCATCCCGCTCGACCGGGCCAGGTACCAGGACAGCTGAGGGTTCACGTGAAGTCCTTCCACGTCTCGTTCGTCATCGTGGCGCCGTCGGCGCGCACGGCCAGCGCTCCCAGGCCCAGCGCGTCGAGCTCGGCCAGGACGTGCTCGGGGCCGCGAACCATGACCGCCTTGGTCCACGCCTCCGCCCACGCGGCCGTGCCGGCGACGACCGTCGCCGCGACGATGGCCCCGCTGGTCGGCCGGCCCGTCGACGGGTCAAGCACGTGGTGGCGTTCCTCTCCGTCGATCACCCACCGTCGCCACCGGGTGCTCGACGTGGCGACCCCACCGGCCTGCAGCGCCAACCGGGTGAGCTCGCCGGTTCTCGCGAGCGGGTCCTCCACCGCGATCGTCCACCCTCCGTCAGGGCCCTCGCCCATCGCACGGAGGTCGCCCCCGATCGCGACGAGCGCACCGTCCGCGCCGGCAGCGATCAGGTCCTCCACCACCGGAGGTCCGCAGCCTGGCCAGGTCGTTCAACACCATGGCCGAGCGCACCGAGCGTCTGGTCAACCGCCAGCGAGCCTTCGCCGGCGACGCGTCGCACCAGCTGCGCACGCCGCTGACCGCCCTGCGCCTGCGACTCGAGCAGGCCGCCGACGCGGTCGACACCGACCCGGCCACGGCACGCCAGCGGATCGAGGCCGCCACGGGGGAGACCGACCGGCTGCAGCACCTCGTCGACGGTCTGCTCGTCCTGGCCCGCGCGGAGGGCCACGACCACCCCACGGTCAACGTCGACGCCACCCGCGTGCTGCTCGAGCGGGCCGAGCTCTGGCAGCCCCTGGCCGAGGAGCAGTCGATCACCATCCAGGTGAGCGCACCCGGGCCGCTCGAGATCGCGGCGATCGACGGAGCGCTCGAGCAGGTGGTCGACAACCTGGTCGACAACGCGATCAACGCCTCGCCGGCGGGGAGCACGATCGAGCTCCGGGCGGGACTCGACGGTCGTCGGGTCGCGATCTCGGTCCTCGATCGCGGTCCCGGGATGACCGCCGAGCAATGCGAGCGGGCGTTCGACCGCTTCTGGCGAGCCGCCGACTCGGCGACCGCCACGACCGGCTCGGGACTCGGGCTCGCCATCGTCCACCAGCTCGTGACGGCGAGCCGTGGCAACATCGTGCTGCGACCTCGCGCCGGCGGCGGTCTCGAAGCCGTCGCCACGTTCATGCCGGCGGACTGACGGCGTCTCGTCCTTGGGGGGTCCAGGGGCGCCGGCCCTACGATTCGGCACCATGACCGGCTCGCTCGTCATACTCCGTCATGGCCAGAGCACCTGGAACGAGGCCAACCTCTTCACCGGCTGGCACGACGTCCCGCTCAGCGCGCTCGGTGAGGACGAGGCCCGCGCCGCCGGGCGCACGATGGCCGACGCCGGGCTGCATTTCGACACGTCGCACACGTCGCTCCTGACCCGAGCCGTCGCCACGGCCAACCTGGCACTGGCCGAGATGGACATGCTGTGGCTCCCGGTGCAGCGCAGCTGGCGCCTCAACGAGCGGCACTACGGCGCACTGCAGGGGCTCGACAAGAAGGCGACCACGGAGCGCCACGGTGCCGAGCAGACCAAGCTCTGGCGGCGCAGCTACGACGTGCCCCCGCCACCGGTCGAGCCGTCCAGCCCCGAGCACCCGAGCAACGACGACCGCTATCGCCTCCTGCCACCTGACGTCCTGCCGGCCAGTGAGTGCCTCGCCGACGTGGTCGCCCGGGTGCTGCCCTACTGGCACGACACACTGGTTCCCCAGCTCCGAGCAGGGCTCGACATCCTCGTCGTCGCCCACGGCAACAGCCTGCGGGCCCTCGTCATGCACCTCGAAGGCGTGTCACGCGAGGAGATCGCCGAGCTGAACATCCCCACCGGTGCCCCCCGGCGGTACACGTTCGACGACCATCTGGTGCTCACCTCGGCGGAGTACCTCGGCGACGCCGATGCCGTCGCCGCTGCCGCCGCGGCCGTCGCAGCACAGGCCGGCACCTGAGCGCTGCCGGTCGGTCGAACACGGCAACCGTGACGCGCCCTATGCTCACGTCCATGGCCAGCAAGAAGGCGTTCCTCGAGCATCTCCGCCAGGTTCCACTGTTCGCGTCCTGCTCGAACAAGGACCTCGAGAAGATCGCTCGCGCCGGTGACGAGATCCAGTTGGCGGCCGGCGACACGATCGTCGACCAGGGCCAGACCGGACGGGAGGCCTTCGTCCTCCTCGAGGGTCAGGCGACGGTGAAGCGCAACAACAAGAAGATCACGACGCTCGGTCCGGGCGCGGTCATCGGGGAGATGTCGCTGCTCGACCACGGTCCCCGCACGGCAACGGTCACCTGCGACACCCCGTGCGACCTGCTCGTCATCAGCCAGCGTCACTTCCTGGGCGTGCTCGACGACGTGCCGGCGCTCTCCCACAAGCTGCTCGCCGCGCTCGCCAGCAAGGTCCGCGACCTGGACCGCCAGTACTACGGCTGATCAGGGTCCTTTCACATTCGGGTACGGTTGCCCTCATGGGGGATACCACGATCGACCACCTGAGCCGCATCCCGATGTTCTCGGGGCTGCGCAAGAAGGACCTCGCCGAGGTTTCGCGCATCGCCATGCCGATGCGCGCACCTGCCGGGCGAGAGCTCACCCACGAGGGCACCTCGGGCCATCAGGCGTTCCTCGTGCTCGATGGTTCGGTCACCGTCAAGCGCAACAACCGCCGGATCGCCCAGCGCGGGGCCGGCTCGCTCATCGGCGAGCTGTCGCTCCTCGACGGGGGGATGCGCACCGCCACGGTCACCTGTGACACCGACTGCGACCTGCTCGTCATGAGCCGGCCCGAGTTCCGTGCCGTCGTCACGTCGAACTCGGCCGTGGCCAGGACCGTGCTGGCCGAGCTGGCCGGCCGGGTGCGCGAGCTCGACCGCGCCTACTACGGCTGAGCATCGTCAGCGCTGACGATCGAGATCCCGACCAGCGCCTACGCGCTGCTGGCGGTCATCACCGTGGGCGTGGGGCTGGCCTCGTCGCTCGTGGCGCTCCATCGCACCGTCAAGGTCGGCCCGATCGACGGGTTGAACGTCACCATCCCGGCCGGCTCGCTGGCACTGCCGCTCGGCCCCTCCGGGTGCGACAAGACCGCGCTGCTGGAGCGAGTCGACGGCACGGAGACGCCCGTTGCCATCGTCACCGCCGGCGAGCACTTCGGCGAGATGGTTCCGCTGTTCGGGCTTCCCCGCAGCGCCACGGCACGGGCCCGCACGCCGTGCGCGCTGACGGCCTGCACCGTGAAGGCCTTCCGCGAGCGGTACGGCCTCCGCCATCTGGGCGACCTCATCGGCTCCTCGAACTGACCGCCGGCGCCGGAAGGTGAGCCTTCTCGACCTGACCAACTAGCGTCGCGCTCGCCATGAGCACGCACGCAGACCAGGCCGAGGCCCCGACCACCTCGGGTCCCCGGCGCACCCGACCCTCGCAGGTCGTCATCGCCATCGGCATCGCCATCGGGGTCTTCACGGTGGTGTCCGGCCTCCTGCCGGGCCTCACCGGATGGGAGACCGACTCGCCGATCCACCGCGAGGTGTTCGGTGACATCCCCGCTGCGCTCAAGGTGGCCTTCTACACCCTCATCCCGGTGTTCCTCGTGTGGGGCGCGTTCCGCTTCGCGGACCGGGTGCGGAACTGGGAGCGCGGCGCCCCCGATCGGCGCAGCCTCACCCCGGACAACGCGAAGAAGCGCTTCGGCGATTTCCGCGCCGGCGTGTACATGCGGACCCTGCTGCGCGACCCGGCCGCCGGGGTCATGCACTCGCTCATCTACTTCGGCTTCCTCGTGCTGCTCGGGGTGACCACGGTGCTCGAGGTCGACCATCAGCTGCCCGAGGACCTGAAGTTCCTCCACGGCGACGTGTACAAGGCGTACGTGCTCGTGGGCGACGCCGCCGGGCTGGTGTTCACCGCCGGCGTGGTGTGGGCGATCCTGCGCCGCTACGTGCAGCGGCCGTACCGCATCCGCCTGAAGACCCGCGGCGAGTACGCCCTCATCCTCGGGGTCCTGCTCACGCTCGGCCTCACCGGGTTCACCACCGAGATGTTCCGAATCGCCCACCTCACGGCCGAGGGCGTCGACACCGACTACGAGAAGTGGTCGTTCATCGGGTACCCGCTGTCGCAGCTGGTCGACGGCGCCTCGGTGGACACGCTGTCCACCTGGCACCAGGCGTCGTGGATCGTCCACGTGGTGTCGTTCATCGTGTTTCTCGTCATCTTGCCCATCACGATGCTGCGCCACATGTTCACCTCCCCGCTGAACATGTACCTGCGCGACCGCAACCGGCCGAAGGGCGCGATGAAGCCGCTGCCGAACCTCACCGAGACCTCCCTCGAGTCGTTCGGTGCGGTGGCCATCGAGGACTTCACCTGGAAGCAGCTGCTCGACACCGACGCCTGCACGATGTGCGGCCGCTGCACCAGCGTCTGCCCGGCCCACGCCACCGGCAAGCCGCTCGACCCCCGCGAGATCGTGCTGAAGGTCGGCGAGGTCATGGCCGCCACCGCCGAGCACGCCCTGGGTGGGTCGGTCACCCCCCCGCTCAGCGTGAAGGGCGACATCACCGTCTCGGCCAACTCGATCTTCGAGCGGATCACACCCGAGGAGGTCTGGGCCTGCACCACCTGCCGGGCGTGCGACGAGAACTGCCCGGTGAACATCGAGATCCTCGACAAGATCCTCGACGCCCGGCGCTACCTGTCGCTGATGGAGAGCAACTTCCCGGCCGAGCTCGGCAACGCCTACCGAGCCATGGAGAACCAGGGCAACCCCTGGGGCATGAGCCAGGGTGACCGGGCCGACTGGGCGAAGGACCTCGACGTGACCGTGGTCGACCCCGGTGAGCCGTTCCCGTACGAGTACCTCTACTGGGTCGGCTGCGCGGGCAGCTTCGACGACAAGAACAAGAAGGTCACCCAGGCGATGGCCAAGCTCCTCAAGCGGGCGGGCATCGACGTGGCGATCCTCGGCCCGAGCGAGATGTGCACCGGCGACTCGGCGCGCCGCAGCGGCAACGAGTACCTGTTCCAGATGCTGGCCATGCCCAACATCGAGATGCTCGACGGCATGGGCGTGAAGAAGGTCATCACCCAGTGCCCGCACTGCTTCAACGCCCTGAAGAACGAGTACCCGCAGCTCGGCGGCCACTACGAGGTCGTGCACCACAGCCAGCTGCTCGAGCACCTCATCGAGACCGGCCGGCTCGACATGTCCATGGCCAGCCTCGAGGACCGGGTCACGTACCACGACTCGTGCTACCTCGGCCGCCACAACGACGTGTACCTGGCGCCCCGCAAGGTGGTCGCCTCGATCAAGGGCGTCGAGGTGGTCGAGATGCCCCGCAACGGCACGAAGGGCATGTGCTGCGGCGCCGGCGGGGCTCGGATGTGGATGGAGGAGTCCATCGGCGTGAAGGTCAACGACGAGCGGGCCAAGGAGGCACTGTCCACCGGCGCCACGCGAGTCGCCACCGCCTGCCCCTTCTGCTACATCATGCTCGACGACGGCGTGAAGGCGGCCGGCGCCGACGACGGCCAGGTGAAGGTCGCCGACCTCGCGGTGCACGTGCTCGACGCGATCGAGAACGGCGAGCGCCAGCTGGCGAACCCGCCCGCCCCGCTCGGCGTCGCCGCCGATGCAGGCCCCACGGACGCCGAGTAGACGCTGATGGCCGAGCGGCCCGGTCCCGTCCTCGTCACCGGGGCGAACTCGGGGATCGGGCTCGCCACCACGCTGCGGTTCGCGGCGCGCGGCTGGGAGACGTGGGGCACCGTCCGGTCCCCGCTGAAGGCCACCTCGGTGCGCCAGGCGGCGGCGAAGGCCGGCGTCGAGGATCGCGTGCACCCAGTGGTCCTCGACGTGTCCGACCACCAGGCGGTCGTCGAGCGGTGGCCGGAGCTCCCGGCGTTCCACGCCGTGGTCAACAACGCCGGCTACAGCGAGCTCGGGGCCGTCGAGGAGGTCAGCGCCGAGGATGCCCGCCGCCAGCTCGAGGTGAACCTCATCGCCCCCGCCGTCGTCGCCTCGTGCGCACTCCCGGCCATGCGCGAGCGTGGCGAGGGGCGGATCGTCATGATGTCCTCGATCGCCGGACGGGCGGCCGTGCTGCCGCTGAACGGGTGGTACCACGCCTCCAAGTTCGGACTCGAGGCGCTCTCGGACGTGCTGCGGATGGAGGTCGCCTCGTTCGGGGTGAAGGTGATCGTGGTCGAGCCCGGCTTCTTCAAGACCAACATCGAGCAGCGGGCCCGGGACAAGGCGACCGAGCTCGAGGCCGGCGACACGCCCTACCGCGCCGCCTACGGCCGGATGCGCACCGCGGCGGATCTCATGGCGTCAGTGGCGCCGCCCCCGGATCTCGTCGCCCGGACCGTCGTCGCGGCGGTGGAGTCGCGGCGGCCGCTGAAGCGGTACCTGGTCGGCGTCGACGCCATGGCCCTGGTGGTGGGCAACACGCTGCTGCCCCGCACCGTCACCGATACCGCCGCCCGCCTCGCCGCCAACCTCCGCCACCCCTGACCGCCCCCGCGTCAGGGGAGGTCGTCGTCGGCCGTGGTGCCGGGGACGTCGAAGCGGATGTCGCCGGTCTGGTCGAGCGTCGTCAGGTCGTGGACCCGCACACCGCCGGCGCTGACCGTCACCAGACGCCCCTCGGCCACCATGGAGCGCCGGATCGGGAACCAGTGGAAGATGCCGCCCTGCTCGTCGAGCGTGTCGGCGCCGACTGTGACCACCACGGCGCTCTCGCAGCCCTTCGCGGCGCGCTCGCGAGCCCCCTCGCAGATCAGGTCCTGGGGCACCACCACGGTGGCGGTGTCCGGCCACCACAAGAAGGCGTGCGGGTCGTACGTGGCCTCGCTCGTGCCCTCCGCGAACGTCTCGGTGATCGGGAGCGTGTCGAGCAGCGTCGGCGACGCCGGATCCGACACGTCGAACAGCGACAGCTGGGTGCCGGTGATGCGACCCGCATCGTCGCCGCTCATGCCGACCGCCACCAGGCGGCCGTCGCCGAGCGGATGGAGGTAGGTCGAGTAGCCGGGCACCTTCAGCTCGCCGGCCAGCTGCGGCTCCGTCGGGTCTGACAGGTCGAGCACGAACAGGGGGTCGACCTGGCGGAACGTCACCACGTAGCCCTGGTCACCGTGGAAGCGCACGCCTTGGATCTGCTCGCCCCGGCCCAGCCCACGCACGGCGCCGACCTCCACCAGCTCCGACCCGTCACGTTCGAACACGTGGACGCTGGACTGCTGGTCCTCACCGAACCCGCCGCCCTGGGTCGTGGTCGCCACCCGGAGGAACCCCTCGTGCTCGCTCAGGGAGTACTGGTTGAGCACCGTCCCGTCGACCTCGCCCGAGGCAAGGTAGGCCGCCCCGTCCGGCGCCGACAGGTCGAAGGCGTGGAGGTCGGTGTGGGGCGGCTCAGGGTTGACCGGCACGGTGTCACCGGTCAGGTCCTGGTAGCGAACGGTGCCGACGTACAGGGTGCCCTTCGAGGCGTACACCGTCTGGGAGTCGGCCACCAGCGCCGCCGCGCCGGCCACCTCCGGCTCGGCGGCACCCAGGTCCAGCGCCGCCACCCACACCACGCCGAAGCCGGAGAAGTCGCCCGGGTGGCCCACCTGCGAGCACTCGACGGCCGGCGTGAGCGCACCGATCGTGCCGTTCGGCGCCTCGTCGTAGCGGCGGGGCAGCAGGTCGTCGGCGGTCAGCTCGTCGATCACCCGCTTGTTCTCCTCCAGCGCCGCCTCCTCGGACTCCTCCGTCCCGGTGCGGGGGTACACGAAGGGGATCCGGTTCACGATCGACTGGTTCAGCACCAGCCGGGCGTGGCCATCGATCGAACGGGTGGCGAGGACCATGCCCTCGAGGTGGGTGGTGGACTGGAGCTCGAGTACGCCGTCGGTCACCGTGTACACCGCGGCCGCCGTGTCGGGTGACCCTGAGGTGTCCCAGCGCTGGGTGACGAGCAGCAAGCGGCCGCCGGACAGGATCATCTGGTGCTCACCCTGGGGCACGTCGATCTCGCTGAGCAGCGTCGCGGTGTCGAGGTCGACGCTGCGCAGACGGTGGTCGATCACGCTGTAGACGAAGCGCCCGTCCGTCTCGGTGAGGTCGCCCTCGTCGACGCCGAGCTCCTGGGTGTTCGTGGTCGACGTGCCGCCGTCGGCGGCGCCGGCCTCCGTGGAGCGGTCGTCGACCCCGGCCGGAGCCTCCGTGGCAGCCGGTGCCTCCGCGGCCATCACGTCCTCGACCCCGTACCAGTACCCCCCGTCGATGCCGTACGGCGTCACCCGCTCGAGCAGGCGGGCCTTCGTCCAGTCCAGGAAGGCATCGCAGTCGTCGAACGACTCGTACGCCCTCGTCACGCGGCCGCTGCCTCCTCCACCGGTCGTGTCGGAGCCACCCGTCGAGCCCGAGCCCGGTGTCGCCGAGTCGTCCGAGGAGCAGGCGGCCACAGCAAGCGCCGCGACCGCCAGCAGCGAGGTCAGGTGGAGGGTCCGCAACGTCCGCGTCGTCATGCCCGTTCGACGGCGCGATCAGCGCCGTGGTTCCGCCGTCAGCGGAAGTTCTCGAAGTAGCGGCTCGGCGTCGGCCCACGCTGACCCTGGTACTTCGAGCCGGTCGCCCTGCTGCCGTACGGCTCGTCCGCCGCCGTGGTCATGGTCATGAAGCTCACCTGGCCGATCTTCATGCCCGGGTAGAGCGTGATCGGCAGGCTCGCCACGTTCGCCAGCTCGAGCGTGACGTGGCCGTCGAAGCCGGCGTCGATGAAGCCGGCCGTGGAGTGGATGAGCAGCCCGAGGCGCCCCAGTGAGCTCTTCCCCTCGATGCGCGCCACGAGGTCGTCGGGCACGCCGACCCGCTCGAGCGTGGAGCCGAGCACGAACTCGCCCGGGTGCAGCATGAAGACCCCGTCGTCGGGGATCTCGATGAGCTCGGTGAGGTAGGTGAGGTCCTGCTTCACGTCGATCACACCCGCGGTGTGGTTCCGGAACACCCGGAACAGCCCGGAGATCTTCACGTCGATCGACGAGGGCTGGATGCACGACTCGTCGAATGGGTCGATGATGATGCGCCCGGAAGCGAGCTCCTCGCGCAGCGTGCGGTCCGACAGGATCACGGCCGGCACCCTAGTGGCCACCGGGGTGCGCACCCCGAGAGCAGCGCGCTAGCCTCTCCGGACGCCATCGCGGGTGTAGTTCAGAGGCAGAACATCAGCTTCCCAAGCTGAGAACGCGGGTTCGATTCCCGTCACCCGCTCCACGCCCTCAGGGGGCGCAGCGGCGGCCGGTGACGACGGTGCTGGTGATGCGGATGAACCGATCGGCTGCGTCGTCCCGGGTCCACGGCAGCACCCCGAGCGCGCGGGCGCGAGCGAGCGTCGTCGCATCCGTCAGCTCCTCGGAGCGGCCCTGCACCAGCACACTCCAGCCGCCCACGCCCTCCGGGTCGTGCTGGTCGGCCTCGAACGCGAGCACGGCCTCGGTCGCCGCCTCGTAGAGCCGGGTCCCGGTGGCCGTCCGGAACACGACGTCGTCGTCGAGGAGCGCGAAGCGCACCGGCAGCACCACGGGGAGCGCTGAGATGCTCAGGCCGACCCGACCGATCGGCACGCTGGCGAGGAGCCGGAAGCACTCCTGTCGGTTGAGCCGCTCGAGCACCGGATCGTGCATTGGCCGAGGATCGGCTCCACCAACCCTCACTCGCTAGGGCCGTTGGTCCCACGAGCCCATGTGCTGGACTCGTCGCCATGGTACGGATCCTCGGCCTCGACCACCTCGTGCTGCGCTGCCGGAACGTCGAGACCACGCTCGTGTGGTACCAGCACCACCTCGGTCTCGCCGCCGAGCGCCTCGAGCAGTGGCGCGCCGGCCAGGCACCCTTCCCGTCGCTGCGTGTCGACGCGACCACCATCATCGACCTCGTCCACGGCGAGGTGGACGGGCCGGGCCACGTCGACCACCTGTGCCTCGTCCTGTCCCCAGAGGACCTCGCCGCGGTGCGCCATGGCGGCGAGCTCGAGATCGTCGCCGCCGGCGAGCGGTTCGGGGCCCAGGGCACGGCGAGCGCGATCTACGTCCGTGATCCCGACGGACTCGTGGTCGAGCTGCGGGCGTACGGCTGATCGCGGCCACCGGGCCCACCCCCGCCGGCGCGGGTACATTCGCACCAGGCCGATTCGAGGAGCGACGCGGATGCCGATCACCAGGGGGTTCAACCATGTCGCCACCCTGACCGCTGATCTCGGCCGGCTGGTGCGGTTGTACCAGGACGCCTTCGACGCCACCATCGACCAGTTCGGCCAGCTGGTGTGTCCCGGCGACGGATGACCGAGCCGCGCCTGCCCACGAGCACCGACCGACGACCGGACGAGCCGTCCGGCGTCCAGGTCATCCGCCCGCTCGTCGACTTCCTGCACACCGAGGCAGCCGGTGGGGTGGTGCTCGTCGTCGCCACCGTCGTGGCGCTGGTGTGGGCCAACTCCCCGTGGAAGGAGTCGTACTTCGACCTCTGGCACACGCACCTCACCATCAGCCTGGGCGAGCGCACGCTCGACCTCGACCTCCAGGAGTGGGTCAACGACGCGCTGATGACGATCTTCTTCTTCGTCGTCGGCCTGGAGATCAAGCGCGAGCTGGTGGAGGGTGAGCTGCGCGAGCCCCGCCGGGCGATCCTCCCGGCGATCGCCGCGCTCGGGGGGATGGTGGTGCCCGCACTCGTCTACACCGCGCTGAACGCCGGCGGTGACGGATCGCGGGGCTGGGGCATCCCCATGGCCACCGACATCGCGATGGCCGTCGGCGTGCTGAGCCTGTTCGGCAGCAGGATCGCGCCGTCGCTGAAGCTGTTCCTCCTCACGCTGGCCATCGTCGACGACATCGGGGCGATCCTCGTGATCGCCGTCTTCTACTCCGAGCGCATCCACATCGGGCCGCTCGAGCTGGCTCTGATCGCCGCCGCGCTGATCCTGACGATGCGCCGCCTCGGGGTGCGTCACATCGGGATCTACCTCGTGGCCGGGGCGGCGATGTGGCTGGCGCTGCACGAGTCGGGGCTGCACGCCACGCTGGTCGGCGTGGCGCTCGGCTTGATGACGCCGACCCGCCCGATCCGCCAGCGGGAGCTGGTCGACATCGACGCGCTCACCGACCTGTCAAGTGCCGGGGCCGCCCACGCCACCACGGTGATGGCTCGCGAGTCCGTCTCGGTGGTCGAGTGGCTCGAGCACCGGCTCCACCCGTGGACCAGCTTCGCGATCGTGCCCCTGTTCGCCCTGGCCAACGCCGGCATCACGGTCAGCTCCGACATGCTCTCCGACGCCGCCACCTCACCCATCACCCTGGGCGTCGTGATCGGGCTCGTGGCCGGCAAGACGGTCGGGATCACCGGCGCCACGTGGCTCGCCGTGCGCCTCCGCGTCGGCGTGCTCCCGGAGGGTGCCTCCTGGCGCAGCGTCGTCGGTGTCGGTGCGCTGGGAGGGATCGGCTTCACCGTGTCGATCTTCGTCGCCGGGTTGGCCTTCGACACCCCGGCCGCACAGGACGAGGCGAAGATCGGCATCCTCGTGGCCTCGATGCTGGCGGCCGGGATCGGCGCCGCCATCCTCGGCCGGCGGTTCAGCCGCCCAGGCTGAAGCGCGGCATCCCCACCGGCGGCTCCACCAGCGGCGCCGACATCGGCGGGCGCTGGCTGTCCATGAACCGGGGCAGGCGCAGCGCGGGCTTCAGGCGGACGACCTCGTCCTCCGGCGGCTTCAGCTCGGCGAGTGCCTGCGCCGGCGGCACGGGGCGGCCGATGCCGAAGCCCTGCAGCCGGTCGCAACCCAGGTCGACGAGCCGGCTGCGGACCGAGTCCTCCTCCACCCCCTCGGCCACGACGAGCATGTCGAGCGAGTGGGCGAACTCGACGATCGAGCGAACCAGCGAGGCGTCACCCCGCACCAGCTCGGCGACCAGGGTCCGGTGGATCTTCAGCTCGTCGATCTCCACCTGGTGGAGCAGGCGCAGCGACGCCGCACCCTCGCCGAAGTTGTCGACGGCGATGCGGATGCCCGCCTCGCGCAACGTGCGCAGCAGGTCCGGGTCGACGACCTTCTCTTCCAGCAGCTGGCGTGCGGTGAGCTCGATCATCAGCGCGCCACGCGGGAGGCGAGCCTCACGCACCCGGTCGAGCAGCGCGTCGACGACCTCCGGATCGGCCAGGTTTCGCGGGGTCAGGTTGATGCTGACGCTGATCGTCGCCGTGCTGCCGGCCGCCTCGGTGATCTCGGCGCACCGCTTGGCGTGCTCCACACCCTGGCGGATGACGGTGCGGGCGATGGCGCCGCTCAGGCTGCCCAGCTCGACCAGCTCGATGAACTCACCCGGCATCACGATCCCGAACTCGGGGTGCCGCCAGCGCAGCAGGCCCTCGAACCCGACCACGGCCCCGTCGGCGCGCACGACGGGCTGGAAGTGCAGCTGCAGCTCGTCGGTGGTCAGGGCTCGGCGAAGGTCGCCGAGCAGCTGCACCGTGCGGGTCGACGAGGTCTCGAGCCCGTCGCTGTAGGTCGTGTAGGTGCCGGAGCTGGTCCCCTTCGCTGCGTACATGGCGCGGTCGGCACGCGACAGCAGCTCCTCGACCGTGGCGGCGTGGTCGGGGACCGAGGCGATCCCGGTGCTGGCCATGACCTCGAGCTGGAACCAGCTCCCCACCGCGACCGGCTCGCTGAGCAGCTCGGCGAGCCGGGCCGCGACGCCGACACCGTCGGCGGAGTTCGAGCCGACGGGCAGGACCACCGCGAACTCGTCGCCGCCGAGGCGGGCCACGGTCGAGCCCTCGGGAGCGGCGCTCAGCAGGCGCTGGGCGACCTGACGGAGCACGTCGTCGCCGCAGTCGTGGCCGAAGGCGTCGTTGACCTCCTTGAACCGATCGAGGTCCACCACGAGCATGGTGACGGGACGCTCCCCGCGATCACGGATCATGATCGAGGTCCGGGCGAGCAGCTCGGTGCGGTTGGCCAGCCCGGTCAGCACGTCGTGGGTGGCACGGTGGGCGAGGACGCGCTCGGCCCGCTCGCTCGCCGTGCGGTCGTCGAACACCAGCCCGACACAGGTCCCGGGCAGGGGCATCGTGCGCATCTGCACGAACCGGGTGTCACCGAGCACCCGGTTCTCGATCTCCAGCCGGACGTCGAAGCCGGCCAGCCCCTGGGCGACCGCCGCCAGCCGGTGGAGCAGCTCCCCGCCACCGGTCACCCGCACCCGCGGGTCCCCGAGCACCTGGTCGAGCGGTTGGGCCCCCTCCGGCGAGAGGCTCACCGGCAGGAACCGCACCATGATCGGGTTGGCGTTGATGATCGTGAGCGAGCTCGGGTCGCCGGGGTCGCGCAGCTCGGCCACCAGCGTGCCGAACGGCAACGCCTCGAGCAGCCGGTCGAAGCGCTGCACCGCCGTGTGGTCGCGCACGGCTTGGTCGACGTCGAGGTGGAGGCCTCGCACGCCCGCCGCGCGTCCCTTGCGGTCGTGACCGATCCATGCCGTCTCCTGCACCCAGCGGTGTCCACGATCCGCCGTGCGGATCCGGTACGTGTAGGAGCGAGCCACGCCATCGACGATCTCGAGACGCTCGGCACGGACCCGCTCCCGGTCCTCGGGATGAACCAGGTCGTCCCAGGTGGCCGGTTCCACCAGGGCCGCCGGCTCCCACCCCGTCCGCCGCTGCACCGGTCCCGTGACGGAGGTCGGCACGCTGTCCGCTCGCGCCGCGTCCCAGCGCACCGCGTCCATGGCATCGAGGATCTCGTCGAGCTCGGGGCACCGCGATCGGGCCTGACGACGGTCTCGCCGGCTGGGCCGTGCGGGCACCGACGAGCTGGGAGGTTGAGCCTTCCGCCTACGCATCACGGGTTCGTTATCGACCGGCCGGGCCCACACCCTGAGTGGTCATCTGGAGCGATTCCTTGACACCGCCGTGACCACCCGCGCCACCGAGCAGCTCCACCACCCCGTCGGGGGCCACCGCCCGTCCGATGCCATAGCCCTGGAGGAGGTCGCAGCCGAGATCGGCGAGGAGCTGCTGGGTGAGGTCGTCCTCCACGCCCTCGGCCACGACCGCCATCCCGAGCGAGTGGCCGAGCTCGATCACCGAGCGCACGACGGCGTCCTCGCCCGCCCGCAGGTCGGCGATGAAGCTCCGGTCGATCTTCAGCTCGTCCACGGCCAGGCGCCGCAGCAGCCACAGCGACGAGGCCCCGGTGCCGAAGTCGTCGATGGCCACCCGGATGCCGGCGTCGTGGAGCTGGGCGAGCGCGGCCAGACCCTCGTCGAGATCGGCCACGAGCTGACGCTCGGTGAGCTCGATCGTCAGCAGCCCGGGCGAGACCTCCTCGTCGCGCACCAGCTGCACCAGGGTGTCGACGAGCTCGCGATCGCCGAGGTTGCGAGGGGTCAGGTTGATGTTGATCCCGAGCGCCGGGTGACCGAGCGCCCGGCACGTCCGCAGCTGCTGCAAGGCCTGGCGCACCACGGCCAGCGCCAGTGGCCGGCTCAGGCTGCCCATCTCGACCAGCTCGATGAACTCGCTCGGCATCACGATCCCGAGGTCCGGGTGGTGCCAGCGCACGAGGCCCTCGAGCGCGGCCGGACGCCGCGTCACGGCGTCGACGATCGGCTGGAAGTGCAGGACCAGCTCTCCGCTCGCCAAGGCCCGGCGGAGGTCGCCGAGCAGCACCATCCGCCGCACCGACGAGCGGTCCAGGTTCGGCGTGTACACGGCGTGCCCGCCGGTGCTGGTCCGCTTCGCCGCGTGCATCGCCATGTCGGCCCGCACCACGAGCGACGAGGCGTCGGACGCATGGTCGGGCACGGTGGCGATGCCCGTGCTGGCCGCGACCTCGAGCTGCACCCAGGAGCCGACCGTCGCCGGCACCGCCAGGCTCGACTCGATGGCGAGCGCCGCCGCCACACCGTCGGCCGCCGCGGTTGACCAGCCCGGTGAGCGGGTCGTGGCTGCTGCGGTGCGCCAGCGCCTGCTCGGCTCTCACGCGCGCCGTCACGTCCTCGACGAGCACGGCGACGCTGCGGCCGGGCAGTGGCACCGCCCGGAGCTCCACCGTGAGGGCCTCCCCCGTCAGATGGACGTCGACGTCCAGCTCGACCTCGAACCCGCTCCCCTCGGTGGCCGCCCGTGCGATCCGGCGCACCAGCCGGTCGATGCCAGGTACCCCGACGCGACGCTCGGGGAAGGCGCTCACCAGCGGCTGGCCCCGGATGCGCTCGGGCCGGACCGGCAGGAACCGGCGCATCGACGGGTTCATGGCCCGGACTCGCAGGCTGCGCGGCTCGTCCGGATCGGGAAGGTCGAGGATCATCACGCCGACGGGCAACGCCTCCACGAACGTGACGAACTGCTCGCCGTCGAGGCGGTCCGCCCCGGGCGGCACCACCACGCCGCCGGACGCCGCCGGGCGCGCCGGACCGCCGCTGCAGCGCGGCCACCGGCCGCGCTCGGATACGTCCCGCCGAGGCATCGCCCTGCACCGTACGACGGTCGCCTTACCCTTGTCAACACTCAGCGTGGATATACTGCCACGCTGAGTCGCAACGGAGGCTACGGCGCGAGGTGGCCGCGGGCCGCCGACTCGTCGATGCGCTCCAGGACCAGCTCCCACAACACCGCGGAACCATCGGCGATGGGGGCGTTCCGGGCGAGCGCCTGGTGACGGGCGACCCGATGCTGCGACCAAGGCCCCGACGCCCCGGCGGCGTGGTTCAGCAGCACCGGCTGCATCCGGTCGACGGCGTTGGCGAAGCGCGACTCGGGCGTCTCGCCCGCCTCGTACTCGTCCCACAGGGCCCGCAGCCACCGGGCCTGCTCGGCCGGGAGCAACTCGAAGATCCGCTCGGCGGCCGCCTGCTCACGCTCGAGCTTCGTGCGGTTGCCCGCGTCGTCGTACGCGAACGTGTCGCCAGCATCGATCTCCACGAGGTCGTGAACCAGACACAGCGCCAGCACCCGGGTGAGGTCGATGGGCTCGTTCGACCACTCGGCGAGCACCAGCGCGAACAGCGCCAGGTGCCACGAGTGCTCCGCGCTGTTCTCGCGACGCCCACCCCCGAGGATGCGGGTGCGCCGCTCGACCTGCTTGAGCCGGTCGGCTTCGAGCAGGAACGCCACCTGACGCTGCAGACGAGCCGCGCCCTCGACGTCGCCCGGTGCGGCCTCACCCACTGATCAACGACCCCAGCGCCCACACTGCGGCCACGAAGCCCAGCAGCGCCATCAGCATGCTGCGCCCGGCCGGCGCCCGGCCGAGATCGCCGTCTTGGCGGGGCGCAGCCGGGGGTCGCACCAGCGCCAGCAGGTTGCCGACGAACAGCGCGCCACCGAGCGCCAGCACGAGCCACGCGAGCAGATCCTCACCCAGGAACACGGCTCGCTCACATGTTCCGAGCGGCGTTGTCGAACCGGGTGTAAGGGCCGAGGAACACCAGCCGGCGCGTGCCGATCGGCCCCGAGCGGTGCTTGGCCACGATGATCTCGGCGGCGCCCTTGTCCGGGGAGTCGGCGTGGTACACCTCGTCGCGGTAGATGAACATCACCACGTCGGCGTCCTGCTCGAGGGCACCGGACTCCCTGAGGTCGGCCAGCATCGGGCGCTTGTCGGCCCGGGTCTCGAGCTGACGTGAGAGCTGGCTCAAGGCGATGATCGGCACTTCGAGCTCGCGGGCGAGCACCTTGAGGTTCCGGCTGATCTCACTCACCTCGAGCTGACGGTTCTCTGCTGTCGTGCTCCCCGTCATGAGCTGGAGGTAGTCGATCACGATCAGGCCCAACCCGCCGTAGCGGGCCTTGGTGCGCCGGGCCTTGGCGCGGATCTCCATCACGGTGACGCTCGGGTTGTCGTCGAGCAGCAGCGGTACCTCGAGCCGGCCGATGGCCCGCCCGATCTTCGACCAGTCGGCCTCGGACAGCCGCCCGTTGCGCAGCTTCTGAGAGTCGACGCGGGCCTCGGCCGCCAGGATGCGCTGGGCCAGCTCGGCGTGGCCCATCTCGAGCGAGAAGAACAGGACCGGCAGGTTGGTGCTCTGCGCCACGGAGGTGGCGACGCCGAGGGCAAAGGCGCTCTTGCCCATGGCCGGGCGCGCCCCGACGATGAGCAGGGTCGAGGGGTGCAGGCCGGAGAGCAGCTCGTCGAGGTCGTGATAGCCGGTCGGCGTCCCGGTGATGGCACTGCCGCGCTCGAACGTCTCCTGCAGGTGGTCCATCGTCATCGACAGCAGGTCCGACAGCGGTCGGGTGCTGTCGACGACGCGTCGCTCGGCGACCTCGAACACCTTCGTCTCGGCCTCGTCGAGCGCCTTCGTCACGTCGTCGGGCTCGTGGTACGCGATCTCAGCGATCTCGCCAGCCACGCCGATCAGACGCCGCAGCACCGCAGTGTCCTGCACGATCTTCGCGTAGCGAGCGGCGTTGGAGATCGCCGGCGTGGCGTTCTGGAGCTCGAGCAGCACCGACGCGCCGCCGATCTCGTCGAGCAGTCCTGCGCGACGGAGCTCGTCGGCGACGGTGATGGGATCAACGGGCTGGCCGGCACCGGTCAGCACACGCACCGCGTCGTAGATGTGCTGGTGCGCCGGCTTGTAGAAGTCCGACGGCTCGACACCCAGCTCGGCAACGACCCCGACCGCCTCACGTGACAGCAGCAGGGCTCCGAGCAGTGACTCCTCGGCGTCGAGGTTGTGGGGCGGCACCCGGCGATCGCCACGCCGGGCCGGGGAGGAGTCGCTTCGTCGTTCGGCCATGCGGATCACACCCTGCAACGTCGAGGCTGGGGATCGCTAGAGGGACGACCCTGTGGAACGCCTGTGGACAACTCCGCAAGGCTGTGGAGGCGTAGCGACGAGCACACCGGACACCGCCTGTGGACGGCGCGCTCGTCGCTGTGGACGCCGCCGATCAGGCTGGCACGACCTCGAGACGGATCGGGAACTCGACGTCGGCGTGCAGCTTGGCGGTGACCGAGTGCTCGCCGAGGGTCTTGATGTGCTGCTCGGGCAGGTGCAGCGTGCGCCGGTCGAGCTCGATGCCGGTCTGGGCCGCCACGGCGGCGACGACGTCGGCGGCGGTCACCGATCCGAAGAGCCGGCCGCCGGCACCGGCCTTGGCCGTGATGGTGATGACCTTGGGGACGAGCGTGCTGGCCACCGTGGTGGCGGCCTCGCGATCGGCGGCGTCGCGCAGGTCACGAGCGCGACGCATCGCGCCGGCCTGGTCGAGCGCACCCGGGGTGGCGACGATCCCCAGGCCCTTCGGGAGGAGGTAGTTGCGGGCGTACCCGTCGCTCACGTCGACGATGTCACCTCGCTTGCCGAGCTGGGACAGGTCGGCGCGCAGGATCACCTTCATGACTCAGCCCTCCTCGGCCTCGACGAGCTCCTCGACCGCCTCGGCCACCTCGTCGGCGACCGGTTCCTCGACCGGCACCGGGGCGCCCCGATCGTCGCCGTCGCGCGGCGGGCGCGCCGTGCGCTGGGTGGCGACCCGCTTGGTGTACGGCAGCAGGGCCATCTCACGCGCGTTCTTGATGGCGGTGGCGACCTCACGCTGCTGCTGCACGTCGTTGCCGCTCACCCGGCGGGAGCGGATCTTCGAGCGGTCGGACATGAACCGCTGCAGCAGGTTCACGTCCTTGTAGTCGACGTAGGTGACGTTCTCCTGGACCAGCACGCTGGTCTTCTTCTTCGGCTTCTTGCCCGTGTCCTTGGGCGCCCGGGTGCGGGGGCTCTTCTTGGTGGCCATGTGGGTGTTCGATTCCTCGTGAGCTCGATGTGGGGGTGGGTTCAGAACGGCTCTTCGTCGCCGTAGTAGGAGTCGCCGCCGGTGCGCTGGGATGCCGGCGGGGGCGCACTCTGGCCGCCCTCGCCACCGGAGCGGGTGGTGCGCGACACCTCGGCCGTCGCCCGCCGCAATGACACGGCGACCTCGTCGGCGAGGCACTCGACGGCGGTGCCCTTCGTGCCGTCCTGGCGCTCGAAGTTGCGCACCTGCAGCTTGCCGGTGACGACGACGCGGTCGCCCTTGTGGAGCGAGCCGGCCACGTTCTCGGCCAGCTCGCGGAACGCGGTGACGTTGATGAAGAGCGGGTCCTGGTCCTGCCACTCGCCGTTCACCAGACGGCGCTCGTTGACGGCCATGCCGATGTTGACGACCGCGATGCCGGACTGGGCGAAGCGCAGCTCGGGCTCGCGGGTGAGGTTGCCGATGAAGGTCACGGAGTTGTCGGCCATTGCGGTCTCTCCTCGTGGATGGCGGGCAGGACCCGCCGCGTGGACGGTTGGGCTCAGCTGGCCGTGCCGATGAGCCCGCGGCGGGCGGCCTCGGCGTCGGGCAGGCGGAGCAGCTTGTGGCGGACGACGTCGTCCGCGAGGCGAAGCGAGCGCTCGAGATCGTCGAGGGCGCCACCATCGGCCGTGAGGTTGAACACGACGTAGTAGCCCTCGTCCTTCTTGTTGATGGGGTAGGCGAAGCGCCGCTTGCCCCACCAGTCGGCATCACCCTTCACCGCCCCACCGGCGTCGGTGATGCCCTTCGTGATCGTCTTCACCCAGCCGTGGGCGATCGGCTCGTCGAGATCGCCGTCGAGGATGACCATGAGCTCATAGGCACGCATCAGTGGCGTGACACCTCCCTTCGGACCCGGACCGCCCATGGTCGGCGTGCCGGGGCCCCCGTAGGGGCAGGGCCTGCAGTTGGACCGTGCGAGTGTAACGGCATGGCGCGCACGATGGCACACGGGTGGTGCAGGGTTCGCCGGCGTGGCACGCTCGGCGGATGGACCTGCGCACGTGGATCATCGCCGAGCACGACGAGCACCGCGCCCGCTTCGAGGACCAGGTCGTCGAGCCCGTGCCGCTGTCCCGCTGGACCGAGCGGGCCGACCGGGGCGGATCCTCCATCGCCTGGTGCGTGCTGCACAGCGCCTACCACCAGGACCTGGCCGTGTCGACGGCGATCCTCGACCGGGAGCCACTGCTCGCCGTGCACCGGGCCGACCTCGGCCTCGGCGTGTTCGACCCGTGGGTCGGCATCGGCGAGACCGAGGACGTGGTCGTGACCGGGCTCGTCGCCCTCGAGCCGCTGCTCGCCTACGCCCGCGCCGTGCACGAGCGTTGCGGCACCTGGCTGCGCTCGCTGGACCCGGCGGTCCTTGACGACGTGCCCGATGCCTCGGCCCGCCTCGTCGAGCGGGCCGGGGTGGGCGTCGACGTGCTGGCATGGTTCCACGCGCTGTGGACGGACCGCCCGATCGGATGGCTGGTGCGCTGGGCGTGCATCGGACACGTGCAGAACCACCTCGGTGAGATGGTCTCGGTGCGCAACCGCCTCGGCCTCAGCCCCTTCTGAGCCGCGCGTGGCGCGAGGCGAACGCGACCCAGGCGCCGAGCCCGCCAGCGACACGGTTAGCCTCGGGGGCCATGACGTTCTCGGTCGGCGCGCTGCGAGGAGCAGGGTCGCCCCGCGGCGTCATCGATCACCGGCTGGCCCGGCGGGCGCTCATCAACGAGTACCGGCGGGGCCGCCTGCGCCGTGACCAGGTCTGCGACGCCCACCCGGAGCTGCTGCGAGCTGCCCGCAACCTCGGTGAGCCGACCCGCGTCGACTGCCCGATCTGCGCGGAGGACAAGCTGGTCCTGGTGACCTACGTGTTCGGACCGCGCCTGCCGGCACACGGACGGTGCGTGTCGACGCGCGCCGAGCTGGCCCAGTTCAACCGGCGCCGCGACGAGTACGCGGCCTACGTGGTCGAGGCGTGTCGCAGCTGCGCCTGGCACCACCTCCTGCGCGTCCTGCCGCTCGGCCGTGGCCGGGCCGAACCGGGGGCGGCCTCGCGATGACCAGCGCCGGCCCGGACCACCTCTTCGTGTACGGCACCCTCCGACCGGGCGAGACCCGCTGGCACCACCTGGCCCCGTTCGTCAGCGGCGCCGGCTTCCCGGACGCGGTGCCCGGGGCGCTGTTCGACACCGGACGGGGCTACCCGGCCGCCGACTTCAGCGACCCCGGCCTCATCGTGGGACACACCTTCCGGCTCCATGCCGTCGAGCGGGCGCTGGAGGTGCTCGACGACGTCGAGGGCGCCGTGGCCGGGCTGTACCGCCGGGTCGTCGTGCGCACCCGCGCTGGGGTGCCGGCGTGGGCGTACGAGGGTGGCGTCGGCCTGGCCCTCGTGCCCATCCCCGGCGGCGACTGGCAGCAGCGCTGAGCTTCACCCGGCCGCTCGCGCTGGCGGTACTCGCCGCCCTGGCCGGCGGATGCAGCCCTGACGCCGACCCGGCTCCACCGCCGGCGGCACGCGCGCTGATCCAGGTCGTGATCGAGGCACCGGACGGCACCACCTGCACGCTGTGCACCTGGCTGGCCGACAGCGCCGGCGAACGCCAGCGTGGCCTCGCCGGGGTCACCGAGCTGGACGGGGTCGACGGGATGGTGTTCCGCTACGAGCGCGACACGGTGACGCCGTTCTGGATGCGCGGCACTCGGCTCCCCCTCGACATCGCCTTCTACGACGCCACCGGCCGCCACGTCGGTGGCGCGTCGATGCTCCCCTGTCCCGACGACGTCAGCGACCTCGAGTGCCCCCGGTACGGCGCCGGCGCCCCCTACCGGCTGGCGATCGAGGTGCCGGCCGGTCGCGCCGGCGCACTCGGTCTCGTGACCGCCAGCCGCGCCACCCTCGGCGGACCCTGCAGCGGCCCGACCAGCTCCGACGGTCGATCATCCGCGCCCGCCACCTCCGGCGGCGCCACACTGTCGCCGTGAGCCCTGCTGCGACGCACGTCTCCTACGGTCCCGACATCGCCGACGAGTCGGAGCTGCGGCTGTGCGGCGACGTCACCGGACGCCGAGCGATCGAGCTCGGCATCGCGGCCAACGGATCCAACGCGCTCGTGCTGGCCGGCGCCGGTGCGAAGGCGATCGTGGTCGATCCATCCGCCGAGCGCATCGCCAGCGCCCGGCGGGCCGCCGACGCAGCCGAGGTGCGCATCGAGTTCCACCAGGGCGACCTCGCCGACCTCGGCTTCGCCACCAGCGGCTCGATCGACCTCGTGCTCTGCGTCCACCACCTCGACGAGGTCGACGACCTGCCCCGAGTGCTGCGTCAGGTCCACCGCGTCCTGCGACCGGAGGCGCCGTTCGTCGTGTCGTTGGTGCATCCCACGGCCGCCATGTTCGACCCGGACGACCCCGCCCCCCGGCGCCCGTACGGCAGCGGGGCGAGCCTGACGGTGGCCGGGTTGTTCATGGCGCTCCAACGCGCCAACTTCGCGGTCGACGTGCTCCACGAGCTGCGCCCGCTCACGTCGCCGGCGGCGACGGTCCCCTCGACGCTCGTGGTGAGGGCCCGCAAGCTCGGCGTGTGATCGCCGCTCACACCTGGTGGAACGGCTCCAGCAGCTCCGCCGGGCGGGGGCGGCCGAACAGGTACCCCTGCGCCCATCCGCACTCGAGCTCGCGGAGGCGGGCGAGCTGCAGCGGCGTCTCCACGCCCTCGGCGATGACCCGTAGCCCCAGCGAACCCCCGAGACGGACCACCGCCTCGACGATCGCCGAGTCGTCGGCGTCGAGGCCCAGCCCGGCCACGAACGCCCGGTCGATCTTGATGGCCTCGACCGGGAAGCGCTTCAGGTAGGTGAGCGACGAGTAGCCGGTGCCGAAGTCGTCGACCGCGAGATGGAGGCCGAGACCGCGCAACGCCCGCAGCGCGCTGGTGGCGGAGCGCACGTCGGCCATGAGCGCCGACTCGGTGAGCTCCAGCCACAGCGCATCGGCCGGTACACCCGACTCCGCCAGCGCGCCCGCCACGACGTCGACGAACGTCGAGTCCACCAGCTGGCGGGCGGACACGTTGACCGACATCGACAACGGACCGACCAGGGCGCCGGCGGTCTGCCAGTGGGCCAGCTGGGTCAGCGCTGAGCGGAGCACCTGGGCCCCGAGCAGGCCCATGAGCCCGTGCTCCTCGGCCGCCGGCAGGAACTGGTTCGGCGTCAGCAGCCCCTTCTCCGGGTGGAGCCAGCGAGCGACCGCCTCGTACCCGCTGAGCCGGCCGTTGGCCAGCTCGACGATCGGCTGGAAGTACGGGACGACCTCGCCGGCCTCGATCGCCCGCCGCAGCTCGTTCTTGCCGACCAGCGCCTGGAGGCTGGCGGTGCGGGTCTCCGGCGTGAACGTCTCGACCCGGTCACGGCCGCGCTCTTTGGCGCGGTACATCGCGGCGTCGGCGTCACGCACCATCTCCTCGGCGCCGACCAGCAGCGCCGGGTCGGCGAGCGTCATGCCGATGCTGCCCGTCACGTCGACCAGGTCGTCCCCCAGCAGGATCGGCACGGCGAGCGAGGTCCGGATGCGCTCGGCGACCTCCGCCGCCACGGCGGGGTCGGCGTCGTAGAGCATCACGGTGAACTCGTCGCCGCCGAAGCGGGCGACCAGATCGTCGTGGCGGACCGCGTCACGCAGCCGCGACGCCATGACGCGGAGCAGATCGTCGCCCACCGCGTGGCCGAGGCTGTCGTTCACCACCTTGAAGCGGTCGAGATCGAGGAACAGCACCGCCACCGGGGGGCGCCCCGGCTGGGTCAGCACCTTGCGCAGCGCATCGAGGAAGCAGGTCCGGTTCGCCAGGCCGGTCACCTCGTCGTGCGTTGCCGACCACGCGAGCCGCTCGCTGGCGCGGACCTCCTCCGAGACATCGACCACGTGGGCGATCACCAGGCTCTGCGCGTCGGGTACCGGCAGATGGGAGACGGACGTGGCGCCCCACACCACGTCACCGTCGCCGCGCACGAAACGCTGGCGGCGGCCGGCGGCCGGCAAGGCGGCGCCGTCGCCGCGATCGTCGGGGTGCACCAGCTCCACCAGGGGCGAGCCCTCGAGGTCGGCCGGCGTGCTCGACAGCATCTTCGCCAGCGCCTCGTTGGCGACGACGATGCGCCCGTCGCTCGGGTCGACCAGGCACATCCCGGTCGGCGCGGCGTGGAAGGTGAGCCGGAACCGGCGCTCGGCGTCGAGCAGCGCCCGCTCGGTCCGCAGACGATCCGTCACGTCGCGCAGGCTGAGCACCAGCCGCCCACTGGCGTCGCGCATCGGCCGGGCGTCGGCCTCGACCGTGATCGTCGTGCCATCGGCTCGGTCGAGATCGAACAGCGGCCGCGCCGCGAACACCTCACCGTGCATCAGCTGGTGCCACGTCTCCTGCATGCGCTCCAGGTCCCGGGCCGGCACCAGCTCCTCGAAGTGCCGGCCGACCAGGCGGTCGCGCGTCAGCCGGCTCAAGCGCGTCGCCGGACGGTTCGCCTCGACCACCACCCCGTCGCGGTCGAGCACGACCACGGCCTCGGCCAGGTTGTCGAGCACGGCGCGCAGCTCTCGCCCGGCCGCCTCCACCCGGCTGAGGTGCTCGTCCACCTGTGCGGTCAGCCGGCTCGACGCCCGCCACTGGGCCAGCTGGTGGGCGGCGAGCAGCACCACCCCGAGCAGCGCCAACGAGGCGGACACCGGTTCGAGCGGCTGGTCCTGCACCCCCCAGCGCCACACGCCTGTCGCCACGGCCGCGATGAGGACGGCGCTCAGCAGCACCTCTCGGGCCAGCGCGCCACGGCGGGGCTCGACCGCTCGAACGTGCAGCGGGAGCAGCGCGGCGACGCCGACGAGCACGAAGCCGAGCGCCCAACCCATGTGCGCCGCGATCTCGGCCGCACCGTCGTCACTGTCCGACACCGCCGCGACGGTGCCGGCGGCCGTCTGGACGATGGCGCCGAGCGATATCGCCGCCAGCGCCGGCGCTCGAGTGCCCAAGAACCCGACCACCGCCGTGCTGGCGACCATCGCGACGGCGAGGGGATGGGCCACGAGCACGACCTGGGCAGCGACGCTGCGCTCGTCGCCGCTCAGTGCCGGCTGCAGCACTGCGGTCCACAGCACGAAGCCGGTGCCGGTGGCGACCAGCAGCGCCTCGGTCATCACCACCCAGCCGCTGGCCCGCTCCGGCAGGTGCAGGCGTCCGAGGAGGATGACCCCCACGAGCGCCAGCACCGGCCAGAGGAAGTAGGCGAGGTCGGCCACGGTGGGCACCGCGGACCCATCGCCGAGGTGCTCGAGCACGAACCAGATCGCCTGGCCCACCGCCCATGCGCCCACCCCGGCGGCCAGCGCGCCCCATCCTTCGTAGGGCTCACGTCGAGCTCGCCGCCACGCCAGCGCGCCGGCGGCCACCGCCACGACGAGCGCGACGAGGTCGGTGTTCGGCGCCCAGCCACTACTCGCCAGCACGGCGCGCCCTCCACCACTCCTCGAGGCGCGCCCGTGCCGCCTCCTCGCCGATGAGACCCTCCTCGAAGCGGACGTCGAGCAGCATGGCGAGCGCCTCGCCCACGATCGGACCCGGCGGCACCCCGAGCAGCTCCATCACCTGGCGGCCGTCGAGCTCGGGACGGATGGCCGCCAGCTCCTCCTGCTCGGCCAGCTCGGCGATGCGCGCCTCGAGCTCGTCCATCCGCCGGGCGAGCGCGGCGGCCTTGCGCTCGTTGCGCGTGGTGCAGTCGCAGCGCGTCAGCACGTTCAGCTCGGCCAGGAGCGGTCCGGCATCACGCACGTAGCGGCGCACGGCGGCGTCGGTCCATCCCATCTGGTAGGTGTGGAACCGCAGGTGCAGCGCCACCAGCTCGGTGATGGCCTCCACGTCGTCGTTCGAGTACCGCAGGGCCTGGAGGCGCTGGCGGGTCATGCGGGCCCCGACCACCTCGTGATGGTGGAACGTCACCCCCTTGCCGGGCCGGTACCCCCGAGTGCTCGGCTTGCCGACGTCGTGGAACAGCGCCGCCAGCCGCGTGCGGCGGAAGTCCCACCCCGGCGCAGCGACGGCGTCCGGGCGCACGTTCTCGACCACCGCGATCGTGTGGGTCAGCACGTCCTTGTGGCGGTGGATCGGGTCCTGTTCGAGGCGCATCGCGGTGAGCTCGGGGAGGAACTCGTCGGCCAGCCCGGTGTCCACGAGGAACCACAAGCCAGGTGCTGGGTGGTCGGCTGTGATCAGCTTGTCGAGCTCGACCCTGATGCGCTCGGCCGACACGATGGCCAGCCGGTGACGCATGCCGCGAACGGCGGCGACGAGCGGCTCGACCGGCTCGAGGCCGTAGCCGGCCAGGAAGCGAGCCGCGCGGAGCATCCGCAGGGGATCGTCGCTGAAGCTCTCCTCGGGCGTCATCGGGGTGCGCAGCGTGTGCGTGGCGAGGTCGGCCATCCCACCGAAGGGGTCGACCAGCACCGGCGTCTCCGTGGTCAGCTCGAGTGCCATGGCATTGACGGTGAAGTCGCGACGGGCGAGGTCGGCGTGGATCTCGTCGGCGAACACCACCTCCGGCTTGCGCGAGTCCGGGACGTAGGCCTCGGCGCGGTGGGTGGTCAGCTCGTAGACCCGGTCGCCGCGCTTGGCCCCGATGGTGCCGAAGCGCTCGCCCTGCGTCCACACCGCGTCGGCCCAACCGTCGAGCGCGGCCTTGATCTCGTCAGGGCGGGCGTCGGTGGTGGCGTCGAAGTCGCCGATCCCCTCACGACCGAGCATGAGGTCGCGAACGGTGCCACCCACCAGGTACAGGCGGTGACCGGCGGAGCGGAACCGCTCCGTGAGCGGGGACAGCTCGTCGAGCACGGGGACGAAGCGCTCGGGGACCATGGCGGGCCCAGGCTAGGACCGGCGACTGCGAACGGGCGGGAGCGCCGCTGGCTACAGCAGACCGTGCTCGTACCAGAAGGCGCGCGTCGCCTCGACCGCTCCCTGGCCGGGGCCACCGCTCGTGGTGGCCTCGGCGGCGACGTGGCGGTCGGCGAGCGCGCCGAGCACGGCCGCGGTGCTCATCCGCAGCGCGATCAGGTCGTAGCCGCCCTCGAGCATCACCAACCGCCGCCCCGGGCTCACCAGGTCGAGCACCCGCCGGGTCAGGTCGGCGTAGTCACCGGAGGTCAGACCCAGATCGGTGATGGGGTCGGCGACGTGGGCGTCGAAGCCCGCCGACAGGATGAGCCACGTCGGCCCGAACCGCTCCACCACCGGCCGCACGACCGTCTCGAACGCCATGGTGAAGACGTCACCCGTGGCGTGCGGCGGCAACGGGATGTTCAGCGTGGTGCCGAGCCCTGCGCCCTCGCCGACCTCGTTGATGGACCCGGTCCCCGGGTAGAGGGGCCATTGGTGGATGGACACGTACAGGACCGACGGGTCCTCGTAGAACGCCGCCTGCGTCCCGTTGCCATGGTGGGCGTCGTAGTCGATGATGACGACCCGCTCACCCCGCTCGACCAGTGCCGCCGCGGCCACCGCCACGTTGGAGAGCAGGCAGAACCCCATCGCCCGGCTCGGCGTGGCGTGATGGCCCGGCGGCCGCACCGCGCAGAACGCCCCGCTGGCGCCCCCCTCGCTCATCGCCTCGACGGCCGCCAGCCCCGCGCCGGCGGCGAGCAGCGCGGCGTCCCACGAGCCGCTGGACATCACCGTGTCCGGGTCGAGCCGGCCCCCGCCACGGGCCGCGGTCGCGGCGATGGCATCGAGGTGGGCGCTCGGATGGATCCGCCGCAGCTCTTCGAGCGTCGCCGGGCGCGGTGCGAGCGGGACGAGCGCGTCGGCGACCGACGCGTCACGGCTGCCCGCCACCACGGCTTCGAGGCGGGCCGGGCGCTCCGGATGACCGCCACCCGTCAGATGATCGAGATACGCCTCGTGGGTGCAGAACAGGACGCTCACTGCGGCTGACGCTACCGGCCGGCGCTCGTCCCCTCGGCAGGCGAACCGGCGCTGGCTCCCGGTGAGCACTACCGTCGACAGCCGTGGCCGCGGCGATCACCCCTCGACGACGCGAGCTGGTCGCACCGGACGGGACGCGCGCCAGGGTGCGGCCGTGGCCGGATCTCGAGGCGACGGCGCAGCTCGCGGTGCTCGCCGGGCCGCACGGCACGATCCCCGCATCGACACTTCGGGGCTGGCTCGACCTGCTGCGCGACGATGGCTGGCGGGTGGTCCGCACCGGCGCGCTGGCGCGCCTGCCCCGCCAGGTGTTCGAACAGCAAGGCTTCGAGGTCTGCCAGGAGCTGGCCCTGCTGCGCCTCGACCTCGTCGCCACCCCGGCCCGTCCACCGCGGGGCACGGTCCGGGTCGTGCGCGCACACGGGGCCCGCCGGCACCGGCGCGCCGCCCTCGAGCAGGCCGCCGCCGTCGACGCCGCGGCGTTCGGGCCGGGCTGGCGCATGGAGGTCGACGGCATCGTCGATGCCGCTGCGGCCACACCGGCGCATCGCATCGGCACCGTCGACGAGCACGGCACGGTCGTCGCCTACGCCATCGCCGGGCGGGCGGGACGCGAGGGGTTCCTCCAACGGTTGGCGGTGCGCCCCGACCGGCAGGGCCAGGGCCTCGGCCGGACGCTGGTGCTCGACGCCCTTCGCTGGCTCCGCCGTCGCGGGGCGGTGTCCGTGCTGGTCAACACCCACGTCGACAACGCCGTCGCCCTCGCGCTCTACGCCGACCTCGGGTTCCGAAGGCTCCCCGATGGGCTGGTCGTCCTGGAGCGCCACCTCGACACCGGGAGCCGCGCATGACCGTGCGGCGCTGGGCGCTCGTGACGCTCGCCGTGCCGGCGCTCGTGGTGTCCGCCGGCCGGTCCGCCGGTGCCGAGGGCTCCCCGCTGCGCCTGGTCGACCAGACGTTCGCCGCGACACTCGGCGGACCGGTCGCTCTGACCATCGCCACCGACCTCGCGGTCCAGGCGAGCGACGTCGTTCGAGTCACGGTGCACGCCCCGGTCGACGATCGGGATGCCGTGCGAGCGGTGATCGCCGGCGACCTGACCGCGCCGCTGACGTCCGTCGACGTGCCCGCTTCGTCGGTCACCGTGGCCGAGGACGCCAGCCTGCGCGTCGAGGTGCCCGTCGACCCCGCCGGCTCCGACGGATCACTGGAGATCGAAGCGCCCGGGCTGTACCCGACCACGGTCGAGCTCGTTCGCGACGACGAGACGCTCGCCCAGCTCGTCACCTTCCTCGACGTCGTCGACGACGACCCGCCACCCGGCACCCTGGCCGTCGGGCTGATCGTGCAGGTCAGCGCCCAGCCCACCCTCCAGCCCGATCTGAGCACCGACGTCGACGCCCGCGCCCGCGCCGAGCTGGAGCGGCTGGTGACGCTGCTGGAGGCCACCGACCAGACCATGAGCCTCGGCGTCGGCCCCGAGCTCCTCGCCGGGCTCGAGCGGTCGGGCGACGCCGCCGACCTCGAGCTGCTCGACCGCATCGACACTGGCCTCTCCGGCCGGGAGCTGCTCGCCGAGACGTACGTGGTGCTCGACCCGTCGGGTGCCGCCGAGGCCGACCTGGACGACGTCTACACCGCTCAGCTGCGCACCGGCGAGGACACCCTCGCCGAGCTGCTGCCCCGGATGATCGCCCGGCGGTCGGTGTTCCTGGCCCGGACGCCCGTCGACGGTGGTGGCGCCGAGCTGGTCCGCGATCTGGGTGCTCGCACGCTCGTGCTGCTGCCGGCGGCACAGGCCGAGACCGGTGGCGGGTTCGCGCTCGCCGCCGACCCGACGCTCCTGCTCGATGTCACCTTGCCGGGCGCGGCACCGGTCCCCGCCGTCGTCGTCGACGCCCGGCTCGCCGAGACGCTGGGCGCAGCGACGAACGACCCCGTCCTCACCGCCCACCACCTCATGGCCGAGATGGTCGCCATGCGCGAACAGATCGTCGAGAGCCTCGCCGACGACGCCGACGACGACGCGACCATCGCCGACCAGCTCGCCGGACGGGCGCTCGTGCTCGCCACGCCGAGCGGCCGGAGCCCCGAGCCGGTGCTGGGCGCGACCCTCCTCGAGCTGCTGGCCGCCACCCCCGGCTTCGCCGTGACCACCGCCGCCGAGGCGAGCGCGACGATGGACCCCTTCGTGGTGGACGGGCAGCGGGTGGAGCTGCCACTCCCCGACCAGGCGGGCCCCGACCTCACGGCGCTCGCCGAGACGCTCAGCGCCCTCGACCAGGATCGGACCGCCACGGCCTCGATGCTCCCTCCCGACGATCCCCGTCCTGCCGGCTGGCTCGAGCTCGAGAACGTGCTGGTCGCCAACGACCTCACGGAGGAGGAACGAGCGCTCTACGTCGACACGATCCGCGGCGAGAGCGCGGCGGTGCGCGCCTCGGTCGTCCTCCCCGAGTCGACCACCTTCACGCTCGGAGGGCGAACCAGCACCATCCGCCTGAAGCTGTCGAGCACCGCCGACGTTCCGTTGACCGTGCTGGTGCGCATGCGCAGCGCCAAGCTCACGTTCCCGGAGGGTGACCCGATCGTCGAGCTGGCACCGCAGCAGACGACCGAGGTGTCGATCCCCGTCGAGGCTCGCTCCAACGGCACCTTCCCGGTCGCGCTGGAGGTGCTCACCCCCGTCGGTGACGAGCTGCTCGGGCCGCGGGTCGTGTTCACCGCTCGGGTCACGGCGCTGGCCGGGCTGGGTCAGGTCATCACCGTCGGTGCGCTCCTCGTGCTCGTGACGTGGTGGGTCCACCACCTGCGCGTCCGGCACCGACAGCGCCGGGCCGGCCTCGCCGAGCCGTCGACCCGCCGCCACCCGGCGACGAAGGCGGCGAGCTCGACCACGGAGCAGCCGGGCGAGCCGGCCGAGTAGCGTCGAGGCCCCATGAGCATCCGCATCGTCACCGACAGCGCCTGCGACCTGCCCCAGCCCCTCGTCGACGAGCTGGACATCGTCGTGGTCCCCCTCACCATCCGCTTCGGCGACGAGGAGTTCGTCGACCGCGAGGATCTCACCCCGGGAGAGTTCTGGGCGCGCTGCGCCGCCTCACCCGTGCTGCCCGAGACCGCCGCGCCGTCGCCCGGGCAGTTCGAGGCCGCCTACCGCCGCCAGGCCGACGCCGGCGCCACCGGCATCGTCGTCATCGCGCTCTCCGGCGCGCTGTCGGCAACCATCCAGTCGGCCGAGCTCGCGGCCCGCTCCTCGCCGGTGCCGGTGCGCATCGTCGACAGCCGGTCGGTGACGATGGGAGAGGGCATGATGGCCGCCGCGTGCGCCCGAGCCGCCCGGGACGGCGCGTCGATCGACGACATCGAGGCGCTCGGCAACGATCTCGCCGCGCGCACCCGCGTGTTCGGCGCGCTCGACACCCTCGACAACCTGAAGAAGGGCGGCCGGATCGGCGGTGCCAAGGCCCTGCTCGCCTCCGCCCTCGCCATCAAGCCGCTCATCGAGGTCCGCAACGGCCGCGTCGAGGAGATGGGCCGTCAGCGCACGCGCGGCAAGGCCCTGGCCGCGCTGGTCGACCGGGTCCGAGAGGCTGGACCGATCGAGAACCTGGCCGTGATGCACGCCGACTGCAGCGACATCGACGCCTTCGTCGCCCAGCTGACCGGGCTGTACGACGGCGAGATCATCGTCGGCGACATCGGTGCGGTGATCGGCACCCACGCCGGGCGCGGCACGATCGGCCTCGGCTTCCACGTCCCGAGGAGCTCCTGAGGCGCCCCTCGGGGCGCGACGATCGATTGCCCCGATCCTCGCCGGGGCCGCCACTAGCGTTTCCAGGCGAACATGTCGACGTCGGAACCCGCCCCGTCCACGCTGCTCGGCGCGCGCTATCGCTTGGACCGGCGCGTCGCCCAGGGCGGCATGGCCGAGGTCTGGCTGGCCACGGACACGGCGCTGTCCCGCCAGGTCGCCGTCAAGCTCCTCAAGCCGCACCTCGCCGCCGATCCGGTCGTGTCCGAGCGGTTCCGCCGGGAGGCGATCGCCGTCGCCGGGTTGAACCACCCGAACATCGTCGCCGTGTACGACGCCGTCGACGACGGCGGACGTCAGGCCGTGGTGATGCAGTACGTGCAGGGCAAGAGCCTGCGCCAGCTGCTCGACGAGCAGCGGCGCCTCAGCCCGGAGCTCACCATCCATGTCGGCTGCGCCGTCGCGATCGCGCTCGACGCGGCGCACCGGGCCGGCCTGGTGCACCGCGACGTCAAGCCCGGCAACATCCTCATCACCGCCGACGGACGGGTGATGCTGGCCGACTTCGGCATCGCCAAGGCCATCGGGTCCGGCGCCGCCGAGGCCGACCTCACCAGCGACAACGTGATGATGGGCACGGCCAAGTACCTGTCGCCGGAACAGGTCCGGGGCCGCAAGCTCGATGGGCGGGCCGACCTCTACTCCCTCGGGCTGGTCCTGTACGAGTGCCTCGCCGGCCGGGTGCCGTTCCTGGGCGAGACCGACGCCGACACCGCGCTGGCTCGGCTGCAGCGCGATCCGACCGACCTCCACCGGCTTCGTCCGACGCTCTCGCCGGGGTTGGTCGACGTCGTCCACCGGATGCTGGCCCGAGATCCGGCCGCCCGACCGGAGAGCGGCGCTGCCGTGCGCTCGCTCCTCGCCCGCGTGGGCAGCGGTGTCGACGACGCCACACCGATGGCGAGCGCGCCGGTGCAGTCGGCGGTGTCCGGAGCCATCGCCACGACGCGCGTGAGCCGCTCCGGCCGCGGTGGCGGCACCACGACGGCGCTCGCCGACACCCCGGTGCCCGACATCCCCGGCCAGCCACCGGCACCCACGCCACCGTCGCCGCCCGGCCCGGTCACGCGGCGTGATCGCACCCCGCCTCGTGGACGGCCCGGGCGCAACGCACCGGCGAAGCGCTTCGAGCAGCGGTCGAGCCGGTCCACGACGCTGGTCCTCGTGCTGCTCGCAGCAGCGCTCGTCATCGCCCTCACCCTGGCCAACGCCGTGCGCGATGGCGACAGCGACGGCGACGGGTCCACACCGGTGGAGACGACCGTCGCGGCCGTGGCGCCGGCGGTCGCCGCACCGGTCGAGATCCTCAACACCATCACCTACGACCCGAACGGCGACGGCAGCGAGCACGACGACCAGCTGCCGGCGCTCGCCGACGGCGACCCGACCACCGCCTGGACCACCGTCTGCTACGAGTCGCAGTACCTGGGCGGCAAGGAGGGCGTCGGCATCGTGACGGAGATGTCGGCCGGCTCGCGCGTCAACGTCGAGGTCGGCGTCGACAGCGCGCCGTGGCAGCTGCGCGTGTACACCGCCGAGACCCTGCCGGCGTCGCTCGACGCGTGGGGCGAGGCGGTGGCCAGCGACTTCGACGACGAGGCCCGCAACGTGGTGTTCTCGGTGCCCGCAGCAGGCCGCTACGTGCTCGTGCTGCTCGCCGAGCTCGGGCCGAGCGAGGGGTGCAGCGACGAGCACCCCTACCAGGGTCAGCTGAGCGAGCTGCGCGTCACGCCCATCTGAACGCCCGCCACCGACCGCGGATGACCCGCCCGCGCCGTTGCGGATCACTACCATCCCCGCATCGCGCCGCAACCAGAACCCGAGGGCTCCGCACCCGTGACCAGCGCTGTCCGCCCGAGCGCCGCCGACGACGAGCGCCTCGCCGCCGCCGCGAGCGGCGGCGATCGGACAGCGCTCGAGGAGCTGCTGCGCCGGCATCAGCCCAAGATGTACGCCGTCTGCCGGCGGATCGTGGGGTCCGATGCCGACGCCGCCGACGTCACCCAGGACGCCCTCATCGCCATCGTGCGCGGGATCACCCGCTTCGACGGCCGGGCATCGTTCTCCACATGGGCCTACCGGATCGCCACCAACGCCGCGCTTGACGAGCTGCGCCGGCGCCGGCGCCGCGCCCAGCCGAGTGCCGAGGTGGCCGAGCTGGGCGACCGATCGCCGGCCACGTCTGCGAGCACACCCGGCCACGACCAGCAGGTTGCCGACCGGATGGCGATCGACGCCGCCCTGGCCACGCTCCCGGACGACTACCGCGCCGCCGTCGTGCTGCGCGACGTCGCCGACCTCGACTACGCGGCCATCGCCACCGTGCTCGGGATCCCGGCCGGCACGGTGCGATCCCGCATCGCCCGCGGTCGCGCCGCGCTGGCGGCGGTCCTCGGGAACCCGGCGGCGGGTTCGCCACGTCCAAGCGAGCAGCCATGAGCGATCTCACCTCCTCCCCCGATCCGGCCGTCTCCGAGCTGGCGAGCCGCCTCGTCGACGGCGACCTCGAAGCCGCCGAGCTGGCCGCCGTGACCGGACGCGCCGAGGTCGTCGAACAGGCGGCCGCCTTCCGGCGCCTCTCCGAGCTGGTCGCCGACGTCTCCCCACTCGATCCCAGCGCCGTCGACGCCATGATCGCCTCGGCCGTGGCTGAGCACCGGCCGCCGCCCGTGCTCGTGGTGCCGAAGATCGAGGACCGCCGTGCGCGCCGCAACCGGCGGGCGATCGGATGGCTCGCCGCAGCGGCCGCCGTCGCGCTCGTCGTGGTCGGCGTCGGCATCTTGAACAACGACGACTCCGACGATGCCGAGGTGGCAGGCCCGACCACGGCGGCGGCCACCGACGACGAAGCGCTCACCGCAGCGGCTGGTGCCGAGTCCGCAAGCCCGTCCGACTCCGCCGCCGACGCCGAGCGCTCCGGCGGGACGGAGGCGCCGGCTGGCACGCTGGCGGCCGACGCCTTGATCGTGCCCGTCGAGGACGCCGTCGCCCTGGCCGAGCTCGCCCGTGACTCCGAGCCGCTCACCGGTGAGGTGCCCTGCGCGAACACCGTGGAGTTCATCCCGGTCGCGTACGCCAGCTTCCGCGGCGTGGACGTGGTGGTCATGCGCAACGAGAGCGGCCGGCTCGCCTACGCGTTCGATCTGGCCACCTGCAAGCAGGTCCTCTTCTCCCCCATCAGCTGAGCGGCCACTAGGCTCGCTCGCATGCCGGGCAATCCGCTGACCGATCCGAACTGGGCCGCCGACGTCACCGATCTCATCGAGCGTGGGGTCGCCCAGATCCGCAACCGCACCACCCGCCCCCTCGTCATGGCGGCGCGGGGCGTGGTGTTCGGCCTGCTCGCGGGGATCACCGGCATCGTCGCGATCACGCTGCTCACCGTGGCCTTCTTCCGCGGGCTGCAGGCGATCCTCGAGGTTCCCCTCGACCATGAGTCGGCCGTCTGGGTGTCCTATCTACTGGTCGGGGTCGCGCTGGTGATCGCCGGCATGGTCGCCATGGCGAAGCGCCACAGCAAGGAGCTGTTCGATGAGCTTGCGTGAGGTCATCGTCATCGGGTCCGGTCCCGCCGGTCTGACGGCAGCCATCTACACCGCCCGGGCGAACCTGAAGCCCCTGGTCATCGAAGGAGAGCCATCCTCGACCAGCGACCAGCCCGGTGGTCAGCTCATGCTCACGACCGAGGTCGAGAACTTCCCCGGGTTCCCGGAGGGGATCATGGGACCAGAGCTGATGTCTCGCTTTCGCGAGCAGGCGGTGCGCTTCGGCGCCGAGATGGTCACCGACAAGGTCACCCGCGTCGACTTCAGCTGCCGGCCGTTTCGCGTCTGGGTGCGTGACCACGAGTACCAAGCCGAGTCGGTCATCGTCTCCACCGGCGCCCAGTCCCTGATGCTGGGCCTCGAAGCCGAGAACCGCCTGCTCGGCCACGGCCTGTCGACGTGTGCGACCTGCGACGGCTTCTTCTTCCGCGGCCAGCAGATCGCCGTGGTCGGCGGTGGCGACTCCGCGATCGAAGAGGCGCTGTTCCTCACCAAGTTCGCGTCGAAGGTGGTGCTCATCCACCGCCGTGACGCCCTGCGGGCCTCGAAGATCATGCAGGAGCGGGCCTTCGCCAACGACAAGATCGAGCTGATGTGGAACACCGTCGTGGTCGACCTGCTCGGTGAGCAGGCCCTCGAAGGCGCGCTCGTGCGCGACACGGTCACGGGAGCGGAGCGGGTGCTCGATGTGACCGGGCTGTTCGTCGCCATCGGGCACCGGCCGAACACCGACCTGTTCAAGGGCGTGCTCGACATGGAGGACAACGGCTACCTCGTCACTCGGGCCGGCTCGACGGCCACCAACATCGACGGGGTCTTCGCCTGCGGAGACGTGCAGGACCACACGTACCGGCAGGCCATCACCGCCGCAGGCTCGGGGTGCATGGCGGCCATCGACTGCGAGCGCTGGCTCGAAGCCGTGCGCCACGGTTGAGCACCGGGAATGCGCCCGACCGGGCGACGGTTCTGCCTCGCTAGCATCGACCCCTCAGAAAGGACCGCCCATCATGGCCGACGGCATCGTCACCCTCACCGCTGCCACCTTCGACGAGCTCGTGAGCTCCGCCGACACCCCCGTCGTCGTCGACTTCTGGGCCGAGTGGTGCGGACCGTGCAAGATGATCGCCCCGATCCTGTCGGAGATCGCCGCTGAGCAGACGGGCAAGGTCACCGTCGCCAAGCTCAACGTCGACGAGCACGGCGAGATCGCCATGCGCTACAACGTGATGAGCATCCCGACGCTGCTGGTGTTCCAGGGCGGCGAGATGCGCAAGCGTCTGGTGGGCGCCAAGGGCAAGGGGCAGCTGATGCAGGAGCTGGAGGAATTCCTGACGTCTTCCCGCTGAGCCCCGGCCAGCGCGGCGAGGCGGTTCGCGATCTGCAGCGCCGCCTCGGTGCCGCCGGGTTCCTCCCCGCCGCGGCTGCCGAGGCGGGTGTGTTCTGTGCTGCCACCGTCGACGCCATGCGCCGGTTCCAGCAGGCGCGCGGCTTACGGGTAGACGGCAGCTGCGACGGCGCCACCTGGGCGGCGCTGGTGGAAGCATCCTGGGAGATCGGTGATCGCCTGCTGTACCTCACCTCGCCGATGCTGCGCGGCGATGACGTCGGCGACCTGCAGGGCCGGCTGTGCCGGCTGGGCTTCGACTGCGGGCGGGTGGACGCCATCTACGGCCCGCAGACGGCGAGAGCCGTGGAGGAGTTCCAGCGCAACTGCGGGATCACGCCCGACGGCGTCTGCGGTCACGACACGGTCCGTTCGCTGCTCAGCCTGAGCCGCCAGACCGGACACGGCCGCGGCGTCGCCCAGCTGCGTGAGCTCGAGACGCTCCGGCGCTCGCCTCGCTCGGTGAGCGGACTGCGCGTCGTCGTCGGGCAGTTCGGTGGGCTCAGCGCGCTGGGACGCACCATCACCCGGGAGCTGCGCCATCACGGCGCGGTGGTCGTGTCGGTCGACGAGCTCGAGCCCGGACACCATGCCGTGACCGCCAACCGCTTCGGTGCCGACGTCTACCTCGGCATCGAGGCAAGTGCCTCACCGGGTGCGACCATCGCGTACTACGCGGTGCCGGCGTTCGAGTCGGTGGGTGGGCGCTCGCTCGCCGAGCAGATCGCCGCACAGCTCGACACGATGGATCTCGGCCCCCCGGCAACGGTGGTCGGGATGCGCCTGCCGGTGCTGCGCGAGACACGGATGCCAGCCGTGCTGTGCAGCCTCGGCCCGGTGCGGGAGGTCGTCGACCGCTCACCGGCGCTCGCCGAGGCGCTGCTCGGCGCCGTCGTCGCCTGGTTGCGCACGCCGATCCCCCTGGACTGACGCACTGATCGAGGCACGTCGACAGTTTGTCCACAGCGTTCTCCCCATGTTGTGCGTAACCTCAACGACAGGAACCGAACGTGTGTACCCTCACCGCATCGACAGGTCGTCGATGTCAGCTCACTCGGGGGCGGCCGATCCCCCCGTCATGAGGTGATAGATCCGCTCGAGGTCCTCGAGGTCGGCAAAGTCGACCACCACCTTCCCCTTGCCCGCGCCCATGCTGATGGCCACCCGCGTCGCCAGGTGCTCGGCCAGCAGCCCCTCGAGCTCGAGCAACCCGGGCGGGCGCAGCTTGGTGGCGGGCGGGCGGGGCGCCGGGGCCGGCTCGTCGCCCGGCGCGTCGCCGGCCACCGTGTCCGGTCCCTGCTGGCGAGCTCGCACGGCCTCCTCGACGGCCCGCACGGACCAGCCCTCCTGCGCGGCGCGGCGCGCCAGCTGCTCCTGGAACGCCCGGTCGGGGGTGCCGAGCAGCGCACGAGCGTGGCCCGCCGACAGCCGTCCGTCGGCGAGGAGGTGCTGGATCGCCGGTGGCAGCGTCAGGAGCCGCAGCGTGTTCGACACCGTCGAGCGGCTCCGCCCGACCCGGGCCGCGACCTGCTCGTGGGTGAGCTCGAAGTCCTCGATGAGCTGCTGGTACGCCGCCGCCTCCTCGAGCGGGGTGAGGTCCTGCCGGTGGAGGTTCTCGACCAGCGCGTGCTCCACGGAGGAGAGATCGTCGGTGGTGCGGACGACGGCCGGGACGGCGGCGAGCCCGGCTCGCCGGGCCGCCCGCCACCGCCGCTCGCCGGCCACGAGCTGGTAGCGCCCCTCCCCTGCCGGGCGCACGAGGATCGGCTGCAGCAATCCCACCTCGGCGATGGACGCGGCTAGCTCGTTGAGGGTCTCCTCGTCGAAGTGCACCCGCGGCTGGTTGGGGTTGGGCTCGATGGAGCCGACCGGGATGTCGATCAGCTGGGGCTGGTCGTCACCGGTCTCGCTCTCGGTGAGGTCGGCGGGGATCAGGGCTCCCAGCCCCTTCCCGAGCCCGCTACGACGTACCACGGCTGACCTCCTTCGCCACCTCGCGATATGCGACCGCACCCCTGGACATGGGATCGAACGTGATGATCGGCTGCCCGTACGACGGTGCCTCGGAGAGCCGGACCGTCCGCGGGACGACGGTCCGGCAGACCTTGTCGCCGAAGTGGTCCCGAACCTCGCGCACCACCTGGTCGGCCAGCTTCGTGCGAGCGTCGTACATCACGCACACGATGGTGCTGACCTCGAGCTCGGGGTTCAGGTTGCGTCGCACCAGATCGACGTTGCGCAGCAGCTGGCCGAGTCCCTCCAGCGCGTAGTACTCGCACTGGATCGGCACCAGCACCTCGCGCGCCGCCGCGAGTCCGTTGACGGTCAGCAACCCCAACGACGGGGGGCAGTCGATGAGCACGTAGTCGTAGTCCTCACGGACCGTCTCCAGGGCTCGCTTCAGCCGGGTCTCCCGGCTGAACGCCGGCACCAGCTCGATCTCGGCGCCGGCGAGGTCCAGGCTCGCGGGTGCCACGAAGAGGTTGCGAACGGCGGTGGGCTCGGTGCAGTTCTCGAGCGGGACGTCGTGCATGATGACGTGGTACATCGAGGCGTCGAGGCCGCGGGTGTCGATCCCCAGGCCCGTCGACGCGTTGCCCTGCGGGTCCAGGTCGACGATCAGGGTGCGGAACCCCAGCTCGGCGAGGCACGCCCCCAGGTTGATGGTCGTCGTGGTCTTGCCGACGCCGCCCTTCTGGTTGGCGATCGCGATGAACCGCGGGAGGGAACGGGACGTCGAGGAGGGCTCCTCGACCGGATCCGGGCTGATGCTCACCTCGTGTGGGACTCCTGGGCGACGCCGCTCGGGCACGGGACGCCGGCATCGTACCGGAGCCGTCGCCGCCAGCGGCGGACCTCCCGCACGGACGTTTCACGTGGAACCAAGGGGGGAGCGCGAGCGCGAGCAGTCCCCCACCTGTTTCACGTGGAACGTCAGCGCGGGGCGACCCCCCGGTACCCGAACACCGCCACGGTGGTGTCGTCGAACGGATGGCGCACGAGGCCGAGCCGGTCGAGCACCTGGGGCTCCCACCGGTCAGTGGCGCCCGGTGGTGGTTCGCTGACCACCACCAGCCCGGCCGGGGCGACGAAGGCCGCCGCCAGCCGCAGCGTGGCCGCGGGAGGCCCCAGGCCCCGGCACGTCACCGCTGCGTACGCCCCGCGGTGCCGTGGGGCGCGACCGACGACGGCCGCATCCCCGCAGATGACCTCCACCCGCTCGCCCAGCCGGAGCCGGCCCACCAGCCGCTGCAGCAGATCCGTCCGCTTCGCCCGGCGGTCGAGCAGGACGACGCGCAGGTCGGGACGATCCCATGCCAGCACCAGCCCCGGCACACCACCTCCGGTGCCCAGGTCGATGGCGCTGCCCGTCACGGGGGCGAGCGCCCGGACGAAGTGACGGGCGTGGGCCACGACCTCGGGCAGTGGTCGTGCCCCCAGCATCCCGACCCGTTGGGATTCCTGCAGCGCGTCGAGCAGCGCCGCGTCGTCCGGCGTCGGCGTCGACGTCAAGGGCTCAGCGCGCGGCGGGGGAGATCACGACCCGGCGGAAGGGATCTTCGCCCTCGCTGCGGGTGACGACGTCGTCTCGCCCGGAGAGCACGTCGTGGACGACCTTGCGATCCGCCGAGGGCATCGGCTCCAGGACACGGGCGGTCCCGGACGCCACCACCTCGTCGGCCATCGCGCTGGCGAAGCGCCCGAGCGCCGCCCGGCGGCGCTCCCGGTAGCCGCCGATGTCGACCCGGAGGCGGGTCTCGTGATCGCCGAGGCGCCGCTGAGCCACCACACGGGTCAGGTCCTGCACGGCCAGCAGCGTGGTGCCCCGAGGTCCGATCAAGACCCCGAGGTCGTCACCGTCCACCGACACCTCGAGGTCCTCGCCGGCTCGGCGCAGCTCTACCTCCCCGTCAAGGCCAAATGCGTCGAGGAGACCCTCGACGAAGCGGACCGCCTCGGCGCCAACGGCCTCGGGGCTGACGGCCTCCTGACCAGCGGCCGCACGGTCGTCATCGGCGGGGGTGGGGTTCGTGTCCATGGTGGTGGCTTCCTGCTGGTCGGTGGTCGGGTCCGCGTCGGGGCGGGTGGAGCGGTGGGCGGTCGTGGTGGCTGCTCGCTCGGTGCGCCCGCCACGGCGGCGGCGTGCCGCCGGCGGCGTGTCAGGTACCGCAGCCACGGTCGTGTCGGCGGGCTCGGCGGCCGCCGGCGCGGCACCGGACCCGGTCTCCTTGCGACGCCGGCGATCGCGGCGCTCCAGCTTGGGGCGGGGTCGGGTCGGGCGAACCCGAGCTCGAACCCGGGCTTCGCCCCGCATGCGCCCGAACAGGCCGGGCCGGGGCTCGTCCAGGATCTCGAACTCGGCGTCCACCTCGTCCACACCGAGCTGGTCCAGCGCCAGGTCCTTCGCCTCGTTCACGGTCCGAGCCGTCGTCTCGACCCATTCCATCGTCGTCGTCCTCGTTCGTTCGTGCGGCGCGCCGGGTCAGGGGCGCGGCGGCTTGGGGTGGCGGGAACCGGAGCGCGAGCTCGGCCGTTGGGGGCGGCTCGAGCTCGGCGTCGGACGGTTCTTGGGAGGTGTGATGCGCTTCGAGGTCGAGGGGCGAGGCGCAGCGTCGCCCCTGCCCGGCTTCGGGGCGTCCGGCTTGCTGGCCGCCGTCGAGTCGGACCTGCCGATCTCGCGTGCCTTCGCACTGGCCGCCTGCGCTTGGCGTCCGAGCGACTCCTCGCCGTGGTAGAAGCGACGGGTGATGTAGTACTGCTGGCCGATCCGCACGAGCGCCTGGGTGATGTAGTACACCACCAGCGCCGTGGGCAGGAAGATCTGGAACACGGCAAAGGCGACCGGCAGGTACTGCATCACCTTCTGCTGGGTCGGCGACATCGTCGGCGTGGTGGCCCGCGATGCCACCATCCGCTGCTGCACGAAGTAGAGCCCGGCTAGCACCAGGACCAGCAGGACGTAGGGGAGGCCGTCGGGGAACCCGGACTGGATCATCTCCTTGGGGGTGGCGGCCAGGTTGATCCCGAACGAGACCATCTCCGTCTGGCCGACGAGCGACTGGTACAGGTCGGAGGAGTGGGAGATGTACTTCGGGTCGAAGGTGTCCTGCCCCGGGGGGGTGTAGGTCAGCCCGCTGAGGACCCGGAACATGATGATGAAGACGGGAAGCTGAGCGAGGAGCGGCAGGCACGACGCCAGCGGGTTGACCTTGTGCTCGCTGTAGAGCTTCATCATCTCTTCGTTGAGCTTCTGTCGGTCGCCCCGGTACTGAACCTGCAGGCGCTTCAGCTCCGGCTGGAGCTTCTGCATCTCGAGCATGCTCTTCGTCTGCTTCAAGGTGAGCGGCGTCAGCAGCAGCATCACGGTGACGGCGACGAGGCCGATGGCGATCGCATAGTTGGGGATCAGCGAGTAGAAGAAGCTGATCAGCCAGGCAGCGGCTTGGAACACGGTGTCACATCCTCGGCGAGGCGGGGGAAGGGCCGTCGTGGTGGTGACCACACGGCTCGGGAACGGGGTCGAAGCCGGACGGGCCGAACGGGCGGCAGCGCGACAGGCGACGAACGGCCAGCCAGGTCCCCCGGCCGGCGCCGTGCAGCTCGATCGCCTCGACGGCGTAGGCGGAACACGAGGGCGTGAACCGGCACGGCGACGGCCGGCCCTCGGCCGCCCGCTGGTACCAGCGGATCGAGGCCAGCAGGAAGCGCCGCACCGTCACGCGCCCCCTCGATCGACGAGCCGAGCGACGAGCCGGTCGACCTCGCTGGCAAGCCCCGCCGCATCGAGCGCGCCGGCTGCCGGGTCGGCTCCGATCAGGTACCAGCCGGGGTGGAGGTGCCCCGCGCGCTCGGCGAGCAGCGCCTGGAGACGCCGGCGCAGCCGGTTGCGGGCCACTGCGGAGCCGTGGGCGCGCCCGATGGAGTAGGCGACGTGCGGACAGGGGAGCGTTCGGTCGACCAGCATGGTGCACCGCAGCACCTCTGAGCGAACGCGTGTTCCCTCCCGTTGCAGGCGGGTGAAGGCGCGCCGCTCGCGGATGCGTCGGATCAAGCGGACAGGCGGGCCCGACCCTTGGCCCGACGCGCCTTCAAGATGCTGCGGCCGGCTCGCGTGCTCATGCGATGCCGGAAGCCGTGCTTGCGAGCACGGCGGCGGTTGTTGGGCTGGAACGTTCGCTTCACGCCGACTCCTCGATGGGTCTGGCCGGTTGCCGAGATGGCGATGGGTGGTGGTTCGGCGCTCCCGGGGCCGAGAAGGGGCGGAGCGGGACGCTGAGTCGTATCGGGCAGCGCGCCGAAGCCAGCTGCAGCCGTGCCCCGAGCCTACGACGCCCACCCCGTCCCCGACAACCACTGCGCGCGGCGCGACGAGGAAGCGGAGCGGACGAGGAGCCCGCCACAAAAGGGTGCTAGCGTCCCGGCACCCCTGCCCGCCGGTGGTTGTCCACACGATGTGGACGATGCTGTGGACGGACTGCGAACGAGCGAGAGGAGGTGCTGGTGAGCAACCACGAACAGGTGTGGACGGCGGCATCCCAGCTTCTCCGGGCCCAGGTCTCCGAGGCGGTGTGGCTGTCGACGTTCCAGGACGCCTGCGCCGAGGAGGGCGACGACGCGGCGCTGGTGCTGCAGGTCCCCAACACCCACGTCCGGGAACGGATCCTCACCCGTTACCTGCCGCTCGTGCGCGACGCGCTCGACGAGATCGGCGCCGGACACCGGCATCTGGTCGTCGAGGTCAGCACCGGCGCGCACGACGACCCGGGGGTCGCCGAGCTGGTGACCGACACCGAGCGCGCCCCGATGGCGGCACCCGCCGCGACCACCTCGATGCCCCGTGACGTCACCGACGAGGCCGGACTGAACCCTCGCTACACGTTCGAGACGTTCGTGAAGGGCGCGTCGAACCAGTTCGCGCTGGCGGCGGCGCTGCGGGTGGCCGAGACGCCGGCTCGGTCGTACAACCCGCTGTTCATCTACGGCTCGGCCGGGCTGGGCAAGACGCACCTGCTGCACGCCATCGGTCACTACGTCCACCAGAACTACGCCCACGACGTTGTGCGCTACGTGTCCACCGAGACGTTCCTGAACGAGTACGTCGACGCCATCCGCACCAACACCACCGCCAGCTTCAAGCGCCGCTACCGCGATGTGGACGTGCTGCTCATCGACGACATCCAGTTCATGGAGGGCAAAGAGGGGCTCCAAGAGGAGTTCTTCCACACCTTCAACTCGCTCCACGGTGCCAACAAGCAGATCGTGATCTCCTCCGATCGAGTCCCTGATGCCATCCCCACGCTCGAGGAGCGCCTGCGCGGCCGGTTCAAGTGGGGCCTCATCACCGACATCCAGCCCCCGGACCTCGAGACCCGCTTGGCCATCCTTCGCAACAAGGCCGAACGGGACAGCTCGCCGGTCCCGCCGGAGGTCCTCGAGTTCATCGCCACCCACATCACCACGAACATCCGCGAGCTCGAGGGCGCGCTCATCCGGGTCAGCGCCTACGCCAGCTTGAACCAGGTGCCCCTGACCATCGCCATGGCCGAGCAGCTGCTCGCCGATCTCCTCTCCGACACGGCTCCGAAGGTCCGCACGGACGAGGAGCTGCTCACCGACATCGCCGCCCACCTCGGCTTCAGCGTCGAGGCGCTTCGCGGCAAGAGCCGGCAACGACCACTCGTCACGGCCCGGCAGATCGCCATGTACGTGTTCCGTGAGCTCACGGACCTCAGCTATCCGGCCATCGCACGGCTCTTCGGCGGGCGTGACCACACCACCGTCATCCACGCCGTGGAGAAGATCCAGCGGCTCATGAAGGAGCGCAAGCAGATCTATGACCAGGTCACCGACTTGATCCAACAGCTGAAGGCCCCGTGATGGGCCGGGTCGCTCGGCTGGGGACCGTGATGTGGACAACGGTGGACATCATGTCGCCGGCCGCCCTGGCGTCCACCGAACGCACGCGCGCCGGGCACCTACCTGTGCACGGTTGGGGAAAGCCCGCGCGCTCCGCCAGCTCCATGACCTGGTCATTCGCCGGTCATCCCCAATCCACAGCACTTACTACCACCACTATCTCTTACAAGACACCTGTCGATGGAAAGGCGTTCCTGTGAAGTTCCGCTGCGAGCGAGACGCGCTGGCCGAGGCCCTCGGCACGGCCGGACGGGCTGCCACTGGCCGGACGGGCACGCTCCCCGTCCTGTCCGGAGTGCGCCTCGAGCTGTCCGGTGACCGGCTGACGGTCACGGGCACCGATCTCGATCTGACCATCCAGCTCGATGTGACCGTGGGGGCGAGCGACCGTGACGGCGTGACGGTCGTGCCGGCTCGCCTGGTCACCGAGATCGTGCGATCCCTCGGCGAGGGCAAGGTCGACCTGGTCGCCGAGGCGGACGAGGTCACCATCAGCGGTGGCCGCTCGCAGTTCTCCGTGCGGCCGCTGTCGGCCGACGACTACCCGCGGCTCAGCGCGCCGGCGGCGAGTGCCGTGACGCTCCCCGCTCTCGCGTTCGGCGACGCGCTTCGCCAGGTGGTGCGCGCGGCGAGCGGCGACGAGGCTCGTCCCATCCTCACCGGTGTGCTGCTGGCGGCCGAGGCCGACGGCCTGCGGCTGGTCGCCACCGACTCCTACCGGCTGGCCGTGCGAGACCTGCCCGGCGCCGCGGTGCTCGGACCGGATCAAAAGGTGCTCGTACCCGGACGGGCCCTCAACGAGCTGCAACGCCTCCTCGGTGCCGACACCGAGGTCACGTTGCGCTTGGGGGAGCGTGACGCCACCTTCGAGGTGGGGTCTACCCGTCTCAGCACGCGCCTCATCGAAGGCGAGTTCCCCAACTACCGCCAGCTCATCCCGCAGAGCTACCCGAACGTGCTCACCGTGTCGCGCGACGCCATGCTCGAGGCGATCCGCCGGATCAAGATCCTGGCACGCGATGCCGTGCCGGTGCGCCTGCAGATGTCCGCCGACGGGCTGTTGCGGATGTCGGCGGTCGCCCAGGACGTCGGCAACGCGGTCGAGGAGATCGACGCCCGCTTCGAGGGTGCCGACCTGACGGTGGCGTTCAACGCCGACTACCTGGCCTCGGGCATCGAGGCCCTGACCGGTGACGAGATCACGCTCGAGACCCTCGACGGGCTGAAGCCGGCAGTCGTGCGGGCCGTTGGCGCCCCCGAGTACCTCTACCTGCTCATGCCGGTGCGAGTGCCGGTCTGAGCCGTCGCGTTGATCGTCAGCCGGATCGAGCTCGCCGACTTCCGCAGCTACGCGAACGCTGCGTTCGACCTGACCCCCGGGGTGACGGCGGTCGTCGGGGACAACGGCCAGGGCAAGACCAACCTGGCCGAGGCGCTCGCCTACCTCGCCACCCTCGAGAGCTTTCGCGGCGCGCCGGCCGACGCCATGATCAGGGCCGGCACCGACCTGGCCGTCGTGCGGGCCACGATCCGCCACGACGATGGCCGCGAGCTGCTGGTCGAAGCGGAGATCTCCCGCTCGGGACGGAACCGGGTGCAGGTGAACCGTCAACGGCTCGCGCGGGCGCGCGACCTGCTCGGTGTGGTGCGCGTGACGGTGTTCTCGCCCGATGACCTGGAGCTGGTCAAGGGCGGGCCGGCGGACCGACGGCGGTTCCTCGACGGCACCCTCGTGGCGCTCGCCACGAAGTACGACGGCCTGCGCCTCGAGCTGGATCGGATCTTGCGCCAGCGCAACGTGCTGCTGAAGCAGGCCGGCGGACGGCTCGACGAGAGCGCCACCTTGACGCTCGACGTGTGGGACGACCAGCTCGCCCGGACCGGTGAGCAGCTCGGCCACGCCCGCGCGCACCTCGTGGAACGTCTCTCGCCGCTGGTCGGTGCCGCCTACGAGGAGCTGGCCGGCCGGCCCACGCCGGTGGGGCTGCGCTACGACCCGCCGTGGCGGGCCGGCGGCCTCGCTGCGGCGCTGGTCCGGGCCCGCTCGGACGACGTGCGTCGAGGTCTCTCCACGGTCGGCCCACACCGTGACGAGCTCGAGCTGACGGTGAACGACCTCCCGGCGAGGACGCACGCGTCCCAGGGCGAGCAGCGAACGATCGCACTGGCACTGCGCCTCGGTGCGCACCGGCTCGTGGCCGAGCGAGTCGACAGCGCCCCGGTGCTGGTGCTCGACGACGTGCTCTCCGAGCTGGATCCGGGCCGGGCCCGATCACTGCTCGAGCACCTGCCGGCCGGCCAGGTGGTGATCACGACGGCTGCCGCGCTCCCGGAAGCAGCCCACCCGGACCGGGTGCTGCGGATCGAGGCCGGCTCGGTGGCAGGCTGAGTGCCGTGGCCGCGGACGATCCTCGACCCATCACCGAGAGCCTCGATGGGCTGCTGCGGGACCTTCGAGCCGGCGCGCGCCACGAGGTGGGCGGCGTGTTCGGACGGTGGGACGAGATGGTCGGACCGGTGGTGGCCGCCCACGTCCGTCCGGTCAAGCTCGACCAGGGCCGGCTCCTGGTCGAAGTCGACGAGCCCGGCTGGGCGACGCAGCTGCGGTTCCTCGAGGCCGACGTCCTCGCCCGCCTGCGCGACGGCGCCGGGGTCGAGCTGTCCGGCCTCGACGTTCGTGTCGCCCGCCCCCGCCGCTGACCCCAATCGCAGGAGATCGCCGGTGGGCGGGGTCGCGCCAGACCCCGTTGGTAGACTGACAGCATTCGCGATCGGGTCTGTCACGCAGGGAGCCGGCCGTTGGATCGCCTGGTTCCCCGACGGGTCGGGACCCCCCGCCCCTCACGTCCACACCGAGGTCCGCGTGTCCACTGACACCACCGAATCCACCACCGCGCAACGTCGAACGAACGGCTCCACCGCCGGCGCCGCCGACTACGGAGCCAAGGACATCCAGGTCCTCGAAGGGCTCGACCCGGTGCGCAAGCGCCCGGGCATGTACATCGGCTCCACCGGGTTGGCGGGCCTGCACCACCTGATCTGGGAGGTCGTCGACAACTCCGTCGACGAGGCCATGGCGGGGTTCTGCACCCGCATCGTCGTCACGCTGCTCGCCGACGGCGGCTGCCGGGTCGAGGACAACGGCCGCGGCATCCCCGTCGACCCGTACCCGTCCGGGCCGCACAAGGGCAAGAGCGCGGCCGAGGTCGTGCTCACGGTGCTCCACGCCGGTGGCAAGTTCGGCGGCGAGGGGTACAAGGTGTCCGGCGGACTGCACGGTGTCGGTGTCTCGGTGGTGAACGCGCTCTCCGAGCGGCTCGTCCTCGAGGTCGACCGGGGCGGCAAGCGCTACCGCCAAGAGTTCGCCAAGGGCGGCAAGGCGCAGGGCAAGCTCGAGACGGTCGGCGCCACCCCCCGTGGTCGCCAGACGGGTACCAGCGTCACGTTCTGGCCGGATCGCAGCATCTTCGTGGCCGAGGGCACCGAGTTCGTCGCCCGCACGGTGCTCGAGCGCCTGCAGACGATGGCGTTCTTGAACCGCGGGCTCGAGATCGTCTTCCGTGACGAGCGCTCCGGCAAGCAGCAGGAGGTCACGTTCCAGTACAAGGGCGGCATCGTCGACTTCGTCCGGCACCTCAACGCCTCGAAGGAGTCGCTGTTCTCCAAGGTGTGCCACTTCGAGGACTCCGACGACGACGGCCAGGTCCTCGACATCGCCATCCAGTGGAACACCGGGTACTACGAGGGGATCCACGGCTACGCCAACGGCATCTCCACCATCGAGGGTGGCATGCACGTCGAGGGCTTCAAGACGGCCCTCACCTCGGTCCTCAACAAGTACGCCCGGGCGAAGGGGCTGCTGAAGGAGAAGGACGACAACCTCCTCGGCGAGGACATCCGCGAGGGCATCACCGCGATCGTGGCGGTCAAGCTGCGCGAGCCGCAGTTCGAGGGGCAGACCAAGGCCAAGCTCGGCAACGTCCCGATGCGGTCGTTCGTGCAGAAGGCCACCAACGAGCGCCTCGCCGAGTGGCTCGAGGAGAACCCCACCGAGGCCAACAAGGTCGTGAAGAAGGGCCTCGCGGCGGCGCAGGCACGGGTCGCGGCGAAGAACGCCCGCAACGCGGTGCGCCGCAAGACGGCGCTGTCGGGGGCCGGCATGCCCGACAAGCTGAAGGACTGCGCCAGCGGCAACCCGGACGAGAGCGAGCTGTTCATCGTCGAGGGTGACTCGGCCGGCGGCACCGCCGTCGACGCCCGCGATCCCCGCACCCAGGCGATCCTGCCGATCCGAGGGAAGATCCTGAACGTCGAGCGCTCCCGGCTCGACAAGATGTTGAAGAACAACGAGATCCAGGCGCTCATCACCGCCATCGGCGGGGGCGTCGGCGACGAGTTCGACGTGGCCAAGGCCCGCTACCACAAGGTGATCGCGCTCTGCGACGCCGACGTCGACGGCAGCCACATCCGCACGCTGCTGCTCACGTTCTTCTTCCGCCAGATGCGCCCGCTCGTCGAGGCCGGCTACGTCTACATCGCCCAGCCGCCGCTGTACTCCACGGAGGTCGGCAAGGAGAAGGTGTACCTGAAAGACGATGCCGCCAAAGCCCGCTTCCTCGACGAGCGTCCGAACCACAAGAAGGAGTTCCAGCGCCTGAAGGGCCTCGGCGAGATGGACTGGGAGGAGCTGAAGAGCACCACCATGGATCCCGAGACCCGCACGCTGCTGCAGGTCACCGTCGAGGAGGCCGCCCTCGCCGACGAGGTGATGAGCGTCCTGATGGGCGACGACGTCGAGAGCCGCAAGAACTTCATCACCACCAACGCCCGCGACGTGAGGAACCTCGACTTCTGACATGAGCGACACCCCGACCCCCGAGCCCGGCGACGAGCTGCGCATCCAGCCCGTGCAGCTCCAAGACGAGATGGAGAGCTCGTTCCTCGACTACGCGATGTCGGTCATCATGGCCCGCGCCCTGCCGGACGTGCGCGACGGCCTCAAGCCGGTGCACCGGCGGATCATCTGGGACATGGACCAGCAGGGGTTCCGCCCGGACCGGCCGTTCGTGAAGTGCGCCCGCGTCACCGGCGACACCATGGCCCGCTACCACCCGCACGGTGACAGCGCCATCTACGACGCCCTGGTGCGCATGGCACAGCCGTTCTCACTGCGCCACCCGCTCATCGACTTCCACGGCAACTACGGCTCACCGGACTTCGGTCCGGCGGCCAGCCGGTACACGGAGTGCCGGCTCCACGCGCTCGCGATGCAGCTCCTCGCCGACATCGACGAGGACACCGTCGACATGGTGGCCACCTACGACGGCACCACGGAGGAGCCGACGGTGCTGCCGGCCCGCTTCCCGAACCTGCTCGTGAACGGCAGCCAGGGCATCGCGGTGGGGATGGCCACGAACATCCCGCCCCACAACCTCGGTGAGGTGATCGACGCCACCATCCACCTCATCGACCACCCGGACGCCACCCCTGACGACCTCATGCAGTACGTGAAGGGTCCGGACTTCCCGACCGGCGGCGCCATCCTGGGGCGGGCGGGCATCATCGACGCCTACCGGACCGGCCGGGGCAGCGTCCGCATGCGAGCCACCGCCACCATCGAGGAGGGCAAGCGGGGCCAGATGCAGATCGTGGTGACCGAGCTGCCGTACCAGGCGAGCTGCTCGGCGATCGCCGCTCGGATCCAGGAGCTCGTCGACGGCGGCGACCTCGAGGGCATCGCCGACGTCAACGACAACTCGGCCGGTGGCAAGACCAACCTGATCATCACCCTGAAGCGCGACGCCAACGCCAACGTGGTGCTGAACAACCTCTACAAGCTCACCCAGCTGCAGAGCTCGTTCGCCGTCAACATGGTCGCCCTCTACGACGGCGTCCCGCGCACGCTGAACCTGGCCCAGGCCCTGCAGGGCTACATCGCTCATCAGGTCGACGTGATCACCCGGCGCACGGAGTTCCGCCTCGAGAAGGCTCGCAAGCGGGCCCACATCCTCGAGGGGCGGCTCAAGGCGCTGAACGTGATCGACGAGATCATCGCGCTGATCCGTGCCAGCGACGATGCCCCCTCCGCCAAGGACGCGCTCATGGCGCCGCCGTACGAGTTCAGCGAGATCCAGGCGATCGACATCCTCGACATGCAGCTGCGCCAGCTCACCCGCTTGTCCCGGATCGACCTCGAGCGTGAAGCCGAGGAGGTCCGTGAGCGCATCGCCGAGCTGGAGTCGATCCTGGCCGACGACGCCAAGCTGCGCAGCGTCATCAAAGACGAGCTGGGCGCGCTCAAGGAGGAGTTCGCCACCCCTCGGGTGTGCCGGATCACCCTCGACACCGGCGAGATGAGCGTCGAGGACCTCGTCGAGGACAAAGAGCTGGTGGTCGTCATGACCGAGGCCCAGTACGTGAAGGCCGTGCCGGCGGCGTCGTTCAAGACCCAGGGTCGCGGTGGGCGGGGCGTAAGCGGCGCCAAGCTGAAGGCCGACGACCTGGTGCGCCACGTGATCTTCACCACCGCGCACGCCTACCTGCTGTTCTTCTCCAACCGCGGCAAGGTGTACCGGTTGCGGGCCATGGACATCCCAGAGCGCGAGCGCACCGCCAAGGGCATGCCGATCGTCAACCTGCTCCCGCTGCAGGCCGGCGAGACGGTCCAGGCCATCATCGATACCCGCGACTTCGCCGGCGAGCGGTACCTCTTCTTCGCGACCCTCCAGGGGCAGGTGAAGAAGACGTCGTTCCACGAGTACGACAGCAGCCGTCGCGACGGCCTCATCGCCATCAACCTTCGCGATGGCGACGAGCTGGTGCGGGTGATCGAGACCACGGGCACCGACGACATCTTCATGGTGAGCCGCAGCGGCATGACGATCCGCTTCGCCGAGGACGAGGTGCGCCCGATGGGCCGCGCCGCGGCCGGGGTTCGGGGCATGAAGCTCCGTTCCGGCGACGAAGTGGTCTCGGTCGACGTGGCTCGTGACGACACGTCGATCCTCATGGTCACGGAGGCCGGCTACGGAAAGCGCACCCAGCTCGACCGCTTCAACCGTCAGGGCCGGGGCGGACAGGGCGTGAAGGGGATCCGCCTCACCGGCCGCAAGGGGATGGTGGTCGCCGCGTTCATGGTCGGCCTCGACGACGAGATCGTGGCGGTCTCCTCGGGTGGTGTCACCATCCGCATGCCGGTGCGCGACATCTCCTCGCAGGGGCGCGACGCCACCGGGGTTCGGGTGATGAGCCTCGACGACGGCCAGACCGTGGCATCGGTGGCACCGATCCTCTCCAACGACGAGGACTGACCCACTTCCCTCGGTCGCGCCGGTCGACGCCGGCGCCGGTCGAACCCCGAGCGCAGGAGATTGAGCCCGTGGGTGATCACCCTCCCTCGGCATCACCGCGGGACCGCGGCTCGGCACTGCTCGCCGGCGTGGTCGTGCTGGCCGTCGCCGCAGCGCTGCTCGTCGCCGTCGCGGCGGTGGCGTCACGCGCCGTCGACGCGTCGCGGGCGCAGGCGGCGGCCGATGCCGCCGCGCTGGCTGGCGCCACCGGCGGGCCGGTCGCGGCGAGGCGGGTCGCCGCCGCCAACAACGCCGTGCTCGTCTCGATGCAGCGTGTCGGTGCCGACGTCGTGGTCGTGGTCGAGGTGCGCGGAGTGCGTGGGGTAGCTCGTGCCAGCACGGGCCGCACGACGAGGCGCGACCCCACGCAGCCCCCAGTTCAGTAACCTCGCCTCGTGGGACTGTCGCACGAGCGGGGTGCCGATCCGCGCCGAGCCCGGGTTCGACCCTCGGGCAGCCGCCGGCGAGCGATGACGGGGTCGGTGGCCGGAACGATCGACCCCGAGGTCTCATTGGACGCGGACCCTTCGACGCTCGACGAGTCGTCGCCAGAGGTGGAGGCGTCGGAGCCGGCCGTGGCGGAGCTGGAGCCGGACGCGTCGGAGCCGGTGGCGGTCGACGACGTTGCCGCCGCACTGCTGGCGCGCACCGACCTCGACGTCGACGGGGACGACGACCTGCTGGCCACGGCCCCGCTCGTCATCGTGCCGGCGGTCGTCGACGAGGACGCGGCCCCCTCCGAGGCTGTGTCGCCCGACGAGGCGCCGGCACCGAAGCGGCGCCTGGCCACGTTCCCGCGCCACCGGCGGCCCCGCGTCCGACGGGTCACACGGGTCATCCGCAGCGTCGACCCCTGGACGATCTTCAAGCTGGCGCTGGTGGTGAACGCCGTGCTCTACGCGGCCACCCTGCTGTCCCTCGTGCTGCTGTGGAACGTCGCGACCGCCACAGGCACCATCGACAACGTCGAGCGCTTCCTCGAGAGCTTCGGCTGGGACAGCTTCGAGTTCCGCGGTGGCGAGCTGTACCACGCCACGTGGATCATCGGGCTGTTCCTCGTGGTGCTCGGCACTGGGCTCTGGGTGCTGGCGGCCGTCGTGTTCAACCTGGTCACCGACCTCGTCGGCGGGATCCGGGTGACGGTGCTCGAAGAAGAGGTCGTGGTCCGCGACGAGCCCGGCCGGCGCGGTTGAGTCCCGGTACAGGGGCTCGGTAGGCTGGCGTGTCCCGCCCGGGGCTATAGCTCAGTCGGTTAGAGCGCATCCCTGATAAGGATGAGGTCGCTGGTTCGATTCCAGCTAGCCCCACATGAAGATGCTGCGGCGAGCAATGTTCGCGCTGGCACTCGCCGGGACCATCGCCGGCTTGCTGAGGGTCCGCGGCCGCGGCGGCGTCCCCCCGCAGACCGGCGGGTGGCGCGAGCTCGATGTCCCCGACTGACGCGACGCCGCCGCGGGCGCTCGTCGTCGGCGCCGGCGCAGTGGGCGCCCGGGTCGTCCGCCAGCTGCACGGGTCCGGGGTGGCAGCGCTGGTGCTCGACCGCGACGACGCCCGCGCCCAGGCGCTCGCAGGGGCGCTCGGGCCGTCCGTCACCGCCGTCGCCTCGCCGGCCGCACTGCCCGCAGCCATCGGTCGCGGTGCCGACGTCGTCGTGCTGGCGACGCCGAGCCCGCAGGCCCCGGCCGCTCGGGACGCGCTCGAGTCGGGCGTCGACGTGGTGGCGACGACGGACACCGTCGATGACGTTCGCGAGCTGCTGGAGATGGAGCCGCTCTGCGCCGAGCGCGGCGTGCGCTTGGTGGTCGGCGCAGGCATGGCCCCGGGACTGTCGGGACTGCTGGTGCGCTATCTCGCCGATCGTCTCGACGAGGTGTCCGAGGCCCACGTGGCGTTCCACGGGACCGGTGGGCCGGCCTGCGCCCGCCAGCACCACCGGGCGCTGTCGGGGCTGGCGGTCGGCTGGCACGACGGCGAGTGGTGGCGGCGTCCCGCCGGCAGCGGGCGCGAGCTCTGCTGGTTCCCCGAGCCGATCGGCGGCCGCGACTGCTACCGCGCCGAGCTGGCCGACGTCGAGCTGCTGCACCACGTGGTGCCGACCCTCTCGCGGATCAGCGCCCGTATGTCGGCCACCCGTCGCGACCGCCTCACGGCCTGGTTGCCGATGCTGTCGCCCCCGCACCGCGAGGGTGGCCTCGGGGCGCTGCGGGTCGAGGTGCGCGGGGCCAGGGCGGGCGAGCGGATCACCCATGTGGCGGGGTTGGTCGAGCGGGCGGGCGTCGTGGCCGGTGCCGTCGCCGCCACCTTTGCCGCGTCGTTGCTCGCCGGTGCGCTGGCCCCTCCCGGCCTGGTCCTACCGGGTGACGACACCCTGCCCACGACCTCGCTCGTCGGCGACGTCGTCGCACGGGGGGTCCGCATCGTCGAGTTCGTCGGCGACGAGCCGCGCTGAGGGCGGGCGGGCATTCCCGGTCGTGCTCAGGTAGCGTCCGGGGGCGTGCCGGCGAGCGCGGAGCTCCACCAGACCGTCAGCCAGCGCTTGACGCGCAACGGCCAGCGCTACACCGCGAACAAGCGCCGGTTGGTCGATCTCCTGGCCGGGGCCGAGCACCCGCTGACCATCCCGGACATCCTGGCGAGCTGCGACCTGGCCCAGAGCTCGGTCTACCGGAACCTCTCCGACCTCGAGCGGGCCGGCGCCGTCGGGCGGCTCGTCACGAACGACGAGTGGAGCCGCTACGAGCTGGCCGAAGACCTCACCGGCCATCACCACCACCTGGTGTGCAGCACCTGCGGTGCGGTGCGCGACGTGGTGGTCCCCGACGAGCTCGAGCAGACCCTCGACGCCGAGCTGGCGGACCTCGCCACCGATCAGGGGTTCGTGCTCGACCACCATCGCCTCGACCTGGTGGGCACCTGCGGCAGCTGCTCGGCGTCCTGAGCGGTCAGGGCGCACCGGCGTCGGGCGCCAGCTCCAAGCCGTCGATGCGGCGGGTGAGCTGCTCCACGACGTTGATGACCCGGTCGAAGTGCTCGGCGACGTCGTCGCCGGTGACCATGTCGGCCAGGCTGAGCCGCACGCTCGCGATCTCGCGGGCGAGGAACTCGGCGTCCGCCTGGGTGCGCCCCGCCACGTCCCGGTCGATCTCGCTCTGCTGGCGGTCGCGAGCCTCCTGGCGTCCCTGCGCGAGCAGGATCAGCGGCGCGGCGTACGCGGCCTGCAGTGACAGCGCCAGCGTCAACAGGATGAAGGGGTAGGGGTCGAATCGCAGCGGCGGCACGAACACGTTGATGGAGATCCACACCACGATCACCACCGACTGGAAGACCAGGAAGCGGGCGGTGCCGATGAACCGGGCGATCGCCTCGGCGAACTCGCCGAAGACCTCGCTGTCGTAGCTGATGCCCACCCGGCCCTGCTCGCGCGGCGCGCTGAGATCGGTGCGCCGGCCGCTCGACCGACGCCGGATCATCGCCCGGCGGATCACGACGGTGCCGCCTGGCGTCGGCGCTGGCGCCATCCGGCGGGCAGCGAACGGTCGAGCACGTCGTCGACGGTGATCGCACCGAGCAGGTGACCCTGCTCGTCGCAGACGCCGACCGAGAGCAGGTTGTAGGAGGCGAGCCGCTCGGCGACCTCGCGCTCCGGGGTGTCCGGGGTGATGGTCGGCTCGTCCTGCACGAGGGCACCGAGCTCCATGCTCGGCGGCTCGCGGAGCAGGCGCTGGAAGTGGACGACGCCCAGGTAGCGCCCGGTTGGCGGCTTGTACGGCGGCCGGGTGACGTAGACCTGCGCCGCGATGGACACCAGCCACTCGGGATCCCGGATCTCGGCCAGGGCCTCGGCGACCGTGGCCGTCGGGCCCATGATGATGATCTCGGGCGTCATGAGCGACCCGGCCGAGCCGTCCTGGTAGGACAGCAGCTGGCGCACCACGGCGGCGTCGTCGGCATCCATTGCGTCGAGGACCCGGTTGCGCTGGTCACCGGGCATCTCGGCCAGCAGGTCGGTGAGGTCGTCGAACTCCATCTCGTCGAGCACGCCGACCAGACGCTCCAGGTCGAGGCCCTCGATGAGGCGCAGCTGCTCCGCCTCCGGCAGCTCCTCGAGCAGGTCGGCGAGACGCTCGTCGTCCATGGCTTCGGCGAGCTGGCGGCGCTGGACCAGGGGAAGGGCCCGCACGACCGATGCCACGTCCGACGGGTGCATGTCGCGGAGGCGGGCGGCCTCGGCGGCCATCTCGTTGCCGATGGAGAACAGCGAGGCAACCTCGTCCCAGTCGGCGAGGCGCATGCTCGGACGCCGGCGGAGGGGGTTGCGCTTGGCGAGGCGAACCTTGGCCACCTCCCAGCCGCTGGCGTCGTCGGACGGTCGCAGTGCGACGTCGGAGACGGTCTCGTCGCCGATGCGCCGGTCGATGACGTGGCGACCCAGGAGCAGCTCGGCCGGCTTGGCCTTGAACGGGTTCAGATCGAGATCCCACGAGCGCAGCCGGGCGCCGTCGCCGCCGAGCTCGGCGATCCGGTTCGCGTTGACGAAGATGCGCCGGCGCTGGCTGATGGCGACGAACCCGATGACACGTGGGGCGCGCCCCTGTCGCCCGGGGACGATGACCACGTCCTCGAGCCGTCCGATGGCAGCGCCGCCTGCGTCGAGCAACGGCAGGCGCATCACTCGGAACGCGTAGATGAGCTCGCCGGCCACGGCGCGAGGCTACCGCTGGGCGCCTTGCGGATCGGGGTGGCTTCGGCGGGGACCCGGTCGCCGTCCTACGCTCAGCGCACCGAGAAGGGGGGGCACGTGGGGATCGACGAGGCAGCGGTGGCGCGGCTGGTCCAGCGAGCCCGGCGCGAGGTCGACGACGGCCTGCTCCCGTCGGCGCAGATCGCGCTGGCCTACCGAGGCGAGCTGGTGCTGTTCGAGACCTTCGGCGAGGCCACGAACGACACCCGGTACGTCGTCTACTCGGCGACCAAGGCGTTCGTCGCCGGTGCGATGTGGGCGCTGATCGGCGAAGGCCTGGTCGATGTCGCCCGCCGGGTGGTCGACTACGTGCCGGAGTTCGGGACCAACGGTAAGGACGTCGTCACCCTCGAGCAGGTGATGCTGCACACCTCTGGGTTCCCCATGGCGCCGCTCGCCGTGGTGGACGGTGACACCAGCGCCGGCCGCTGCCGTGCGTTCGGCCGCTGGCGGCTCAACTGGGAGCCGGGGACCCGATTCGAGTACCACCCGTCCTCGGCCCACTGGGTGCTGGCCGAGGTGATCGAGCGGGTCACCGGACAGGACTTCCGCGACGTCGTGCAGGCGCGCGTCACCGATCCGGCGGGGCTGCCGCGGGTGCTCGGTGACGTCTCCCCGCCGGCGGCGCCCCTGGTCGCGGTGGGGGAGGCGGCCACCCCCGACGAGCTGGAGGCGGCCTTCGGGGTGCGTTCGCTCGAGCTGGGTGAGGTGACGACGGAGGCGCTGTTGAGCTTCGCCGACCCGGCGGTCCAGCGGGTCGGGATGCCCGGCGGTGGCGGGGTGATGCGAGCAGCGGACCTGGCGCTCTACTACCAAGCGGTGCTGCACAACCCGGGTGAGATGTGGTCGCCGGAGGTGATCGCCGACGTGCGGACGAACGTGCGCAACCGGCTCCCGGACGTGATGACCGGCGTACCCGCGAACCGAACGCTGGGCCTGGTCCAAGCCGGCGACGACGGGCTGAGCCACCTGCGGGGCATGGGCCGCACCGTCTCTCCGCTGACCGTCGGTCACAACGGGGCCAAGGGCCAGATCGCGTGGGGGGATCCCGTGTCCGGGCTGAGCCTCGGCTACTGCACGAACGGACTCGACGAGCACGCCGTGCGCGAGCCGCGCCGGACCACGGCGATCGCCAGCCTGGCCGCGCTCTGCGCCGGCTGATCCGTCAGGCGGTCCGGCGGGCGATCTCCTGCGCGACCTCGCCGAAGCGCCGGAAGCGATCGGGGTCGCGCTCTCGCTCGGCCGCCGCGTTGTAGAACACGATCCGGTCGGCCGTCCCGGCGTAGCGGTCGATGAGGGCGTCGGCGAGGCCGTCCCAGCTGGCCTCGGTGGTGAAAACGGCCAGGTGCGCGTCGGTGATCTCGGCCGCCATCGCCGCGAGGTCGCCGCGCTTTTGGTGCTCGCGCAAGCGGGCCGTGGTGCCCTCGAACCCGGCCTGATCGAGGATGAAGGCGTAGTTCGGTGTGCTGGCGTAGAAGCTCACCATCATCCGCATGTGCTCGCGGTCGTGGGCGCGCTCCTCTTGCGTGTCGCCGACGATGAGCATCACGGGGACGATGATCGTGAGGTCCTCGCGGGTGCGCCCGGCGCGGGCCGCCCCCTCGAGGAGGTTCGGGAGCGCCACGTCGCGGAGGTAGCCGACGTTGCCGATCGGGTGGATGTGCACTCCGTCGGCCACCTCGCCGGCCATCTGCAGCATCCAGGGGTTGACGGCGGCGATGTCGACCGGGGGGTCGGCGACGGGGATCGGACCGGGTGACCACTGCGGGTTCAGGAACGTGAGCTCGTAGAACGGCCCGCGATGATCGAGGGCTTCGCCGCGGAACCCGGCGAAGCACGCCTTCACGGCCCGCACGTAGTCACGCAGGCGGGGACCGGGCCGCTCGAACTCGGCGCCGTACCGGCGTACGACATGGGTCCGCACCTGGGTGCCCAGGCCGAGGCGGAACCCGCCGTTGGTCGCCTCGGCGAGCTCCCAGGCCATCTGGGCGCTGACCATCGGGCTGCGGGCGAAGGCCACGGCGACACCAGTCGCCAGCGACAGCTCGGGCGCAGCGGTGGCCGCAACAGCGGCGGAGAGGAAGGCCGTGCGCCCCGCCTCGGTGAAGAGCAGCCCACCGAATCCGGCGGCCTGGACGTCGTGGGCGAACGGGCCCATCTCGGCGAGTGGCCGGGAGGACGTCATGAGGTCGACGTGCATGGCCGGCAGCGTAGGCGTGCGCCGGACTCCTCGGTGCGCTCGACGGCGTGGCAGTCCCGACCGCGTGCGCCGGCGCTCCGGCGCGCTAGAAAGGTGCCGGGCTACGGAAACGGCAGGGTGTGATGACCTTCGATCTGGTCATACGCGGCGGCACCGTCATCGACGGCACGGGGGCACCCCCGCGCCGCGCCGACGTGGGGGTGCGTGACGACCGGGTGGTGGCGGTGGAGGAGCGCCTCATCGCCAAGGGGACTCGCGAGCTCGATGCGACGGACCGGGTGGTGACGCCAGGGTTCGTCGACATCCACACCCACCTCGATGCGCAGCTGTTCTGGGATCCGCTCGGCTCCTCGAGCTGCTGGCACGGCGTGACCAGCGTCGTCATCGGGAACTGCGGGGTGGCGTTCGCGCCGTGCCGTCCCGAGGATCGGGAGATCCTCGCCGAGCTGATGGAGAGCGTGGAGGACATCCCTCGCGACGCCATCCTCGCCGGCCTGCCGTGGGACTGGGTCACGTTCGCGGACTTCCTGGCGTCGGTCGAGGCGGTGCCGAAGGGGCTGAACGTTGCGGCGATGGTGGGCCACTGCGCGCTGCGCCAGTTCGTGATGGGCGAACGGGGTCTCGACCAGGATCCCGCGTCGCTCGACGAGATCGCCGAGATGGCCGCGCAGCTCGACGACGCCATGCAGGCCGGCGCGATCGGGTTCTCGACGAGCCGGACCTTGCTCCACCGGGTTCCCGATGGACGGCCGGTGCCCGGCACGTGGGCGACCCCCGATGAGCTGTTCGCGTTCGCCGACGTGCTCGCCCGGCACGGCCGGGGGGTGTTCGCGGCGGCGAGCCGCCTCGGGGAGGGTGACAGCCCGGACCTGGTCGCCACCCGCGCCGAGGTGTCGTGGATGGCGGAGGCATCCCGGCGCAGCGGCCGGCCGCTCAGCTTCGGGCTGGCGCAGAGCGCCCGCCGCCCGGAGCTGTTCCGCCAGGTCATCGCCATGGCCAAGGAGGAGAACGCGCTCGGGGCGGACATCCGGCCCCAGACGACGGCGCGTGGCGTGGGGATCCTGTTCACCCTGGAGAGCCGCAGTCCCTTCGACCGTTCGCCGGCCTGGCGATCGCTGCGGTCGATGCGTGACGGCGAGCAGATGCTCGCGCTGCGCGATCTGGCCTTCCGGCAGCGCCTCATCGACGAGGCCGACGCCCACGCGCCCCTCGTCGACTTGTCGATGCTCTTCGTCCTCCCACCGAACGGGCTTGCCCGCTACGACTGTGACCCCTCGACGTCGGTGGCCGCCATCGCCGCCAGCCGCGGGGTCTCCCCAGCGGCCGCCTACATCGAGCTGCTGCTCGAGACGAACGGCCAGCTCGTGTGCAACCACCCCTTCTTGAACCAGTGCCTCGACGCCGTCCAGGAGATGCTCGACGACCCGCTGGTGAGCCTCGGTCTCGCCGATGCCGGCGCGCATGTCGGGCAGATCATGGATGCCAGCCAGCCGACGTTCCTGCTCACCTACTGGGTCAAAGAGCGTGAGCGGTGGCCGCTCGAGGAGGCGGTCCGGCGCCTGACGAGCGACACGGCGGAGCTGTTCGGGCTGACCGGCCGCGGGGTGCTGCGCCCGGGTGCGTACGCCGACGTCAACGTGATCGACTGGGACGCGCTCAGCCTCCCCCAGCCGCAGTACGTGACCGATCTGCCCGGCGGTGCCGGCCGCTACGTCCAGTGTGCATCGGGCTACGAGGCCACCCTCGTCAACGGCGAGGTGCTCATGGAGCACGGCGAGCACACCGGCGTCTTCCCCGGCCGCCTCCTCCGGTCCACGGACTGATCGAACCGAGGGTGGGAAGGGGTGGGACCGGGGTGGGGGGCATGTGGTTTGATCGGGGTGTGGATCTGCTGTCGTTCACCTGCCCCCGCTGCCACCGTCCGGTGAGCGCTCGCTTCTACGGACCCTGCGACGAGTGCCGCACCGAGCTCCGTGCCACCTACGCCGGCGAGGCGCGTGAGGTCGAGGTGGCGGAGTACGAGCCGAAGGTGAACGTCACCCCCAACGCGGTGGCGCTCAAGGACGACTGACGGAGGCCTCGACGGCGGTCAGGGGCTGGGCGCGTCGGGGAGGCCGCCCCCCGGACGGAACGTCGTGGCCCGCTCGGTGGCGGCCGACCGGTCCGCCATCTGCTGCATGGTGATGGCCATGGCCTCGGCCGCTTTCGGGTTGGCCATGATCTTCTGCATCACCGCTGCGCTGGCCCCGGCCATCAGCTCGCTCTGGTGGTCGTGCAGGAACTGCATGCTCGCCCGCAGCCCTCGCGTGGTTCCGTTGATCTCCGGCATCACGTACCGCGCGACCAGGTCCCACGAGCGCAGGGTGGCTTCGCGGTTCGCCCAGTCGTGGGCGAAGCCCATCACCACCCCGAAGCCGCCGGTGATCTCCTGCAGGTGCCGGATGGACGACACGAGCTCGTCAGGCGTGCCGATCACGACGGCACCGGCACCGGCCGCGCCGGCACCGGCGACCTGGTCGAGCAGCTCCCACGCGTCGTCGACGTGCGTGGCGCCCGGCCGGCCGAGCGTCCACACGTTGTACTCGTTGTGCCACCGGTGCAGGCCGTGGACGGCCTCGGCTCGTGCCTGCTCGCGCGTCTCGGCGATGTGCCAGCTCATCATCACCCGCCAGCTGCCACGGTCGACGGTCTGGCCGTGCTCGGCCGCGGCCTCTTCGGCGAAGCCCCACTGGGTCGGCAGAGCGGCGATGCCCTCGGTGCTGTTCGAGGCGATGGACAGCACCCCGATGCCGTGCTTGCCGGCGAGCTGCATGCCCGACGGTGAGATCGACGACGCGGTGGCCATCGGCATGTCCGCCTGCATCGGCAGGATCTGCAGCTCGGCGTCGCGCAGGGTGAACCACTCGCACTCGTGGCTGAAACGCGGCTCGCCGCGCAGCAGGCGGATGATCACGCCGAGTGCCTCGTCTTGGCGGTCGCGCTGCACCAGGGGGTCGATGCCAAGGGTGCGGGCGTCGCTGGGCAGGGCGCCGGGGCCGCTGCCGAACATCGCCCGACCGCGGGTGAGGTGGTCGAGCTGCACCATGCGCTGGGCCACGTTGAACGGGTGGTGGTAGGGGAGTGACACGACGCCGGTGCCGAGGCGGATCGTGCTCGACACCTGGCTGGCGGCGGCGAGGAACATCTCCGGCGAGGCGATGGTCTCCCACCCGCTCGAGTGGTGCTCGCCGCACCAGAACTCGTCGTAGCCGAGGCGGTCGAGGTGGGTGACGAGCTCCAGATCGCGCTGCAGCAGCAGCGACGGGCTCTCACCGACCGGGTGGTGTGGCGCAAGGAACGCGCCGAACTGGATGCGTGGGCTCCCCATGGACGCCGAGATTACGTGGCCGGAGGTCGGCGGCTCGCAGCGAACGACGCCGCTAACCTGACGCCGCCCTCGCGGGGACGTAGCTCAGCTGGCTAGAGCGTCTGGTTTGCATCCAGAAGGTCGTGGGTTCGAGTCCCATCGTCTCCACTGCCGCCGGCGTCATCCATCGACAGCCCGAGGCTCGCCAGCTCGGCGTCGAGCCATGCCTGCGCATCGGCCATCACGGCGTCGTCGATCGGCGTGTTCGCCGGCGCCGCGTCGTTCAGCTCGGCCAGCATGGCGTCGAGGTCGTCACGGTCCATGAGGTCCTCCAGTGAGGGGTACGGGTCGGGGGGCGATTCGCGCGGCCACAGCAGGAGCGCGGCGATCAGCCCCAAGGCGATGGCCACGACCCACCACTGGCTGGCCCAGACCACCAGCCATCCAGCCTTGGGGATGAGCAGGATCGGCTCGCCCTTGATGTGGCGGTCCTCGATCGGGAAGCTGTCGGGGGTGTCGCGGTTGTCGCCCTGGGTGACGTAGGTGCCGTCGTCGCGGACACCGATGAGCCGGTGCACGACGAGCATGCCGGCGCCCACGCCGTCGCCGGGGATCTCGAACACGATGATGTCGCCGATGGCCGCTGTGCCCCCCTTGCGGGCGATGACGACGTCGTTCACGTGGTAGCCGGGCTCCATCGAGGTGCCCCGCACGACGACCATGGAGGTGGAACCGCCGAGGCGCTCGGGCCACAGGAAGACGGCCCCGGCGATGATGAGGAGCGTCACCACCCACGAGAGGACCTTTCGCCACAGCGGGCGGTCGTCACGCGCCTTGGCGGCGCGGCGCACGCCGCGCAGTGCCCGGCGACGCGCCAACGCCGGTGCCACGTGGGCGCCGGCGCTGCGAGCGACGCGCTCGGGGGGAGGGGAGAAGGCGATCGTCACGGTGGCCAGGCGTTGGTGACGAGGAAGTCGTCGAAGCGCACCGAGCCCGCGTGGTCGTAGAGACCGACGCGAGTGCCACCCGGGTTCTGGGCGCTGGCGATGGTGGTGGTGAGCACGACGCTGCCGTTCAGGGAGATGATGACGGTGTTGGTGGAGGTCAGGGTGGCCCGCAGGCGCACGGTGGTGCCGGTGGTGGCCGGCGCGGTGGCGATGGTGGTGACGGTGCCGCCGCTGCGCAGTCGCAGCTGCACGGCGCCGTTCGTGATGACGGCGGCCAGGAAGCTGGGGTTGGTGCCTCCGGTGTGGGCGAAGGTGACGCCACCCGTGGGGGTGGCGCCACCCGGCGTGAACGTCGCTTCGACGCTCACGTCGTTTCGCCCGGCAGGGAGCGTTGCGGTGGCATGGGCACCATCGGCGCGGGCCTGGCCGCCGGTGATGCGCCACGTCCCGGTGTTCACCGACCAGGTGGCCGAGCCGCAGCTCGCCGGGAGCTGCACGGGACGGCCGTCCACCTGGTTGCCCCTCCTGGACGCCCTGGCAAAGTTGTCACAGCTGACGATCTGCGGCAGCGACTGCTGGGCATCCTCGGTGAGGGCGTCGAGCGTGGCGCTGCGCAGGCCTCCGAGGCTGGCCGCATCGGCCGCCACCAGCAGGCTCGAGACCACCGCGAACGAGAGGATCGCGGGGGCGCTGCGGGTCAGTTGCTGGCGGCGACCCATGGGCCAACCCCGTTCAGGTCATGCGGTGGTCAGCCGGTGATCAGCAGGTGCACGTGCTCGACGGACTCAGCCGAGACGTTGTCGACGACGGTGTCGTTGATCGCACCGCCGCTGACGGTGCCACTCCCGGAGTCGAGCACGCCGCTGGGTCCCTGGAGCGTCCAGTCGAAGGCCTTGCCGTTGCAGTTCGGGTCGATGTTCCCGAACACGACGCTGGACACCTCGTACTGCTGGTGGATGGTGTCGTACGCCGACGTGAAGTCAACGCTGATCTGGCCCATCGTGGTGGCGTCGTGGCAGGCAGCGACGATCTCGTCATCCGCTCCGAGCGAGCTGGTGTTCAGGCCGCCGAGGCTGGCGGCCGCGGCGCCGACGAGGCCGGCGATCGCGACACCGGCGAGGACGGCGGCGCTCTTCTTGCGCAGTTCCATGGGTGATGTTCCTTTCATCCGGCCCGGGTCGAGTCGGATGCGTCCACGGTCCATCCGTGCCGCCGCCCGCCGCGGTACCCGCCTTGGCCCGGCACTCACCGTGGCCAGCGGGGATATCGACCGCGCCGGGTCACGTCTTGAGCGGTTCTTGCCAGCCCGGCTGAGCAATCCGACACCCCGGCGAGGACTCGGGCGCACGGTGCCGTTCTGGCAGCACCAGGTAGCTCTGAGCGCTACTTCCTGGGACCAGAACGGGGAGGGTCAGGAGGGGTGGCCGAGGTGGGCCAGCGCGATGGCGGCAGCGTGGCCGACGTTGAGCGAGTCGACGCCGGCGCGCAGCGGGATGCGGGCCCGCACATCGGCGAGCTCCAGCGCGGCCGGGGTGAGCCCCGGGCCCTCGGCGCCGAGCATCACGGCGATCCGCTCGCCCGCCTCGCGCCGGATCCCGAACAGGTCGATCGCCGCCGCAGCGGGCGTCATCGCCACCAGCCGGAACCCGGCGTCGCGCAACGCGCGGAGCCCGGCCGGCCAGTTGTCGAGGCGGACGGTGGGCAGGAACAGCACCTCGCCCATGGACACCCGCACTGCGCGCCGGGCCAGCGGGTCGGCGGTGAGCGGGTCGAGCACCAGGGCGTCGGCTCCCAGCGCCCGAGCGGAGCGGGCGATGGCACCCAGGTTCTCGAAGTCGTTGAGCCCTTCGAGCACCACGATGGTGCGGGCACGAGCGATCACGTCCGCGAGCGGCGCCGGCGCCGGCCGGGTGGCGCTGGCGATCACACCGCGGTGCAGGTCGTAGCCGACCACCTCGGTGAGGACCTCGGGCGTCACGACGTACAGCGGTGCCGGCACCGACGCCAGCCGAGCGGCGAAGCGCGCGACCCGGGCCGGGGTCAGCACCACCGAGCGGATGCGGTGCGGGGCGTCGAGGAGGCGCTCCAGCACCGTGGCCCCCTCGGCGATGAAGAAGCCCTCGGCCCGGCTGCGCTGGTCGGGTCGGCGAAGGCCCCGGTAGTCGTCGAGGCGCGCATCACCGGCGTCGTCGATCGGGACGGGCGGACCCACGCCGGCATCCTCGCACCCGGCGGCGGCGTCCCTTGACGGGCGCGCACCCACCCGCGATGATCGAACACATGTACCCATCCGGATCCTTGGACGGGAGCGCCGCACCACAGCTCGCCTGGCAGGGCTCGCTGTTCGGCCTGGACGACCCCGCGGTCGACCCCCGGCTCAGCGGCTGCGAGCGCCACCAGCTCGACGAGTGGTGCTGGGTCGACCACGTCCCGCGCTGGCTGCAGGGCTCCGACCTGGTCTTCGTCGAGCTGGTGGCTCGCCTGCCGTGGCGGCGTCGGCAGGTGGTGATGTACGACCATCTCGTCGACGAGCCCCGGTTGAGCTGCTGGTGGCGCCACACCGCGACGGGTCCGCCGGAGCCGCTGGCGGTGCTCGGAGACGCTCGCACGCTCCTTGCCGAGCGGTACGACCGCCCGTTCGACTCGATCGGGTTCAACCTCTACCGCGACGGGCGAGACTCGGTCGCCTGGCACGGCGACCGGGTGGGCGGCGCCGCGGCCGAGCCGGTGGTTGCCGTGCTCAGCGTCGGGGCACCCCGTCCGTTCCTGCTGCGGCCGCGGGGCGGCGGCGCGTCGCGAGGGTTCCTGCTCGGCCAGGGCGACCTGTTGGTCATGGGCGGTGACTGCCAGGCGCGTTGGGAGCACACGGTGCCGAAGGTCTCGTCGGCGGCCGGCCCCCGCATCTCGGTCACGTTCCGCCACGGCGCGCCGGGCGTGCCGGGTGCGACACTGGGCTGACCATGGACGACCTCGACGACCTCCAGCGTTTCCACTTCGTCCCCGGCTCGGCTGGCGGCCCGCTGATCGTCGGGGGGGAGGGCTCCCACCTCATCGCCGCCGACGGCCGGCGCATCCTCGACGCCGCGGGCGGCGCCATCGTCGTCAACGTCGGCCACGGCCGGCCCGAGATCGCCGCTGCCGTGGCCGGCGCGATGGTCGACGGTGCCTACGTCGTGCCGATCTGGCCCACCCCACACCGTCTGGCTCTCCGAGACCGCCTGGTCGAGCGCTGGCTGCCGGAGGGCTTCACCCAGGTCTTCTTCACCAGCGGCGGGAGCGAGTCCACCGACTCCGCGATCCGTCTGGCCCGCGCCCACCACGTGAGCGCCGGCCGCCCGGAGCGGTGGAAGGTGATCGGTCGCCACCCGAGCTTCCACGGCATGACCCTCGGGACGATCGCCGCCGCCAGCCACAGCGGTCGCCAGGCCGGCTTCGAGCCGCTGCTGCTCGACTTCCCGAAGGTGCCGTGGGACGACGCAGCGGCCGTGGTGGACGTCATCCGCCGAGAGGACCCGGACACGATCTCGGCCTTCATCGCCGAGCCGATCACCGGAGCCGCCGGCGCCTGCCTCGTGCCCTCCGACGAGTACTGGTCCACGGTCAGCGAGGCGTGCGAGCGCTACGGGATCCTGCTGATCGCCGACGAGGTCATGACCGGCTACGGCCGCACGGGTCGCACGTGGGGGCACGAGCACTTCCCGATCCGCCCGGACATCATCGTGGGGGGCAAGGGCCTCGGCAGCGGGTACGTCCCGATGGGGATGGTGGCCACACGACAGGATGTGGTGGCACCGATCGCCCGGATGGGCGGGTTCATGTTCTTCACCTACAGCGGCACCGACGCCATGTGTGCCGGCGCGGCCGAGGTGCTGCGGATCCTCGAGGACGAGCACCTCGTCGAGCGCAGCCGGGAGATGGGCGAGCTGCTCGGCCAGCGCCTCACCGAGGTGCTCGGCGACCATCCGAACGTGGCCGAGCTGCGGGGTCGGGGCCTGTTCCGCGGCGTCGAGCTGGTGCGCGACCGCGACCGCGCCACACCGTTCCCGCGCGATGTCGGCTTCACCTCGCGGGTGCTGGCCGAGGCGCTGCGGCGCGACGTGTGGGTGTACCCCGCCGGGTCCGGCCCGGTGCACGATGCGGTGATGCTCGGGCCGCCGTTCGTGGTCACCGCCGGTGAGATCGACACCATCGTCGGCGTGCTGGCCGAGGCGATCACCGCCGCCGCTGGCTCCGCGGGCGGTTGAGCCCCGGGGTCAGCTCGCCGGCATCCAGCTGCCGTGGAACCCGAACGGCACGCGCACCGGGAGGTGCACCGTGGCCACCGGTCCAGCGGCAAGATCCTGGGCGGCCAGGATCTCCACGTCGCAGGCATCACGTCCACCGTCGTGGACGTACACCATGACCCAGCCGTCGTCCTCGGCCGCTGTCTCGTGGCGGGGGACGAACACCGGCTCCATCGCCGCCCGGCCCGGCCCAACGTCGTACACGTCGGTGGTACCCCGCACCAGGTCGTGGCGCAACACGTTGCCGAGGCGCAACCCACCCGACCCGCCGGCGAACTCCGTCGTGTAGCCGTAGCGGTGCACCTGCCCGACGAGGCGCTCGTCGTGGCGGGGGAACTCCTGTGAACGGTCCGACAGCACCTCCTGGCGGACGCGGCCGGCCCTCGGGTCGAGCGTCCACCGCTGCAGCGAGGTGGCCCCCTCGTTCGGACCCCGCACATCGGTGGCGAACGTGCTCGGGTGCACGACGGCGTCCATGACCACCGTGCCGTCCGGCGCGTCGTAGGCGTTGAGCGGGTGGTACACGTAGCAGGGCGCGTCGAGCTCGCACCAGATGATCTGCTCGGCGGTGCCGTCGCGCGCCAGCAGCCCGACCCGCGCACCTCCGTCCGGGTCCCAGCGGTAGGGCAGCGGCAGCCCGGCCATCGCGGCGTCGATCGAGAACCGGCACGGGAGGTCGAGCACCAGCACGTACCGCTGCGTGATCGCGCAGTCGTGCACCATCGGCTTGCCGTCGACCGGGACGTCGACGGTGCGCCGGACGAGACCGTCGGTGCCGACCACCACGTACTGCACGTGGTCCCACTCCCAGTAGTAGACGACTGCGTGCAGCTCGCCGGTGAGCGGGTCGCGCTTCGGGTGGGCGGTGAAGCTCCCGGGCAGGGTGCCGCCGAAGTCGCACATGGCCACGGTCTCGAGGTCGTGGGTGAGCTCCACCGGCAGGCCCCCGGCCTCGACGATCGCGAACGTTCGCCCGGCGTGGGCGATGACGTTCGTGTTGGCCACGCCCGGACCCATCCCGTGGCGGGGGCCGGGCGTGGTGGGCCAGCCCATGGCTGCCGACACCGCGTCGTCGCGGACGAAGCGGCTGCGATACCACTCCGCCCGACCCTCACGCAGCCGCACGCCGTGCACCATGCCGGTCCCGACGAACCAGTGGTGCGTGGCCGGGTCGACGACGCCCACGGGGTTCGGCCCGATGCGCGCCAGGCGGCCGTCCAGCTCGGCGGGGATCGAGCCCGTGACCGCCAGGTCGGTCGCCGTGGTCTCGGTGGCGACGGGCGCGAAGTTCCCGGCGAGGTACGGGTTGGCGGTGTCGGCAACCATGTCGCTCAGCCCTCTCAGATGAAGTACCCGACGACGTCGACGATGAAGTTGGTGGAGCTGCCACCGGCGAACACCTTGATGGCGCGGGTGCCGTCGACACCGACGATCAGGCCGTTGGCCAGGAGCTGGCCGGCCTCTGACCAGTTGATCGACGACGCGGCGTACGTCGAGGCGTTGCCCGGGGTGACGGCGAGGAAGCCGATGCCGGTGGTGTTCGACAGCGTCAGGTTGTAGGCGATGGCGCTCGCGCCGGCCGGGACCGCGTTGGGGGACGTGATGGCACCGGTGTTGAGGTCGCGGCCGTCGGCGACGGACACGGTGCGGCTGCTGCCGCCGCTGATGACGCCGAGCGTGAGGCCGGCGGTGGAGCCGCTCGCCGTCCAGCGGGAGTCGTAGGCGCGCACCGGCGAGATCGGCACGAACCCGGTCGGGGCCATGTCGTAGCCCACGGCGACCGAGCTGATCGCCTGGGTGTTGTTGAGGAAGGCGAAGATCAGGTAGGTGCCCGTGGTGCGGTCGACGACGTGGCTCAGCCCGGACGTCTTGCCGGTCTGCAGGCCGGACCCGCTGGCGGTGGTGCACGAGCCGATGGTGCTCCACGAGTAGGCGCCGTAGGGCTGGCGCTGGAGGGTCGCATTGGTGCTGCCGCTGCCGGTCACCTGGATCTCGCGGATGCGCGCACCGTGCGGGAGCTCGATGTCGCACACGACGCTCGTGCCGTTCGGTCGGGGCCCGACGCCCACCCCGCCGAGGTCGAACATGTACTCACCAGCGAGCTGGTAGGCCATCAGGTTGTAGCCGGAGATGCCGGCGTACATGAGGCCCGGGGTGGCCGCGAACGCCAGCGGCTGGGCGCCGACACCGCCCGGGTTGGCAGTGTTGCTGTTGGGATCCGGCGGTGGCGGTGGTGCGGCGGCGGACGCCAGACCGGGGACGGCCAGCGCACCGGCGCCGGCCGCGCCGATGGCCATGCCCATCCCGGTGATCATGCGGCGGCGATCGAAGCCCTTGTGATCCATCGGAAACCTCCCGAGTAGTGGTCGAGTCCGAGAGTCCGCACCGTAGACGCGATCCGTGTCAGCCTGTGGCGATGTCGTTGCAGCACGTGGTCGTCGTGGGGGCCAGCCTGGCGGGGCTTCGCGCTTGTGAGACCCTGCGGTCCGAGGGCTTCACCGAACGGATCACCGTGATCGGGGCCGAACGGCACGCGCCCTACGACCGCCCGCCGCTGTCGAAGAAGGTGCTGTCGGGGGAGTGGGAGCCGGCGCGGATCGCCCTGCGCCGCCCCGACGACATGGCCGGCCTCGGCGTGCAGTGGCGCCTCGGGGTGTCCGCCGCTGGCCTCGACACGGCCGGGCATGCCGTGCATCTCGCCGACGGCGAGGTGGTCGGCTACGACGGTCTCATCGTCGCCACGGGCTCCGCCGTGCGGCGCCTGGCGGGCCAGCCCGACCTGGCCGGCGTCCACGTGCTGCGCACGCTCGACGACTCGCTCGCGCTGCGCGAAGTGCTCGGCGCCGGTGATGCCCGACTGGTGGTGATCGGCGCTGGCTTCATCGGCCTCGAGGTGGCGGCGACGGCGGCGCAGCTCGGGAACAGCGTCACGGTGCTCGAAGGGCTTCCGGCGCCGCTGGTGCGGGGCCTGGGGGCCCGAATGGGCGAGGCGGTCGGTGACGTCCACCGCCGCCACGGGGTGGACCTGCGCTGCGGCGTGCAGGTCGCAGCGATCGACGGTGACGACCGGGTGAGGGCGGTGCGCCTCGGTGACGGCACCACGGTGACGGCCGACGTGGTGGTCGTGGGGATCGGCGTCAGCCCCGCGACGGGTTGGCTCGACGGCAGCGATCTCGCGGTCCGTGACGGCGTGGTGTGCGACGAGCACCTGCAGACCGCGGTGCCGGGCGTGTACGCGGCGGGTGACGTGGCACGGTGGACCGACCCGCTGACCGGTGAGGACCTGCGCCTGGAGCACTGGACCAACGCCGCCGAGCAGGGAGCGCACGCGGCTCGCAACCTGCTCGCGGCGTCCGGCGGTGCTCGCCAGGAGCCGTTCGCGCCGGTGCCGTTCTTCTGGAGCGACCAGTTCGACGCCCGCATCCAGTTCCTCGGTCGCGCTCGACCGGACGACGACGTCGAGATCGTCGCCGGCTCGGTGGAGGAGGGGCGGTTCGTCGCCCTCTACGGCAGTGCCGGGCGCCTCCACGCCGCGCTGGGCGTGAGCCTGCCTCGGGTGGTGATGCCCTACCGGGCGCTGTTGGCGGAGGGGGCGTCGTGGGACGACGCGCTGGCGCTGGCCGCGGACGCGCGCTGAGTGAGTCGGGCGACGAGGGAGTCCGTGACCGCTCGGGCGGCGGCTCGCACGGCAGGCGTCAGGCCGACGCCGGCGTCGAAGTCGGCCCCCTCGACGCCGAGGACGACCAACGAGCGGGGCAGCTGGTCGAGGACCCGGCCGAGGGCGATCGCGTCCTCCACCCCCATCAGGTGCCCACCACCGAGGCGCACCTCCACCCCCTGCTCCGACTCCCGGCTGCCGTGCAGCTGTTCGGGGCGCAGGCGGTGGAGCGTGCCCGGTGCGGCCCCCGAGCGAACGGCGTCGATCAGGTAGACCTCGTCGGCGTCCTGCCAGGCCTGCATCAGCCGGACCGGCTCTCCGTCGAGCTCGCGGAGTTCGATCCCGTGGCCCTCTGGCAGCGCCGCGGCAAGGCGGCGGACGATCTCCAGCCCGACGCCGTCGTCGCGGCGGTACGGGCTGCCGACCCCGATGACCATCACCCGTGGGCGACGCGCGGCGGAGGACCGGGTCATGACCGTGTCACCCTCACGTCCAAGAAGTGCGTCGCACAGGAGATGCACGGGTCGTAGCTGCGCACCGCCTGCTCGCACAGCGCCACCAGCGCCTCGTCGTCGAGCGCTGCGTGCCCGGCACGTGCGGCATCCAGCCGGGACTCGATCAGGTGGAAGAGGTCGTGCTCGATCGTCGCCTGGTTCTGCGACGTGGGGGGCACGATGCGGGCCTCGAGGATCGTGCCCTCGTCGTCGAGCTCGTAGTGGTGCCACAGCATCCCGCGCGGCGCCTCGCTCCAGCCGCTGCCGGCCCCGGCCCGAGGCGTGACCGGCACACAGGCCCGTTCGGGTGGCGCGTACCGCTCGGCGATGGCCAGGGCCACCTCACAGGCGTGGAGCGTCTCCACCGCCCGCACCACGATGCTGCGGAAGGGGTTGCGCTCGTGCGCCGTGAGTCCGGCGGCGCTGGCCGCCGCGGCCGCCCGGGGTGCCAGGTGGTCGGCGTTCAGCGCGAATCGGGCGAGCGGGCCGAGGAGGTAGCCGACGAGCTCGTCGGCACCGTCGGCGGGGCTGCGCAGCCGGGCGTGGAGGGCCGTGGAGTGCTCGACATGCTCCTCGACGAACCACGCCGGATACTCCTCCGGGGAGAGGTCGAGACCGGTGGTGGACACCAGCCGGTCGCCGAGCATCGGGTACTCGTCGGTGTGGCGCAGCGCCACCAGTGGGACGTCGGCCGGCAGCACGTGATCCGGCGTGGGCAGGGTCGCCGTCCAAGCCACCACCTCCTCCGCCGCGTCACAGGCCCAGCGCAGGGATTCCGCCATCTCGCGCACGCGGTCGCGCCGCGGCACCGACCAGAAGCCACCGATGCGCACGTTCACCGGGTGCACCGCACGGCCACCGACCACCTCGACGATCTCGTTGCCGATCTGCTTGAGGCGCAGCCCCCGCTCCACCTCCGCCCGATGGTCGGCGGCCATGGCGATGCCGCTCTCGTAGCCGAGGAAGTCGGGCGCGTGGAGCAGGTGCACGTGCAGGGCGTGGCTCTCGATCCACTCGCCGCAGTAGAGGAGGTGACGCAGGGTGCGCAGCTCCGGGTCGATGTCCACCCCGCACGCCGCCTCGATGGCCTGGCAGGCGCTCATCTGGTAGGCGACGGGGCAAATGCCGCAGATGCGGGCCGTGATGTCCGGGGGCTCGCTGAACGAGCGGCCGCGCAGGAAGCCCTCGAAGAACCGGGGCGGCTCGAAGATGCGAAGGCGGACGTCGGCGAGCGAGCCGTCGACGAGATCGATGTCGAGGCCACCCTCACCCTCGACCCGGGTGAGCGCTCCGACGGCGAGACGGCTGCGACGAGGAGAGTGGGTCACGGTGGGGTTCCTTCCTCGCGGCGGGCCGCAGCCCGCGCGAACACGGGCGCCGCGGTGTTGAACGTGCGGAGCGCCGCGACGAGGTCACGGTCCGACACACCGAGCTCGGCCAGGCGGTCGCCGAGCGAGTCCACGTTGGCGGACTCGCTGGGACCGAAGCACCCGAAGCAGCCTCGCTCGAACCGGGGGCACAGGGCGCCGCAGCCGGCGTGGGTGACGGGACCGAGGCAGGCGGCACCGCGGGCGACCACCAGGCACGTGGTGCCGGCGGCTTTGCACTCGGTGCAGACCGAGTGGGTGGCCACCGGTGGGCGGCGCCCGGCCAGGAGCGCGGCGAGGAGCGCGAGCAGCTCGGTCTTGGAGATGGGACAGCCGCGCAGCTCGTGGTCGACGCGCACGTGGTCGGCGATCGCGGTGGAGGTGGCGAGCGTGTCGATCCAGTCCGGGCGGGCGTAGACGAGCGAGCGGTAGGCGTCGACGTCGGCCAGGTTGCGCAGTGCCTGGATCCCCCCGCTGGTGGCGCAGGCGCCGATGGTGACGAGCAAGCCGGAGCGCTCACGCACCCTCCGGATCCGCTCGGCGTCCCCGGGGGTCGTGATCGAGCCCTCCACCAGCGAGAGGTCGTAGTGGTCGAGCTCGCGCTCGGGGCCGGCCTCCGGGAAGAAGGCCAGGTCCACCGCGTCGGCCACCGCCAGCAGCTCCGCCTCGCAGTCGAGCAGCGTGAGCTGGCAACCATCGCACGACGCGAACTTCCACACGGCCACCGTCGGGCGCTGCCCTCCCGGTGCAGGGGTGCTGTCGCTCATCGCTCTCTCACCTCGGCGATCACTGCCGCCCGGTCCCACGTCACGACCGGGCCGTCGCGGCACACGACCATCGGCCCCGCCTGGCACCGCCCGCACTGGGCGATCCCGCAGTGCATGTTCCGCTCGAGCGACACCCGGATCGCCGCGGCCGGCATACCACGGTCGATCAGCGCGGCGGCGCTGAAGCGCATCATCACCTCGGGTCCGCAGACGAGCGCGAGCGTGCGGGCGGGTTCCAGCGCGATGCGGGGCAGGAGCGTCGTGACGGTCCCCACCGCACCCGTCCACGTGCGATCGGCGGCGTCGACGGTCACGTGCACCTCGGCCCCGGCCCGCTGCCAGGCTTCGAGCTCGTCCGGGTACAGGATGCCCGCCGGCTCGCGGGCGCCGATGGCCACGATCAGGCGGTGCGGTACCGGCCGGCCCGCCAGCAGGGCCCGGATCGCCGGGCGCAGCGGGGCGGTCCCGATGCCGCCGGCCATGACCAGCACGTCCCGGCCGGCGGCGTCGTCGACGCCCCAGCTGGTCCCGAACGGGCCGCGGATACCGAGGAGCGCGCCGGCGGGCACGCCGTGCAGCGCAGCGGTGGTCGCGCCCGCCACCCGCACGGTCAGCTCGATCGAGCCGTCGTCACCGATGCCCGACAGCGAGATGGGCACCTCGCCGACGGCGGGCGTCCACACCATGACGAACTGGCCGGGCAGGAACGAGGCGTCCGGCTCCGCCGCGGGATCGTCGGCCACCAGCGTCAAGGTGACCATGCCCGGCCCTTCGGACACCCTGGTGCGCACGCGCCAGGGGCGAGGCAGCATCGCGTCAGCGGGGGTCGTGTGCATAGAGATCCAGCAGCTGCACTCGAGTGGCTTCCAGCCGGGCGGCCACCACGCCGAGGAGTCGGCGGGTCAGCTGGTAGGCCAGCTCGTGGTCGATGTCGAAGCGCTGGCGCAGCGCCGAGCCGTCCATCACGACCGCTCGGACCTCGTCGAGCGCGAGCACGTCGAAGTGCCAGCGGTGCGGTGGCACGAGCCACGACCAGCCGAGCAGGTCACCCTCGTGGACCGTGGCGACCACCACCGGCTTGCGCGCCGGGGGAGCGATCTCGATGGCGGCGCGACCTCCGACGATCGCCAGGAAGGACCCGGCGCTGGCGTCGGCCCGCGCGATCCAGCCGCCGGCGGGGTAGACGGCGACGTGGGCGTGGTTCGCCAGCACGTCGAGCAGGCGCGGTTCGAGGCCGGCGAGCGCCTGATGGCGCTCGAGCAGCTCGCGCACGGGCACGGTCATGATCCGACCTCCTGCGGGGGACGAGCGAGCGCGGCGAGCTCCTCGGTCAGGTCGATGCCGACGGGGCACCAGTCGATGCACCGGCCGCAGCCGACGCAGCCGGACTCACCGAACTGGTCGTGCCACGTGCCGAGCTTGTGGGTCAGCCACTGCCGGTAGCGCGACCGAGTGGACGCGTGGACCGAGCCACCGTGGATCCACGAGTGTTCGAGCTGGAAGCACGAGGCCCAACGCTGGACGCGGCGGATCTCTGGGTCGCCGACGGCGGTCTCGTCGGTGAACGACGAGCAGAAGCAGGTGGGGCACACCATCGTGCAGCTCGTGCACGACAGGCACCGGGCAGCCACGTCGTCCCAGCGCGGGTGTTCCAGGGTGCGGGCGAGGAGATCGTGGAGGTCGCCGTCCGGCAGGGCGCGGCCCATGTGCTCGGCGGCGCGGGCGGCCACCGCGTCACCGGCTTCGATCTCGGCCAGCGAGGCCGGGACGGCGAGGCCACGACGGACCAGGAGGTCCATCAGCTCACCGCCCCGGTCGCTGCCGGCGCTGGCGACGAGGCGGGGGGCGGCGCCATCGGCCAGCTCGGTCAGTCGCAGGTCGTAGCCCTGCTCGGCGCGGGGCCCGCCGCCGGCGCTCGTGCAGAAGCAGGTGCCACCGGGCTCGGAGCAGTCGACGGCCACGACGAACGTGTCGGCGCGACGGGTCGCGTACCGCGGGTCCGGGTGCTCACCGCCGAGGCGCACCCGGTCGAGGACGTCGAGCGCCCTCAGCTCGCAGGCCCGGGCACCGAGGAGCGCCAGCGGCCGGACGGCCGGTACCGCCGGTTCCGCCGTCCACCCACCGTCGTGGCGGCGCACGGTCACCGCCACGTCGGCGGGAGGGAACACCTCACGCTTGGGGGAGTCGGCGCCGGGCACCCAGGCGAAGAGGAGGTGCTCGTCGCGGCGTCGAAGTCGCACCGACCCGGGCGCGTGGTCCAGCGTCCATCCCGTCGGGAGGCGCCAGGCCCCGTCGAGGTCGGCGAGGCGGATCGTGTCGCTGTCCAGCACCGGGCCCAGCACGCGGTACCCGCGCCGCTCGAGCTCGCGCACCAGCTCGTCGAGGGCGTCGATGCCCATCACGACGGCGGCGTCGGCCGGTCCGGTCCCCACGCCATCCAGCCTGGCCCACGGCGCCGGCGGAGGGAAGGGCCGCTGGTCCCCCGCCCGCGCGGACCATGCGTCCCCGTAGCGGAGGGCTGGCCGACGAAGCGCATGGCGACGGCGCCGGTGACGGCGAGGATGAGGACATAGGCTGCGGCGAGCGGGCCGAGGTCGTCCTCGATGCCGGCGGACACGCCGAGGCCGGCCAGGACGATGCTGAACTCGCCGCGGGCGATGAGCGACGCGCCGGCGCGACGCCGGCCCAGCGGTCCGATGCCGGCCTGGCCCGCTGCCCACCAGCCGGTGCCGTACTTGCTGGCGGCAGTGAGCGCCGCCAGCACTGCCGCCGGCACCGCCATCCCCGGCAGCGTCGCTGGGTCGACCTGGAGACCGAAGAACACGAAGAAGATGCCGGCGAACACGTCGCGCAGGGGTTCGAGCAGCGCCCGGCCCTGTTCGGCGACGTGGCCCGACAGCACCAGGCCCACGAGGAAGGCGCCGACCGCCGCGGAGACGTGGAAGCGCTCGGCGATGCCGGCCACCAGCAGGGTGGCGCCGAGGAGGGACAGCAGCAGCATCTCCGCCGAGTCGGTGCTCATCGCTCGGCTCACGTGGTGGCTGAAGCGGGGCGACGCCACGATGACGGCGAGGACGACCACGAGCGTGAGCGCGATGCTTGCCGCGCCGCTGATGGTGTCACCCCCGTAGAGCAGCACGGCCATCACCGGCAAGAAGATGGCCATGACCAAGTCCTCGATGACGAGGATCGAGAGCACCACCGGTGTCTCGCGGTTGCCGATGCGGCCCAGGTCGGCGAGGAGCTTGGCGATGATCCCGGACGACGACACGTACGTGACGCCCGCCAGCAGCACGGCCGCGGTGGCGCTCCAGCCGAGGAGGAGCCCCGCCAGCAGACCCGGTGCGGCGTTCGCCACCAGGTCCACGATGCCCGCCCGATGGTCGCGCCGGAGCCCGGTCTGCAGCTCCTCGGGGGTGTACTCCAGGCCGAGGAGCAACAGCAGGAGCACGATGCCGAGCTGGGCGCCGACCTCGATGAACTCGGCGCTGGCGTCGAGCGGCACCACGCCCCCCTCGCCGACGAGCAGGCCGGCGATGAGGAACAACGGGATGGAGGGCAGGTCGAGTCGAGCGGCCAGGCGGCCGAGGACGGCGAGGACGAGGAGGATCCCGCCCAGCTCGATCAGCGCATGTGAGGCCTCCACGAATCAGCCGATGAGGAGCCGGGTCGCCGCCTCGACCCCGGCCATGGAGCCCATCACCAGCACCACGTCGCCCTCCTGGAGCACGAAGTCCGGCCCGGGGCCGGGAATCGACGTGTCGGTGCGGATGATCGCCACCACGGAGGCACCGGTGCGGGTGCGGATCTGCCCGTCGCCGATGCTGCGACCGGTCAGCGGCGATGCGGCTGTCATCGTGACCCACTCGATCGAGAGGCCCTCGACCTCGTAGCGCAGGTCGGCGAGCCGCTCCGTGATCTTCGATCCACCGAACAGCTCGACCAGCGCACGGGACTCCTCGGGGGTGAGCTCGACCGTGTCGCGACACGAGTCAGGATCCCCAGCGTCGTACAGGAGGAGGTCACGGTGGCCGTCGCGCCGGACCACCACGCCGAGCTGACGACCTTCGGCGGTGGTGAGCTCGTACCGAACGCCGATCCCCGGCAGGGGCGTCTCGAAGATCTCCATCCGAGAAGGATGGCACGCACACTGCGGGTCCGGTCCGAGGGCGGGAGCCACCGCTACCGTTGCGTCCGCCGAGCAGGTCGCGAAGGGAGGTGTGGTGCCGAGCGAGACCTCGTCGCCAGCGCTGCCACCGCCGAGCCCGACCCTGATCGTCCTCCACCGGCTGCGTCCGCCTCTGATCGCGGCCATCGTGCTGTTCACCGTGTCGACGCTCGGGTACGTCGTGATCGCCGACCTGGACTGGTTCGACGCCGTCTACATGACCGTCATCACGCTCAGCACCATCGGCTACGGGGAGGTCACCCCGCTCGACACCATCGGGCGGCTATGGACGATCGCCGTGATCCTCGCCGGGTTCGGCATCGTCGTGTACGTCACGGCGTCCCTCACGGCGCTGTTCCTGTCCGGCGACGTCCAGCAGGCCGTGAGATCGAAGCGGAGGCTCAAGATGCGCGAGACCCTCGAAGACCACCTGATCGTCGTCGGGTTCGGAAGGGTGGGGCGGGCGACCGTCGCGGCGACGGTGGCGTCGGGACGCCGCTGCGCGGTGATCGACGACGACCCCGACCGGGCTGACGACGTCACGGCGTCGGGTGCAGTGCTCGTGCCGGGCGACGCCCGGGACCTCGACGTGCTGCGCGAGGCCCACATCGACAAGGCGGTCGCGCTGGTGTCGGCCATCGACGACCCGGAGAACCTGGTCGTGCTGCTGAGCGCCCGATCGCTGCGGCCGGACCTGCGGGTGGTGGTGCGGGTGAACGACGTGACGTGGCGGGACCGGCTGGTGCGCGCGGGCGCGTCGGGGGTGATCCCGGTCTACGAGAGCGCTGGGGCCAGCCTGGCCGCGTCGGCGCTGACCAGCGACGTGATGGGCGTGCAGGACCTGCCGACGCTCGGTGTGCGCACCGAGGAGCTGGTGGTGCCGAGCGGGTCGAAGGTGATCGGCTGGGACCTGGCCCACCTGGGCGCGACGACGCCCGAGGTGGCCATGCTCGGAGTGCGCCGCGACGCTCGGCTGGCGCGCTGGAGCGAGATCACCGACGGGCTCAGCGCCGGCGACGTGCTCGTGGCGCTGGGACCCGCCGACTCCCTGGCCCGACTGGCCGGGCTGGTGTCGGAGTCGCAGTGAGGTCGCCATGAGCCCGGTGAGCTCGTTCGGCGAGATCCGCCGGCTCGGGTACGTGGTGCCGGCTGGACGTCTTCACGCCCACCTCGACCACTGGGTGCGCACGCTCGGCGTCGGACCCTGGCTGGTCGTGGAGCGCCCGCAGGTGAGCGAGCTCGTGCACTTGGGCCAGCCGGGCACGATCGACCTCAGCGTCGCCATCGCCCAGCTCGGCAGCCTGCAGGTGGCGCTCGTCGCCCAGCACGACCGCCAGCCGTCGGCGTACGCGGAGTTCCTCGAACGCACCGGTGGCCAGGGCGGGCTGCACCACCTGGCGTACTGGCCACGAGACCTCGCGCTGGCCGAGCGCCAGGCCGAGGAGCTGGGATGGGAGCTTTGGACGGCGGGGCACATCGACGGCGTCGGCCGGTTCCGCCAGTACCTCACCGAGGATCATCCGGGAACGGTGATCGAGCTCGGCGAGGTCGCGCCCGAGCTGGCGTCCGTCGTGGACGAGCTCGAGGAGCGGGGCCGCCGCTTCGACCCGAGCATCGACGACCCCGTGCTGCGCCTCGATGGTCGGGCGTAGTCTCGCGCCATGACGGCACCGAGCACCTCGCACCTCTCCAACGTCTGGTTCAAGGTGACGGACCTGCGCGTGGCGAGTGGTCACGGATCGTGGGTGACGACCGTCGACGGCGAGGAGTACCTCGACTTCTCCTCGGGCATCGCCGTGACGAGCACTGGTCATGCGCACCCGAAGGTGGCCGCCGCCATCGCCGAGCAGGCGCAGCGGTTCGTGCACGCGCAGGTGAACGTGTACACCCACGATCTGCTCGAGCCGCTGGCGGCCCGGCTCAACGACATCACGCCGCCGTCGATCGACGCGTTCTTCTTCGCCAACTCGGGCGCCGAGATCACCGAGGCCGCCGTGAAGCTGGCCAAGCAGGTGACCCGCCGGCCCAACGTCATCGTGTTCGCGGGCAGCTTCCACGGACGCACCCACCTGTCGATGGCGATGACCACCTCGAAGACGGTCTACCGCGCCGGGCACGGGCCGCTGCCGTCGGGGATCTTCGTGGCGCCGTTCCCCGACCCGCTGGCGGCCGACCAGGCCACCGAGGTCGAGCGGTGCCTGAGGGGGCTCGATCACCTGCTGAAGTCCATGACGGCACCGGACGAGACGGCGGCGATGATCCTCGAGCCCGAGCTCGGTGAGGGGGGCTACGTCCCGGCACCTCCGGCGTTCCTGCACGGCGTCGTCGAGCGCTGCCGCCAGCATGGCATCCTCTTCGTCGCCGACGAGGTGCAGAGCGGCTTCGGGCGCACCGGCCGGATGTTCGCGGTCGAGCACTACGGCATCGAGCCCGACGTGCTGTGCATGGCCAAGGGGATCGCGTCCGGCTTCCCCTTCGCGGCACTCGGCACCCGGCGCGACCTCGACGACCTCTGGCCCACGGGAAGCCACGGAGGCACCTACGGCGGCAACGCCATCGGCTGCGCGGCGGCGCTCGCCACCATCGACGTGCTCACCGAGCCCGGCTTCCTCGACCACGTCGAGGCGCGGGGAGAGCAGCTGCGGGCCGGGCTCCGCCAGATCCAGGCCGACGATCCGGCCGCGGGCATCCTCCAGGTGCGCGGGCTCGGGCTGATGGTCGGCACGGAGTTCTCCGACCCCGCCCGCGTCAGCGCGATCCAGCAGCACTGCCTGCGCGAGGGACACCTCATCTTGATGAACGCCGGGACGTACGGCGCGAACCTGCGCTGGATGCCGCCGCTCGTCGTCACCGAGTCCGAGGTCGATCTGGCGCTGGCGGCGTTCGCGTCCGCCGTCAAGGCCACCGCGTAGCGGGCCGGCCGTGCCCGCCGTCGACCCCGAGCAGCTGGCCGCCTGGGAGGCGATCGACCGGTTGCACCGCTCCGTCGAGCGGGCCAAGCACGAGGCGCTGGTCGCCGAGCGGGGCATCAGCCTGGCCTGGTATCGCGTGCTCGACGCCTTGGCCCGCGGCGGTGGCAAGGTGCGCGCCGGCGAGCTGGCCGACGTGCTCGACGTGCCCAAGGCCAGCCTCTCGCGGCAGCTCGACCGGCTGGAGGAGGCCGGCTGGGTGCGCCGCGAGCGCGGTCACCTCGACGCCCGAGCGGTGACGATCGTGCTGACCCCCGACGGCCGGGCGGTGTACCGGGGCGCGACCACCACGGCCCAGCGGGTGCTGCGCCAGCGCGTGTACCGGCGACTCGACGACCGCCGCGCCGCAGCCGTGCGCGCGGCCCTCGACCCCCTCCTGTGAGAACGGGTTGGGTGGGTTGGGTGGGTGTGGTCAGTCGAGGCCGGCGTACATCGCTTCGATCTCAGCGGCGTAGCGGGCATTGACGCCGCGCCGCTTCAGCTTCGAGGTGGGGGTCAGCATGTCGCTGTCGGGCAGCCACTCCTCGCCGACGAGCGTGAACTTCTTGATCTGCTCCACTTGCGCGAACTGCTGGTTGACCTCGTCGACGCCGGCTTGGACCTCGGCGAGCACCTCCGGGTCGGCGGCCAGGTCGCTCAGCGCCGCACCCTCGCGGCCGTGGGCCTTCGCCCACACGCCCGCCGCCTCCGGGTCGAGCACCAGGATCGCGGAGACGAACTTGCGGGCGTCGCCGATCGCCGCCGCCTGCCCGACGAGCGGGATCGTCTTCAGTGCGGCCTCGAGGTTGGCCGGGCTGATGTTCTTGCCGCCCGAGGTGATGATCAGCTCCTTCTTGCGGTCGACGATGCGCACGTAGCCGTCGTCGTCCATCTCGCCGATGTCACCGCTGTGCAGCCAGCCGTCGATGAGCGTCTCGGCCGTCTTGTCCGGCTGCTTCAGGTAGCCCTGGAACACGTTGCCGCCGCGGCAGATGACCTCGCCGTCGTCGGCGATGGCCACCTCGCAGCCCGGGATCGCCTGGCCGACGAAGCCCGGCCGGTTGGCCTGGGGCGACCACGTCATGGGGCCGCTCGACTCGCTCATGCCGTAGATCTCCGACAGCGGGACGCCGATGGCGTTGTACCACTCGAGGATCGGGCGAGGGATGGGCGCGGCGCCGGTGACCCCGACCTGCACGGCGTCGAGGCCGACGAGCGCCCGGATGTTCGCGAACGCGGCCGCGTCGAGGAACGCCCAGGTGGCCAGCTGCTCGTCGGTCGCGGTGCTGTCGCGCTCGGCCTGCTTGATGACGAGTGCCGCAGCCACACCCTCGTCGAACTGGGCCTTGGTCTCGGGGTTGGCCGACAACGCAGCGTTGATCCCGTTGTAGATCTTCTCCCACACCCGTGGCACGCCGAACAGGATCTCCGGGCGCACCTCCTTCAGGTAGGGGCTGAGCAGGTTCGGGTCGGGGCAGCAGTACACGCTGTAGCCGAGCAGCATGGCCTGGTAGTGACTCATCATCCGCTCGGCGATGTGCGCCATCGGCAGGTAGGAGATCGCCCGCTTGCCCACGAAGTCGTCGAAGGCGATGCAGCGGCTCAGCTGCTCGACGGTGTAGACGACGTTGTACTGGCTGATCATCACCCCCTTCGGCGGGCCGGTCGTGCCGCTGGTGTAGATCAGCGTGGCGATGTCGCCGGGCTCGGTGGCGTCGGCCAGCGCCCGCAGGTCGGCGCTGCCCTGGGCCATGAGGTCGGCCGCCGGGCGCACGTCGGCCGGCACCGCGTCGGCCGGGGGCTCGATGACGTAGATGCGCTCCAGCGCCGGCAGCTCGTCGCGCACCTTCAGGATCCGCTCGAGGAAGCCGGCGTCCTCGACGATGGCGACGGCGGCCTCGGCGTGGTGGGCGAGGTACTGGATCTCCTCCGGTGACGAGGAGTTGTAGATGCTCACCGGTGTGGCCCGCAGGAACTGCGCGGCCAGGTCGAACCAGTGGAAGTCCGGTCGGTTGCGCATCATCAGCAGCACCCGGTCGCCCGCCTGCACCCCGGCCGCCTGCAGGCCGGCCGCGGCCCGGGCGACCTCGTCGCGGTAGTCGGCGAGGGTCCACACGTTCCACGACCCCGGCTGGTCGCCGCGCAGCGAGTGCAGTGCCGGGTTCGCCGGGCGGGCGTCGACGAGCTGGAGAAACCGGCGTGGTGCGGTCTGCCCGCTGACGACCGCATCGATCTCGGCGATGGTTGCCCGTGCCATGGCGTGCTCCTCCGGGTTGGGTCGGGTGGTGACGGCGGGCACGGAGTCTTGCACGGGTGGCGCTCCGCTTTGGACGAAGGTTGCACAGGGCAGCAAACTCACGGGCGGAAGGGTCCCAGCCCGCCGTCGACCGAAGAGGAGAGCCCCCAATGACCACCGCCGTCATCGTCGACGCCGTGCGCACCCCGCTCGGCAAGCGCAACGGGAAGCTCAAGGACTGGCATCCGGTCGACCTCGCCGCGCGCACACTCGAGGCGCTGATCGAGCGGACCGGGATCGACCCTGGCATCGTCGACGACGTCGTGATGGGCTGCGTGTCCCAGGTGGGCGAGCAGGGCTTCAACGTCGCCCGCAACGCGGTCCTGGCCGCCGGGTGGCCCGAGACCGTGCCGGGCACCACGATCGACCGCCAGTGCGGTTCGTCGCAGCAGGCGGCCCACTTCGGCGCCCAGGGCGTCATGGCCGGGGCCTACGACGTGGTGGTCGCGGCCGGCGTCGAGGTGATGACCCGCATCCCGATGGGAGCGAGTGGCCTCGACGGCAAGTACGGGTTCCCGTTCGGACCGAAGGTCGGGGCCCGCTATGCCCCCGCGGGCGGCTTGGTGCCGCAGGGCATCTCGGCCGAGCTCATCGCCGACAAGTGGGGCCTGACCCGTGAGGATCTCGATGCCTTCGGGCTGCGCAGCCAGGAGCTGGCCGCCCAGGCCACCAAGGAGGGCCGCTTCCAGAACGAGATCATCCCGGTGCTCGACGCCGAGGGCAACATGATGACCACCGACGAGGGCATCCGCGAGACCTCCATGGAGAAGCTGGCGTCGCTGAAGCCCTCGTTCCGCCCGGAGGAGGAGGGCGGCCGGGTGACGGCCGGCAACAGCTCGCAGATCACCGATGGGGCCTCGGCCATGCTCATCATGAGCGAGGAGCGAGCGAACCAGCTCGGCCTCACCCCTCGTGCTCGGTTCGTGAGCTTCGCCCTGGCCGGTGACGACCCCCGCCTGATGCTCACGGCCCCGACCCCGTCCACGTTCAAGGCGCTCGACAAGGCCGGCCTGACGATGGGCGACATCGACCTGGTGGAGATCAACGAGGCCTTCGCCTCGGTCGTGCTCGCCTGGGCGAAGGACCTCGACGCCGACCTGTCGAAGGTGAACGTGAACGGTGGAGCGATCGCCATCGGGCACCCGCTCGGCTGCTCCGGCGCCCGGCTGATGGCCACGCTGCTCAACGAGCTCGAGCGCACCGGCGGCCGCTATGGCCTGCAGACGATGTGCGAGGGCGGCGGCATGGCCAACGCCACCATCATCGAGCGCCTCGGCTGACCCGCCCCCACCCTCCGCGTTTGTTCGACTTGCCAGCGTTTTCGCGCTGGAATCGAACAAACGCGGGGGCCGGTAGCGTCGGGGGGGTGGCGGTGCTGCTCGCCGTGGCGTGGTCGACGGTCCTGTGGGTGAGCGTCGGCGTGCTGATGTTCCTCGTGCTGTGGTTCGCCGGCACCGCGATGCTGCGGAGCATGACCACCCCGCTCCCGCCCCCTCCCCCGGAGGGTGAGCTGCGCAAGGTCAACGTGCGCTATCGGTGCAGCGTGTGTGGGGTGGAGCTGCGGATGCTGCTGGCGCCGGAGGAGGATCCACCGCCGCCGCGGCACTGCCAGGAGGACATGGAGCTGGTCGCTCCCATCGAGTAGTGACAGGGCCGGAGCCTTTCCACAGTCTGTGGATAACCCTGTCGATCGTCACATCGATGTAACTCGGCGGACACCGGGCCGTTCGTAGGCCGGGTCCGTCGACCCGTGACGCCTTGCGCGTTCCTTACCGGTACTTCGTGGCCGTGAACAGCCCGCCGAGCATGATGCCGAGGCCGACCACGAGCCACACGTTGCTGCGCCCACCTGGCACCCAGCCCAGGTAGTACAGCAGCACGATGATCCCGCCCACGGCCAAGAGGGCGAACATCAGCACCGGCACCCACGCCGGGCTCTGCTTGGCCGACTTCGGCACCGGCGGGGTGTAGCGCGACGAGGCCGCGACCCCGTCCTCGCTCACGCGGGGAACCGCACGCTCGGCCGGCTGGCCGGGCCGGGTACCCTTCGGCGTGGTGCGTCCGCCACCGGTCTTGCGCTTGGGAGGTGCCACGAGGGTCCGAGCGTAGCGCCCGGATGTGGTTCGACACGATCACCGCCGGGCGGGCAGGCTTCAGGGCGTGCCCCGGGTGCTCGTCATCGACAGCTACGACAGCTTCGTCTACAACCTGGTCCAGTACCTCGGTGAGCTGGGGGCCGATCCCGTCGTCGTGCGCAACGACGACCTCACCGTCGCGGAGGCGGTGGCGCGCGAACCGGACGGCGTGCTGCTGTCGCCCGGCCCGGGCCGCCCGGAGCACTCGGGCATCATCTGCGACGCCATCCCGGCGTTCGCAGCGCTGGGCACCCCGGTGTTCGGCGTCTGCCTCGGCAACCAGGCCATCGGCCACGTCTACGGGGGCCGCGTCGTGCGGGCACCGGAGCTGATGCACGGCAAGACCTCGCCGGTGCACCACCGGGGGCTCGGGGTCTTCGCCGGGCTGCCGAGCCCGCTCGAGGCCACCCGCTACCACTCGCTCGTCGTCGAGCGGGAGAGCCTGCCCGACTGTCTGGAGATCACGGCCGAGACGCGCGACGGCACGATCATGGGGTTGCGCCATCGCGAGCTGCCGGTGGAGGGCGTGCAGTTCCACCCCGAGAGCGTGCTCACCGCTGCCGGCCACGACCTGCTGCGGGCCTTCCTCACCCGCTGCTGACCCGCGCGGCGCGTCGCCGGGAGCGCGAGCAGCCGGTGGCAGCTCGCGACCGCGTCAGGGCCCGGCGGTGGTCGTGGTGGCCGCAGCGGTGGTGGTGGGCGCGGCGGTGGTCGTTGGCGCGACCGTCGTCGGCGGTGCGGTGGCCCGGCCCACCCGCAGCGTGACCGTGGAGCTGACATCCACGGACGTGCCGGCGGTGGGGCTCAGGGAGATCACCCGCCCGACATCGGGGTCGCCGGCGGGGACGTTCGTGTACTGCACGCTCGGCACCAGCCCAGCCGCCTCGATCGTCGCCCGGGCCTGGGCCTCGGTCTGGCCGACCACCGACGGCACCGAGACCTTCGCCTTGCCCGTGGACACGTACATCGTGATCGGCGATCCCTTGGCCAGGGTGGTGCCGATCGCCGGGTCGGTGCGGGTGACGCGCCCGGCGGCAACGGTGTCGCTGGCCTCCTCGGCTCGGGTGACCACCAACAGGTACGGCTCACCTTCGAGGATGCTCTGGGCCGCGTCGGCCGCCTGGCCTTCGACGTTGGGCACCGTCACCTCGCCCTTGCCACCGGACACCACGACCTGGATGACCGAGTCCGGGCGGACCTCCTCGCCGGCGGGCGGGTCCTGCTCGATGATCCGGCCCTCCTCGACGTTCGGGTCCTCACGGGTCTCCGCCTGCTCGACGCGCAACCCGAGCGGTGCCAGCGTCTGGCTGGCCTCCTCGAGGGTCATGCCGGTGAGGTCGGGCACCTCGACCGGGGTGGTCGGTGGGTTGTAGGTGAGCGTGACGTCGTCGCCTTCACGCACGACGGTGTCCGGAGGGGGATCCTGGGCGTACACCACGCCCTCTTCCACCTCGGGGTTCGGCACGGGGTCGAGGATCGGGTTCAGCCCGGCGTCGAGCAGCACCTGGGTGGCCTCGACCAGCGTCATGTTCGTGACGTCGGGAACGGTCAGCGTGGACGCCGTCTCGTCGCGGGTGAGGTAGTTGAACAGCAGGATCCCGCCCAGCACCAAGGCGGCGATGGCGACGATGGCCCCGAACACGTACCAGCCGCTGCGGCGGGGGAAGTCCTCCTCGTAGGGCGGGTAGGTGGGCTGGGATGGCATGGAAGAGGTGCGCGGCATCGCCTGGGTGGCGGTGCCCTGCGCCGGCGGGGGTGGCGTCGCCGACGTCATCGCCGCCGTGGCCGCGATGCTGGCCGCACCCGCGCCGGCGATGACCCGGCCGGGCGACTTCAGCGCCTCGAACGCCTGCACCGGCTGGCCTTCGCGGAAGCGCTTGAGGTCCTCTCGCGCCGCGTCGGCGGACGGGTAGCGGACCTCGGGGTTCTTCGCCAGCAGGCGGGCGACGATCGCCTCGAACGGCCGGGGGACGTCGGGGACCAGCTGGTTCAGGGGCTGGGGCGCGTCGTGCACCTGCTTGTAGGCGATGGCGACCGGGTTCTCACCGGTGAACGGCGGTCGCCCGGCGACAGCCTCGTACAGCACGATGCCGAGCGAGTACAGGTCGCTGCGAGGGTCCGGCTGGGCGCCCTGGGCCTGCTCCGGGGAGAAGTAGGTGGCGGTGCCCATCACCGAGCCGGCCTGGGTGAGGTTGGACTCGACGGCGGAGTTGAGCGCCCGGGCGATGCCGAAGTCGGCCACCTTCACCTGTCCGGCCGAGCCGATCAGGATGTTCGCCGGCTTGATGTCGCGGTGCACGACGCCGTTGCGGTGCGCGAACGCCAGCGCCGAGGCCACCTCGATGCCGACGTCGGCGGCCTGCGGGGCGGTGATCGTGCCGTTCGTGCGCAGGATGTCGGCCAGGGTGCGCCCGGCCACGTACTCCATCGCGATGAAGTACGTCGTGCCCGACCGGCCCCAGTCGTAGACGCCCACGATGTTGGGGTGGTTGAGGTTCGCCGCCGCCTGGGCCTCGCGCCGGAACCGCTCGACGAAGGCCGGGTCGGTGGCGTACTCCGGGAACAGCACCTTGATGGCGACGGGCCGGTCGAGCAGCTGGTCGCGCGCGACGAAGACGTCGGCCATTCCGCCGCGCCCGATGCGCCGTTGGACCTCGTAGCGGTCGTTGAGGATGACCCGCCCGTCGCTGTCGCTCATGCTGGCCTGCGAGGTTACCGACCGGCGGTCCTCAGCCGGTGGCGCCCCCCGTTGCGTGCGGAGGAGGTCACGCTCCGCACGGGGGTGCCCTGCACGGTCCCGCAGGACACCGTCATGACGGCACCGCCATCAGCGCGGCGTCGAGGACCTGCCGGGCGACCGGGCCGGCGAGGGTGCCCCCGGTGCCGGCACTGATCTCGGCGTTGACGCCCTTCAGCATCACGGCGACGGCGACCCGGGGTGCCTCGGCCGGGGCGAAGGCGATGATCCAGGCGTGCGAGCGCTCCTCCTCGCCTTCGGCGTTGAGCTGGGCGGTGCCGGTCTTGGCGGCCGCCTGCACGCCGTTCGCCAGCTGCATGCAGCAGCGGGCCGTGCCGTTCTGCACCACACCGACCATCAGGTCGCGCAGCGTGGCCGCCGTGCCGGGCGAGATCGGCGTCTGCCACACCTCGGGACGGGTGCGGTCGAGCAGCCCCCCGTCGTGGTCGTAGGTGGCCCCGACCACGTAGGGCTCCATCATCTTCCCGCCGTTCGCCACGGTGGCGGCGACCATCGCCATGTGGAGCGGGACCATCGACGTGTTCCCCTGGCCGAAGCTGCCGATCGCCAGCAGCGGCAGGTTGTCCTCGAAGTCCTCGACGTCGCCGAAGAAGCTGGAGGCCGGGCGGGGGAGGTCGATCGGGATCGGTTCGCCGATGCCCCACGCCTGGGTGCCGGCGACCATCTTCTCCGGCCCGAGCAGCACCCCCATCATGGCGAAGGGGATGTTGCAGCTGCGCCGGAACACCTCGGCGAAGTCGCCACCGCACACCGAACCGCCGTAGTTCTGGATGGGGTTCGAGGTCTGTGGCGGGACCCACTCGCGCATGTCCTCGAACTCGCTGTCCAGCCCGATGAGTCCGTCCTCGAGCGCGATCCCGGTGGTGATCACCTTGAACGACGAACCCGGCATGTACCGCTCCTGGTAGGCGTTGGCCAGCAGCGGCTTGCCCGGCACCTGGTTCAAGAAGTCGAGCACCTGGCCGGCCAGCTCGCTGTCGTGGGTGGCCACCAGGTTCGGGTCGTAGGTGGGGTTGCTGTACATGGCCAGCACCGCCCCGGTCCGGGGGTCGAGTGCCACCACGGAGCCCTCCCGGCCGGCGAGGGCGGCGCGGGCCACCTCCTGGATGTCGTTGCGCAGGGTCAGCTCCACGCTGCCGCTCAGGTCCTCGTCGCGGAACAGGCCCGTGATCCACTGCAGCTGCTGGCGGCTGTCGCGCCCACTCAGGATGTCGTTCTCGGTCTTCTCCACCTGCGTGCTGCCGTAGGTGAGCGTGTAGTAGCCGGTGATGTTGGCGAACAGCTCGCCGGTGGGGTACACGCGCTGGTAGTCGAAGGTCGAGGCGTCGGCGGCCTCGCCCTCCAGCGCCACCGTCTCGGCCACCACCACGCCGTCGGCGGTGACGATCGGCCCACGCGGCCGGTTGAAGTCGCGCACTGTCTGGCGGGTGTTGCGGAAGTCGGCGTTCAGGTCCTCGGCCCGGCCGACCTGGAGCAGGTTCAGCTGGACGAACAGGATCGAGTAGCACACGAGCAGCCCGATCGCGAGCTGGCGGATCCGGCGGTTCATCCGGGCACCCCGGCCGTGTCGTCGGCCACCACGGTGTCGTCACCGGCGCCGAGGTGCGCTCGGCGCAGCCGGCGTGAGAGCCGCCAGGCCTGCCAGCGCTCCCCCGGCGTGGGCTCGTCCGGCACCTCGCGCAGGCGTCGGGCGGTGGTGTCGCTGATGCGCACCAGCAGCGCCAGCAGCACGTAGTTCGCCACCAGCGACGAGCCGCCGTAGCTGACGAACGGCAGCGCCACGCCGGTGAGCGGCAGGACGCGGATGACACCGCCGATGATGATGAACGCCTGCACCCCGATGATGGTGGTGAGCCCGGTGGCGAGCAGCTTGTCGAAGGGCCGGTCGGCCCGCACGGCGATGCGCAGGCCGGAGCCGATCAGCAGCACGAACGCGATCAGCACCGCGCTCGCCCCCAGCAGGCCGAGCTCCTCGCCGATGGCGGCGAAGATGAAGTCGTTCTTCGCCAGCGGGATCCGGGCGGGGTCGCCGAGGCCGAGACCGGACCCGGTGATCCCACCGTCAGCCAGGGCGAAGGCCGCCTGGACGATCTGGTAGCCCTTGCCGTCGTAGTCGCTCCACGGGTCGATCCAGATCGCGACCCGGTCCTGCACGTGCTCGAACATCTGGTAGGCGGCGACCGCGCCGGCGGCGAACAGACCGAAGCCGATGACGAGGTAGCTGGCCTTCTCGGTGGCCACCCACAGCATCACGATGAACAGGGCGAAGAACAGCAACGACGAGCCGAGATCCTTCGAGAAGACCATCACGACCACCGAAAAGCCCCAGGCCAGGAGCACGGGCAGCAGCTGGGCCGGCTCGGGCAGGTTCAGGGGCCCGACCCGCCAGGTGCCTGCCGCGATCAGCTCGCGCCGCTCGGCCAGGTAGCCGGCGAAGAACAGGGCGAGGGCGATCTTGGCGAACTCGCCGGGCTGGAAGTTGATCGGGCCGATGCTGACCCAGATGCGGGCGCCACCGAACGACGCCCCGACCCCGGGCACGAGCGGGATCAGCAGCAGCACGGTCCCGGCCAGGAAGAACGTCCACTTGTAGCGGGCGAGGTCGCTCACCCGCTGCACCAGGACGAGGGTGACGACGTACGCGCCGACCGCCACGAACGTCCAGGTGGCCTGCAGTCCGGCCAGGCGTTCGGAGAGCCGGGTGATCATCACGAAGCCGATGCCGTGGAGGGCAGCGGCGAGGGGCACCAACAGGGCGTCGGCACCGCGGGCGAGGTACCGGTTCACCAGGTTCATCACCAGCAGCAGGCCGAGCACCACCCCGAGGAACACCCCGATGCGGGCCGGGATCTCGGCGTTCTTGCCGAGCGACGCCAGCGTGTAGGCGCCAGTGGTGAGGGCAGCGGCGAACACCACGAGGCCGAGCTCGGCATTGCGGCGGCGGGTGCCGATCAGACGCCGGGCGCCGCTCACGGTGCCGTGGTCGACGCCGCCGCGGTGGTCGTGGTCGTGCGGGGGCGCGTCGTGGTGGTGGTGACGCTGCGGTCGTCCTCGTCGCTGGTCTCGAGGGACGCGATCTGGTCACGGAGGTCGTCCACGTAGCGGGCGGCGGCGTCCTGGGAGCCGAACGTGGGCTCCCCTTCGACCTCGGCCAGCAGCTCGGCGGACAGGTCGTCGACGGAGAGCGTGGTGGGAGCCTCCACCGTCGGCGAGAACCACAAGACGCCACCGGGGCGGCCCCTGTAGATCACGACGTCGTCGCCGTCGAGGCCGACGAACCAGCCGGTGCGGGCGTATGACGCCACGACCACGAACGCCCCGACGAGCACCGCGCCGATCACGGTCCAGAACAGCAACGTGGCCAGACGGGGGCGGCGGCGCGGCCGCCCGAGCGGCGGGTGAGGGGTGGCGTCGACGAGCTCGGGCGGGGCCAGGGCCGCCGGGTCGGCGGTGTCGGCCGTCTCGGCGGTGTCGGTGTCCGTGTTGCGCTCGGGTTCGCCCTCGTCGGATCCCCAGTGGTCCGGCTCCGGTGTGCCCTCGGCCCAGTGCGGCTCGGCCTGCAGCTCCTCGGTGTCGTCGGACAGCGGGGGGCCGTCGACCACGTCGACCACCACGACCGTCACGTTGTCGCGCCCGCCGTGGCGCAGCGCCATCGCGAGGAGCGCGTCGGCGGTCTCGTCGGTGTCCGTGACGCCGATGAGCACGTCGGCGATCTCGTGGTCGGGGACCTCGTCGACGAGGCCGTCGCTGCACAGCAGGAACCGGTCGCCGAGGGCAGGGGTGAGCGTCCAGGTGTCGACCACCACCGTGTCGTCGATGCCCAGGGCGCGGGTGACGATGTTGCGCCGGGGGTGGAGCCGGGCTTCCTCGTCGGTGATCTGGCCGTCGTTGACCAGCTCCTGCACGTAGCTGTGGTCGACGGTGAGGCGACGCAGACGGCCGCGGCGCAGCAGGTAGGTGCGCGAGTCACCGACGTTGACCACGGCGAGGCGCTCGACGTCCGGCGGCGAGTCGTCGTCACGCTGGCCGGCGGCGGTGTCGTCCACCGTGGCAGTGCCCGAGGTCGTCAGGCGCGCCATGGCGGTGAGCGTGGTGCCCATGCCGAGCTGGGATCGGTTGTCGAGCGACGCCGAGCGGATGCGGGCGTTGGCCCGGTGCACGAGCGCCGCCAAAGCGGCGGTGTCGTCGATGCCCGCGGCACCGTCGCGCAGCGTCTCGATGGCCAGGGCGCTGGCGACCTCGCCCGCCTGATGTCCGCCCATGCCGTCGGCCACGACCCACAGGCCGTCCTGGGCGAGCAGGGCGTCCTCGTTCTCCGTGCGGACCTGGCCCTCGTCGGTTCTGGCGGCCCAGCGCAGCCGGAGGCTGCCCGTGGGCTCGTCGACGCGCTCCATGCCGGTGGGCAGGGTGGTGTCGTCGCTCACTGCGCCTCCAGCACCGTGGAGCCCACCTGGATACGGTCGCCACGATGGACGGTCTCCGGGCGGCTCAAGCGGTTGCCGTTCAGGAACGTGCCGTTGGTGGAACCGAGATCCTCGACCACGACCCGGCCCTCGTCCGGGTGGATGCGGGCGTGCAGCTGCGACACGAACGTGTCGTCGGGCAGCGAGATGGCGCACGAGGGGGCGCGCCCGATCACCAGCTCGGCAGCAGTCGAGTACGTGAGCCCCTTCTGGGCCTTCGGGGCGATCACCACCAGCCGGCCGACGGTGCCCTTGCGCCGCTTGCCGGCGGCCGGTGCGGGGGCAGGGGCGGCAGGGGGGGCCGGCGCGGCCGGCGCGGTGGCCGCCGTGGCGGTGCCGCCGGCGCGAGGCGAGCGCACCTCGGACCACACCGCGTAGAGCACGCGGGCGAAGAACAGGTAGAGCAGCGCCAGCAACCCGAGCTTGAGGAGGTTCAGGAGCTGGTCGGACATGGACGCGACGGGGTCAGGAGGCTTCGAACCGCACGTGGGTGTTTCCCAAGCTCACGATGTCGCCGTCGGCCAGGACCTGCTCCCCATTGATCCGCACGCCGTTGACCTTGGTGCCGTTCGTGGAGCCGAGGTCGACCACGACCCAGCCGGTCCCGTCGGGACGGATCTCGGCGTGGCGGCGGCTCACGTTGGGGTCGGCCATCGGCACGGTGTTCTCCGGCAGGCGGCCCATCGACACGGTCTGGTCGGAGAGCTGGATCCGCTCGCCGCTCGGCAGCACCAGGCTGCCGGCACCGACCCCGCCGCCGGACTCCTTCATGGTGGAGACCACCTCGACGCGGCCGGGCTTGAGGGCGGGATCGAGCTCGAGCGTGACGTTGACCGGGCCCATGAAGTGGTATTTCTCGTCACGGGCGTAGAGGCGGGCGGCTTCCGCCAGCTCCACGATCAGGGCCTCGTTGATCTCGCCGAGGGCGTCGAGGTCGCGCTGGCTGAGGTGGAAGGTGAAGTCGTTGGGCACGATGCGGCGGCCCTTGACGTCGACGCTGCGGTGCTCGTCCATCTCGCGGAGGAGGCGACGTCCGAGCTCGATCGGGCGCACGTTGGTTCGAAAGGCGCGGGAGAACACGCCCTCGACCATACGCTCCAGCGTGTGCTCCAGCGACTGCATGACCATGGGTGACCCGCGAGGCTAGTTGCGCCCCTGGTCGACGCGGCGGCGCGCCGGGGGTTCGGGGTTGGGCGGCCAGCGGCGAGTTGCTAGGTTGACGGCCCTTCCACTCGGGCGAGTGGCGGAATGGCAGACGCGCTGGCTTCAGGTGCCAGTGAGGGTTTCCTCGTGGGGGTTCAAGTCCCCCCTCGCCCAC
>CAZKVJ010000003.1:0-197470 GCA_964556225.1 uncultured Ilumatobacteraceae bacterium
TCCAGTTCAAGCTCGCCGACATCGCCACCGAGCTCGAGGCCGCGCGGTGGCTCACGTACCGTGCCGCCTCGCTGCGCGACGCCGGCCAACCGTTCCTGAAGGAGGCGGCGATGGCCAAGCTCAAGGCGAGCCGGCTCGCGGCCTGGGCGGCATCGGAGGCGGTGCAGATCCACGGCGGGGTGGGCTTCATGCTCGACAGCCCGGTCGCCCGCTTCTACTGCGACTCGAAGGTGCTCGAGATCGGGGAAGGCACCAACGAGATCCAGCACGTGGTGATCGCCCGGGCGCTGGGCTGCTGAGCTACGGCGCCGAGTAGCCGCCGTCGACCACCAGTGCCGAGCCCGTCGTCCAGCGTGACGCGTCGCTCGCCAGGTACGAGTAGGCGCCGACCAGGTCGTCCGGCGTGCCGAGGCCGAGCGGGTGGCGGCCGGCCATGGCGTCGATGGCCTCCTGGGGAAGGTCGTCATGGATGGCCGAACGGAACGTGCCCGGGCACACGCAGTTGACGCGGATGTTGTCGCGGGCGTACTCGATGGCGGCGACCTTGGCGAGCTGGATGACGCCGGCCTTGGTGACGCAGTACGGGCCGGAGTGCGACCACGCGGTCAGGCCGGCCACCGACGCGGTCAGGATGATCGAGCCGCAGCGCTGCTCTCGCATCACCGGGACGGCGGCACGGATGGCGTTGACGGCGCCCATGAGGTTGATGTCGATGACCCGCATCCAGTCGTCGGTGGTCAGGTGGTGGATGCGCCCGTTCGGGGCCAGCACCCCGGCGTTGCTGATGAGCACGTCGAGGCGGCCGAACCGCTCGACGGCGCGATCGACCACGGCACGGACCTGGTCGACGTCGCGCACGTCGGCGATCACCGTGTCGAGCGCGGCGGGCGAGCCGGCGAGCGGCGCCGTCGTGGCGTCGAGCGACGCCGGGCTCACATCGCTCAGCACCAGTGCGGTCGCCGGCTCGGACGCGAGCTGGCGCGAGATGGTGGCGCCGAGCGAGCCGCCCGCGCCGAGCACCCCGACCACCCTGGTTCGACCGTCCTGCATCGCCGTGCTCCCGTGTTGGACCGAGCAGTACAATACCGGCAGCGTCGCATTCGGGCTGGCTGAGCGCGATTGCTACGATCTCGAAGTAACAGAGGTCTCACACCGGCGCGAGGGGGAGGCGGTGGCGATCGACATGACTGACGCAGGGGTTGGCGACGCCGGACGCTCGGTGCTCGGGCGCATCGCCGCGATCCTCGATGCCTTCGACGGCGAGCAGCAGGCGCTCACCCTGGGCGAGCTGAGCGCAGCTGCCGGGCTGCCGAAGTCGACGGTCCACCGCCTCGTCGAGCAGCTCCGGGTGCTCGGCTGGGTCGAGCGCGACCACAACCACGTGTACCGCGTCGGCATGCGCCTGTTCGAGCTCGGCGGTCTGGCGATGCAGCGCAACCAGCTCCTCGACGCTGCCCTCCCACACCTGTACGCGCTCGCCGGCGCCACCAACATGACCGTGCAGCTCGGGGTGCTCGATCGCGGCGAGGTGGTCTACCTGGAGCGAATCACGCTCGGCGGCTACCGGCTGCCGACGCGCCTCGGGGGGCGGATGCCGGCGTACTGCACCGGACTGGGCAAGGCGATGCTGGCGTTCGATCCCGACGCCACACGCGACGTGCTCGCCTCGCGCCTGGAGCGACGCACCGCGCACACGCTCACCGATCCCGACGCCCTCAGCGCCGACCTGGCCCGCATCCGTGACCGGGGCGTGGCCTTCGACGTCGCCGAGGCGTTCGACGGCATCGAGTGCGTGGCGGCGCCCATCCGCAACTCGGGCCGGGCCATCGGCGCAGTGTCGGTCACCGGTCCGGCGGGGACGATCGAGTGGGACACGGTGTCGAACGCGGTCAGGGCGGCTGCGGCCAGGACCTGGGCGGCGCGCTTCGGGCCGCAGCGCGCCCGTCCGGCCCTCGACGATCGCCGGCGGATGGTCAGCGCGTGAGCGAGCTGGCCCGAGCGGCCGGGAGCGGGAGACCATGAGCGAGCGCGGGCTCGAGGGGCTGAGCTACGACGCGACGAGCCGGGTGCTCGACACCGCCCGGGGCCCGCTCCACTACCACGAGGCCGGCGACGGCCCGCCGCTCGTCCTGCTCCACGGGTCGGGGCCTGGCGTGAGCGGATGGGCCAACTTCGGTGAGAACCTGCCGGCGTTCGCGCAGCACTTCCGTACCCTCGTGCTCGACTTCCCGGGGTTCGGCACCAGCTACTCGTGCGACTCGAGCCCGCTGTTGGCTGCCGCGCCGGCCGTCGTCGACCTCCTCGACGGGCTCGGCCTGGACGCCGTGCCGATCCTCGGCAACTCGATGGGTGGCAACATCGGCGCCCGAGTGGCGGCCGCCCACCCGGAGCGGGTCAGCGCGCTCGTCACCATCGGCGGCGTGGGAATGCCGCTGTTCGCCCCGAGCCCCCCGGAGGGCATCAAGCTGCTGGTCCAGTTCGTGGAGGATCCCACCCGCGAGCGCCTGGTGGCGTGGATGGAGTCGATGGTCTACGACCCGGCGATCCTCACCGACGACCTCATCGAGATGCGCTGGGCGGCGGCGCAGGAGCCGGGCGCGCTCGCCGACCTCCGCAAGATGTTCAACCCGAAGGTGCTCGAGGCGATGCGCTCGCAGCGGACGAACGCCGTCGACCAGGTGGCGGTGCTCGCGAAGATCGAGGCCCCGACGTTGCTGACGTTCGGCCGTGACGACCGCGTCACCCCCCTCGACAGCCTCATCGTGCCGATGCGGGTGATCCGCAGGGCGGAGGTGCACGTGTTCCCGAACTGCGGGCACTGGGCGATGATCGAGCGCAAGGAGGAGTTCGAGGACGTGGTCGTGGGCTACTTGCGCCGGATCACCAGGGGGCGGTCGTAGGAGATGTCCGTGCGATCGAGCGCCGCGAGGTTCGCCGGCGGGCCGAACCCGGCGCCCTCGACCGTGCCGTGCCACTCCAGCACCACCACCCGCGTCGCGATCCGCCAGTCGCCAGCGCGGCGCTCGAAGCGGTCGACGTACCGGCCGCCGCTCAGCGCCACCGGCCGGTGCGGTCCTTCGTGGATGACGCTCAGGAAGTACGCCTCGCCGTGGGCCTGATCGCCGTCGAGCTGGATCGACACGTTGGTGACGTAGCGCTGGTAGCCGGCGAAGCGCTCGTGGACTCGGAACAGGTACTCGACCAGGCCGTCGACCCCGCCCACGTACGCTCCGGCGTGGTCCTCGGTGGCGTCAGGGTGGTACGCCGAGCGCAGCAGCTCCTCGTCACGGCGGTCGAGGCCACGTGCGTACCGGTGGAGGCAGTCGACGATCGCCGCACGGTCCACCAGCTGCGCCAGCGCGTCGGTCATGGCAGGGTTCCGTCCAGCGTTGCTCATCACTCGGTGTCTCCCCCCTCGGCGACGGGCGCACCCTACCGGCGGGCATCGCGGCGCAGTGCGTGCCGGCGGTGGCCGGCCGCCACCAGCGAGCAGAGAGGATCGGCGTGACGATGGAGCACCTCAGCGAGCTGTTCGGCGACATGATGCAGGTCGCCTACGTGACCGACGACCTCGACGCGGCGACGAACCACCTCGAGTCGATGTACGGGACGGCTCGCTTCCGCATCAACCGCGGGTCGTCGCTCGGGGGCAAGGTCCGTGTCGGTGGTGAGCTGGCCGACGAGTGGGTGATCGACGCCGCGCTCGTCTACGCCGGCGCGACCAACATCGAGGTCATCCAACCCGTGCGCGGGTCGGTCGAGCTCTACCGGGCGGGGATCCGCCCAGGGGCGCTGCTCACGTTCCACCACCTCGGATTCCGTGTGGACGACTTCGACGAGGCGGCCGCGGTGGTCGAGCGCGCCGGGCGGGAGTGGGCCCAGGAGGGGACCTTCGGTGACATCCGCTTCGGGTACCTCGACCTCACGGCCGAGCTCGGACACTTCGTCGAGATCATGGAGCTCGGCCCCCACGCAGCGGCCTTCTTCGCGTCGATCGAAGCCGAGTCGGCGAGGTGAGTGCCGGGGTGCGACGGGCAGCGGCGTGTCTCGCCTGACGGGACGGTCCGATCGCCGGGCGGGCGCCGCTCCACCAAGATGAGCGCGTGGGAGCGTGCAGGGCGACCGCCGCGATCGTCGGGTCGGGCAACATCGCCACCGACCTCATGTACAAGCTCCTGCGCTCGACGGTCATCGAGCCCCGCTACATGATCGGCATCGACCCGGAGAGCGAGGGGCTCGCTCGTGCCCGCCGTCAGGGTCTCGAGGCCGTGGCCGATGGCGTCGACTGGCTCCTCGACCGGGCGGAGCTCCCGGACCTGGTGTTCGAGGCAACCTCGGCTTACGCGCACGTCCGCAACGCGCCGCGCTACCGCGACGCCGGCATCCGGGCCGTGGACCTCACCCCGGCGGCACGCGGGCCGTACGTGATCCCGGTGGTCAACCTCGACGCGCACCTCGACGAGATGAACGTCAACATGGTCACCTGCGGCGGGCAGGCGACGATCCCGATGGTGCACGCGGTGTCGCGTGTCGTGGCGGTGCCGTACGCCGAGATCGTCGCGACGGTGGCGTCGCGGTCGGCGGGCCCGGGCACGAGAGCGAACATCGACGAGTTCACTCGCACCACGTCGTCGGCGGTGGAGGTGCTCGGCGGCGCCCAGCGGGGCAAGGCGATCATCATCCTGAATCCGGCGGAGCCACCGCTGATCATGCGGGACACCATCTTCTGCCAGATCCCCGACGACGCCGACTACGACGCGATCGAGGCCTCGATCGACGACGTCGTCGCCCGGGTGCAGGAGTACGTCCCCGGATACCGGCTCCGCCAGCGACCGCAGTTCGATCCGGTGACCGCCGGCCGGCCCGCCCGCGTCGCCGTCTTCGTCGAGGTCGAGGGCGCGGGCGACTACCTCCCCCCGTACTCCGGCAACCTCGACATCATGACCGCCGCGGCGACCAAGGTGGGCGAGGAGATCGCCCGGCACCTCGCCGGCGCGCCGCCGGCCTTCGATGACGGGGTGAGCGCCTGATGCCGTACTCCGACAACCTCGACATCCGCATCACGGACTCGGCGCTGCGCGACGGCTCGCACGCCAAGGGCCACCAGTTCAGTGAGGCGATGGTGCGTGCCGTCGTCGCCGGGCTCGACAGCGCCGGGATGCCGGTGATCGAGGTGACGCACGGCGACGGGCTGGGCGGCTCGTCGTTCAACTACGGGTTCTCGCTCGAGGACGAGCGCACGCTCATCGCCGCCGCTGTCGACGTCGCCGAGCGGGCCAGGATCGCGGCGCTGATGCTGCCCGGGCTGGGCACCAAGGACGACATCGCCGCCGTCGCCGACCTCGGTGTGTCCGTCATCCGGATCGCCACGCACTGCACCGAGGCCGACATCTCGATCCAGCACTTCGGCCTGGCCCGCGAGCTCGGGCTCGAGACCGTCGGGTTCTTGATGATGGCGCACTCGCAGCCACCGGACGTGCTGGCCGCTCAGGCACGGATCATGGTCGACGCCGGATGCCAGTGCGTCTACGTGGTCGACTCGGCGGGGGCGATGATCCTCGAGGATGTCGGTGAGCGGGTGGGGGCGCTCGTGGCCGAGATCGGCGGCGAGGCGCAGGTCGGCTTCCATGGCCACGAGAACCTGGCGCTCGGCGTCGCCAACTCCATCTGCGCGATCCGCGCCGGGGCCACGCAGATCGACGGGTCGACCCGCCGGTTTGGCGCCGGTGCGGGCAACACCCCCTGCGAGGCGCTGGCGGCGGCCTGCGACAAGCTGGGGATCCGGACCGGCATCGACGTGCTGCGCCTGTTCGACGTGGCCGAGGAGATCGTGCGCCCGATCATGGACGACGAGTGCGTGCTCGACCGGTTGTCGCTGATCATGGGCTACGCCGGGGTGTACTCGTCGTTCCTGAAGCACGCCTACCGGGCCGCCGACCGCTACGGGGTGTCCGGCGCCGACATCCTCCTGGAGTGCGGCCGGCGGCGCCTCGTCGGCGGGCAGGAGGACGAGATCATCGACATCGCCGTCGGTCTCGCCGCCGGGCGATGATCGCGGGACCGACCGAGAAGGGGAGGAGACGATGACCGAGACCGAACCGACCCCGGTGTCCATCTGGTCGCGCGGCGAGGTGCCGCGTGATCGCGTGCCCGAGCGGTACCGGCTCGGTGACCAGTTCGTGCCGAAGGGGCGCTACATCGACCCCGAGTTCCAGCAGCTCGAGGTGGACCGGCTGTTCTCGCGGACCTGGCTGATGGCGTGCCGCGAGGAGGAGCTCACCGGCGTCGGCAGCTACGTCGAGTTCTGCATCACGAACCGGTCGATCCTGGTGGTGCGCGAGGCAGCCGACTCCATCCGGGCGTACCACAACGCCTGCCGCCACCGCGGGACGCGCCTGGCCACCGGTCGCGGCCGTGTCGGCTCGATCATCTGCCCGTTCCACGGCTGGCGCTGGAACCTGGACGGCTCGATCCGCCTCGTCCTCGACCCCGAGGAGTTCCCGGAGCGCAGCGACGCCGACCTCGGCCTGCAGCCCGTGCGCTGCGAGACATGGGGCGGCTTCGTGTTCGTCAACATGGACCTCACCGCCGAGCCGCTGCTCGAGTACCTCGACCCCATCCCCACGGTGTTCGCGCCGTTCACGTTCGAGAACATGCGCTACCGCTGGATGAAGGGCGTCACGGTGCCCTGCAACTGGAAGACGGCGCTCGACGGCTTCCTCGAGGCGTACCACGTGCCGGGCACCCACCCGCAGCTGCTCCGCTTCGACCGCTCGAACCTCCACACCGCCACGCCCAAGGAGCTGGAGAGCCGCAGCTGGGCGCCGTCGGCGGTGTTCGGCAAGTTCGCTCGCTACTCCACGGTGGGCCGCAAGCAGAACGCCCAGACCACCGAGGCGCGGGCGAGGAAGGACCCGACGGCGCGCAGCACCCGCGGTGCCCCGGACCAGCGCCACTCCTTCGCTGCGAACGTCGAGTACGTCGCGAACGACATGCGGGCGCTCGAGAACGAGCGCAGCCTGCGGGCGGCCGAGCGGCTCCGGAACACCGAGGTCCCGGAGGGCATGACCGCCGGGCAGCACTACATGCAGCTGCTCAAGGAGATCTCCGTGGCTGACGGCCTCGACTGGCGGGACATCACGCCCGAGGAGTGGGCCGCGGCAGGGACGGCGTGGCTGGTGTTCCCGAACACGATCCTGCTGCCCAACCAGGGGTGCGTGATCGGCTACCGGGCGCGCCCGACGGGGCCGGACCCGAACACCTGCCTGTTCGAGGCGTTCTCGCTGGAGCAGGTGCCCGTGGCCGAGTACGACGCGAAGCGCGACTTCGCACCGCAGTACTTCGACGACTACCGCGATGCCGACGTCGGGCGGATCCTGACCCAGGACCTGGACAACTGCGAGAACATCACCGTCGGGATGCACTCGCCGAGCTTCGACGGTCACTGGCTGAGCCGCGACCAGGAGATGGTGGTCTTCAACGCCCACGTCGCCGCCGACCGCTACCTCTGGACCTGACTCAGGTGCGCGCAGGGGTGGGGCGTCAGCGGTGGACCCAGCCTTCGTCGTGCCAGAAGGTCAACAGCTCCGGGAGCGGGCGGGGCCAGGTCTCGATGTAGGTGACGCCCTCGGGGCCGGCGGTCATGGTGTACGGGGTGCCGGCCCGGCTGACCAGGAACTGACCCGGTCCGACGCGCTGGACCTCGCCCTGGTCACCGTGCTGGATGTCGTAGTGCCCGGCGAACACGAAGATCATCTCGTCGAGGTTGTGGTGGTGTCTTGGCACAACGAAGTGGGGGCGCACCCGCAGCGGGTTGCGGTTGAACGTGCGCACCGAGATCGGCTTGCGGGCCATCCACATCGCGCCGTCGAAGGTGGCCGCGAAGTCGACCGGCGCCTCGGACAGGGGCCGACCGTCGTACCAGAAGTACTCCGGGCTCGCCTGCTGGTCGTTGCTCATCTGCACCCAGTCGAGGTCGTCGACCAGGCTGGCGCGGAGGAACCCCATGGCAAGAGTCTGCACCGGCCGGCGCCGTGTGTCACCGGGGCCGTCCTGCTGGCCGGGACCCCCGGGGGGGTCAGGGTGCGAACGAGGCGCGCACCGAGCCGAGGCCGTCGATCGACGCCACGTAGGTGGCGCCGCGCTCGACGGGGACCAGCGGCCCGAGCGCGCCCGACAAGATGACCTCGCCGGCGCGCAGCGGCACACCACGCTCGGCCACCGCGTTCGCGAGCCAGACCACTGCGTTGACGGGATGGCCGAGGCACGCAGCGCCCGCCCCGCTGCTGAGCTCGGTGCCGTCGCAAGTGAGCGACATCGAGCTGTCACGCAGGTCGTCGATGTCGGTGAGGTGGCGCGGCGAGCCGCCCAGCACGAACATGCCCGACGACGCGTTGTCGGCCACCGTGTCGACGATCGAGATCCTCCAGTCGCGGATCCGGCTGTCGACGATCTCGATCGCCGCCACCACGAAGTCGGTCGCCCGCAGCACGTCGCTGGCGATGACCGGTCGGTCCGGCAGGTCGCGTCCGAGCACGAACGCGACCTCGGCTTCCACGCGTGGTTGCAGCAGGGCCGAGCTCGGGATCGGCTCGGCGTCGCCCACCGCCATCTCGGCGAACAGCACCCCGAAGTCCGGCGTGTCGACACCCATCTGCTGCTGGACGGCGCGCGAGGTCAGACCGATCTTGCGCCCGACCCGGCGCTGGCCGGCGCGGGTGATCTCGAGCACGCGCTGCTGCACGAGGTAGCCGTCGTCGATCGTGCCACCCGGGAGCAGGTCGATGATGGGCTCGCACGGGATTCCGGAGCGTGCGGCATCGGCGAGCCTCGTGGCGGCCGCCTCGTGGGCCGCTCGGGCCGGCTCGCTGCGCTCGCTGTGCTTCCCGCTCCCGACCGCTCGGGCCGGCTCGCTGCGCTCGCTCATGACGGCGGCGGGACGAACCGGTGGCCCCAGAGGGCACCCTTGGTGATCTCGTACGTCGGCTGCTGGCCCTCGACCCGCAGCCCGTTCCACCCGATCTCGACGGCGTAGCGCTCCGGCGAGTACACGTAGAACGACACCATGTGGTCGTTGGTGTGCTTGCCGAGCGTGTACATCATCGGCACGCCGAGCGCCCCGGCCCGGTCGATCGCCCGGCCGACGTCATCGAGCGTGGCCACCTCGACCATGAAGTGCAGCAGGCGGCCCGGCCCCTTCAACCGGGCGACGCCGAACGTGTGGTGGCGCGGGTTGCACCCCAGGAACACCGTGTTCCCCATGGTGTTGCGCTCGACGAAGCCGAGCACGTCGATGTAGAAGTCGACCGTCGCGTCGAAGTCCTCGGCCGAGACGATCGCATGGCCCATCCCCATGTCCCCGGTGACGAAGGCGCTGACGGCCGGGGTCTGCACCGGGACGTGGTCGAGGATCGGGCCGTAGTACAGCTCGATCGGGTTGCCGGCGGGATCGGCGAAGCGGCACAGGCCGGTGACCCGGCGATCCGCGCACTCCGCCTCGGTGCCGGCCTCGACCGTGATGCCCGTCCCGGCGACGGCCTCGGCCAGGCGGGCGAGCCCGCGACGGTCCAGCACCTCGAAGCCGACCGTCGCCGCGGGCGCGTCGCCCCCGGTGACCACCAAGCGCGGCGGGTCGTCGTCCATCCGGTAGCGACGCGTGCCGGCGTCTGCGTCATCGACCGGCATCAACCCGAGGAAGTCGCTGGCGAACACCTCCCAGGCGGCGAGGTCGGTGGCCTCGAACCTCAGGTATCCGAGGGAACGAACGCCCATCTCGATCCTTTCTGGTTCGCTCACCCGATGGTGAGCGGCTCGCCGGCCATGTCGAGCGCAGCGAGGTACGAGAACACCATGCCAGAGCCGACGGGCACGCCCGCCCCCGGGTACACCCGACCGGACATCGGTGCCATCGTGTTCCCGGCCGCGTAGAGCCCGACGATCACCGACCCGTCGGCGCGCAGCACCCGTGCGTGCTCGTCCGTCGTGACGCCGCCCTTGGTGCCCAGATCGGTCGGCACGACCCGGATCGCGTAGAACGGCGGTCGGTCGATCACGCCCAGGCAGGGGTTCGGACCGTCCTCGTGGGCGCCCATCAGCTGCACGATCAGCAGATCCCACGGGGTCTCGCCGCGGTGGAACCGCTCGTCGACCCCACTGCGGGCGAACCGGTTGAACTCCTCGACGCTCGCCGTGAGCGCGCCGGGCGGCATGCCGATCTTCCCGGCCAGGCCCTCGAGGGTGCCGGCCCGGTCCAGCACGCCTGCCGCCTCCCACCGGTCGACGTCGAACCAGCCGTCGAACTGGGGCTCGACCGGGAGCTGACGGAACGCCCGGGCGTTGTCGATCTGGCGTTGGTCGAACACCCAGTACGTCGGGATGTGGGACACCGCGGAGGCGCGGTGGGCGGCGACGATCTCGTGCCCCGCCCGGTCGTACGGGAGGCGCTCGTTCATGAACCGCTCGCCGGCGGCGTTGACCCAGATCCCGCTCCACACCATCGTGTAGAAGACCGGGAGCGCGTCGGGCACGACGATGCCGGGGGCGAACCAGGCCTCGTCGAGCAGTGCCGTCCCGGCGCCGACGTCGATCGCCGCCTCGAGCGCTGCGCCGGTGTTCTCCGGCGGCCCTTGGGTCCACTCGTCGGTGACGGGTGCCTGGTGCCGCTGGCGCAGCTCACGGTTCCGCTCGTAGCCGCCGGCGGCGAGGAGCACCCCCCGACGAGCCGTGAACCGCACCCGCTCGCCGCCACTGATGGCCTCGACCCCGACGACGGCGCCGTCGTCGTCGACGACCAGGCGATCGAGCGCGGTGTCGACGCGCACGGTCGCGTTCCCCGTCTCGATCAGGGCCAGCAGCGCTCGGGCGATCAAGGCCTGCCCCCCGACGAGCACGTCCTCGGGTTCGGCGCCGAAGCGCTCGGACCAGATCGGCCGGCGCAACAGCGGCTCGAGCTCGCCGAGCTCGCTCCTCGCGATCTTGGGTGGGAAGACCGTCCGGCCCACCGCCAGCGCACCTGGCGCCTCCGGGTAGTAGTCGGGCACGCCGCGCCAGCGGAAGCTCCGGAACCGCTGGTTGCGCTCGAGGTCCTCGATCAGCCGTGGCCCGGCGAGCAGGTAGGCCTCGCGGAGCGCCACTGGTGCGTCGTCGCCGATGATCGCGTCGAGATAGGGCCGGGCGAGGTCGGGGCCATCCTCCATCCCGGCCCGGTCCTGAGCCGGGTTCCCGGGCAGCCAGATCCCAGCACCCGAGTGGGCGGTCATCCCGCCCACCCGCGGCGCGGACTCGAGCACGAGGGTGCGCAGGCCACGTGAGGCGGCGGCGTAGGCGCCGATCAGCCCGGTGCCGGAGCCGACGACGATGACGTCGAAGTCGTGGTCCCGATCGGTCTCGCTCATCTCGGCCTCCGTCTCAGCGCCCGACCCAGCCGTGGTCGTACCAGCAGGTCTCGAGGCGGTCGGCGGGCTCCGACCACGACTCGACGTAGATGACCCCGTCCGGCCCGGCGGTGATCGTGTAGGGGGTGCCGGCATCGGTCACCCAGAACTCCCCGAGCTCGAACGAGTCGTCCCCTTCCTCGCCCTGCGGACCCCACTCGACCGTGGCCCGACCGCCGACGACGATGACGAGGTGACGCAGGTTGTGGTGACGGCGGGGGAGGGTGAGGCCCGGCGCGAGCCGGACGCCGAACGCGTTGAACGCAGGGTCCACCTTGGTCGAGCGCCACAGCTTGCCGTCGAGCGTGGCCGCCACGTCGACCGGGGCGTCGGCCAGCGAGCCGCCGGCGTACCACGACGAGTGGGGGTCGTGGGGATCGACGGTGATCGGCTCCCACTCGTCCTCGCTCAGGAGGTTGCAGAACTCGATCGGCACCAGCCGATCATGGCGCGCCCGGCGGACGGTGTCACCTGCGACGTCTTGGTGGGTGGAACGCCTCGCGCTCAGGCCGGCTGCGGCGCCTTGAACCCCAGCAGGGCGCCGAGCGTGCCGCCGAGGATGGCGGCCCGCTCCTCGTCGGGCACGCCTGCGAACTGCTGGTCGATCAGCTCGCGGCTGTGGCGGAACGTGCCCTCGGCGTGTGGGTAGTCGTTGGCCCACATCAGCGTCGAGATGCCGGTGAGGTGGCGGCCGGCGATCGCCATCGGGTCGTCCTGGAAGGACACGTGGAACTGGCGCTGGACGTACTCGCTCGGCTTGAGCGGCCACGGCCACTTCTCGTTGAGGTGGAACAGCCGCGCCATGGTCGGCTGGCCCTCGAGGGTGGCGGGCTGGTCGGGCTCCCAGCGCCCGAGCCACCAGTCCGAGTCCTGGCCGATGCCGGTGACCCAGGCCTTGTCCATGGAGCCCATCAGCGACGCCAACCAGTGGGCGTTGAACTCGATGAGGCCGAAGTGGAGGTCGGGGAAGCGCTCGGGGACCCCCCCGGCGATCAGCTCGATCATCAGCTTCTGGGCCACGATCGGCGCGAGGACGGACAGCGTGAACATGCGCCCGGCGGCGACCTTGGGGGTCATCGGCAGGTTCACCTGCTTGGCCATGTCCATCACCGTGCGCATCGTGGACGACGACGGGTCGTTGACCCTCACGCCCCCGGTCTGGGTGTGGAAGAAGATCGGGACGCCGGCTTCCTGCGCCACCGCCCAGATCGGGTCGAGCTCGTCGGTGTGGTAGCTCGACGGCGGTGTCGCCGGTAGCAGCAGCGCGCTGAGGCCCGCCGCGACGACCCGCTCGATCTCCCTGACGGCGTCGCCGACGTCGGTGATCGGGATCGGTGCGGTCGGGCGGATCCGATCGCGGTAGTCGAGGAACCGTTCTACGAGGTAGTCGTTGTAGACGCGGGCGTGCGCCATCGACAGCTCGTGGTCGTCGGAGTAGAGGCCGAACATCGACAGGTTCGGGTGCATCAGCGTGGCGTCGATGCCGTCCTCGTCCATGTCGGCCAGGATGCGCTCGGGGTCACCTTCCGGAGCGGGGCCATCGCTTTGGCGATAGCGCGAGATGGTCCACCCCTCGAACCCCGGTGTGTGGAGCGTGCGGAAGTACCGGGCGCCACCGTCGACCATCGGCTCGATCTCGAAGTCCTCCTCCCAGACCGCACGATCGCGCAGGTGTGCGGGCAGGCGGGTGATGAAGAGGTCGGTCGGCTCGAGGATGTGGCTGTCCGCGGAGACGACGAGGTCCTGACCCATCCGGCGCATCCCCTGTTCTGGTACCGCCTGGTACCGACGTTCTTGTACCGCTCGGTCGAATTCCGATGCTAGCGAGCGGGTCGCAACCCGTCAACGCACCGTCCAGGCGTCGCTCCGGCGACGGTCAACTACGTTGCGCCGGTGGGGCCTCGCGGGGAGACGCCGGGCGTTCCGGTGCGCGACGGTGAGGCGGAGCCGACGAGAGGAGTCGACATGACCGATGTCCACGACGCGGCGTACGGCGTGCTGTCCGATGCGTCCTTCGAGCGGTCGCGTCAGCGGATCGGCGTCCCGCTGCGCCTGCCGAACCCGCCGCACAACCTGGAGGTCACACGCGACGCGATCCGCCACTTCGCCGACGGCTACGGCGACGACAACCCGCTCTACCGCGACGAGGCGTACGCCGCCGGCACCCGGTGGGGTGGGCTCATCGCTCCGCCGGCGTACCTCTACACGATGGGCGAGGACGCGTCGCCGCGGCCGACGCCGCCCGAGCACGCTGCGGTGCTGAAGGGCGACCCGTTCGCCGGCCTGGGCTCGTATCAGGCCGTGATGGAGTTCGAGTGGTGGTCGCCGTTGCGTCTCGGCGATCGAGTGCGCATGTTGCGGTCGCAGGTCGGCGTGGCCGACAAGCGCAGCGACCTCGGGGGGAGGTCCGCCCACGTGACCCACGCCTTCATCTACGCCACGCACGCCGGCGACATCCCGGCCATCCGGCGCGGCACGTGGGTCAACGTCGAGCGGCACTCCTCCAAGGAGCGCCAGAAGGAGCAGCGCGTTCCCGAGCCCTACACCCCCGAGCAGCTCGCCGAGATCGACGCCGCCTACGCCGCGGAGACCCGCCGAGGAGCGGTCCCCCGGTGGTTCGAGGACGTCGAGGTCGGCGACGCCGTCGACCCGAAGGTGAAGGGCCCGCTCACCACCACCGATGTCGTGATCTGGCACGTCGGCTGGGGGATGCAGCTCACCCCGCCGGGCAGCTATCGCCTCGCCTACCTCGTGCGCCAGAAGGCACCGGGGCTGTACCCGCCGAACCCGCTGAACGTGCCCGACACCGTGCAGCGGCTGCACTGGGAGCCGGCACGGGCCCACGAGCTCGGGTTGCCGACCTCGTACGACTACGGCGCCATGCGCGAGGCCTGGCTCTGCCACCTCGTCACCGACTGGATGGGCGACGACGCCTGGCTGTGGAAGCTCGAGTGCCAGCACCGCGCCTTCAACCTCATCGGTGACACGTCATGGCTGACGGGCGAGGTCGTGGCCAAGCGTCAGACACCGACCGCGGAGGGGGTGCGCTGCGAGGTCGAGCTGGCGATCCGGGTGACGAACCAGCTGGGCGCGCTCACCAGCCCCGGCCGGGCGGTGGTGCTGCTGCCGAGCCGGGAGCACGGCCCGGTCCGCTTGCCCTCGCCGCCCGCGTCGTCGATCGACGGCATGCTCCGCGCCGAGATCGACCGCCTCACCCCGAGCTGACCCCCTGATCTCACGGGATGGCGGGGTCGAACTCGATGTAGAGGTGGGTGAGGCCGCGGAGGATGAACGTCGGCACGTAGCGGTAGTCGCGCTGGCCGGGTGGGCCGTGGTGGCGCTCTGAGATGCGGATGTTCCTCGTGCGCTCGAGCAGGCGCTGGAACCCGATGCACGCCTCGGCACGCGCCAGCGGCGCCCCGGGGCAGGTGTGGATGCCCCGGCCGAACGACACGTGCTGGCGGGCGTTCTCGCGTCGCACGTCGAACGTGCTCGGGTTCTCGAAGCGGCGCGGGTCGCGGTTGATGGCGGCGTTGACGAGCATGACCGTGTCGCCGGCGCCGATCGTGACGTCGCCGACGTGCACCGGGCAGCGGGCAAGGCGGAAGTCGCCCTTCACCGGGCTCTCGAGGCGCAGCGTCTCCTCGACGAAGTTCGGGATCAGCTCCGGATCGGCGCGCAGGTCGGCCTGGAGCTCGGCGTTCTCGGCGAGGAGCATCACGCCGGAGCTGAGCAGGCGCACCGTGGTCTCCTGCCCGGCGGCGAACAGGTTGGCGGCGACCCGCACGACGTCGATGACCTCCGGGGTGGAGCCGTCGGGGAACGTGGCCTGGGCGAGGCCGGTGAGGACGTCGCCCCGCGGGTTGGCGCGCCGGTCTTCGATGTACTCGCTGAAGCGCTGATAGAGGAACTCGAGCGGGTTGAGCTGGATGTGATCCCCGCCCGTGCTGCCGATCGTGCCAGTGCCCTTGTGCCCGGCGCCGTGGCCGCCGAGGAGCGCCTGGCGGAACATCGCATGGTCCTCCTCCGGGACGCCGAGGAGATCGGCCACCACGAGCATCGCGAGGGGCGACGCGAACTCGCCGTTGTACTCGCACTCGCCCCGGTCGATGAACGTGTCGAGCGTGCGGTCGGTGAGCCGGTAGATGAACTCCTCGTTCTCGTTCAGCCGCTTCGGGGTGATGAGGCGCATCAGGAGCGCTCGGTGAGCCGTGTGCACCGGCGGGTCGAGGGTGGGCAGCTGGTCGTTCATGGGCAGCGACCCGCGGTGCTCGAGGATCAACGCGTCGACCTCCTCGCGGCTCTTGCCGGCGAGCGGTACCGGGAACCCGGGGAAGGGCCCCGTGACGGCCGTGCACGACGAGAACGAGTCGGCGTCGTTGTAGATGCGCAGGGCTTCGTCGTAGCCGGTCACCATCAGCACGTCGTGGTGGACCTCGCGCCGGATGGGCCCGTCGGCGCGCAGCGCCTCGAAGTACGGGTAGGGATCGACCAGCAGCTCGCTGCCGGTGAAGAAGTCGATGCCGTCGACGTTCATAGGCTGCTCCGGAGGTGGTCGGCGATCACGTGTTGCGGCCCCCGTTGACGCCGATCACCTGGCCGGTGACGTAGCCGGCGCCGTCGGAGACGAGGAACGAGCAGGCGTGGGCGATGTCCTCCGGCGTGCCCGGCCGGCGGACCGGGGTCCGGTCGGCGTGGTCCTGCACGGAGCCACCGAGCATGCCGCGCGCCTCGGACTCGCGCAGCATGGGCGTGTCGACGAACCCGGGCGGGATGGTGTTGACCGTGATGCCCATCGGGCCGAGCTCGAGGGCGAGGGCCTTGGTCATCCCGATGAGCCCGGCCTTGGAGGTGACGTAGTGGACCATGTACGGCTGGCCGCCCTGCGCGCTGCTCGAGGAGATGTTGACGATGCGACCCCAGTGGGCGTGGACCATGTCCGGGAGCACGGCCTGGGTGCAGTAGAAGGGGCCGTTCAGGTTGACGGCCATCATCCGGTCCCACTTCTCGTCGGTGATCTTCTGGAACTCGCGGAACCCCGTGATCGCGGCGTTGTTGACGAGGACGAGGATCGGCCCGAGCACCTGGCGGACCTGCTGCATCGCGGCCTCGACGGCGGAGCGATCCGACACGTCGACGGGTGCCACGGCCAGCGCCGCACCGGCCATCGACGGCTGGCTCGTGATCTCGTCGGCCACGCGTGAGGCCGCGTCCGTGTCGATGTCGACGATCGCCACCGCGAACCCGTCGGCGGCGAGGCGGTGGGCGATCGCCCGGCCGATGCCCGAGCCGGCACCGGTGACGACCGCCGTGCGACGTTGGCTCACGAACCCCTCCGTTCCCCCGGGCACGACAACGTATCGACTATGTCATTCTCCGGTCAAGAGAACGCCATTTCCCGCCTCACTCGAAGCTCATCGCCGTCGGGTCGGTCCACGTGTCGACCGGCGGCTGGAAGCAGAGGAACGGATCGTCGGCGCTGCCGACCACCTCGAGCGCCCCGCCAGTCACCCGCAGGTACGCCGAACACTCGTAGACCGGCCCGTTCGTCACCGGATCGTCGGCGGTCGGCGCGGTGTGCTGGCGCGTCCAGTCGACCGGCGGCAACAAGCCACCAGCGGTCCAGTCCGTGATCTCGTTCGTGGCGGCGATCACCGAGGGCCGGTCGAACTGAGGTCCGGCGGCGAGCAGGCCGCGCACGGCGAGGTCGGCGCCGACCCAGCCCTGCACCGTGTAGTCGTTCACCAGCTCGAGCCCTTCGAAGTACTCGAGCATCGTGGTCATCATCGTGTCGCCGGGGTTGGCCTCGAGCGGACGGAAGTAGGTCGCCAGCAGATCGCCCTCGAGCAGGCTGGCGTTGGCGGCGATGAACTCGGTGTCGCCGTAGCCCTGCGGCAGGATCATCGTCACGTCGCTCATCCCTTGGCGCTCGAGCTCCTGCTCGATCAGCAGCGCGCTGTTCTGGTCGATGCAGTTGAGGATGAAGTCGACCCCCGCGTCCTTCATCGCCGTGACCTCGGGGGCGACACCGTTGGGCAGTCCGAACTCGAGGACGTCGTTCGCGTAGACGAACTCGATGCCGACCTCGTCGCCCCAGCGCTCGAACGCCGCCTGCTTGTTCGCCACGCACTCCTTCGAGGCCTGAGAGACGCCGAAGCCGAGCGCGGCCACCTTGGTGGCGCCGGCGAGCCTGGCGGCCTCGACGTCGAGCGGGCGTGGGCAGGTGATGCACAGGGTGCCCGATGGGACGTACACGCTGTCGAGACCGTTCGCCTCGGGCGAGGCCGGGAACACGGTGTAGGTCGGGATGCCGTTCGAGGCGAGCTCGGGCAGGCCGGCGTAGAGCACGGGCGCGAGGAACACGCCGAACACGTCGTCGGCTCCCACCAGCTCCAGTGCCTTCACCTGGTTGTTGGCGAGCTCGTCGTCGAGGACGGTGGCGACGGCGAGCTGGCGCCCGTGGACGCCGCCGAGGTCGTTGCGGTACTCGAAGTACGCCTCGACCCCGTCGAGGTAGCACTCGAGGAGGCAGTAGCCGAGCGGGTTCGCCGGGCCGGTCCCGAGCACCGCGTAGCCGATCTGCTCGTCGGTCACGCCGGGGACGCCCTCGATCGGCTGGAACTCGCCGAGGTCGGCCTCGGCGGGCGCGCCCGGCGCGGTGTCGGCCGTCGCCTCGGTGGAGGTCGTTGCCGCGGCGGTGTCCTCGGCAGGGCTCGTCGGCGCGACGGAGTCGGCGACGTCGTCGCCGGAGTTGGCGCACGCGGCGAGCAGCATGCCACCGAGGGCCAGCGCGACGAGCCGCCGAGCCCGGGTACGGAGGTGACCGGCCGAGGTGTGCATCTGGGCACTGTAGGCATGCGGTCTCTGGCGGGCGGGTGGCGCGGACCACCGGCGTCCCACTGGGAGGGACGTCCGGCGGTGGTCGCGTCAGGCGGCGACGCGGCGCCGGTACGACGACGGCGACTCGCCGGTCTCTCGGCGAAAGGCGCGCGTGAACGAGCTCACGCTGTCGAAGCCGACCGCGAGCGACACATCGAGGATCGTGTGGCCGGGCTCGGCCAGCAACGACATCGCCCGCAGCAGGCGGGCCCGCATCAGGTACGTGCGCCACGACATCCCGACCTCGCCGGCAAAGCGCCGCCGCAGCGTGCGCTCCGACGCCCCGACCGCCGAGCAGACCTCGCGCAGGGTCACGTCGGCGAGGCGCGCCCGGGTGTGCTCGATGGCTGCGGCGACGATCGGATCGGCCGAGGTCGGCAGGCTGAGGGCGGCGTCTTGTTGGAGGGCCTCGACAACGATCTGCGCGAGCGTCCCGAAGAACAGGTCGGCGTGCTCGTCGGACTCGGGCCGGGTGACCGGCCACCGCACGGCGTGCAGGATCATCTCGCGCAGCAGTGGTGACACCTCGAGGACGCGCACGCTGGTCCCGGGCTCGGGGACGAGGTCCGGGGCGAACAGCACGGAGATCGTGCGCACCTCAGCGTGCAGGGTTGCCTGGTGGACGCACCCGGCCGGGATCCACGCCGCCTGGTGTGGGGGGAGCAGCGAGCGGCCACCGTCGGTGTCGACCTCGACCACGCCGCGGACGGCGTACTCGATCTGGTGCAGGTCGTGCCAGTGATAGCCGGTGACGAGCCGCTCGCCTTCGTACACGTAGCTGCCGGCGATGACGCCGCCGCCCTCGCGCAGGTCGATCAGGCGTCGCCCGGCCGCGCCCGCCACGGGCGCCGCGGCCGATTCGGCACGATAGTTGACCGATTGTGCAGTGACGGCCATACGCCGGCAGGCTACAACTGACCCACTGGGGAAGGGGCACGTCGCGCCGCGCCCATCGAACATCGCCTCGGACGGAGGTCCGCAGGCCGGTCATGGTGAGGAGACCTCATGAACATCGACGACCTCGTCCTCGTCAGCATCGACGACCACATCGTCGAGCCGCCCGACATGTTCGAGGGCCGGCTGGCGTCGAAGTACGCCGACGACGCGCCGCGGGTGGTCACCGACGAGAACGGCGTCGACCGCTGGGTGTACCGCGGCAACCAGACCGGCGTCGTCGGGCTGAACGCAGTGATCACCTGGCCGAAGGAGGAGTGGGGGTTCGACCCGACGGGCTTCGCCGAGATGCGGCCGGGCTCGTACGACGTCCACGCCCGCGTGCGCGACATGGACGTCAACGGCATCACCGCGTCGATGTGCTTCCCCACCTTCGCCGGCTTCAGCGCCGGGCACTTCCGCCACGTGAAGGACGACACGACCAACGCGGTCATCCGGGCCTACAACGACTGGCACATCGAGAGCTGGTGCGGCGCCTACCCCGACCGCTTCATCCCGCTGGCGATCGTGCCGAGCTGGGACCAGACCGAGACCGTGGCCGAGATCGCTCGGGTCGCGGCGAAGGGTGCCAGGGCGGTCACCCTGCCGGAGCTGCCGCACCTCGACGGCCTGCCGAGCTACCACGACATGGACCACTGGGGGCCGATCTTCGAGGCGCTGATCGATCACGGCATGGTGATGTGCCTGCACATCGGCCAGGGCTTCGCCGCGCTGCAGCTCGCTCCCGACGGCCCGATCGACAACCTGATGGTGATGGCGTGCCAGATCTCGATGCTCGGCGCCCAGGACCTGCTGTGGGGGCCGGCGTTCCGCACCTACCCGGAGCTCAAGGTGGCCTTCTCCGAGGGCGGCATCGGATGGATCCCGTTCTACCTCGACCGCTGCGACCGCCACTTCACGAACCAGGTGTGGCTGCACAAGGACACCGACTTCGGCGGCAAGCTGCCGAGCGAGGTGTTCCGAGAGCACGCCCTCGCCTGCTACGTCACCGACCCGACCTCGCTCGGGCTGCGCAACGAGATCGGCATCGACATCATCGCCTGGGAGTGCGACTACCCCCACTCGGACTCGATGTGGCCCGATGCCCCCGAGCAGATGCTGGCCCAGCTCGACGCGGTGGGTGCCACCGACGAGGAGATCGACAAGATCTCGTGGCAGAACGCGTGCCGGTTCTTCGACTGGGACCCGTTCGCCGGCGGGTCGCGTGCGGACCACGCGGTGGGGGCGCTGCGCGCCCGCGCCACCGACGTCGACACCTCGACGACCTCGCGCGCCGAGTACGCCGAGCGGTACGCGCTGGCGCGCGCGTCAGGCGGCTGACGCCGCCAGCTCGGCGACCAGCTCGCGGGTGCGGCGGCTCGACGCCAGCAGCTCGTCTCGGTTCTCGCCGATGGGCAGCACGCGCACGGACAGGTCGGTGACCCCAGCGTCGGCGAACGACGCCAGGCGAGCGCGGATCTGGCGCTCGTCGCCGGCGGCGAGGATGTCGGCGACCCCGGTCGCATTGCCCCGGTCGAGCAGGCGCTGGTAGTTGGGCGACACCGTCGCCTCGCTCAGCACCCGATCGGCCCGGGCGCGGGCCGCATCGACCTCGTCGGGCCGGCACAGGCAGATCGGTACGCCGGCGACGATGCGTGGGGCCGGCCGGCCGGCGCCGTTCGCCGCGGCGGTGATGGTCGGCACGACGTGGGTCTCGATCGCCTTCTCGTCGGCCAGCCAGAGGATGGTGCCGTCGGCGCGGGCTCCGGCGAGGCGCAGCATCACCGGGCCGAGCGCGGCCAGCAGCACCTGCATGCGCGGCGCGTCGGTGACGTGCATCGGGTTGCGGACGTGGAAGCTCTCGTTGTCGACCTCGATCGGCCCGGGGCCGCTCATCGCCGCGTCGAGCACGTCGAGGTAGTCGGCGGTGAGGGCGGCCGGGCGCTCGTAGGGGAGGCCCACCATGTCCTGGATGATCCAGTGGTGCGACGGTCCGATGCCCAGGGTGAAGCGTCCGGTCGCGACGAGCTGGGTCGACAGCGCCTGCTGCACGAGCGCTACGGGGTGTCGGGTCTGCAGCGCGACGACCGCGGTGGCGACCTCGATGCGCTCCGTCGAGTGGGCCACGAGCGCGGCGGCGGTCATGGCGTCGAACTCGTCGGGCACCTGGGGGATCCAGACGCTGCTGAGGCCGTGCTGCTCGGCCCACGTGGCGTCGGCCAGCATCCGCTCGACCTTGGTGGCGTACCGGTTGCGTTCGGGGCCGACCATCACACCGATGCGCACCGGACGACTTTAGTTCCCCGTCCGAGGTGTGTGACAATGGTGTTCTCGCTGACGAGAACATCGCTCGCGTCACCACGATCCTCACCACCGGCCCAGCCCGCGTCAGGAGGCGGTGTGCTGCTCAACCCATCGCCTGACCAGGTCCTGTTCAGGGAGACCACCGCGAGCTTCCTCGACAAGCACGCCACCCCCGACGTGCTGCGCGGACTGCGCGCCGACCAGCGCGGCTTCTCCGCCGACTACTGGCGGCGCGGGGCCGAGCTGGGCTGGACGAGCCTGCTCGTCGGCGAGGCGCACGGAGGAGGAGCGATCGGCACGCTCCCGCTCGTCGACCTCACGCTCGTGGCTCACGAGTTCGGCCGGCACGCCGCGCCTGGCCCGCTGATCCCGACGAACGTCGTCGCGGCACTCCTGAGCCGGTGCGACGGCGACCACGCCGTCACCATCGCCGGTCTGGTGGCCGGCACCGCGACCGCGGCGTGGTGCCTGAGCGAGCCGGCGCCCCACACCGGTCTCGGCCGCTGGTCGCTCGACGTTCGGCTCGAGGGCGACGAGGTCGTCCTGAACGGCGTCAAGCGACCCGTCGAGGCGGCGCCGACGGCCGACGTCCTGCTCGTCACCGGCCGGACGGCGGGCGGGCTGACCAACGTGATCCTGCCGGCGTCGACCCCGGGGGTGTCGATCACGCCGATGCGCACGTCCGACCTGTCGCGGCGATTCGGCGCCGTCCGCTTCGACGACGTGCGCATGCCGGCCTCGTGCGTCGTCGGCTCGCTCGGCGGCGCCGACGACGACGTCTGGTGGGCGCTGCAGGTGGCGCTCGTGATCGCCGCGGCCGAGTCGGTCGGGGCGATGCAGTCGGCGTTCGACATGACGGTCGAATGGGCGTTCGACCGCTACTCGTTTGGCCGGCCGCTCGCCTCGTACCAAGCGCTGAAGCACCGCTTCGCCGACATGAAGGCATGGCTCGAGGCGGGCCATGCCATCGCCGACGCCGCGGCCTTCGGTGTGGCCACCGGTGCCGCCGACGCCGCCGACCTCGCCAGCGCCGCCGCGGCCTACGTCGGCGAGCGCGGCGCCGACCTGGCGCAGGACTGTGTGCAGCTGCACGGGGGGATCGGCGTCACCTTCGAGCACGACCTGCACGTGTACATGCGCCGGATCGTGGTGAACCGGACGGCCTACGGCACCCCGGCCGATCACCGCCGGCGCCTTGCCGACCTGGCGGAAGCGGCGGAGCGGCGCGAGGCCGGCTCGCTCGATGACCTGAACGGAGGTGCGCCGTGACCGACGCGCTCCGCGACCCGGACGAGTCCGTCGATGACTTCCGCGCCAGGGCGCGGGCGTGGCTGCGCGACAACGTGGCACGTCGCCGCCCGGTCGAGCACCTCGGCCTGCTCCGGCCGAAGCTGTCGGACGAGGAAGAGCTAGCGGAGGTCGCGGCCGAGCGCGCGCTCCAACGCCGGTTCTACGACGCCGGCCTGGCGGGCGTGTGCATCCCTCGCGAGTACGGCGGGCTCGGCCTCACCATCGCCCACCAGCAGGCGCTGCGCGAAGAGCTGCGCGGCTACGACTACCCGACCAGGATCCAGCTGCCCACGTTCTCTCCGTGTGCAGCGGTGCTGCTCGAGTTCGGCACCGAGGAGCAGAAGCGCCAGCACATCCCGGCGATCCTCAAGGGTGAGGAGATCTGGATGCAGCTGCTGTCCGAGCCGAGCAGCGGCTCCGACGTGGCGGGCGCGCAGACCACCGCCATCCGCGACGGCGACGAGTGGATCCTCAACGGCTCGAAGGTGTGGACGACCGGCGCATGGTGGTCCGACTGGGGGCTGTGCCTCGCCCGCACGAACTGGGACGTTCCCAAGCATCGGGGCCTGACGGTGTTCATCCTCCCGCTGCACCAACCCGGCGTCGAGGTCCACCGGATCGAGATGCTCAACGGCTTCAAGGACTTCTGCCAGGAGTTCCTCTCCGATGTGCGCGTCCCCGACTCCGACCGGGTGGGTGACGTCGATGCCGGCTGGACGGTCGGCACCCGCTGGCTGTTCCACGAGCGGATGCTCTCCAACTCGCCGTACGTGAGCATGCCGATCGGCGACGTCCGCCACTCGATGACCGGCGCGCACAACCTCGGCGTCGCTCGTGACGTGGGCGCGCTGTCGGATCCGCTGGCCCGCGACCTGATCGGCGAGTCGAGGATGCTCGAGCTGGTCACCGTCGCGCTGCAGGCGCGCATCGCCGAGGGGGTTGGCACCGGGGCGATGTCGGATCAGTCGGCGTCGATCGCCCGCCTCCACACCGGTCTGGCGACCGTTCGGATGACCTCGATCACCTACGAGCTGGCGGGCGCGGCCGGGGCCGCATGGGACGGCGACGACGGCATGGCCGTCGAGTGGGGCAACGACTACCTCATGCGCCACGTGTCGACGATCGGTGGGGGCACCACCGAGATGGCCCGCAACGTGATCGCCGAGCGAGTGCTGGGGATGCCGCGCGAGTGGTCGCACGACCGCGACGTGCCGTTCCGAGACGTCCCGAAGGGCCCGGCCGAGAATCGCGGCTGAGCGGCGTCACTGCGCCGGTGTCGGGCGGGTGGGGTCGTGGGGCCGTCCGGCGTCGTGGGCGCCGCTGCGGCGCATGAACGTCATCGAGCGCGTCGCCAGGCGCCAGCCCCGCTCGGTGCGGCGGTAGGTGTCGCGGTAGTACCCGATGCGCATGCTGTGGTCGGACTGGATGACCATGCAGAGCGGCTGGGTCCCGGTCGCCTCGTCGCCGTCGAGCTCGATGAGCGGCGTGCCGGTCATGAACAGCCCCTTCGGTGCGGCGGCGACGAGCCGGGGGAAGTCGGCGACGGCGTAGCGGTCACCGAACGCGCTGTACCAGCCGTCGTCGGTGAAGACGTCCATCACCAGGTCGACGTCGTCGCACGACATGGCGACGGCGTACCTGGCGAGCAGCTGCTCGATCTCGATGATGTCGGAGATCTGCTGGTGGTCCATGCGCGTGCGTGCTCCTGGCCGCTGGCGGGCTCGGACGCCGTTCGCCGGCGTCCGAGCCCGCGGGGGTCTCAGCCGTCGGCGGTGATGCGGGGCTCGGTCCAGCTCTCGAGCGGCAGGTCGTAGCAGGCGAACGGCGTCGCGGGGTCCTCCACCGTCTCGAGGCTGCCGTCGGGTTGGACCTTCAGGTACGCCATGCAGAACGTGCGGGCCTCGTCCTCGGTCGGCGCCGTGTGGGCCGTGGTCCAGTCGACCGGTGGCAGCAAGCCGTCGCCGGTGTAGTCCGTGATCGCGTTGGTGGCGGCGATCACGCTCGCCCGGTCGAACTGCGCTCCGGCGGCGAGGATGCCGGTGACCGCCAGCGTGGCGCCGAGCCAGCCCTGGATGGCGTAGTCGTTGTAGCCGACGCCGCTCTTGTCCAGCCACTCCAGCATCGTCGGCAGGATCGAGTCGCCGGGGTCGGCCTCAGCCGGCCGGTACGCCGTGGCGAGGAGGTCACCCTCGAGGACGTCGGCGTTGGCCGTGAGGAACCCCGTGTCGCCATAGCCCTGCGGGAGCACGATCGTCACGTCACCGGCACCCTGGCGCGCCAGCTCCTGCGCCAGCACGAGCGCGCTGTTCTGGTCGACGCAGAGCGTGATGTAGTCCACCCCGGCGTCCAGCATCGCCGTGACCTCGGGGCCGAGCCCGTTGGGCAGGCCGAAGGGCAGGTCGTCGTTCTTGTAGGCGAACTCGATGCCGGCGTCGGGGCCCCAGGTGGTGAACTCCTGCTCGGCGCGGGTGGCGCAGTCCTTCGACGCCTGGGAGACGCCGAACCCGAGGGAGGCGGCGGTCGTCGCGCCGGCGTTCGCCGCGGCCCACACCGTCATCGGGTTGAGGCAGGTGACGCAGAGCGTGCCGTTCGGGACGTAGATGTTGTCGAAGCCGTCGGCGTCGCCGGATGCGGGGAACGTCGTGTAGAGCGGCATGTCCGAGCCGCCGACGTCGGAGAAGCCGCTGTAGGTGAGCGGGGCGGCGAAGGTGGCGAACACGCTGTCGTCGTCCATGATGTCGAGCAGCTTGACCTGGGTGTTGGCGAACTCGTCGTCGTCGACGCGGCCGATCTCGAGCTGGCGACCGTTCACGCCACCGATGCTGTTGCGGTAGTCGAAGTACGCCTGGACGCCCGCCTTGTAGCACTCGAGCAGGCAGTAGCCGAGCGGGTTGGCCGGGCCGGTTCCCATCACCGCGAAGCTGATCGTCTCGTCGGTCACGCCCGGAACCCCTGAGATCGGCTCGAACGTGCCGATGTCGGGTTCGGCCGCTCCGGCGGTGTCGGTCGGACCGGTGTCGGTCGGCGCGGCCGTGTCGGCCGGCCCGGTGTCAGCCGGTGCGGCGGTGTCCGCGGCGGTGTCGGCTGCGCCTGCCACGGTCGGTGACGAGGTGTCGTCATCCCCCGAGTTCCCGCACGCCGTGGCCATGAGCCCGGCGATCGCCGCCGCGGCGACCAGCCGGAGCGGGCGGGACCGTGTTGCGCCTGACGTGAGCTTCATCCGAGCTCCTCCGATGATCGGTGCACCACACGAGGGTCGGACCGGGTGGCCGGTTCTCGTGGGTGCGCTTCCCCCTGGACCGCCGACGGCGATCGATGAGAACTGTACTCTCCCCGAACGAGAGTGTGTGTCGCGCCGGGCCGAACGGCCGGTTCGCCGAGGAGGGTCGTCGATGGGAGATCCACACGAGTCGTCCGCCGCCGGTCTCGCGCCGCTGCGCGCGGACGAGTGGGCCGATGCGCACTACGACGCGTTCGGGGCCCTGCTCGGCCTGGCAGGCGACGACGTGCCGCGCGCCGGCTCGGGCCGGCGGTTCGACCCGTTGAACTTCGACGTTGTCGGTGTCTTGGTGCGCAACCCCGCGCTGGCGAAGGTGTTCCTGGCCTTCAACGCCTACCTGCTGCAGCGCAGCCCCCTCCCGGCGCGGGTGCGCGAGCTGTGCATCCTGCGCGTGGCGCACGAGCGCCGCAACGCCTACGAGTGGGCCGAGCACGTGACGATCGGAAGGGGTCTCGGCATCACCGACGAGGAGATGGACGCCCTCACCGCCGGGAACGACGCGTTCGGCGGTGTCGACCGGCTGGTGCTCGAGGCCACCGACGAGCTCCTCGCCGGGCGCTCACTCCCGTCGGACATGTGGACGGAGCTCGTCGCCGAGCTGGGGCTCGAGGCGGCCATGGACCTCATCTTCGTCGCCGGCACCTACCAGATGCTCGCCGCCGCCTTCGACACCTGGGGCCTCACCCCCCCTCCCCGGGGGTTGGGGTGGGTTGGGGGGTGGAGTTGAGGTGGGGTGGGGGTGGGTCAGAGCTCGACGAGGCGGGGGGCGTCGCGGCGGGTGAGCAGCTCGGCGCCGATCTCGGCGGGGAGCGAGCGGGCCGAGCCGAACAGCACGTCCAGGGTGAGCACCCGCTTCAGCCACCGCTGGAAGGGGTGATCGGTCGTGAAGCCGATGCCGGCCAGGACCTGCTGGGCGTGAGCGGACGTGGTGCGGGCGGCCGCGCCGGCGAGCGACTTGGCCAGAGCGGCCAGCAGCGGGTCCGGGTCGTGGCCGCAGACGTCGGTGACGGCGGCGGCGCCCTCGATGTGGACGAGCGACTCGGCGAGACGGTGCCGCACCGCCTGGAACGACGACACCGGGCGGCCGAACTGCACGCGGTCGACGGCGTGCTGGCGGGCCTGCTGCAGCATCGTGCGGGCTGCGGCGACGAGCTGGTGCGCCAGCGCCACTCGGGCGGCCGCGACCGCCCGAGGCCAGCCGTCCGTGGCCGGGGAGCCCTCCAGCGCAGCAGCGGGCAACGTCCCCAGCAGGCGTCGATACGGCGTGCCGGGGTCGAGCGCCGCCCCGGTCGGTGCACCGAGCGCGTCGATGCGCACCGTGGCGAGACGCACCGTGGGCCCGTCGAGGCACGGGACGATCGCCGAGGTGGCGATGCGCTCGCGTGCCGACACGATGCCGTCGACCGTGATCGAGTCACCGTGAACCTGGCCTGGCGGGGCGGACTGCACCGCCGCCGGGAGGACCACGCACACCGCTGGTGACGGGTCGACGGCGAGGCACCGAGCGATCACGTCGTCGAGCAGCCCGCTCGCAGCACCGCTGGTACCCAGCGCGCCGAACGCCATCGCCGGGCCCCGCGCCGGTTCGGCGGCGAGCAGCTCGCCCCACCCGAGCCCGAACAGCGCGGCGTCGGCCTCGGCCGGTCCCGGGTGCGCGAGCATCACGGCCTCGAAGCTGGCGCCGAGCAGCGCCAGCTCATCTGCGCTCATCGAGGTCATGTGCCCGGGCCCAGGTCGAGCAGACGGCGAGCGACGATGTTGCGCTGGATCTCTGCCGTGCCGCCGTAGATCGTCGCCGCCTTGGAGTAGAGGTAGTCCTCGCGCCACATCTCGGCGGTGGCGTCGCCGCCGAGCTCGATCTCGCCGGGCAGCACCGTGCGCGCCGTCTCCATCAGCAGCTGCTCGGCCGTGGCGATGAGGATCTTGTCGATCGACGTCTCCGGCCCGAGCTGCTCCCCGGCGGCGAGCCGGTGCTGGGTGGCGCGCGAGCGCATCCGGAACGCGAACACCGCCTGGTACGCCTCGCCGAGCGCCGCCGCCGCCGCCGGGGTGGTATCCGCCCGGTCCGAGAGCTGGGCGACGAGCTGGCGGCAGCGCTGGTGGAGATGGGCGCCCCGGTGCCAGAAGGTCGTGGAGCGCTCGTACGGCAGGATGTCCATCGCCACCTGCCACCCCTGCCCGACCCCGCCGAGGCGGCGATCAGCGGGGACGAACACGTCGTCGAAGAACACCTCGGCGAACTCGAGGCGGCCGTGCTGAGCCTCGATCGGGCGGATCGTGATGCCGGGGGAGTCGACGTCGACCAAGAACGCGGTGATCCCGCGGTGGGCGCTGTCCGGCGCCCCCGTGCGGGTGAGCAGCACGCAGCGGCGGGCGAACTGGGCGAAGCTCGTCCAGACCTTCTGGCCGTTGACGAGCCAACCGCCGTCGACGGGTGCGGCCCGACACGTCAGCGAGGCGAGGTCGCTGCCGGCCCCGGGCTCCGAGAACCCCTGGCACCAGATCTCCTCGCCGGCGAGCAGCGGCGCGACGAGCGCGGCGGCCACCTCTGGTTCGGCGACGGTGATGACGGTCGGTGCCAGCACCTCGACCATCGACCAGCACGTCGGGTCGGCCAGGCGGCGGTCAGCCACCTCCTCGCCGACGACCGCCCGCAGCAGCGGTGGGCCACCGAGCCCGCCGGCTTGCTCGGGCCAGCCGTAGCGGCCGAAGCCCGACGTCCAGAGGGCCCGCTTCACCCGGAAGTACTGCGCCATCTGCTCGTCGAGCGAGCCGGCCCCCTCGAACGGCGGCGTGAGGTCGGTGGCGTCGAGCCACGCGGTGAGCTCGCGCCGGAACGCGTCGGTGTCCATCGGCGTGGCGCCGCTCAGAGCAGCGGTTCGGTCACCATCTCGAGGTCCGCTGCGCCGCTGTCGGGCACGCGTGGCTGGCGCCAGGCCTCGACCGGGAACGACACCTCGCACAGGGCGAACGACAGGAGCATCAGGTGCCGGGCGCCGGCGGGCAGGTCGTCGAGGTCGAACGTGTCGCAGTAGTCGATGATGTCCTGCAGACGCGGCATCATCGCGTCGTAGAAGGCCTGCATCTCGTCCATCGACGAGGCGAGCCGCTTGTCGTAGCGCTCCCGCCAGGTCTCGAGCGCCCAGTCGGAGAACGCCGCGAGCTCGGCGAACTCCGTGGGGAGCGCGGGCGTGGCGTCGGTGGTGCTCATGTCGTCTCCCTTCAGGCGCTCGCCGCCGCCGGCATCCACGGGTAGCGGTCCGGTCGCCGGCCCGCCGCGACCTGCTCGCGCGCCGCGGCGTGGTGATGGCGGCAGAGGATCTCCTGGTCGTTCAGCACGAACGTGTCGACGGCGCCGCTCTCGAGCATCGTCTGGGTCGCCTCCAGCGTGTTCGCGTCCTGCAGCGCGTACTCCTTGAACGTCGAGAACGTGAGCTCCTGGGCCAGGCGCTCGCGGGCCGACCTCGGCGGCACGAAGTTGAGGGTCGTCTCGAACAGGTGCTTGCTCGGCCCGAGCGGCCAGTAGTGGTACGTGAGGTACCAGCCGGGGGCCCAGATGAGGATCATGAAGTTCGGCCAGATGACGAACGAGTCGGTCCCCCAGGCGCGGTGCTTGGAGGGGTTCACGAGCGGCGGCAGGTCGGTGGTGGCGCCGCTCACCTCGGGGCGGTCCCAGGGACCGAACAGCCCACCGCGCACGATGCGCTCGATCGGCTTGACCATCTCGAGGTCCTTCGGCGGCGACATCCCACCCCACGACGACACCATCGAGTGCGGGCTGTACAGCTCGTAGTGGAGCGCCTCGAAGCCGTAGCCGGCCAGCTTCTGGGCCTCGTCGGCGGTGGCCTGGCGCTGGTGCAGGACGGGCGCGTGGTAGAACTCGACGAAGGCGTCGATGAACAGCTTCCAGTTGCTGTTGATCTCGGCGCGCACCTTGTACGTCTGGGTCATCTCGCCGAACGGGTAGCCGGCGAGGCCCTCGGCCAGCGGTGCCAGCGCCTCGGTGAGCGTCTGGGCCGGCTTCGGGTCGAGGTTGATGAAGATGAAGCCCTCCCACACGTCGCAGGCCACGGGCGCCAGACCGAGGCTCGCCTTGTCGAGGTCGAAGAACTCGGACTCCTGCTGCACGAAGCTGAGGGACCCGTCGAGGTCGTAGCGCCAGGCGTGGTACTTGCAGGTCATCTGCCGGCAGACCCCGGACGTCTCCTGCCCCGGGTAGTCGTCCCACATGAGCTTGTTGCCGCGGTGACGGCACACGTTGTGGAAGGCGCGCACGGTGCCGTCGCGGTCCTTGACGATGACGATGCTCTTCTTCGCCCAGGGGAGCTCGCGGGTGAAGTAGCTGCCGGCCCGCGGGAGCTGCTCGACGCGGCCGACGTTCAGCCACTCCTTGGTGAAGATGGTGTCGATCTCGGCCTGCCAGTGCTCCGGGTCGTAGGAGTCGCGGTAGGAGACCGGCCCGGTGCCGAGCCCGGGGTAGTGCTCGGTCCAGCTGCCCTCGGCCGGCTTCGGGAAGTGGGGCATTGATCCTCCTCGAGCGACGGGTCCCCCGTGAGCCCGCCGACGGGTGAGCGAGTTGCGTTTCCGAAATCGGAGAATAACGTTTCCGCTGGTCGCGGGCAAGCGCCCCCGCTCAGCGGTGACGGTGGACGACGCCGTCCTTCATCACGAACCGCACGCGCTGGGTGGCGGTGATGTCCCTGAGCGGGTCGCCGTCGAGGCCGACGAGGTCGGCCCGCATTCCGGGCTCGATCCGGCCGAGGTCCGGCGCGTCGATGAGCTCGGCGGCGACCGTCGTGGCGGCGCGGATCGCCTGTATCGGCGTCATGCCCCGCTCGACGAGCGCCACGAGCTCCTCGGCGTTGCGCCCGTGCCAGATCGCCGGCGCGTCGGTGCCACAGGCGATCTTGACCCCGGCCTCGATCGCACGGGACAGCGAGGCCCTGGCCTTCGGGAACACCTCCTCCGCCTTGCGGCGCAGCGCACGGGGCTGTGCCGACACGTCCCAGCTCTGGGTGAGCGCGGTCGTCGACACGAGGAACGTCCCTCGGTCGACGAGGCGCTGGATCGTGTCGTCGGTGATCATGAACCCGTGCTCGATGCAGTCGATGCCGGCGTCGAGTGCGGCGTTGACCGCCACGTCGCCGTGGCAGTGCGCGGCGACCTTGAGCCCGCGGCGGTGCGCCTCGTCGGCGATCGCGCTCAGCTCCTCGGTCGAGTACTGCTGCGCCCCCGACGGGCCGGTGGGGGAGATCACACCGCCCGACGCGCAGCACTTGATGACCTTGGCGCCGTGCTTGATCTGGTAGCGCACGGCCTTTCGCACCTCATCGACGCCGTCGGCGACCCCCTCCTCCACGGACAGGGGCATCAGGTGCGGTGCCAGACCGCTCTGCGCGCTCGGGTCCAGGTGCCCGCCGGTGGGCACGATGGCATGGCCGGCGGGAACGATCCGGCAGCCGTCGACCCAGCCGGCGTCGATCGCCCGCGCCAGCGCCACGTCGAGCAGGTAGCCGCTCGTCTTCACGAACAGCCCGAGGTTGCGCACGGTCGTGAACCCGGCCAGCAGCGTCCGGCGGGCGTTCGCCGCGGCCCGCAGCGTCATGCTGACCGGGTCGACGGTGACGGGATCGTTCAGCCCCGCACCGGCCCCGCCGAGCACGAGATCGACCTCCATGTCCATCAGGCCGGGGATCAAGGTGAGCTCGCCCAGGTCGATCACCTCGCCGGCGCCTTGTGCCGTGCGAGCGTCGGCGCCGACCTCGGCGATGCGGTCGCCCTCGACGCGCACGTACGCGCCGTCGATCAGCTCGCCCGAGGCGACGTCGAGCGCGGCTCGCGCGTGCAGGGCGACGACCTTGCTCGGTGTGGTCGGTTCGGGCGTGGTCGGTGCGGCCATGGCGGCGGTCCCTCCTGGATCGTGGTCCGGGGCGTCACAGGTCGTCGTACACGACGGCGACCTCGGTCCCCGCCGGCAGGGCCTGGCACGTCAGCACCCATCCCTCGGCGACCTCGTCGTCGGTGAGCGCGTGGTTCGCCCGCATCGTCGCGCTGCCGGACGTGAGGCGGGCCATGCAGGTGGCGCAGTTGCCCTGCTCGCACGAGAACGGGGCCTTGATCCCGGCGCGCCGAGCCGTCTCGAGGATCGTGTCACCGGCCACGTAGGCGACGGTGTGGTGCTTGCGCTTGATCGTGATCGTCAGCGTGGCCGGGGCGAGTGGCGGTGTGGCGGCGACCGGCGCCGCGTCCGCCGCCGACGGGTTGACGAAGCGTTCGATCGACACCCGGTCGACGGGGATGCCGGCGGCGGTGACGGCGGACTCGACGAGGTCCATGAACGGGGCCGGTCCGCACACGAACACGTCGGCGTCGGTGTCGGTGCCGACGAACCGGGCGATGTCGGCGTGGGTGGGGTGGCCGGCCTCGGCATCGATGTGGTGGTGGACCACGAACCGGTCGCCGTGGGCGGCGACGAGCGCGTCGAGCGCAACGGCGAAGATCACCGAGTCGCGGTCGCGGTTGGCGTCGAACACGCGCACCGGGCGATCGCCGGCGGCCAGCACCTGCTTGACGATCGAGAACACCGGGGTCACCCCGCTGCCGCCGCAGAACGCCAGCAGCGGCGTGGCGCCCGGACGCTCGCAGAACATGCCGGCGGGCGGCATCAGCTCGAGCTCGTCGCCGGGGGCGACGTGGTCGATCAGCCAGTTCGACACGATGCCGCCCGGCACGCGCTTGACCGTGAACGCCAGTGGCTCGCCGAGCGCCGGCGCGCTCGACATCGAGTAGCAGCGTGACACGTCCTCTCCGTCGACGTGGATGCGCACGGTGCAGAACTGCCCGGCTCGGTACGAGAACAGCTCGGCGAGCTCGTCGGGTACGTCGAACACGAACGTGCGCGCATCCGGCGTCTCGTCGACGACCCGGCGCACGCGCATCGCATGGTGCGCGTGGCGGCGCAGCGTCCCCTCGGTCATGGAAACGTCATGGTACAAGGACGAAGAACGGCGTTCTCGCGGCGTGGCCCGGGCCGGGGAGCACCATCAGTCCGTCGCCGGCCAGGCGAGGTGCTCCCACCGGTCGAGCGCGACGACGTCGGTCACTGGGTGCCGGCTGACCGGCCCGTGGCGGCCACGCGGCCAGCCCACGACGACGTGCGCGGCGAGCATCCAGTCGTCGGGCACCCCCACGGCCTCACGGAGGATCGCCTCGCCCCCGTACGACGCCCAGCTCGTCACACAGGCGCCGAGACCGAGCCCGCGTGCGGCGAGGATGAAGTTCTGGACGGCCGGGTAGATCGAGCCGCCGAGCAGGAGCTCCGACGCGGTGTCGTAGTTGCGGTAGGTGAACAGCACCGACGTGAGCTCATCGGCGCGGTCGTGGAGCTCGTAGGTGGCCCGGTAGGTGCGGGCCCGGCGGCTGTCCTCGTCGGGGGCGGGGCGGGACATGCCGTAGACCGGCTCGATGACGGCGAGTGCCTCGGCGGCGGCCCGGGCGACGGCGGCGCGCGCCTCGGGCGAGCGCAGGATCACGAAGCGCCACGCTTGGAAGTTCCCGCCCGACGGCGCCCACGTGCCCGCCTCGAGGCAGCGCCGCAGCGTGGTGTCGTCGACCGGCTCGTCGGTGAAGCGCCGGATCGAGCGTGCGGTCGACATCGCCTCCCACAGGTCGTTCGTCGTCGCCCGTGCGTCGTTCATCGTCACCCGTCCCGTGACGTTCTCGGCGCGGCCGCCCGGACGGCGTCGACGATCCCCTGGTAGCCGGTGCAGCGGCACAGGTTCCCGGACAGTGCGACCCGGATCTCGTGGTCGGTGGGGTCGGGGTGGTCGCGCAGGAACGCGGTGGCCGAGACCACGATGCCGGGCGTGCAGAACCCGCACTGCAATCCGTGGTGGTCGCGCAGGGCCTGCTGCACCGGGGAGAGCCCGCCGTCCCGTCCGGCGATCCCCTCGATCGTCGTCACCTCGGCGCCGCCGGCCTGGACGGCGAACACCAGGCACGACCGCACCGCCTCGCCGTCGAGGAGCACCGAGCAGGCGCCGCACACGCCGTGCTCGCAGCCGAGGTGGGTGCCGGTGAGGCCCAGCTGCTCGCGCAGGAAGTCGGCGAGCGTGAGCCGGGGCGGCACCGTGGCACGCCGGCGGGTGCCGTTGACGGTCAGCTCGATCGCGACCGCAGGCGGGTCAGACATGGAGCGCCTCCCGAAGGGCTCGTTGCACGGCTCGGCCGGCGACCACCGCGCCGATCTCGGCTCGGAAGTCGGCCGACCCGTGGACATCGGTGGGCACCGAGGTCAGATCGCCCACGGCGAGCCGGCCGACCTCGGCGGCGTCGACGTCGGGCGCGCTGACCCCGGTGACCGCTCGCTCGGCGGCGCTCGCCCGCAGCGGGGTCGACCCGAGCCCGAACAGGCCGATCGCGCACCGCCGCACCGCCGCCTGCTCGTCGAGCTCGACGGCGACGCAGGCGCCGGCGATGGCGAAGTCGCCGTGGCGCCGGGCGACCTCGTCGACCGCGAACCCGCAACGACCTTCCCAGACGGGGAACGTGACGGCGGTGAGCACCTCATCGGGCTCGAGCGCCGTCGTCCACGTCCCGGTGAAGAGATCGGCCGCGGCGACCGTGCGCTCCCCCACGCGCCCGACGACGGTGACCTCGGCGTCGAGGGCCAGTGCGACGGCAGGAAGCTCCGATGCCGGGTCGGCGTGGGCGATCGAGCCACCGATCGTGCCGCGGTTGCGGACCTGGAAGTGCCCGATGTGGGGCAGGGCCCGGGCCAGGAGCGGGGCGCCGGCGGCGATCGCCGGATGGCGCTCCGCGGCCGCCTGGGTGGCCGACGCGCCGATCCGCACGACGCCATCGAGCGCTTCGATGCCGCGCAGCCCGCTCACGCGCCCGATGTCGACGAGGTGGGTGGGCGTCGCCAGCCGCAGCGCCATCAGGGGGACGAGGCTCTGCCCGCCGGCGATGACCTTGGCGTCGTCGAGCTCGCTGAGCAGGCCGGCGGCGTCGGCGGCCGAGGTCGGGGCGTGGTACGTGAACGGCGCCGGCTTCACGGCGCCCCCCCGGCGATCAGCGCCCGCACGGCGCTCGGGGTGAGCGGCAGGCGGTCGACGGTCACGCCGAACGGCGCCAGGGCGTCGGCGACGGCGTTGGCCACCGCCGCCGGCGCGGCGATCGCCCCGCCCTCCCCGACACCCTTGTACCCGCCGGGTCCGGGCCCGGGCGACCCCTCCATGTGGACGTACTCGATGGCGGGCACCTCCGTGCTGGTCGGCACCAGGTAGTCCACGAACGTGGTGGCCAGCGGGTTGCCGTCTCCGTCCCACGAGATCTCCTCGAACAGCGCGCCGCCGATGCCCTGCACGGTGCCCCCGGCGATCTGCCCCTCGACGACGTTGGGGTTGATCATCGGACCACAGTCCTCGGCGACCACGTAGCGCAGCAGCCGCACCTGCCCGGTCTCGATGTCGACCTCGCAGGTGCACACGTGGGTGGCGTTGGCCCACACCACGAACGCCTCGGCGCGGTACCGGGCCGAGGCCTCGAGCCCCATGGGGATGTCGGGGGGGAGCTGCTGCCCGCCGAAGTAGGCGAGGTCGGCGATCTCGGCGATCGTCAGCGAGGCGCCCGGCGAGCCCCGGACGCCGGCCCGACCGTCGGCGAGCACGACGTCCTCCGGTGCCGCCTCGAGCCGGTGGGCGGCGATCCTGGCGATGCGCTCCCGCAGCACCGTCGCCGTCTCGCGGATCGCCCCGGCGACCATGGAGCCGCTGCGGCTCCCGCCGGTCCCGGCGCCGAACGGGGTGACCGCGGTGTCGCCCTGGATCGTGCGCACCTGGGAGATGTCGACACCGAGCGCGTCGGCGGCCAGCTGCACGGCGGTGGTCTCCAGGCTGTTGCCGGCGGACCCGCCGGCGAGGTACACGTTCACGGCCCCCGTCGGCTCGATGCGGATCGTCGCGCCCTCGCTCCCCGAGAACGGCATGCCGCTCGACGTCGGCTCGACGTAGCTGGCGGTGCCGATGCCGAGGTAGCGGCCCTCCGCCCGTGCGGCCGCCTGCGCCCGGCGGAAGCCGTCGTAGTCGATGTGCTCGAGCGCCGCCTCGAACGTCTCGAGCGGCGTCATGTCGGTGTAGGTCATCCCGCACGGGTTGGCGTAGGGCAGCTCGTCGCGACGCAGCAGGTTGCGCCGGCGGAGCTCGGCCGGGTCGATCCCGAGACGGCGCGCGGCCACGTCGAGCATGAGCTCGCGGGCCACGGTCTCGAACTGCCACGGTCCGCGGTACGCCGTGCGGCCGGGGGTGTTCGAGAACATGCAGCGCACGCCGAACCCCGCGCTCGGCAGCCGGTACGGGCCGGGGAAGATCATCCCGATCGCCATCGCCACGTACACCGGATACGGGATCGGGTAGGCGCCGACGTCTTGGACGTAGTCGAGCGTGGCGCCGAGGTAGGTGGCATCGTCATCGAAGGCCATGCGGACGTGGCCGTGCTCGTGGCGCGATGAGCTCGCCATCAGGTTCTCGCGTCGGTCCTCGACGTACTTCAGCGCCGCCGGCAGCCGCCGCGAGGCGAGCAGCACGCACATGTCCTCGCGGTGGGCGTTGATCTTCTGGCCGAAGGCCCCACCGGTGTCGCGGGCGATCACCCGGATCTGGTTCTCGGCCAGGCCGAGCAGGCGTGACGCGAAGAGCCGCAGGTCGTGGGGCGACTGGGTGGCCGCCCACACGGTGAGCTGGCCGTCGGCCGCGGACCACTCGGCCACGATGCCCCGCGTCTCCATCGGCGAGGCGACGTATGCCTGCTGGTGGATCGTGCGCTCGACCACCACGGGCGCACCCTCGAACAGGGGGTCGAGCGAGGCGATGGGCCGGCCGCCCATCTGCCCGCACACGTTGCGCTCCCAACCAGCGTGGACGAGCTCGTCGGTCTGGTCGGCCGTGGCGTAGTCGACGACCGGTGGGAGCGGGTCGTACTGCACGTCGACCAGCTCGGCGGCGTCCTCGGCGAGGTAGCGGTCGTCGGCCACCACGAGGGCCACGAGGTCGCCGGCGAAGCGCACCTCACCATCGGCGAGCGGTGGCCGCGGGCAGTCCGGGACATCCTTGCCCGCCAGGGAGTACCACGGCTGGTGCTGGTCGCCGTTCAGATCGTCAGCAGTGAACACGGCGTGGACACCCGGCAGCTGCAGCGCCGCTGACGCGTCGATGCCGAGGATTCGAGCCCGGGCGTACGGGCTGCGGACGAAGCAGGCGTGGAGCATCCCCGGCCGCTGCACATCGGCGACGTACGTCCCGTGCCCGGTGAGCAGGCGCGGATCCTCGACGCGGGCGATGCGCTCGCCGGCGTAGCGTGCGGCGCCCACCTCACTCATCGGACCTCCCCTGTTCCCCCGACAGCGCCCAGCGGTGCTGAGCGAGTGTCTAGCAGCGCGTGGTCGCGTCGACAAGAACGAGGTTCGCAGGTCTCGCGATCTCCATTTCCGTCAGGGTTAGGCTCGGCCCATGGCACGAGTGACCGCAGCGCCCGACGACGACGACGAGAGCGTCGACGAGCTGAAGGACGAGGCCGTCTGGCGGGCGCGGGCCATCGAGCGCTCGACACGGGCGGCCCGTCAGCGGGCGGCCACCCGTGTCCAGCAGTTCCTCAACTCGGCGCGCGACATCATCATCGAGAAGGGCTCGATCAACTTCACCGTCCAGGAGGTGGTCGACCGCTCGCATCAGTCGCTGCGCAGCTTCTACCAGTACTTCGACGGCAAGCACGAGCTCTTGCTGGCGCTGTTCGAGGAGGAGATGGAAGCGGCGGTCGCCCGCATCAGGGCGGCCACCGTCGATGGCGATCCGCTCGAGCGGCTCGAGACGGCCACCCGCATCCTGTTCGACCTCTGCTCGCCCGACGTGCTGTCGGAGCAGCCGCTGTTCTACGAGTTCGCCCAGCGCCTCCTGCTCACACACCCCGACGAGGTGACCCGCGCGTACTCGCCGCTGTTCGAGTACATCGCCAGCATCGTCGAGGAGGCCGGGGCCGCCGACCTGCTGCGCCCGGGGCGCCGTCGTCGCCAGACCGCGATCATCCTCCAGTCGGCCACCACGACCGCCGGCCGTGGGGGCGGCGTCCCCCAGCCGATCACCTCGGCGGAGATGTGGGAGTTCGTGCTCCACGCGATCTGTCCTGACGACGTCGTCGCCGCTCGGTCCCGCTGAGAGCCCCGTTCTCTTTTCTGGGTAGTCATCTTTCGTCCTGCGACGAACGGGGCTAACCTCACGCCGATGTCGACGGGGGGAACGACGAGCACGCCGGTTGCCGCCCTGCTCGGCCGGCGGGTGGACGACGCCATCTCCCGCCACGCCGACGCGGTGGCGCTGCGCACCGGCGACGAAACGATCTCGTACCGGGCGCTCGGTGCCGCCGTCGACCGAGCCGCTGGGGTGCTGGCGCAGCACGGCGTCGGCCGGGGCACACTCGTCGCGCTGAGCGCGGGCAGCTCGCTCGAGCTGGTCGCCGCGGTCTTCGCCATGGCCCGGCTCGGCGCGGTGCCGGTGATGATCAGCACCGCGTGGCGGGAGCGTGAGGTCGCTCACGCGCTGGAGCTGGTGCACCCGACGCACCTGGTGCACGACGGGTCGGGTGCCGCTGGCATCGCCTCGATGCTGCCCGTGTCCATCCACGTCGACTCGTTCGGCGTCCGCTCCGGCGCGACGGCGTCACCTCCAGCCCGCCCGGTGGACGAGGTGTCGCCCGATGACCTGGCCGTCGTGTTCTTCAGCTCCGGGACCACCGGGTTGCCCAAGGCCGTTCGCCACACCCACCGGTCCCTGAGCTGCGCGATCGACCACTGGGTCGAGTCGCTGGCGCTCACGGCGCAGGACCGCCTGCAGATCGCCACGCCACCGTTCCACATCCTCGGGCTCCTCAACCTGTACGCGATCGCCGTCCAGGGGGCGAGCGTGCGGCTCCACCGGCGTTTCGACGTCGAGGCCGTGGTCGGCGCCATCGAGCGTGACCGGATCACCATCGAGATGGCGGTGGCGCCCATCGCGCTGGCGATCGCCAACCTGGCCGATCTCGAGCGGCGCGACCTGTCGTCGCTGCGCTACATCATGTGGGGTGCCACCCCGGTGTCGCCCGCGGTCGCCGCGACCGTCACCCGGCGGAGCGGCGTGCGCTTCCTGCCCGCCTACGGAGCGAGCGAGCTCCCGGTGATCGCCGCCAACCCGGTCGCCCGCCCCGAGGCATGGCGCCTCGACTCGGTCGGGGTGCCGCCGCGCGGCGTCGAGGTGCGCATCGTCGACCTGGCCACCGGGTCCGTCGTCCCACCGGGCATCCCGGGAGAGATCCAGGTGCGCAGCCCGTCCGTGATGGCCGGCTACCTGCCGGAGGCGGCCAACGGCGAGGCCTTCGTCGACGGCTGGTACCGCACCGGTGACGTGGGCACGCTCGACGGCGACGGCTGGGTGTGCATCACGGGCCGGGTGAAGGAGATGATCAAGGTCAACGGCTTCCAGGTGGCACCGGCCGAGATCGAGAGCGTGCTGATCGCTCAGCCCGACGTCGTGGACTGCGCGGTGTTCGGTGTGCCGAGCGCGACGACCGGCGAGGCGATCGTCGCTGCAGTCGTCCTGTGCCCCGGCGCCTCGGTCGACCTCGAGCGGCTGGTGGACGCCGTCGGCGACCAGCTGGCGTCGTACAAGCGGATCAGCGAGGTGGTGGTCATCGACGAGGTGCCGCGGCTGGCCTCGGGCAAGGTGCTGCGCCGTGAGCTGCAGGCGAGCCACGGGACCTGACGTGGACGCCAGGCCCTCCCCGGAGCAGCGTGAGCTGGCCGCCGCCGCTGGTCGCCTCGGCGAGCGCCTGGGCGTGCGTGCCGTCGGCGATCTCGACGACGCCGACCGCCGAGCGCGGCTCGACGCCGCCATGGTGCAGGCCGGCTGGCGCGAGCTGCGAGGTGGTGCGCCGGGCGAACCGCTCGCCTCCGGGGTCGAGGCGGCGCTCGTGGTGGAGGCACTGGCCCGCCGCGTGTGCGATGTCGCCGTCGTCGGGCCGCTGCTGGCCCACGATCTCCTCCGCCGTGCGGGTGTGGCCGGCGACGAGCGGTCCACGATCGCCGTGGCGGCGGACCTGGCCGGGCTGGCCCGGGGGAGCGGGGTGGCGCTCGACGCTGCCGCGTGCCGGCAGGCCGTGTCGCTGGCGCCCGCCGGCTCGACGGTGACGCTCACACCGATCGACCCGGGTGCGGCGCCCACGGCCGGCGGCGTCGACCTGACGCGCGCGGTCGTCGCGGTCGGTGACGCCGACCCGGTGGAGGTCGGTGCGGTGAGCGACGCCGACCTCCTCGCGTGGGAGGCGCTGGCCGTCACGCTGAGCGCGGCCGACCTCGTCGGGGTGATGGCCGGCGCGGTGACGCTGTCCACCGACTACGCCAGGGAGCGCCGTCAGTTCGGTGTCCCGGTCGGCTCGTTCCAAGCGGTCCAGCACCTCCTCGCCGAGGCGACGACGCTGACGGAGGGGGCGCGCAGCGCCGTGACCTACGCCGCCTGGGGTGTCGACGCGCTCGACCCTGCGCAGGCGCGCGCCGCCGCCGCGGTCGCGAAGGCGTACGCGGCACGAGCGGCGCGCACCGTGTGCGAGACGGCGATCCAGGTGCACGGCGGCATCGGCAACACCTGGGAGTGCATGGCGCACGTGTACCTGCGGCGGGCGCTCCTGTCGGCCGAGCTGTTCGGCGGCGATGGCGCCCAGCTGGCGTTGCTCGCCCGACATCGATGGGGGTTCGCCGTTGGACTTCCATGACGCACCGGCGGAGGCCGCCTTCCGCCAGCGCATCCGGACGTGGCTGGCGGACCAGGGTGACTCGATCCATCGCTCGCACAGCGACGACAGCTACTGGACCTCGCTCGGCGAGTGGCACCAGCGCCTCTACGACGCCGGGTTCTTCGCGCTCGCGTGGCCCACCGAGTACGGCGGACGCGGGCTCTCGCCGGTCTACGAGGTCATCGTCGACGAGGAGCTGGCGCGTGCCGGCGCCCCGCCGAAGCCCAGCCTGGGATACCTCATCCAGGGCATCAGCCGTCACGGCAGCGAGGCGGTCAAGGCGCGGTTCCTGCCCGGCCTGATCAGTGGGCGTGACCGCTGGTGCCAGGGCTTCAGCGAACCCGATGCCGGATCAGACCTGGCGTCGCTGCGCACCACCGCCGTCCTCGACGGTGACGAGTACGTCATCGACGGCCACAAGATCTGGACCAGCTACTCCGACGTGGCCGAGTGGTGCCTCGTCCTGGCCCGCACCGACCCGGACGTGCCCAAGCACAAGGGCCTGTCGGCGTTCGCCGTGCCGATGCGCCAGCCGGGCATCGAGCAGCGCCCGCTGCGGATGATCAACGGCATCACCACCGAGTTCGGCCAGGTGAGCTTCGACCACGCGCGGGTCCCGGCCGCCAATATGATCGGCCAGCCCGGCGAGGGGTGGCCGCTGGCGATGACGATCGTCAGCCACGAGCGAGAGCCCGCTGAGCTTGGCTTCGCGTCGCGCTACCTGAATGCGGTGCAGGACCTCGAGGCGATCGCTCGGAGCGCGCCCGGCGCCGTGAGCCCCGAGCGCGCGCAGGAGCTGGCGTGGGCCTACGTGCAGGCGGAGATGCTGCGCATCCACACCGCGCGGCGGCTTTCGGAGCGCCTCGACGGCATCGTGCACACGCCGGAGGGCTCGATTGACAAGCTGCTCATGACGTGGGCCGAGCAGGCCGTCGGCCACGTCGCGCTGTCGTTCGGGATCGCTGATGCCATCGTCGGCACCGGCCGCGAGCTGCTCGACGTCTACCTCTACAGCCGGGCCCAGAGCGTGATGGGCGGCACCTCGCAGATCCAGAAGAACATCATCGCCACCCGGGTCCTCGGCCTGCCGGCGTCGTGACGGCGCCGAGCGAGCCGAGATCCGCACCCACCCTCGACGGAGGAGCACCATGTACGACCTTCCCGACGAGATCGTCGTTGAGCGCGACGGGCCCATCCGGGTCGTCCGGCTGAACCGGCCCGACGACCTGAACGCCGTCAACCACGCGCTCCACGAGGCTCTCGCCGACCTGTGGCCCCAGATCAGCCTCGACACCGACGCCCGGGCGGTGGTCCTCACCGGTAACGGCCGGGCGTTCTCTGCCGGGGGCGACTTCAGCTACCTCCGCGAGCAGACCACCGATGTCGACCTGCGCCGGGTCACGCTGGCCACCGGCCGGCGGATCGTGCTCAACATGATCCAGTGCCGCGTCCCCGTGGTCGCCGCCGTCAACGGTCCCGCCGTCGGGCTGGGCTGCAGCCTGGTGTCGCTCTCCGACGTCGTCTACATGAGCAGCGCTGCACACCTGGCCGACCCGCACGTGGTCGTCGGCCTGGTCGCCGCCGACGGCGGGCCGATCACCTGGCCGCTGCACACGAGCCTGCTCTTGGCCAAGGAGTTCGCGTTCACCGGGGACCGGATCACCGCCGAGCGGGCCCATGAGATCGGACTCGTCAACCACGTCTGCGAGCCCGGCGAGGTGTTCGACGCCGCGCTGGCGTGCGCCCACCGGATCGCCGGACTCCCGCAGTACGCGGTGGAGACCACCAAGCGGCTGCTCAACCTGCACATGGAGCGCGCCGTGCTCGCCACGATTGACTTCGCGCTCGCCGGCGAGTACGAGTCGTTCGGCACCGACGACGTGCGGGCGTTCCTCGACCGGACGCGCCCGGCCGGGTAGGCGACGGACCGGCTCAGACGGAGGCGGTGGCCGTCGGGGCGCCAGCGGCGGGGGTGTTGTCGACGTTCATCAGCCGGGCGAGGTTGTCGCCCATGTACTTGCGCACCAGCGCCTCGCCGTGGTGGGCGATCTCGTCGGCGTAGGACACCGGGTCGGCCAACCCCTCGGGGTGCGGGTAGTCGGAGCCGAACAGCACGCGGTCCTCGCCGAGCAGCTCCGCGAGGTGGCCGTAGTCCTCCTCCCAGAACGGGCTGATGTGGATGCAGCGGCGCATCGCCGCGATCGGCTCCTCCGGGAAGTCCTGGGGCATCTTCTTGTAGGTGTCCTTCATGGCCTTCTGGAGCGGTTCGATCCACGAGCCGCCGTTCTCGACCACGGCGATCTTGAGGGTCGGGAACCGGGTGAGCGCGCCGTGCATGATGAGCGAGGCGACGGCGTCCTCGATCGGGCGCCACGAGCTGAGCATACGGAACGCCGCCGGCTGGAACGGCAGCATCTCGCGGTCGGTGCCCTCCCACCAGTTGGAGATCTGGTCGTAGCCGCTGTCCGAGGAGTGCAGCGCCACGAGGATGTCGTGCTCGACGACCTTCTCCCAGAACGGGTCGAACTCGGGCAGGGCGAACGAGCGGGTGCCGCGGAACCCGGGCACCGGCGCCGGGCGGATGAGCACGACCTTGGCGCCTCGTGCGACCACCCACTCGAGCTCCTCGATCGCCTTCTCGACGATCGGCAGGGTGATCACCGGCGTGGAGAAGATCCGGTTCTCGTAGTTGAACTGCCAGGTCTCGTACATCCACTCGTTGAGGGCGTGGATCGCGGCGTGCAGGAAGTGCGGGTCGTGCTTCATCCGCTCCTCGACCACGCTGGCGAGGGTCGGGAACATGAGCGTGCGGTCGAGTCCCTGCTCGTCCATCAGCGCGAGGCGGCTGACCGGCTCGCGGAACGACGGCGGCGACTTGATCGGCTCGCCGAAGATCTCGCGCCGGCTCTTCCCCTCCGGGTTGCCCTTCCGGTAGTAGTCCTCCTGCGCGCCCGGGCGGGCGACGACGTCGAAGGTCGGGTTGGGGATGTACTCGGAGATCTTCCCGCCCACCGCCAGCTTGGTGCGGCCGTTGGCGAGCTTCACGTACTGCAGCTCGCTGCGGTAGCGGTCGGGGAGGTGGCGGGTCAGCGCCTCGGGCGGCTCGTAGAAGTGGTTGTCGGCGTCGAACACCGGAATGCCGGATGCGGTGGTCATGGCGTCCCCCTCTGTGCCACCGTGTGCGTGCAGAAGATCATCCTCGCGAGATGAGAACCCCATTCTCCCACCCGCCCCCCGCACGACGCAAGCCCCACCGGTTCTGGTCCCAGGAAGTAGCGCTGAGCGCTCATTGGTGCTGCCAGAACGAGAGCTAGCGGGAGATGATGGTGACGCCGGCGGTGCCGGGGGCGCCGTAGAGCTGGGCGAAGCCGACCTTCGGCTCGCCGGGGACCTGACGCTCGCCGGCCGTACCGCGCAGCTGGAGGACCAGCTCGTGGATCTGGCGCAGGCCGGACGCGCCGATCGGCTCGCCGTTGGCGATCAGGCCGCCGTCGGTGTTGATCGGCAGCGGGCCGTCGATCTCGGTCGCCCCGTCGGCGAGCAGCGCCTCCTGCTCGCCGTCGGCGCAGAATCCGTTCTCGGCCATGTGGTACACCTCGGCGCCGGCGTCGGTGTCCTGCAGCTGGATGACGTCGACGTCCTCCGGCCCGAGCCCGGCGCGCTCGTACGCGGCGCGGGACGCGTGCACGGTGGGGGCGTCGTCGCGCTCGAGCGGGATCGACGGGCTGTGCACCTCGAACGCGCCGATGCGCCGGGTGCGCACCTCGCTGGCGCGCAGGTAGATCGGCGTGTCGGTGTACTCCTTCGCCCGGTCGGCGCGGCACATCACGACCGCCGCCGCACCCTCATCGGGCGAGCAGAACATGTAGTGCGTCAGCGGGTCGTTGAGCATCCGCGACCCGAGGATCTCGTCCTCCGTCAGCGGCTGGCGCCGGAACGCGTTGGGGTTGCGAGCGCCGTTGCGGTAGTTCTTCGCCGCCACCCGGGCGAGCGTCCGCGGGGTGATGCCGTGGTCGTGCATGTACCGCTGGATCTTCTCGGCGAAGAACTTCGGGGTGAGGAACAGCCCGGCCTGGCCGTACCACGTGGGCAGGCTGTACTGCACGGGGTCGCTGGTGAACGCGCCCGGCAGGTGCTTGTCGAGCCCGATGGCGATGCCGAGGTCGTGGTTGCCGAGGCGGATGGTGCTGGCGACCTGGGTGAGCACGCTCGCCGCGGTGGCGCAGCCGTTGTAGATGTTCGTGAACGGGATGCCGGTCAGCCCGAGCTGGTTGACGACCGAGTCCGGGTTGTCGACCTCGTAGCTGCCGGCGAACGCGAACTGGACGTCGCGCCACTCGATGCCGGCGTCGCGCAGCGCGAGCCGGGTGGCGATCGCGCCCATCTCGATGGCCGAGCGGTCTGGGAAGCGCCCGAACGGGTGGAGCCCGACGCCGATGATGGCGACCTCTGCGGTCATGCGGACCGTCCCGGTGCGGCCGGGGCGAACGCGAACGTGACGATCTCCTCGCCGTCGTCGGTGCGGTTGAACGGCACGACGCGCAGCTCGACCTCGTCACCGATCTGCGGGTGGCGCTCGTCGAAGCCGGTCAGGTACGTCTCGACGATGAGCTCGCCGGGCAGCTCGACGTAGCCGACGTGGTACGGCTGGAACGGGGCGGGGCCGGCGTAGGGAGGCGGTGGCGGGAAGCCCTGCGTCGTCCAGGTCCAGACGGTGCCCCGGGTGCCGAGCTCGACGGTGGCCATGCGCTCCGACGAGCAGCGTGGGCACCCGGAGTGGGTGGGGAACGTGAACGTCCCGCAGTCCTCGCACCGGCTGCCGAGCAGGCGAGGGTCGTCGGACGGCCAGGTGAACAGCCCCTCGGCGAGGGGCACCGACGCGCTCGGCGCGGTCACGGCCGTGCTCACCCCTGCGCCTTGATCGACTGCTTCATCTGCTCCAAGTCGACCAGGATCGGGTACCCGTTCACCGACAGGGCGTGCCCGTGGCCGGTCGAGTGGATGTCGAACACCGCCTGGATCGCGGCGTAGAAGCCCTGCACGTCCTGGGTCTGGTTCACCGCCCGCTTGGCCTGGGCCAGCGCGAACGGGTTCATCTGCGCGATCTGCGCCGCCATCGCCATGGTGAACGGGCGCAGCTCGTCGAGCGGCACCACGTGGTTGACCATGCCGAGGCGCTCCGCTTGCTCGGCGGTGAGCTGCGTGGCGGTGAACAGCATCTCCTTCGCCTTGCGCGGCCCGAGCTCCCACGTGTGGCCGTGGTACTCGACGCCGCCGATGCCCATCCGCACCACCGGATCGGAGAACCTGGCGTTGTCGGCGGCGATGATGATGTCCATCGGCCAGCACAGCAGTAGCCCGCCGGCGATGCACTGGCCCTGCACGGCGGCGATCGTCGGCTTGCGGATGTCGCGCCACGTCCGCGAGTAGCCGATGTAGCGCTTCGTCTCCCACTCGTAGATGCCGCCGAGCCCGTCGACCTTGAGGTCGATCGCGTCCTCCTCGCGACGGCCCTCGCCCGAGATGTCGTGACCGGCCGAGAAGTGCTTGCCGTTGGCCTGCAGGACGATGACCCGCACCGCCCGGTCGGCGGCGGCCGTCATCAGGATCTCGTGCAGCTCGTCGAGCATCGCCGGGGTCTGCGAGTTGGCCTTGTCGGGCCGGTTCAACGTCACGACGGCGATGCGCTCGTCGACCACCTCGTACAGCACGGACGCGTCGTCGCTCATGCAATCCTCCCTCGGGTCCCCAACAGCGAGAGCGTCATTCTCGCACTGGTAGACCGTGCTTGTCACCTCGGCGGGGGCGGCGGTACTGTCGGCGCCCGCATCGACGAGCCGTGTCCGGGAGCGGGCTCGCGCAACGGGCAGAGGAGGGCTTCGATGGAGATCGCAGGGGCACGAGCGGTGGTCGTGGGCGGCGCGTCGGGCATGGCCAGGGCCACCGCCGAGCGGATCGCGGTGGGCGGGGGCAAGGTGGCCATCCTCGACCGGCCGGGCACCGATGGCGCCACCGTGGCCGAGGCCGTCGGCGGCTGGTTCTTCGAGTGCGACATCACCGACTTCGAGGGCACCGAGCAGGCGCTCGTGGCCGCCGTCGAGGCCCTCGGCGGGCTCGACGTCGGCGTGAACGTGGCCGGTGGCGGCATCGGTAAGAAGACCCTCGACAAGCACGGCGTCCCCCACGATCTCGAGTCGTTCCGGGCCGTGGTCGACCTGAACCTGGTGGCCACGTTCAACCTCGACCGGCTCGAGGCGGCGGCGATGGCGAAGAACGAGCCGAACGACGACGGCGAGCGGGGCGTCATCATCAACACGGCGTCGATCGCCGCGTTCGAGGGCCAGATCGGCCAGATCGCCTACACAGCGTCGAAGGCCGGCGTCGCCGGCATGTCGCTGACGATGGCGCGCGACCTCGGGTCGCTCGGCATCCGCGTCAACGCGATCGCGCCGAGCCTGTTCGACACCGGCATCGTCCAGGGTGTCCCCGACGAGTTCAAGGCGGCGCTCACCAAGGACGCCGCGTTCCCGACGCGGATGGGCAAGCCCGACGAGTACGCCCGCCTCGCGGTGGCGATCATCGAGAACCCGATGCTGAACGGTGGCACCATCCGCCTCGACGCCGGCCAGCGCTTCGCGCCTCGCTGATCGAGCGGCTCAACGCAGTCGCGTCGAGCGGGCGAGGTCGCCGGCCTTGGCGGCGGACTGCAGCACGTACTCGCCGAAGTACCTCGCGTTCGGGTTGTCGCTCGCGCCCTTGCGCATCCGGGCGTACCCGCCTTCGAGCACGATCGCCATCTTGAAGTTGCCGAGCACGAGGTAGTAGTCGATCTCGTCGACGGGTCGGCCGGTGCGTGCCGCGTAGCGCTCGAGCAGGTCCTCGCGATCGGGGAGCCCCTCGTAGTCGATGTAGCTCTTCGCGCTGCGGTCCTCGTCGGCGTTCGCCCACGGCATCAGCACCCAGGCGAGGTCGAGCATGGGGTCACCGATCGTGCCCATCTCGAAGTCGACGATCGCCGCCAGCTCGGCCGGGGCGCCGTGGCGGAACATGACGTTGGCGAACTGGTAGTCGCCGTGCATCAGCCCGGGCTGGTACGACCGCACCTGGTACCGGCGCAAGAACTCGACCGCGTCGTCGATGCCGGGGAGATCGCGGGTCCGGTAGCTCTCCCACTGCGCGAGCCAGCGGTCGACTTGGCGCTCGTGGAAGCCCTCCGGCCGTCCGAGCCGTTCGAGTCCGATCGCTCGCCAGTCGACGTTGGCCATCTTCGCCGCACCGTCGACCAGCTCGAAGGCCAGGCCCGGCCGGGCGTCGAGGTCGGTGTCGAACGGTGCCGGCCAGTGGCCCGGATCGGCCATGACGCTCCAGCCGTCGACGTAGTCCATGAGGTAGAACGCTGCGCCGAGCACGCTCTCGTCGTCGCAGGCGGCGATCGCCGCCGGGTGGGGGACGTCGGTCTGGTTGAGCGCCTCGAGGATGCGGTACTCGCGCATCATCGTCTCGTTGCGGCCCTTCGGCACCACCCTCGGCGGGCGGCGCAGCACCATCCGGCGCCCGCCCCGCTCGACCGAGAAGATCTCGTTCGCGGCGCCGCCGGAGATGTGGCCCACCGCCGGTGCGCCGGTGCCGTCGAGGCCGCGCTCGTCCATCCACCGGCCGAGCGCCTCGGGGTTGGCCAGCTCCCGGATCTTGTCGTCGCTCATGATCTCCTGCTCTCGGCCGCCTTCAGCGCGCCGACCCGCTCGTCGAGCACCTGGCTGGCCCACTCGCGCCGCGCCGGCAGGAACTGCGTCGGCCACTCACCCGGCGACGGCGAGTAGCCCTTCAGCACCTGGCGGGCGACGGTCACCTTGTGCACCTCGGTCGGCCCGTCGGCGGCGGCCATCGACGGCGCCCACTGCCACATCTCGGCGAAGGGCATCTCGTTGGACACGCCGAGTGCACCGTGGAGGTGCATCGAGCGCCACACGATGTCCTTGAGCACCTGCGGCATCAGGAACTTGATCGTCGCGATGTCCGTGCGGACCCGCTGGTAGTCGTGGTGCTGGTCGATCTTCCACGCCGTCTGGAGCACCAGCAGGCGGAACATCTCGAGCTGGGCGTACGACTCGGCGATGTCGGACTGGACCATCTGCTTGTCGGCGAGCAGCGACCCCTGCGTCTCGCGCGACAGCGCCCGCTCGCACATCATGTCGAGCGCCCGGCGCATGACGCCGACGGACCGCATGGCGTGGTGCACCCGGCCGCCGCCCAGGCGGGTCTGGGCGATGTGGAAGCCCTGACCCTCGCCACCGAGGAGGCTCTCGGCCGGCACGCGCACGTTGTTGTAGTGGATCAGGGCGTGCATCCCTTCGTCGTCGGGCTCGCTGAACAGACCGATGTGCCGCTCGACCTCGATCCCTGGCGTGTCGGACGGCACGAGGAACATCGACATGCCCTGGTAGGCGCTGACGTCCCGGTTCGTCCACGCCATCACGATGACGAAGCGTGACGTCCGGGCGTTCGACGAGAAGTACTTGCGCCCGTTGATCACCCACTCGTCGCCGTCGCGGACGGCCTCGGTGGTGAACATCTTCGGGTCCGAACCACCCTGCGGCTCCGTCATCGAGAAGCACGAGAAGCACTCGCCGTTCAGGAGTGGCTGCAGGTAGGTGGCCTTCTGCTCGTCGGTTCCGTAGTGGGCGATGATCTCGGCGTTGCCGGTGTCGGGGGCGGCGGTGCCGAAGACGTTGGGCGCCCAGGCCGACCCACCGAGGATCTCGTTGATGAGCGCCAGCTTCACCTGCCCGAAGCCCTGCCCGCCGAGCTCGGGCCCGAGGTGCGGCGCCCACAGCCCCCGGTCCTTGACCTGCTGCTGGAGCGAGCGGACGTAGAGGTCGAGGTCCCCCTCGAGCGGGTAGTACGCCCGTTTCGGGTGCAGCAGGTCGAGTGGCTCGATCTGGTCGGTGCGGAACTCGCGGATCCACGCCAGCTGTTCGTCGAACTCCGGATCGGTGCTGAAGTCCCAGGCCATCGGTCCCCCCTTGTCCCCGGGGGGCACGCTAGCCGTGCGAAAACGACGTTTTCAAAACCCGGGATGGGCGGCGGCCTGCTCCAGCGCGTCGGCGACGAAGTCCGGCTCGGTGATCATCAGGTCGTGCCCGGTGTCGATGGATCCCATCACGGACCGCACCGAGCTCGCGCGCCGCGAGGATGATCGGCCCGGCCACGTCGACGAGCGACTGACCGTTGCGGGGGTTGGCGGCGTCGAGGTAGCCGACCTTGCCGACCCGGTCGGGCGACCGGTCGACGACGCCGGTGATCACCATCCCCCCGTAGCTGTGCCCGACCAGCACGACGTCGCGCAGGTCCTCGTAGTGCCACAGCGCGACCACGTCGGTGATGTGCGTGTCGAGGTCCACCGACGCCGACAGCAGGTGCGAGCGTTCGCCCAGGCCGGTGAGGCTCGGCGCGAACACCCGATGGCCGCGCGCCTAGAGGCGGCTGCTGACCTTGTCGTAGCACCAGCCACCGTGGACGAGGACGTAGGTCGCCATGTCAGCTCCCGTCGCCCGCCCGACGCGTCGGATGGCGGGCGTCCAGGTCATCGAGCACACGCTGCGAGCGCTCGACGTCGAACTCGTTGCCGTTGGCGCGCAGCGTGGCGAGCAGCTCGACCAGCTGCGCTCGCTGCGGCGCGGTGAGTCCGATGCGCTCGTAGACCGTGGTGTTCAGATCGTGGGTGGCGTCGTCGGCGCGACGCCGTCCGGCCGGGGTGATGACGGCCAGGGTGGTCCGGGCGTCGGATGGATGGGGGACCCGCCGCACGAGCCGGTCGGCTTCGAGGCGGTCGATGAGGTTGGTGACGGTGGCCGGCGGGATGCGCAGCGTCTTGCTGATCCAGCTGAGCGTGAGCGACGACTCCGGGTCGGTGGCCAGCCAGGCGAGGACCTCGTAGCGGGCGAACGTGAGGTCGTGGCGGCGCATGACGGCGGCGATCTCGTTGCTGAGGAGCTGCTGCGAGCGCAGGATGGCGGTGAACACGGCCATGCCCGACGCGGCGGTCGGGTTCCACCGGTCGAGCCACACGCGCCGCGACGCCTCGACGACGTCGAACGGAGCAGGCTCGAATGCCACGGCAGGCGAGGATATTGGCCGGTGCCGTCGCGGTCAGCCGCCGCCGGCGATCGAGCGACCGATGATGCCGTCAGCTTCGAGGGCGTCGATCTCGGCCGGGGCGAGCCCGAGCGCGGCGAGCAGCTCGGCGTTGTGCTCGCCGAGCAGCGGCGCGTGACGGGTGTGGAAGCGCTGCGGCCCGAGCGAGAAGCGCAGCGGCAGCGCGCTGTAGCGGGAGCGTCCGATCACCGGGTGGTCCAGCTCCTCGAAGAACCCCCGGGCCGCGAGCTGCTCCACGTCGGGCTGGTGGTGCGGCTGGACCACCTTGCCGGCGGGCACCCCGGCCTCCCACAGCAGCGCCACGACGTCGTCGGCGCTTCGGCTGCGGCACCACGCCTGCAGGTGCTCGTCGATGGTGTCGTGCGCCCCGGCCCGTCCGGCCGCCGTCGCCAGCCGCGGGTCCGCAGCCCAGTCCGGGTCGCCCAGCGCCGCACGCAGCGCCGCCCACTGGTCGTCGGTGGCGACGGCGATCGCCACCCAGGAGTCGTCGCGCCCACCCTCCGGCGGGGCGCTCAGGTAGAGGTTCTGTGGTGCGGCGCACGGCCCGCGGTTGCCGGTGCGGGTGAGCAGCGCGCCGTACGCGGAGTGCTCGATCACCTGCTCGGCGGTCACGTTCAGGGCGGCGTCGACCATGGCCGCCTCCACCAGGCACCCCTCGCCCGTGCGGTCGCGGTGCTCGAGCGCCAGCAGCAGCCCGGCGAGCGCGTGCAGGCCGGCGTTGGGGTCGCCGACGCAGTACGGCTCGATCGGCAGCTGGTCGGGATGGCCGGTGAGCCAGGTCAACCCGGACGCGTCCTCGATCACGAACGCGAACGCCGCGAGGTCGCGCCAGGGGCCGTCGAGGCCGAACCCCGGCATGCGCACCATCACGAGGTCGGGCCGCACCTCGCGCAGCGAGTCGTAGCCGAGCCCGGCGGCGTCGAGCACGCGCGGCGTGTAGTTCTCGACGACCACGTCGCAGGTGGCCACCATCCGGCGGACGAGGTCGCCACCGCGCGGGTCACCGAAGTCGATCGTCAGGCTCTTCTTGTTCGAGTTGAGCGCCGAGAAGATCGGGCCGCGCTCCCAGTACTGGTCCTCGCTCTGGGGCACCCCGCCGACGAGGCGCACGCCGTCCGGGCGTTTCGCCGACTCGAGGTGGATCACCTCGGCGCCGAGGAGGGCGAGCACGTGGCCCACGAGCGGTCCGGCCCAGTAGGCCGTCATGTCGAGTACCCGCAGCCCCTCGAACGGCAACGGGCTCGAGGGGCCGTCCGGCCGGCCCGCCGGGCGGGCGGACGGCCAGGGGGAACCGGTGTGCTCCCCGAGCCGGGGTGCCGGCCCGGGCGAGCGCAGCGCGACCGACGAGAGGCGGTACGGCGGCCCCGGGTTCAGTGCGCCGCCTCGAGGGTTGGGCCGGAACGTGCCACGCTCGACGAAGTGGTCGAGGTGGGGCGCGTTCGCGCCGTTCACGATCGGTGCGTTGGGGATGCGGAACGCCGAGGCCAGCTCGGTCACCTCGGCGACGGTGCGCTCGGCCACCCAGGCGTCGATGGTCGGCGCCAGGGCGGTCCGCTCGAGGAGCAGCGAGCGGTCCTCCATCCACTCGGGGTGGCCCACCATGACGCAGACGTCGAACCACTGCTGACCGGTACCGCACCCCAGGCCGACCAGGCCGTCGCGCGCCGCGGCCACGCCCGGTGTCGGCACCTGGCGCTTGCGGCGCATCGGGTACCCGAGCTGGTCGTGGAAGCTCACGGGGTAGTAGGTCAGGCACGTCGCCATCACCTCGAGCATCGACACGTCGACGATCTCGCCCGCCCCGCCGCCCCGGCGCCTCGACGCCATCGTCCCGATGGCAGCGACGAGCCCGGCCAGCCACTCGCCGATCTGGCCGCCCACGTGCACCGGCGCGCGGTCGGGCGCGCCGCGTCCGAGCCCGACGATGCCCCCCGACCAGGCCTGCAGTGTGAGCTCCGTCGCCGGCCGGTCGCGCCACGGTCCGTCGAGGCCGAACGGCGTGATCGCCGCGACGGTCAGGTGCGGGTGCGCGGCCAGGATCGCCGCCGGTGCCATCGGCGCCAAGTCCGCCACCGCCGAGCCGCGCGACCAGACGACGGCATCGGCGGCGTGCAGGATGTCGCCCAGGGCGGCGACCTCGGCGGGGTTCGCCGGATCGACCACCACGCTGCGCTTCGACGCGCCGAGGTGCTGGAACAGCGCGCTGTCGTCGTCGGGGTCGATCGGCGCTGCGGAGGCGGACCAGCGGCGCAGCGGGTCGCCGCCCGGCGCCTCGACCTTCGTCACGTCCGCTCCGCCGTCGGCGAGGAGCTTGGTGGCGTACGCGCCGCCAATCCCGCTCGACAGCTCGACGACGCGGAGCCCGCAGAGCGGTGCGTCGGGCGTGGCGGTCACTCCGGGCGCCGGCGACCCGACCGGCTCAGGCGCCACTCGGGCGGGAAGCGGCTGTCATTGTCCTTCACCGTCACGTTGAGTCCGGCGTCCATGGTCTCGTCGGTGATCGTCGCCCGCTTGCCGGTGTCGTCCTCGCGCAGCAGGCTGCCCATCGACTCGAGCCAGGCGCTCAGCAGGCTGCCCATGTACTCGCCTTGGTGCTGCTTCATCACCTCGAAGAAGACCTTCTGCATGAAGACCGTGTCGGTGGGCCGGGTGCGTGCGCAGGCGGAGGCGTACTTCGCGACCTCGGCCTCGAGCTCGTCCCGCGGCACGACGCTGTTGACGAAGCTGCACTCGTACATCTCCTGCGCCGTGAACGGCCGGCCGGTGAAGACCATCTCCTGGAACTTGCGCAGGCCCATCATCATCGCCCACTGCCACATGCGCGGCGCGTAGCCGACGTAGCGGAACGCGGGATGGCCGAACAGCGCGTCGTCGGACGACACCACGAGGTCGGCGTCGGCCGCTTGGTAGAAGTGCCAGCCGTAGCAGTAGCCCTTGACCTCGAGGATGCTGATCTTCTTGAAGTCCTGGAGGCTCCGGCACCCGGCGCGCGGGTTGGCGTACCAGTGCACGAGGCCGGCACCGGCTCGGTACGAGCGGGGGCCGGGCATCGTGATGTCTTCGTCCTCGTCGATGCCGTACTCCTCGTGGAGCGCCGTGCCGGCGGCCTGCTTGGCCATCAGCTCGTCGAGGTCTGCGCCGGTGCCGAGATCGGTGCCGACGCCTCGCACCACGAGCACCTTGACGTCGTCGTCGATGCTCGCCTTGAAGATCAGGTCGCCGTAGCGGCGACGGGCGCCGATCGTCGGCACGTTCAGCTGGTCCGGGCGGTCGATCGTGATCGTCGCGATCCGAGTGCTCGGGTCCTTCTCGTAGCGGATGATCTCCTCGGGCGGCGGGACCTCGTGGTCGGTCACGGTGCGGGCTCCTGGTGGGGGACGGCGGTCTCGAGGCCGAGGTAGCGCGACACGTTGCCACCGACGACGGCCGGGGCGCGCTCGGCGCCGACCGCTTCGACCACGGCGCTCAGTGACTCGGTGGTGTAGCCGAACGTGCTCTCGTTGTGCGGGAAGTCGGTCGACCACATCACCCGGTCGATGCCGATGCGGTCGACGAGCTCGAGGCCGAGCGGATCGACGATGAACGACGACATCATGTGGTGCTCCCAGTAGTGCCGCGGGCCGTGCTGGGGCTCGTAGTCGTTGATGTGGTGGAACGACGCGGCGAGGTGCTCGGCGTCCTGGATCACCGACGCCACCCAGTTGATGCCGCCCTCGAAGAAGCCGATTCGCAGGCGGGGGTGCCGGTCGAGGATCCCGCCGAACACGTACTTGCCGAACGTGTCGCGGAACGGCGCCACCGACTGCAGCATGCCGATCTCGATGGCGTTGAACTGGTTCGGCGTGGCCGGCGGGCTCTCACCGATGTGGTGTGACACGGGGAGCTGCGACTCCTCGATCGCTGCCCACACGTCGTCCATGGCCGTGCTGGCGTAGTCGATCGGGCTCTTGTCGTCGTTGCGCCCGGGGTGGAGCGGGAGCAGGAACGTCCTCAGCCCGAGGGCCTTGGCCTCCTGGAGCGTGCGGCGGGCGGCCTCGGCGTCCCACCAGCTGATCAGGGCGACGCCGAAGATGCGCCCGCCGGACCGCTCCTGCACGCCGGCGATGTGCTCGTTGTAGATCCGGAAGCAGACCTCGCGGACCTCCTTGTCGGGCCACCCGAACAGGGCCAGGATCGCGTTCGGGAAGGCCAGCTCCTTGTCGACGCCCTCGGCGTCGAGCGCGGCCAAGCGGGCGTCGACATCGCCGGTGTGAGACCCGGGAAGCGGGTCGTACTGCGTCAGCACCTCGAGGAACTGCGGCACGAGGATCGATGCCCCGTCGACGGCGACGGACCACGCGCCGTTGACACGCATCACGCGCGGCACGCGGTCCCTCATCGACGCCGGCGCCCGCTCGAAGAAGATGTCCTCCGAGAGCGAGATGTGGTTGTCGGCGGAGAACACCTCCGTGCCGGCGGGGAGGCCGAGGTCTCGCGGTGGGATCGGGGTGCGGTCCTTCGGTGCGCCCCATCCGCGCAGTGGGTGGGTCAGGCGGCTCGGCATGGTCCCCTCGCAGTCACGTCGCAGTCCCCGGCGCTTCGGGTCACCGAAGATTACTTCGAGCTCGTAACAACTGTCCACGGAGGGTTCTGCTAGCGTTACTTCGAGCGTGAAGTAATGGGGTGCGTGCCACGGCAGGGACGGGCAGGGGGGATGACCGCATGACGCCGCAGGAGGTGGCGGAGGAGACGAACGTCGACTTCGTGATCGCGGGGTCAGGTGGTGGTGGCCTCGTCGCCGCGCTTGCCGCCGCCGATGCCGGTGCGAGCGTGCTCGTCATCGAGAAGCAGGTGCTCGTGGGTGGGTCGACGTGCATGTCGGGTGGCGTCGTGTGGATCCCGGACAACCCGTTGATGCGCGCCGACGGCGTGGCCGACTCCGCCGCCGACGCCATGGCGCACTTCGCCGCCGTGGTCGGCGACGTGGGGCCGGCGTCGTCGTTGGAGCGTCGCCGGGCGTTCGTGACGGCGGGCCCGGAGATGGTGGGGTTCCTCCAGCGCTGCGGGGTCCGCTTCGTCCGCTGCACCGGCTACAGCGACTACTACTCCCACCTCGAGGGTGGCCACGACGACGGGCGGGCGATCGAGCCCGTGCCGTTCGACGGGCGGGCACTCGGCCCCTGGCTGCCCAAGCTGCAGCCCGGCCTGGCCCAGAGCGTCGGTCTGGCCGTGATGACGAACGAGTCGCGGTCGCTGTCGCACTACAACCGCAGCGTTCGCAGCTTCGCGGTGGCGGCCCGGGTGGTGCTGCGGACGTACGCCGCCAAGGCCCGCCGGCAGGTGCTGCTGACGAACGGGGCCTCCCTCATCGGTCAGATGCTGCTCGCCCTCGACCAGCGCGGCGTCCCGGTGTGGACCGAGGCGCCCCTCGACGAGCTGGTGGTCGAGGGGGGTCGCGTCGTGGGCGTCCGCACGATCCATGACGGCGCGCCGGTGACCGTCCGCGCCCGTCGCGGGGTCCTCGTGTCGTCCGGCGGGTTCGCGCACAACGCCGAGATGCGCGAGAAGTACAGCGGCGACCAGCCGAACCGGGCCAAGTGGTCGATCGCCAACCCGGGCGACACGGGCGAGGCGCTGCTGGCCGTGATGGCGCTCGGCGCCCGGACCGATCTGATGGACGAGGCGTGGTGGCTGCCGAACCCGCGCACCGGCCGCTTCGGCCAGTCGACGCTCGACCAGGCCCGGCAGCGGCCGCGCACGATCCTCGTCGACGCCGCCGGGCAACGCTTCGTCAACGAGTCGAACTCCTACATGGAGGTCGGCAAGGCGATGTACGCACGCGACGCGATCTCACGGGCCGTGCCGTGCTGGTTGGTGTTCGACGATCGCTACCGGAAGCGCTACGCCCACCAGCGCTCGCGGCCCGGGCACTTCCCGCGCCGGCTGCTGGAGAGCGGTCACCTCAAGCAGGCGTGGACGATCACCGACCTGGCCCGGATGTGCGGGATCGACCCCGCTGGGCTCGCAGCAACCGTCGAGCGCTTCAACGACAACGCCCGTCGGGGCGTCGACCCTGACTTCGGGCGGGGCGAGTCGGCGTACAACCGTGCCCTCGGCGACCCGCGTCGGGGGGTGCACCCGTGCCTCGGTCCGATCGACGAGGCCCCGTTCTATGCGGTGCAGATGCTGCCGTCGGACATCGGCACGTGCGGAGGTCTGCTGACCGATGAGCACGGCCGGGTGCTCGGCGCCGACGACGTCCCGATCGAGGGGCTGTACGCCACCGGGAACAGCACGGCCACCGTCATGGGGCGCCACTACCTCGGCCCCGGCGCGAGCATCGCCAACAGCATGGTCTTCGGGTACCTCGCGGCACGGCACGCGTGCGGGCCGGGGCGGGACGGCTCGTGACGGGCTCAGCGCACGGGGGAGCCGTCGCGGCGCACCGTGATGGCGTGCGTCGGGCAGTTGCGGGCGGCTGCCAGCAGCGTCGCCTCGGACACCCGACTGGGGTCGACGACCACGGCGATGCCGTCGGCGTCGAGGTCGAACGCGCCCACCGCCGCGTAGACGCAGTTGCCCGACCCCATGCACAGGTCGCGGTCGATCTCGACGTCGATGGCCACGCGTCGAGTGTAGGACGAGGTGCCGATTCGCCGGCCATGGTGCCGGACGTGAGCAGGGGAGCACGATGACCAGCGACACCACCTTCGCCGACGTCAACTTCTTCCGTGACCGGTCGGTGCAGGACGACCCGTACGAGTACTTCGACTGGGTCCGTCAGCAGGGGCCGGTGTGGCAGGAGCCCCGCCACGGCGTGTTCATGATCACCGGTCACCCCGAGGCCATGGCCGTGTACGGCGATCCCGCCGGCTTCCCGCCGCACGACGCGGCGTCGGGGACCTACTCGTCGTGCAACGCGGTGAGCGGACCCTTCGTCCCGTTCTCAGAGCCGTTCACAGGTGACGACGTCACCGACGTCATCGTGCGGTGCCGCGACGAGCTCCCGTTCAGCGACCAGCTGCCCACGTTCGACCCTCCCCAGCACACCGCTCACCGTCACCTGCTGATGCGGCTCATCACGCCCAAGCGCCTCATCGAGAACGAGGACTTCATGTGGCGGTACGCCGACCGGCTGATCGACCGGTTCATCGGCAACGGCACCTTCGAGGTCGTGGCGGAGTACGCCGAGCCCTTCACGTTGACGGTGATCGCCGATCTCGAGGGGGTGCCGGAGGCGGACCACGACCTGTTCCGCGACCGCCTGTCGACGGTGCACGAGCACCTCGAGCACAAGCCGCTCGAGTTCTTGTACGAGCGGTTCGCGGAGTACATCGAGGACCGCCGGCGCGAGCCGCGCCACGACATCCTGACGGGGCTCGCCACGGCCACGTTCCCGGACGGCTCCACGCCTGAGGTCGGCGATGCGGCGCGGCTCGCGGCCAACCTGTTCGCCGGCGGTCAGGAGACGACCGTGCGGCTGCTGACGTTCGCGCTGCGCATGCTGGGCGAGCGACCCGACCTGCAGCGGGCCGTGCGCGCCGACCGCGACCGCATCCCGAACTTCATCGAGGAGACGCTGCGGCTGGAGAGCCCGCTGCGCACGCAGTTCCGCATGGCCCGCGTCCGGACGGTCCTCGGTGACGTCGAGATCCCTGCCGGCGCCACGATCATGCTCGCCCCGGGGATGTGCAACCGCGACCCGCGGGTGTTCGAGGACCCCCACGAGTTCGACATCGACCGCGTGAATGCCCGCCAGCACATCGCCTTTGGGCACGGCATCCACACCTGTGCCGGCGCGCCGCTCGCCCGCGCCGAGGGCCGGGTGACGATCAACCGGCTCCTCGACCGTCTCGACGACATCAGGATCTCCGAGGCCGTGCACGGCCCGGCCGGGGAGCGGACCTACGAGTACCTGCCGACGTTCTTCCTGCGGGGGCTGCAGCGCCTCCAGATCGACTTCACGCCGGCCTGAGCGGGTGAGCGCTCACGACCCGGCCGGCCGCGCCGGCCGGCCCGTCGACATGATCAGGCGCGTCTGGGCGAGCGGTGGGCCGGCCGTGGTGCCGCCGTCGATGGGCAGCACGATGCCGGTGATCTGGGCGGCCCGCTCGCTCGACAGGAACACGACGGCGTTGGCGACGTCGGCCGGTTGCGCCTCTCGCTCGAGGGGCTGCATGTACTTGAGCACCGGTCCCATGTCGTAGTTGGTGATCCCCGTGCGGATGTGCGCCGGGGTCAGGCAGTTCACCCTGATGGCGTAGGGGGCGAGGTCGATCGCCATGCACTTCGTCGCGTGAGCGATCGCGGCCTTCGAGGCGCGGTACGAGATCATCCCGGCGCCGGCGTTGACGGCGGCGATGGACGCGTTGTTGACGATGGAGCCGCCGCCGTGGTCCTTCATGTGGCGAGCGGCGCGCTGGGTGCCGACGATCACGCCGAAGAGGTTCACGTCGATGATGCGACGGAAGTCGTCGAGGTCGTCGGACAGGAACCGCTTCAGCTCGCTGCCGATCCCGGCGTTGTTGAACATGATGTGCAGCCCGCCGAAGTGCTCGACGGCGACGTCGACGAGCGACTGCACCTGGTCGGCGTCGCTGACATCGGCCGCCTGGAAGATCGCCGCCTCGCCGAGCGACTCGGCGACCTGGCGGCCCTCGTCGACGTCGATGTCGGCGACCACCACGCGGGCGCCGTGGGCGACCAGCAGCTCGGCCGTCGCTCGGCCGATGCTGCCGGCGCCGCCCGTCACGATGGCCACCTTGCCGGCGAGCTCCCCGGCGACCGCTGGTGTGCTCATGGTCAGCTCCTCCCGTCGAGGTGGTCGGGTTGGGGCGCTCCGGTGAGCGCCGGCAGCACGTACCGCAGCACGTGCCGGCGAGCATCGCCGGCCGACGGACCGGCGCCCGCCACGGCGTCGAGGAACAGGCGCCACACGATGGCGTGGATCGTCGCCGTGTCGGCATCGGGGTCGGCGTGAGGGAAGACGCCGGAGGCGGCGCCGTCGACCAGCGCGTCGTGCAGCGGTCGGCGCAGTCGGTCGATCGCCTCGTCGCCGGCCGCGGCGAACACGGCGCGCATCGTGGGCGAGGTGAACATCCGTGCCACCTCGACGTGGTGGGGGTCGTGGCCCATGGCGAGGATCTCGTCGATCCACGCCATCAGCCGGTCGAGCGGTGAGCCGGCGCCGGCCACCCTGGCGGCGAGCTCGTTGCCGGTCTGCTCGGCGCTGGCCCGGAACATCTCGACGAGCAGCTCGTCCTTGGACTGGAAGTGCCGGTAGAAGGCACGCGTGCCGAGGCCGGCCTCGGCGAGGATCGCCGCGACCCCGGCGTTGGCGTAGCCGTTGCGGCGCAGCACCGTCCACCCGGCGACCATCAGCCGCGCCCGTTCGCGGGCGCGGGCGTCGCCGGCGTTGACCACGGCCTCAGACCTTGCGCGTGACGCCACCGTCGACCCTGATGATCGCACCGGTCGTGAAGCTGGACGCGTCGCTGGCAAGGAGCACCGCCAGCGGCCCGATCTCGCTCGGCTCGCCCATCCGCCGGAGCGGGACGAACGGCACGTCCTCGCCGTCCGGAGGCGCCCAGGCCGCACTGGCGTGGGTGCGGAACGGGCCGGGGAGGATGGCGTTGACGCGGACCTTGGGCGCAAGCGCGTCGGCGAGGCCCACGGTCAGGGCGTTGAGACCCGCCTTGGCGCAGGCGTAGGGCAGCTCACGGGTGCTCGCCATCAACGAGCCGGCGGTGCCGATGTTGATGATCGAGCCGCCGTCGTGGTCGGCCATCCAGGTGCCGGCGATCACGGCGAGCCGGAACGGCCCCTTGAGGTTGACGTCGAGCGTCTTGTCGTAGAGCTCCTCCGTGACGGCGTCGAGGCGTTCGTAGACCGGGGACATTCCGGCGTTGTTGACGAGCACGTCGATGCGCTCGAAGCGCTCGAGGGTGGTGGCGAGCAGGCGGTCGCAGTCGTCCCAGCGGGCGGCGTGGAAGGCGACGGCCTCGATGCGCCGCCCCGTCGCCTCGGTGACCTCGGCCGCGGCCTGCTCGCAGGCGTCGAGCTTGCGGGAGGCGATGACCACGTCGGCGCCGGCCGCGGCGAGCGCATCGACGATCGCCCGTCCGATGCCGCGGGATCCTCCGGTCACGACCGCCACCCGTCCGGTCAGGTCGGTGACCTCGGCTAGGGATCTCATCGGCGTCATCGTCGCGCGTCGGGTTCGCTGTCAGGGCCGGCCGGCGCGCTCGACGGCCGCCACGACACCGCCGTCGACCAGCACGTCGGTGCCGGTGAGGAACGACGCCGCCGGGGTGCAGACGAACGCGATCACGGCGGCGATCTCGTCGGGCCGCCCGGGCCGGCCGAACACGCCCAGGCGCATCAGGTCCGATGCACCGAGGCCGGACTCCATCTCCGCCAGACCCATCGGGGTGGCGATGACGCCGGGGGAGACCGACACGCAGCGGCCGCCACGCGGCCCCCACTCGAGCGCGGTGCGCCGCACGAGCCGCTGCACACCGACCTTGGCGATGGCGTAGGCGAACCCGGGGTCGTCGCTGGCAGCGAGTGCCCGCTCGCTCAGCGGGTCGTCGATGGCGCTCAGCACGTCGTCGCTGAGATGGCCGGCGACGAGGTGTGCGGCCATGGAGGCGACGACCACGGCGACCGAGCCCGGGCCGACGAGTCGTCCGAAGATGTCGAGCACCCGGGCGGCACCCGCGAGGTCGACGTCGAGGATGGTCCTGGCGCCGGCCTGCACCGGCGACACCCCAGCGGTGAGCACGAGCGCGTCGAGGCGGTCGACGCCCTCGGCCAGGCGTTCGATCGAGCCCCGGTCGGTGATGTCGCACACGACGTCGGCGCCGGCTCGATCGGCGACGATGGTCTCGCCGGCGAGGAGCGGCACGGTGGCGGCGCCGATGCCCGACGCGCCACCGATCACGACGTTCATCGTTCGCACCAACCCATCGGGCCTCCTTCGGCGGACGCTCAGCCCACCTGGAAATCACCTTCTCACCTGAGGATAGTATGATGTTCCACCGGGCGCAGGGGGCGCCGGTCGATCGCCAACGCGGGGGAGTGCATGCGGGTCGTCGTCGATCTGAAGCGGTGCGAGGCCAACGCCTTGTGCATGGGGGTCGCGCCCGAGGTGTTCGAGCTCACCGACGACGACGAGCTGATCGTCCTCCAGGAGCACCCGGACGAGTCGCTGCGCCCGAAGGTGGAAGAAGCAGTCCGTCAGTGCCCGCGCCAGGCCATCTCCATCGAGCACACCTCGGAGGAGGCGTGACATGACCATCGCCGACGGCGACCTCTACTACGACCCGTACGACTTCGAGATCGACGCCGATCCGTACCCGGTGTGGAAGCGGATGCGCGACGAGCAGCCGCTCTACTACAACGAGCGCCACGACTTCTACGCACTCACCCGCTGGGACGACGTCGAAGCGGGTCTCAAGGATCATGGCCGGCTCATCTCGAGCCGGGGGACGATCCTCGAGCTCATCAAGGCGAACATCCAGATGCCGCCGGGCATGCTGATCTTCGACGACCCGCCGAGCCACACGGCGTATCGCGGCCTGCTGTCGCGGGTGTTCACCCCTCGCAAGATGAACGCCATCGAGCCCCAGGTCCGCCGCTACTGCAACGTTGCGCTCGACGCCGTGGACGGCGCGACCGAGTTCGACGCCATCGAGGTGCTCGCGGCCAAGATGCCCATGCGCGTCATCGGGATGCTGCTCGGCATCCCCGAGGCCGACCAGCAGGCGATCCGCGACCAGGCTGACAGCGGGCTCCACCTCGACTCGGCCGACGACTACAGCTCGGCGTTCAAGAACTTCGGCGGCGCCGCCGCGCTCGAGGGCAGTTTCGGCGAGTACATCGACTGGCGAGTCGATCATCCGTCCGACGACCTGATCACCCAGCTCATGACGGCCGAGTTCGAGGACCACACGGGCGTCACCCGGCGGCTGACGCGCGAGGAGGTGCTCAGCTACGTCAACCTGCTCGCCGGGGCCGGCAACGAGACGACCACGAAGCTGATCGGGCACACGCTGCGCACGCTCGGCGGCCTGCCCGACCAGCGTCGCGAGATCCGGTCGAACCCGGGCCTGCTCCCGAACGCGGTCGAGGAGATGCTGCGCTTCGAGGCGCCGTCACCGGTCCAGGCCCGCTACGTGGCCGAGGACATCGAGCTCCACGGCCAGACCGTGCCGGAGGGCAGCGCGATCCTGCTCGTCAACGGTTCCGCCAACCACGACGAGCGCAAGTGGGGCGACACGGCGGAGGTGTACGACCCGCACCGCACCATCGACCACCATCTGTCGTTCGGCTACGGCCTGCACTTCTGCCTCGGGGCCGCGCTGGCCCGTCTCGAAGGGAGGGTGGCCCTCGACGAGTTCCTCAAGCGGTTCCCCGACTGGTCGATCGACGAGACGCGCTCGGAGCGCTCCCACACCTCCACCGTGCGGGGCTGGGACAAGCTCACCGTTGTCATCGGCTGACCTACGCCGCCGTCCACCACCACCCGCCCGACCGACCGAAGGAGTCGCCGAACCCATGTCCCTGTTCGATCTGTTCCGTTTCGACGCCAAGCGCGCCGTCGTGGTCGGCGCCGCCACGGGCATGGGCAACGCCGCCGCCCGGCTGCTGCTCGATGCCGGCGCCGAGGTCGTGGCGATGGACTTCGCGGACATCCACCTCGACGGCGTCACCGCGATCCACGTCAACCTGGCCGACAAGGCGTCCATCGACGCCGCCGTCGACCAGTGCGGCGGGCGCGTCGACGCGCTGCTGGCGTGCGCTGGGGTGGCCGACGGCACCCCCGGCATCGAGAAGATCAACTTCCTCGGCCACCGGCACCTGATCAACCGGATGCTCGGTGCTGGGATGCTCGGCCGGGGCAGCGCGGTCGGCTTCATCTCGTCGGCGGCCGGTGCGGGCTGGGCCCGAGACGACCACATGGAGTGGATCAACGAGTACCTCGCGATCGAGGACATGGACGAGGCGTCGCAGTGGGCGATCGACCACGGCAAGGCTGACTACTTCAGCAGCAAGCTCACCGTGTGCATGTTCGTCGCCCGGGAGGCGTTCGGGCTGCTGGGCCAGGGGATCCGCATCAACGCGATCATGCCCGGCCCCACCGACACGCCGCTGGCGCAGGCGAACAAGGAGATGTGGCTCGGGTTCGGCGCCGATTACCGCGCCGATCTCGGCATCGAGGCGTCCACCCCCGAGGAGCAGGCCTACCCGCTGGTGTTCCTCTGCAGCGACGCTGCCAGCGCCATCACCGGCGTGACGCTACCGAGTGACCAGGGCTACTTCAGCAGCGGCATCACCGGGTCGTATCCCGCTGCCAGGGACGTGGCCAACTTCCTCACCGGCCGGTACTGACATGACGACCAGGCCGTTGCCGCGGCTGCTGCCGTGGAGCGAGTGGTTCTGGACCTCCGGGCGCGACGGACGGCTGCGGATCCAGTGCTGCGACGATTGCGGCACCCTGGTCCACCCACCGACGCCGGTCTGCCCGGACTGCCACAGCTCGTCGTCGACGCCCACGGAGGTGTCGGGCCGGGCGACGGTGATCGGCGTCACCGTCAACCACCAGCACTGGCTGGCCGACTTCGCCCCGCCGTACGCAGTGGCCAACGTCGCGCTGGTGGAGGACCCGTCGGTCCACCTGACCACGAACATCGTCGGCTGCGATCCCGACGACGTGCGCGTGGGCACGGAGGTCCAGGTCACCTTCGAGCAGGTCGACGACGTCTGGATCCCGTTGTTCGAGCCGACCGGCTTCGAGCGCCCGAACCCGGTGCCGGAGCCGCGACGTCCCATGGTGCGGCCGCCGCTGACCGATCACCGCTACGAGCACCGCGCGGTGATCTCCGGCATCGGGCGATCGGTGCTCGGACGGCGGCTGATGCGCGATCCGCTGTCGCTGGCCGTCGACGCCAGCCTCGCCGCCATCGCCGATGCCGGCCTGACGCCCGACGACATCGACGGCCTGGCCACCTACCCGGGCGGCGTCGCGTACGAGATCGGGTTCGGCGAGGGCGGGATCTCGGCGCTCGAGGAGGCGTTGCGCCTGCGCCCGACGTGGATCTGCGGCGGCGCCGAGATCCCCGGACCGGGCGGGTCGATCCTGAACGCCGCGATGGCGATCGCGAACGGGTTGTGCCGGCACGTGCTGTGCTTCCGCACGGTCTGGCAGACCACGGCCGGGATGCTGCGCCTCAGCGGCCCACCTGACCGGGTGCTTGGTGACATGCAGTGGCGGGCCCCGTACGGGGCGATGAGCGCGGCGAACTGGATCGGCATGAACGCGTCGCAGTACCTGCACCGCTACGGCGCGACGCGCGAGCTGTTCGGGCATGTCGCCGTCAACGCCCGCCGCAACGCCGGGCTGAACCCGGATGCGATCTACCGCAACCCGATGACGCTCGACGACTACTTCGCCGCGCGCATGGTCACGACGCCGTTCGGGCTCTACGACTGCGACGTCCCCTGCGACGGGGCGATGGCACTCATCGTGAGTGATGCCGCGGTGGCCGCCGACCTGCCCCAGCCGGCCATCCGCATCGAGGCCGCAGGGACCCAGATCACCGAGCGGCTGTCGTGGGACCAGGACACCGTCACCCACGAGCCGCAGGTCATCGGCCCGTCGACCCATCTGTGGACGCGGACCTCGCTCACGCCCGACGACGTCGACGTGGCACTCCTGTACGACGGCTTCACGTTCAACTGCGTCACGTGGATCGAGTCGCTCGGGTTCTGCGGGCTCGGCGAGGCCACGGACTGGATCGACGGCGGGCGGACGATCGCGCTCGACGGCGCGCTGCCGCTGAACCCGCACGGGGGCCAGCTCTCCGAGGGCCGCACGCACGGGATGGGGTTCTTCCTGGAGGCGGTCACCCAGCTGCGTCACGACGCGGGCGAGCGCCAGGTGGCCGGGGCGACGACCGCAGTCGTGGCCACCGGGGGCGGCACGCCCTCGAGCGCCGTCCTGCTCCAGCGCGCCGACGTCTGATCGCTCCGGCCACCAACCTCGGGAGCGGGTCAGTCGGCGGGGACCGGCGGCCTGGGGATGATCACCATCGAGCGCACGTGCAGGGAGCTGCCGGCGTTCACGAGCGCGTGGAACTGCTCCACGAGGTGCTCGACGTCGATGAACGCGCCCGACATCAGCTGCCGGTCGAACCAGTCGCCGGCGATCTGGGCCATGAGCTCCATGTCCCAGTCGACGTTGAACTGAGTCTGGTAGTCGCCCTCGCCGCCCGGGCACTCTCCGATCGTCACCAGCGTGAACCCGACGCCGGGTTGCTCGACGTGCCAGTGCTCGACGAGGCGGTTCATGGCCGCCTTGGTCACCTGGTACACACCCAGGCCCGACCACGGCGGCGTGTAGGAGGCGCCGGTCGTCGACATGTAGATGACGGTGCCCGCCGGCTGCTTGATGTACGGGAGTGCGGCCTGAGTGACGTTGCTGGCACCGATCACGTTCGTCGAGAACGCCCAGGTCCACTGGTCGGGGGTGGCGTCTTCGAGCTTGACCAGCGGGCCCACGGCGGCGGCATAGATCACGCTGTCGATGCCGCCCATCGCCGCCGCCGCCGCATCGATGGCGCCGCGACACGACACCGGGTCGATGGCGTCGCACTCGATGCCGATCGCGCCCGAGCCGGCCTCGGAGACGGCCTCGTCGAGCTTGTCGCGCCGGCGCGCCAGCAGAGCCACGTGGGCGCCGCGGTGCGCGAGGCCCACCCCGATGCAGCGGCCCAGGCCGGTCGACGCCCCGACGACCACAACCCTCTTCGCGTCGGCGTTGCCCACCTCGACTCCCTCTCCGGTGTCGGATCCCCATGCCGGCGCCCGTCCCCAGTGACGGGCGTCGCCGACAAGATTGCCATATCCGAACTCGGAGAACCAGATTTCCGGCCGCTGCTACTGTCGCCGCGTGCTGTTCGGCCTGCGCTTCGACTTCCGGAACCCGGCGTTCGCCGGAGTGTCGACCGCCGATCGCTACGCCGCCGCGATCGACATGGCGCGTTGGGCCGACCAGCTCGGCTGCGTGAGCATCGCGGTGTCGGAGCACCACGGGTCCGACGACGGCTACCTGCCGAGCCCGCTGATGGTGCTGTCGGCGATGGCAGCGGTGACCAGCAACGTGCGCTTCATGGTCGCCGCCCTGATCGCACCGTTCTACGACCCCGTCCGCCTCGCCGAGGACCTCATCGTGCTCGACAACCTCAGCCGGGGACGCGTCGACGTCATCGTGGCCGGCGGGTACGTGCCGAGCGAGTTCGAGATGTACGGCGCCGACCCCACCGTCCGGGGCGCCCGCGTCACGGAGACCATCCGCGTGCTGCAGGCAGCGTTCGCCGGCGAGCCCTTCGAGCTCGCCGGGCGCCAGGTGCGGGTGAGCCCCCAGCCGGACCGACCCGGCGGTCCCGGCCTCATCCTCGGCGGCAGCAGCGCCGCCGCGGCCCGCCGCGCCGCGCGGCTGGGACTCGGCTTCGTGCCCTCGACCCCCGAGGCGTGGGAGTGCTTCCGGGCCGAGCTCGCCGCTCGCGACCAGCCCGATCCGGGCCCGTCACCCGTCGGCGAGAACCTGGTGCTGGCACTCGCCGACGACGTCGAGCGGGGATGGGCGGAGCTCGGGCCGTACTTCCTGCACGACACGAACGCCTACGGCCAGTGGCAGGTCGAGGCCGACATCGACTCGCCGTACCGACCGGTCGCCGGCCTCGACGAGCTGCGGGCCCGTGGCCTCCACCGGATCGTCACCCCCGACGAGCTCATCGCCGAGATGAAGGCCGCCTCGTTCCCGTTCGCCATGCTCCACCCGATGTGTGGCGGCATCCCGCCCGAGCTGGCCTGGCAGAGCCTGCACCTCCTCGAGCACGACGTCCTCCCCGCCTTCACCTGACCCGCCCCGCCCGCACCGCGACCAGCGCGCCAGCCTGGCGCGATTGTCGCGTCGGGGGTCAGGGTTCGCGGGCGGCGGCGAGGGCCCGGCGGTTGACCTTGGTGGCCGCGCTGCGCGGGATGGCCTCGACGATCTCGATGGACTTGGGCACCTTGTAGGCGGCGAGGCGCTCCTTGGCGAACGCCACGACGTCGACGAACGTCGGTGGCGCAGCGGGATCCCTGGGCTCGATGATCGCATGGACCCGGGTGCCCCACTCAGGGTCGGCCAGGCCGATCACGACCACGTCGGCGATGCCGGGGTGGTCGATGAGCGCCAGCTCGACCTCGGCCGGGAACACGTTGGCGCCACCGGTGATCACCACGTCGGAGCGGCGGTCGGCCAGGTAGAGGTAGCCGTCGCCGTCCAGCCAACCCATGTCACCCACCGTCGAGAAGCCGTCCGGTGTCATCTCGAGCTGTGGGGCCCCCAGGTACGACGAGCCGCCGTAGCCCGGTGAGCGCAGGTAGATGTCGCCGATCGCCCCCACGGGGAGCTCCGAACCGTCGGCGTCGAGGATGCGGATCTCCGTGCCCCGCTGCGCCCGGCCCACGCTGCCGCGGTGGTCGAGCCACTCGTCGGCGCGAAGCGCGGTGAGGCCGAGACCCTCCGACATGCCGTACGCCATGAACACCCGCTCGGCGCCGAGCAGGCCGATCCAGCGCTCGGCCAGGCTCGGTGGCATCGGGGCGGCGCCCTGGAGGATCCACTGGATGCTCGACAGGTCGCGCTCGTCGATGCCGGGCACCTCGGCGATCCGCTTCAGCATCGTCGGCGTCGCCGTGAACGTGGTGACGCGGTGCCGCTCGATCAGGTCCAGGGCCAGCGCGGCGTCGAACTTCTGGAGGATCACCAGGTCGTCGCCTCCGAGCATGGTCAGCAGCGTCGAGAAGCCGTTGGCGTGGTACATCGGCGCCATCACCAGGATCGTCTGCGGCCGGGGGACCGGCTGCCATTGCTCGGCCATCGGCGTGGCGAACACGTCGTGGTAGCGCGCCGGCCGCCGGAGCACGATCACCTTCGGCGTGCCGGTCGAGCCGCTGGTGCAGATGCCGTTGATCGCCGGGGACACCCGGTCCGCCAGGTCGGGCACCGGCAGGGCCGCCGTCGAGTCGATCCAGGCGAGGTCGGCTTCGTCGAGGTGGACGGCGGCATCGACGACGTCCCGCAGGCGCTGGCGCTCCCACTCCGGCAGGTCCCAGCGGATCGGGACCGGCACGGCGCCGAGCTTCCACGCCGCGAGCGCACTGATGACCAGCTGCGGCGAGCTCGGCAGCGCCATGCCGAGCCGGCCGCCCTCGGCCAGACCCCGCGCCGCCAGCGCGCCGGCGAGCTGGCTCGACCGGCGGTGCAGCTGCGCCCACGTCAGCGACGACTCGGTCCGATCGGGAGCGACGTGGTGGATGACGACGGCGTCGGGCCGGGTCGTGGCGAGCTGGGCGGTCAGCGCCGGGAAGCTCGGCTGATCGGTCACCGGGGGAGCCCGAGGACGTGCTCGCCGACGATGTTGCGCTGGATCTCCGACGTGCCGCCGGCGATCGTGGCCGCGAACGACCGCACGTACCGGTTGAACCAGCTCTGGCGGAAGATGTCGGCGAAGTACGGGGCGAACGGGGCTCCCGGGCGGTCGGGATCGAGCACGAGGTCGGGCCCCAGCGACTCGAAGGCCTGCATCGCTGCGTGCTGCACCGCCTCCGAGCCCATCAGCTTCAGGATGGACTGCTGGGCGACGAGGCGGCCACGCGCCGACGCGACGATCGCCCGGTAGCCGAGCACCCACAGCGCGGTCGCGTCGATGACGACCTTGGCGAACCAGCTCTGCGCCACCGGGTCGTCGAGCACCCCCGTGCCGTCGGCTTCGCGGACGAAGTTGCGGATCATGTCCTCGAGCCGCTCGTACTGGTCGAGCCACAGCATCGCCCGCTCCTCGCCGAGCGCTCCCGTCGCCACCCGCCACCCCTCGTGCAGGGCGCCGACGAGGTTCTCGACCGGCACCTCGACCTCGTCGAAGAACACCTCGTTGAAGTCGAGGTCGTCGGGACCGGTGATCGAGCCGAATGGACGCCGGGTCAGCCCGGGTGAGTCGGTCGGCACGATGAGCGCGCTGATGCCCTTGTGCTTCGGGGCGTCCGGGTCGGTGCGCACGAAGGCGAGGATCACGTCGGCGTCGTGGGCACCGGACGTCCACACCTTCTGTCCGCTGACCACGAACCGGTCGCCGTCGAGCACGGCGCGGGTCCGCAACCCGGCGAGGTCGCTGCCGGCGTTCGGCTCGCTCATGCCGAGTGCGGCGGTGATCTCGGCCCGCATGATCGGGATCGCCCAGCGCCGCTGCTGCTCCTCGGTGCCGAACATGAGGATCGAAGGAGCGATGATCCCCAGACCCTGCGGGTTGAAGCTGCGGTACACCTTGCGGCGGAACAGCTCTGCTTGCACCGCGAACTGCGCGAGCAGGGGTGCGTTGCGCCCGCCGAGCTCTGGCGGCTGCCCGGGCAGCAGCCAGCCGGCATCGAACATCGCTCGCTGCAGCTCGCGCGCCCAGGGCGGCACATCGGCCGACGACGCCGAACGGGGCTTGGTCGCCGCCGGCGGCGGGAGATGCTCGTCGAGCCAGGCGCCGAACTCGGCCCGGACGGCGTCGACCTCGTCGGGCAGCGGGAACTGCGGGAGGGCGCGCACGCTCGCGGCGACGCGGCGGCGGTGCGACACGGCGCCGCCCATCAGCACTTCGCCGATCGCCGCCCGGCGCACGCTGGTCTGGAGATCGTTCTCCCAGGTGAAGCCGATCCCGCCGAACAGCTGGATGCCGTGGCGGATGACGACCTGCTGGCACTCGCCGGCCGCCGCCTTGGCCATGGACGCTGCGGGCATCGGTTGGTCGCACGCATCGAGCTGGAGCGCGGCGTACTGGCAGATCGCCCGCGCCCGCTCGACGGCGACGTACATGTCGACCGCCTTGTGCTTCACGGCCTGGAACGAGCCGATCGGCACCCCGAACTGCCGGCGCTCCTTCACGTACTCGACCGTCATGTCGACGATGCGCTGGCACGCCCCGACCGTGGACACGGCCCAGGCGAGCGTGGCCACGTCGACGGCGCGTTCCACCCCTCGCGCCACGTCGACGCCCGACAGCCGGCGCGACGCGTCGACGACGACTCCCTCGAAGCGGAGGTCGGCGGTGTGGACGGTGAAGTCGAACGCACGGGTCGGTGTCATCGCGGCGTCCGCCCGGTCGACGACGAACACCGCGACCCCGTCGGGTGCGTCGGCCACCACGGCGATCACGTCGGCGCGGTCACCGTCGACGACGTGGCGGACCTCGCCGTCGAGGCGCCAGCCGCCGGCGTCCGCCGTGGCACGGACCGGGCCGGCGCCCAGCGCGAGGGCGCCCACGAGCTCGCCGGCCGCCAGCCTCCCCAGCCACTCGGCGCGCTGGGCGGCGTCGCCGGTGTGGTGGACCATCGGCGCGAACATCGCCGTCGTCGCGAGGTACGGCGACGGGTCGTTCGCCCGGCCGAGCTCCTCGAGGACGATGGCGAGCTCGATCCAGCCCAGGCCGACCCCACCGCAGTCCTCCGGAACCGCCAGCGCCGGCCAGTCGAGGCCGACCATGGTCGCCCACCACGGCGCGGCGTCGACTCCGTCGTCGATGACGGAGCGCACGAACGCTGGCGAGCACTCCTTGTCGACGACGCTGCGCACGGCGTCGCGCAGCGCCAGCTGGTCGTCGCTCAGCTCGATGTCCATCGGCAGTCGGTCCCCTCTGCCCGGCGGCGGCCCCGAAGGTGGAAACGTAATTGTAGGATGGTGAGAACGTGATTTCGCCATGGACGGAACGGGGATGGGGACGTGGGCATGACGACGTGGGACGAGCCGAACCTGCTCATCGACGGCGAGCTGGTCGGGGCACAGGGCGGAGCCCGTTTCGACTCGATCAACCCGACGACGGAGGAGCTCGTCGGCTCGGCGCCTGACGCGACGGTCGCCGACACGGCCCACGCCATCGCCGCCGCCCGGCGAGCGTTCGACACCACGTCGTGGTCCACTGATGTAGCACTGCGCGCCCGCTGCCTGCGTCAGCTGGCTGCGGCGATGCGCGCCAACCTCGACGACCTGCGGGCGCTGACGGTGACCGACGTCGGCGTGCCGGTCTCGATGACCTCGGGCCCGGCTCTCGAAGGTCCCATCGAGCTGCTCGACTACTACGCCGACCTGGCCGAGCGCTACGAGCCCGTCGTCGAGCTCGGCCACCACGAGGCGTACGGCAGCCGGCACCACCTGTGGGCCGAGCGCGAGCCCTACGGCGTCGTCAGCGCCATCTCGGCGTACAACTACCCGACCCAGCTCAACCTGGCCAAGCTCGGTCCGGCGCTGGCGGCGGGATGCACCGTCGTGCTGAAGGGCGCCCCGGACACGCCGCTCATCACGCTGGCGCTGGCCACCCTGATCGCCGAGCACACCGACGTGCCGCCCGGCGTGGTCAACGTGCTTGCGTCGAGCGCCGTCGAGCCGGGCGTGGCCATGACCACCGATCCCGACGTCGACATGATCACCTTCACCGGCTCCACTGCGGTGGGCAAGGCGATCATGGCCGCGGCGAGCCAGACGTTGAAGAAGACCTTCCTGGAGCTCGGCGGCAAGTCCGCGTTCCTCGTCCTCGACGACGAGTCGCTCGAGTTCGGCACCTTGATGTGCTCGATGGCCTCGGCGTCCCACGCCGGGCAGGGATGCGCGATCACGTCTCGCCTCGCCGTCCCCCGAGCGAGGTTCGACGACGCCGTGGCGCTGGTGCAGGGGTACCTCGGTGGCCTGGTGGTCGGTGACCCGTCCGACCCCGCCACCTACGTCGGCCCGCTGATCAACGCCCGCCAGCGTGACAAGGTGCAGGCGATGGTCGACCGGGCCGTGGCCGACGGTGCCTCGATCGCCATCGGCGGTGGGCGGACCGCCCACGAGCGCGGCTTCTTCTTCCAGCCGACGCTGGTCGTGGGGGCGGACGAGAACAGCGAGATCGCCCAGGACGAGGTGTTCGGGCCGGTGCTCGCCATCTTCCCCCACGATGGTGACGACGACGCCGTCCGCTTCGCCAACAACTCGAAGTACGGCCTGTCCGGTGGTGTCATGGCGGCCGACCGTGAGCGCGCCCTGGCGGTCGCCCGGCGGGTCCGCACCGGCACGATGAGCGTCAACGGAGGCCTGTGGCACCATCCGATGGCGCCGTTCGGCGGGTACAAGCAGTCGGGGATCGGCCGGGAGAACGGGGTGGCCGGGCTCGAGGAGTTCTTGCAGACCAAGGTGATCGCCGAGCCCCAGGCGAGCTGAGACACACGCAGATGGAGGGCACCAGATGACCAAGATCCTCGAGGGCGTTCGCATCCTCGAAGTCGCCGAGCACACCTTCGTGCCCGCGGCCTCGGCGGCGCTCGCCGACCTCGGCGCCGAGGTGATCAAGATCGAGCACGTCACCCGGGGCGACGCCATGCGCGGCCTGGGCTCGACCGGTGTCGCGACGATCCCGACCGACGTCCACGCCCTGCTCGAGCACTCGAACCGGGGCAAGCAGAGCCTGGGCCTCGACCTCGCCCAACCCGACGGCCTCGACATCCTCTACCGGCTGGCCGCGACGTGCGACGTGTTCCTCACGAACAAGCTGCCGACCGTGCGCAGGAAGCTCAAGATCGACGTCGACGACCTCCGCGCCCACAACCCCGACATCATCTACGTCCGGGGCTCTGGACAGGGCGACCGGGGCCCCGACGCCGACAAGGGCTCGTACGACGCGCTCGCGTACTGGGCGCGCGCCGGCATCGCCGTGGGCGGCACGCCGCCCGACTCGCCGACCGTCCTGTCCCCGCCCGCGCCCGCGTTCGGCGACTCGATCGGGGCCATGACCATCGCCGGCGGCATCATGGGCGCGCTGTTCCACCGTGAGCGCACCGGTCACGCCACCGTCGTCGACGTGTCGCTGCTGGGCACCGGCCTGTGGTCGATGGGAGCGGCTGTGGCCCTGTCGCTCGTGCTCGGCATCCCGTGGACCGCGCCGCCCGCCGACCGCATCGCGGCGAACCCGCTCACCCGCAACTACCGCACCTCCGACGGGAGGACGCTCGCGTTCACCTGCTTGCAGGCCGGGCAGTACTGGGGGCCGCTGTGCGACATCATCGGCCGCCCGGAGCTGAAGGACGACCCGCGCTTTGCCGACGTGACCAGCCTGATGAGCAACAGCCGCGATGCGATCGCCATCCTCGAGGAGGTCTTCGCCGCCGGCACCCTCGACGAGTGGCGCCGGCGCTTGGAGCCGTTCATCGGCCAGTGGGCAGTGGCGCAGAACACGCTCGAGGCGGCCGAGGACCCGCAGACCATCGCCAACGGTTACCTGCAGGAATGCCGGACGGCGGCGGGGGTGCCGTTCCGGGTGGTGACCGTGCCCGTGCAGTACGACGAGCAGCCGGCGACGTCGAGGCGCGCCCCCGAGTTCAACGAGCACGGCGACGCGATCCTGGAGTCGCTCGGGCTCGACATGGAGCAGATCATCGACCTGAAGCTCCGCAACGTCGTCGCCTGACGGCGCCCGTCACGCCGGCACGTCGCCGGCGAGGGTGATGCGGTGCATCACCCTCTGGTGACCGTGGTAGTCGTTCACCGGGTTGTGCAGCACGCAGCGGTTGTCCCACAGCGCCAGCGCCCCGACCGTCCACCGGAAGCGGGCGGTGAGCTCGGGGCGCACCTGGTGCTGGAAGAGGAACTCGAGCAGGGGGCGGCTCTCCTCCTCCGTCATCCCGTCGAAGCGGGCGGTGTGCGCCACGTTCACGAACAGCGCCTTCCGGCCGGTCTCCGGGTGGGTGCGCACCACGGGGTGGGCCGCCTCGTACACCCGCTGAGCGCCGGAGTCGCCGGCCTCCTTCACCCGGTCCTCGCGGGTCTTGGAGACGTCGGCCAGCGCCGAGCTGGAGACGGCACGCAGCGGCGTGAGCAGCTGCTGCATCGCCGGCGAGAGGCGCTCGAACGCGAGGTGCTGGTTGGCGTACATCGTGTCGCCACCCGCCGGGGGGATCTCGCGAGCGATGAGCATGGTCGCCATCGGCGGCTCGGGGAGGTACGTGGTGTCGGAGTGCCAGATGCCGCCGAAGTTGACGGTCTCGTGGGCCAGCTTCTTCACGGCGATGATCTCGGGGTATCCGTCGAGACCGCTCACGAACGGGTACTCGACCGGTGTCCCGATCGTGCGGGCGAACGCGAGGAACCCGTCGCTGTCGAGGTGCGCCTGGTCACGGAAGAAGACGACCAGGTGGTCGAGCCACGCCCGGCGGATCTCGGCGATCACGGCCGGGTCCTCGACGTCGCGGGCGAGGTCGACCCCACCGATCTCGGCGCCGAGCGCGCCGGCGATCGGCGTGACGGTGATGCGGCGGTAGTCACCGACCTTGAGGTTGCGCATGGTCGGGTTCGGTGGGGTGGAGGCCATGACGGACATGTCGTCTCTCCTGCGCGCTCAGTAGGACTTGGGGAGCCCGAGGACGTTGGCGCTGATGTAGTTGCAGACCATCTCCTGGCTCACCGGGGCGATCTTCATCAGCCGGGCCTCGCGCCAGTACCGCTCGACGTGGTACTCGCGGGCGTAGCCCATGCCGCCGTGCGTCTGCAGGGCGCGGTCGCAGGCGAAGAACGCGGCTTCGGCGGCGAGGTACTTGGCGGTGTTGGCGCTCTCGCCACACGGCAGGCCATGGTCGAAGCGCCACGACGCCTCGCGCACCGCGAGCTCGGCGGCGTGGAGCTTCATGTGGGCCTCGGCCAGGGGGAAGGCGATCCCCTGGTTCTGCCCGATGGGGCGGCCGAAGACGACACGGTCCCGGCCGTACTGCACGGCCCTGGCCATCGCTGCCCGTCCGATGCCGAGCGCCTCGGCTCCGAGGAGGATCCGCTCCGGGTTCAGCCCGTCGAGCAGGTAGCGGAACCCCTCGCCCTCCTCGCCGATGCGCCGCTCGACCGGTACTCGCAGCCCGTCGTAGCGCACCTCGCACGACACCACGGCGTTGCGGCCCAGCTTGGGGATCGGGGTGATGTCGACGTGGGGGTCCTGCAGGTCGACGAGCAGCAGCGTCATGCCCTGCGTGGGCCGCTCGCACTCGTCGCGCGGCGTGGTGCGCACGAGCAGCAGGCACATTTCGCAGAAAGGCGCCTTGGTGGTCCACACCTTGGCGCCGGTGACGACGTACTCGTCGCCGTCGCGCACGGCGCGAGTGCGGATCGACGTCGTGTCGGTGCCGGCGTCGGGCTCCGTCACGCCGAACGCCACGTGGAGCTCGCCCGCCGCCACCCGTGGCAGCACGCTGGCGGCCAGCTCGGGGGAGCCGTAGCGGCGCACGGGCTCCATCCCGAAGATCGACAGGTGGATCGCGGAGCAGCCGTTCATCGCCGCGCCGGAGGCGGCGATCTCCTCGAGCATGATCGAGGCCTCGGTGATGCCCCGCCCGCCGCCACCGTGCTCCTCGGGGATGGCGATGCCGACCCAGCCACCCTCGGCCAGCACCTCGTAGAACTCCCAGGGGAACTCGTGGGCGTCGTCCTTGGCCGCCCAGTACTCGTCGGGGAAGTCGGCGCAGATGCGCCGGATCGCGTCGCGGATCGCCTCGTGGTCCTCGGAGCGGGCGAAGTCCATCAGGACCCGCTCTCGGCGCGCAGCTGGGCGCGCAGGTCGACCTTGCGGACCTTGCCCGAGGCCGTGCGCGGGAAGTCGGTGACGATACGCAGCTCCTCCGGCCACTTCTGGCGCGCGATGCCCGCCGCCTCGAGGTGCGCCGACAGGTCGGCCAGCGCCAGACCGGTCGCGCCCGGCTGGAGGCGGACCAGCGCGCACGCGTGCTCTCCGAGGCGATCGTCGGGCGCAGCGACGACGGCGACCTCGGCGACGGCCGGGACGGTCATCACGGCGTTCTCGATCTCGGCCGCCGAGAGGTTCTCGCCGCCGCGGATGATGATGTCTTTCAGCCGGTCGGTGATCGTGAGGCAGCCGGCGTCGTCGAGGATGCCGATGTCGCCGGTGTGGTACCAGCCCTCGCCGTCGAAGGCGTGGTTGAGGGCGGGGTCGGTGTAGCCGAGGCACAGGTCGGGCCCGCGCGAGACGACCTCACCGGGCTGGCCGGGACCGACGTCGGTGCCGTCGAGGTCGACGACCCGGACCTCGACGCCCGGCATCGGCGGCCCGTCGGTGGCGTGACGCACCTCCGGAGGGGCATCGAACTGCGAGCCGGTCGTCGACGGGTGCTCGGTCGAGCCGTACGCACGGATGATCTTGATGCCCAAGGCCTCGGCCCGCCGTCCGAGCGCGACCGGCACGGGTGCGCCGCCGAGGCCGACCTGGCGCATGTTCGCTGCGTGCTGTGCCGTGAAGTCCGGGTGGTCGAGGAGTGAGGCGAGGAAGATGGCCGCGCCCGTCCCCCCGCCGATCCTGAAGTCACGCATCACCTCGAGCGCGTGGCCCGGATCCCAGCGGTCGATGACGTGGACGGCGCTGGCGCAGCTCAAGGGGCCGAGCACGGCGCCGAGCATGCCGGTGGCGTGGGTGACCGGCGAACCCATCAGGTTCGACTGCCCCGGGTTGATCCAGCCGTTCATGTGGCGCAGCTCACTGAGCAGCGTCCGGTGGTCGTGGATCACGCCCTTGGGGTCGCTCGTGGTGCCGGACGTGTAGGCGAGCATCGCGATGTCGCGGGCGTCGACCGAGGCCGGTTCGCCGACCGGCGCCAGGCGGGCGAGCTCGTCCCAGCCGACGCGGCGGATGCCGGCCGGCGGTGGGGTCCCGGCGCCGTCGCTGACCACGATGTGCAGGCGAAGCTGCGATGGGGCATGGTGGTCGACGATGGCGGTGTAGTCGACGTGGCCGTAGGCCGCGGGCGAGAGGTACGCCTCGGCGCCGCACTCGTCGAGGATGAACGAGACCTCGCGGCGACCGTAGATGTGGACGATGGGCACCAGGACGTAGCCCCCCATCGCCAGGGCCGCGAACGACACGATCGCCTGGCGCCAGTTCGGGAGCTGGAAGGCCACGACGGCGCCGGGCTCGACGCCGTGATCAACGAGGAGGGTGACGAGTTTGCGGGCCTCGCGGTCGATGTCGGCGTACGTCCCGTGCCAGCCGTTCGTGCGCGAGTGGACGTGCACCGCGGTCGCTGGGGCGTCGGCGAGCCAGGCCGCGACCTTGGCGCCGAGGGTGTCGTCGGTCCACCAGCCCTCGCGCTCGTAGCGTTCGACCAGTGCGGCCGGGACCGTGCGGGTCGTCCATCGGCGCGCCATGGCGTCATCGCCCCTCGGACCACTCGCGCAGCATGGTCTTTTGCACCTTGCCGGTGGCGTTGAGCGGCAGCTCGTCGACGACCGCCACCCGGCGGGGCGCCTTGTAGTTGGCCATGTGCTCCCGGCTCCAGGCGACGATGCCGTCGGGATCGGGCGTCCGCCCGGGCGCGGCGACGACCCATGCCATGGGCACCTCGCCGAGCCGGTCGTCGGGGATGCCGATCACCGCGACCTGGCCGATGTCGTCGTGGCCGAGCAGCATGTTCTCGACCTCGGCCGGGTAGACGTTGAAGCCACCGACGATGATCATGTCCTTCAGCCGGCCGATGATGCGGACATAGCCGCGCTCGTCCATGGTCGCCAGGTCACCGGTGTGCAGGAAGCCCTCGTGGTCGATGGCTGCCGCCGTCGCGGCGGGGTCGTCGAGGTAGCCCTGCATCACGCCGAAGCCGCGTACCAGCAGCTCTCCGGTCTCGCCCGTCGGCACGTCCCTGCCGTCACGGTCGACGACCCGCAGATCAAAGCCCCTCGCCGCACGGCCGGTGGTGGTGGCGATGGTCTCCGCATCGTCGCCGGGCTGCGAGATGGCGCAGGTGCCCGCCTCGGTGAGCCCGTACCCGGTGAGCACCACGGAGAACGGGAGTCGCGCTCGCATCTCCTCGATGAGGGCGACGGGGATGTCGGCCGCCCCGGTGACCGCGACCCGCAGGGAGGAGAGGTCGTGGCGGGCGAGACCGGGGTGGTCGAGGATCATCCGGTACAGCGTGGGCGGGCCCGGCAGCACCGTGATGCGCTCGCGCTCGACCGTCGCCAGCACCGCTGCGACGTCGAGCACCGGCACCGGGTAGATCGTGGCGCCGCGCATCAGGCCGGCCAGCCAGCCCGCCTTGTACCCGAACATGTGGAAGAACGGGTTGACGATCAGGTACCGGTCGTCGGGGGTGAGGCCCGCGTAGTCGGCCCAGTCGGCGAAGTGCTGCACCGTCTGGCCGTGGCACATCAGCACGCCCTTGGGGCGGCCCGTCGTGCCGGAGGTGAACAGGATGTCGCTGATGTCGCTCGGCTCCACCGCCTCGGCGCGGCGCACGGCGTCGTCGGCCGCCACCGATCGGCCGGCCTCGACGAGCTCACTCCACGGGCCGACCGGCGCCGTGCGCCGCAGCTCGGACACGAGCTGCGAGCCGGGCAGCAAGACGATGCGCTCGAGGCCGGCCAGCTCCGTGCCGTCGGCGTCGAGCATGGCGACGGTGTCGGTGTCGAGGAACCCGACCGACGTGCACAGCACCTTGGCCTTCGACGCGGCGAGCACGTAGGCGGCCTCGTTGCCCTTCCACCGGGTGTTGATCGGCACGAGCGCCGCGCCGGCGTGCTGGGCGCCGAGCGCAGCGACGACCCAGCCCAGCGAGTTGGGCGCCCACACCGCCACGCGGTCACCGGGCTCGACCCCCGCCGCCATCATCGCCCGCGTTGCGTCGACGATCATCTCGCCGAGCTCGGCGTAGCTGACGCGCCGGTCGCTCGGCGCGCCGGTCTCCACGACCGCCAGCTCGCCGGCGCGGGACGCGACCGAAGCTGCGATCGCGCGCGGGATCGTCTCTGAGAACGTCATTCCCCGATTGATGAGAACGACATTATCACTCGGTCGTCGTCGCGCCGACGTCGAGGAACGCCTGCACCCGATCGTGCGCCTCGGACGCCGGCCCCGACCACGACACGCCGCCGTGCTCCATGACGACGACCTGGTCGCACAGCTCCAGCGCGTGGGAGACGTGCTGCTCGATGACCACAAGGGCGGTCCCCGCCTCGCGCAGCTTGGCGAGGCTCCGGTACGTCTGGTCCACGATCGTCGGTGCCAGTCCGAGCGACAGCTCGTCGGCGATGAGGACCAGCGGCGCGTCCACCAGGACCCGTGCCATCGCCAGCATCCGCTGCTCGCCGCCCGACAGCGTGCCGGCCACCTGCGCGCGCCGCTCACCGAGGCGGGGGAACAGGGTGAAGGCCTCATCCAGCCCGTCACGCACGCCCTTGCGGCCGCGGACCCGGTGGATCGACAGCGTGAGGTTCTCCTCGACGGTCAGCGTGGCGAACACCGAGCGACCCTCGGGCGCATGCGCGACACCCGCCCGGGCGAAGGCATGGGTGGGTGAGCCGGTGAGCTCGGTGCCCCCGACGAGGACCGAACCAGCGGACGGCGCGATGAGGCCGGACGCGACGCGCGCGATCGTGGTCTTGCCGGCGCCGTTCGGGCCGACGAGGGCGACCGCTCCACCCTTGGCGATCGTCAGCGAGACGTCGAACAGCGCCTTGAACACGCCGTACGAGGCCTCGACGTGACGGAGCTCGAGGGCGTTCATGTCGGCACCTCGAGATCGCCGAGGTAGGCGTGGCGCATCTCCGAGCTGGCCATGACCTCGGCCGTGGAGCCCGAGCGGAGCATCCGGCCGAAGTCGAGGAGGTACGACCGAGTGGTGAACGACGCCACCAGCTCGATGTCGTGCTCGACGAGCAGGATCGCGAACCCGCGGTCTTGCTGCACCTCCGCGAGCGTCTTCGCCAGCGCGGACGTCTCCGCCCGGTCGAGGCCCGATGAGGGCTCGTCGAGCAGCAGCAGCCGGGGCTGGGTCATGAGCGCCCGCGCCACCTCGACGAGGCGGCCCTGGCCCAGGCTGAGCCGCTCGATCGGCTCGTCCGAGACCTCTCGCAGGCCGAGCATCTCGAGCACCTCGTCGGTGCGGGTGATCTCGTCCGGCCGGGGCCTGCCGCGCAGGGCGATGTCGCGCCACCATGCCCGGTCGCGCCGGCGGACCCGGTCGGCGATGATGAGGTGATCGCGCACGGTCGAGTCGGGGAACAGCTCGATGCGCTGGAACGTGCGCCCGATGCCGAGGCGGGCCCGCTGGTGGACCTGCAGCCCGGTGACGTCGGCGCCGTCGAACTCGACGGTCCCGGTGTCCGGGCGCACGACGCCGAGGATGCAGTTGAAGAAGGTGGTCTTGCCGGCGCCGTTCGGGCCGATGAGGCCGACGCGCTCGCCGGGCTCGACGTCGATGTCGACGTGGTCGAGGGCCCTGATCCCCGCGAACCGCTTGGTGATCTCGCGCGTCCGGAGGAGGGGGCTCATGACGCAACCTCCTCGGTGGGCTCGGCCGGTGGTGTCGCCGACGATCTCCCACCGGAGCGGGCCGCCCGTCGGGCGGCGCGCTTGGTGCGTCGCTCCAGGCCCCGCTCTCTCGCCAGCTCGATCACGCCCTCGGGGTGCTTGGCGTACTGGATCGTCCCGAGGCCGAACAGGATGTATCGCCACTTCGGCGAGATCGGGAAGATGCCCGGGATCCGCTCGGGATCGCGCAGGATCCAGCCGGCGAAGCTGCCCTGCAGCACGATCCGGTCGAACAGCGAGAACATCCCCGCTGCCCACAGCGCACCGGAGGGCCGCCGGACGCCGAATGTCACGACGATCACCAGCCAGAACAGCGAGCCGAAGGGCGAGAAGTTGGTGTCGTAGCTGACGTTCTCCTGGTGGATGGCGATCATCCCACCGCCGATCGCGGCCACGAAGGCCGAGACAGCGAAGGTGACCACACGGGTGCGGGCGATCGAGATGCCGATCGACTGGGCGGCGGCCTCGCTGCCGCGCACGGCCCGCAGCGTCCGGCCGGTGGTGCTGTGCCCGAACAGCGAGACCGCCAGGGTGACGATCAGCAGGATCACCAGCGCCAAGGCGAGGAACACCTTGTCGTTCTCGAAGTCCCAGGGGCCGAGCTGTGGTCGGGGCACCTTGAGCGCCGAGCCGGCCTGGGTCGGCGAACCCCCGACCCAGGAGAACTTCACCATCACCGAGGTGAAGAAGTACGCGAACGCCAAGGTGGCGATGGCGATCCAGATGTCGTTCAGCCGCATCAGCGGCAGCGACAAGAGCGCGCCGACCGCTGCGGCGATGACCGCGCCGATCAGGGCGCCGACGAGCACGGGCGTGTCGTAGCGCGTGGCGAGCTGGTACACGGTGAACGCGCCGATCGCCGCAAAGGCGCCCTGGCACAGCGAGATGTGGCCGGCGAAGCCCGTCATCACCGTGATGGACAAGAACACGACCGCCAGGACGACTCCCTGGGTGGCGAGGAAGATCCACACGGAGTCGCCCCTCGTGAACAGCACGGCGAGGCCGGCCGCGACCACGAGCAGCTCGACGACCCGGCGAGTGGTCATCAGCGGCTTGCTCTCGACGGCGTGCGCCTCGGAGGTGGGCGGTGGGTCCACTCCTGAGAGCGGGTCGGCGGCACGGTGCGAGCGGCGCACGCTCGGCACAAACACGAGCACCCCGAAGAGCACGATGAAGGGGATCGCCGGCGTGAGGTTGTTCTGGATCGGGCGCAGCCAGGTGAGGTCGTTGCTCCACTTCGGGATGAACGTGTTGAACAGCGCGATCAAGATCCCGAGACCGAGCCCACCGGCGAACGCTCGGGGGAGGCTCACCAGGTAGCCGACGGCGGCGGCGGCGATCGACACGACGACGATGTTGAAGAACTCCGGTGCGGCGAGCGTGGTGAAGCGCGGCGCGATGAGCACCCCGGCCAGCCCGGCGAAGAGCGACGACAGCGCCCAGGCGCCGGTCGACACCCGGTCGGCGTTGATCCCGTTGAGCTCGGTCATCCGCGGGCTCTCGACGACGGCGCGCATGCGCAGCCCGACGGTCGTGAACGTGAACAGTGCCGCGAGCGCTGCGGTGGCCAGCAGCGCGGCGGCCATGGCGACGAGCTCGTTGCGGCTGAACGAGTAGACGCCGAATACCTCGTAGAAGACGCTGTTGCCGTCGGGGACGATGCCCTCCGGCGTGAGGCCGGTCTTGGGCTCGTAGCCCATGAGGATGTCGATGATCGCCGGCAGTGCCAGCGTCAGACCGATGGAGACGACGAGGCCGGCGATGGCCGGTGCGGTTCGGAGGTGCCGGAACACCGCCCACTCGAGCACGATGCCGACCAGCGGGGCGAGGAGCACCACCGAGATGAGGACGGAGGGCACGATCGGCCACTCCCACTCGGTGTGGAGCTTGAAGTACACGACGGCCGAGACGTAGGCCTGGGCGCCGAACGCGAGGTTGAAGATGCCCGAGGTCTTGTAGGCCAGCACGAAGCCGATCGCGACGAGGGCGTACACCGTGCCCGGCGGCATCCCCTGGAGCACGGCGCGGAGGAGATCGTCAGCGATGGCTGCCAGCACCGTTCCCTTCCCCAGTTCGAGCTCCGTCTCGGAGCGCGGCACAACCCCGCCGAGAACTTACTTCTCCGATTGCGAGAATGGAAAAGACGTCGATCCCGCTGGGCGGGACGGGTTGCCGGAGACCCCTACAAGATACATCGGTTGACCGATGTATATAGGCTGTCCTATCTTTCGATCATGGCCAGGCAGGGGGACCGGCGAGCCACGACGCGTCGACGTCTCCTCGACGCGGCCGCAGAGCTGTTCGCCGAGCGGGGCGTCGACGGAGCGTCGATCGACGCCATCGCCGACAAGGCGGACCGCACGTCGGGGGCGGTGTACGACCACTTCGGCGGCAAGGAGGGCCTGCTGTACGCCCTGCTCGACGGCTGGGTCGACGACGTCGCCGCGGTGGTCACCGCCGAGCTGTCCACCGTGACGACGCTCGACGAGTGGCTCCAGGTGCTGTGGCGCAACGTGTCCTCGCCAGTGGTCGGCGACGGGCGGTGGATCGCCCTCGAGCACGAGCTGTGGTCCTACGCCGTGCGCAACCCGGCGGCGCGGGCGCACCTGGCCCGCCGCTACCGCGCTGCGTGGCGACCCGTCGGTGACGCGGTGCACGAGCGCGGCGGCGGCTCGGCCGGCGCCGGAGCGGCGCTGATCGGCGTGCTGTTCGGCTTGGAGATGATGCGCCGCATCGATCCCGATGCGGTGCCCGACGAGCTGGCCATCGGCGCCCTGCGCGGGGTCGTCGCCGGCACGACCCGAGGAGCGCTGCACCGATGACCATCACCCAGGGCCCGGAGGGCATCGACCTGCTGGCCGAGACGTGGGGGCGCTACGTCCCTCATGACCAGTTCGACCGCCTCCGCCGGGAGGCACCGGTGCACTGGCACCCGGAGCCGGACGGACGCGGGTTCTGGGCGGTCACGAAGCACGCCGACGTCCGTGCGGTGAGCCACGACTGGCGGACGTTCTCGAGCGAGCTCGGCGCCACGTTCATCCCCGACCAGACGGAGGAGGCCCTCGCCCAGCTGCGCCTGTCGATCCTGAACATGGACCCGCCCCGCCACCACTGGTACCGGCGCCTCGTGGCCAAGGCGTTCACGCCGCGGATGATCGAGCGCTTGGTCGAGGAGATCGACCGCCGGGCGGTGGCGGTCATCGACTCGGTGATCGACCGCCATGAAGCCGAGTTCGTGAGCGAGATCGCCGCCCAGGTGCCGGTGCAGATGATCTGCGAGATGATCGGCCTCGAGCCCGAGCTGTGGCCGAAGATGGTCGAGGCCTCCAACGACCTCATCGGGTCACGCAACGACCCGGAGTTCGCCCACGTCGATCCCAACCTGGCGTCGGCGGAGATCTACGCCCTGTGCGACGCCGTGGCCGAGGACCGCCGCCAGCGCCCGCGCGACGACCTGATGACGGCGCTCGTCGAGGCCGAGATCGACGGCCAGCGGCTCGACAACCTCGAGCTCAACCTGTTCTTCATCTCGCTCGTCGTCGCCGGCAACGAGACCACACGGAACCTCATCAACCACGCGCTGCTCGCGCTGCTCGAGCACCCCGACCAGGCCCAGCGGCTGCGCGACGACCCGTCGCTGTGGGACACCGCCGTCGAGGAGATGTTGCGCTGGGGCAGTTCCATCCACAACTTCCGACGCACCGCGACGTGCGACACCGAGCTCCGGGGCGTGCCCATCGCGGCGGGCGACAAGGTGGTCATCTACTACGCGTCGGCGAACCGCGACGAGGACGTCTTTCCCGAGCCCCACCGCTTCGACGTCGGGCGCACGCCGAACGACCACATGGCGTTCGGCGGTGGTGGCGTGCACTACTGCCTGGGCGCCAACCTGGCCCGGGCCGAGATCCGAGCGACCATGCGCCAGATCGTCGAGCGCCTGCCGAACATCCGGCTGGCCGGGCCGGTCGAGCGGCTGACCAGCGACTTCGTCAACGGCATCAAGCGGATGCCCGTCACCTGGTGAAAGGAACCACCCATGCGCACACCCATCTGTGACGAGCTCGGCATCGAGTTCCCGATCTTCGCCTTCACGCACTGCCGCGATGTCGTGGTCGCCGTGTCCAAGGCGGGAGGGTTCGGCGTGCTCGGCGCGGTCGGCTTCTCGCCGGAGCAGCTCGAGATCGAGCTGAACTGGATCGACGAGCACATCGGCGACCACCCCTACGGCGTGGACATCGTCATCCCCAACAAGTACGAGGGCATGAACGCCGACCTGTCCACCGAGGAGCTGACCAAGATGCTCCAGGACATGGTGCCCCAGGGCCACCTCGACTTCGCCCGGCAGCTGCTGCGCGACCACGGCGTTCCGTTGCCCGACGACGGCGACGACAACTCGCTGCGGCTGCTCGGCTGGACCGAGGCCACGGCGACCCCGCAGGTCGAGGTGGCGCTGCGCCACCCCAAGATGACGCTGATCGCCAACGCGCTGGGCACCCCGCCCCGGGAGATGATCGACCACATCCACGCCGAGGGACGCAAGGTCGCTGCGCTGTGCGGTTCACCGGCGCAGGCCCTGAAGCACGCTGCGGCCGACGTCGACATCATCATCGCCCAGGGCGGCGAGGGGGGCGGCCACTGCGGCGAGGTCGGATCGATCGTGCTGTGGCCGCAGGTGGTGAAGGCGGTCGCACCGCGTCCGGTGCTGGCGGCGGGCGGGATCGGGAGCGGCCAGCAGATCGCCGCTGCGCTGGCCCTCGGCTGCCAGGGGGCGTGGTCCGGTTCGCAGTGGCTGATGGTGGAGGAGGCCGACAACACGCCGGTGCAGCAGCAGGCCTACATCCGGGCCGGCTCGCGTGACACCGTGCGGTCGCGCTCGTTCACCGGGAAGCCCTGCCGCATGCTGCGCAACGACTGGACCGAGGCCTGGGAGGACCCGGCGAACCCCGACCCGCTCGGCATGCCGCTGCAATACATGGTCTCGGGCATCGCCGTCTCCGCCACCCACCGGTGGCCCGATCAGACCGTCGACGTGGCGTTCAACCCCGTCGGCCAGGTGGTGGGCCAGTTCGAGAGGGTCGAGAAGACCGCGGCCGTCATCGAGCGGTGGGTGAACGAGTACCTCGAAGCCACGGCCCACCTCGACGCCCTCAACGCGGCGGCAGCGTCAGGCTGAGAGGAACGGCGCACCCCAGCGGTCGAGCGAGGTCACCTGCTCTACCGAAAGGCGCGGCGCGGGGCGCAGCGTGTCGCCCACCAACCAGCCGACGGGCAGGAGGGCGCACTGGCTGACGTCCGCCGGGATCCCCAGCAAACGTGCGGCGTCCTGCTCGTAGCGGAGGTGGAGCGTGGTGAGGCTGCTCCCGAGCCCACGGGCTCGTGCGGCGAGCATGAACGACCACGCCGCCGGCAGGATCGAGCCGAGCCGAGCCGCGACCGCGGCGTAGGGGAGGTCCTCCATGCGGCCCTCGATGCACGGGATCACGTGCACCGGTACCTCGTGGAGGTGGTCGGCGAGGTACTGGGCGGAGCTGGTCACCGCGTCCATCCGCTGTCCCCGCGGGTCGTCGTCGCGGTAGCCGCCCACCAGCTCGGTGCGGTACTGCGCCCACGCCTGCCGGTAGAGCTCGGCGAGCTGGTGGCGGGTGTCGGCGTCGGTCACGACGAGGAAGTGCCAACCCTGCCGGTTTCCTCCCGAGGGTGCCTGGAGGGCGACCTCGATGCACTCGCTCACGAGGGCGAGCGGTACGGCCCGGCCGAGGTCCAGCCGCTTGCGGACGGCGCGGGTGGTGGTGAGGACTTCGTCAGCGTCCATCACGTGCCGTCAGGGCGTCGCTCATCGGCGGGACGCTAACAGGCGTCGACGTACGCTCGCAGTGCCTCGACTGGCGGCCACGGCCCTTCGGAGGTGTTCGACAGGACCGTGGCGGTCGCACCCGTCGCCGGGCGGTGGCACGTCCACGCCGACACCCCGCGTCGTGGCCCTCCAGCACCACGGCGTCGGTGTGTTTCGACCGCGAAACGCGCGGTCAGAGGGCGGTGTAGAGGGCGTCGATGAGGGCGCGGTTGCGGGTGCTCTGCCAGCGGGGGATGACGTGGTTCATGACGTAGCCGAACGCCACCCCGGCGTCGGGGTCGGCGAAGCCCACGGACCCACCGGTGCCGAAGTGGCCGAAGCTGCGCGGGTTCGTCCCGAAGGGTCGCCGAGGTGAGGTCGGCACGAACCCGAGCCCGATCGACACCTCCTCGCCCAACACCGGGCACGGCCCCGAGACCTGCACCCGGGTCGCCTCGGCCAGCAGGTCCGGGGACAGCACGGCGCCGGGGCCGAGCAGCGCCGCGTAGATGCGGGCGATCCCGCTGGCCGACGCGTGGCCGTTCGTCGACGGCACCTGGGCCGATCGCCACAGGGGGGTGTTGACGATGCCCTGCGAGCTGTAGCCGGGCGGGTTCGAGTACGCCAGGGCGAGCATCTCGCCGATGCCGTCCGGTGCGGCGGCCTGCTCGGCCATCGCCGCGCGAACGGCGGGTGGCGGCGACATGAACATCACCTCGGCGCAGCGGGCCTGCTCGGCCGCCGGAAGGGCGTACCAGACGTCGGCGCCCAGCGGGTCGGCGAGGCGGCGCAGCGCCTCGGCCGGCATGAGCCCGCTCGCCCGCCGGAGCAGCTCGCCCACCAGATGCCCGTAGGTGTTGGTGTGGTACATCAGCCGGCTGCCCGGCTCGAACCAGGCCTCCGTGGCGGCGAGCGCGGCCACCATGCGGTCCCAGTCGAGGAGGTCCTCGTTGGTGAGGGGCTCGCGGATGGCGGGCACGCCGGCCTGGTGCGTCAGGGCGTGGCGCACGGTGGCGGTCGACTTGCCACCGGCGGCGAACTCCGGCCAGATGTCGGCGATCGGGGCGTCGAGGTCGAGGCGGCCGGCGTCGACCTGCTGGAGCGCCAGCGTGGCGATGACGCCCTTGCTGGTGGAGTAGGCGTTCACGAGCGTGTCGTGGCGCCAGGGCCGGGTACCGGCCTCGTCGGCCCAGCCGCCGACCAGGTCGACCACGACCTCGCCGTCGACCATCACGCAGACGGCGGCGCCGACCTCGCCCCGCTCGGCGAAGTTGGTGGCGAACGCCTCGCGCACGCCCTCTAACCCCTCGGCACACCGCCCGGCGATCGGCACCTCGGTCACGTCCTCAGTCTGGTGGACGGCCACCCGGTACCGTCGAACCCCATGCCCCGCCTCCGCCAGGTCGCCCGCGACGACGCCCACCCCTTCGCCCAGTCGATCTACGCGATGCTGTTCGGGGACCGCGACCCCGTGGTCGAGCCGGGAACCGCCACCGGCACGCCCGGCAACTGGTGGACCGTCTTCGCGCTGGTGCCGGATGCGTTCGACCACACCACGGCCGGTTTCCAGTTCTACCGCTCGCCCGCCCGCCGGCTCTCGCCACGGCTGCGCGAGCTCGGCCAGATCCGCGCCGGGTGGACCGTCGGGTCGCAGTTCGTGTTCAGCCAGCACTGCAAGGCCTGTCGCGACGTCGGGCTCACCGACGAGCAGGTGGCGGCGATTCCTGCCTGGCCGGTCGCCGGCTGCTTCGCCCCCATTGCGGACGGAGCTCTCCGACGAGGAGATCCTCGAGCTCACCTACGTCACTGCCACGTACATGATGCACGCCGTCATGAGCCGCGCCCTGCGGCTGGAGTACGACGACGTCGACGACCCGGTGGTCGAGGTGGCGGACCCGAGCGGACGATTCGCAGGGCTCGACGTGATGGCGATGGTGGACGACCCGACGGCGGCGAGCTGATCACCAGCGCCAGCGGGTGGCGCGAGCGGCGAACTCCTCCTCCCGCGCGATGATCCCGAAGGCGCGCTCGGGCGTCAGCACGAACAGCGCATGTCTGCGCAGGAAGGCCTCCATCCCGGCATGCACCGCCGGGTCCTCCCAGTACTTGGCGACGTAGGCGGCGACCATCTGGTCGATCGCGTCGGCGTCGAGGGCCGGATCGGCCTGCCGGGCGCGCCCCTCGACCGAGATGCACTCGACGGTGTCGTCGACCGTGACGGCGCACTGCGGGTTGGCGGCCAGGTTCCGGGCCTTGCGCGCACGTGCACCAGCGGCCGTGTGGCCCGCTCGGTTCGGACGCTGGAGGGCACTACCAGCACGCCGGTGCCACGGGTTCGCTCGAGGACCGCGAGGTCTGGCTCGACGTCACCGTCAACGCCGGCGGGAACGGTCACTCGGTCGCCATCCGTCCGTGGTCGCTCGACGAGAGCACGCCGCGGTCGGTGATCGTGCACGCGCTGCCGACGGCACCCGACACCGGCGCCGCTGGTGCCCGCCTCGCGTGCATCGACTTCGACGGGAGGGCTGAGAGCGCTCCGTGAGCCGCTGGTCGGATCCGGCACGACAACCGGCCACGATGGTGACGGTGCGTTCGCACGCCGAGCTGCTGGGGGCACCTCCTTGATCTTGGATCTGATCCAGATGTTGGAACTATCTAGATTCAGCCCTATCGTCGTCGCATGTCCAGCAGCGAGGTGCTCGACCCGGCTCAGCGGCTCCGTGGCCGGGGTCTCCAGGTGACGGCCCAGCGGCTGGCCGTCCTGCGGGCCGTGGCGCGCCGCCCGCACGCCACGGCGGACGAGATCGAGGCGTTGGTGCGAGCCGACATCGGCGCGATCTCGCGCCAGGCCGTGTACGACGCGCTGGGCGCGCTGACCGAGTCGGGTCTCCTCCGGCGCATCCAGCCGGCCCGCTCGCCGGCCCGCTACGAAGATCGGGTCGACGACAACCACCACCACCTCGTCTGTCGCGTGTGCGGGCGCACCGTCGACATCGATTGCGCCGTCGGAAGAGCGCCGTGTCTCGAGGCCAACGACGACCACGGCTACTCGATCGACGAAGCCGAGGTCATCTACTGGGGTCGGTGCCCGTCGTGCCAGGACACGGCGGCGCACCTCCCCGATCCCACCCCCACCCACCCCACCACCTGAGCGGAGCGTGAGCACCATGAGCAACGACCATGACACCGGAACCACCGCCACCACGTCGGAGCAGGTCGCGCCGGCGGCGAAGTGTCCCGTGATGGGGCACTCCCAGGCGGCCATGGGATCGATGGCGAACCAGCACTGGTGGCCGGAGCAGCTGAACCTGCGGCCGCTCGCCAAGAGCTCACCGCTCATCGACCCCATGGGCGAGGAGTTCGACTACGCCGCCGAGTTCGAGCGGCTCGACCTCGACGCCGTCAAGGCCGACATCGCCGAGGTGATGACCACCTCGCAGGACTGGTGGCCGGCGGACTACGGCCACTACGGACCGCTGTTCATCCGCATGGCGTGGCACAGCGCCGGCACCTACCGCATCCACGATGGCCGTGGTGGCGCCGGCTCGGGCACCCAGCGGTTCGCGCCGCTCAACAGCTGGCCCGACAACGCCAACCTCGACAAGGCGCGCCGGCTGCTGTGGCCGGTGAAGCAGAAGTACGGCCGGAAGATCTCGTGGGCCGACCTGATGATCCTTGCCGGCAACGTCGCGCTGGAGTCGATGGGCTTCACGACGTTCGGCTTCGGTGGCGGGCGTGAGGACGTGTGGGAGCCCGAGGAGGACATCTTCTGGGGGCCCGAGGACACGTGGCTCGGCGACGAGCGCTACAGCGGTGACCGAGAGCTGGCGAACCCGCTCGGCGCGGTGCAGATGGGCCTGATCTACGTGAACCCCGAGGGACCGAACGGAGAGCCGAGCGCGCTGGCGGCAGCCCGCGACATCCGCGAGACGTTCGCTCGCATGGCCATGGACGACGAGGAGACCGTCGCCCTCATCGCCGGGGGCCACACCTTCGGCAAGGCCCACGGGGCGGCCGATGCGTCGCGCTACGTCGGGCGCGAGCCAGAGGGGGCCGAGCTCGAGGACCAGGGCCTGGGCTGGAAGAGCACCTACGGCAGCGGCAAGGGCGCCGACACCATCACCAGCGGGTTGGAGGGTGCCTGGACACCGACGCCCACCACATGGGACAACAGCTACTTCGAGACGCTGTTCGGGTACGACTGGGATCTGGTGAAGAGCCCGGCCGGTGCGTGGCAGTGGGTGCCGACCGATCCGGCGGCCGCCGACAGCGTGCCCGACGCCCATGACCCGTCGAAGCGCCACGCTCCGATGATGCTGACGACCGACCTCGCCTTGCGGATGGACCCCATCTACGAGCCGATCTCCCGGCGGTTCCTGGAGCACCCGGACGAGTTCGCCGACGCGTTCGCGCGGGCCTGGTTCAAGCTCACCCATCGCGACATGGGCCCGATCTCCCGCTACCTCGGTCCGGAGGTGCCGGACGAGCAGCTGATCTGGCAGGACCCGGTGCCCGCCGTGGACCACGAGCTGGTCGACGAGCAGGACATCGAGTCGCTGAAGCGATCCATCCTCGCCTCAGGGCTCTCCGTCTCGCAGCTGGTGTCGACCGCGTGGGCGTCGGCGTCGACCTACCGTGACAGCGACAAGCGCGGCGGCGCCAACGGTGCCCGTCTCCGTCTCGCGCCCCAGAAGGACTGGGAGGTGAACGACCCGGCGGGGCTGGCGACGGTGCTCGCTGCCCTCGAGGGGATCCAGGCCGACTTCAACCGCGCGCAGACCGGCGGCAAGCGGATCTCGCTGGCCGACCTGATCGTCCTGGGTGGGTGTGCGGCCGTGGAGCAGGCGGCGAGGAACGCCGGGTTCGACGTGGTGGTCCCTTTCTCGCCGGGGCGCACGGACGCCACGGCGGAGCAGACCGACGTCGTCTCGTTCGCCGTGCTCGAGCCGACAGCGGACGGGTTCCGCAACTACCTCCGGGCGGGTGACAAGCGCCGGCCGGAGGAGCTGCTCGTCGATCGGGCCAGCCAGCTGACGCTGACGGCGCCGGAGATGACGGTGCTCGTCGGCGGCCTGCGCGTGCTCGGCGCGAGCTCGGGCGGCAGCACCCACGGCCAGCTCACCGACCGGCCCGAGGTGCTCACCAACGACTTCTTCGTCAACCTGCTCGACATGGGCGTCGAGTGGAACGTGTCGCAGACCGAGCACCTCTACGAGGGCCGCGACCGCTCCACCGGTGAGCGGCGGTGGACCGCCACTGCCGTCGACCTCGTGTTCGGCTCGAACTCGCAGCTGCGAGCGATCGCCGAGGTCTACGCGTGCGACGACGCCGAGGAGAAGCTCGTGGTGGACTTCGTGGCCGCATGGGACAAGGTCATGAACCTCGACCGCTTCGACCTTGCCTGACCTCGGAACGTCCTGACCTCTCACTGGACGGGATGACCCGATCCCCTGTCGACGTCGGCGACCCGGTGAGCGTGCGCAGCGCCTTCACCGGGGTGGCCGAGCGTTCATCGTGACGCGACCGCGATCGCAGCAGCTGGACCGCGTGTACTGCCGCAGCTGCTGAGCGACGCCGCCGGGCTACGGCGCGAAGTCGGGGTCCGGCCCCCGGCCGGTCAACGTGTCGGGATAGAACTCTGCGAAGGTCGCGAAGATCTCCTCGAGGGGCAGATCGTCGTAGCTGCCCCGCTGGCGCAGGTACTCCATGTGGCGGTTCCCGGCCTCGTCGAAGGGGTGCATCAGGGCGTCGTCGGTGCCATCGAAATCGAGCACCTTCACGCCGAAGCGCCGGCAGAGCTCGATGTTGAACGCCGTGCTGGCCTTGAGCCAACGCCCGTCGAGCAGCAGCTCGGTGTAGCCGTGCCAGGCGAACACGTCGGTGCCCATCGCGGTGGACAGCTTGTCGCTCGTGAGGTGGTTGCGCACGTCGGCGAACGCCAGCCGGGCAGGGATGCCCACGTGGCGCAGCGCGGCCGTGTACAGCACTGCCTTCGGCACGCACCAGTTGGCGGTGGATCCCGCAACGGTGCTGGCGCGGAAGTCCTCGGGGGCGCGGGACACGACGTAGGGGTCGTAGCGGATGCCGTCCCGCACGGCGCGGAACAGCGCGACCGCGACCACTCGCTGCTCATCGCGGTCGACGCCGGCCAGCGCCCGATCGACGAACTGCGCCACCTCGTCGCTGTCGGAGTCGATGAACCAGGTGGGTTCGATGTCGGGGTGCAATCAGCTTCCCTCCTCGTCGGAGTGCTCCTTCGTACCACCCCGGCGCGTGCTAAGAGGTACCGGTGAGCACGGATGCCGTGCCGGATCCCGACCTGGTCTACGACGCGTACACCAGCACGTACTCGACCCAGCTCTTCAGGATCGCGCTCCGCCTCGACCTGTTCTCACCGCTCGCCGCGGGCCCGGCGGATGCCGCCACGGTGGCGGCCGCGTGCGGCTGCGATGCCGCCGGGGCGCAGGCGCTGCTCGACCACCTCTGCGGCCTGCACCTGGTCGACCGGCGCGGCGGGCGCTACGAGCTCACGTCCACCGCGCGGACCTTCCTGGTGCCGGGTGCACCGGCCTACGCCGGTGATGCGGTGCTGCGCGAGACCGACCCCACGACGTGGGAGGCGATGTTCGAGGCCTTCCGCAGCGGCCGACCGTCGCACCACGCCGAGGACTTCGTCCAGGACGCGTGGCTGGAGAGCTACAGCCGCACCCGGCCGGCGAGGAGCATGGAGATGTGGCGGATGGCCGGGCTCGCGCTCGGTCAATCGCACGGACGGCGTGTGCTCGACATCGCCTGTGGCCGTGCGGTCAAGAGCCTCGTGCTCGCGCAGGCTGACGCGGGCGTGCACGTCACCGGGGTGGACCGAGCCGAGGTGCTGGAGGTGGCCCGCGATCCCGCGGACCGGCTGGGCGTGGGGGCGCGAGCGACCTTTCTCGCCGGTGACGTGCTGGTGGACTCCTTCGGTGAGTGCACGCATGACGCAGCGCTGATCGGTCAGCTCTGCTACTACCTCACCCCGGCCCAGAACGAGGATCTGTTCCGACGGGTCCACGCGGCGCTGGTGCCCCGGGGGGTGCTCGTCATCGACGTGGCGATGGGCGGCGACGGCGCGTCCCAGTACGCCGCCATGGCCACGGCACTGCTTGGGCGATCAGCGGGGGCTGGGCCCACCCGTTCGAGGCCTATCGCCAGTGGCTCCTGAGCGCTGGGTTCACTGCCGTCACGCGCTTCGGCGAGCGCTGGCTGTCAGCAGTGGTCTGAGGCGACCTACTTCTCGGCGACCGCCTTCATCTGCTGGCCGCAGCAGATCTCCACGTGCGGCATCTCGGCGGGGCACGGGCATGCGACCTCGTACATGAGCACGGCGCCGCACTTCTCGCACATGTACCGATCACCCTTCTTGCGCGGCATGGAACGCTCCTTTCGTGTCCATGGCCACGGTAGGCACGGGACCGCACCGGCGCCCAGGGTCGTTCGCCTCGCCGCGTCGCCACGTCACGGTCCGCCCGCGAGTGGACCATGGTCACAACTTCGTTCCCACCGGGAACCTTTTGCCCACCACGGACGACCGCTTGGGTAGATGTCGCGCACTGGAGGGACCATGACCCGACGCTCCACCGCACTCGCCGTCTCACTCACCGTCCCGTTGGTGATGCTGGTGGCTGCGTGCGGCTCCGACGGCGACGACACCGACACGAGCGCAGTGGTGACCGACGTGCCGTCGCCGGCGACGGTTGCCGGCACCATCGCCGACACCGCGGTCGACGAGGGCCTCACGGGATCGATCACCGTGATGGCCCCGGGGCCGCTGACGACGGCGCTCGAAGCGGCCGCCGCCGCGTTCGAAGCGGCCAACCCGGGTGTGTCCGTCTCGCTCAACCTGGGACACGTGCCGGCGCTGCTCGCCCAGCTCGACGAGGGCGTGCCGGGCGACGTGCTCGTGACGCCGGACGAGACGACCATGGGCCAGGCCGAGACCAAGGGCCTCACGGCGGGCGAGCCGACGCCGGTGGTCCGCAACGAGCTCACGCTGGTGGTGCCGGCCGGCAACCCGGGCGGGGTCAGCGGGCTGGATGCACTCGGTGACGCCGACCTGTCGATCGCGGCGTGTGCCGCCGAGCTGCCGTGCGGCGTGCTCGCCGTGCAGCTCGCCGAGACGGCCGGCGTCACGCTGGCGGCCGACTCGCTCGACCCGGGCGGCTCGCCGGCCATCGTCACCAAGGCGGCGACCGGCGAGATCGATCTCGGCGTCGTGTTCGCGGCGGACGTCACGGCCGGCGGGAGCAAGGTGGAGGCCGTGCCGATCGCCGCGGTCGCCGCGGTGTCGTCGACGGTCATGGCGACGGCGCTGGCCGAAGCGCCGAACCCTTCGGTCGCCGAGGCGTTCGTGGCGTTCCTCGCCTCGCCCGAGGGGCAGGCGCTGTTCGTCGACGCGGGGTTCGTCGCCTTGTGACCGTGCAGCGCGCCCCGGCCCGGCGGGCGGACCACCAGTCGCCGCTCGGCATGTGGATCCTGGGTCTCGTGGGCGCGGCGTTCCTCCTCCTCCCGCTGGTCGGGCTGGTGGTGCGGGCGCCCTGGGGCGACGTCGTCGATCGCTTGAGCCGGCCCGGCGTGGCCGACGCGCTGCGGCTCTCACTGCTGTGCGCCACGGCGTCCACCGGGGTGGCGCTGGTGCTCGGCGTCCCGCTCGCCTGGCTCCTCGCCCGTCAGCGGTTCCCCGGCCGTGGGCTGCTCCGGGCGGTCGTGCTCGTCCCCCTGCTGCTGCCGCCGGTGGTCAGCGGCGTCGGGCTCCTGGTGGCGTTGGGCCGGCGCGGCCTGGTGGGGTCGCGGCTCTACGACTGGTTCGGCATCCGGCTGCCGTTCAGCACCACGGGCGTCGTCGTCGCCGTGAGCTACGTCGCGCTGCCGTTCGTGGTCATCACGATGGAGGGCGCCTTCGCGAGCGTCGACCGCTCCCTCGAGCACGCCGCGGCCACGCTCGGCGCGACGCCGGTGACGGTCACCCGAACCATCACGCTGCCGCAGGTCCTGCCGTCGCTTGCCGCCGGCGCGGTCCTGGCGTGGGCCCGCTCCATCGGCGAGTTCGGTGCCACCGTGACCTTCGCCGGCAACCTGGCGGGCGAGACCCAGACGCTGCCGCTGGCCACCTTCCTGGCCCTCGAGACCGACCTCGACCAAGCCATCCTGCTCAGCCTCCTGCTGCTGCTCCCCACGATCGGGCTGCTCGCCGTCGTGCGCAGCCGTCGCCACGGGATCGGTTCACTGTGACCCTGACCGTGCACGGCAGGGTGGAGCTCGGCCGGTTCACGCTGCACGCCGACCTGACCGCCGAGCCCGGCGAGGTCGTAGCGCTCGTGGGACCGAACGGTTCGGGCAAGAGCACCCTGCTGCACACGATCGCCGGCCTCCTCGCGCTCTCCGACGGTTCGGTGTCCATCCACGGCACGGCGGTCGACGATCCGGCGCGCGGTACGTGGGTCCCGCCCCATCGGCGGCGGGCCGGGTTCGTGTTCCAGGACCTGCGGCTGTTCCCGCACCTGAGCGTCGTCGACAACGTCGCCTACGGCCTGCGTCGTCAGGGCGTCGACCGGGTGGCCGCCCGGCGGCGGGCCGGCGAGTGGCTCGAGCGGGTCGGGATCCCCGAGCTGGCCCGGGTCCGCCCCCGCACCCTGTCGGGTGGCCAGGCGCAGCGCGTGGCGCTCGCCCGGGCCCTGGTGGTGGAGCCCGACGTCCTCCTGCTCGACGAGCCGATGAGCGCGCTCGACGCCGACAGCCGGCTGGCCGTGCGCGGCGAGCTCCGCCGTCACCTCGACGGCTACGAGGGGGTCGCGCTCGTCATCGCCCACGACCTCCTCGACGTCGTCGGACTGGCGGCCCGCGTGGTCGTGCTCGAGCACGGCCGCGTGGTGCAGGACACGACGCCGGCCGAGCTCAGAGCCCATCCCCGGACCGTGCATGCCGCAGCGCTCGTCGGGATGAACCTCCTCCACGGGGAGCGGCGCGGTGGCACGGTGATCCTGACCGGCGGATCCACGATCGAGCTCCCCGGTCCGGGGCCCGACGGGCCGGTCGACCTGATCTGCACGCCGCAGGCCGTCAGCCTGTCGCCGGTGACGGAGCCGCTTCCCCCGGGCGCGTGGGTCTCGACGATCGTCGGTCTCGAGTCGGTCGGCGACCACGCCCGTGCCCGGCTGGTCGCACCGGTGCCGATCCGCAGCCGGGTCCCCATCGACGCGCTGCAGGACGGGCTGGCGCTCGACGCGAGCGTCGCCGTGCGGCTCGACCCGACCCAGCTGCACGAGTACCCGGCCGATCGTCCAGCGGCTCCGGAACGAGAGGGGCTGGCCGTCAGTCCGTGAGCTCGATGTCGACCATGAGGTGCGCCGCCAGCGCCTCGAGCTCGGCGCGCAGCTGCGCGATCGGCACGGACGGCGGCAGCACCACGGTGGCCGTCGCCTCGAAGAGCAGCTCCGCAGCCATCGGCGCGTCGCGGGTCGTGGTGGCCAGCTCCTCGATGTTCGCCCCTGCGGCGGCCAGCGCGGCCGACACCGCGTGGACGAGGCCCGGCTGGTCGGTGCCTACGAGCTCGAGCGTGCACCGGTGGCCACCGGGCGCGGCCGGCGCATCGGTGCGCTCGGCCGTGACGTGCGCCAGGCCGTCGGCGGTCAGCGACCGCAGCGCCTCCTGCAGCGCCGCGGCGCGCCCATCCGGCACGGTGACCTCGACGATGCCGGCGAACTTGCCGCCGAGGCGAGCCATCCGGCTGCGCTCCCAGCTCCCGCCGTGGTGGGAGATCAGCCCGGAGAGGCTGTCGACGATGCCGGGCCGGTCGTCGCCGAGAACCGTGAGCACGAGGGTCGCCATGGCCTCACGGTAACGGTCACTCGTGGAAGTGTGCGCCCTCGGCGGTGACGAGCAGCACCGTTCGCTGCTGCTCGTCCAGCACGCCGCGGAGGGAGTCCGGGTCGGGCCGCTCGCCACCGCCGAGCGCTGCGAAGACGTCGGCGGTGAGCTCGGCCCGCCGCGGGTCGGCGTCGATGCACTCCGCTGTGCCGTTGAGCACGAGGTGGGCGCGTCCGTCCGGGACGGCGAGCGACACCCGCGGCTGGCGGAGGGCGTTGTGCCACTTCGCCGTGTACGCCTTGACCGAGATCGCCAGACGCCCGTCGTCGAGGACGGCGTAGCCGACCATCGACTGCTGCGGGGAACCGTCGCGCCGCCCGGTGGCGAGGATCGCCCACCTGTGGGCGCGGAGGAACTCGTCCTCCCGTGGTCCGAGCGTTGGCGAGGCGTCAGGCATCTGGTCCTCCCAGGAGTGAGGCGACGGGCGGGGGCGGGATCTCGAGTGTCGGACCGGCGAACATCAGGTAGCGGTCGGGGCGGATCACTGCGACATCGGTGCCGGTGGCGTCGAGCACGGCGTCGAGCCCTGGATGGTCGTCGGCGGCGAGCAGGGCCGCGCCCCGAGCCGTCCACCAGCTCGGCGCCGGCCCGTGGTGACCGGTCCGGGTGACGACGGCGAAGCGCTGGCCGACGAGGTCGTCGAGCCGGGTCCCCGCAACCACGGGCTGGACCGCCTGCTGCCCGCCACCGGCACCGACGAGGGGGCCCGGCTCGAGCGGGGGCAGGGGCACCTCGGTCGCCGGCTCAGTCCCTCCCGCCTGTGCGGCCAGCAGGTCGGCGTCCCGGGCCGCCGCCACGGCGACGTCGGTGGTGCAGATGATGCGTCCGAACGCCACCGCCGCCCCGACGATCGCTCGCACCTGCGGCTCGCGCTCGGTCTGGTAGGTGTCGAGCAGGCGGTCGGAAGCACCACCCCGGATCACGGCGTCGAGCTTCCACGCCAGGTTCGCGGCGTCCCGGATCCCGGCGCACATCCCCTGCCCGAGGAACGGTGGCGTCTGGTGGGCGGCATCGCCGGCGAGCAGGACGCGCCCGCGCCGCCACTCGGTGGCGATCAGTCCGTGGAACGTGTACACGGCGGAGCGCTCGACCTCGACGTCGGCGGGGTCGACCCACGGCGCCATCAGCTCGTGGGCGCGAGTGGCGGTGTTGACGTCGTCGGTCCGCTCGCCGGGGAGCAGCATGAACTCGAACCGGAAGCGGGGAGCCGGCATGGGCACGAGCGTGTGCGGCCGGGCCGGATCGCATACCTGCAGCGCCCGGTCGGTGGGAGGGGCGACACCGTCGCGGAGGATCACGTCGAGCACGAGCCACGGCTCCTCGAACGCAAGGTCGTCCATCGTGATGGCGAGCTGCTTGCGCACGGTCGACCGCGCGCCATCGCAGCCGACGGCGTACGGCGCCGTCACCGTGGAGCCGTCGTCGAGGTGGAGCACCACGTCGTCGCCGCGGTCGTCGACGCGGTCCACGGCGGTGCCGAGGCGGAGCTGCGCGCCGTGGCGCACCGCCGCCGCCCGCAGCGCGTGCTCCAGCCCCGGCTGGTGGAAGAGGATCGATGCCGGCCATCCGGATGGCGTCCGCTCGCTCGGGCGCATCGACATCAGCACCTGCCGGTCGGCGCTGAGGAAGTCCATGCCCGGGTTGACGATGGTGGACGGCGCCAGGTCGTCTGCGCATCCGAGCTCCTGGAAGACCCGCATGATCTCCTGATCGAAGTGCGCGGCACGCGGGAGGGGGAACAGCTCGACGTCACGGTCGAGCGCGAACACCCGCAGCCCTCGCCGGGCCAGGAGCCCGGCCAGGACCACACCGACCGGTCCGCAGCCGACGATCGCGACGTCGCAGTCGTGGGTCATGGCTGTCGGGCCCATGCGGCCTGGAGCTCGGCGAGGTCCGTCGGGGCGATGAACTCGGCGGGGATGTCGGGTCCCCACGCGTTCGCCACGTGCTCGAAGCCGAAGGTGGTTCGGCCGCCGTTCTCCCAGGCGTCGTCGTCATCGATGACATCCATGTCGCTGTAGAGCTCGACGAACGAGCCCGACGGATCGCGCAGGTACCAGTAGTAGTTCGACCCGATGAAGTGACGGCCGAACCCCCACGCGTGGCGGGACGCGTCGGCACGGATCAGCGCCGTGGCGGCGTGGCCGACGTGGTCGACGTCGTCGCACTCCCACGAGTAGTGCTGCAGCAGGGGGACCGGTGAGCCCACCAGGGCCACGTTGTGGTGGTCCGTCGAGCAGCGCAGGAAGGCGATCACTCCCTCCATCTGGTCGCTGACCTTGAGCCCGAGGCCGTCGACCAGCAGGTCGCGGGTGCCGGCCAGATCCGGCGTGCCGATCACGAGGTGGCCGAGCCGGCGCGGTGGGCGGGCGGTGCCGAACACGCCGTCTGCCCGGGCGTTGCGGCGGCTCACCGATCCTGGCCGGTTGTACGCCGGCGCCTCGGGCCCGACGGGGGGCTCCCAGCGTTCGGCGACGACGAGGCGCAGGGCCACCTTGGACGCGGGGTCGACGACCTCGAGGACGCCGTCACCTCGCGACGGGGCGAGCCCTCGCTCGCGGAGGCGGCGCGCCCCCTCCTCGAGCGTGGCATCGTCTTCGGCGCCGATGTCGACGCGTAGCAGGCGCCGGAAGGGGTGCTCCTCGACGCGCACCTGAACACCCCCGTCGGTGCCGCCGAAGCCGCCGGCACCGTCGTCCTGGAGGCCCATCTCCGCATAGAAGCCGCTGAGCGCGCCAGGGTCGGGCACACCGATGTGCATGCCGAGGAGCCGATGCAGGCCCATCAGGCGCTCACCTTCACGCAGCGGTTGGCGAGACGGCCGATGCCGGCTGCTCCCGACTCGATGAGCTCGCCGTCGCCGAGGAACCGGCCGCGGGCACCACCGACGCCCGACGGCGTCCCGGTGAAGATCAGATCACCCGGTGCGAGCGTGCAGATCGCAGAGAGGTAGGCCACGAGCTCGGCCACGCTGAAGATCAGGTCGCTGGTGCGGGCGTGCTGCATCCGCTCGCCGGCCACGTCGCACCACAGCTCGATGTCGTCGGGGTCGGGGAACGAGTCGACCGACACCAGCGCCGGTCCGATCGGACCGTAGGTGTCGAAGCTCTTGCCGAGACAGAACTGGGGTGGGGTCCCGGTGAGCTGCACGATGCGGTCGCTGACGTCCTGCCCGAGGGTCAGGCCGGCCACGTGCGACCAGGCCCGATCACGAGCGATGTCGCGCCCGCCGATGCCGATCGCGACGACGAGCTCCACCTCCCAGTCCACTGCGTCGCCGCTCAGCACGACGTCGCCCGTTGGGCCGGTGAGACAGCTCGGGAACTTCGTGAACGTCAGCGGCGCCGGGGGCAGCTCGAGCCCCGACTCGGCGGCATGAGAGCGGTAGTTGAGGCCGATGCCGAAGACCTTCGACGGTCGGGGGACGCAGGGGCCGAGCACCTCGGGCTCAACCACGCCGTCGGGAGGCCGGGTCGCCAAGGTGTCATGGAGCGCGTGCAGCTCGGCGTGGCGGGCGACCGCTGCCATCGGGTCGGCGAGGGACGGGTCCTTCGAGACGGCGGCAAGGTCGTGCCAGGAGCCGTCGTGCTCGAGGGCAGCCCGGCCAGCGACGTTGAGGAGACGGAACATCTCGCCATCTTCTATAGATTCTTTTCTGGAGTCAAGTGCTAGGGTGCTGCCATGTCTCCGAGCACCGCCGTGCCACCGACGCGAGCCGAGTGGGTCGACGCGAAGCTGCGACGTGCCATCCTGCGCGGTGAGCTGGCCCCGGGCGAGCGGCTGCGCGCCGAGCACCTCGCCGAGCGTTGGGGTGTCTCGCCGACCCCGCTGCGGGAGACGTTCATGCGCCTCGCCGGGGAGGGGCTCGTGGTGATCGAGCCCCAGCGTGGCGCGAGGGTCGCCTCGCTCGACGTGGACGAAGCCGCCGAGCTCTACGAGCTGCGCCTGCTGCTCGACCCGGTCGCGCTCGAGCGTTCGATGACCGCCGCGGCGGGCGACGCTTCCTTCCTCGCCGAGGTCGAGCGCGCCCACGAACGGCTCAGCGCGCCGCACCAGTCCGTCGCCGACCTGCACGAGTCGCACCGGTCCTTCCATCTCACCCTGGTCTCGCGGTGCCCGAACCGCCGGTTGCTCCGCCAGGTCGAGCAGCTGCTCGACCACTCGCAGCGGTTCCACGCCGTCGGTGTCGCGACGCTGCGACGATCGGACCCCACGGCGGAGCACCGACAGCTGGTCGAGGCGGTCACCGCCGCCGACCGCGCGGCCGCGGTGCGGGTGCTGCGCGATCACCTCCGGGCCACGCTCGACGCCGTGCGCGACGCGGCCCGCCCGTCATGACACCACGAGGCCGCCGTCGCAGGTCAGGATCTCGCCGACGGTGAAGGCCCCCGCCCGGGACGCGAGGAAGATGGCCGTCCCGGCGACGTCCTCCGCCGTGCCGATCCGGCCCCGGGGCATGCCGCGCCCGAACGCCTCCCAGTCGGTGCCCTCCACGTCGCCGCCGGTGCCGATGCCGGTGCTCAGCATCCACGTCGGGAACGGGCCGGGAGCGATGGCGTTGACGAGCACGTTGCGTCGCACCAGCCCGGCGGCCATCTGACGGGTGAGGGCGTGGACGGCTGCCTTGGAAGGACCGTACGACCAGTTCTCGAACGCCGGCGTGCGGATCCCGTCGATCGAACCGATGTTGATGACCCGGGCCGGATCCTCTGGTGTGGCCGCCGCCTCGAGCAGCGGGAGCATCCGCTGGGTCAGGAAGAAGACGCCCTTCACGTTCGTGTCCATCACCTTGTCCCAGCCGACCTCGGGGAACTCGTCGAGCGGGGCGCCCCACGAGGCGCCGGCGTTGTTGACGAGCACGTGGACCTGCTGCTCGTGGGTGCGCAGTGCAGCGACGAGCGCGTCGACGCCGGCGAGGTTGGACAGGTCGGCGGGGATGGACACGCACGTGCCGCCGTACGCGTCGGCGAGCCGGGCGGCCGTGGCGTCGCAGACCGTGGCCTTGCGGGAGCTGATGTAGACGCTGGCGCCGTTGGCCAGGAAGCCGGCGGCGATCATCTCGCCGATCCCGCGCGAACCGCCGGTCACGACGACGACCTTGCCGCGCACGGAGAAGAGGTCGGTGATGGACAGCTTCGGCATCGGGGTCCCTTTCGTCGGTCGTGGTTCCCGTCATCCTGCTAGAACGCCACCGCGCCCGACGCGGCGGGATGCCGGGACCGAGGAGGAACGACGATGGACGACCTGTCGCAGAAGGCCCGCCGGCTTGCCGGCGCACTCGAGCCCTTCGCCGGCCAGGTGTACTTCTCGCCCGAATGCCACGAGGGCTACGCCCGGCTCGGGTTCGGTGCGAGCCCGGGTGAGTTCAACGGCGTGGCCGGGCCGGAGCCGAGCGCCTACTTCTGCTCTCGTGGGTCGGTGATGGGGCAGGTGGCCGGAGAGGTCGTCGCAGCCGCGTTCGGCGTGTTCAGCCCGGCGGTGGTCGTCCCGTTGGTCGACGCCGGCTGGCAGATCACCGATGCGACGACGATCTGCGCCGCCCGTGACGCCGGCGCCATCGGCCAGCTCACCCGCATCCTGGGCGACGAGCCGGCTGGCATCGGCCGGGTCGCCGAGCTGCTCGGGCGCGCTGTCGATCCGCTCCGGCCTGAGGGCAAGGCGCTGTTCGCGGGCCAGATGTCGCTCGACCTGCCGGGGTCCCCGATGGGCGACGCCTGGCGTCAGGCGGATCGCCTGCGCGAGTACCGCGGCGACGTGCACATCGCCGCCTGGGTCAGCGCCGGGCTCGACGCCTGCGAGATGTGCCTCCTGACGGAGCCCTATTGGGGGCTTCCCCTGCGCACCTACTCGCGCACCCGTGGCTGGACCGGCGACGAGTTCGACGCCGCCGAGGAGCGCCTGATCCGGCGCGGCCTGCTGAGCGACGGCGGGCTCACCGACGAGGGTCGCGCCCTTCGCGAAGCCATCGAGGTGACGACGGATCGCTGCTGTGAGCCGGCGATCGACGCGCTCGGTGACGACCTCGACGAGCTGTTGTCGCTGTTGCTGCCGTGGGGCGCCGCGATCCGCGAGGCGAAGGGCTACCCGGCGAGCGGCCCCCACGACCTGGCCGGGCTCAGCTGAATCACGCGCCCGTCAGCTCGCCGAGCTGGCGGACGTAGGTCCCCATGTCGAAGTAGTCACGCCACAGCGTGAGCCGGCCGTCGCCGTCCACCTCGAACACGCCGGCCACCGGGAGCTCGAGCCAGCCGTCGCCGATGCGGAACCGGTCGAGGCGCTCGTTCACCACGACGCGTCCCGCCTCGAGCTGACGGAGGACCTGCCAGTCGACCTCGTCGACGGGGTCGAGGAAGCTGCGCAGCGTCGCGGCGAGCCCCTCATGGCCGACGATCGGCGAGATCGGCATGTTCTCGTACGAGATCCCGGGTGCCGTCATGGCGACGGCGGCGTCGATGTCCTTGCGCTCGATCGCCTCGATGAACCGGGCGACGGCCTCTGACGGTGTCATGTCGCGAGACTACGGCGCCCTCGTGCGGGGCGAACCCGCGTGGTCACAGCGCGAGATGCAGCCGCAGTGCCTCGTCGAGGTCGGATTGGAGCTCACCCGTCACGACCCCGACCTGACGTCCGACTCGTTGCACATCGATCGAGCGGACCTGCTCGGCTTGTGCCTTGGAATCGGTGGCCAACCCGGTCAGGGAGGCGGGGAGCAGCACCTGGAACGGGTAGACGCGATCGGTGTTGGAGGTCACCGGGACCACCGTGACCACGCCACGGCCGAGACGCTCGGCGGTGCTGTTGGCACCGTCATTGCTCACGATGACCGCTGGCCGCAGCTTGTCGGCTTCAGCGCCTCGCACGGGTTCGAGATCGACGAGGCGGATCTCGCCGCGCCGCATCAGCGTTGCCCGTCGCCGCTGGTCGCGTCCCAGAGCGCAGCGGCGCCGTCAGTCTCCCATTCGGTCCAGGCCGCCTCGTAGGCCTCGCCGAGCTCAGACGCCCGGAGGAGCCGGACCGCCTTGTGGAGCACCGCGGAGCGCGACGGATACCCCTCGCGCTCCGCGTAGTCGTCGAGGAACTCGACGTCGACATCGGGGAGGCTGACGCTCACCTTCACACCGGCATGCTACCCATGGTCCTACCAAGGTAGCAAACTGCCCTCCGTACTGCTTGCGTGGCGATGTTCTGTCAGTAAGATTGTCAATTGTTGCACCGGGACCGGGAGGGGGACATGACGTCGAATGCCGCCGTCGCCACCGACGGGCGCGCCGCCCGGCGTGACCGAAACCGGGCGGCCGTGATCGACGCCGTGGTCGAGGCGTTCACCGAGGGGACGCTCGAGCCGGATCCCGACGACGTGGCCGCTCGGTGCGGGCTCTCACCCCGTTCCGTGTACCGGTACTTCGACGACCGCGAGTCCCTCCTCCGAGCCGCCATCGACCAGACCTTCGAGCGGGTCCGGCCGCTCACCGCCATCGAGCGCATCGGTGAGGGACCGCTCGAGGAGCGCATCTCGCGCTTCGTGGCGGCCCGCCTGCGGCTCTACGAGGCCGTCGCCCCCACCGCCCGGGCCGCCCGGCGCCGGGCCGCCACCAGCGACATCGTCCGGGCCCAAGTCGAGCGCACCCGCCGCGGCCTTCGCGAGCAGGTGGAGCACCACTTCGCTCGCGAGCTGCGCGCGCTGCCGGCCCGCCCGCGCCGGGCGGTCACCGCCGCCGTCGATGGCCTGTGCCAGTTCGAGGGCCTCGACCACTACCGGGTGCACCTCGGGTACGCGAGCAGCGAGACGCGCGTGCTGCTCGCCGACGCCCTCACCCGCCTGCTGACTCCACCGAACGAGAGGACCCTGTCGTCGACATGAGCATCACGATCACCCTGCTGGGCACCGGCAGCCCCATGCCGAACCCCGACCGCGCCGGACCGGCCACCCTCATCACCGCGGAGGACGGCGCCGACGCCGAGCACTACCTCGTCGATGCCGGCCGTGGGGTGCTCATGCGCCTCGCCGCGCTCGGGCTCGGCGCCCCGAACCTGTCGGCCGTGCTGCTGACCCATCTCCACAGCGACCACCTCACCGACCTGAACGACGTCATCACGACCCGCTGGGTCATGACGTTCGAGCCGGCCCCACTCACGGTCGTCGGCCCGGTCGGGACGCGGCGCGTGATCGAGCACCTCCTGGCGTCCCTCGAGCCCGACATCGCCTACCGGATCGCGCACCACGCCGACCTCGAGGCTCCGCCGCAGGTCGACGTGATCGAGGTCGAGCACGGGCCGGTCGGGCTGCCGGGCCGCACCGTGATCCGGTGCGCGCCGACGGACCACCGCCCGGTGGAGCCCAGCGTCGGGTTCCGCTTCGAGGTTGGCGATGTGGCCGTGGTCGCGGCCGGCGACACGGTGCCGTGTGCAGGGCTCGACGAGCTGTGCGCCGGCGCCGACGCGATCGTCCACACCGTCATCCGCAAGGACGTCATCGCCAACCTGCCGATGCAGCGGATCCGTGACACCCTCGACTACCACTCGTCGCCCGAGGAAGCAGCCCAGACGGCGGCTCGGGCGGGGGCCCGCACGCTGGTGCTGACGCACTACGTCCCGGCGATCCCGGTCGGCGGCGACGGGGCGGACTGGCGCTCGCGGGCCGCCGAGCACTTCCCCGGCACGATCGAGCTCGGCGACGACCTCCACCGGGTCGTCGTCGCCCCCGTCTCCCGACCCGACGCGCAGGAGGGCTGACATGGACGTCGTGCGCACCCCCGACGGATCCCGCCCGCCTCGCCTGCGCCTTGTCAGCGCGCATCTCCGCTCTGAGCGCGTGAGATCGCACGCAAAACACCGACGAACGCTGGCACCGGTCCACGAAGGTTAACGATGACTCGCAACAGGCAGTCGCATTGTGCCTGGTAGCGGCAGTTCACGGAGCCAGTCCGCTTGACAGGGTGTGAACCGCGAATAGCATCGACGCGGGATCCGACGAGGGGGGAAGCCATGCGTGGGTCGAAGAGCTGGTTGGGGGTCGTGGTCGCGGGAGCACTGCTCGTCACTGCGTGCGGCGGTGATGACGACGACGCGTCGTCCACGCCCACAGAGGGCACGGAGGCGCCAGTGTCCACGGAGGCGCCGGAGTCGACCGAAGCGCCCGAGCCCACCGAAGCCGCCGAGGAGACCACCACCACCGTCGAGCTCACCGGAGAGCCGGTGAAGATCTTCGTCCTGTACGAGGGGTCGGGCGCCGTCGCCACGCCTGAGGTGCCCGACGGAGCCATCGCCGCCGCCGAGGCGCTCAACCGCAGCGGCGGTCTCGACGGCTCGCCGATCGAGATCGTCGAGTGCGATCTCGCCAACGACCCCAACACCGCACGCGAGTGCGGCCAGCAGGCCATCGACGAAGGTGCGGTCGCGGTCGTCGGACCGGTGAGCGCCAACTCGGGCGAGTTCCTGCCGCTGCTCGAGGCGGCACAGATCCCCGTGGTCGGCAACGTGCCGGCCTCGGCCGCCGACTTCAGCTCGGCTGCGTCGTTCCCGCTCTACGGCGGGATCGTCACGGCCTCCGCCGGGCTCGCCGACGTGCTCGCGTCCGACGCCGGTGCCACGAAGATCTCGCTCGCCCGCATCGACCTGGCTGCCGCGGCGGCGATCGCCATCTACGCCAACATGGCGCTCGCCCGGAGCGGCCTCGCCGTCGGCAACGACGTGAGCATCCCGGTCGGGGCGCCGGACATGGCCACCTACGTAGCGGCCGCCCTCGAGGGCGGGACGGATGGGGTTCTGGTCGGCCTCAGCGGCCAGGACGCCACGAACTTCATCATCCAGCTGCGCCAGACCGCCCCCGACGTGCCCATCTCGGCCACCACCACCGAGTTCGCCTCGGTGGTGGAGGCGCTCGGCGACGCCGCCGACGGCATCTACGTGACCGGGTTCTTCGACGACGCCACCTCCAACCCGGAGGGCTGGGAGCAGTACGTGTCCGACATGGAAGCGGCCGGCTTCGACGACCTCAGCGGCTTCCGCACGAACTCGTACTCGGCGGTGCAGCTCGTTGCCGAGGTGCTCGGCGGGCTCGATGACAAGACCGGCCCGGCGCTGTACGCCGCACTGCCGACCGTCGACGGGATCGACCTGCCACTGCTGCCGCCCATCCAGTTCGTCAAGGGTGGTGTGGGCGGCGTCCCGCGGCTGTTCAACCCCTGCGGGCTGTACCGCCAGCTCCAAGACGGTGAGTTCGTCACCCTGAGCGACGGGTTCTTCGACATGCTCACCGGCGAGCCCTGCTGACCCACGAGGGCGCCGGCGCGAGACCGTGGACCTGATCCGCTTCGGCATCCTGGGTCTCGGCGCCGGCGCCATCTATGCGATCACCGGTCAAGGGATCGTCCTCGTCTACCGCGGCTCGGGGGTGGTGAACTTCGCCCAGGGCGCGTTCGGGATGATGGGCGCCTTCTGGTTCTACTTGTGGCGCGACGCCGGGATGGCGACTCCGCTGGCGCTCGTGCTCGCCCTCGGCGCCGGGGCGGCGATGGGGGCGGCGACCCACCTGCTCGTGATGCGCCCGCTGCGTGACGCACCGGCGATCGCCCGGCTCATCGCGACGCTCGGGCTGCTCACGTTCGGGCTGGCGTTCGGTCTGGAGCGCTGGGGTGACACCCCCCGGCTCGTCGCCAAGCTGCTCCCCACGGATGCCGTGGACCTCGGCGCCGACATCATCATCGGACGGGACCGCTTCGCGCTGCTGGCGATCGCCGTCGGGACCAGCGTCGCGCTCATGGCGCTGTATCGCTGGACCAGGTTCGGGCTGGCGACGACGGCCGTCGCCGAGGACCGGCGGGTCACGGCCATCTTCGGCGTGTCGCCGGATGCCGTCGCCACCGGCAACTGGGCGCTCGGCACCGCGCTGGCCGTCGCTGGGGCGATCCTGGTCGTGAACGTGACCGGCCTCCAGGTGGTGAGCCTCACGCTCCTCGTGATCCCGGGCCTGGCGGCGGCGCTGGTGGGCGGGTTCCGGTCGTTCCCGCTCACGCTGCTCGGGGGGCTCCTGATCGGGGTGCTCGAGTCCGAGGTCGCCTACCTCCAGACGAAGGTGTCGGACCCGTCCGCCCTGCAAGGTTGGACGCGGGCCGTGCCGTTCGCCGTCATCATCGTCGTGCTCGTGGTGGGTGGTCGGTACCTGCCGCTGCGCACCGAGCGCATCGAACGAGCGCCGACCATCGGCACGGGGCGGATCGCGCCGCTGCGGACCGCGCTGGTCGTGATCGCCGCGGTCGCACTCGTGTCGACCGTCGCCTCGGAGCGCCTCGTCGAGGCGGCAACGACCACGGCCACGGTGTCGATCGTGGTGCTCTCGCTCACCGTCGTCACGGGCTACGCAGGTCAGATCTCGCTCGCTCAGTTCGCACTGGCGGGGACCGGCGGGTGGATTGCGGCGAAGCTCGTGGTGGACCACGGTGCGTCGTTCGCCGTGGCCGCGATCGCCGGGGTGGCGCTGACGATCCCGATCGGCGTCGCCGTCGGCCTGCCCGCCCTCCGGACGCGTGGCGTGAACCTCGCCGTCGTCACCATCGGTCTGGCCCTCGTGCTCGAGAGCCTGGTGCTCAACAACTCGAAGCGCACCGGCGGCATCACCGGCATGCAGATCGGCTCCCCGGAGCTGTTCGGCCTCGACCTCGACACCACGCAGCACCCGGAGCGCTATGCCGTGCTCACCATTCTGGTCCTCGCGGTGGTCGGCGTGGTGGTGGCCAACGTGCGGCGGGGCCGGGTCGGCCGGCGGCTCGTGGCCGTCCGCACCAACGAGCGCGCCGCCGCTGCCCTCGGGATCAGCGTGTTCGGGGCCAAGCTCTACGCGTTCGGCCTGGGCGCCGGCATCGCCGCCGTTGGCGGGGTCCTCATGATCTTCCGGCGGCCGACCGCGGTGTTCTACCCGGCGTTCTCGGTCTTCGAGTCCATCCTGGTCATCGTGTACGGCGTCATCGGCGGCATCGGCTACGTCGGTGGGGCGGTCCTCGGCGGGGCGCTGGCGCCGGGCGGGCTCCTCGTCGCCGCCGGCGGGGACCTGCTCGACAGCGCCACCCTCGTCTCGCTGCTCCTCGGGCTGCTCCTCCTCGCCGTCCTGGTGCTGCGACCGGACGGGCTGGCCAGCCTGCCGTGGCCGGGCCGCCGCTGGCGCGACACGAGGACGCAGGTGCTCGAACCCGTCAGCCGTCCGGAGATCGCCCCGCAGGGTCTCGAGGTGGAGCGCCTCAGCGTGCGCTTCGGCGGCGTACGAGCCGTCGACGACGTGTCGTTCACGGTGGCGCCGGGCGAGGTCGTCGGGCTCATCGGGCCCAACGGAGCCGGGAAGTCGACCGTCATCGACGCGATCACCGGGTTCAACCGGCCCGCCGGCGAGGTGCGCCTGGGCGGCAACAGCATCCTCCGCTGGTCGGCCCGCCGCCGCGCCGTGGCCGGGTTGGGTCGCTCGTTCCAGCACCTCGAGCTGTTCGACACGATGACGGTGCGGGAGAACCTTCTCGCCGCCTGCGAGCGCCGAGACCGGCGCGCCTACCTGACCAACCTCCTGTGGCCCGGTCGGCCCCGCCTCGGTGCCGCAGCGGTGGCGGCGGTCGAGGAGTTCGGCCTCGCCGCCGACCTCGACCGGCGCCCACCGGAGCTGTCGTACGGTCGGCGCCGGCTGGTGTCCCTCGCCCGCGCCGTGGCGACCGAGCCCTCGGTCCTCCTGCTCGACGAGCCCGCCGCCGGCCTCTCCAGCCGGGACTCCGCCGAGCTGGGTGTGCTGCTGCGGCGCCTGGCGCGCGACTGGGGGATCGCCGTGCTGCTCGTCGAGCACGACGTGGCACTGGTGCTCGAGACGTGCGACCGGATCGTCGTCCTCGACGCCGGGGTCAAGATCGCGGAGGGTCCACCGGACGCCATCCGCACCGATCCGGGCGTCGTGGCGGCCTACCTCGGGGACGAGTCTGGTGGCGGCGACGCCGGCGGCGCGGCGGGGTCGGCGCCACGGGCCACCCCGGTCGGAGCCGTCGTCGCCGCCCGAGAGCTCGACGCCGGCTACGGACAGCTCGCTGCCGTGCGAGGACTCGACCTGGGCGTGGCCGCCGGCGAGATCGTCGCCCTGCTCGGGGCGAACGGCGCCGGCAAGACGACGACCCTGCTGACCCTGGCGGGCGACCTCCCACCGCTCGGCGGTGAGGTGGTCGTGGACGGTCGACCGACCCGCCAGCCGCTCCACCGGCGGGCCAACCGTGGTACGTCACTCGTGCCGGAGGACAAGGCGGTGATCCGCCCGCTCACGGCAGCGGAGAACCTCCGCCTGGCCCGGGTCGAACGGGCGACGGCCCTCGCCCTGTTCCCAGAGCTCGAGCGCTGCCTCGACCGCAAGGTCGCCCTCCTGTCGGGCGGTGAGCAGCAGATGCTCTCGCTCGCCATCGCCCTCGGTCGCCGCCCGCGCCTGGTGCTGGCCGACGAGCTGTCGCTCGGGCTGGCACCGATCATCGTCGAGCGCCTGCTCGGTGCCCTGCGCGCAGCCGCCGACGAGGGCGCCGCCGTGCTGGTGGTGGAGCAGCAGGTCCGCCGGGTCCTTTCCGTGGCCGATCGAGCCGTGGTGCTGCAGCGTGGGCAGGTGGTCCTCACGGGCAGCGCCGACGAGCTGCGCGACGGCCCCGAGCGCCTCGAGGCCGCATACCTGCACGGGTGAGCCGCTCCCAGCGGTGTGGCGTGAACGACAGGTAACCTGGCCGGCCATGGTCACCGCTCGGAGGAAGCGCCGCCCCCAGCGACGCGACGAGATCCTGGCGGCAGCGGTGACGCTGTTCCACGAGCGCGGGTACGAGGCCACGGGCATCGACGACATCGGTGAGGCGGCGAGCATCTCGGGCCCAGCGGTGTACCGGCACTTCAGGTCCAAGCGCGAGATCCTCGACATCCTGCTGCGCGACCGCGGTGAGACGGCGCTGGCGGAGGCCCAGGCGATCGTCGGTTCGGCCCGCGACGCCACCGAGGCGCTCGACGGGCTCATCGACCACTATGCCCGCGCGATCGTCGACAACCCGAGCCTCACGGTGGTCACGCTCTACGAGCGACGCACGCTCGACCCCGAGATCCGCGCGCTCATCGACCGCCTCGAACGGAGGTACATCGAGGAGTGGGTGCATGCCGTCGCCCAGAGCCGAGCGGACCTCTCCGACACCGAGGTGCGCATCACCGTGCACGCCGTGCTGGGGATGGGCGTGGCGATCGCCAACTACGACAGCGGGCTGCCCAAGGAGCGCCTGGCCGGCCTCGTCGCGGCGATGATGAGGGCCGGACTGGGCCGAGCGGCGCGCTGAACGTCAGGCGGTGGTCGGTGCGGTCTCGGCCATGACCCGCATCGCCAGGTCCGTCAGGAGCTCCACGAGGCGCGCCTCGTCGAGGCCGCTGTCGGGTCGCACGGCGAAGGGAGCGGCCACACCGAGCACGCCGTGGACGATCACTCGAAGGTCGGCATCGGACAGCTCGGGGCGAACCTGGGCGAGGGCGTGCACCCACTCCTCGACGTGGAGCCGGTGCGCTCGGCGCAGCGTGCGGGCGTCGTCAGGATCGAGGTGGCGTTGCTCGCGCACGACCACGGTCCAGGCGGCGCGGTCGGCCAGCACGGCTCGCACCATGTTGTCGACGAGGCCCCGGAGCACGACCCACCCGTCGTCGGAGCTGCCGACCACCTCGGCGACGCCGGCCACCACCCGTGAGATCGCCCGGTTGACGACCTCTTCGAGGACCTGGCTCTTCGTGGCGAAGTGGCGGTACACGCCTGGGCCGCTGATCCCTGCCGCCTCGCCGATCTCGTCGATCCCGGTGGCCGAGTAGCCGCGCTCGGAGAACAGCTCGGCGGCCGCCGCGAGGATCACCTCGCGGCGGTTCCCCCTGGCACCGTTGGGCTGCGGACCGCTCGTGCTCACCCGAACTCCGGGGGGCGCTTAGCGAGGAAGGCGGCGATCCCCTCCGCCGCGTCGGCGGTGCCGGCGGCCGCCGCCAGCGTCGCCGACTCGACCTCGAGCTGGTGCTCCAGTGCCCGGCCGAGACTCGCTCGGAGCAACGCCTTGGTCGCACCGAGCGCACCGGCGGGGCCCCGAGCAAGCTCGGTGACGACAGCCTCGGTCTCGGCGTCGAGGTCGTCGTCGGCCACGACGCGGCTCACGAGGCCGATCCGCTCGGCCTCGGTGGCGTCGAGCACCCGGTTCGTGAGGGCGAGGTCCATCGCCCGGTGCAGCCCGATGTGACGGGGCAGGTACCAGGTGCCGGAGCCGTCCGGCGTGAGGCCCACCTTGCTGTAGGCGAGGACGAAGCGCGCCGACGCACCGGCGATGACGATGTCGGCTGATGCGGCGATGCTGAAACCCGCCCCCGCTGCGCTGCCCTGCACCGCGGCCACCACGGGCGCCGTCAGGCGGGCGAGGCGCGCCAGGGCGACGTGCAGGTGGGCCGTCACCTCGGTGAGGTGGGTGGGGAGGTCGGACTCGGCGCTGAACGCCTTGAGGTCGCCGCCGACGCAGAAGCGGGCGCCGCGTCCTCGCAGGACCACCACGCGAAGATCCCGGCGGTTCGCCCACTCGGCGGTGACGTCGGCCAGCGCGCGGGCGAGGGGCAGGTCGATGGCGTTGCCGGTGTCGGGGCGGTCGAGGGTGAGACGGCCGATGCCGTCGGTGACGATGGCGTGCACCGGCGGGTCCGACATGGTCGTCATGATAGGCAATGTGAACATTGGCTAACGTAGTGCCGGTGGAGCGAGCCGCCACCCCGAGCGCGCTGGGCCTGCTGTGGTCGCTCCTCACGGTGGCGTTGGTCGCGCTGGCCTTCCCGCCGATCGGGTGGTGGCCGCTGATCCTGGTCGCCTTCGTCCCGATGGTCGTGGCCCAGCACCGCCTGGTGCCCGCCCGCTGGTCGGGCGTCGCGGTTGGCATCGGCATCGGCGGCATGTTCGCGTTCCATCTCTCGCCCGGTCTGGCGGACGGCGACGTGGCGCCGGTGGTGCACCTGTGGCCGCTGTTCGTGGCGGCACTGGTCGCCGCGCTCGCCTGGCGGGCGAGGGCCTTCCACGAGCGCACGCACTACCGCTGGTTCCTGGTGTCGGCCCCCGTCGCATGGGTCGCGCTCGACTTCCTCCGGGCATCGGGCACGGAGGTCCTCGCCGCCACGTTCGGCTACCCCGGGTACGCGCTCTACGCGCACCCCCTGCTCCTACAGCCGATCAGCGTGCTCGGCATTCACGCGCTCGAGCTGCTGATCCTGCTCGTCAACTGGGCGGTCGCCGGGCTGGTGATCGCCGCGCTGGATCGGCGCACGGGCGCGGCACCGTCGTCGGTGCTGGTGATGCGCCGGGCGGCGACTGCTGCCGCCGTCGTGGGCGTGCTGGTCGCCACCTGGGTCGGTGCCAGCGCGCTGCTCATCGACGGCGATCCGCCGACGGTCACGGTCGCGGCAGTGCAGACCGGCGTCGAGCGGGGATGGGACGACTGGGAGGAGCGCTTCCGGCGCGACGTCGAGCAGACCCGCGAGGCCGCGGCGCTGGGCGCGGAGCTCGTGGTGTGGAACGAGGTCGGACTCCACCTCGACGCCACGACCGAGCGCACCGACGAGCTCCGGGCGCTGGCGGACGAGACCGGGGTGTACCTCGCAGTCGGCTTCGGCTTCACCGACGACCGAGGTCGCCGCCACAACGAGGTGCTGCTGATGGCCCCGGACGGCGAGATCCTCGGCGTCTACGGCAAGGACCACCCCGGCACGTTCGCGGGCGACTACAGCGACACCGGCGGCACCTACCCGGTGTACGACACCGAGCTGGGGCCCATCGCGACGATCATCTGCTACGACCTCGACTTCACCGACACGGCCCGCCGGATGGCGGCCAACGGGGCGCGCCTCGTGGCGACGCCGTCCGCCGACGTACCCGCCATCGCCGAGCACCACTACACGCACCTCGTGTTCCGGGCGATCGAGAACCGGGTGTCCATGGTGAAGGCCGACAACGAGTTCGACTCGGCGATCATCGATCCCTACGGCCGCATCCTCGCCAAGGCGGTCTCGTCCGACGGCGGGCTCCGGGCCACCCTGGTCGCCGAGGCCCCCCTCGGTGCCGGTGACAGTCCGTGGGTGCGCTTCGGCGACTGGTTCGGCTGGCTGATGGTCGTGGTGATGGTCGGCTTCGTGGCGCTGTCGTGGGTCTCGCGCCGGCGTTCCCGTCAGTAGCCCGGAGCCAGGTGGGGCCAGGGGTGCACCGCCTCGAACGCCGCCGCGGCGGCGAGCGCGACGTGGTCGTCGTGGCGGGGGGCCACGACCTGCATGCCGACGGGCGCGCCCTCGACGATGCCCATCGGCACCGACACGACGGGGTGCCCGCTCATGTTGAACGGTGAGGTGAACAGCACGGCGGCGGCCGGGCCCACGTCGACGCCGTCGACGACCGTGGGCAGCGGCCCGACGCAGCCGAACGCCGGCACGGGAGAGGTGGGCAGCACGATGAGGTCGGCGACCTCGAACACATCGGCGATGCGCTGGTTCAGCGTGAAGCGCATGTGGTTCGCTCGGGCCAGCGCATCGAGGCTCAGGTCGATCCCGGCGTAGGCCATCTCCATCAACGGGCCGGCACCCTCGGTGGCGAAGAGGTTGCCCATGATCTCGGCCATGGCGTCGGCCATCGCCGGGTCGGCGTCGGCAGCCAGGATCGACGCCGCGCCGGGCGTGATGTCCGGGAAGGCGAGGCTGGCACCCTCGGCCCGGACCATGCCGGTGGCGGCGAGGAGGGCGTCGGCCGCCGCGTGCAGGGCCGCCCGCACGTCGGGGTGGCTGGGGCACAGGCCCAGGTCGTCGAGCACGGCCACCCGCCGGCCGGTCAGCTCCACCTGGTCGAGCGCGATCTCGTACGGAAGGGCCGGTGCGGGCAGCGACATGGGGTCACGCGGGTCGACGCCGCACGCGCAGTCGAGGAAGCGAGCGGCGTCGCGCACCGTTCGGGCCAGCGGCCCGTAGTGGATGAGGTTTGCCTGGCCGAGGTAGCCGGGGCCACGGGGCACGCGCCCGAGCGTGCCCTTGACCCCGACGACGCCGGACCAGCCGGCCGGGAGCCGGATCGATCCGCCCATGTCGGAGCCCGTCGCAAGGTGCACCATGCCGGCCGCGAGCGCAGCGGCCGACCCACCGCTCGATCCGCCGGGTGTGCGGTCGTGCGCCCACGGGTTGCGGGTCGGGCCGTGGAGCACCGAGTTCGTGAAGGGCAGATGGCCGATCTCCGGTGACGCTGTGAGACCGACGGGCACGGCGCCGGCCGCCAGCAGGCGGGTGGTCATGGTGGAGGTCGTCGTGGCGACCCGGTCGCGGAAGGCGGTGCTGGCCTGCGTCTGTGGCCACCCCTCGACCGCCTCGAGCTCCTTGATCCCGAGGGGGACGCCGGCCAGGGGCCCAGGGTCCTCACCTCGTGCCACCGCCTCGTCCACCGATCGGGCGACGGCGCGGGCGCGCGCCTCGTCGAGGAACACGAACGCGTTGAGCGCGTCGTTGCGCTCGGCGATGCGACCGAGGCAGGCGTCGACGACCTCGAGCGCTGACAGCCGTCCGGCCCGCACTTCGCCAGCCACGGTTCGCGCGTCGAGACGGCACACGTCGTTCACCCTGGCTAGATTAGCGACCGTTCACATTTGGTGAGGAGGAGGCAGCATGGCATCGGCGACCGACGTCGACGTCGACGCGCTCGTCGACGACCTCCTGGCGACCCACCCGCCGGCGTCGACACCGGCGACCGAGCTGTGGGCCGCCCAGTTCGACCGGGGTCTGGCGTGGGTTCACTTCCCCAAAGGGCGCGGTGGGTTGGGGCTGAACCCTCTCGTCCAGGAGCGGATCGACGACCGCCTTCGCCATGCCGGGGCGCCGAACAACCTGATGGTCAACATGATGGGCGTCGGCATGGCCGGTCCGACGATCGTCGCCCACGGCACCGACGAGCAGCGCGACCGCTACCTGCGCCCGGCCTTCGCCTGTGAGGAGATCTGGTGCCAGCTGTTCAGCGAGCCGGGTGCCGGCTCCGACCTCGCGGCGCTGTCCACCCGCGCCGAGCGTGACGGTGACGAGTGGATCGTCAACGGCCAGAAGGTGTGGACGACCCTGGCCCATGTCGCCCGATGGGGGCTCATCCTCACCCGAACGGATCCCGAGGCCCCGAAGCACAAGGGCCTCACCTATTTCATCGTGGACATGCACGCACCCGGGGTGGAGGTCCGGCCGCTGCGTCAGATGACCGGTGACGCCGAGTTCAACGAGGTGTACTTCACCGACGTGCGCATCCCCGACAGCCAGCGCATCGGCGAGGTCGGCGACGGTTGGCGGGTCGCGCTGACAACGCTCATGAACGAGCGGGTGACCGTTGGGGCGATGGGGAAAGAACGCCGCGGCCAGGGTGACATCCACCACGCCGTCGACCTCTGGCTCGAGCGTGGGTTCGACGATCCCGTGGCCCGCGACACCCTGTCGCGCCTGTGGATCGAGGCCGAGGTGCTCCGTCTGACCAACATCCGGGCTCAGGAGATGCGTCAGCAGGGCACGCCCGGGCCGGAGGGGGCGATCCTCAAGCTGGCGGTGGGCGAGTTCGAGCAGCGCCTCTTCACGTTCATCGTCCACCTGCTCGGCGCGGAGGGGATGCTGATCTCCGACTACGAGATGCGCCGTCCCAGCTACATCGGTGAGGGCACCCTGGGCGACGACGCCGACCTGCAGAAGGCGTTCCTGGCCGTACGGGGCACGACGATCGGCGGAGGGACCACCGACATCGGACGCAACATCCTGGGTGAGCGGGTGCTCGGCCTGCCCGGTGAGCCGCGAGTCGACAAGGACCTCCCCTGGAGCCAGGTCCCGCGCTCGTGAGCCGCTCAGGCGCCGAGGAGGTCGGCCAGGAGCAGGTCCCACATCTCGGTGACCATCCCGAGTGACTCGAGGTCGACGCGCTCGTCGTCGCCATGGCCCATGCTCGCCAGCTGCTCCATGGTGAGGTGGCGGCTGAACAGGCCGAAGCCGTAGCAGGTGGTGCCGAGGTGTCGGCGGAACCAGCGGGAGTCGGTGGCGCCGGTCATGAGCAACGGCACCAGCGAGCTGCCGGCGTAGAAGTGTCCGGCCACCCGTTCCAGGGAGTCCCACAGCGGGGTGTCGCGCGGTGACTTCGACGCCGGCATCTCCACCCCCGGGAGGTAGTCGACCGAGGGCCACAGCTCCTCGCCGATCGCCTCGCGCAGCAGGGCCTCGACCTCCGCGGGGCCGTCGCCGGGCAGCGTGCGCACATCGAGCTGGAGCTCCACCTCGGCCGGGATGATGTTGATCTTGGAACCTGCCTGCAGCATCGTCGGCGCCAGCGTGGTGTGCGTGCACGAGTAGGCGAGGCGCCCGAGACCGACCGGCAGCACGTCGCAGGTCTCGTGAAAGCCCTCCTCGCGGCTGAGCGGCGCCGTCAGCTCCTCCGGCAGGCCGAGGGCGCCCACGAAGTCACGCCAGCCGTGGTCGAGGCGGGGCGGCGGGCGGAACTCGGCGATGCGCCGGGCGATCTCGCCGGCCTTCACGAGGGCGTTGTCGGTTCGAAACGGCAGTGACCCGTGGCACGGAGCGCCGTGGATCAGGAGACGCGTGTAGAGGGTGCCCTTCTCGGCCACCAGCACGGGGAGGCGGATCCCCGTCGGGGTGTCGAACGGGAACCCACCGGACTCGGTGATGAGGTAGTCGGTGCGCACGGCATCGGTCGCGTGGAGCGCGAGCTGCTCCGCACCGTGGTGCCCGCCGGCCTCCTCGTCGGCCACGGCGACGTACACGAGCGTCCCCCTCGAACGGCGGCCGGATCGAGCCAGGTTGCGGGTGGCGACGGCCATCGAGGCGGTGAGGTTGAACATGTCGATCGCGCCGCGGCCCCACACCTCGCCGTCGATGATCTCGCCGCCGAAGGGGTCGTGCTTCCAGCGCTCCTCGTGCGCGGGGACGACGTCGGTGTGGCCGAGCAGGCACAGCGACGGCGCATCCGGGTCAGAGCCCTCGACGCGCGCCACCAGGCTGGGCCGGCCGGGCACGTACTCGAAGCGCTGGACGTCGGCGCCCGACCCTTCGAGGAAGTGCTCGAGGACGTCGACGTTGCGGTGCTCCTCGCCGGACTCGAGCGAGCCGTCGTTGACGCAGCGATTGCGGATGAGCTGTTGGATGAGCTCGGTGACCTCGCCGGTCCGGTTGTCCATCGCTTCCCCCGTTCGCGAACCACCGTTCACGCTACTCTGCGCAGGCGTGGCCGCGTGGCGAGCTGGTCCGGGGGCACCGGCGGGCCTGTACCCGGCCGCGGTGCTCGTGGCGGTCAACCTCGTCGATGGGACCGAGACGAGCATCGTCGCCGGGGCCCTCCCGCTCCTGCAGGACGAGTGGCGCTTCGGCGACACGCTGGCCGGTGCGCTGCCGACCGCGGCGTCGCTCGCCGGGCTGGCGGTGACCCTGCCGGCAGGCTTGCTCGCCGACCGCGTCAACCGCGTGCGGCTGCTCACCATCGTCGTGGCGAGCTGGGCGCTGCTGACCACCGTGTCCGCCGTGGCGGCCGGGTTCTGGATGTTCTTCGCCGTGCGCGTCGTGCTCGGGTCAGCCAACAGCCTCGACAACCCGTCGGCGTCGAGCCTCATCACCGACTTCCACCCACCGCGGGCGCGCAGCCGGGTGTTCGCCGTGCAGCGTGCCGCGTGGACCGTCGGCGCGTCGCTGGGGGTGGCTCTGGGCGGGGTGCTGGGAGAGTCGCTCGGGTGGCGGGCACCGTTCCTGGTGATGGCGGTCCCCGGGCTCGTGGTCGCCTGGTGCCTCAGCCATATCCGCGAACCTGTCCGCGGTGGGCTCGACCCGCCGTCCGCGCGGCCGGTCGTCACGTCGGAGCGCGACGGCCTAGGTGCCCAGCTGCGCCTGCTGTGGTCGTACCGTGTGCTGCGGGCGGTATACGTCGGTGCCGTGGTGGCGTACCTCGGCTTCAACGGGCTTGGCTACTGGGCGCCGAGCCTGTTCGAGCGCGAGTTCGACCTCGGCGAGGGCACGGCGGCGGCGCTGACCGGTGTGATGGGCGTGACGGCGACCGTCGTGGGATCCGCTGTGGGCGGCATCCTCGGTGACCGCTGGGGTGGGCGGGACGCCTCCCGGCGGGTGCTCCTCGCCGGGATGGGTCTGGCCGGTGGCGGGGCCGTCGTCGTGGTCGCCTTCCTGGTGCCGGTGCTCGTCCCGCAGCTGCTGCTGCTCATGGTCGGGGCGGCGGCCATCGTGAGCGCCGCCCCGAACTTCGCCGCCATCATCGCCGACGTGCTCCCGGCGACCCGGCGCGGCCTCGGCTACGCGTTCTTCACGTTCGTCATCATCGCCGGCGGCGCACTCGGGCCGCTGGTGATCGGCGCGCTGTCGGAGCTCACCGGCTCGCTGCGCCTGGCGTTCGTCGTGGGGATGATCACGGTCGTGCCCGGCGGCCTCGGCGTGCTCGCCGCCCGCCGCCACACCCCACCCTAGGAGGGGGTGTCGCGGTCGACGGCCGGCTCGCGGGGGAGGCCGAGCACGACCTCACCGACGATGTTGCGCTGGATCTCGTCGGTGCCGCCGCCGATGTGCATCGCGAACGCGCCGAGCACCGCGTCGGCCCAGCGCCCGGACTCCGGCGCAGCCGGCCCGCAGAGCGTGCCGCCGGGACCGAGAAGGCGCAGGCCGAGCTCGGCGCGCTCAGTGATGAGGGTCGCGATGGCCAGCTTCAGGATCGACCCCTCGACGCCCGGGATCCCACCGCGCTCCAGGCTGGCTCGTACCCGGGCGCTGGTGAGATCGGCCACCCGTCCCAACGTGTGCACCCGAGCGAGCTCCTGGCGGGTGACAGGGTCGGTGACGGCTCCGACTCGGCGGGCGAGGGCTGCCAGCGCCTCGAACGCGGCATCGGAGGTGTCCATGGCGCCTGCTGCGAACCGCTCGTTCATGAGCGTGGTGCGCGCCACCCGCCACCCGTCGTTCCAGTCGCCGACGACGTTGGCGCATGGCACCCGCACGCTATCGAAGAACACCTCGTTGAAGTGGGCGTCGCCGGTCATCTGACGCAGTGGGCGCACCGTGATGCCCGGCGACGACATGTCGACGACGAGGCACGTGATGCCCTTGTGCTTGGGCGCCGACGGGTCGGAGCGGAAGATGCCTAGGCCCCATTGCGAGTAATGGGCGCCGCTGGTCCACACCTTCTGCCCGTCGAGGACCAGCTCGTCTCCGTCGACGACGGCCTTGGTCGACAGCGCTGCCAGGTCCGACCCCGCGCCCGGCTCGCTCCAGAGCTGGCACCAGATCTCGTCGCCTCGGCGCATCGGGCCGAGGAACCGGCGCTGCTGCTCGGGCGTCCCGTGGGCGATCAACGTCGGGCCGATCATCGCCGTGCCGATGCGGAACACGTCGCCGGGCACGTCGAACTGGCTCAGCTCCTCGGCGAGGATCATCACCTCGGCCGCGGACGCACCCCGGCCACCGTGCTCGACGGGCCAGTGGATCGCGGCGAGGCGGGCATCGTCGAGCAGGGCCTGGAACGCCCGGGCCTCGGCGAGCGCGTCGGGATCGTCCCTGAACCCACCGAGCGGTGAGAGCGAGGCGACCGTCGCGACCTTGGGCCGGGCGTGGGTGCGCAGGAACGCGCGGACCTCGGCTCGGAACATCGCCCGCGCCTCCTCCTGCATGTGAACGAACGATAACACAATGATTGGGTCAGCGGAGCGGGGGAGGGCCGTCCGTCGGGGGGCCGGCGAACGCTTGGGCGATGCCCATCCAGGTTCGCACCCCGCCGCCGTGCACCACGAGGTCCGTATCGGCGACGTGACGGCGCTGGGTCACGACGAGGCAGAAATCGAGGGCCGGGCCGTCGACCCATTCGTCCGCACCGTCCGGCCCCCACGTCCACGACTCGCCAGCGGGCCCCGTGAGGGCGACGCGTGGCTCAGCGGGCACGGCCATGCCCCGGTTCGCGAACGCGAAGGCACGGGTGGCCACACCGAGGTGGGCGATGTGGCGCAGCCGTGCCGTCGGAGGCCGGTCGATGCCGAGTGCGTCCGCCACGTCCTGACCGTGCGCCCACGTCTCCATCAGGCGTGCGGTGGCAAACGAAGCGCTGCTCATCGGGCCTGTGATCCACATGACCCGCGCACCCGCCCCGTGTTGGAGAAGCGCTCCGAGGACGCCCGCGCGGGCCGTGCGCCAGCGCCCCAGCGCTCTCGCCGGTCCGCCGGCACGGGCGCGCGCCACCATCTCGTCGCCGGTGCGCTCGACGTCGACGAGCAACGTCGCGAGGTGCTGGGCGAAGGCCGCCTCGTCGGTCAGCGCCATGCCTGCCAGCTCCTCTCCCTCGGCCAGATGGGCGACCTGGTCGAGCACCGTCCAGCCGGGCGCCGCGGTGGGCGTACGCCACTTCGGATCGTCGACCGCCGGCAGGCGGTGGTCGAGGTCCTCGTGCTCGTCGGCCAGGTCGGCCAGGAGCGCGACAAAGTCGATGGTCACGCGCCCATCATGACCGAACCCGCCCCGGTTGACGCTCAGATTCACCGCCGTTAACGTCCGAACATGCCCGAGGGGGAGGTGCGCTACGAGGTTCGCGACCACGTCGCGACCGTCACACTGAACCGTCCCGATCGGATGAACGCCGCCACCTTCGACATGGGTGAGCAGCTGCGCGCGGTGCTCACGCGGGCCGAGGCCGACCCCGTGGTCCGCGTCATCGTGCTCACCGGGGCGGGCCGGGCGTTCTGCGCCGGTGACGACGTGGAGAAGGCCTGGGGCGACGAGCGCATGGCCGACACGATGGCGTGGCTGGCCGACGTCCGACCCGGCATGACGCCGGAGGCCGAGATGCTGCTCGAGTGCCGCAAGCCGACGATTGCCGCGGTGAACGGCGCGGCGATCGGCATCGGGATGGACTTCGCGCTGCTGTGCGACATCCGCCTGGCGTCGGAGCATGCCCGGTTCTCGCAGCTGTTCGTGAAGCTCGGTCTGATGGCCGACGTCACCGGCTATTGGCGACTGCCACAGCTGGTCGGCTACTCGGCGGCAGCCGAGCTGCTGTTCACCGGCGACATGGTCGATGCCCCGACGGCGCTGCGCCTCGGACTCGTCCGCTCCGTGCACCCAGCGGACGAGCTGATGCCGGCCACCTACGAGTTGGCGGCGCGCATCGCCGCCAACCCGCCGCAGTCGCTGCGGTACGCGAAGGAGGGGCTGCGGCGGGGAGTCGGGCGGGCCTACACCGAGCTGCCCGAGGTGTCGTCGTTCGTGGCGAACGGGCTGGCGCATCTGTTCACCACCGAGGATCACAAGGAGGCGGCATCCGCCTTCCTCGAGAAGCGTGTCCCCCACTTCACCGGACGCTGAGGAGCGACGTGCTCGAGCGACACCTCGTCCTGCCCCATCTCATCGCCGAGCGGGCGGCGGCGACGCCGGACCGCCTCGTCATGGTCGACGTGGCCGGCCGCCAGTCCACCTACGCCGACCTGCGGCAGTCGTTCCTCACGTGGGCGGGGGCCTTGCGTCGCCTGGACGTGCAGCCCGGCGAGCCGGTGCTGACGATGCTGCCCAACTCCTTCGAGTGCTACGAGGCGTGGCTCGGCGCCTCGTGGCTGCGGGCCATCGAGGTCCCCGCCAACAACATGTACCGCGGCGACATGCTCCGCTATGTCATCGACAACTCGACGGCGCGCGTGGTGGTCATCTCGGTGCGCTACCTCGACCGGCTGGCGGAGGTCATCGCCACCCTGCCGGGTGTCGAGGCGGTGGTCGTACCGGACGCTGACGATGGAGACCTCCCGGACCTGGGTGCTCGAGTGCTCGGTCGTCAGCGGTTCTTCGAGGGCGTGGCCCCGGCCGACGACCTCGAGGGTCCCGGCTACCAGGACATCATGGCGATGATCTACACGTCAGGGACCACGGGGCCGTCGAAGGGCGTGCTCGTCCCCTGGGCCGAGCTGTACGAGTTCGTCAAGGTGACCCCGGAGGGGATGATCCCCGAGGGCGGCGCGTACTACACGGTGTACCCCGGGTTCCACGTCTCGGGGAAGTCATCGCTGTACCTCGCAGCTCGCTACCACGGTCACATCGTCATCCGCGAGTCGTTCAGCCTGACGGAGTTCTGGGGCGACATCCGCGCCCACGACGTCAAGGCCGCCGGGCTCATCGGACCGCTCGCCGCGATGCTGCTCCTGCTGCCCCGACAGCCCGACGATGCGGACACCCCGCTCGAGCGGGTGTACATGGGGCCACTGGTCGCGCAGCTCGACGAGTTCCGCGAGCGCTTCGGCGTCGAGGTGGGGACGGGCTTCGGCATGACCGAGATCGGCGCCCCGATCGCGTCGGACGGGTTCAACCTGGCGAACTCCACGAGCTGCGGTCGGCTGCGCACCGGCCCGCCCCACTACGAGGCGCGGGTGGTCGACGAGCTCGACGAGCCCGTGCCGCCGGGTGTGGTCGGCGAGCTGGTGGTCCGGGCGCGCGATCCGTGGGTGCTCAACGTGGGGTACTGGCGGATGCCCGAGAAGACCGCGGAGGCGTGGCGCAACGGGTGGTTCCACACCGGTGATGCGTTCCGGTGCGACGAGGACGGCAACTTCTACTTCGTCGACCGGATGAAGGACGCCATCCGACGCCGGGGCGAGAACGTCTCATCGTTCGAGGTCGAGGCCGGCGTGAACCAGCACCCGGCCGTGGCGGAGTCCGCCGCCGTGGGCGTGCCCTCGTCATTGGGTGAGGAGGAGATCAAGGTGGTCGTCGTGCTGAGGCCCGGCGAGCAGCTCGAGCCGAAGGAGCTCATCGAGTTCCTGGGTCCTCGGATGCCGCGCTTCATGATCCCCCGCTACGTCGAGATCGCCGAGAGCCTGCCCAAGACCGATGCCACGTTCCGCACCCGCAAGGTCGAGCTGCGCGAGAACCCTCTCAACGAGCGCACCTGGGACCGTGAGGCTGGCGGCGTGGTGCTGCCGAAGGAGTGACCATGCCCGAAACCATCCTGATCGACATCGACGACGGCGTGGCGACGCTCACGCTGAACCGGCCGGAGGCGATGAACGCCTTCGACCTCACCATGGACCGCGAGTTCCACGAGGCGATGTGGGCGCTGGACGCGGATCCGGCTGTGCGGGCCATCGTGGTGACCGGCGCTGGCCGGGCGTTCTGCGCCGGAATCGACCTCGCCGCCGGAGCCGGGGTCTTCGGTGCCGATGCCCATGAGGCCCACGACGCCGCGCTCGGCGTCGACGCCGACTCGATCCCCGCCCGATCTGCCTTCTGGACGATGCGCACGCCGGTGATCGGCGCCATCAACGGCGCCGCCGTCGGTGCCGGGCTCACCGTGCCGATGCTCTTCGACGTGCGCATCGTGGCGGAGGACGCCAAGCTCGGCTTCGTCTTCACCCGTCGCGGCATCGTTCCCGACGCCAACATCACGTGGCTCCTGCCCCGCCTGGTGGGCCTCGAGCGGGCACTCGACCTGCTCCTCACGGGGCGGATGTTCACCGGGGCCGAGGCGGCGGCGATGGGCCTGGCGCTGCGGGCCGTGCCACGGGACGCCGTGTTGGCCGAAGCCCAGGCGCTCGCCCGAGAGCTGGCCGACGCCAGCGCGCCACTCGCCGTGGGTGTGACGAAGCAGCTCGTCTACGGCTCGCTGGGCGAGACGGACCGCACGGCGGCGTTCGCCCGGGAGACGAAGATCATCTGGTGGATCGGCGAGCAGGCCGACGCCATCGAGGGGGTCATGTCGTTCATGGAGCGTCGAGCCCCGGCTTGGACGGTCCCCAAGGGTCTCGAACTCCCGGAGGAGCTTCGCGGATGACCGGCATCATCGCCTACGGCACCTACCTCCCGGCCGCCCGGTTGCGCCGTGACGCCATCGCCGCCGCGCTCGGCACGTCGTCCGGGCGCGGCACCCGCTCCGTGGCGTCCTACGACGAGGACGCGACCTCGATGGGGGTCGAGGCGGCCCGGCTCGCACTGCGCGCTCTACCGGTGGGCAGCGAGCTCGACATGGTCACGTTTGCCACCACGGCGCCGGCCTACCTCGACAAGACCAACGCCACGGCGATCCACGCTGCCCTCGGACTGGAACGCCACGTGGGTGCCTACGACCAGCTCGGCTCGGTTCGCTCGGCCCTCGGTGCCCTCCGTTCGGCGGCCAGGGGCTCGGGCTCGGTGCTGGTCGTCACGAGCGACGTTCGCACCGGCCTGCCCGGAGGGGCAGACGAGTCGAGCGGTGGCGACGCCGCAGCGGCGCTGGTCGTCGGTGCCACGGGCGCCATCGCCGACATCGTGACGTTCGCCGCCACGAGCGAGGAGGTGCTCGACCGGTGGAGGGTTCCCGGTGCGGCGGCATCGGGGCAGTGGGAGGAGCGCTTCGGCGAGGCCGCCTACGTGCCGCTCGCCGAGGAAGCCGCCGCCGACGCGCTCAAGCAGGCGGGGCTCCACCCCGGTGACGTGGACCACCTGGTGGTGACCGGCGTCCACGCCCGCGCCGCACGGCGGGTGGCCAAGAGCCTGGGCGCGCGCCCGGACGTGCTCGTCGACGATCTGGCGGGTTCGGTCGGCAACACGGGCGCCGCCCACCCCGGTCTGCTCCTGGCTGGAGTGCTCGACGAGGCGCGCCCCGGGGCCACGATCCTGTTGGTGGTCTTGGCCGACGGCGCCGACGCCCTGGTGCTCCGGGTGACCGCGGAGATCGAGGCGTACCGCGAGCGCAGGTCCACCACCGTCGCCGAGCAGGTCGCGTCTGCCGGTCAGGACTTGGCGTACCCGACGTTTCTCACCTGGCGGGGGATGCTGCAGCGCGAGCCACCGCGGCGCCCCGACCCGGTGCCGCCGGCCGCGCCACCGGCTCTGCGGCGCTCGGCGTGGAAGTACGGGTTCGTGGCCAGCCGCTGCGAGGACTGTGGTACTCGCCACCTGCCACCGGCGCGCGTCTGCGTCCATTGCGACGCTGTCGACCACATGGTCGACCAGCGCCTCGCCGACGTGCACGGGACCATCGCCACCTACACCGTCGACCGGCTCGCCTACTCGCTGAACCCGCCGGTCGTCGTCGCCGTCATCGACTTCGACGGGGGCGGCCGGTTCCAGTGCGAGATGACCGATGTCGACCCGGCGAGCGTGCGCATCGGCGACCGCGTCGAGATGACGTTCCGGCGGCTGTTCACGGCCGACGGGGTGCACAACTACTTCTGGAAGGCCCGCCCGCTGCGGGGGAGGAGCTGACATGGCGAGCAACGGCATCCGCGACAAGGTGGCCATCGTCGGGATGGGGTGCACGCCGTTCGGCGAGCGCTGGGACCGCTCCGTCGACGACCTGCTGATCGACGCCGCCACCGAGGCGTTCACCACCTCGGGCATCTCGAAGGAGGCCATCGACGCGTACTGGCTCGGGACGATGGGCTCGGGGTTCTCGGGGCTCACCCTCTCGCGCCCGCTGAAGATCGACTACAAGCCGGTCAGTCGCCTCGAGAACATGTGCGCCACCGGCTCGGAAGCCTTTCGCAACGCCTGCTACGCGGTGGCCAGCGGCGCCTACGACGTGGCGATGGCCATCGGGGTCGAGAAGCTGAAGGACTCGGGATTCTCTGGGCTGGCCATAGGCGGCCCGCCCGACGACGGCACCGCAGCCGCCATGACCGCGCCGGCGATGTTCTCGCTGCTGGCGCCGGCCTACGCCAAGAAGTACGGCGTCGACGACGCCGAGCTGAAGGACGTGCTGGCCCGCATCGCCTGGAAGAACCACTACAACGGCGCCCGCAACCCGCGGGCGCAGTTCCGCTCCGAGGTGGCCAAGGAGGCGATCTGCGCCTCGCCGCTCATCGCCGGACCGTTGGGCATCTTCGACTGCTCCGGTGTCTCCGACGGGTCGGCGGCGGCGATCGTGGTGCGGGCCGAGGACGCCCACCGCTACACCGACCGGCCGCTCTACGTGAAGGCCCTGTCGTTTGCCGCCGGCCCGGCCGCCGGGCCCATCGACCCCGGTTACGACTACACGACCTTCACCGAGGTGGTCCGCTCGGCCACCGACGCCTACCACCAAGCGGGCATCACCGACCCGCGCGCCGAGCTCGCCATGGCCGAGGTGCACGACTGCTTCACACCCACCGAGCTGGTCCTCATGGAGGACCTCGGCTTCGCCGACCGGGGCACGGCGTGGAAGGAGGTGCTCGCCGGTACGTTCGACCTCGACGGTGAGCTGCCGGTCAACCCCGACGGCGGCCTGAAGTCGTTCGGGCACCCGATCGGGGCGTCCGGGCTGCGGATGCTGTTCGAGTGCTGGCTGCAGCTGCGGGGTGAAGCGCCACCCGAGCGCCAGATCGCCAGCGTCGCCGATGGCCGCACGCTCGGGCTCACCCACAACCTGGGTGGCGCACCCGGCGAGTGCGTGAGCTTCGTGTCGGTGGTCGGCACCGAGCCGTCGGCGTGATGGCCACCGTCGCTCAGCGCCCGATCGCCCCCGGGATCTTCACCTGGCCGGCCGATGTGCCCCAGCTCATCGGCAGCGCGTGCGCGGCGTGCGGTGTGGTCACGTTCCCGACGCAGCGCGGCTGCCCCCGCTGCGGCGCCGAGGCCATGGAGGACCGGCCGTTGGCCCGGCGGGGAACGCTGTGGACGTGGACGAGCCAGGACTTCCTGCCGAAGTCCCCCTATGCCGGGCCGGAGTCCGAGGCCGACTTCGGTGGCTACCTCCTCGGCTACGTCGAGCTGCCGGACGGGGTGCGGGTGGAGACCCGCCTGGTCGGCATGGACCGGTCCGACGTGAAGATCGGCATGGAGCTCGAGCTCCGCATCGTCCCGTTCCGGACCGACCCCGACGGCACCGAGGTGCTGGCCTACGCGTTCGGTCCCGTCAGCGCGGGAGGTGGCGAGTGACCGAGGTGGCGATCGTCGGCATCGGGATCCACCCCTTCGGTCGCCACGAGGGCGTGAGTGGCGCGGCGATGGGGGCGTACGCCGTGCGCCAGGCGCTGCGCGATGCCGGTGCCGAGTGGCGCGACCTCCAGTTCGCGTACGGCGGCAGTCTGGCCGCCATGCTCCCGGGCGGCGAGGGGTCCGGCTCGGGTACTCCCGACACGCTCGTCAACGACCTGGGGCTGTCCGGGCTGCACTTCGTCAACGTCCACAATGGCTGTGCCACGGCCGCCAGCGCGCTGCACGCCGCCACGCTCGCCGTGCGCTCCGGGGAGTTCGACGTCGGCCTCGCCGTCGGGTTCGACAAGCACCCTCGCGGGCACTTCAACGCCGACCCCGCCACGGCGGGTCTGCCGCACTGGTACGGCGAGCTCGGCTTCATGGTGACGACGCAGTTCTTCGCCATGAAGATCCAGCGGTACCTCCATGACCACGGGATCTCCAAGGAGACCCTGGCGAGGGTCGCGGCGAAGAGCTTTCGCAACGGGGCGTTGAACCCCAGCGCGTGGCGCCGCAGGCCGATCAGCGAGGAGGAGATCGCGGCGTCGAGGATGCTGAACGACCCGCTCACCCAGTACATGCTCTGCTCGCCGGACGAAGGGGCGGCCGCGGTGGTGGTCTGTCGCGCCGACCTGGCCCACCGCTTCACGGACCGCCCGGTGTACGTGAGGGGGATCGCGGTGCGCACCCGTCGCTTCGGCACGTTCGAGGTCTTCGCGCCGTGGCTGTCGGTCGAGCGCACGGAGAGCCCGACGGTCGACGCGTCCCGAGCGGTGTACGAGATGGCTGGCATCGGACCGCGCGATGTCGACGTCGCGCAGATCCAGGACAGCGAGGCCGGGGCCGAGGTCATGCACATGGCCGAGAACGGCTTCTGCGCCGACGGCGAGCAGGAGGCGATGATCGCCCGCGGCGACACCGAGATCGGGGGCCGGCTGCCGATCAACACCGACGGCGGGCTGCTCGCCAACGGTGAGCCCATCGGCGCGTCCGGCATGCGCCAGATCCACGAGATCGTGCTGCAGCTGCGCGGCGACGCCGGCGAGCGCCAGGTGCCGGGGAACCCCAAGGTCGGCTACACCCAGGTCTACGGCGCGCCGGGCGTCGGCGCGTGCACCGTGCTGACCCGCTGACCCCTCGAACGAGTGGGTTGCGAGGTGGCCCGGCGGTACCGTCCGGGCCCATGAGCGCGAACCGCTGGCTCGAGCTGATCGAGCAGAACCCTGGGCACTCGACGTGGTACGTCGAGCGGTTCCGGTCGATGGCCGCGGCGGGTGACGACCTCCACGGCGAGGCCCGCCTCATCGACGCCATGGTGCGCCGGCAGGCCCGCATCCTCGATGCCGGCTGCGGCCCGGGCCGCGTCGGTGGGCGCCTGGCACAGCTGGGACACGACGTCGTGGGGGTGGACATCGACCCGGTGCTCATCGACGCCGCAGAGCAGGACCACCCCGGCCCGACCTGGCTCGTCGGCGACCTGTCGGTGCTGGACCTCCCGTCGGTCGGCGTTGCATCGGACTTCGACGCCATCGTCTGCGCCGGCAACGTGATGACGTTTCTCGCTCCCGACACGCGGCGGGCGGTCCTCGATCGGCTGGCCGCCCACCTCGCTGACGACGGCCGCGTCGTCGTGGGCTTCGGGGCCGGGCGCGGGTACCCCTTCGAGGAGTTCTTCGCCGACGCCGACGCCGTGGGTCTGGTCGTGCAGCAGCGCCTGGCCACCTGGGACCTGCGGCCCTTCGAGCCGTCGTCGGACTTCCTGGTCGCGGTGGCCGGGCGACGCTGACCCTCAGAGGGCGGGCTCGAGGTGGCCCTCGTCGCGCAGCCAGGCCTCGACGCGGCGCATGCCCTCGGCCAGGTCCACCTGCGGCCACCAGCCGAGCACCTTGTGGGCCTTGGCGTTCGACACGCCGCGTGACTTCGAGAGCATCTGCATGACGCCGCGCCCGAGCTCGGTGTGGCGGCGCCGGGCACGGGCCACGAGCCGGGCCGCCTCGGCGGCGGCGATGGCCACCGGGGTCGGCACTGCGCGCGGCGGGTCGGTACGGCCCAGCATCCGTGAGAGGTGGCCGAAGTACTCCAGCGTGGTCACCGGCGACTCCCCGCCGAGGTGGAAGATCTGGCCGACGGCCTCGGGATGGGTGGCGGCCCGGACGATGCCGTCCACCAGGTCGTCGATGTAGATCGGCGTGAACAGCCCTTGACCCCGTGCGGGCAACAGGAACCGGTTCGCCCGCATCGCCGCGATGGGCTCCAGCACCCACGGTCGACAGCCCGGGCCGTACACGTCGGCAGGGCGGACCACGGTGCAGTCGATCTGGCCGGCGGCGTGCGCCGCCAGCACGGCGTGCTCGCCGGCGATCTTGGTGTCGGTGTAGGGGTTGCCGGTGGGCATCAGGGGCCAGCGTTCGTCGAGCTCGCGTCCGGGCAGGCAGCGCTCGGCGGCCGCCGGTTCGGCCTGTGCGAAGCGAGCGACCCCCATCGTGGAGATCTGCACGAACCGCCGGGCGCCGGCGGCGGCGGCCGTGTCGACCATTCGCTGGGTGCCGACCACGTTCACGCACCACGCCCGGTCGTTGGCGATGTTGTTGGACACGATGGCCGCGGTGTGCACGACGACCTCGGCATCTCGCATGTGGTCGCGCCACGTGCTCGGGTCGCTGATGTCGCCGGCCACCACACCCCGGTCGGGGTCCGGGTGCACGTCGACGCCGCGCACCTCGACACCGGCGGCGCGGTACCGCTCCATCAGCGCCCGGCCCATGAACCCGTTGCCGCCGGTGACGAACACCGATGCCGGCAGCCGCACCTCCTCGGCGGGTCCGGTCGCCGAGCTCACACCTTCGTCCATCATCCCTTCCTTCGCGCTCACAGCGAGCGGGTCGCGCGGAACTGCTCGTAGCCGATCGCGTTGATGTTGAGCTCCGGGTCGACCCGGACGTGGATGACCGCCGGCAGGCCCGCGGCGAGCGAGCGCTCGATGGCCGGGACGAGGTCGCCGATCGTGTCGACGTACTCGCCGTGACAGCCGAGGGCGCGGGCCAGCTCGTCGTAGCGGACCCCGGCGGACAGCTCGGTGCCGTGGGCGCGCTCGACCGGTACGCCCTGGAAGCGATGGGCCGTGCGCTCCATGCCCCAGCCATCGTCCACGGCGACGATGCACACGACCGGTGCGCCGACCCGCCGTGCCGTCTCCAGCTCCATGGCGTTGAACCCGAACGCGCCGTCGCCGGAGATGAGGTAGACGCAGCGCTCGGGCGCCGCCAGCTTGGCGCCGATGGCGAACGGCAGGCCGGTGCCGAGGTAGCCCATCTTCACCGAGTACAGGAACGAGTCCGGTCCGTAGACCGGGTTGAGGGCGACGGTCCACAGCGTCGTGTTCCCGCCGTCGGCCACGACCACCGCGTCGCGCGGGAAGGCCGCACGCGCCGCCATCACCATCTGGCCGGGGTTCACGCCTTCGCTCGGCTCGGCCATCACGTACGGCACGGCGTTCGCCACCGTCTCGTCGTGCAGGGCGCCATAGCGGCCGGCATCGGCCATCTCCTCGCGCCGCTCGGGCCGCCGTTCCCGTACTGCGGCGGTGAGCGCTTCGAGGGTGCGCCGGGCATCGCCCACGATGGGCAGGTCGACCGGGCGGTTGAGGCCCATCGACATCGGGTCGACGTCGATCTGGATGGTGTGCTGATGGTCCGGGTCGCCCCAGGCGGGGGGCATTCCCCAGCCGTCGTACTCGCCGAGGCGGGCCCCGACGACCACCACCACGTCGGCGTCGTTGCGGACGGCACGCAGGGTGTTCCCATCGGCCAGGTGGAAGTAGCGCGGGTGGTCCTCGGGGATCACGCCCCGGGCCCCGAGCGTGGAGCTCATCGCCGCACCGAGGTGGTCGGCGAGCTCCAAGAACGCGTCGGACGCAGCGGACCAGGCCACGCCCTTGCCGGCGAACAGGAACGGCCGCTCGGCGCCGGCGAGGCGCTCGGCGGCGGCGGCGATGCGCTCGGGGTCACCGCCGCCGAGGTCGACCACCCGGTTGCGCTCGGCGGGGGTGAGGCGCAGCGTGCTCGGGTCCACCGTCACGGTGAGCAGGTCGTCGGGGATCGCCAGGAACGCCGGACCCGGGCGGCCGGTCGTCGCAGCGCGAAACGCACCACGCACCAGGTCCGGCACGCGGTCGGCCCTCGACACCAGTGCTGAGAGCTTCGTGATCGGGCGGGCCATCTCCACCAGGTCGGTGGCTTGCCACGCGCCGCCACGGTCGGGGTTGTTCACGGCCGCCCGACGGGTGCAGGCGATCGCCACGACCGGGTGCCCTTCGGCCTGCGCACTGGTGAGCCCGGCGAGCATGTTGGCGCCGCCGGGGCCGGGGTTGCCGATCACCACCGCCGGCCGGTGGGCGAGCCGGGTGTAGGCCTCGGCGATGTGCGTCGCCGCCTCTTCGTGGCGGGTGTTCACGTAGCGGATCCCGTACGCCTCGGTGTGCATCACGAACGGGATGTGCGCGCCGTCGACGATGCCGCACATGAAGTCGACGCCCTCGAGGTGGAGGCAGCGCACGAGGAGCTCGCCGACCGTCAGCGTCGTGGAGGAGTGGACCATCCCCTCATCTTGGCGTGCGCGGGGACCGGCGTGGGAAGGCATCAGGTGGTCGGGCCGCTCGGCGGCATGGCGTCGAGGGCCCGGCGAACGATGCGGTCCGTCATCCGCATCGTCACCGCTTCCGGCAGCCAGCGGGTCATCCGCACCGTGCGGCGGGCCCGCCGACCGGGGATCACGAGAAACCGACCCCGCTCGAGCTGAGCGAGCATCTCGCGGCAGGCGTCGTCGACGGGCAGCGTGCCGGCCACGTCCTTGAGCGCCCGAGTGGCCGGGTGCATCGTCGTCGCGTAGCGCTCGGCCATGGGGGTCATGATCTCCGGCGGGCAGATCGCCGACACCCCGATCCCCTCGGGCGCGTACTCGAGGCGCAGCACACGGGCGAGCCCGATGACCCCGGCCTTTGACGACGCGTAGGCGGCGTAGGTGTACCCGCCCGTGATGCCGGCCAGTGAGGCGATCAGCGCCAAGCGGGTCCCGCGGGTGAGGTGCGGGAGGACGGCGGCGGCGAAGTTCCGGCTGCCGACGAGGTTGACGGCGATGGTCTGCTCGAAGTCGTCGAGGGTCGACTCGGCGAAGCGGCCGTTGCGGCTGATGCCGGCGCTGTTGATCGCCAGGGTGGGTGGGCCGGTGCGCTCCACGGCCTCGGCCACGGCGACGCGCTCGCCGCGCTCCGCGACGAGCTGCGCGAGGTGCCGGCCGATCCCACTTCCACCACCGGTGATGAGCAGCGTCACAGCCACCTTCGTAGCACTTGCTGCTCGAACGCGAGCTTGCCCCAGTGCCAGCGCTGGGCCGGGTGGTGCAGCGACACGGCCGGTGCCCTGGGCATGAGCGAAGACACCCGCCCGCGGGAGCAGCTTGCCGATGCCCCGGTTGGCGAGCAGCTCGGTGACCGCTGCCGACACGTTGGCGCCTGCCACCGGCAGCGGTGCCGGCGGTCGAGGCGGCGGCGAGGCCGGTTCGCCGTGACGGTGCCGCCGATGACGCCGCCGGCCACGACGACGGTGCTGGATCGTGGTGTCGCGGAGCCGGCCATCAGAACGTCACGGTCCTGTCGGCCCACAGCGTCCAGTCGGTCACCTCGTCGAGGGTCGAGCGTCGGGCTTCGGCGACGAGCATGGCGTCGGTGATCCCCCGAGCGTCCATGCAAGTCCCGCACAGGCCGACCTCGGCGCCGTGCCGGGCGGCGGAGATGAGCATGCGGTCGAGGTGGTAGTAGCCGTTGGGGACCTGCTGGCCGGCGACCGCGCAGCCGACGGCGTCCCCGAAGCAGAAGATCCGCACGTTCGTGCCGTCTCGCTTGGCGAGGTTGCCGGCCAGCCGCAGGCCGTTGAAGGCGCGCTCGTCGCCGTACGCGGGGCCTTGGAGGATGACGAGGATGTTCATGGGTGCACCTCGGTGCTCGGGAGGTGTTGGACAGGAAGGCCGGCCTGGCGCCATTCGGGGAATCCGTCTTCGAGCCGGCGAGCGCGTCGGCCGCGCCGGCGCAGCAGCCGGACGGCATCGCCGGCCAGGATGCAGTACGGCCCGCGGCAGTAGGCGACGACCTCGACGTCAGGCGGCAGCGTGCGAAGGTCACGGCGAAGGCGCTCCGTGGGCATCGAGACGGCCCCGGCGATGTGGCCGGCGGCGAACTCGGCGGCGGGCCGGACGTCGACGACCACCACGTCGCCGGTCGCGAGGCGCTCGGCGAGCTCGGCCTGGCTCACGCAGTAGAGGTCGTCGCGGTGTCCGAGGTACGACGCCGCCACCTCGCTCATCGCGGAGTGATGTGCCTCGGCGACGTCGCGCATGGCCCGCCACAGGTCGATGACCCGGTCGGAGGCCAACCGGTAGTAGACCCGGCTCCGCTCGCGGCGGGTGACGACGAGCCCTGCAGCCGCGAGCGTCCGGAGGTGGAACGAGGTGTTCGCGACGCTCTGGCCGATCTCGTCGGCGAGCTCCTCCACGTGGCGCTCACCCTGCGCGAGCACGTCGACCAGCTCGGCGCGTCGCCCGCTCGCCATCGCCTTGGCCACCGCCGCAAAGCCCTCGAACAGTGCCACCTTGGTGGTGTCGTCGCGCACGTCGCCTCCAGCTCAAGCCGATGCTTGAATTCCTGTAGGTTGTGTCGCTTGAGTCAAGTCATCTCTTGAACTGAGGCGCGGGCCGGGGATCTCCGTCAGGCAGTACCGTAGTCGGGTGGCGTACTGGTTGCTGAAGTCCGAGCCGAGCACGTTCGGCTACGACGACCTCGTGCGGGCCAAGCGCGAGGGCTGGGACGGCGTGCGCAACTTCGAGGCCCGCAACCACATGCGAGCGATGCGCGTCGGCGACCTGGCGATCTTCTACCACTCGAACGCGAAGCCGCCGGGCGCCGCCGGCGTCTGCAAGATCGTGAAGGCGGCCGAGCCCGACCCGACCCAGTTCGATCCCGCCTCGCCGTACCACGACCCCACGTCCGACCCCGACGACCCGCGCTGGGACTGGGTCACGGTGGCGCCCGTTCGCCGGCTGCGGCTCGTGCCGCTCGACGAGCTCCGGGAGATGCCGGCCCTGGCCGGTTCGCGCCTGCTGGCCAAGGGGAGCCGGTTGTCCGTGCTGCCGCTCAGCGACGCAGGGTTCGAGGCGATCGTGGCCGCCGGGTCCACCCGCTCGGCGGCTCGTGGGCGATCGCGTGGATGACGCGGTTGCGCGCCTGATCGACCAGCTCGGGCTGACCTCTCTGCCGGTCGAGGGAACGCTGTTCGTCAGCACGTATCGGTCGGCGCAGGAGCTGCCCTCCGGCGAGCCGATGGGCACTGCGATGATCGGCCTCTACGCGCACGACCCGCCGAGCCGCTCGCTGTTCCACCGGTTGACGGCGGACGAGGTGTGGCACTTCTACGGTGGCGACCCCCTCCGGCTGGTGCTGCTGCACCCCGACGGGACCTCCGAGGACGTGTGGCTCGGTCCCGACCTCGAGCGCGGCCATCGGGTGCAGCTCGTGATCCCGGCCGGCGTGTGGCAGGCCGGCGAGCTGGCGCCGGACGGCCGGTACGCGCTGTTCGGCTGCACCATGGCGCCCGGGTTCACGAGCGCCGGGTTCGAAGCGGGGTTGCGCTCCGAGCTGCTGCGCACCCACGCGGACCGCCACCAGGACATCGACCGGCTCGCCGTACCGGACGGCGAGGCGCCGACGATGCCGCCAGGCTTCGCCACCTGAGCGCAGCCAGCGCGCGAGGATGCCGACATGCGGGGACGACCGATCGAAGCGTGGGGACCTGAGCGGTGCACGGACGTTGCGGGGAGCGTGGTGGCGGTCGGGAGCGAGGCCGTCGCTGGCAGTGCCGTGGTCGCAGGCTCGGTCGCGGTATCAGGGAGTGCCGTGGTCGCGGGCTCCGTGGCGACGGCTGGCAGCGTCGCGGTGGCCGGGAGCGCGGCGGCGGCCGGCAGCGCCCTCGTGGCCGGCAGCACCGCCACCGCTGGGAGCGTCGGCGTGGTCGCGAGCGTGCTGACCTTCCTCGGTGTCGGGATCACCATGTGCGTCGCCACGCTCGCTTGCGTGCGGTGCAAGCGCTGCGTGGCGTGCGTCGGCTGTGTCGACTGCGTGGACTGTGTCGGCTGTGTCGGCTGCGTCGGGCTCCGCGGCGCGGTCGGCCAGCGCGGCGTGCGCGCTCACCGGGTCGCCTAGGGGGCGCCGGCGACGAACGTAGTAGCCGAGCATCATGCGGGACGGGCCGCCCGGCGGTCAGCGACTTGTCCTCGGGGGTGTCGTCGAGGCGGGTCTGGCACACACCCGACGACGCCTCGGTCTGCCCGTAGGCGATGCCGAACCGGAGGTCGAGTGCCGACTCGAGGCGCCGCACCAGCTCGGCGGGGACGGTGGACCCGCCGGACAGCACGGCGCGCAGCGAGGAGAGGTCGTGCCTCTGGCGGTCCGGGTGCTCCATCATGGCGATGAGGATCGTGGGCACGGCTCCCATGACGGCGACCCGCTCGGTCCCGATGAGCTCGAGGACGAGTGCGGGGTCGAACATGAGGACGGGCACGTGTGTGGCCCGCGCCGCCACGGTGCCGGGGCCACGGCGACGCATCCGCCGGTGTGGAACAGCGGGGTCGGGTTCAGCCAACAGGAGGGGATCATGATCCCAATAGCCGTTCAACGCCGGGCTCGCACCGTGCCACGATGTCGACGCGGCCGGGCGGCCGCGTGACGAAGGGGCACGGCTGATGGAGCGCTTCGAGGGCAGGTGCGCGGTGGTCACGGGCGCCGGCTCGGGGATCGGCCTCGCCATCGCCCGCCGCGTTGCCGCAGAAGGTGGGTTCGTCGTGGCCGGCGATATCGGCGATGAAGGTCTGGCGGCGCTGGCGGGGGAGCTGGGCGAGCGGGTGGTCACGATGCGCGCCGACGTCACGGTCGAAGCCGACGTGGCGTCGCTGGTGTCGAGCGCCGCCGAGCGTGGTGGTGCGCTGCACGCCATGTTCAACGTGGCCGGTGGGGCTCGCCAGGCGCTGCTCACGGACATGACCGAGGAGGACTGGGACTTCACCGTCGACCTGTGCCTCAAGGGGGTCTTCTTCGGGGTGAAGCACGCTGCCCGCCACATGTCCGCCGCCGGCACTGGTGGGGTGATCGTCAACATCGCCTCGCTGAACTCGCGGGTGCCGATGATGTTCAACGCCGCCTACTCGGCGGCGAAGGCCGGCGTGGCGAGCCTCACCGAGTCGGCCGCCATCGAGCTGGGCGACGCCGGCATCCGCGTGGCCACCGTGTCGCCGGGGCTCACCGACACCCCACTCGTCGCACCGATCCTCGGCCTGGCGTCGATGCGGGCCGCGTTCATGGACCGCATCCCGCTGCGCCGACCGGCCCGCCCGGAGGACATCGCCGCCGCAGCGCTGTTCCTCGCCAGCGACGACGCCGCCTACATCACCGGCGTCAACCTGTTCGTGGATGGCGGCTGGGAGCACACCGCGTACCCGGATCTTCGACGGCTGCTCGCCGATGCCGCCGCCGCGCCCCCCGAGGAGTAGACCCCGCGCATGATCGTCTTCGTCCTCAGTGCCGGAACTGGTCCCAGGAAGTAGCGCTCAGCGCTACTTCCTGGGACCAGAACCGCACGATGGTGGGTCAGTCGGTGGGGAGGTGGTCGAGGACGGTGCGGGCGATGCGGTCGAGGGTGTCGAGCTGATCCGGGGTGAGCAGGTCGATGAAGTGGCGGCGCACGACGTCGACGTGTCCCGGCGCGGCGGTGGCGATGGCGGCGCGCCCGGCGTCGGTCATGGCGACGAACCAGCCGCGCTGATCGGAGGGACACCGGACACGCCGGACGAGGCCGCGCGCTGGTCCCCGCCTGACGCCCGCCAGTTCTGACGGAGTGTCATCGCTCTGGATGCGAGCTTTCCCGCAAACTCCTGTAAGCACGCCATGGGGCACGCTCTTCCCGGGTCGTCGCGCCGTCGGTCATGATGCGTCGATGGAGCGAATCACCACGAGCGATGGCGTCCAGGTCGCGGTTCACCGCTTCGAGCCGGACTCGGTCGACGAGGGGTTGCCGGTGGTCGTGCTGCAGCACGGCTTCGCCGCCGACACCGTCACCAACTGGGTCGGCCCGGGGGTCGTCGCGGCGCTGCACGCCGCCGGGCGACGGGTCGTGTCGGTCGACGCCCGAGGTCACGGCCAGTCGGACAAGCCCCACGACCCGGACCGGTACGGCGAGGGGCGCATGGCCCAGGACCTCGGCGAGGTGTTCGACGCGCTCGGGCTGGAGGAGCTCGACCTGGTGGGGTACTCGATGGGAGCGATCATCTCGCTCGTCGCTGCCACCACCGAGCGCCGCATCCGCCGGATGGTGATCGGCGGAGTGGGCGCGGGAGTGGTCGAGATGGGCGGGGTCGACCGTCGCGCGGTCGACCGCGCCAAGGTGGCCGAGGCGTTGCGGGCCGAGGATCCCTCGACCATCACCGACCCGGGGGCGAAGGCCTTCCGGCGATTCGCCGAGAGCACTGGCGCCGACCTGTTGGCGCTCGCCGCGCAGTCGGAGCGAGTGCACCGATCGCCGATCGCGCTGGGATCGATCCAGGCGCCGACCCGTCTCGTGGTCGGTGACGCCGATCCGCTGGCGGCGCGGCCGGAGGTGCTGGTGGCCGCCATCCCGGGGGCCGAGCTGGTCGTGGTGCCCGGTGACCACCTCGGTGCCGTCGGGGCAGCGCAGTTCGCGCCCGCGATCGTGGAGTTCCTCGCCCGCTGACGTCGTCGAGATCCGCCACCCGCTGGGCGAGGACCGAATCGGTCGTGCCGTCCACCTCTTCGAGCAGGTGGACGACGCCTGGTACCCGGAGGCGCTCAGGCGGGACTGAAGCGGGCGGTGAAGTGGCGCAGTGCCGGGGGCTCCTCGACGATCCGGAAACCCCGCAGCTCGCCGACGCGCTCGGCCACCCAGCGCACGACCTCGATCACGAAGTCGATGTGGCTCTGGGTGTACGTGCGGCGCGGGATGGCCAGGCGCACCAGATCCATCGCCGCCGGCACCTCGGAGCCGTCGGGTCGCCGGCCGAACATGACGGTGCCGATCTCACACCCGCGGATGCCGCCCTCGCGGTAGAGCGCCACCGCCAGCGCCTGGCCGGGGTATTGCAGCGGCGGGATGTGGGGGAGCAGGGCCCGAGCGTCGAGGTACACGGCGTGCCCACCGGGCGGCTGCACGACCGGCACGCCCGCCCGGACGAGGGCCTCGGCCAGGTACGCGGTGGACCGGATCCGGTACTGCAGGTAGTGCTCGTCGACCACCTCGCCGAGCCCCTGGGCGATGGCCTCGAGATCGCGCCCGGCCAGCCCCCCGTACGTGGGGAACCCTTCCGTGAGGATCAGCAGGTTGCGGCACTCTGTGGCCCACGAGTCGTCGTTCAGTGCGAGCCAGCCACCGATGTTGGCGAGGCCGTCCTTCTTGGCGCTCATCGTCATCCCGTCGGCGAGCGCCGCCATGTCCCGCACGATGTCGCGGATCGGCCGGCCGCGCTGGCCCTCTTCTCGTTCGTGGATGAACCATGCGTTCTCGGCGAAGCGGCAGGCGTCGAGGAACAGCGGGATGCCGTGGTGGTCGCAGACCGCTCGCACCTCGCGCAGGTTGGCGAGCGACACCGGCTGGCCGCCACCGGAGTTGTTGGTGACGGTCACGAACACGACCGGCACGTGCTCGACCCCGCGCTCACGGATGAGCGCGTCGAGCGCGCCGACGTCCATGTTCCCCTTGAACGGGTGAACCACCTCGGGCCGGCGGCCCTCGGGGATCACGAGATCGACCGCCTCGGCGCCCGTGTGCTCGACATTGGCGCGGGTGGTGTCGAAGTGGGTGTTGTTGGGCACCACCTTGCCGGCCCCGCCGACCACCGAGAACAGGATCTTCTCGGCGGCCCGCCCCTGGTGGGTGGGGATCACGTGGCGGAAAGGAAAGAGATCCTGCACCGCAGCCAGGAAGCGGAACCACGACGGTGACCCGGCGTAGCTCTCGTCACCGTGCTGGATCGCCGCCCACTGGTCGCGCGACATGGCGCCGGTGCCGGAGTCGGTGAGCAGGTCGATCAGGACATGCTCGGAGTGCAGGGCGAAGAGGTTGTACCCCGCCTGCTCGAGATGGTGGCTCCGCTCGGCGACCGTGGTGAAGCGAACCGGCTCGACCGAGTGGATGCGAAAGGGCTCCACGATCGTCTTCCAACGGTGCATCGCGGCGAACCGTAGTTGCGGGAGCGACCGCTGGCTCAGCGAGGGGGCAGGGGCTGACGGAAGCGGCCGGGCGGCACGGGTGCCCCGGAGCGCACCAGCGCCAGGTGCCACGACGGCGACGAGCCGAGCGCCCAGCGCATGGCCTTGACGCTGCCCCGTCCGACACAGGCGGAGGCCGGTGTGGCATGCACGCCGACGAGGTCGGCGATCCGGGGCGTCAGGGTCGCCGCCGCGGCCTGGAACAGCAGGTGGTAACCGGCGCGCGCCGGCAGCGGCAGGGGCGGCCGGCGAAGGAAGCCGATGGCGCTCGCCTGATCGGCCGAGCGGGCGAGCTTCGGGTGCGTCTCGATCCAGTGCCGAAGCTCGCTGGCGGTCGCCGGCAGCGGGTCGGCACCGAGCAGCGCACCGATCCGGGTCTGCTCCTCGACGAAGCGGTCTGCGTCGGCGATGGTGAGCGGCTCCGGGCCGTAGTGCTGGAACGCGACGAGGAACGAGTCGGTCAGCACGTTGTGGACCCATGCTGCCAGCTCGGGCTGGCCGGCGCTGTAGGCCGCTCCCCGCTCGGAGCGACCGTGCACGGGCCGATGGGCCCGCCGCACCGCCGCCACCGCTGCTTCCACCTCGGGCAGGGCCCCGAAGGTGGTCTCGGTGACGTACACGGACGTGCGCGACAACCGCCCGAGCGGGTCGTCCCGGTAGCGGGAGTGCTGCTCGACGCCGGCGACGACCTCCGGGTGGGCGGTCTGGACGAGCAGGGCCCGGATTCCGCCGACGAACGCCGTCGCATCGCCGATCACCCGCCACGACACCGAGTCGGGTCCGAGCAAGCCGGGGTCGGGCGCGTAGGACATGGTGTCGGCGAGCGGGGTGGGGCCGTGGGAGAACAGTGCTGTGGTGGTGCTCACCACCCGGTCCTGGAGGTTCGTGATCGCGTCACCCACGGCCATGCGTCGCACCCTACGGGCGCCGGCGACGATTTCAGCATCCTTTAGCATTATTTTCTTACAGGTCCAGTACGATGGACCCCGTGGGCTCATCCGACGCCGAACCGCTCGATCTCCAGGCGGCGGCTGACTCGCTCGGCGTCCACTACCAGACCGCCTACCGGTGGGTGCGCAGCGGCCGGCTCCGAGCCAGGCGCGTCCGTGGCCGCTACACCGTCAGCCGGCACGACCTCGACGCGCTGGTCGCCGGACGTTCAGCGCCGCGCCGGCCACCGGCACCCAACCCGGCGCGGATGGAGCGGGCGGCCCAGCGGGTCCACGATGACCTGGTCTCGGGCGACGAGCCCGGCGTCCGGGCGCTGTGCCGGCGGCTGACCGAGGACGGGGCCCCACTGATCGGGCTCATCGAGGAGGTGCTGGCGCCGGCGCTGGCGAGAATCGGTCAGGCGTGGCACGACGGCGAGCTGACGATCTCGGCCGAGCACCGGGCGGCGGCGATCGTCGAGCGGGTGCTCGGTGACCTGGCGCCCAACCCGAGGGGTCGCCGCCGCGGCACGGCAGTCGTCGCGGCCGTCAGCGGGGATCGTCACGTGCTCCCCACGGTCATGGCCGCCGTCGCGCTGCGGGCCGACCACTGGACCGTTCACCACCTCGGCGCCGATCTGCCGCCGGCGGAGCTCGTGGGGTTCTGCGCCGAGAACGACGTCGACGTCGCGGTCCTCAGCGTCACCAACACGAAGGTGGCCGCGCGGGCGGCACGGACGGCCGTGGAGCTCCGCTCGATCGGTGTGCCAGCGGTCGTCGGCGCCCCGGGCCGTTCGCTCAGCGAGCTGCTCGACCGGGTTCGGGACGGTCGCTGGACCGCTCCGGAAGCGATCGTGCCGAACAGAGTCGGTGGCCACCTGCTCGAGCGCCAGCAGATGGCGGTGCCCGTGCGGGTCGACGCGGTGATCCCAGCCACCCGGTCCGCGCCGGCCGCCGAGAGTGTCGTGCGGCGCTGACCGGGCGCATCGGGTGCCACACTTCGTCCGAGCGAGGTGGTGCGCGTGAGAGCGGTCGTGTTGGTGAAGCAGGTGCCCGACCTCCGGGCGGGCGGGGTGGGCGTGCACCCGGACGGCACCATCGACCGGACCGCCGCGCCGCCGATCACGAACCCAGCAGATCTCCACGCGCTGGAGGCGGCGGCCCAGCTGGCCGACGAGGTGATCGCCCTGTCGATGGGTCCACCGCAAGCAGAGTCCGCGCTGCGTGAGGCAATCGCCGCCGGCGCCCACCGGGGCGTGCTCCTGTGCGACCACCTGCTCGCCGGCTCGGACACGTGGGCCACCGCGAACGCGCTGGCGGCGGCGATCCGCTGGCTCGGTGGCGCCGACATGGTGCTGTGCGGCATCTCGGCGATCGACGGCGAGACCGGGCAGGTGGGACCGTCGGTGGCCCAGCGGTTGGGCTGGCCGCAGGCCACCGGCTGTGAGTCGCTGCTGGTCGAGGACGGCACGCTCGTCGCCCGCCGGATCGTGGAGGGCGGTTACGAGCGACTGCGCCTGCCCTTGCCCGCGGTGGTCACGGTGGGGGAGACCGGCTACGAGCCGCGGTATCCGTCCCTGCCGGCGCGACGTCGGGCGGCGTCCGCCACGATCGAGCAGGTCGGTGCGGCAGAGGTCGGGCTCGGCCCGTCCGACGTCGGCCTGGCCGCCTCACCGACGAAGGTCGCCAAGATGATGCCGGCGGCCTGGCCGGAGCGTCACTGCCGCATGGTCGGTGACGGCTTCGGGTACGGCGACCTCGTCCAGGCGCTCGCCGAGCGAGGCGCGCTCACCCCCGGCGGCGAAAGCTCGGTTGGCGGAGCGCCCGGACCGGACGTGGCCGGCCCACCCGTCGAATCCGAGCCAGCGGCAGCGACGTACGACGGTGACGCCAAGGTGTGGGTGGTGTGTCACACGAGTGGCGGCCGGTTGGACCGGGCATCGCTCGAGCTGCTGTCGCAGGCCACCGAGCTGGCGCCGGCGCTCGGCGGCGGGGTCGGGGCGCTGGTGCTCACCGGCAGCGCCGGCAAGGCGGTCGACGACGCAGGCCGCCACGGTGCCGACGTCGTCTACCTGGCCGAGGACCCTGCGCTGGAGGACTACCTGGCCGAGCCGTACGCGCGGGTGGTGGTCGACGCTGTGCGTGCCCACCGACCGGAGGCGCTGCTGCTGGCGGCCACGACGGCCGGGCGCGACCTGGCGCCACGGGTGGCGTCGATGCTCGGCACCGGACTGGCCGCGGACTGTACGGGGCTGTACGTCGACTCGTGGACGCGCCGCGGCACCACCTATGCGTCCCTCGTGCACATGGTGCGGCCGGCCATGGCCGGCGGCGTGCTCGCGACCTGCCTGTGCCCCGAGGCCCGGCCGCAGATGGCCACGGTGCGCCCGGGTGTGTTCGCGGTCCGGACGTCACTGCGCCAGGCACGGGTGGTGCCGATCGCCGTGGCGTTGGAGCCGACCGACTGGCGGGTCGAGCTGCTCGAGCGGCGCATCAGCCCGGCCGACGTCGACCTGCGCGATGCCGACGTGGTCATCGCCGGTGGCGCCGGCTGCGACGTCACCAGCTGGCACCTCATCGAGGAGCTCGCCGACGCGATCGGCGGTCGGGTGGCGGCGTCTCGGGGGGCGGTCGAGGCCGGACTCGCCGAGCGCGCTCAACAGGTCGGCCAGACCGGCGCCACGATCCGCCCCCGGCTCTACGTGGCCTGCGGCATCTCCGGCGCGCTCCAGCACGTCGTGGGCATGCAGGACTCGGCCACCATCGTCGCCGTCAACCGCGATCCGGACGCCGCGGTGTTCCGCCTGGCGCACTTCGGCATCGTGGCCGACGTTCGCGACGCGCTGCCCGAGCTCGTTGCCGCCGTCCGCCGATCCCGCCCGGACCACTAGCCCCGCGTTTGTTCGACTCGAACGCGAATCTGCTGGCAATTCGACCAAACGGTGGGGGTCAGGGGGGAGTGGGGACGGCGGCGCGGGTGCGGCGGGCGTAGACCAGTGAGGTCTCGAACCGGGCCACCTCGGGGCGGGTGGTGAAGGCGTCCATCATGAGGTCGCGCAGGTGCGCGCTGTCGCGCACGGCCACGTGCACGAGCAGGTCCGTCGGCCCGGCCACGTGGGTAACCGAGACGACCTCGGGGAGCGTGAGCACGTAGTCGATGATCGCTTCGACCTCGTCACGGTGGTGTCGCTCGAGGCGGACGGCGACGATGGCCTCGAGGCCCTGGCCGAGCCGGCCCCGGTCCACCTCGGCGTGGAAGCCGGTGATGACCCCGCTGTCGACGAGCCGGCGGACACGGGCCAGGCACGACGAGGGGGCGAGGCCGACGGCGCGGGCGAGGGCCTTGTTGGCCATCCGACCATCGTTCTGCAGAAGCCGCAGAATCTCACCATCTGTTCGGTCAAGAACCCCATCTACGCTCATGATCGCTCAACGATTCGCTAGATGACTGAACAGTAGTGCTTCAGACTGGGTGCATGACCGCACTGACCGCCCCCACCGACTTGCACCCCGAGACGCTGATGCTGGGCCACGGCTACCGCCCGGAGTGGTCCGAGGGGTCGCTGAAGCCGCCGATCTTCCAGTCGTCGACCTTCGTGTTCCGCTCGGCGGCCGAGGGCAAGGCGTTCTTCGAGGTGGCCTACGGACATCGGGGGCAGGCGCCGGACGAAGCGGTCGGCCTCATCTACAGCCGGCTCAACAACCCGAACGTGGAGATGCTCGAGGACCGGATGTGCGTCTGGGACGGCGCTGAGCGGGCGGCGGCGTTCGAGAGCGGGATGGCGGCGATCTCCACCGCGCTGCTCACCCACCTGCGTCCGGGCGATGTCGTGCTGCACAGCCAGCCGCTGTACGGCGGGACCGATCACCTGATCCGCAAGGTGCTGCCCCAGTTCGGCATCACCGGCGTGGGCTTCGACGCCGACGCCACCGCCGACGAGATCGTCGCCACCGGCCGTGGCGTCACCGGGCGGCCAGCGATGGTCTACGTGGAGACCCCTGCCAACCCGACCAACGTGCTGTGCGACATCGCCGAGTGTGCGGCGGCGGCCGAGCGCCTCGGTGGCGACCGGCGCATCCCGGTCGTGGTCGACAACACCTACCTCGGCCCGCTGTGGCAGCGGCCGCTGGCGCACGGCGCCGACCTCGTCTTGTACTCGGCTACCAAGTACATCGGTGGCCACAGCGACGTGATCGCCGGGGTCGCGCTCGGCAGCGCGGAGCTGGTCGACCCGATCCGGGCGATGCGCACGTTCGCCGGCAGCGTCGCCGGGCCGTGGACGGCGTGGCTGCTGTTGCGCAGCCTGGAGACGCTGCGGGTGCGCATGGACGCCCAGGCCATCGGCGCCCAGCGGGTGGCCGACTTCCTCGCCGGGCACTCGAAGGTGGCCGACGTCAGCTACCTCGGACACCTCCGCCCGGGCGATCCCGGCCACGACGTGTACGAGCGCCAGTGTCTCGGCCCGGGGGCGATGATCTCGCTGTGGCTCGACACCGACGAGGCCGGCGCGTTCCGGTTCCTGGACGCGCTGCGGGTCTTCCGGCTGGCCGTCAGCCTGGGCAGCACCGAGTCGCTCGCCCAGCACCCGGCGACGATGACCCACTGCGACGTCCCCCACGACGAGCGTGAGCACATGCGGGTCACCGACGGGCTCGTGCGCCTGTCGGTCGGGATCGAGCATCCTGATGACCTGGTCGCCGACCTCGCCCGGGCCCTCGACCAGATCTGATCCGATCGTCACTACCTCAGCGGAGCGTCGCCCATGAACGACTCGATCGACCTGGCGGTCCTCGACGAGATCCAGCGCCGGGTGCTGTGGTTGGCCGTTCGCATGGTCGATCACGCCAACCGTGAGCGCCGACCGCCGCCTGCGCCCGGCGGGCGCGAGGCCGAGTTCGCGCTGAAAGTCGGTGGTCACATGGCGTCGAGTGCCTCGATGGTCAGCATCATGACGGCGCTCTGGTTCGCGCACATCGGCGGCCAGGACAAGGTGGCCGTGAAGCCCCACGCCTCCCCGGTGTTCCACGCCATCAAGTACCTGCAGGGCGAGCTCGACCGCTCGTACCTGTTCCGCCTGCGCGAGCGCGGCGGGCTGCAGAGCTACCCGAGCCGGACCAAGGACCCCGACGTCTTCGACTTCTCGACCGGCTCGGTCGGCCTGGGGGTGGTGGCGCCGATGTTCGCGGCGATGGCCCGTCGCTACGTCGAGACCCACTTCGGTGACGCCCCCGACGCCCGGTTCATCTCGCTGGTGGGCGACGCCGAGCTCGACGAGGGCAACGTCTGGGAGGCCGTCGCCGACGCCGCGCTGCAGGGGCTCGGCAACGTGATGCTCGTGGTCGACGTCAACCGCCAGAGCCTCGACCGGGTCATCCCCGGCCAGAAGATCAAGAAGCTGATCGAGCTCTTCCAGGGGAGCGGCTGGCACACCGTCGAGGCGAAGTACGGCCGGCTGCTCCAGGAGGCGTTCGCCCGTCCGGGTGGCGATGCGCTGCGCCGCCACGTAGAGGAGATGAGCAACGAGCGCTACCAGTCGCTGTTCGCGCTGCGGGGTGGCGACCTGCGCCCGGCGTTCCTGCACGAGGCCGATGCCGAGGTGCACCGCGTCGTGGCCGACCTCTCCGACGACGAGCTGGTGCCGCTGGTGCAGAACCTCGGCGGGCACGACCTGGGCGTGCTGCTGAGCGCCTACCGCGCGTGTGACGCGGTCACCGACCGGCCGAGCGTGGTGTTCGCCTACACGGTGAAGGGCTGGGGGCTGCCCATCGCCGGTGACCCGCTGAACCACTCGGCGCTGCTGTCGAGCGTGCAGATCGACGCGCTGCGGACCGAGCTCGGCCTCACCGACGAGACCGAGTGGGACCGCTTCGCCCCGGACTCGCCGGCGGGCAGGGTGTGCGCGCTGGCGGGGGCCGAGGTGGGCAACATCGCCGTCCCAGCGCGCCCCGAGCTGCCGGTGCCGGTTGCAGTGAGCGGGGCGGTGGGCTCGAAGCCGGTCAGCACGCAGGAGACGTTCGGGCGGCTGCTCACCGGGCTCGGTGCGGTGGAGGGCGTCAGCGAGCGGATCGTGACGCTGTCACCGGATGTGAGCGTGAGCACCAACCTGGGCGGGTGGATCAACAAGTACGGGGTGTTCCACCCCGAGCCGCAACCGGACTTCCTCGGTCCTGACCGGCTGCTGCGCTGGCAGCAGGGTCCGAGCGGGCGGCACGTGGAGCTGGGCATCAGCGAGATGAACCTGTTCCTCGCGCTCCACGCGTTCGGGCTCGGCCACGAACTGCACGGCCAGCACCTGGTGCCGATCGGGACCGTGTACGACCCGTTCGTGTGCCGTGGCCTCGACGCGCTCATCTACGCGCTCTACAACGGGGCCCGGTTCGTGGTGGTCGGCACGCCCGCCGGCGTGACGCTGGCGCCGGAGGGCGGTGCGCACCAGAGCACGATCACTCCCTCCATCGGGCTCGAGCTGGCCGGGCTCACCTACGCCGAGCCGTGCTACGCCCAAGCACTCGACTGGCTGCTGTGCGACGGCATCCGGCGCATGTCGGCGCCGGACGGCGACAGCCTGTACGTGCGGCTCAGCACCCGTCCGGTGGACCAGGCGCCGTTCGCCGCCGCCCGTGAGCGCGTCGGCGAGGACGCGTTGCGCGAGCAGGTGCTCGCCGGCGGCTACCGGCTGGTCGAACCGGACCCGTCCCTCGCCAGCGCGCCCCGGGTGATCCTCGCCTCGTGCGGGGCCGTGGTGCCGGAGGTGGTGCACGCCGCCCGCACCCTGGCCGACGAGGGGGTGGCCGCGACCGTCGTCGACCTCACGTCGCCCGACCGGCTCTACCGCGAGTGGCGGGGCGAGCTGGCGGCCGCCACCCGTGCCGCGCGGGCGCCGGCGCTCGAGTCGCTGCACCTGGCGCGGCTCATCGCCTCGGGGGAGCGGAGGGCGCCGATCATCACGGTGCACGATGCGGCCAGCCACTCGCTGGCATGGCTGGGCTCGGTGTTCGGCCAGCGCGTCCTCCCTGTCGGCGTCGACGAGTTCGGCCAGTCCGGCTCCATCGCCGAGCTGTACGACCTGTTCGGGTTCCTTCCCGAGCAGCTCGCCAACGCCGCCCTCGTCGCCCTTTGCGACTGACCCCCACCCCCTAGCCGGAACGGGAGGGGGTGGGTCGGACGGCGATCATCGGGTCGGCGGCCGACACGGTGACGGTGGCGGTCGATGCCGCGATCTCGGTGGCGAGGTCGCGCACCGTGCCGTCGAAGGAGCCGTCTCCACCCGGTTGGAGCTCGAGGTACTCGGTGGGCAGGCCCATCCCGTCGAGCAGCTCGATGAACGGGTCGGGGTCGAGCTCCTCGACGTTCACCATGGTGCCGGTGTCCCACACGCCGCGCGCCACGAGCAGCGCCGCCGCCACCGGCGGGACGCCGGCGGTGTAGCTGATGCCCTGGGACTCGACCTCGCGATACGCCTCGGCGTGGTCGGACACCTGGTAGATGAACAGCTCGCGCGGCCGGCCGGCCCTGGTGCCCTTCACCACGTTGCCGATGCAGGTCTTGCCGGTGTAACCGGCGGCGAGCGCCTGCGGGTCCGGGAGCAGCGCCTTCACGACCTTGAGCGGCACGACCTGGCTGCCATCGTCGAGGGTGACTGGCAGGTGGCCGAGGAACCCGAGCGTGCGCAGCACGGTGAACACGTTGATGTAGTGGTCGCCGAAGCCCATCCAGAACCTGATGCTGTTGGCGTCGATGTTCCGGTACAGCGAGTGCAGCTCGTCGTGGCCGTTCAGGTACACGGGCTGGCTGCCGACCACCGGGAAGTCCCACACCCGCTTCACGGTGTGCGTCGGGTACTCCTGCCACTGGCGGTCGATCCAGGTCCACACCTTCACGAACTCGCGGAAGTTGATCTCCGGGTCGAAGTTCGTGGCGAAGTACCGACCGTGGCTGCCGGCGTTCACGTCGAGGATGTCGATGGTGTCGATGGTGTCGAAGTGGTGCTTCACGGCGAGCGCGCAGTACGCGTTCACCACCCCGGGGTCGAACCCGGCGCCGAGGATCGCCGTGACCCCGCGCTCGGCGCAGCGGTCCCGGCGCTTCCACTCGTGGTTGGCGTACCAGGGCGGGTCCTCGCACACGGCGTCGGGGTCCTCGTGGATCGCGGTGTCGAGGTAGGCGGCGCCGGTCTCGAGGCAGGCCTCGAGCACGGACATGTTCAAGAACGCGGTACCCAGGTTGACCACGATCTCCGAGCTGGTCTCCTGGATGAGCGCGGCCGTGGCCGCCACGTCGAGCGCGTCGAGCTGGCGGGCGTGCAGGCGGCGCGACTCGTCACGGACGTGACCGAGCCGCCGCACGCTGTCGACGATGCCTTCGGCCTTGGCCAGCGTGCGCGACGCGATGCAGATGTCGCCGAGCTCGTCGTTGTGCATCGCCGCCTTGTGCGCGGCCACGTGGGCGACGCCTCCAGCGCCGATGATGAGGACGTTTCGCTTCACTTGGTCACCCTTTCCGGTGCTGGACGAGCAGCGCTCACGACAGGCTGCGGACGAAGTCGTCGTACGTGTGCTCGCGGACGACCTCGACCGTGCCGTCGAGGCGGCGCACGACGATCGCCGGCATGCGCAGACCGTTGAACCACGTGGTCTTGACCATCGTGTACCCGGCGGCGTCGGCGAAGCGGACCTCGTCGCCGGCTCGCAGCGGCGCGTCGAGGCAGTAGTCGCCGAACACGTCACCGGCCAGGCAGGTGCGCCCCGCCACCATCACCCGGTGCTCGCCGGTGGAGGAGGGCCGGCTCAGCCGGGGGCTGGTGCCGTAGATGAGGTGGTCGAGCATGTGAGCCTCGACCGAGGCGTCGACCACTGCGACGTCGACCTCGTTGTGCACCACGTCGAGCACCGTGGTGACCAGCTCTGCGGCGCCCGTCACCACGGCCTCGCCGGGTTCGAGGTAGAGCTGGACACCGTGACGGCCCGCGAACGCGCCGAGCGCGTCGCCGAACTGGTCGAGCGGGTAGCCGGGATCGGTGAAGGCGATCCCACCGCCGAGGCTGACCCAGTCGAGGTCGGCGAGCACCGGGGCGTAGCGGTCGCCGATCAGATCGAGCGAGCGACAGAAGCTGTCGACGTCGGGGTTCTCGCAGTTGAAGTGGAACATCACGCCGTCAACCCATTTGGCGATGCGGCGCAGCTCGTCGAGTTCGACGATGCCGAGGCGCGAGTAGCGCCGGGCGGGGTCGGCCAGGTCGAAGCTCGACGTGCTGATGCCCGGGTTGACCCGCACCCCGACCGATGCCGAGGTGACCAGGTCGCGGTGGGCCTCGAGCTGGGAGGCGGAGTTGAAGATGACCTTGTCGGCGAACGAGGCGACCTCCGCGACCTCGGCGCGGTCGAACGCCACGCTGTAGGCATGCGTCTCGCCGCCGAAGCGCTCGTGGCCCAGCCGGGCTTCGTAGACCGAGCTGGAGGTCGTCCCGTCGAGGTGACGCGACAGCAGCGGGAACACGCTCCACGTCGAGAAGCACTTGAGCGCCAGCACGAACCGGGTCCCCGTGCGGGCGCGCACCTGCTCGACCACCTGGAGGTTCTGCTCCAAGCGGCGCTCGTCGAGGAGGTAGTAGGGGGTGGAGAGGGCGGTCATCGCGGGGAAGGCAGCCGCTCGGTGCGCACGGCCCGACGCGGCGAGCAGTGCAGCGTATCGACCGGAGGCAGCGCCGGGCCGCCGGATGGGGCAGGATCGCGCCATGACGCAGGCCGCCGGGCGCACCCGCTCGTGGTGGGGATGGGGCTGGGTCGACGAAGCGCTGTCGGACGCTGACTGCGTCGCGCTCGCCGGAGCCGTGCCGGGCCTCGCCGAGCGCCCACTGCCCGTGCCGGCGCTCGACGATCTGGAGCTGCCGGTTCCTCGCGTCGCGCCGCCGGCATCGCTCTCCCACCTCATGACGGCGGCGGTGGCGGACCGGGCCGGCCACACATACGGCAAGGGCTACCGCGACGTGGTGCGGGCGCTGCGCGGCCGGCTCGATCCGGCACCGGACCTGGTCGCGTACCCGACCCAGGAGGCCGACGTCGTCGACCTCCTCGACTGGGCGGGCAGTCGCAACGTGGCCGTCATCCCGTACGGCGGGGGCAGCTCGGTGGTCGGCGGCGTCGAGTACCGGGGTGATGCCCACGCCGGCGTGGTGTCGCTCGACCTCACCCGCATGGACCGGGTGCTGGAGATCGACCGCACCAGCCGGGCCGCCCGCATCCAGGCGGGCGCGCTCGGCCCCGTGCTGGAGGACCAGTTGCGCCCCGAGGGCTACACGCTGCGGCACTTCCCGCAGAGCTTCGAGCACTCCACGCTCGGCGGCTGGCTCGCCACCCGATCCGGCGGGCACTACGCCACGCTGCACACCCACATCGACGACTTCGTCGAGTCGCTGCGGGTGGTCACGCCGGTCGGGGTCGCCGAGTCGTGGCGGCTGCCCGGCTCGGGCGCAGGACCGTCACCGGACCGGCTGTTCCTGGGGTCCGAGGGCATCCTCGGTGTGATCACCGAGGCGTGGATGCGGGTCCAGGACCGCCCCGATCACCGTCGCTCGGTCTCGGTCGGCTTCGCATCCGTGGGTGAGGCGATGCAGGCCGTACGAGCGATCGCCCAGTCCGGGCTCCACCCAGCGAACTGCCGCTGGCTCGACCCGGGCGAGGCCGCGATGTCGGGCGCGGGCAGCGGTGGCCAGAGCGTCCTCGTGCTCGGCGTCGAGTCGGCCCACCACCCGGTCGATGCCCAGCTCGACACGCTGGTGGAGATCGCTCGCACGCACGGCGGTGTCCCGATGGGCGGAGGGGCGCCCAAAGGTGCGAAGGGAGATGGCGCCCGCGACGGGGCGGCGGAGGCGTGGCGATCGTCGTTCCTGCGGATGCCGTACGTGCGTGACGCCATGGTGCGAATGAGCGCCATCGCCGAGACGTTCGAGACGGCGACGACGTGGGACCGGGTCGAGGCGCTGCACCACGACGTCACCATCGAGCTGTCGGCGGCGATCCGCGCCGTCACCGGCGCACCGGGGCTGGTCAACTGCCGGTTCACCCACGTCTACCCCGACGGTGCGGCGCCGTACTTCACCGTGATCGCCGCCAGCCGTCCGGGCGACGAGCTGGCCATGTGGGACGAGCTGAAGGCGGCTGCCATGGAGATCCTCGTGCGCCACCGGGCGACGGTCACCCATCACCATGCGGTGGGCCGTGACCACCGTCCGGGCTACGACCGTCAGCGCCCGGGCCCCTTCGCAGCGGTGCTCAGCGCTGCCAAGGCCACGCTCGACCCGGCCGGGATCCTCAACCCCGGAGTGCTCATCGATCCCTAGTCCATGACCGTCCGACTCGTCGTTGGCGGTCCTCCACGCGAAAGGATCAGCAGATGCGACGCAACGGTGGTGAGCTGCTGGTCGACCTGCTCCGCCAGGCCGGCATCGACACGATCTTCGTGCTCCACGGTGGGCATCTCGATGCGCTGCTCCAAGCGGCGCTCGACCACGGGGTGCGCCTGGTGGACACCCGCCACGAGGCGGCGGCGGGCCACGCCGCCGACGGCTGGGCCCGGACCACCGGGCAGACCGGCGTGGCCGTCGTGACCGCAGGACCGGGCTTCACGAACGTCGTGACCGCCATCACCAACGCCTACCTCGACGCCGTGCCGACGCTGTTCATCTCCGGCGCTGCGCCGCTGCGCGACGCCGAGACGCTGCCGCTGCAGGGCGGGATCGACCAGGTGGCCATGGTGACGCCGATCACGAAGTGGGCGCACCGCGTCACCCACACCCATCGCATCCCGGACCTGGTGGCCCAAGCCCTCCGGGTCGCCCGGTCGGGGCGGCCAGGGCCGGTGTTCCTCGAGATCCCCATCGACGTGCTGTTCACGTCGGCCGACGACGAGGCGCTCGGCCCGATCGGGCTCGTCCAGACCACGGCGGCGCCGGCGCCGACCCCCGAGGTCGTCGCCACGATGGTCGAGTGGCTGCGCGCGGCAGAGCGTCCGGCCATCCTTGCCGGTGGCGGCGCCTGGTTCTCCGGGGCGACCGACGAGCTGGTGGCCGTCGCCGAGCGCGTCGGCGCGCCGGTGTTCATGAACGGCAAGTCCCGGGGGATGGTGCCCGCCGGCCATCCGCTGTGCGGCGGGTCCTTCACAAACCTGGCGCTCGCCTCCATGAGCGGCGCCGGCCCGGCCGACCTGGTGGTCCTGCTCGGGGCCCGCCTCGGGCTGTTCACGGGCGGGCGCTCCGGCTCGGTCGTGCCGACCGACGCCAAGGTGATCCAGGTCGACATCTCCGGTGAGGAGATCGGCCGCAACCGTGACGTCGACCTGGCCGTGGTCGCCGACTGCCGCGAGGTGCTGCGGGCACTCGACGTGGCGGCGGCGGGCGTGGACTGGCCGGACCGTTCGGCGTGGCTGGCGGGCGTGGCGATGGTGCGTTCGGCGGCGCCGGCGATGTTCGCCGAGCCCGCTGCGGCCGACGAGCCGATCCACCCGTTCCGGCTGATGCAGGAGATCGCCGCCGCGCTGCCGCCCGACGCGATCATCGCCGCCGACGGCGGTGAGACGGCGTCGTGGATGGACATGGCCGCCCAGGTGAACCACGGTGGGCACTGGATGACCCACGGGTACCTCGGCTGCCTCGGCACGGGCATGCCCTTTGCGATCGCCGCCCAGGTGGCCCACCCGGATCGCCGGGTGCTGTGCGTGGTCGGCGACGGGTCGGTGGGGCTCAACTTCTCGGAGTTCGACACCATGGCCCGCCACGGCCTGCCGATCGTGGTGGTGGTGAACAACGACCAGATGTGGGGCATGTCGGCCCACGGGCAGGACCTCATCTACGGCCGGGAGCGCCGGGTGGTGACCGAGCTCGGGCCGGTGCGCTACGACTTGGCCGCCGCCGGGTTCGGGTGTCACGCCGAGTTCGTGACGAAGGCGTCCGACATCGGGCCGGCCCTCGAGCGGGCCTTCGCCAGCGGACGACCGGCGTGCGTCAACGTGATGACCGACCCCGAGGTCATCTCACCGGTCACGATGATGCTGGTCGGCAGCCTCGGTGGGGGCGGCGGCGACGCCGACGAGGGGGTCGTGATCCCGTACTACGACAACATCGAGTGAGCGGCGCGCCGGCTCACACGACGTAGGCGGAGAGCACGTCGCGCATCGACAGGATGCCGACGAGGCCGGTGTCGTCGCGCACGAGCAGGTGACGGACGTAGTCCTCCATCATCTCCTCGGCGACGTCGCCGATGGTGTCGTCGCTGCTCGCCCACACCAGCTCCCGGCTGCCGGCCTCGGCCGCCGTCACCGAGTCGAGATCCGTCCCGCCGGCGACGGCGCGCACGATGTCGCGCTCGGAGATCACCGCCACCACCGCCTCCGGCGGGCCGACGGCGACACAGCCGATGCCGGCGTCGACGAGCATCCGGGCGACGTCGCGCAGGGTCGCGGTGGCCTCAACGTGCTGGACCTCGGAGGTCATGTAGCTGGTCACGGGAGCGTCCGGCCCGCGGAACGTCCCCGCTGATGTCGTCTCGTCGTCAGCGCCATCGGCCATGGCGTCAGTCTGGCGCACCGAGCGCCGGTTCCGTCAGACGCGAGGGAAGTTGAAGACCCGACGGGTGTCGTCCTCGGCGATCTTGCGGGCCTCGTCGTCGGGGACGTCGGCGAGCATCTTCTCCAGCACGGTCCGGCTCGACGGCCAGTTGCTGTCGGAGTGCGGGTAGCCGCTCTCGAACATGATGTTGTCGATGCCGATGCGGTGGCGGACGGCGATGCCGGTGTCATCGGAGATGAAGCGGCCGAAGATGTGCTGGCGGAACAGGTCCGACGGGCGCACGTGCGGGTTGCAGCCGGTGTAGTGGCGGTGGCGCTCCCACGTGTAGTCGATGCGCTCCAGCAGCCACGGCATCCAGCCGATGCCGCCCTCGGCGAGGGCCACCCTGAGGCGCGGGAGCTTGTGGAAGGTGGGGGAGAGCAGCAGGTCGGTCATGCCCCCGTTCTGGTCCCGGGAAGTAGCGCTCAGCGCTACTTCCCGGGACCAGAACAGCGAGGGAGGGAGGGAGGGAGGGAGGGAGCGAGGCAGGGGGGTCAGGGTCGTGGGCGGGAGCCGTAGTCGCCGAACGGGTCGTCCCGTTCGCGGACGGCGGTGCGGAACCCGACCTCCTGGGACCGGCGCACGAACTCGAGGCCCGTCCCGCTGTGGCGGGCGACGCCGTCGAACAGACAGCCGAGCATCCGAGACGTGTCCGGCGCATACATCTGGCGGGCCGTCTCGTGCAGCGCCCACTTGATCATCTGCAGCTGCTCGAGCGGGAGCAGGGCGATCCGCCGGGCGAGCGCGAGCGCCCGGTCGTCGAGCGCGTCGTCGGCCACGCACTCGAGCACCAGGCCGAGATCGGCCGCCTCCCGACCCGAGATCTCGTCGCCGGTGAACAGGTACCGCTTGGCCCGCTCGAGGCCGAGGCGGGCGATCCACACCCACGGTGCCTCGGGGATGCCCCACACCCGCATCGGCGGGTACCCGAAGCGGGCCGACTCCGAGCAGACGATGAGGTCGGCGTGCAGCACCAGGTTGGTGCCGCCGGCGATGCACCACCCCTGCACGGCGGCGATCGTCGGCTTGGAGATCTCGTGCAGCTTCGCCCACGTGCGGGCGTACTGGCCGATCATCTGCAGGTCCTGGGCGGAGTCCCAGACGCGCTCGCGATCGGCCGCGGCCTCGGCGGCGGTGGCCCAGTCGAGCTGGTAGCCGGCGCAGAACGCCGGGCCGTCGGCGCGCAGCAGCACCGCCCGCACGTGGTGGTCGCGCTCGGCAGCGTCGAGCTCGGCGGCGAGGGCGTCGCGCAGCTCCGGGTTGATGGTGTTGTACTCGGCGGCCCGGGCGAGGGTCAGCACCCGCACCGAACCGTCGTCGGCGGCGATGATGGGAGTCGGCATGCGTGCAGACTCGCGCGACGTCCGCGCCACCCTGGCGCGTATGTCGCGCGATTCGCGACGATCGCGCCAGGGTGGCGCGAAGGTCGCGCGGGGAGGTTGAGGGCAATGGATCTGCAGCTGGACGGGCGGCGTGCGCTCGTCACCGGAGCGTCGAGCGGCCTCGGTCTCGGCTGCGCCCAGGCGCTGGCCGCCGAGGGAGCCACGGTCACGATCGCCGCCCGCTCGCCCGAACGGCTCGCTCGGGCGGCGGCGACCATCGACGCCGACGTGCACACGGTCGTCGCCGACGTGTCCGATGCCGAGCAGGTGCGGCGCCTCGTGGCCGACGCCGAAGCGCTGATGGGCGGCATCGACATCCTGATCGCCAACGCCGGCGGTCCGCCGGCCGGCAACGTCGCCGCGACCGATCTCTCCGCGTACGAGCCGGCCCTTCGGCTGAACCTCCTCTCGACGATCGGGCTGTGCCTGGCGACGGTGCCGTCCATGAGGGCCCGGCGCTGGGGCCGGGTGGTGGCGATCACGTCCATCGCCGTGCGCGAGCCCATCGGCACGCTGGTGCTGTCGAACACCGCGCGGGCGGGGCTCACCGGCTTCCTGAAGACGCTCGCCACCGAGGTCGCCGCCGACGGCGTCACGGTGAACTCGCTCCAGCCCGGACTCCACCTGACCGACCGGCTCGCCGCGCTGTACGCCGATCCCGGCGAGGTGGCGGCCTCCGTGCCGGCTCGCACGCTGGGCGACCCTGGCGACTTCGGGCGGATCGCCGCGTTCTTGTGCTCGGAAGCCGCGAAGTTCCTCACCGGCGCAGCGATCCCGGTGGACGGCGGCGCCAGCCGCGGCCTGCAGTAGCGGTCGTCGCGCGGACCTCAGCCCCTTGCCGGCCGGTGGCCTGGGGCAGACGATGGAGGTGCTCCTCTGGGTTGGAGGTGTGCCATGAAGCTCACGCTGTCTGTGATCAAGGCCGACATCGGCTCCATCGGTGGTCACATCGCCCCGTCGGCCCGCCTGCTCGACACCGTGCGCCGCCACGTCGCCGAGCACGGCGGGGACCTGCTGATCGACCACTCCATCAGCTCCACGGGCGATGACATCGCCATCTTGATGACCCACACCCGCGGCCTTGGTGACGAGGCCGTGCACCACCTGGCCTGGGACGCCTTCGTGGCCGGCACGGCGACCGCCCGGGCCGAGGGGCTCTACGGTGCCGGGCAGGACCTCCTGAAGGACGCCTTCTCCGGCAACGTCAAGGGCATGGGCCCGGCGGTGGCCGAGATGGAGATCGACGAGCGCCCCAACGAGCCGTTCCTGTTCTTCGCCGCCGACAAGACGGACCCCGGCGCGTTCGACCTGCCGCTGTACCTCACGTTCACCGACCCGATGACGACGCCCGGGCTGATCCTGTCGCCCACGCTCGGCGAGGGCTTTCGCTTCGTGATCATGGACGTCGCCCACACCGAGGGCGACCGGGTCATCGAGCTGAGCGCACCGGAGGACCTGTACGGCATCGCCGCGCTGCTGCGGGACCCGGAGCGCTACGTCGTCGAGTCGGTGTGGTCCCGGGCGACCGGAGAGCAGGCCGTCGCCGTGGCCACCTCCCGGCTGCACAACATCGCCGGCAAGTACACCGGCAAGGACGACCCGGTCATGCTGGTCCGGGTGCAGATGAGCTTCCCCGCCACCGGTGAGGTGCTCGCCCCGTACGCCACCGGGCACTTCGTGGCCGGTGGGATGCGCGGCTCGCACAACATGCCGCTCATGCCGGTGCGGCTCAACACCGGCACCAGCTACTTCGACGGTCCGCCGCTCGTGTCGTGCGCGGCCTTCGCCGTGCACGAGGGTCGCCTGACCGAGCCCCTCGACGCGTTCGCCCACCCGTTCTGGGACACCGTGCGCCACCAGGTCGCGGCGAAGAGCATGGACATGCGCCGGCAGGGCTTCTTCGGTGCGGCCATGCTGCCGATGAGCGAGCTGGAGTACACGGGCGTGGTCGAGACGCTGCACCGGCTGGACAGCCGCTTCACCGTTCGGTCGTAGGCTGGGACCGTGCGCCGGGCGCTCGTGGTGGTGGACGTGCAGAACGACTTCTGCCCGGGCGGTTCCCTGGCCGTCGCGGACGGCGACCGGGTGGCCGCGCGGATCTCGGAGTGGATCGGTGGGTCCGGTGCCGGCCGCTACGAGCTGGTGGTCGCCACCATGGACTGGCACCCGCGGCCGGATCGGCACCCCGACTTCGAGCACTTCGCCGTCGAGCCGGACTACGTCGACACGTGGCCGGCCCACTGCGTCGAGGGCACGCGGGGAGCCGAGCTCCACCCCTTGCTCGAGCTGCCCGAGGCGGCGGTGGTGGTCCGCAAGGGCCAGGCATCGGCCGCGTACTCCGGGTTCGAGGGCACCGACGGCCGCGGCACGCCCCTGGCCCGGCTGCTCGCGGATGCCGGCGTCGATGCCATCGACGTCGTCGGCCTCGCCACCGACTACTGCGTCAGAGCCACCGCGCTGGATGCCCGGGCGCTGGGCTACGACGTGCGGGTGCTCGCGCCGATGGTCGCCGGGGTGGCCGAGGCCACCACCGAGGCGGCACTGGCAGAGCTGCGCGCCGCCGGGGTGGAGGTCATCGACGATCCCGGAGGTGAGCCGCCGCCACCTCGTGGGTGAGCGCGTCGAGCGCCGCCGACACGTGCACGGGCGGCGGCGCCGGCGACTCCAGCCGGCGGGCGGCGTCGGGCAGGGCGGCCAGGTCGGCGGCCAGCCGGTCGCGCAGCACCGCCACGGGCTCGTCGGCCGCCACGCGCCGCCCCCCGGCCATCACGGGGACCAGGAGCGGCACCGTCCCGGGCGGGCCGGGCTCGGCGCGCGTCGCCAGCACGTCGCCTGCCGCAATCTCACCGCGGTGCACCTGCTTGGCCCCTGGGCGGCTCGCCTTCCCCGGCGACAGCTTCAGCAACGGCCGGCCGTCGTACTCCACCAGCTTGTAGGCGGAATCGAGCGACGGGGCATCACCGGAGGTGCCGACCTGGGTTCCGACCCCGAACACGTCGATCGGGGCCCCGGCGTCGAGAAGGCGGGCCACGTCGTGCTCGTCGAGGCCCCCGCTGGCCACGATCGTCACGTCGGGGTGGCCGGCGGCATCCAGCATCCGGCGGGCCTCCAGCGACAGGGCGAGCAGGTCCCCGCTGTCGATGCGCACGCCGAGGCGGCCGTGCAGCCCGAGCTCGTCGGCCACGCCGAGCGCGATGCGCACGCCCTCGATGGTGTCGTAGGTGTCGACCAGGAACGTGGTGCGGTCGGGGAAGTCCTCGGCGAAGGCGACGAAGGCGTCGCGCTCGTGGTCGAAGGCCTGCACGTAGGAGTGGGCCATCGTCCCGACCGGCGCGAGGCCCAAGCGCCGCGCCGCTTCGACGTTGCTGGTGCCGGCGAAGCCGGCGATGCCGCCGGCGCGAGCAGCTGCCATCCCGGCCTCGGTGCCGTGGGTGCGCCGCAGCGAGAAGTCGACGAGCGCGGCGCGCCCGGCCGCGGCCACCGTGCAGCGGGCGGCCTTCGTGGCGAGCGCCGTCTGGTAGGTGATCTGGTTGACGAGCACGGTCTCGACCAGCTGTGCCTCCGGCAGCGGCGCCGTCACCTCCAGCAGTGGCTCGCCGGCGAACACGACGTGACCCTCGGGCACGGCCCACACGTCGCCGGTAAAGCGCAGCGACCGGAAGGCGTCGAGCGCGTCGGCATCGAACCCCTGCCCGCCCAGGTACTCGAGGTCGGCGTCGTCGAACGCGAAGTCCTCGAGCCGGCGCAGGCAGCCGGCCAGCCCGGCGGCGACGAGGAAGCCGCGGCTCGCCGGGAGCTGGCGCACGAACAGGCTGAACGTGGCGGGCCGGGTCATGCCGCGACGCAGGTAGCTGGCGGCCATCGTCAGCTCGTAGAGATCCGTGATCAGGGCGGAACCCACGGGGGGTCAACGTACCGGTCCGAGGATGCGGCAGCGGCGCCATGATGATCGGGTGGACACCGCACGGGGCCACCGCACCCTCCCGCACACCGCCGACGTGATCCTCGAGGCATGGGGTCCCGACCTGGCGGCGTGCTTCGAGGAGGCGGTGATGGCGCTCGCCGAGGTGTGCGTCGAGTCCGTCGCCGTCGCCACGGTGGGCCACCACAAGTTCCGGCTCCCAGCAGCGCCGGACGACGAGCTGCTGGTCGCGCTGGCCGGCGAGGTGATCTTCCTCCTGGACACGGCCGATGCCGTCCCGGTGGCGGCGCGCGTGCGCCGGCGTGATGATGGCGGGCTGGACGTGACGCTCGTGATGGGGGCGCGTGACGCGGTCGAGGCGACCGGCGCCGTGCCCAAGGCGGTTTCCCGATCGGAGCTCGCCGTGGTCCACGACGTCGCTGGGGTGAGGTGCCGCTTCCTGGTCGACGTGTAGGTCGCTCGTCAGCCCTTGACCACGCCGACCGGCACCAGTCGGGCGACCCGGCGGGCCAGACCCGCCCGCTCCACGGTGCGGACCACCTCGTCGACGTCCTTGTAGGACTCGGGGGCCTCCTCGATGAGACCCCGAACCGAGCCGGCGCGCACGCTGATGCCCCGCTCGGCCAGCCGGCGCCGCAGCTCGTGGGCCGACGTCTGCTGCCGGGCCGCGGTGCGGCTCATCGCCCGGCCGGCCCCGTGGCAGGTCGAGTGGAAGGCCATCCCGCCCGGCTCGCCCACCAGCACGTAGGACGCCGTCCCCATCGATCCGGGCACCAGCACCGGCTGACCGGACCCGGACAGCTCGGGTGGCAGGTCCGGATGGCCGGGCGGCAGGGCGCGGGTCGCTCCCTTGCGGTGCACGCACAGCAGGCGCTGGCGGCCATCAACCGGGTGGGTCTCCAGCTTGGCCAGGTTGTGCGAGACGTCGTAGAGCAGCACCAGGTCGCGCGTGCCGACCGTGCGGGCGAAGGCCGACCGGGCCGCATCGGAGAGCAGCTGGCGGTTGGCCCGGCCGTAGTTCGCTGCTGCTGCCATGGCCGCCAGGTACGCCTCGCCCTCCGGTGAGCGCACCGGCGCGCACGCCAGCTGGCGATCCGGGACGGCGATCCCGTAGCGCCGCATCGCCGCTTCCATCGTCGCGACGTGGTCGGTGCAGATCTGGTGGCCCAGCCCTCGCGAGCCGGAGTGGATCATCACGCACACGCGAGCGGGCTCGAGCCCGAACGCCGTCGCCGTCTCGCGGTCGAAGACCCGGTCCACCACCTGGACCTCGAGGAAGTGGTTGCCCGAGCCGAGGCTGCCCACCTGGCGCAGCCCGCGGGCGACGGCCCGGTCGCTGACGGCCGCAGGATCGGCTCCCGGCAGGACGCCGCCGTCCTCGCAGCGGACCAGATCCTCGCTGGTGCCGTGGCCGCGCTCCACGGCGTAGGCCGCACCGCCGGTCAGGATGCGGTCCAGCTCACCCTCGCCGACGCGCCACACGGCGCCCGGCCCCATCCCCTTCGGCACGGACCGGTCCAGCTCGTCCATCAGCGCGCTCAGGTGGGGAGCCAGCTCGTCTCGTGACAGCGGCGACAGCAGCAGACGGACGCCGCAGGAGATGTCGAAGCCCACACCGCCGGGCGACACCACACCCCCGGCGTCGACCGCGGTCGCCGCCACCCCGCCGATGGGGAAGCCATAGCCCCAGTGGACGTCGGGCATGGCGTAGGACGCGCTGACGATCCCGGGGAGCGTGGCCACGTTGGCGACCTGCTGGAGGGACCGGTCGGCGGCGACGTCGGGCAGGAGCTCGGCCGAGGCGAACACGATGCCCGGCACCCGCATGTCGCCGGTCCGCTCGACCCGCCAGCGGAACGGCGTCTCGGCGACCAGATCGACGGGCTGCACCTTCATCGGACGAGCCTCCGGTTCCAGTGTGGTCCCTGCGAGCAGTGGACGCCAGGTGTGCTCAGATGTTCGGGTGACGCGCCTCGGCTACCAGATCCCCAACTTCACCTACCCCGACGTGGACCAGTCCCGGCTGTTCGAGGTGGTGGCCCGCCAGGCGGCAGAGGCCGATCGGTCGGGCTTCGACACCGTGCTGGTGATGGACCACTTCTACCAGCTGCCCATGCTCGGCGAACCGGACCAGTACATGCTCGAGTGCTACACGCTGCTCGGGGCGCTGGCCCGGGAGACCGAGCAGGTGCGTCTCAGTGCGCTGGTGACAGGAAACACCTACCGGAACCCGGCCGTGCTGGCGAAGATCGTGACCACCCTCGACGTGGTGTCCGGTGGTCGGGCCCAGCTGGGGATCGGGGCCGGCTGGTTCGAGCTCGAGCACCGGGCGTTCGGCATCGAGTTCGGCACGTTCACGGACCGCTTCGAGAAGCTCGAGGAGGCGCTGCAGATCATCATCCCGATGCTGCGCGGCGAGCGGGTGACGCTGTCGGGTCGGCGGTACCAAGTGGTCGACGCTGTCAGCTCGCCGCCGGTGGTGGGGCGGATCCCGGTGATGATCGGTGGGGGCGGCGAGCGCAAGACGTTGCGCATGGTCGCCCAGTACGCCGACGAGTCGAACCTGATCGCCGAGCGAGCCGACCTGCCGCGCAAGCTCGACGCGCTGGCCGCCCACTGCGAGCGCCTCGGGCGCGACCGCTCGGAGATCACCGTGAGCTGGCAGCGCACCACCTGCATCGCACCGACGATGGAGGAGGCGCGCGCCGACCTGGCGGCGTTCTTCCGGGCGCGAGGGATCGACCTGGCCTCGCGCAGCGACGAGGAGCGGGCGTTCCTCACGGGGCGGTTCGTGGTCGGCGACCCGGACACCGTCGGCGAGGCGCTCGCAGCCGACCTGGCGCTCGGGGTCGACGGCTTCACGCTCAACGCGCCGGCGAACGGCCACATCCCGGGCCGGGTCGCACTGCTGGGTGAGACGGTCGCGCCGCTGATCGGCTGACCGGCCGGCTCAGACCACGGTGGCGAGCCAGGCGAGGACGTCGCGGTCGACCTCGTCGCGGTTCGTCTCGTTCAGCAGCTCGTGGCGGGCGTCGGGGTAGTAGTGCGCCGTCACGGTGAGGCCGGCGGCGCGGTAGGCCGCCTCGAGCGTGCGCACCGTCTCGCCGCCGTTCGACACCGGATCGGCCAGCCCCGTGATGAAGAGCACCGGGAGCCCGCCGGGGATCCGGGCGATGCCGTCCGGGTCCGACCCTCGCTGCAGCAGCTCTAGCATGCCGAGGGCGTAGCCGTACGACATCGGGGCGTCGTCACCCGCCATGGGGTCGGCGATGTACGCGTCGACCTCGGCCTCGTCTCGGCTCAGCCAGTCATAGGTGGTGCGAGCGGGCTCGAACCCGGCGTTGAACCCACCGAGCAGGTCGAGCGGCGAGTCGCCCATGCCACCGTCGACGGCGGCCCGGAGGCCGGCGATCATCTCCGTGAGCTCCGGCGCGGGCCCGAGGCTGCCGCTGAGCGCGAACCCGGCCAGCTCGTGGCCGTGGTCCTGGACGTAGACCTGGGTGAACACCGAGCCCATCGAGTGGCCGAACACGATGACCGGGAGCGCGCCGAGGTCGGCCAGCGCACGGCGGTGGACCGCCTCCACGGAGCCGAGCACGCCGTCGAACCCGCGTGGACCGGCCAACCCCGCACCAGTGGACGCTGCGGTGTGGCCGAAGCCACGGTGGTCGTCGGCGTAGACGGCGTAGCCGTTCGCCGCCACCAGCTCGCCGAAGCGCCGGTATCGCCCGGAGTGCTCCGACGCGCCGTGCAGCACCAGCACGATCGCCATGGGATCGCCGGTCGGGAGCCAGCGGCGGTAGAAGACCTCGACGCCGTCAGGGTCGGTGAGCGTCGCTTCGTCCATGGCAGGTGCTCCTCTCGAGCGGTTCGGGCGCCCGGCACCGTACCCGCGCCGGGCCACCGGCATTCCCCCCCATCCCCCCAGAAGCAAGCGGTGGGGGGTCGGGTTCATAGGATCGGCGGCGGTGGCGCGACGCACGATCTGGTGGGAGGGCGACGAGGTTGCGGTGATCGACCAGACGCGGCTGCCACACGAGCTGGTCATCGCCCGGTGGCGAACGCTCGACGACGCCGCCCACGGGATCGCCACGATGCAGGTGCGGGGAGCGCCGCTGATCGGCGTGGCGGCGGCGCACGCCATGGCCCTGGCGGTGGCCGCTGACCCGGGATCGGCCGAGGAGGCCGCTCGCGTGCTCGTGGCGACACGGCCCACCGCCGTGAACCTGCGCTGGGCCGTCGAACGGACGAAGGAGCTGCTGATCCCGCTGCCGCGTCGGGAGCGGGCGCCGATCGCGAGGTGGCTCGCCAGCGAGCTCGCCGACTTCGACGTCCAGGCCTGCCGGGCGATCGGCGATGCCGGGCTGCCCCTGCTCGCCGCCGTCCACGAGCGCACCGGCCGGGCGGTCAACGTGCTCACGCACTGCAACGCCGGGTGGCTGGCCTGTGTCGAGTGGGGGACGGCGACGGCTCCCGTCTACCTGGCGCACCAGCAGGGCATCCCAGTCCACGTGTGGGTGTCGGAGACCCGGCCCCGCAACCAGGGGGCGGCACTCACGGCCTGGGAGCTGCGGGATGGTGGCGTGCCGCACACGCTGATCGTCGACAACGCCGCCGGGCACCTGCTGCGCTCCGGCGAGGTCGACCTCGTCGTGGTGGGCGCCGACCGAGTCGCTGCCAACGGCGACACCGCCAACAAGATCGGCACCTACCTGAAGGCGCTGGCCGCCCGCGCGACCGGCGTGCCGTTCTACGTCGCCGCGCCCCGCTCCACCTTCGATGCCGGCTGCCCGGACGGTGCCGCCATCCCGATCGAGGAGCGCGACCCGGCGGAGGTGCTCGAGGTCAACGGGGCGCCGATCGCGCCGGACGGGACGGCGGCTCGCAACTGGGGCTTCGACGTTACGCCGGGCGCCCTCGTCGACGGCTACCTGACCGACGCCGGGCTGGTGCGCCCGGCCGAGCTGGCGGCGTTCCTCCGTGGATGAGGCCGCCGCCCGCCGGTGGCTGGTCCAGGCCGTGCGCTGGCTCGACGAGCGCGGCCTCAACGTGAACGCCAGCGGCAACGTGAGCGTGCGCCTCGGCGACGGGCTGCTCGTCACCCCGAGCGGGATCCCCGCCGGTGAGCTGACCGCGGCGGACGGCGTCGTCGTCGACCTCGATGGCCGGCCCCGTGATGCGCACGGCCGGGTCCCGACCAGCGAGTGGCGTCTCCACACCGAGGTGCTGCGACGCCGGCCGGAGGTCGGTGCGATCGTCCACACCCACTCGCCCGAGGCCACGGCCGCAGCGACCCTGCGGGCCCCGGTGCCCGCGGTCCACTACGTAGTGGCCCGCTTCGGAGGGACCGCCCTGCCCTGTGCGCCCTACGCCACGTACGGCTCGGCGGATCTGGCCGGCCACGTCGCCGACACCCTCGGGCCGGCTGGGATGGCCTGCCTGATGGCCAACCACGGCGCCGTTGCGCTCGGTCGCGACCTCGCGTCTGCGTGCGCCCTCGCCCTCGACGTGGAGTGGTTCTGCGGCGTCCATCGACGAGCCCGCCAGCTCGGCGAGCCGATCGTGCTCGACGACGCCGAGGTCGCCAGGGTCGCTGCGCTGTTCCGCACCTACGGGCAGCCCGGCGGCACCGCACCCCCGGCCTGACGGCGGGTACCGTCGGCACCGTGCGCACCCGCCCGTGGCCACCGCAACCGACCGAGCGTCTCGCCGACCTGGCGGTGATCGGCGGCTCGGGGCTCTACCAGCTGTCGGCCGACGTCGAGCGCCGTGAGGTGACCACGCCGTACGGGAGCCCTTCGGCCCCGGTGGAGATCACCGAGATCGCCGGGCGCCGGGTGGCGTTCCTGCCCCGCCACGGCCCGGACCACACGGTCCCCGCCCATCGGGTGAACGCCCGGGCCAACCTATTCGCGCTCCACTCCCTGGGCGTGCGTGCCGTCATCGGGCCGTGCTCGGTCGGCTCGCTGCGGGCCGACGTCGCGCCCGGCCACATGGTCGTGCTCGACGACCTGATCGACCGCACCACCGGCCGGGCCGACACCTACTTCGACGGCGACGACGGCGTGGTCCACCACGTCACGTTCGCCCGGCCGTACGACGAGGCGCTGCGCACGCTGGCCATCGACGCGTGCCGGGCCGAAGGGGTGACCGTCCACGAGCGGGGCACCGTCGTCGTGATCAGCGGGCCGCGCTTTTCCACCAGGGCCGAGTCCCGCTGGTTCGCGTCGCTCGGGGGCAGCGTCGTGAACATGACCCAGTACCCGGAGGCCGTGCTGGCTGCGGAGCTCGAGCTCCCGTACGTGGGCATCGCGCTCGTGACCGATTACGACGCCGGTATCGAGGGCGTCGACGAGCGTCCGGTCACCATGGACCAGGTGCTGGCGGTGATGCGCGAGAACGTCCACACGTTCCGGGCCGTGCTGGCCCGGATGATCGCCGCCTGGTCGCCGGCGGGCTGACCCGGTGCGCCGGGGTACGGTGGCGGCGTGTGCGACACCATGGTCGTCGTCGACGGCGGGCGGGTGCTGTTCGCCAAGAGCTCGGACCGCGATCCGAACGAGGCCCAGCTGCTCGACTGGCAGCCGCGGCGCACCCACCCGCCCGGCACCCGGTTGCGCTGCACCTGGATCGAGATCGACCAGGTGCCCGAGACCCACGCCGTGCTCTTGAGCCGGCCGTTCTGGATGTGGGGCGCAGAGATCGGCGCCAACGAGCACGGCGTGATCATCGGCAACGAGGCCGTCTTCACCCGCTCGCCCCGCCAGGCCACCGGCCTCACCGGGATGGACCTGCTGCGCTTGGCGCTGGAGCGGGCGGCGACGGCGGAGGAGGCGGTCGACGTCATCACGGAGCTGCTCGAGCGCCACGGGCAGGGGGGTGGCTGTGGGCACGAGCACCGGGACTTCACGTACCACAACAGCTTCATCGTCGCCGACGCTCGGGGCGCCTTCGTGCTGGAGACGGCGGCGCGCGAGTGGGCGGTCGAGCCGGTGGCCGCCGGAGCCCGCTCGATCAGCAACGGCCTGACCATCGCCGGCTTCGCCGACGGCCGCGTCGAGCCGACCCGCACGCACTTCTCGCGCTGTCGGGTCCGCCGGGCCATCACCCAGGCCGGTGCCGCTCGGGCCACGACCGCCGCCGACCTGGCCGCCGTGCTGCGTGACCACGGCACCGGTGGCCCGGTCCCTCACTACTCGCCGGTCACCGGGGGGATGGGCGCGCCGTGCATGCACGCCGGCGGGCTGGTGGCCGCGTCGCAGACCACCGCGTCGTGGGTGGCTGAGCTGACGGCCGATGTGGCTCGCCACTGGGTCACGGCCACCGCCGCTACGTGTACGGGGCTGTTCAAGCCGGTTCGGGTCGACGAGCCGCTCGACCTGGGGCCGGAGCCGACCGACCGCTTCGACGGCCGCTGCCTGTGGTGGCGCCACGAGCTGCTCCACCGCCGCGCGCTGGTAGATCCGGCCCGCCTGGTGACGCGCTTCTCAGCCGAGCGCGACGAGGTCGAGGCCCGCTGGTTCGCCGAGCCACCCGAGCCGGCGGACGCGTTCGCCGAGGCCGACGGGCTGCTCGCGCGCTGGACGGACGCGGTGTGGGCCGACGAGGTTGCCGACACCCGCCCCGCCTGGGTCCGCCGCTACTGGCGGGTGCGCGCCGAGCGGGCCGGGCTGCCATCCGGCCCGGTGCCGGCGGCAGGAGCGAGCCCAGGGGCGGTGGCATGAGCACGCCCCGGCCCGGTGAGGCGCCCTACCCGACGTCGGCGGCCACCGCCGAGGCGTTCGCCGCCCACGTCAATGCCGGGAAGGTGGCGACGTTCCAGGCGTTCGGCCTCGACCTCGTGATGGGCGAGCGGGGCGGACCCGGCTTCCGAGACGCCTACGACGGGCGGTTCCTCTACAACTGCCACTGCAACGGTGGCGTGTTCAACCTCGGCCACCGCCACCCTGCGGTCGTCGAGGCGGTGCGCGCCGGCCTCGACCACCTCGACATCGGCAACCATCACCTCGTGTCGGGCTGGCGGGCGACGCTCGCCGAGCGGCTGGCGGCCACGACCGGCGGACAGCTGCCCGGCGTGGTGTTCGGCGTGGGCGGCGGGGAGTCGACGGACCTGGCCCTCAAGGTAGCGCGTTCCCACACCGGCCGACAGGGGGTGGTGTCGGCTGTGGGCGGCTATCACGGCCACACCGGGCTCGCGCTGGCCACCGGCGACCCGGAGTACCGTGACCCGTTCGGGCCGAACCTGCCCGGCTTCCAGCAGGTGCCCTTCGACGACCTCGGCGCGCTCGACGCCGCCGTCGACGACTCCACTGCCGCAGTCATCCTCGAGACGATCCCGGCCACGCTCGGGATGCCGATCCCGTCGCCGGGCTACCTCGCCGGCGTCGAGCGGCTGTGCCGGGAGCGGGGCGCCTGCTTCGTGCTCGACGAGGTGCAGACCGGGCTCGGGCGCACGGGCACCATCTGGGCCTACCAGCAGGAGGGCGTGACGCCGGACATGGTGATCACGGGCAAGGGCCTGAGCGGGGGCGTGTACCCGATCACCGCCACGCTGATGCGACCCGAGATCCATGCCTTCTTCGACGACCACCCGTTCGTGCACATCTCGACGTTCGGCGGATCCGAGCTCGGCTGCGTGGCTGCGCTGGCGGTGCTCGACGTCATCGAGGCGCCGGGCTTCCTCGACCGGGTGTGCGCGCTCGGCGAGCGGTTCGAGGCGGGGCTCAGCGGCCTCGACGTGGAGCTGCGCCGGCGGGGCATGTTCATGGGCGTGAAGCTGGCGAAGGAGGGCGACGCCCTGATGGCCTCGGCCGGGCTCATCCGGGCCGGCGTGTTCGCCGTGTACGCCAACAACGACACCTCGGTGGTCCAGCTGCTGCCGCCGCTGATCCTCGACGACGGCGAGGCTGACGAGATCATCGCCATCGTGCGAGCCACCCTGGGATGATCAGCGACCCCGAGCTGGCCGAACTCGAGGGCTCGGTCACCGCCGCGCTCGCCCGAGGTGAAGCCGGCGACCTGGCGGTGCTCGGCCGGGGCGAGATCTCGGTGGTGCTCGGATGGCCGAGCGACGCGCCGGCCTGGGCCTGCAAGCGCCTCCCACCGTTCGCCGATGCGGCGGCGGCCGACCGGTACGCCACGACGCTGCAGCGCTACCTCGCCGAGCTGGCCGGTCGGGGCGTCTCGGTGGTCGACACCGACGTGCGCCGGGTGGCCGCCGCCGACGGGCGCGAGGTGCTCTACTGCGTGCAGCCGGCGCTGCCGGAGGCAACGCTGGCCGTGCGCGTCGCACGGGACGACCGAGAGCAGGGGACCGCAGTCATCGCCGCCATCGTCGACGCTGCGGTCGCCGTGGTGGATCCTGCGGTCGGCCTCGACGCCCAGCTGTCGAACTGGGCGATGGCCGACGGGCAGCTGGCCTATCTCGACATCACGACGCCGATGCTGCGCAGCCCCGACGGCTCGTCGGAGCTCGATACCGACCTGTTCTTGGCGTCGCTGCCGTGGGCGATGCGGGCACCGGTGCGCCGGTTCGTGCTGCCGGGCATCCTCGAGCGGTACCACGATCCGCGCACCGTGGTGCTCGACCTGGCCGCCAACCTGGTCAAGGAACGCCTCGACCACCTGGTCCCGGCGGTGCTCGACGCGTCGGCTGGCCGGCTGGAGCCGCCGCTCACGCAGGACGAGGTGCGCCGGGACTACCGCAGCGACGCCCGCATGTGGGCGCTGCTCCAGGCGGTCCGGCGGGCGGACCGCTGGTGGCAGCGACGGGTTCGCCGGCGGACGTACCCCTTCCTGCTGCCCGAGGGCATCGAGCGCTGACGTGCGCTCGCGCGCCTAGAACGACGCGTACTGCTCCAGGAGGTCGTCGATCTCGGCTTGGGCCTGGTCGAGCGCCTCCTGGGGCGTGGCGTCCCCGAGGAGCAGCGCGTCCTGGGCCCGTTCGATGGCCTCGCGGACGTCCGGGTCGTAGGGCCCGATCAGCGGTCCCGGGAAGTCGGGGTCGATGGCGTCGATCTGTCGGGCGGCGATCTCCAGCCAGCGCCCGGACAGGCTTGCGTCGAAGAACTCGATGGCGGCCGGGTCGTCGACGATCTCGGTGAGCCACGGCAGGTACGAGCCGACCGTGAGCATCTCGAGCTGGGCCTCCGGCGAGTTCATGAACATCATGAAGTCGAACGCCGCCGCCTGCACCTCCGGTGACGTCGTGTTGAGGAGGTACCACGCGGCCCCGCCCATCTGTGTCTGGTTGCCGGGCACCAGCCCCGGGAAGCCGCTCGCCCCGATGTCGAGACCGCTGGGGCTCGGCGCGGTGCCACCGAGCACGTCGGGATCGAGCTCGCCGCCCAGGAACGCCTCCACCGAGGTGGCCGCCGACGAGCTCTCGATCAGCATCGACGACCGCTGCGTGGCCAGGGCCAGGTACTGGTCGATCTGGCCGTCGGTGCTGGGGATCGGCTCGAGCAGTCCGTCTTCTTGCATGTCGTCGAACCACGTGAACAGCTCGAGTGCCTCCGGATTGTCCGACAGCGTGGCGGCGGTGGTCTCGCCGGGGCCGCGCCCGTTGTCGTTGTCGACGATGGAGGAGCCGGCGCCGGTGAGCCAGAACTCGGTCTTCCACGACGACAGCTCGTGGGCCACGGGCCGCTCCGCCACGCCGGCGGCGGCGATGGCCTCGGCCGCGGCACGGACCTCGGCCAGCGTCTGCGGGGGGTCGTCGGGGTCGAGTCCTGCCGCCTCGAAGTGGTCGCGGTTGTAGTACAGCAGGATCCCGCCGAGGTTGGCCGACACCGGCCACATCACCCCGTCGATCGTGTAGTAGCTGGTGGCGACGGAGGAGAACTGGCCGAGGTCGACCCCGGCGGCGTCGAAGCACGACTGGGCCGGGAGCACGTAGCCGCTGTCAGCCATCTCCTGGGTGGCCGTGTCGTCGAACATGATGAGCGCCGGCAGGTCGCCCGGCGTCTGGAGGGTGGCCTGGAACTTGCGCTTCAGCTCGCCGTACGCGCTGCCCTGGCTCTCGAGTCGCACCCGCACCCGGTCCTGCGACGAGTTGTAGCGCTCGACCAGGGCCGTCAGCGCGTCGAGCGGCTCGGCCACCTGCGTGTGCCACACCACGACCTCGACCGGGCCGTCGGCCTCGTCGAGCGCCTCGAGGGGGCAGGGGGGCAGGTCCACCGGTGGTTCGGTATCGACCGGTGCGGTGCCGGTGCCCGCGGTGTCCGTCGGGGAGGTCGCGCTGGGCTCGCTCCCCGGCATGGTGCCGGACGTGTCGCCGTCGTCGCCGCCGCCGCAGGCCGCGAGGACGAGCGCCGTCGCGCACAGCACACCGAGCAGGGGGTGGGGTCGGGTCATGGATCCTCCCGGGGTTCCCCTCCAGCCTGCCAGAACGCCACCCCCTCGGTTCTGGTCAGCCCTTGACGGCGCCGGCGGTGAGGCCGCGCACGAGCTGGCGCTGCAGCAGGATCAGCAGCACGAGCACGGGGACGGCGGCGATGAGGGCCGCCGCGAAGCCGACGTTGTTCTGGTCGACGGTGCGCGCCGACAGCGAGCGGAGGCCGATCTGGATCGTCTCCCAGTCCTGCTCGGTGATGACGGCGCGCGGCCACGTGTACTGGTTCCACGCGCCCAGGAACGCGATGACCGCGAACGAGGCGATCACGGGCCGGGTGACCGGCATGGCGACGCGGCGCAGGAACCCGAGGTGGCCGAAGCCGTCGAGCTGGGCGGCGTCTCGGAGGTCGCGGGGGATGCCGAGGAACCCCTGGCGGAGTAGGAACGTGCCGAACGCCGTGGCCAGGAACGGCGCCGTCAGGCCGGCTACGGAGTTGAGCCACCCCCACTCGCGGATCGTCTGGGCGTTGGGGATGAGCGTGACCTCGATCGGCAGCATCAGCGTGGCCATGAACACAGCGAACATCGTGCGCCGCAGCGGGAAGTCGAGAAACGTGAAGGCGTACGCCGCCAAGAGCGATGTCAGCAGCTCGGCGGCCACGATCACCAGCGTGACCACCGCGGAGATCACGAGCTTGCGGCCCAGGTCACCCTCGTCGAACGCCTGGCGGAACACCCCCCACTGGGCGTCGACCGGGTAGAGCGGCTGGCCCTCTCGCACGTAGCTGGCCGGGGTGGACACGGCGCGAACGAACGTCATGTAGACGGGGAACAGCACCACCACCGACAGGGTGCTCAGCACCAGGTACCACGCCACCCGCTTCCATCGGGCCTGGGTCGCCTCAGCCGCCATAGTGCACCCGCCGCTCCAGCAGCACGAACTGCACCAGCGTCACCACGAGGGTGATCGCGAACAGCCCGATCGCCATCACCGACCCGACGCCGAGCTGGGCCGGCTGCTGGGCCTTGAAGATCTTGAAGACCAGCGTCTCGGTCGCCCCGGCCGGGCCGCCGGACGTGAGGATCTCGACCTGGCCGAAGGCTTGGAAGCCGAAGATCACGAGCACCACCACGAGGAACAGCAGCGTGGGGGAGATCAGCGGCAGCGTGACCCGGAAGAAGCGCCGCACCGGGCCGAACCCGTCGAGGACGCTCACCTCGTAGAGCTCCTCGGGAACGGCCTGCAGGCCGGCCAGCACGATGATGAACGTGAGCCCCAGGTTCTGCCACACCGACGACAGCGCCACCCCGCGCAGGGCCGTGTCCGGGTCGGCGAGCGAGAAGAGGCCGACGTCGCGGAAGTAGCCGATCTGGGGGTTGATGAGCACGAGGAAGATCACGGACGCGACGGCGACCGAGGACGCGACGGTGGAGGCGAAGATCGTCTGGAACACCTTGATGTGCCGGAGCCGCTGGTTGGCGGCGACGGCGAGCAGCGTGCCCAGCACGAGGCCGATCGGGACGGTGTAGAGCACGAACAGCACCGTGTGCTGGAGCCCGGACGTGAACTCGTCGCCGGTGAGCACCTCGCGGTACTGCGGCCACCCGACCCAGCGCTCCTTGGTGCCGAAGCGGTTCTGCTCGTGCAGGCCCAGGTAGATCAGCCGGTACAAGGGGTAGAAGAAGAACGCCACGAAGATGGCCGCGGACGGCAGGAGCAGGGCCCCCGCCAGCACCGTGTCCTTGACCCTCCGGCGTGTCACAGGTGGGCCCCGGAGTCCGGATCGAACAGGTGGACGTGCTCCGGGTCAGCGTCGAGCCGGACCGGCCGGCCCTCCGGCTCGTCGTCCCCGCTGGACGGCTCGCGCACGGTGACCGCCTGCCCGGCCACGTCGCACACCAGATGGCGCTCGTGGCCGAGCCACTCCACGGCGCGGATCACACCGGCCGGCCCCGCCGTGCCGAGGCGCAGGTGCTCGGGGCGCACGCCCACGACCACCTCGCGTCCCGGCGCCAGCGTGGCGGCCGACAGGCCGGCTCGCAGCAGCCCGTCACCGATGCGCACCCACGGCTCGCCCTCTCGGTCCTCGATCACGCCGGGCATCGTGCTCATCGGGGGGCTGCCGATGAACCGAGCCACGAACAGGTTCGCCGGGTGCTCGTACACCTCTCGCGGCGTGCCGACCTGCTGGAGCCGCCCACCGACCATGATCGCCATCCGGTCGGCCATGGTCATGGCCTCGATCTGGTCGTGGGTGACGTACACGAACGTGGTGGCGAGCCGGCGGTGGAGGGCGACGAGCTCGAGTCGGGTCTGGGCCCGCAGCTTGGCGTCGAGGTTGGAGAGCGGTTCGTCCATCAGGAACACCGACGGCCGGCTGACGATCGCCCGCGCGAGCGCGACCCGCTGGCGCTGGCCACCCGACAGCGCGGCGGGCTTGCGAGACAGCAGGTCCTCGAGACCGAGGACGCGGGCGGCGTCGTCGACGCGCTCGCGACGCTCCGCCTTCGAGAGCCGGCGTGGCTCGGCCTCACCGTCGACGTGGAACCGGCGGGCGACGAGCGGCGAGTCGATGTTGGCAGCCACCGTCATGTGCGGGTACAGGGCGTAGCTCTGGAACACCATCGCCACGTCGCGGTCCTTGGCCTCGACACGCGTCACGTCGCGCTCGCCGATGCGCAGCGCTCCGCCGTCGACCGCCTCGAGGCCGGCGATGAGCCGCAGAGCCGTGGTCTTGCCGCAACCGGACGGGCCGAGCAGCACCATGAACTCGCCGTCGTGGATGTGGAGGTCGAGACCCTCGACGGCGACGGTATCGCCGAAGCGCTTCGTCACCCCCTCGAAGACGACCTCGCTCATGCCCGCGATTCTGCTCTGCGGACGGTGCCTCGCCGCGTACAGCGCCGGTGGAGCAGCATTCTGGGCACAGCCCCACTCACATCGCGCCTGCTCACCGGACCCTCGATCTTCATCCGTGTGCCCAGAAGGTGGAACGGCGCCGTCGGGTCAGGGGTCCGGTTCGCGGGTACCGTCGATCCGCACAAGGCCGCTCGTGTCGCGCTGCCCGCCCGCCGCCCCATGCCGTCCCGTGTCAACGTCTCACCGGCCACGAGCCGACGATCCGCCGCTGCCGAGGCTCGCCGCGCCGCGCTCGACGCCCTCCGGCGCGCCGGCCACCCGACCTACCCCGACTCGCTGCCGATCACCGCCCGCCACGACGAGCTGCTGACCGCGATCCGTGACCACCAGGTGGTCATCGTCGCCGGCGAGACCGGGTCCGGCAAGAGCACCCAGCTGCCGAAGCTGTGCCTCGAGCTCGGGCGAGGCGTCGACGGCCTGATCGGCCACACCCAGCCCCGCCGGGTCGCCGCCCGCAGCATCGCCGAGCGGGTGGCCGAGGAGCTGGGCACGGACCTGGGCACGGCGGTCGGCTACACCGTGCGCTTCACCGAGCGGGTCGGCGACGGGACCCTCGTGCGGGTGATGACCGACGGCATCCTGCTGGCCGAGCTGCAGCGCGACCGGATGCTGCGCCGCTACGACACGATCATCGTGGACGAGGCACACGAGCGCAGCCTCAACATCGACTTCATCCTCGGGTACCTCCGCCGGCTGGCGCCGCAGCGCCCCGACCTGAAGGTGATCGTCACCTCGGCGACGATCGACACGGAGCGCTTCGCCCGTCACTTCGCCCTCGACGGTGTCGATGCGCCCGTGGTCGAGATCACCGGTCGCACCTACCCGGTGGAGGTGCGCTACCGGCCGTTCGGCGCGGACAACGAGACCGATCCCGACGACGACCGGGACCAGGTGCAGGCGGTGTGCGACGCGATCGACGAGCTGGGCCGGGAGGGGCGTGGCGACGTGCTGGTGTTCCTGAGCGGCGAGCGCGAGATCCACGACACCGCCGACGCGCTGCGGCGGCTGGAGCTGGCCGACACGGAGGTCCTGCCCCTGTACGCCCGGCTGTCGTCAGCCGAGCAGCACCGCATCTTCGAGCCCCACCGCGGCCGGCGGATCGTGCTCTCCACCAACGTGGCCGAGACGTCGCTGACGGTGCCCGGGGTGCGGTACGTGGTGGACGCCGGCACCGCACGGATCTCGCGCTACAGCCGGCGTCTCAAGGTGCAGCGGCTGCCGATCGAGCCGATCTCGCGGGCGTCGGCCGACCAGCGGGCGGGGCGCTGCGGCAGGGTGGCGCCGGGGATCTGCATCCGCCTGTACCCGGCCGATGACCTCGCCGCCCGCCCGGAGTTCACCGAGCCCGAGATCCTGCGCACGAACCTGGCGTCGGTCATCCTTCAGATGACGGCGCTCGGCCTCGGCGATGTCGCCGCGTTCCCCTTCGTCGAGGCGCCGGACACCGCCTCGGTGCGCGACGGCTACCGCTTGCTCGAGGAGCTGGCCGCGATCGGCCCACCCGACGAGCACGGCCGGCGCCGCCTGACCGAGATCGGCCGGCGCCTGGCCCGGCTGCCGGTCGACCCTCGTCTCGGACGGATGGTGCTCGAGGCCGACCGCCACGGATGCGTGCGCGAGGTCCTGGTGATCGCGGCCGCGCTGTCCATCCGGGACCCGCGGGAGTGGCCGCAGGAGCATCGGGAGCAGGCGGCGGCACTGCACCGCCGCTTCGACGTCGCCGGCTCCGACCTGCTGTCGCTGGTGAAGCTCTGGGACCACCTGCGAGCGCAGCAGCGCCGGCTGTCGTCGAATCAGTTCCGCAAGCTGTGCCGCGTCGAGCACCTGTCGTACCTGCGGGTGCGGGAGTGGCAGGACCTCTACAGCCAGCTGCGCCAGGTCGCGGGTGAACTGGGGGTGCGACCGAGCACCGACGAGAGCCATCCCGACCACGTGCATCGGGCGGTGCTGGCTGGGCTCCTGTCCCACCTCGGCCAGCGCGACCGTGAGACGCGCGACTACCGAGGGGCGCGGGGGTCGCGATTCTCGATCGCCCGTGGCTCGGTCGTGGCGAAGGCGCTGCCGACGTGGGTCATGGCCGGTGAGCTGGTCGAGACCGAGCGGATCTGGGCCCGGCGGGTGGCCGCGATCCAGCCCGAGTGGGCCGAGCGGGCGGGCGCCCATCTGGTGCGGCGCTCGTACGGCGCGCCCCGCTGGGACCCCCGCCGCGGCGGCGCGGTGACCACCGAGACGGTCACGCTGTACGGCTTGGCGGTGGTGAGCGGGCGCACGGTCGGCTACGACCGGGTCGACGCCGCGGCGGCGCGGGCGATGTTCCTGCGCCACGCCCTGGTCGAGGGCGACTGGGACGGGCATCACCGGTTCCTCGCCCGCAACCGCGAGGTGATCGAGCGAGTGCGGGCGATGGGCGACCGGGTGCGACGGGCCGACGTGCTCGACGACGACGTCATCGTCGAGCTGTACGACGAGGTCGTCCCGGACGGCATCGTGTCCGGGCGGCACTTCGATCGCTGGTGGAAGAAGGAGTCCGCCGCGCAGCCGGCGCTGCTCGATCTCAGCGAGGAGCGCCTCGCGGCCGGGATCTCGGCGGGGTTCCGGTGGTCCGACTTCCCCGACACCTGGGAGCAGGACGGCCTCGTGCTGGCGCTCACGTACCGGTACGACCCCGGCGGGCCACTGGACGGCGTGTCGGCGCACGTGCCGCTCACCGCCCTCGCCCAGCTCGGCGACGCCGGCTTCGACTGGCACGTACCGGGCTACCGGCGTGACCTGGTGGAGGAGATGGTGCGGACGCTGCCCAAGGACGTGCGCCGCCAGCTCATCCCGCTGGCCGACACGATCGAGGCCGCGTGGACGCGACTCGGGCCGCCGTCGGGCCGGCTGGTCGACGCGCTGGCGTCGGCGCTCGGCGAGGTGTCGGGCGTCGCGGTGGACCCGGTTGCGTTCGACCCGACCCGGCTGCCCGCCCATCTGCGGATGAGCTTCGTGGTGCACGACGAGGCCGGCACGGTCGTCGACGCCGGGTGGGATCTTGCCGCCATCCGGACCCGGCAGGCCGCCGCGGCGCGAGACGCGGTGTCGCGGGTGACGCCCATCGAGGAGCGCACCGGCATCGTCGAGTGGGACCTCGGCACCATCCCGCAGGAGGTCGCGGCGGCCGCCGGCGGGCACACGGTGCGGGGCTACCCGGCGCTGCTCGACGACGGCGACAGCGTGTCGCTGCGCGTGCTCACGAACCCGGCGCTGCAGCAGCGGGTGATGCGCGGCGGCGTGCGGCGGCTGCTGGCGCTGACGGCCACCCCGTCCGCACGGTCGGTCGCCCGCGGCCTCCCCGGCGGCGCCCGGCTGGCAGTGGCGGCGGCTGGCACGACCGTCGAAGACCTCTCCGGCGACTGCCTGCTCGCTGCGGTCGATCGCGTGATGGATGACCACGGTGCGTTGCCGTGGGACGAGCCCGCGTTCGCGGCGCTGTGGCGGGAGGCGAGGGACCGGGTGCCCCAGATCGCCCGTGACGCGCTCGCCACCGCCGCCGACGTCCTCGATGCGGCCCATCGGGTGCGTGCCCACCTCGACCGCCTCGTCGCACCCTCGCTGCGACCGTCGGCCGAGGACGCTCGAGCCCACCTCGACCGCCTCGTGCGCCCGGGCTTCGTGCGCGTCGCCGGCACCCGCCGTCTGCCCGACGTGCACCGGTACGTGCGCGGCATCGAGCACCGCCTCGAACGCCTGGCGGGTGAGGTCCCCCGCGACCAGCGGCGGATGGCCGAGGTCGTCCCGCTCGAGCGCCGCTACGCAGAGCTGCTCGGCCGGTTCGGTCGGAGCCCGGCGCCGGCCGAGGTGGTCGAGCTGGGCTGGGAGCTGGAGGAGCTGCGGGTCAGCCTGTTCGCCCAACCCCTCGGGGCCAAGGGTTCCGTGAGCGCCAAGCGCATCTCCCGCGCCCTCACCGCCCTGACCTCCTCCACCACCGCCGCCCCCACCACCCATGGTTCTGGTCCCAGGAAGTAGCGCTCAGCGCTACTTCCTGGGACCAGAACGAGAGAAGAGCGAGGGGGTCACCGGCCCGAGGCCGGGGACCCCCTCGGTGCGCTACTTCTTGCCCTTGGGCGGGGCGGTGATGGTCACCGTCTGGCTCACGTGGAGCGGGTCGTCATTGCGGGTGAAGCCCGCCGACGACACGTCGAGGGTGACCGTGGCCGTGCCCGCCTTGAAGGCTCCGGGGACGAACACCGTCCAGTAGGCCGTGCCGGGGTTGGCCATCGTGCCGCTGCACGTCACGGTCACCACGAACGGCGACGTGATCGTCACCGGCCGCTTCCCGGTGGTCGTCTGGGTGAGCACGCCCTCGATGTTGACGAGGTACTGCTCCGGCGAGAAGCCGGTGCAGCTGACCTCGCCGCGCAGGCTCACCCCGGCGGGCTTGCTGCTCAGCACGGCCGTGCTCGCCTCGGCCGTGAGGTCGAAGCGGGCGAAGTGCGTGGCGATCCACGCGCCGTGCGCACCGAGCACCTCACCGGTGTCCACGACCGTCTCGTCGACGCTCATGTACATCGAGCAGTGGACGGACTCCTGAGCGCCACTCGTCGTCGTGCCGTACGGCAGCTGGTCGGCGCAGTCGTAGTAGCCGTCCTCCACCGGCAGCGGGTCGAACGCGCCGCCGGGGTTCGCCGGGTCGTACGGGAGCCACCGTTGGATGGCGGTGTACCCGTACGTCATGTCACCGGTGCTCCAGTCCCACTGGGCCGTGCGGTCGGTGCTCTCCAGCGGGTCGAAGTGGACGATGCCGGCGAGCTGCTGCTCGCGCGCCTGGCCGATGTGCACGTTGAGCCGCACGTCACCGGGGCTGAACGTGAGCTGGTCGGATCGCCAGCTCGGCGTCATCGACATGCCCGGTGCCCGGACACCGATCCAGGTGAGCGGCCAGTCGCTGATCGACCACGACGTCGGCAGCCCGCTGGCCTCGACCATCACGGTCGTGCCGTCGCGCAGATCCCACGCCGGGCTGATGCTCCACTGGGGCGAGGTGCCCCACGGGCCGTACATCACCTTGCCGACCTGGACGGTCTGGCCGAAGGTGCCCTCGCCGTCGGTGTACGCCCACGGCATCGACCACCAGGTGTTGCGACAGGTCGGGCTGTCGTCGCCCTTGCACTGGTTCAGCTGGTACTGCTGGTTCGGCTGGAAGCCGGTGCCCTCGACCCAGATGAACTCACCGTGGTTGACGGTGTCGACGGCGGCGACGATCGGGTCCCCGACGATGCCGCCGGCTCCCGGATCGTCCTGGTCGTCGAGGCTGTAGCGGAACAGCTCGACGAGACCGAACGTCAACGGCACGGTGGCGTTGCGACCGAACGGGTCGGCCGGGTCGGCGGTCACGAGCATGCACGCGTCGGGCGCGCAGTCCACACCGGCCACGTACCGCGGCAGGCTCACCATCGTCGTCCCGGTGCCGTCACCACCGATCGGGACGTTCGGCAGGAACTGGAACTTCCCGGTCGGATCGGCTGCGACATTGATCGTCAGCAGCGCCTGGGTGCCGGGCTCGAAGCCCGTCACACGGACGCCGACCGAAGCGCCGTCCCAGAGGGCGGTCGTCGGGTAGGCGTTCAGCGTCACGTCGGGCAGCGGTGGGCCGGGGACCTGAGCGAAGACCTCGGTGTAGTCGCCGTCGACGTCAAGCTCCGTCGCCCCGATGTTGGCGCCCGGGGCCACGTACGTGTCGGGGAACTGGTACTCCCACGTCGTGTCGCCTTCCCACGGGTCGGGGTCGCCCTCGGGGAACCACTGGTTCATGCACCAGCTGTGTTCGGAGGTGCCGACGCACACCTGGAGCCCCTGGACGCCCACGTCGGAGGACCCCCAGACCCGGTCCGTCGCCTCGTCCCACCCGTCGATGGTCAGGGCGTACACGGTGTGCTCTCGGCTCTGCGTGTCCTCGACCGTCCCGCTGTTCGGGGCCGTGTCGGTGCGCACGACGTCACCGGGTTGGAGCCCGGCGAAGAAGGTCTCCCAGCGGCCCTCGGCGTCGGTGTGCACGGTCTGCTCGAACTCGAAGGGCACGACCGCGTCACGATCGACCGTCACGAGCACGTCACGGTCGCCGGGGTAGTGCTGCTCACCCGCCCAGCCCGTCCAGCCGATGCGCCCCGACTGTGGGGCGACCGCGAACGTGCCGCTGAAGGCGAGCTCACCGTCAGCGAGCGTTCCGGTCACGGGGAGGAGCCCCACGATCCCGGCACTCGCCAACACGATGAGGCTGCGTCGCATGGCGACCTCCTTCCCGCACGGAGACCAACGGGTGGGGCCTCCATCGGAGTCCGTGCAACTCAACCTCAGCCGGCTTCAGCGTGGGCTTCGGCACCGGTCGCGAGCAGGGCCGAAGGTCGTTTCACGTATCGTCGGCGTAGCACCACGCTGCGCATCTGCGCACCCGCGGGCAGCGTCGTGGCGGCGGGGCGAGAGCCATCGCGGCACCGACCACGACCACGCCCCGCCACATCTCGGCGTCGAGGCGTCACGGCTCGTCGAGGCGGCCGGCCTCGCTCGTGGTGCCGCCGATGATGTCCCGGTCGGGAGGATTTCGATCTCCCCGGGCACTGCGTACGATCAGGCCATGGCAGGGCCCACACGAGTGGTCCTCGCGCTCGGGAGCGGCGGCGCCCGCGGGTACGCCCACATCGGCGCCATCCAGGTCCTGCGCGAGCGCGGGTTCGAGATCGTCGGCGTGGCCGGTTCCTCGATGGGTGCGCTCGTCGGTGGGTTGCTCGCCTCCGGCACCCTCGACGAGTACACGGAGTGGGCGCGTGGCCTCGGTCAGCTCGACGTCATCCGCCTTCTCGACCCCTCCATCTCCGCCCCCGGCGTGATCCGGGCGGAGAAGGTGCTGGCGCGAGTGCGTGAGCTGCTCGGCGACGTGGCCATCGAGGATCTCCCGCTGCCCTACACGGCCGTGGCGACCGACCTGCTCACCCGCCGGGAGGTGTGGTTCCAGAGCGGCCCGCTCGCACCGGCGATCAGAGCCTCGATCGCCACGCCCGGGATCTTCACGCCCGTGATGCTGAACGGCCGGCTGCTGGCCGACGGGGGAGTGCTGAACCCGGTGCCCATCGCGCCGACGGCGGCCGTCGCGTCCGACCTGACGGTGGCGGTCTCGCTCAACGGCGAGCGTCAGGGCGCAACGGAGCAGGTGCCCGCCCGCGAATCGGCCGAGGCCCGCCCGTTCGAGGAGTGGTTCGAGCGGTTCCGGCGTGGCGCGTCGTCGCTGTTGGATCGGGACATCGTCCGTTCCGTTCGCGACCGCTTCGGCAGCGGCTCGGACGCCCACGACGACCCGGTCGCGACCTCGAGCGGTGACGACCTGTTCGGGGCGCTGCCGGCCGGCCTGACGAAGCTCGACGTCATGAACCAGTCGCTCGACGCGATGCAGAGCGTGCTCACCCGGTACCGCCTTGCCGGCTACCCACCCGACGTGCTGGTGGAGGTGCCCAAGGACGCCTGCCGCACGCTCGACTTCCACCGCGCCGCTGAGATGATCGACCTCGGCCGCACCCTCACGACCGCAGCCCTCGATCGCCTCGCCCTCCCCTGACCCTGACCTCTCGCTTCTGGTCCCAGGAAGTAGCGCTGAGCGCTACTTCCTGGGACCAGAACGGAAGGTCGGGGGTCGTCAGCGGATGGCGCCGGTGGCGCGCAGGCGGGCGATCTCGGTGGCGGGGAGGCCGAGCTCGGCGAGCACCTCGTCCGTGTGCTCGCCGAGGCGAGGGGGCGGGGTCCAGCGCTCGGCGCGCGTCCCGTCCCGCCGGACCGGGAGGTCGACGAGGCGCAGGTCCGGCGCGGAGGCGAGCCCGGCGAGACGAAGGATGGCGAGCGCGTCCGTCTGGGGGTCCGTGAGGAGGTCGGCGATCGTGTGAACTCGGGTGCACGGCACCGAGCGCTCGGTGAGGCGATCGATCCAGTCCGCGGTCGTCGCCGTCCGGAATCGCTCGCTCAGCACCTCGCGCAGCAGCTCGCGGTTGGCGACCCGCTGCTGGTTCGTGGCGAAGCGGGGGTCGTCGGCCAGCTCGGGCCGGTCGAGCACCTCGACGAGCTGGCGGAACATGTGGTCGTTGCCGGCCGCGACGAACACGTCGGAGTCGGCGGTGGGGAACAGCTCGTACGGGGCGAGGATGGGCGTGCCGCTGCCGCTGCGCTGGGGGAGCACCCCGGTCAGCTCGTACGAGCTCAGGAGGAACGACAGCCACCACGTGGACGTCTCGAACAGGCTGGCGTCGACCTTGGCGCCCCGCCCGGTGGCGGCCCGGCGGGTCAGCGCGGCCAGGATGCCGATGGTGGCCCACAGCGCCGTGCCGAGGTCGATGGCCGCGATCGACAGCCGCACCGGCGGGCGCTCGGGCTCGCCCGTGAGCTCCATGATCCCCGTGGCGGCCTGCAGCACCGGGTCGTAGCCCGGGTCGGAGGCTCGGGGTCCGACACCGCCGAAGGCCGAGACCGAGCAGTAGACCAGTCCGGGGTGCTCGGCCGAGAGCTGCTCGTAGCCGAGGCCGCGTCGCGCCAGAGATCCGGGCCGGAAGCTCTCCACCAGCACGTCGGCTCGCGCGGCCAGTCGGCGGACGACGTCGGCGCCGTCCGGGTGGTCCAGGTCGACGGCCACGGATCGCTTGTTGCGGTTGGCGGCCACGAACACGCCGCTGGACCCGTCGTCGAGCACCGGTGCCCAGTGTCGGGTGTCGTCACCGCCCGTCGGGGTCTCGATCTTGACGACGTCGGCGCCCAGGTCGCCGAGGTGCATGGTGGCGAACGGTCCCGCCAGGTTCCGGGTGAGATCGAGCACGCGGACACCCGACAGCGGCGCCTCGCTCATGGTCTCCCGCTCTCGGCCGCTCGGGCCGGCTCGCTCCGCTCGCTCATGGCGTGTCCTTCGGATCGGGGACGCCTTCCGGGGTGCCCTCGTGGTACTCGATGAGCTCCAGCAGGTAGCCGTCGAAGTCCTTCACGAACGCCACCGTGACGGGCCAGCGGTCGAGGCGCTGTGGCTCCATCACCGACTCGCACCCGGCGGCGATCGTGCGCTCGTACAGGGCGTGGACGTCGCTGGTGTTCACGTACAGCTTCCAGATGGCCGAGCCCATGTCGATCGGCCCCTCGTGGTCGAGGTGCTGGGCGAGCTGGAGCCGGGAGCCGCCCTCCGCTGCCTGCAGCACTGCCTCGAGCACGTTCGGGATCTCCGTCCGGCTGCGCACCGGCAGGCCGATCACGTCTTCCCAGAACCGCACGGAGCGCTCGAGATCGGTCACGTTGATGCAGATCTGTCCGAGGATCTGGCCCATGTCGAGGTCCCCCTGGTTCGGCCGCGGTCGCGAGGGACCGGACTGTAGGTCACGGCGTCGGCGCCGTCAGCCGTCCAGCCAGACCGCCATGGTGCCGATGCCGCGCTCGCCCCACTGGTAGTAGGGGACGAGCGTCACGTCGAGTCGCCGGCGGCTGACCGGCACGGCACGGTCGCGGTACAGGCGCGGCTCGCCGACCTCGATGGTGCCCCGACCCGTCAGCACGACGGGTCGCCCGGTGAGCGAGTCGTCGATGTGCTCGCCGGTCACGCGGTCGAGGCGGATCCGGCGTACGTCGAGGCCGTCGTGGTCGACCCCCTCGGCGCAGTAGACGATCGGTCCCCGCACCACGGCGACGCGGCCCCCGGCCGCCTCTACCCTCGGGTCGGCGACCAGGGCACGGGTGGTCACCTCCACCGGTTCGACCACGACGTCGGCATCGCCGTCCACCGACACCCGCACTACGTCCGCCCACGGGTAGCCAGTGTCGACGGTCACCGTCGAGCCACCGGTGGCGATCGTGCAGGCGGTGGGGAGCCGGACGTGGACGGCGCCGTCCGGCCGCAGCCCGGCCACGTGTGCCGGCAGCTCGGCGAGAAGGCGGGTCGCGTTGGTCGGGCAGCAGGTCACGGCGTACCAGGGCAGGCGCCGGGCGGGGAACCGCTCGGCCAGCGACATGATCCCGAAGTCGTTGTGGTCGGCCCACGGCAGCTGCTCGGCCTGGCCGTCGCTGGCGAGCGGGTTCGAGTAGTGCCAGCTCGCGCCGTCGGCGCCGACCCCTGCCAGCACGCCGTTGTACAGGATCCGCTCGGCCGTGTCGTGCTCGCCCCGCAGCATCGCCCAGCGGAACGCCGCGACCGCCGCACAGGTCTCGGCGTACGCCATCGTGCTCGGCAGCTCGAACGGCTTGCCCGTCATCTCGCCCAGCCAGCGCCCTCCGACCCCGCCGGTGACGTACATCCTCGTGCCGACCATCGACGTCCACAGGCGGTCGGCGAGCTCGGCGTGGTCAGCCCGGCCGGCGGCCCGTCCCAGCAGCTCGGCACCGGTCGCGAAGTAGATGGCCCGCACGGCATGGCCCCACAGCTGGTCGAGCACATCGAGCGGGCCGCGGCGGAGCAGCACTTCGGCCGTCTCGAGGGCTCGCTCGTCACCCGTCGCGATCGCGAACCGGGCCAGCGCGAGCTCGATCTCTGGGTGCCCGTCGGTGGTCTCGAGCGGGCCGGCCGGGCCGAAGGTGTCGGCGACATGTCCGGCGATGCGCCGGGCGACGTCGACGAGCGGCGTCTCGCCGCGCACCTCGAGGTCGGCGACCGCGGCTTCGATCAGATGTCCCATGCAGTACAGCTCGTGGCTCTGTGTGAGCCAGGTGTACCGCTGGTCGGCCGCCGCGCCACAGAACCAGCTGCTGAGGTAGCCGTCCGGGGCCTGTGCTCGCGCCAGCAGCTCCATCACCGGGTCGACCAGGTCGAACCGGCGAACGCGGATCGCCGCCTCCAACCACTTGGCCAGGTCGCTGTCGGTGAACCACAGGCCCTGGCGCGGTCCGTCGAGGTCACCGGCGGCGATCCTCAGGGCGTCTACCACGCCGTGGCGTTCCAGCTGGCCGAGCAGCACCGGCACGGTGACGTCGCGCACCTTCTCCCACCGGGAACCCCAGAACGAGCCGGGTGTGAGCACCACATCGACGCGCATCGCCGGAGCGTAGACAGGCATCGAGGGTGTCGGCCGCGGGTCCAGGCGGACACCACTAGCGTCACCCAGGTGCAGCTCGCCGACCTCCGCATCTTCACCGAACCCCAGCAAGGGGCCAGCTACGACACCCTGCTGGCGATGGCCCGCCGGGCCGAGCAGCTCGGCTTCGGCGCCTTCTTCCGCAGCGACCACTACCTGAAGATGGGCGCCGTGTCCGGCCTGCCCGGACCGACCGACGCCTGGATCACCCTGGCCGGCCTGGCCCGCGACACCTCCACGATCCGCCTCGGCACGCTCGTCTCGCCGGTCACGTTCCGCAGCCCCGGGGTGCTTGCGATCAGCGTCGCCCAGGTCGACCAGATGAGCGGCGGGCGCGTCGAGCTGGGCATCGGCGCCGGCTGGTACCAGCAGGAGCACGAGGCGTATGCGATCGAGTTCCCGCCGACGCGTGAGCGCTTCGACATGCTGAGCGACCAGCTGGCCATCATCGACGGCCTGTGGTCGACGCCGGAGGGGGCACACTTCACCTACGAGGGTCGGATCCACTCGGTCGTCGACTCGCCGGGCCTGCCCAAGCCGGTGCAGCGCCCCCTGCCGATCGTCATGGGCGGTGGGGGTCAGCGGCGCACGCCCGCGCTGGCGGCCCAGTACGCGGCCGAGTTCAACACGCCGTTCGTCCCCCGGTCGTTCTTCGTCGACCAGCGCGATCGGGTGAGGGCGGCCTGCGACACCATCGGCCGGACCCGCCCGATGGTGTTCTCGGCGGCGCTCGTGGTGTGCGCCGGGGCCACCGAAGCCGACGTCGTCCGTCGGGCGGCGGCGATCGGGCGCGAGCCGGCCGAGCTGCGCACCAACGGCGCCGCCGGCACGGTCGAGGAGGTCGCCGCCACGCTGCGGGCCTGGGCCGAGGCCGGCGCGGAGCGGATCTACCTCCAGGTGCTCGACCTGCACGATCTCGAGCACCTCGACCTGATCGCCGAGGCGGTGGCACCCCTGCTCGCCTGACATGCTGTTCGGCGCCGACGAGTCCGGGGAGCCGCCATGTCCGAAGAGATCGTCCCGTTCACCATCGACGTGCCCGATGCGGCGCTCGTCGACCTGCGCGACCGGCTGGCGAGAACGCGCTGGCCGGAGCGTGAGGCCGTCGACGACTGGTCACAGGGCATCCCGCTGGACTACGTGCAAGAGCTGTGCCGGTACTGGGCCGACTCGTACGACTGGCGCGCGCGCGAGGCCCGGCTGAACCGCCACCCCCAGTTCCGCACCGAGATCGACGGGCTCTGGATCCACTTCCTGCACGTGCGCTCACCGGAGCCCGACGCCCTGCCGCTCGTGATCACGCACGGCTGGCCCGGCTCGATCGTCGAGTTCCAAGAGGTCATCGGACCGCTCACCGACCCGGTGGCCCACGGCGGCGACGCCGCCGATGCGTTCCATGTCGTGTGCCCGTCGCTGCCGGGGTATGGCTTCAGCGATCGCCCGGCCCGATCCGGCTGGGGTGTCCCGCGCATCGGGCGCGCCTGGGCCGAGCTGATGGCGCGCCTCGGCTACGAGCGCTATGGCGCGCAGGGCGGTGACTGGGGGGCGATGGTCACGACGAGCGTGGCCCAGCAGGATCCGGAGCACGTCGCCGGTGTGCACCTCAACATGGTGGTGGCCATCCCTGATACTTCGATGGGTGAGCCCACCGAGCGCGAGCTCGAGGCGCTGGCGGCGATGGACCACTACCGCCAGCAGGAGTCCGGGTACTCGACCCAGCAGTCCACGCGGCCGCAGACGCTCGGGTACGGGCTGGTCGACTCGCCGGCCGCGCAGGCGGCATGGATCGTCGAGAAGTTCTGGGCCTGGACGGACTGCGACGGCCATCCCGAGAAGGTCATCGCCCGGGACGTGCTGCTCGACAACGTGATGCTCTACTGGATCCCGGCCACCGGTGCGTCGTCGGCCCGTCTGTACTGGGAGAGCTTCAACGATCTCGCCACCGTGCTGGCGCCGGTCGAGGTGCCGAGCGGCGTGTCGATGTTCCCGAAGGAGATCTTCCGGCCGTCCCGGCGGTGGGCCGAGGGTCGCCTGAAGGATCTGCGGCACTGGAACGAGCTCGACCGGGGCGGCCACTTCGCCGCCCTCGAGCAGCCGGCCACTTACGTCGACGAGGTCCGCACCTTCTTCCGCTACGTCCGCTGACCGCGCCCACCACTGCGTTTGGCCGACTTGCCAGCAGATCTGCATGCAAGTCGAACAAACGCGGGGGTGGGTAGCGTGCCGGGGATGGGGGACTGGACGACGATCGCGGCGGTGCGAGGCGCCGACGGGCGGCTGCGCTGCGGATGGTGCACCTCGGCACCCGACTACGAGGCGTACCACGACCACGAATGGGGGCGACCCGTGCTCGACGACGTGCGGCTCTACGAGAAGCTGTGCCTCGAGGGGTTCCAGTCCGGGCTGTCGTGGCTGACGATCCTGCGCAAGCGCGAGGGGTTTCGCCGGGCGTTCGCCGGCTTCGACCCGCAGGCGGTGGCGTCGTTCGGCGCGGCCGACGTCGAGCGGCTGCTGGCTGACGCCTCCATCGTGCGCCACCGCGGGAAGATCGAAGCGGCGATCGCCAATGCCGGGGCAACCCTTCGGGTGCAGGAGGCGCGGGGATCGCTCGCTGCGCTGGTGTGGTCCTTCGCCCCATCGCGCCGGGCCCGAGCGATCCCCGAGCTGCTCGGTGAGCTCCCTGCGACGACGCCCGAGTCCACCGCCTTGTCCAAGGAGCTGAAGCGCTTCGGCTTCCGGTTCATCGGCCCGACCACGGCGTACGCCGCCATGCAGTCGCTCGGGCTGGTGAACGACCACCTCCGCGGCTGCCACGTCCGGGCCGCCTGTGATCGCGACGTGCGCGCAGCGCAGGCCGCGATCACAGGGCTCGCGTAGCTCGCTCAGCGCACCTCGAGCCGGGACAGGACCGCGGTCGCATCGGCCGGAGGCAGCACCGACTGCGTCAGGCTGAGGATGCCCTCGAAGACCTCGGCGGGTGCACCGGCTCGCATCCCCATGAGCATCTCGGTGCGGTCGTCCACGTTCATGGCGGGGAGCATCACGGCGAGGCTGCGCGCCATCTCGTCCGGCGGGATCGACTCGACGATCTGGCCGTGCATCTCGCCGACCACGCCGACGCCAGCAGTCGCCTCGAGCGCGGGCATCAGGACACGCTCCTCGAAGTCCTGGTGCAGGAGGTACTGGCCGGTGAACGACGCCAGCTCCAAGTAGAGCTCGTGCGCGGCGCGGCGCTCGTCGCCGGCCGACACGTGGGTGAGATGCTGCGCCAGCGCGACGAACTTCCGCACCCGCCGGTCCAGCACGTGGTGGTCGTCGGCCATCTGCGCGGCCAGCTCGGGGCGGTGGTGCAGGAGGACGGGCTCGATGACCGTGTCCTCGTGGACAGCGTGGGAGTCCAGCAGGTCGGCCACGGCGCTGACGTGGTCAGCGAGCGCGGCGCGGGCGCATCGATCGCACGGATCGAGCCGCCCCGCCTCGCTCACCACGGCGAACAGCTCGGCGCGGATGCCCTTGTGGATGTCGCGGTAGAGGTCGATGGTCACCAGCGCGAGCTCGGGCGCGACGGGGATGTCGACGATGGTCATGGCGGTTCCTCTCGTGTCTGGCGGCTCGTTCGGTGGGAGCCGCTCGCCGTCGACCATCGTGCGGGATCCGTCGCCGCTGCGTTCCTGAAAGGCTCGTAACATCACCCTCAGAAGTTCCTAAGCGGATGCACCTTCGGGGATGGAGGTGCCCGACGGACCGCTGGAGGCCGTGAAGAGTGCTCGACGGCGAGCTGGTGTCGTTCATCGAATCGGGGTGCGGGCTCATCGTCGCGGTTGTCGGGGCCGACGGTGAGCCCTTCGCGACCCGGGCCTGGGGAGCCGACGTGCTGGACGCTGCGTCCGGCGGCATCCGGCTGCTGCTCGACGCCAGCGATCCGGCGCTGGCGCACCTCGAGTCCACCGGCGTCATTGCGTTCACCGGTGCCGACGTGCGGACCCTGCGGTCCGCGCAGCTGAAAGGGAGCGTCAGGTCGATCGAGCCGGCGACGGACTCCGACCGTGCCCGCGCCGCGAGGTACTGCGACGAGTTCTTCGCGGCGATCACGGAGGTCGAGGGCACACCGCGCGAGCTGCTGGATCGCATCGTCCCGGTGGCGCTCGTGGGGTGCAGCGTCGTGGCTGGCGAGGCATTCGACCAGACGCCCGGGCCTCGAGCCGGTCGATCGGTCGGTGGCGGATGAGCGGTTCGGACTCGGCCGACGGCCTGACCCTCGACGACCTCGACCGGTGCTTTGCTGGCTCCGTCCCGGCCGTCATCGCGACGGCATCGGCGGACGGCACGCCCAACGTGACCTATCTCTCCCGCGCCCACAAGGTGGGGAGCGAGCGCTTGGCGCTCTCCAACCAGTTCTTCTCCAAGACCTCGCGGAACCTCGTCGACAACCCGAGGGCGTCGCTGCTGCTCATCGACCCGATCACCTACGACGAGTACCGCCTCACGCTGGTCTACGAGCGCACCGAGCGTCACGGCAGGGTGTTCGACGACCTCCGCGCCGACGTCGACGCGGTCGCGGCGATGACGGGGATGCAGGACGTGTTCCGGTTGCGCGCCGCCGACATCTACCGGGTGCAGCGGATCGACGTGGTGAACCCCGGCCGAGCGCATGTGCCAGCCCAGCGGCCCGTGCATTCGGACGTCGTGCTGGGTGCGCTGGCGGAGCTGTGCGGCCGGCTCGGACGCTGTCAGGATCTCGAGACCCTGGTGGTCTCCGCCGTCGACGGGCTCGACCGTATGCTCGGCTATCACCACGTCCAGCTCATGCTGCTCGACGAGGAGGGCCGCCGCCTCTACACGATCGCCAGTCGCGGCTTCGACGCCGAAGGAGTCGGTGCCGAGGCGGTCGTCGGCGAGGGGCTCGTGGGCATGGCGGCCGCGCAGGGTGCCCCGCTCCGGATCGGCAACCTCCAGCAGATGGCGAAGTACTCGCGCACGGTGCGCCGATCGTTCGAGCGGGAGGGCGTGGCGATCGGTCGTGAGATCCCGATGCCCGGCCTGCCGGATGCCGACAGCCGGCTCGTGGTCCCGGCGCTGTCGATGGGTGAGATCGTAGGCGTGCTCGTCGTCGACAGCGCCGAACCCGTGGCGTTCGACGAGCGCGACGAGGCGGTCGTGTCGACGGTCGCGACGGTGCTCGGCGGGGCCATGGAGGCGGTCCGCGCAGCCGAGCGAGAGCTCGGCCCAGTGGCCGCCACGGTCCCGCCGCCGACGCCGGGACGTCCGACGGGCACAGCGCGGGTGCGGTTCTACGAGACGGACGGGAGCGTGTTCCTCGACGGCGACTACCTCATCAAGGGCGTCGCCGGGCGGATCCTGTGGTCGCTGCTCCGCCAGCACCAGAGCGAGGGCCGGACCGACTTCACGAACCGTGAGCTCCGCCGTGACCCGACGCTCGACATGCCCGGCTTCAAGGACAACCTCGAGAGCCGGCTGATCCTGCTCAAGCGGCGTCTCGACGAGCGTGGGGCGCCCGTTCGCATCGACAGGACCGGTCGGGGGCGGTTCCGGCTCGACGTCACGGCCGCCATCACGCTCGAGCCCGGCGAGGTCGAAACCGCCTGACCCCTTGCAGTTCTCTGCGGGAAAGATCGCTCCCAGAGCGATGACACTCCGTCAGAAACAGATGGGGGGGTGGGTGTCGTGCAGGATGGGAGGTGGAACCTCTACCCGTGAGAGGGGTGAGGTGCACACGTTCGAGTCCTTCTTCCAGGAGGCGGAGCCGAGGCGCTGGCGTGGGCCTGGGAGCATTGGGGCCGGGTGTGCGGGCTCGACAACCCGATCGGGTACCTGTAGCGGTCGGCCAGTCCGAGGCGAAGCGGATGCGGCGCCGCCCCCGCCGCGGGCCGGCCGAGCGCGACACGACGTCCGGCCCGCCCGACGAGCCCGGCTTCGCGACCACGCTGCTGACGCCGGCACCGACCGGCCCCGGTGCCACGGAGTGCGAACTCCTGCTCAGTGCGACTGCGATCATTCAGCGCCAGGACGTGCCGATGCGCCCGGCCATGGTGGCGCCGGCCCGGATGTCCGTCCTGCAGTCCCAGTCCGCCGACGGCGCGGAGATGCACTGGGGGGCCCTGTTGTGGCCTCCGGCGGGTGAGACCACGGACCCCGTCAACGCCCTGGCCGCGGTGCGGACCGGTCCGTTGTGCGCCGGCCAAGGGATGGCGCGCATGTTGGTCGATGGCCTCTCCGAGACCAGCCAGCACGGTGCCTGGGACTTGCCGCCGGGAGCGAAGGACATCGTCGTGGGCGGCGGCGAGCTCCCGGGGACGGGCGCCATCCTCGTCCCGTGAGGGTGACTACCGTGGCGGCATGCGACGAGAGGGGGCGCACCGCGACCGCCTGAGGGTGCCGCTCGTGCGAGACGGGGGTGCGCTGCGGGCGGCGACCTGGGACGAGGCGCTGGACCGGGCCGCCGCCGGGCTGGCCGGCGCCCTCGCCGCCGGCGGCCCCGGCGCCGTCGGGATGTTCTCCTGCTCGAAGGCCACGAACGAGGTCAACTACCTGGCCCAGAAGCTCGCCCGGGTGGTGCTCGGCACCAACAACATCGACTCCTGCAACCGAACTTGACACGCTCCCTCCGTCGTCGGTCTGGCGACAGTCTTCGGAGCGGGAGGGGGCACCTGCTCCTACCGCGAGGTCGAAGACGCCGACGTCGTCGTGCTGTGGGGCTCCAACGCCCGGGCCGCCCACCCGATCTTCTTCCACCACCTGCTGCGCGGCCTCGACCGGGGCACCCGGCTGTGGTGCATCGATCCCCGCCGCACGGCCTCGGCTCGCTTCGCCGATGTGTGGCTCGGCATCGACGTCGGCTCCGACGTGGCCCTGGCCAACGCGATCGGGTGGGAGATCATCCACGCCGGCCTGGTGGACACCGCGTTCGTCGAGCGGGCCACGACCGGCTTCGAGGCCTACGCCGAGTCCGTCGAGGCGTACACGCCCGAGCACGCGGCGGCGCTCGCCGGGGTGCCGCCCCACGCCATCCGCGAGCTGGCCCACGCCTACGCCACGGCCGAGCGGGCCCAGATCGTGTGGACGCTCGGCATCACCGAGCACCACCACGCCGTGGACAACGTGCTCGCCCTGTGCAACCTGGCCCTGCTCACCGGCCACGTCGGGCGGTGGGGCTCGGGGCTGGTGCCGCTGCGGGGCCAGAACAACGTGCAGGGCGGCGGCGACATGGGCGCCCTACCGGACCGGCTCCCCGGCTTCGCCCGGGTGGCCGACCCGGCCGCCCGAGCCCGATTCGAGGCGGTGTACGGCCGGCCCCTGAACCCCGAGCCCGGCCTCCACCTGACGCTGATGTTCGAGGCGATGGAGCGCGGCGACCTGCGTGCGCTCTACGTGATCGGGGAGAACCCGGCCGACTCCGAGGCGGACGTGGAGCACGCCCGGGCGCTGCTGCGCGAGCTCGACACACTCGTGGTGCAGGACGTCTTCCTCACCCGCACCGCCGAGCTGGCCGACGTGGTGCTGCCGGCCGCGCTGGCGTGGGCCGAGACCGAGGGCACCGTCACCTCGAGCGAGCGCCGGGTGCAGCGAGTCCGGGCCGCGCTCCGCCCGCCGGGTGAGGCCCGTGACGACCTCGCCATCATGTGCGAGCTCGCCCGCCGCCTCGGCACGGACCTCGGTGACCCGACCGCCGAGGAGCTGTGGGACGAGCTGCGCACGCTGTCGGCGAACCACGCCGGCATGAGCTGGGTCCGGCTCGAGGCCGAGGGCGGCCTGCAGTGGCCGTGCCCGGCGGAGGACCACCCCGGCAGCCCATTCCTCCACGCCTGGCTGTGGGCCGACGACCTCGAGGGACACGAACCGGCGCCGTTCTCGGTCGTCGAGCACCGGGGCCCGGCCGAGGCGCTGAGCGAGGGGTACCCGCTGCGGCTCACCACGGGCCGGGCCCTCGACTCCTACAACACCGGGGTGCAGTCGTCGCGCTACGACTCGCCGATTCGGTCGGGGTCGGCGCTCGACATGAACGCCGACGACCTCGCCGCCATCGGCCTGGTCGACGGCGACCGGGCGCTCGTGTCGTCGCCTCGCGGCGCGGTGGAGATGGTCGTGCGGGTCGACGCCGGCCTGCCACGCGGGCTGGCATTCACCACCTTCCACTTCCCAGAGCTGGCCGACGTCAACCGACTCACGAATGACGCGTGGGACCCGCGGTCGGGCACGGCGGAGTTCAAGGCCGCCGCCATCCGGGTGGAGCCGATCCGTGGCTGACCTGCGCATCGGACCCGACCGGCCGACCCCGGCCGAGGAGCTGGCCGTCGACGCCGTGGTCGGTCCCGTCGGGCCGGCGGTCCTGGTGGAGGACGAGCGGCTCGTGCGGGGTGGCGCCGCCCGCCAGCGCGAGCGGCGTCACCTGCTGCTGCCGGCGCTGCACGCGCTCGCCGACGAGGTCGGCTGGATCAGCCCCGGCGCGGTGAACCACGTGGCCGACCGGCTGCAGGTGGCCCCGGCCGAGGTGTACGGCGTGGCGACGTTCTACGACCTGTTGCGAACGACACCGCCGGCGCCGGGACACGGGCCGGTGCACGTGTGCGTCGACCCGTCGTGCAGGATCGCCGGTGCCGATGCGCTCGCGACGCGCCTCGAGGCCGATGGCTGGCTGGTCGAGCGCTCGCCGTGCCTCGGGCGCTGCGAGCAGGCGCCGGCGCGCTGGTCTCGCGATGCGGCCGTCGAGACGAGCCCGCCGCCCGTCGTGCGGGCTGGCCGCCTGCTCGCCCGCGTCGGTGCCGTCGACCCGACCAGCCTCGAGGCGTACGTCGCCGCCGGCGGGTTCCGTGCCCTGGCGGTGGCCCGGGCGATCGGCGCCGACGCCGTGATCGACGCCGTCACCGCTGCCGGCCTCACCGGTCGCGGCGGGGCGGCGTTCCCCACCGGGCTCAAGTGGCGCGCCGTGCGCGACGCTCCCGGCGGGCGCAAGCACGTCGTGGTCAACGGTGACGAGTCCGAGCCCGGCACGTTCAAGGACCGGGTGCTGATGGAGCACGACCCGTTCGCCGTGGTCGAGGCGATGGCGATCGCCGCGCTCGTGACCCAAGCGACCGACGCCTGGATCTACGTGCGGGGGGAGTACCCGCTCGCGGCGGCGCGGGTGGCGAGCGCCGTTGAGCAGGCCCGTTCGGGGGGCTACCTGGGACCGCTGCTCGACGTGCACATCCGGCGCGGCGCCGGGGCGTACGTGTGCGGCGAGGAGACGGCGCTGTTCGCGTCGATCGAGGGATTCCGGGGTGAGCCCCGCAACAAGCCGCCGTTCCCGACGACGCACGGGCTGTTCGGCGAGCCGACGGCGGTGAACAACCCCGAGACGCTCGTCAACGTGCTGCCCATCCTGCTCGACGGGGCATCGCGGTACCGGTCGGTGGGCACGGAGCAGTCGCCGGGGACGCGCCTGTTCTGCCTGTCGGGGCGGGTGGCGCGGCCCGGGGTGTACGAGGTCCCGCTCGGCACCACGCTGGGCGAGCTGATCGGCCAGGCCGGTGGCGTGATCGGGCGGCTGGCCGCCGTGCTCCTCGGTGGGGCGGCCGGCGCCTTCGTCGGCCCGGACCGGCTCGAGCTCCCCCTCACGCTCGAGGACGCGCGCGCGGCCGGGTTGTCGCTCGGCTCCGGCGCCGTCGTCGTGTTCGACGACACGGTCGAGCTCGACGACGTGGTCGAGCGGATCGCTGCCTTCTTCCGCCACGAGTCGTGTGGCCAGTGCGTGCCGTGCCGGGTGGGCACGGTCCGTCAGCACGAGGCCGTCGTGCGTGTGCGGGCCGGCCGCGCAGTCGACGCCGAGGCGGCGCTGCTCGACGACCTCGGCCGGGCGATGGCCGACGCCTCGATCTGCGGTCTCGGTCACACCGCCACCAGCGCCGTGCGCTCGGCACTGGCGCTGGGACTGGTCGGAGGACGACCGTGAGCGATGTCGCGCTGCGCGTCGACGGCGCGGACGTGCGGGTAGCGGCCGGCTCCACGATCCTCGATGCCTGCCGGGCGCTCGGCATCGACACGCCGACGCTGTGCTTCGCCGAGCACCTCACGCCGGTGAACGTGTGCCGGCTGTGCGTGGTCGAGCTCGACGGCTCGCGGACGCTCGTGCCGTCCTGCTCGCGCCCGGTCGAGGAGGGCATGGTCGTGCACACCGACTCCGAGCGGGTGCGCCACAGCCGGCGGGTGGTGCTGGAGCTCCTGGCGTCGAGCGTCGACCTCTCGCAGGCGGAGTGGCTGGCGCCGTGGCTCGAGCGCTACGGCGCCGACCCCGGCCGCTTCGGGGATGCCGCCGAGCGCGTCGTCGAACCGGTCAGGGTGCACGACGCGCTGTTCGTGCGGGCCTACGAGCAGTGCGTTCTCTGCTACCGGTGCGTCGAGGCCTGCGGTGACGACGCGCAGCACACGTACGCCATCGCCATCGCCGGGCGCGGCTTCGACGCCCGGGTGTCGACCGAGTTCGACGTCGCCCTGCCCGAGTCCGCCTGCGTCTACTGCGGGAACTGCATCGGCGTGTGTCCGACGAACGCCCTGCAGTTCCGCACCGAGCACGACCTCCGCGCCGCCGGTGACTGGCGCCCGGCGACCCAGACCGTGACGACGACGGTGTGCTCGTATTGCGGCGTCGGCTGCAACCTGGAGCTGCACGTGCAGGACGACCGGATCGTGAAGGTCACCTCGCCCGCCGACCACGACGTCACCAACGGGCACCTGTGCATCAAGGGCCGCTTCGGCTGGTCCCACGCCTAGCCCACGGGCGTGTGTTTGGTCGATTTGGCGGGGGGTGGGAAGCGCCAAACCCCCAAAAAACCACGCGGGGGGGCGGGGGGGGG
>CAZKVJ010000003.1:197480-225559 GCA_964556225.1 uncultured Ilumatobacteraceae bacterium
AACAACGGCCCGTGGCGGCGGGACCCCCCCCTAGCCCCCGGGGGTGTTTTTGGTCGTTTGGGCGGCAGATCTGCCGCCAAATCGACCAAACACCGAGCGGTCAGCGGCGTTCGAGCCAGGCGACGAGGAACGGGGTCGAGTTCGTGCCGATGTGGGCGAGGATCGGCGCGAGCAGGCTGCCGGAGCGGATCCGCAGCCAGGCCAGCACGGCACCGGCGACCGAGGTGAGCGCGAACGTGCCGAGCACCGTTGCGGACCGGCCCACATCGTCGAGGGCGGCGTTGCCGGGCGAGGCGTCCCACGCCGGCAGCATGTGCCAGAGACCGAACAACAGCGAGGTCAGTGCCACGGCCGTCGCCGCCGGGAGGAGGCGGCGAGCCAGGCCGAGCAGCACCCCGCGGAACATGAGCTCCTCGGTGAGGACGGTGCCGACGGGGATCACGATCGCGACGCGGACCAGCATGCCGGCGAGCCCGATGTCGACGCGATCGTCGTCGAACAGGCCGTCGCCGACCGGGAGGAGGGCCGCGGCCACGACCGCGACGGCCACGACACCCATCGCCGCTCCTCCCCAGCGAAGCCCGGCGTCGAGCCGGTCGCGCTCGAGGCCGAGCTCGCTCGCTGTCATCCGGGCCAGCCCGACCCCGATCGCGGTGGTGGCACCGGCGACCGCCAGGTTGACCCAGAGGTGCGCGCCGTCCGGGACGAGGGCGGTCCGCGCCACGTTCCAGAGGGCGATGACCGCGATGACCGACGCCAGCGCCGCGACATCTCGTCGACGCGGTGCTGTCACGAGCCGGTGAGGAACTGCTGCAGCTTCTCGGTGTCGGCGTCGGTCCACCCGTCGGGCGGCACCACCTGCGCCCACGCCGCGACGTACTCCGTCGTGTAATCGTGGCCGAACCCGGGTGGGGCGCCGAAGCCGGCCATGAGATCGAACACGCTCTGCACGCCGGTGACGATCGGGAACCAGCGGCCTCGGTCGGGAACGCCGAACCCCCGCGGGTCGTCCATCCACTCACCTGGCTTCCAGAAGTCGCTGAACGTCGTGAACGTCACCGGGTCCGTCGGGTGCTGGTAGTAGAGGACGCGTGGCGCCTCCCACGAGGGGTCGAGCTCCGCCGCCTCGCTCCCCTGGTTGGCGAAGCGCACGACCTCACCTCCCTCGTACACCGGACGCCACACGGGTGAGCCGTCGTCGCGGGCGGCGGTGACCTGGCGCCACATCTCGCTGTCGTTCGGCGAGCCGACGAACAGCGCCCCGTCCGTCTTCTCCACCACGTTTGCCACCGAGGCTGCCGCGTCCTGGCCGGTGAAGGCCGCCTCGGCACCGAACGCGCCGAGGCTCAGGCCGAACATGATCAGCTGCGGCCGGGATGCCTCGGGCAGCTCGAGCCAGCGCTCCCTGACCGCGTGGAACAGGGCCGAACCGGCCGCCGACGCCTTGTCCTTGTCCGTGAGGAACGAGATCCAGCTCGGCAGGTACGAGTACTGCATGGCGACGAGCGCCGTGTTGCCGGCATGCAGCTGCTCGATGGCGGCCGCCGCCGGCGGGTCGACGAAGCCGGTGCCGGTCACCGTGATGACGACGAGCACGTCGCGCTCGAAGGCACCCGTGCGCTCGAGCTCCCGCACGGCCAGATCGGCGCGCTCCTCCTCGGTGTCGGCGGAGCGGAGGCCCACGTACACCCGGATCGGCTCTATCACGTCGGCGTCGGGTCCGTGGAACGCCTCCAGCTCGTCGAGCGTCTGCGCCGTCGCCACGAACGTCCGCCCTTGGTAGCCGAGCGTGTCCCAGGGAGCCAGCGATTCGGGGCTGCCGGACACCGTCGGGCGGTCGGGCTGCTCGATGCCCTCCGGCGTGTCCTTGTCGAATGCGCCGTAGGTGCTGTTCGCCCACGAGGTGAACCCCTCGGCGAGCACGTCACGGAACACGACGATGGACACGGCGATGACCGCGGCAACCGTCGCTGCCTGGGCGATGCCCCACGGCAGGCGCCGGACGAGGAAGCGGTGCAGTGCCCCCACGGCCAGACCCACGGCGCGACCGATCAGCGCCAGCACGAGGGTGACCACGGCGGCCAGCAGCAGCATCGGTACCACTGCGGTCGCGCTGAGGTGCTCCATCCCGACCAGGTCGCGCTGGTCGTTCTGCCATGGCACCCACACCAGCACGGCGCCGACCAGTGCAAGCGCCGCCAGGGCAGCGAGGACGATCCACGCGATCCGCTTCGCCCGGGCCGACGGCTCGCGCCACCACCGCCGCAGGCCCAGGTGGCCGAGCCATCCGGCGAACGTGCCGATCCCGTATCCGATGGCGACGCACACGCCCGTGATCGCGGCCTGGTGCAGCGCGGTGCGCGGCAGCAGCGTGGGGGAGAGTGACTGCCAGAAGAAGACGAGGGCGACGGCGATCCCGCCGAACGTCGGACGCTTCAGCATGCCTCAGGTCTAGCCCAGGTCCCCCGCCGCCGCCCGCCGCCGCGAGGCCTCGGTTCTGGCAGCACCAGGTAGCGCTGAGCGCTACTTCCTGGGACCAGAACCGCAGGGGGCTCGGTGTGGACTCTTCACGCGTGCGACCGCACCGGTCGCCCCGCGCCCCCAGCGTGGCGATTCCCCCACCATCGCTCGACGGCGAGCACCACGGCGGCGACGGCGGCTGCGGCCCCGAACACGAGCGCCGTGCCGCTGATGGACTCGAGGAGCTGTGGCGCGGCGAGCATCGTGAGCGCCAGCGCAAGCATCAGCGTGCCGCTGACCAGCTGCAGGACCCGGCCGTGGCGCTCCTGGAGCTTCGTCGCCCGCAGCGTCACGAGGGCGAGCGTGAACACGACCAGCTCATCGAGCAGGAACACGGCGAGGTAGAGCAAGAACAGCGCCACGGCCCCGGCGGCCGCCACGTCCCGGGCGGCGAGCAGGTCCGTCCACAGCAGCGGGAGTCCGGCGGTGCACGGCGTCTCCACCAGCGACACCCCGACCGCCAGCGTCGCCGTGCCGGCCAGGACGGCGGGGAGCGAACGCTCCGGGGTGGCCAGCCCTCGCATCCGCCGGTACATCCCCGGCTTGCGGTGCTCGGGGATGGTGAGCGACGGCCCACGGTCGGTCACGTGCTCCTTCAGGTGGAGCACCCCGAACGCGCCGGCCACGACGGCGACCGCCACCCGGATCCACACGGCCTCGCCGGCGTAGTCGAGCGCGGAGTACGCACCCACCATGTACAGCCCGTACAGCACGGACGTCACGAGGAGGAACACGGCACCGACGAGGAGGATGCGCAGCCGCGAGCCACTGTGCAGCACGAGGGCGAGCAGCATCGACAGCACCCACAGCGAGCACGGGTTGACGCCGTCGACGAAGCCGATGAGCAGCGTGGCGAGGACGAGCGAGCGGTCGCCGACGTCGACCGTGCCGACGAAGGGCACGTTGACCGCCGTCCGCTCTGCCTCGGGTGCCGGCGACCCACCGGCCAGCGCGGCGACGGCCGCCTCGATCTGGTCGGCCACCGTGTCGTCGAAGCCCACCCACACCTGGCCGGCGAGGAACGTGGTCGGCACGGAGCGGGCCTCGATCCCGTGCTCAGCGGCCACGGCTCGGAACAGGTCTCGGTTCTCGGCGTCGTTCCACACCTCGTAGGCCACCACCTCGAGCGATGGCCACTCATCTTGCAGGTCGGCGAGGAACGCCCGCTCGGCGGCGCAGTAGGGGCAGCCGTCTCCGTAGAACAGGACCAGCAGCACCGGCACCGGATCCGGTCCGACCGGCGCGGCAGCGGCCACCGGCGGCGCTCCCATCAGGACCGTCAGCACCGTGAGCGCTGCCACGACCACCGCGCGCCGCCACCGCTCGATCACGCTTCGACCGTATGGCGGGTCCCGGTCGGCGGGTAGGGCCGATCGACCCCGTCCGGCGCGTCAGCGCGGCTCGTCGCGGTAGCGCCGGACCGTGACCCGCTTGCCCTTGACCGTGGTGCGACTCATGGCGGCGATCACCTCGTCGACGGCGGACTCGGGCACCTCGACCACGGAGTAGTGGTCGGCGACCCGGATCGCTCCGATGTCGCGTCCGCTCAGGCGCGTCTCGTTGGCGATCGCGCCGACCAGATCGTTCGGTCGTATCCGCGAGCTTCGACCGGCGCCCACGTAGATGCGCGCGGTGCGCTGGGTGTCGGCGAGGCGGCGCTTGTCGCCACTGGGCGGGCTGGACGCGCCTCGGCGTTCGGGCTTGGCCCGGGGAAGCGTGGCATCGGGGATCTCCACCTCGTCGAGCGTGGCCCCACTCAGCTCGTGCACCAGTCGCACGGCGGCCAGTGCGACCGTCTCGAGGTCGTGGTCGGCGATCAGCGCATCGACGACCGTGCGGAACCGCTCGAGGTCGTCGGCGCCGAGGTGCTCGCGCACCGCCTCCGTCGTCAGCTCCAGCTGACGCGCCCGCAGGTCGGCAACGGTCGGGATCCGCTCGATCGGGATCGGCTGGCGGGTGACCCGTTCGATGTTGTCGAGCAGCCGACGCTCGCGGGGTTCGGCGAGGGTGATCGCGACCCCCTCACGGCCCGCCCGGCCGACGCGGCCGATGCGGTGGACGTAGGCCTCGGGCGCCGAGGGCACCTCGTAGTTCACCACGTGGGTGAGGAGGTCGATGTCGAGCCCACGGGCTGCGACGTCGGTGGCGACGAGCAGCTCGGTCGTGCCGGCGCGGAGGCGAGCCATGACCCGGTCACGCTGCTCCTGGCCCATGCCGCCGTGAAGGGCCTCGGCGCGGTAGCCGCGGCCGTTCAGGGTCTCGGTGAGCTGGTCGACCTCGCCGCGGGTGCGGCAGAAGACGATCGCCGCCGCCGGCGCCTCGACATCGAGGATCCGCCCGAGTGCGGCCGGCTTGTGGGCGCGGGGCACCACGTATGCGGTCTGGCGGACGAGGGGCGCTTCCCCGGGTTCAGGAGCCTGGGCCCCGATCGCGATCCGCACCGGGTCGCGGAGGTGGCGTCGAGCGATCGAGTCGATCCGCGCTGGCATCGTGGCCGAGAACAGGACGGTCTGGCGGTCGGCCGGCGTGGCATCGAGGATCGCCTCGAGGTCGTCGGCGAAGCCCATGTCGAGCATCTCGTCGGCCTCGTCCAGCACCACGACGTCGACGCCGTCGAGGCGCAGCGAGCCGCGCCGGAGGTGGTCGAGCGCCCGCCCTGGGGTGGCGACCACCACGTCGACACCCCGGCGAAGCGCATCGAGCTGGCGGCTGATGTGCTGGCCGCCGTAGATGGGCGTGACCCGGGCCTGCAGGTCGTGGCCGTACTTGTAGACGGCCTCGGAGACCTGCATGGCCAGCTCGCGGGTCGGCACCAGGACCAGCGCCATCGGCGACCGATCGGCGCGGCCGGCCGGCAGGCGCTCGAGGATCGGCAGCGCGAACGCCGCCGTCTTTCCCGTGCCCGTGGCCGCCTGGCCGAGGAGGTCGCGCCGGGCGGTCAACGGGGGGATCGCCTCACGCTGGATCGGCGTGGGCTCCTCGTAGCCGAGGTGGGCGAGAGCGTGCAGCAGCTCGGCGCGCAGCCCGAGGGCGGCAAAGTCGGTGGTGTCGGCGGTGGGGAGGTCGTTCATGGCGGTCACTCGACGATACGGCCCGCTGGGCCCGAACGTGCGTGGGCGTCCACGTTAGTCCAAATACCCTGGGGGGTAAGGTATCAAGATCACCGAGCGGAGGATGACCAGATGCAGTTCCTGCACTTCATGAACACCCGACCCGGACGCGCCATCCGGATCGGCATGGGCGCGGCGTTGATCGCCAGCGGCATGCGCGTCGGCGGTGGCGCCGGGGTCGCGCTGGCGGTGGCCGGGCTGCTGCCCCTCGCAACGGGTGCGACCGGCGTGTGCCCCATCAGCCCGCTCGTCGGCCAGCCCGCTCGGGCGTGCTCCGCGACGCGCGAGCGCCCCGGCTCCTGATCGCTCGTCAGCGGGGCCGTACCTCGGTCCCGGTGCCGGCGGTGATGAACAGCGCCGTGGCGGTGCCGTTGACATCGGCGGTGTGCCATGCCCCCGGTGGGTTGATCACGGCCTCGCCGGTGCGCAGGGTGACGGTGGTGACCACGCCGTCGACCTCTTGGTGCAGCACCATCGAGCCGGCGACGCAGACCACCAGCTCGTCGCCGAGCGGGTGCATCTCCCACGAGTTCCACGGCTCGGTGAACATGTGCATCGACACCAGCCGGCCCTCGATGCCGTCGGCCGCGGTCCGCTCGCCGTAGCGCTCGTACCACTCCGGTGGCCCCAGGAACTCCGGCTGGCGGACCACGACGGCACCCAGCCCGAGGTGCACGGGGAAGCTGGACAGGTCGAACACGGCGTCGCTCATCGCGACGTTGTAGCCCGCCCCGACCCCGCGTTTGGTCGAATTGCCAGCGAAAACGCGTTCAAGTCGAACAAACGCAGGTCAGGGGGACCAGGAGGGGCGGCGCTTCTCGAGGAAGGCGGTCATGCCCTCACGAGCTTCGTCGCTCTGGAAGAGGCGTGCCGACAGCTCTGCGGTCCAGGCGAACGCCTCGTCGACGGGCATCGCCGGGACCCGTTCGAGCAGCGACTTGCTGGCGGCGATGGCCTCGGGGCCGCCGGCCAGCAGGTCGGCCACGACGGCGTCGACCTCGGCGTCGAGCTGGCCGGCTGGCACCGCCGCGTTGATGAGGCCGATGCGCACCGCCTCGGCCGCCGGGAAGCGGTTGCCGCGCAGGAACGCCGACGTCGCGTCAGCCCGGCGCAGCTTGGGGAGGCAGACCACCGAGATGACCGCCGGCGCCACGCCGACGCGAACCTCGGTGAAGCCGAACATGGCGTCCTCGACGGCGATCGAGATGTCCATCGCGGCGGCCAACCCCATCCCCCCGGCCACGCAGTGCCCGGCGATGCGCCCGACGTAGGGCTTGGGGGACCGCCGGAACCGCCCGAACAGCTCCATCGGGTTGACGACGACCGCTGGCGCGGTGCTCGACGAGCGCTCGGCCAGGTTGGCGCCGGCGCAGAACACCCGCCCGCGGTTGGTGACCACCACTACCCGCACCCCGGGGTCGCGATCGGCCTCGTCGAGCGCGGCGACGAGCTCCGCCGTCAGCGCGCTGCTGAGGGCGTTGCGGCCGTCCTCGTCGGCCAGGGTCACGGTGAGCACGCCACCGGACAGCGAGGTCTCGACCAGTGCCATCACGCCCTCCTCGGTGCCGGTCCGTCGGAGGGTCCGCCGGCGAAGGCCTGGGCTCGCACCAGCCAGTGCCGCCCGAGCTCGCCGGTGGCCAGCTCGGTGTCGTCGAGGTGGCGCCGCTGGGTGACCACCAGGCAGAACTCCTCGGCGCGGCCACGAACGGTGTCGTCGGCGTCGTCGGGCCCCCACACCCATGTCTCCCCCGACGGGGCGATGAGCTCGAGGCGGACCGATCCCGCCGGCACCTCCTCGCCGCGGTTGGTGTACGACCACCCGCGGGTGATGTAGCCGAGCTGGGCGATGTGGCGGAGCCGCTCGGTCGCCGGCCGCGTCGCGCCGATGGTGTCCACCACGTCCTGGCCGTGGGCCCAGGTCTCCATGAGGCGAGCGGTGAGGAAGGACTTGGCGCTCATGGACGGCCCGTACCAGACGACCCGGTCGCTCTCGCTCAGCGTGGCGGCCGCGTCGGCGAGCACCTGGCGGTTCCTCCGCCAGGCGGCCAGCAGCTCGGCCGGCCTCATCGCCCGGTACGTCCCCAGGGTGAGCTCGTCGGCGTCGGCCGCGTCTGCGGAGATCGCCACCCGGAACAGCTCGTCGCGGGCAGCGGTGAACGCGTCCGGATCCGTGATCGCTTGCGCCGCCGTCCCGTCGAAGTAGGTGAGGTGGCCGATCTGGTCGGCCACCGACCAGCCGGGGCTGGGTGTCGCCAGCCCCCACTGCTCGTCGCGCAGGGCGCCGACCACATCGTCGAGGGCGGCCTGCTCGGCCGCCAGGTCGGCTCGGATGTCGCTGAGGTCCATCAGCACCCTTTCATGGTTCGTTCGAACGTCGGTCCGCGGGGCCGGGGGTCTGCAGGCCGCGCAGGATGATCTCGAGCACGGCGTCGGCCGCCTCCTTGGGCGAGGTGCGCAGGGTGGGCAGCACCTCCGCCCGGCTGAGCATCACGCCGAGGCCGGCCATCACCTGCGCCACGGCTGCGGTGTCCACGTCGGCGATCTCGCCCTGCTCCACCGCCAGATCGAGCAGGCTCTCGGTGACGGCCACCAGGTACGTCGAGTGGTCGAGCCAGAGGCGCTGGGCCGCCGGCATCGCCGCCAGGTCGCGGGCGAACGGCCCCGTGATGCCGCTCACGGCGATGCTGGCCGTCTCGAGGTAGGCGCGCACGGCGTCGAGCGGGGTCATCTCGGCGGCGATGGCGTCGCGGGCGCTTCGCCCCACCCGCCACAGGTTGCGGTCGACGACGGCGAGGACCAGCTCGTCACGGCTCGGCGCCAGCCCGTAGAGCGTGCGCAGCGAGCAGTTCGTGCGAGCGGCGATCTCGGCCATCGTCAAGTCGGCGAAGCCGTCGACGAACATCCGCTCCAGCTCGTCGAGCACCTCGCGCTGGCGGTCCGTGAGGCGGCGCTCCCGCTCGCGGTCGAGAACCGGCCGGGGCGGTGTCACCGCTCGCAGCCGGCGCAGCACCTCACCCGACGGTGCCGCCGTGCTCACCCGAGCAGCGCCTCGGGCACCTCTACCACCCGGGCCCGCAGCCACTCGCCGAGGCTCTTGGCCTGACCGTCCTGGCGGGTCGACGCGGCGACGCCCTCCTGCAGGAGGCCGTGGACGACGAAGTTCAGCGACCGCAGCGCCGGCAGGCGGTAGCGGTCCACGCGAAGCGGCGCGGTCTCGGGCAGCAGCTCCTGCAACCGCTCCGTGGTGAGGAACTCGTCGAGCCACGCCCACGCTGCGTCACTGCGGGCGAACACGCCGAGGTTGGCGTTGCCGCCCTTGTCACCGCTGCGGGCGCCGACCACCCGGCCGATCGGGGCGCGGACCGTCTGTCCGCCCGGCACCACCGCTGCGGGCTCCGGCGCCGGTGTGATCGACACCGAGCCAGCCGGGGCGACCGAGTCGACGACGGTCTCCGAGCCCCCGAGCACCACCACGTGCTGGGGCACCAGCTCGGCCGGCACCACCGCCGGGCGGTACACGCCGTACGGCGAGCCGGCCGACGGCCCGCCGCTCACCCCGAAGAACCCCGGGATGGTCGCCAGGCCCAGCTCGATCACGGCATTGGACATCGCCCGGCCGACCTTGCGCTCGTCGGGGTCCTTCACGGTGATCCGCCACACCGCCACCGCCTCCTCGTTGGAGGCCGGGTCGGGCTTGTCGGTGCGCACCAGGCGAGTGGTCACGCTGGCGAAGTCCTCCGGCCGGAACGGGCAGGCCACCCAGAACGCGTCCTCCACCAGCTTGGCCTTGGCCTCGATGTCGAGCCCGGTGAGCGCGATGCCCACGTCGTTGCGGAACCCGCCCAGCTCGTTCATGGCCACCTTGAGGGTGGGCGGTGGCGGCTCACCCTGGGTGCCGGAGATCCGCACCCGATCGGGCCCGACCTGGTCGAGGCGGATGGTGTCGAAGCGCGCCGTGACGTCGGGGCCGAGGTACGACGGGGAGCCGATCTCGTAGAGGAGCTGCGACGTGACGGTGCCGACCGACACCTCGCCGCCGGTGCCGGAGTGCTTGCCGATCACGCTGGATCCGTCGGCGGCGACCTCGGCCCACGGGAACCCGACCCGGGTCATGCCGGGCACCTCGGTGAAGAACGAGTAGTTGCCGCCGGTGGCCTGCGTGCCGCACTCGATGACGTGGCCCGCCACCACGGCGCCGGCCAGCGCGTCCCAGTCGTCGCGCGCCCACCGGTGGTGCCACGCGGCCGGGCCGCAGACGACGGCGGCGTCCGTGACCCGCCCGGTGATGACGATGTCCGCACCGCGTTCGAGCGCGTCGACGATGCCCCAGCACCCGAGGTAGGCGTTGGCGCTGATGAAGCGCGAGGTGTCGCCGATGGGCTCGCCGGTCTCGAAGTGGGCCAGGTCGACACCGGCGGCGACCAGCTCGTCGAGGCGGGGCAGGAGGTTGTCGCCGCGGACGTAGGCGATGGTGGGGGAGAGTCCGAGCCGCGCGGCGACCTCGGCCACCGCCTCGGCGCAGCCGTCGGGATCCAGGCCCCCGGCGTTCGACACCACCTTGATCCCGCGGTCCAGGCACGTGCCCATGACCTGCTCCATCTGCTGGACGAAGCTGCGGGCGTAGCCGCCACCGGGCCGCTTGGCCTGGGTGCGGGCCAGGATGAGCATCGTGAGCTCGGCCAGCCAGTCGCCGGTGAGCACGTCGATCGGCCCGCCCTCGACCATCTCGCGGGCCGCCGACAGGCGGTCGCCGTAGAAGCCGGAGCAGTTGGCGATGCGGATCGGGGCGCGTGCGGGTTCGCTCACGGGTGCCTCCTCAGCTCTCGTCCGAGGCGTCGCCCGCCTCGTCGGTCTCGATCAGGAGCAGCCGGTCGCCGGTGTCGACCCGCTGGCCCGCGGCGACGCGGACCTCGACGACGACCCCGGACGCCGGCGCCTTCATGTGGTGCTCCATCTTCATGGCCTCGAGCACGACCAGCGTCTGGCCGGCCTCGACGGCGTCACCGACGCCGACGCGCACGTCGAGCACGACGCCGGGCATGGGGGCGCTCAGCCCACCGCCGGCCTCCTCGGCGCCGGGGACCACGAACCGGGGCACGACGTCGAAGGCCACGGTCGTGGTCGGCGTCTGGACGAAGAGGCGATCGCCGGCACGGGTCACCCGGTGGGCGGACCGGCGACCATCGATCTCGACGTCGATGGTGCCGTCGTCGCAATGGTGGACCCGGACCGCCCGGCCGTCACCGGTGACGAACGAGCCGTCCCTGCACGACCGGTACTCGACGTCGAGGGTCTGGTCACCGTGGGCCAGCACGACGCGCTGCATCGGCAGACGGGCGTTGCGCCACCCGCTCGGGAGGTGCGTCCACACCAGCGCCTTCGCCCGGTTCTCGTGCTGCACCCACATCGCTGCCACCGTCGCCAGCCGCCGGAGCTCGTCGGCGTCGGCGGTGGGCGGGGCGGGTGCGTGACGATCGATGAAGTCGGTCGTGGTGTCGCCGTCGAGGAAGGCTCGGTGGCGCAGCGTGGCCACGAGGAAGTCGCGGTTCGTGGTGACGCCGCCGAGGTGCAGGCGCTCGAGGGCGAGGGCCAGGCGCCCGGCGGCGTCGGAGCGGGTGGGGGCGTGGGCGATCACCTTCGCCAGCATCGGGTCGAAGCTCACGCCGACGACCGAGCCGGCCACGACGCCGGAGTCCCAGCGCACGGCCGGCGATGCCGCCGGCTCGTACGCCGACAGCGTCCCGGCGGCGGGGAGGAAGCCGGACGCGGGATCCTCGGCGTAGAGACGCACCTCGATGGCATGCCCGGTGAAGGTCACCTCGGTCTGGCCGTAGCCGAGCTGCTCGCCGGCCGCCACCCGCAGCTGCTCGCGCACGAGGTCGATGCCCGTGACGGCCTCGGTGACCGGGTGCTCGACCTGGAGGCGGGTGTTGACCTCGAGGAAGTAGAAGGCGCCGCTGGCGTCGTCGAGCAGGAACTCGACCGTGCCGGCCGACTGGTAGCCGATGGCCCGGGCCAGGCTGAGCGCGGCGTGGCCCATGGCGGCGCGCAGCTCGTCGTCGACCACCGGGGAGGGTGACTCCTCGACGATCTTCTGGTGGCGGCGCTGGATGGAGCACTCGCGCTCGCCGAGGTGCACGACGTTGCCGTGCGCGTCGCCGAGGATCTGGATCTCGACGTGGCGGGCCCGGGCCACGTAGTGCTCGAGGAACACGCGGTCGTCGCCGAACGCCCCGGCGGCCTCGCGCCGTGCCGCCGCCACCGCTTCCGCGAGGTCGGCCGGATCGTGCACGACGCGCATGCCCTTGCCGCCACCGCCTGCCGCAGCCTTGACGAGCAGCGGGAAGCCGACGCGCTCGGCGGCGCCAGGATCGTCGGCGTCGTCAGTCGACGGCAGCGTCGGTACGCCCGCCTCCACGGCGGCGTGCTTGGCCGCCAGCTTGTCGCCCATCGCGGCGATCACCTGCGGGGAGGGTCCCACCCACACGAGGCCGGCGTCGATCACGTCGGTGGCAAAGGCGGCGTTCTCGGCGAGGAAGCCGTAGCCGGGGTGGATGGCCTCGGCGCCCGTCGTCCGGGCGGCGGCGATGATGGCGGCGCCGTCGAGGTACCCGGTGGAGAGGCGCACGGCCTCGTCGGCCTCGGTGACGTGGGGAGCCCACGCGTCGTCGTCGACGAACACGGCCACGCAGCGCAGGCCCACGTCGCGTGCCGAGCGGATGATGCGCCGGGCGATCTCGCCGCGGTTGGCGACGAGCACGGTGGTGAACGGTCGGGTGGTGATCACAGCCGGAACACCCCGTAGCCGGGCGCGCCCTCGACCTCACGGTTGGACACCACGGACAGGCACAGCCCCAGCACCGTTCGCGTGTCGCGCGGGTCGATGATGCCGTCGTCGCTGATGGCGCCGGTGGCGACGAGGGCGAGTGATCCCTTCTCCTGGATCGCCTCCACCATCTCCACGATCTTGCGGTCCTCCTCCTCGTCGAACTCGATGCCCTTCCGGGCGGCCTGGCCGCGGCGCACGATCGACATCACACCGGCGATCTGCTTGGGTCCCATGACGGCGATCTTCGCCGTGGGCCACAGGAACGTGAACCGGTTGCCGAACGCGCGCCCGGACATGCCGTAGGTGCCCGCGCCGTAGGACGAGCCGATGATCACCGTCAGGTGCGGCACGGTCGAGTTCGAGACGGCGTTGATCATCTGGGAGCCCTTCTTGATGATCCCGTCCGCCTCGAAGTGCCGCCCGACCATGTACCCGGTGATGTTCTGGAGGAACAGCAGCGGGACGTCGATCTGGTTGGCGAGCTGGATGAAGTGGGCCGCCTTCTCCGCCGACTGGGGATAGATGACGCCGTTGTTGCCGAGCACGCCGATGGGGTAGCCGTGGATGCTGGCCCACCCGCAGACCATGCTGGAGCCGTAGCGAGGCTTGAACTCCTCGAAGCGTGACCCGTCGACGACCCGGGCGATCACGTCGCGCACGTCGACCGGCTGGCGCAGGTCGCGGCTCACGATGCCGAGCAGGTCCTCGGGGTCGTAGAGCGGCTCGTCCGAGCGAAGGCTCGGGCCCGGGCCCCGCTTGCGCCAGTTCAGGTGGGACACCACCTCCCGGCACATGCGGATGGCGTCCATCTCGTCCTCGGCGAAGTAGTCGCCGAGTCCGGACACCTCGGCGTGCAGGCGGGCGCCGCCGAGCGTCTCGTCGTCGGACTCCTCGCCCGTGGCCATCTTCACCAGCGGCGGGCCGGCGAGGAAGATCTTCGACTGGTCCTTCACCACGATGTTGTAGTCGGACATGCCCGGCTGGTACGCGCCGCCGGCGGTGGACGAGCCGAACACCACGCACACCGTTGGGATGCGCAGCTTCGACAGCTCGATCATCTCGTAGAAGAAGCGGCCCGTCTCGGCGAAGTGGTCGACCTGCACCTTTCGGCGGCCGCCATCGGCGGTCTCCACCCGCAGGTCGGCACCGGCGGACTCCACGAAGCTGACGTAGGGGATCCGGTTGTCGCGCGCGATCTCCAGCGCCCTGGACCACTTCTTGGCGGCGTAGGGCGTGAGCGCCCCGCCCAGCACCGACGGGTCGTTGGCGAGGATCACGACCTCCGTGTCGGCGATGACGCCGACCCCGGCCACCATGCCGCCACCCATGGCGTAGTCGGAGTCGTACGCGGCGAGGGGGCTGATCTCGTACCACGGGCTGTCGGGGTCGAGCGCGTTGGCGATGCGCTCTCGTACAGGGAGCTTGCCTCGGGCTCGCATGCGGTCCATCGCCGCCGGGCCACCGCCGGCCTCGGCCTCGTCGAGGAGCCGGTCGATGACCTCGAGCTGTTCGAGCAGGTCGGCGCGGTTCTGAAGGAACTGCTCGCTCGAGGTGTCGAGCGTGGAGCGCAGCGGCGGGGCCAGGAGGGGTCGGGCCATGACCGGGGACAGTACAGGCGGTAATTTCGTATCGTCAATGTTATCATCGCCCGCGTCGAGCCGACCGCTGTCCGGACCGGAGGAGATCGAGACCATGAAGACCGCCATCACCGAGATGTTCGGGATCGACGTACCGATCCTGGCGTTCACCCACTGCCGCGATGTGGTGGTGGCTGTGTCCAAGGCCGGCGGCATGGGGGTGCTCGGCGCGGCCGGGCACACCCACGAGCAGCTCGAGATCGACCTCGACTGGATCGAGGCCGAGCTCGGCGACCGCCCGTACGGCGTCGATCTCATCGTGCCGGCCAAGTACGCCGGCTCCGACGAGGGCGGGTTCACGATGGACCAGCTGCGCGCACTCATCCCGGCCGAGCACGTCCAGTTCGTGAACGATCTGCTGCAGCGCTACGACGTGCCCCCGCTCGCCGACGACGACGTCCTCGTCCCGATGCTGTCGGGCGGTGACGGCACGGCGCCGATGTCGGCGAACCGCGCCGACACCCAGCTCGAGCTGGCGCTCGCCCGCAAGGCGGTGTTGGTGGTCAATGCCCTCGGGCCGCCACCCGCCCACATGATCGAGCGGGTCAAGGAGGAGGGCCGCAAGATCGGCGCGCTGGCCGGCAAGGCCCAGCACGCCGAGCGTCACGTCAACGCCGGCGTGGACGTGATCGTGGCCCAGGGCTCCGAGGCGGGCGGTCACACGGGTGAGGTCGGGACCATGGTGCTGATCCCCGAGATCGTCGACGCCGTCGCGCCGGTGCCGGTGCTCGGTGCCGGTGGCATCGGTCGCGGGCGCCAGATGGCGGCGGCGATGGCGCTCGGTGCGCAGGGCGTGTGGTGTGGGTCGGTGTGGCTCACCACCGAGGAGGCCGAGACGCACCCGGTCGTGAAGGAGAAGTTCCTCGCGGCCACGTCGTCGGACACCGTGCGGTCGCGGTCGCGCACCGGCAAGCCGGCCCGCCAGCTGAAGACGGCCTGGACCGACGAGTGGGAGGATCCTGCGAACCCGAAGCCGCTCGGCATGCCGATGCAGCCGGTGCTCGTTGGCGAGGCCATCGCCCGCATCGACCGGGCGGCCTACCGGAAGGGCTCCGGCGCCGAGAAGCTGGCGAACTACTTCGTCGGCCAGATCGTCGGGGCGATGAACGTGTCGAAGCCCGCCGCGCAGGTCGTCTACGACATGATCGAGGAGTTCATCGAGGCCACCGAGGGCCTCGCCCGCCAGCTCGAGTCCTGACCCCCCTCTCTCCCCCCTTCCCCCTGGCGAGCTCGCGGCGTCGAGCGGCGGCGGCGTCGTGATCCCCCGCCAGCTCGAGGTGCTCAGCCACCACACCGAGGTGCTCCCGTCGGCGTTCCTCGGTGGCGAGCTCGAGCCAGCGAGCGACCAGCGCGTGCTGGCGGGCGCGCTCGGCGGCCGGCACCGACTGGTAGGCCACGTCGTGGAGCAGTGCGTGCTGGAACGCGAGCTGACCGGTCCCGCGTGGCGTCGGCGGCGTGCGGCGGATCACCAGCTCGCGCTGAAGCAGGAGGTCGAGCGCTTCGTCGTCCCGGCCGGGTGCCGCCGTGGCGCCGGCCAGCGCCGCGACGGCACCGTCCCAGAACTCTCGCCCCACGACGGCGGCGTGCTGCAACGCGGCGAGGGCGTGGCCGGGCAGTGCGTCGAGGCGGGCGCGCAGCACGTCGGTGAGCGTCGTCGGGAGGTTCGAGCGTTCGAGCCGGTCGAGCGAGATGATCCACGTCCCGCCCTCGATCGGGTCGATCACCCCGTTGTCGACGAGCAGCTTGAGGAGCTCCTCGATGTGGATCGGCAGACCGCCCGCTCGAGCCACGACGAGCTGGCGGAGCTCCTCCGGGACGAACAGCGCGGGGCGAAGGATCTCGTTGACGAGCGCGCCGGCCTGGTCGTCGGCCAGAGGGTCGAGCGGGAGGACCGTCGCCCCCGGTGACGACCGCCAGCTCGGGCGACGGCGAACGAGCTCGGGGCGTGCGCTGGCCACGACGAGGAAGCCATGGGTGCCGAGTGCCGTGACGAGCCACTCGATGACGTCGAGGGACTCGTCGTCCGCCCAGTGCAGATCCTCCAGCAGCCACATGACCGGGCTGTCGTCAGCGAGCGACAGGAGGTAGGTGGCGAGGTGCCGCCGGCCGGCGTCGTCGCTGGCGGCGCCGGCATCGGCCCCGCCGAGCCCGGGGAGGTGGAAGCCGAGCCAGACACCGAGCGCTGCAGCATCCGGCGCCGCGAGCGCGGGGGAGGTCTGCCGCTGGAGCTTCTCGAGCACGGTGGCCGGGGGATCCGTGTCGAGGATCTCGCAGCGCTCGGCCATGACGTCGCGGAGCAGCCCGTACGGCGTTGCTCGTCGGTGCGCCTGCGCTCGGCCCTTGAAGTAGTAGATGAACTCGGTGTGGAGCTCGATCCAGTTGTCGAGCTCGTGGAGCAGGCGTGACTTGCCGATGCCCGGCGGCCCGACGACCGTGACGAGACGGGCGTGTTGGCGGGCCAGCACCTCGCCGACCATCCCTCGCAGGGTGCCGAGCTCGGCGTCGCGTCCGATCGTGCGGGTCTCGACACCGTGCACGCCGCGAGGCGGGACCCGAAATGCCCGAGGCTTGGCGTCGAGCACGGCGTAGGTGCGCAGCGGCTCGCGCTCGCCGCTGACCCTGAGCGGGTCGAGCTGCGCGACGTCGAAGACGCCGCGCACGTTGCGATAGGTCTCGTGCCCCACCACGATGCCGCCCATCGGAGCCGCCCGCTCGAGGTGGCTGGCGACCTCCACGGTGCTCCCGATCACCGCGGGCGGGCGGGCCGGGTCGACCTCGGTCACGACCACGGGACCCGTGTTGATGCCGACCCGCATGGCGAGCTGCCGTCGGGTCCGCCGGCCGAGCTCGGACAGCGCGCGCTGGAGCTCGAGCGCGCAGCGCACCGCCCGCTCCGGGTCGGAGTCGTGTGGGGCCCCGATGCCCCACACCGCCATCAGGGCGTCGTCGACGTGCGGGTCGATGTGACCACCGTGGGCCGCGACGACGGCGTCGAGCTCCCGCCACAGGTCGTCGACGACGGCGGTCGCGACGTCGTCGACGAGCTCACCGGCCAGGGCTCCGAAGCCGACGATGTCGGCGAGCAGCACCGTCGCATGCCGTCGCCTCGACGGACCCGCCGCGCTCCGATCCTGCTCCACGCCTCCATCATCGGTCATCCGGGTGCGGCGAGTGCGGCTCCGGGGCGAGGTGGATGGCGACGGCCAGCTCGGTCCGGTTGCGCACGCCGAGCTTGGCGAAGGTCCGGTAGAGGTGCGACTCCACCGTGCGCCGTGAGATGCCGAGCTCGTCAGCGACTTGGACGTTGGTGCGGCCTTCGCCGACCAGCCGGGCGACGGCGCGCTCGGTGCCGGTGAGCGCACCCCACCCGGCGACGGGTCGGACCGCCCGCTGACGCGGGGTCAGCTGCAGTCCGAGGGCGCGGGCGCCACGCTCGGCACGATCTGCGATCCCCGGAGAGCCCGTAGCGTCGGCGTCTCGGGTGAGGCCCTCGAGCAGCTCGCGAGCCAGGTCGTGCCGGTTGGCGAGCACCGCACCGAGTGTCGCGGCCTCGCGGTCGCACAGGGCCTGGACCGGACGTCCCACCGCGAGGTGTCGCTGACGTATGTCCTCGAGGGCATCGAGATCGCCGTCCAGCGCGCTCCGCCACCGCTGCGATTCGAGATCGACGCTCCACCGGCTGCCGGCGCTCGTCGTCGTGGCGTGCGCACGCTGGACGTCGTCGGCCAGCGACCGTCGCCCACGGAGGACGGCGAGGCGGACGAGGTCGGGGCCGAAGAGCGACAAGGCAGCACCGGCCTTGAGGCCGGCCGCAGCGTGCCAGGCGACCTCCAGGAGGTCGAGCGCTTCGCTCGGCCGGCCCGACGCTTCCAGCTGCAGCGCACGGACCCACACCAGCCAGTCCGCCCCGTACTGGATGCCCCCGCGGGCGAGCAGCTGATCACCCTCGTCGAGCAGCTGTGCGGCCAGCTCGGCGCGCCGCTGGAACAGGTGCGCTGCCGCGCTGACGGCGCACGCGAACCCGGCCGCCAGCGCGATGTCATTCGTGCGGGCGAAGTCGAGTCCGGCCTCGGCCTCGGCCAGCAGGTCGTCCCAGCGGCCCGCATCCCAGTGAACGAGCGCCTGCGCGTAGTGGTAGAAGGGCTCGGCCCACACGGTGCCGAGCGCCTCCGAGAGCTCCTGACCGCGGCGCAGCTCGACCTGGGCGTCGTCGGAGCGGCCGCACGACTGCAGCTCGAGGCCGTGGAAGACCAGCGGCACCAGGCGGTGGGCCGCCAACCCGGGCGAGCCATCGGCCGCCGCCACGGCCTTGGCGCCGAGCTCGGCGGCCCGCTCGTGGTACCCGCTGATCTGGTGGACGAAGCCTTGGACGCTGTAGGCCAGCGTGGTCGCCCACGGATCGCCGGCGGCCTCGTCGGCGGCGGCGACGGCGTCGGCGAGCGCGCCGTCGAGGTCCATGGCGAAGACCTTCAGGATCGAGGTGAGCGCGCGTCCCCACGCCCCCGAGCCGCCGGCGGCGATCGCTTCTGCGTGCGTGATCGCCGCTGCGGGCTGGCCCAGCACCGTCAGCGCTCTGGCCATCGTCTCGTGCAGGCTCTCCGTCAGCTCTCGTGGAAGCGGACGGCGCAGCGCCTCGGTCGCCAGCGCCACGGCACGGTCGACCTGACCGCTCCAGAACGCCGCGTCGACCAGCTCGACGAGCACCTCGTCTCGTGCCGGTGAGGTCGGGGGGAGCAGATCCCGTGCCCGTTCCAGCAGCTCGAGCGCAGTCGCCGGCGCCTGGCGGACGATCTCGGCGGCGGCCTGACGAAGCCAGCTGGCTGCGGACACGTCGCCCGGCGTGGCGCCTCGGAGGTAGTGGCCGGCGACCCGTGGCGCGGGGGCGCCCATCGCTGCCAGGGCCCTGGCGATGTCGAGGTGCAGTGCCGCGACGACCGACTCGCTCATCGTCGCCCGCACGGCGCTCGCCAGGAGCTCGTGGCGGAAGCGCAGCTCGCGACCGTCATCGACGAGCAGCCCGGCCCGGACCGTGGCCGCGATCGCAGGGAGGAGCGCGGCGGCGGGACGGCCCAGCACGGCCGTCATCTCGGCCGGGCTGAAGGCTCCTTCGAACACCGATGCCACCGTGAGGAGCTGCTGGGCCTCGGGGCCGATCGTCGCCATGCGGGCGATCACGGCGTCGTGCGCGCTGACCTCGCGAGTTGTCGTGTCAGCGAATGCCTCAGCGTGGCCGTCGACCACGACGAGGTCGTGGTGGCGGCGGAGCGAGTCGACGAGCTCGCCGAGGAGGAACGGGTTGCCTCCCGCCGACTCGGCCGCGCGGAGCAGGCGCGGTCCGGGGGGTCCTCCTGCCAGCTCCTCGAGGACGCCGGCGACCTCGACCGGGGTGAGCGCCCCGAGCACGAACCGGCATGCACCGCGCTCCACGGAGCGCTCGATCAGTGCCGCCAGCGCCTCGTCGCGAGGCACGGGCCGGGCGGCGAGAACGATCACCAGCGGCACTCCGGCGACGGAACGGGCGGCCCGGGCGATGACCGCCAGCGTGGCGTCGTCGGCCCAGTGCGCGTCGTCGACGAGGACGGTCAGCGGACACAGCTCCGCCCAAGCGACGAGCAGGCGGGCGAGCCCGTCGATGTAGCGCAGACGCTCGTCCGGCACACTCTGCAGGGGTGAGGCACGAGGTGTGGGCTCGTCACTCGCCGGGCCGCCGCTCCACAGCGACGCGATGCCGGCCCGATCCGGTTCGAGCTGCGCCGGGACCGTCGCGAGGCTGAGCGCGTCGAGGAGCGGGCCGAAGGGCCGGGTGCGCTCGGCCCGGTCGGCCAGCAGCTCGACCACGGTCGTTGCGCCCGGCGCCCGCCGCCGGAGCTCGTGCAAGAAGGTGGTCTTGCCGATGCCGGCCTCACCTTCCACGATGACCACCGCGCCGAGCCGCTGGTCGCTGGCGCGTTCGAGGAGTGACGACGCCTCATCGAGGTACTCCGCCCTTCCGCGTGGCCGTGGCTCCACCGACGGTGACGTTAGCCGTCGTCGGCGCGCACGATCGCCGCCGGAGGGCTCCATTCCTCAGTGATCTCACTGATGCGCGCGGACCCGGTGCCGACCCACCATTCGACAGGGAGCACCGGGGGGAGTGGGGCGATGGCGAACGGATCGTCGGGCGGACGGCGGCTGATCGGCTGGGGGATCACGATCGGGGTGGCCGCGCTGTTCGGCCTGCTGCTCGGGCCGTCGCCCGACGCGTCGGCGGATACTTCGATCCGAGACGTGCTGCTCGACCCGTCGGACGCGACGTTGCCGGACCTCGAGGACCTGACGTTCGACGGCGTCGTCTCGGAGATCACCGCGTACCTCAACGACGCCGGACCCGTGAAGCTGCGGATCCCGAAGCTCGGCAACGTCGGACCGCTGCTGATCGACGAGGGTGCGATCACGATCACCTCGGCGACGGAGACGATCGAGATCGAGGGCCCGGTGACGATCGAGGATCTCACCTTCGACCTCACCTTGACCCTCGACTGGGAGGAATCCGAGGTCGTCATCCCCGACTCGAAGCCCACGGTCACGTTCGCCATCGACTGGTCCGCGGGCATCGGCATCGGTGTCGACCTGACCGTCGGGGAGATGATCGAGCTCGTCAACGACCTCGCCGGCACGTCCTTCGACGCCAGCGGCCAGTCGCCCGCCTCCGGGCTCATCGAGGCCGGGCTCACCTTCGCCTACGACACCGCCGACGGTGCCGCCTCGATCGACGCCGAGGGCCAGTTCAGCATCGACGCCGCACCCGACAACCTCGTCGTCGGTCTGCTGCTGTCGATGTCGGACCCGGCCGGAACCGGCCCGGGCAAGGAGCCGACGCTGCTCACCGGCCTGCGCCTCACCGACGACGACCTCTTCAGCGACGACCCGATCTCGCTGCGCCAGGTGTTCCGCGGCAACGAGGCGATCGCGTTCGCGGCCGACCTCGAGCTGCCCGAGGTGACCTTGTCGATGGTGCAGCCGGCTGGCGCCAACGTGAAGAAGACGTGCGCGCCCGCGGACACGACGTGCGTACCGATGACACCGCGGACCATCGCCTGGTTCGGAAGCCTGGCGAACGACCTGCCCGGTGACTTCGCGCCCGGGAACACCCTGACGATGGTGGCCGGGCTGCGCCTCGACTCACTGGGTGCCGAGGTGCGCCAGGCGTTCGGCTACCCGGCCGGGACCTCGGTGCTGCTGACCGGCGCGGTTGGTTTCGACGTGACCCACCTCGTGACCGGTGACTTCACCCTGAACGACGTCAGCCTGCAGGCCGACCTGCCGGCGCTGGCGCCCGGCGACCAGGCGCTGCTGCCGGACTGGCTGCGCCTGTCGGACGGGACGCTGAAGATCGAGTACGACCACACGAACACGATGCTCACGTTCACGGCCGAGGCGACCGCCGCCGTGAACATCCCGTCGCAGGGCGTCAGCCTCTCGATCGGCGTCGAGGCGCAGATCACCATCGAGGAGTCCGTGGCGACCATCGCCATCCTCGTCGACCCGAGTCCCGGCAACGTCGGGTGGCCGAACGTGTTCGGCCTGGAGTGGCTCGACCTCACCTCGGTCGGCATGGAGGTCCGCGTCATCGCCCCCGAGGGCGGGCCGGTGGACGTGAGCGGCGCGCTCACCTCGTCGTTCGTGATCGGCGGGCAACCGTTCAGCGTGCGCCTCGAGGTGGAGCTGACGCCGACCGTCGGGACCGAGATCACCGTGTCCTACGACGGCCAGATCAGCATCTTCGACGTGCTCGACGCGGTCGGCATGGACTCCTCCGACCTGCCGAGCAACCTCGACGCGACCCTCGGGCCGGTGAGCGTCACCGCCCATGTGGAACCGGGCAAGCCGCTGCAACTGAGCGTCGGTGCCACCGGCGGCTTCCCGCTGCTGGGGCCGGGCTCGGCGCAGTACCTGTTCTCGCTGCGCGGCAGCGAGATCGTGTTCGGGGTGCGCAGCACCGAGGCCACGCTCTCGTCGATCATCCCGGACAACCCGTTCCAGATCGCCGACGCGCCGACGGTGGCCCTCGTCGGGATCAGCGCCGCGGCCGGCTTCGAGGACAACAGCTTCAACCTCTCGCCAGAGGAGGACGACTTCTTCCGCGGCCTCAACGGCTGCGATCCGCGGCCTGCCACCTGCACCGCCTACGAGGTCGACCTCGACAACGGCATCCATGTGCTCGCCTCGTTCCAGCTCCCGGAGGCGCTGGACGGGTTGCGCGACCTGCTGCCGCTCCTTTGGATCGACCCGTCGTCGGGTCTGCTGCTCGACGCCTCGGCGCCCTACCCGGGCAGCGGGAGCATCGACCTCAGCTCGCTCTCAGTCCGCGCCGTCCTGCCGGCCATCAAGCCGCCGATCAACCCCGAGTACCCGGACTGGTTCGAGCGGGCCCGCCTGGCATTCGAGGCAAGCCCCGAGGGGTTCGAGATCGTCGGCGAGCTGCGCATCCGGCTGCGCGACGAGTCGGTGCCGCCGACCCAGTCGGCAACCAACGCTGCCTGCCACCGGTCGTGGCTCGAGACGATCCCGGGCCTGAGCGGTCAGTACGCCTGCTACGACCGGCTCGACTTCGAGATCGGTGCGGGGGTGAGCTTCGCGGTGCCGCCGAAGCTGACGCTCTCCGGTGCCCTGCTGACCCAGCCCGGTGTCGGCTGGCCGGAGCCGTTCGGCATCGAGTTCCTGCGCGTCGACGCGGCGCGGATCCAGCTCGGCATCGCACCGAGCCTGAGCGGCGGCGTCACCGTCGACCTGGGCCTGCTGGCAGCCGGCGCGCTGTTCGACAAGGACTTCTCCGGGTCGATCGCCATGGCGATGACGGTCCAGCCGATCCCCGCGCCGCCGGGCTTCTCGGTGGTGCCGACGTTCAACGGGATCCGGTTCTCATCCCAGGCCGGCATCGAGCTGGCCGACTTCATGGACCTGTACGACTACGTGACGACGAAGGCGACCGCGCTCGGCCTCCCGGACCTGGCGCCGGACCTCTCCGGGCTGCCGAACATCTCGTTCCGCAACCTCGACCTGATGGTCGGCTTCGCGTCGTACCCCGATCTGTGCATCGAGCCCGGCATCAAGCTCGGCGGCACGTTCCACATCAATGCGGCGCCCCTCACCGTGGCGCCCCCCAACCCGCCCGGTGGCTGCAACCCGGGCTTGCCGGTCGCCGATCCGGTGAAGTGCGCCGCCGACCCCACCTGTTTCGCCAGCGCGCTGCTGGTCGCCACCCCCGACGACGGCATCATCGTGTCCGGATCCCTCGGTGAGTTCGACGTCGGCGTGCTGCAGTGCGACCAGGCACTGCTCGACTTCCGCCTCGCCCCCACTCAACAGGTGCTGAGAGCGTACGGCGGCTGTGAGGTCCCGAACCTCCTCGACGGATCATTCGACATCTACGTCGGCCTCGACGGAGTGGCGTTCCGCGGCGACGTCGAGCTGTTCCCGGGGGCGGGCAGCCGAGCGTTCCACGCCGAGGTCGAGGGCGAGGCGCACGCTGACCTGAGCCAGATCGACCTGTCGGACCCGGCGAGCTGGCTGGCGCTCGACTTCGACCTGCACGCCGTGATGGAGTCCGACTTCACCGGCCTGGTCCGCAACAAGCTCCAACCCCTCATCGAGGACCTCCGCCTCAGCGCCACCGCCGTCGACCTCATCTACCAGCGGCTGCTGGACGACCCGGATCCCCTCGGCGTGCTCCTCGACCTCCCCGACCTGGTCGAGGAGGCGGGTGGCACCGTGCCGGCCTGGCTCGAGGGCCTCGCCGACGCGCTGAGCGACCTCGACGCTCAGCTCCAGCAGTACGGGCTGCAGCGTCCGAACATCGACGACCTGCTCGGCGGCTACGACGTGGTGATCACCGAGGGAACGCGCGGCTTCTGGGATCCCGAGGACACCGAGTGCCGGGTCGGCGTCGAGGTCGCCGGGCTCCTGGTCGCGACCGATGAGCTCGGCGTGGTCGTCGACGGGGTCTGCTGGAGCGACCCGCCGGGCGGCCCGTTCGGCATCGAGTTCCCCGGGGTGTGGCTCGACCCGCAGTGCTACGGCATGTTCTCGTCCCCGGCCGGATTCGACATCCCGGGTCCCGGCATCGTCATCGACGGTGTGTGCTGGGCGATCCCGCCGGTCAGCGTGCACATCAACGGGCTCCACGAGCTCGACGACCGCATCCCGGCGTCCTTCGCCGAGGTCGTCGCCGTCGTGGAGGGCCGGCTGGCCGCCATCCTCGAACCCTTCCCAGGCGTACCGAACAACCTGTCGCTGTCGACGCTGCTCGACGAGCTGGCCGATGCGCTGAGTGGTGCCAGCGCCCCGTTCGACGTGGCGTGCGCCGACTTCCGCCAGGAGTCGGTGGAGGCCAGCACCGAGGCCGTCGCGGCGCTTCGGTTCAAGGGGCTGCTGTTCGGTCACGAGCTCGGGCTGGCGCTCGACTGGGACTTCGCAGCGGATCCGTTCGACCAGGCCGAAGCGCTGCTCGACGACGTGGTCGCCACGATCTTCGGAACCGCCGACCCGGTGGAGTGCGAGGACATCGGCACGACGACCCTGGCCCAGGGGTCCGGCGCCCCGGCCAGCGGTCAGGGTGGCGCCCCGCCACTGACCGGGTTCTCGCTGACGGCCTCGCCCACGACCCTCACCGAGGGCGGGATGGTCACGGTGAACGGCGTGTTCAACGCAACGCCGACGGCCGCCGTGGCGGTCACCGTCGACTGGGGTGACGACTCGGCGCCCGAGGTGCTCACGGTGCCGACCGGCGTGCGCACGTTCGCCCCGACTCACACGTACCCCGACGACGACCCCAAGGGAACCGGGACGGACACGTACCTGGTGGAGGTCACGGCCGTCGGCCGGACCAAGACGGTGCCGGTGACGGTCGTCAACGCGGCCCCGTCGGGTCTGCAGATCTCGGTCGCGGCGACCACCGAGGGCGCCGTGACCACGTTGGCGGCCACGTTCACCGATCCCGGCGCGTTGGACGTGCATCGCGTCACCGTGAGCTGGGGCGACGGCACTGCCGCCGAGCAGCTGACCCTGCCGGTCGGCCAGCGCACGTTCTCGCTGACGCACACCTTCGTGGACGACAACCCCACGGGCACCGCCTCCGACACCTACACCGTCGGGGTGCGGGTGCGAGACGACGACGGCGGCCAGCTGCTCGGGAACACGCCGGCGACCGTCGCCAACGTCGCCCCGAGCGTGTCGCTCACGCCGCGGAGCTCCGTCACCGAGGGCAGGCGGGTCACCTACGACCTGCGGATCGTCGATCCCGGTGCGCGTGACCCGCACGTGGTCACCATCGACTGGGGTGACGGCGGTGCCCCGATGACGCTCGCGTTCGCCCCCGGTGTCGGGGTCGCCACGCCGATCGCGATCACCCACCTCTACGTCGACGACAACCCGACGGGGACGGCCCAGGACAACTACACGATCGGCCTACGTGTCGTGGACGACGACTCCGGCGACAGCGGGCCGCTCACCATGACCCAGTCGGTGCTCGACGTGGCGCCGACGGTCCAGCTGCAGGTCCTCGACGGCGACATCGACGAGGGCGGCACCGTGTCGGTGGTGGGCTCCATCTACGACCCGGGCGTGCTCGACACGTTCCAGCTCACCATCGACTGGGGCCATGACGCCGTGGCCGACACGGTCATCGACCTGCCGGCCGGCGCCTACGAGTTCAGCGCCACCGCCGTCTTCGGCGACAACCTCACGGTCGACGTCGTCGCCACCGTGGTCGACGACGACACGCTCAGCGATTCCGACACGGGGCAGCTGATCGTGCGCAACGTGAACCCGTCGGTGGCGATCGACGAGTCCGCGACGATGGCGCCGCCGCCGCCGAGCGGCATCCCCACCTTCGTGGTCCGCACCGGCACGCCGCTGTCGCTCACGGCCCGGGCCGACGACCCCGGTAGCGACGACCTGGCGTTCGCCTGGGACTTCGACACCCGGCTGGTCGGCCAGCTCGACGCCGGCACGGCCTCGACGTCGTCGCTGGTGAACCCGCCGGCGTCGGATCCGTACCCGAGCCCGACGGTGCAGCCGCGGGCGCAGGTGGCGAGCGCGGTGTCGCACACCTACACCCAGGCCTGCCTGTACCGGGTCGGGGTGACGGCGGGCGACGACGACGGCGGGTCTGGCGTGGACTCCACCTGGGTGGTGGCGACGGGCACCGAGACCCGGATTCGGAACTCCGGCTGGTGGTACAACGCCTACCGCAAGACCACGCTGTCGCCGACGACGCTGGAGTGCTACCGCCAGGTGGTCAACCACCTCAGCTCGGTGTTCGGCCCCTCAGGGTCGGGGGAGTACTGGACCCTCGACACCCTGGCCCAGGTGCAGGATGCCGCCAACACTCGCCAGACCTCCGACGCCCGCCAGCTGATGATCCGCCCGCTGGTGTCGGTGTGGCTGAACGTGGCCCACGGCGCGCTGCGGTGGAGCCAGATGGTCGACACCGACGGCACGGGCGGCCCCGACACGTTGCTCTCGCAGGTCCTGAGGACCGCCGAAGCAACCCTCAACAACCCGGGGTCGACCCGCAGCCAGCTGCTGGCCCAGGAGGCCATCCTCAACCGCATCGCCGGCTGACCGTCAACCCCCTCCGTTCTGGCAGCACGCGGTAGCGCTCAGCGCTACTTCCTGGGACCAGAACGGGGAGGAGGGGTCAGGCGGGCGGGGGCAGGGGGACGGTGGTGCCGGTGCGGGGGAGCTCGATGAAGGTGCGACCGGGGGTGAGCTCGATGACCGAGCCGTCGTCGGCCGTGAGCGTGAACGGCTCGAGGCGGTCGTCACGGGTCCAGGTGCCGTGCACCATGTTCCCGCCCGTGAAGACGAACGCCTCGCCGGAGCCGAGCGCCTGCGCGTCGGGGCTCCCGGAGATGCCCGGCCGGTACTCCATCACCAGCACGACCACGTTGTTCGTCGTGACCCGGCCGCCGGCGGCGTCGTTGTGGGCCTTGCCCTCCATGGTGCGCCGGTACAGCCCCGTGGCCGGATCCCACTCCCAGAGCACGTCGACGGCGTCGAGCGTGAGGTCGACCCCGGCGCTCGGGGTGCCCGCCGGCGCCTCGTCGGCGTCGCGGTAGGCGAACTGCTGGATCGGCGGCCGGGCGTCGGCCGGCGCGTAGCTCCACAGGTCGGTGGTGTTCGAGTAGAGGTTGTGCGGCACACTGCGGTCGCCGCTGCGGTAGTACGCCGCCGCCCGGCTGGGCCCGATGTCGACGAGGTCGCTGGCGCGGATCGCCGCCGTCACCGTGGCGTTCCCGCCGCTCCACGCGAACAGCGGGTGCGAGAGCGAACCGAACAGGTCGATGTCCTGCATCCGACCCGAGCGGATCGGTCCGACGGGGTCGCTGCCCTGGCTCTGGAACACCATGGCGAAGCGGGTGAGGTTGTCGTTGACGATCTCCTCGTACACCAGGTCGGCGGCGTTGAAGCCGGTCTGGGGCCGGGCGCCGGGCGCGTTGTCGATCTTCACGACGAGCGCCGGTCGGAGGAACCCGAGGTCGGTGGCCAGCACGCCGGTGAGTGGGAAGACCGGCGGCGGCGGCTCGGTCGTGGTGGTGGCCGGCTCCGTCGTCGTCGGCGCGACGGTCGTGGTGGTCGCCTTCGTGGTGGTGGGGGCGACCGTGGTGGAGGTGGTGCTCGGCGCTGTGGCGTCCGAGGAGCTGCCGCAGGCGGCGAGGCCGACCAGCAGGGCGGCGGCGGCGAGGCCGCGGAGAACGGGGTTCAGGTTCGAATGAGCAGCGCGCATGGGGGTGTGGGCATCCCGAATGGTCTCGTGGTGGGTCCGCCCACCCACCATTGTGCCGCTTCCACCCCCCGCGACACCGTCACCACCTCCGTTTGGTCGATTTGCCGGCAGAAAATCCGGCAAAACGAACAAACGCGACGCGGTCAGGGGGGGGGGTGGGGGACGTTATCGGGGGGGGCGGCGCGCAGGGGTCGCTGCCAGTTATCCAACAGGGG
>CAZKVJ010000004.1:0-220998 GCA_964556225.1 uncultured Ilumatobacteraceae bacterium
GCGCGCAGATCTTTCTTCAGGATCTTGCCGCTCGGGTTGCGGGGCAGCGCCTCGACCCAGTCGACGCTCGTCGGGCACTTGTAGCGGGCCAGGTGCTCGCGGGCGAAGTCGATGAGCTCCTGCTCGCTCACCTCGACGCCCGGGGCCCGCACGACCAGGGCCTTGGCCGTCTCACCCCACCGATCGTGCGGCACCCCGATGACCGCCACGTCGACCACGGCGGGGTGGGTCATCAGCACGTTCTCGACCTCGGCCGGGTACACGTTCTCACCGCCAGAGACGATCATGTCCTTCACGCGGTCGTGGATGTAGAGGTAGCCGTCCTCGTCGAGGTACCCGGCGTCGCCCGTGCGGAACCAGCCCCCGTCCACGATGGACTCGGCCGTGGCCTCGTCGTTGTTCCAGTACCCCTTCATCACCTGGCCAGACCGGACCCAGATCTCCCCGACCTCGCCCGGGGGCAGGTCGCGGCCGTTCGAGGTGTCGACGATCCGCAGCTCCACGCCCGGGCCGGGAACGCCACAGCTGCGCAGCCGGTGCCGGTTGGGACCGTTGGGATCGTGGTCCTCCGGCGGCAGATTCACGATGGCCCCGGTGGTCTCGGTGAGCCCGTAGGCCTGCCAGAACCGGCACCCGAACGTGGTCACCGACCGCGCCAAGACGTCCTCGCTGATCGGGGACGCGCCGTACACCAGCACCTCGAGGCTGGAGAAGTCGGCCTCGTCCACCCCGGGCACCATCAGCATGAACTGGAACACCGCCGGCACGAGGAACGCGTGGGTGATGCCCTGCTCCGGGATCATGCGGACCAAGGCCGCCGGGTCCAGGTCGCGCACGATCACCGACTTCGCGCCGACGTACATGCCGGCCGTGGCCCAGCCCCCACCGCCGATGTGGAACAGCGGCATGGCGACCAGGTTCACCGTGTCCGGCCGCAGCCCCCACATGTCCTTCGCCATCGGCAGCAGGCTGAAGAAGTTGTCGTTCATCAGCATCACACCCTTCGGGCGGCCCGTGGTGCCCGAGGAGTACAGCTGGAAGGCGATGTCGGTGCCGGCCGCCTCCGCTCCCGGATCCTCGGCCGGCTGCCGGGCGACCCAGTCCTCGTAGGACTCGAAGCGTGGGTGACCGCCGACGACCACGACGGTCGCGGTGGTGAGCTCGTCGGCGATCGCATCGAGCACCGGCGCGAGCTCCTGGCCGACCACCAGCACCTTCGCCTGAGCGTCGTTCAGGATGTACGCCACCTCGGGCGGCGCCAGGCGCCAGTTGACGTCGACGCAGACGGCGTTCAAGAGCGCCGCGCCGTAGAACACCTCGAAGTGCTCGATGCAGTTCTTGTCGAGGAAGGCGACACGATCCTGCACGCCGACACCAGCGGCCTGCATCGCCTGGGCCACCCGTGTCGACCGGTCGAAGAGCTCGGCCCACGTGCGCGTGCGTGGGCCCTCGACGAGGCACGTCTCGTCGGGGCGGTCGGCGGCGTGGGTGCGCAGGATGTCGGCGACGGTGGTGATCCCCATGGCTCGACACCGTACTGCTCGGGCGGGTGGGCACCGTCCGGTGCCGACCGGCCACGCCGCGGGCGGCGAATAGGATCGGCCGCATGGAGGTCCGGCTGTTCGACAAGGACGTCTACGCCGGCGACCCCCACCCGATGTTCACCTGGCTGCGGGCCAACGCGCCGGTGTTCTGCGACCCGGAGACGGGGGTGTGGGCCCTCACCCGCCATGCCGACGTGGTCTGGGCGGAGCGCCAGCCGCACCTGTTCTCGAACGCTCCCGGGTCACGCCCGCGCACCGACCCCCAGCCGTCGATGATCGACGCCGACGACCCCTACCACGGCGACCAGCGCCGCATCGTGGCCCGGGGGTTCACGCCGAAGCAGATGATCCGCTACGAGGCGCACGTGCACGACGTCGTCGAGCGGCTGCTGGACCGGGCCCTCGGGCTCGGGCGCTTCGACGTCGTGCGCGAGATCGCCCGGCCGCTGCCGATGACCCTGATCGGCGAGCTGCTCGGCGCCGACCCAGCCGACTTCGAGCAGCTCCAGCACTGGAGCGACCAGATGATCCGGGGCGCCGACGGCCCGGAGAACATCACCGACGAGGTGGTGACGGCGGCGTTCGCCTGGGGCGGGTGGATCACCGACGTCGTCGCGCAGCGCCGCCAGTGCCCTGGCGACGACCTGGTCAGCACCCTCGTGCGCGCCGAGGTCGGTGGCCGGCCAATCGACGACGACCACGTCACCGGCAATGCGCTGCTGCTGCTCGTCGGCGGCAACGAGACCACCCGCAACGTGATCACGGGCGGGCTGCACGCGCTGCTGTCGAACCCGTCGCAGTGGGAGCGCCTCGTCGCCGACCCGGAGCTGGTGCCGAGCGCCGTCGAGGAGTGCCTCCGCTGGGTGAGCCCGATCCTCAACATGAACCGCACCACCACCGCCGACGTGGAGATCCGCGGCACGACCATCCCGGCCGGCTCGTCGGTGCTCATGGAGTACGCATCGGCGAACCGCGACGAGGACGTGTTCGACGATCCGTTCGAGCTCGACGTCGGCCGTCAGCCCAACCCACACGTGGCGTTCGGGTTCGGCCCCCACTTCTGCCTGGGCTCGAGCCTGGCCCGGCTCGAGATCCGGGCCACGTTCGAGGCGCTCGTGCGGCGGGCACCCGGCCTGCGCCTGGCCGACCCGCAGGCGACGCCGGCGCACGGCGCGAGCACGTTCGTGCGCGGCATGACCGCGCTCGAGGTCATCGCACCCTGAACGCGAGGCCGAAGCTGCGTACGGCGCGGGCGAAGATGTTCGGCTCCACGTCCGGCTCCGTCACCACCCGCAGGTCCGTGACCCGCCGGGACAGCTCACCGAACACTGCCGCCAGGGAGGTGCGGGCGAGGTTCGTCCCGAGGCACATGTGCGTGCCGTACCCGAACGAGGCGTGGGGGTTCGGGTCGCGGCGGATGTCGAATCGGAACGGGTCGGCGAACACGGCCTCATCGCGGTTGGCCGACGGGTAGAGCAGGATCACCCGGTCGCCCCGCCGGACGGGCTGGTCGCCGATGCGGTCGTCGGCCGCGGCCCGGCGGAACATGTTGTTCAGCGGCGTCACCCAGCGCAGGACCTCCTCGACGGCGCCAGGCACCAGCGACGGATCGGCGGCCATTGCCTCCCACTGCTCGGGGTGGTCCGCGAAGACGCGCAGCCCGTGGCTGATGGCGGTGCGCGTCGTCTCGGCCCCGCCGGAGATGAACAGCCCCGTCTCGTGCACGACCGCTGACGGTGGGAGCCGCTCGCCGTCGATCTCGGCGTGCAGCCAGGTCGAGATGAGGTCGTCGGCGGGGCAGCCGAGGCGCTCCTGGGCGACCTCGCCGAGCGCGGTGGCGAACTCGACGTTGGCGTCCACGAACTCGCAGAACGTGCGCCCGTCGCGCTCGCGCATGTCGATGCGCATCAGCCGCTCGCTCCAGCTCTTCACCTCGCGCCACATCTCCTCCGGGTAGCCGAGGAGCCGGCAGGTGAGCCGCGCCGGCAGCTGGCCGGCGAGGGCCTCCACCACCTCGACCTCGCCGTCGCCGACGAACGCGTCGACCAGCTGCGCGGTGAGCGCCTGGACCTCGTGCGCCTGCTCGGCCACGGCGTGAGGCGTGAAGCGGCCCTGCACGAGCAGGCGCTGCTGGCGGTGGCGGGGGTCGTCCTGGGCGATCATGTTGATCTCCTCGGGCGCCCAGATCGCCCGATACCCCATGCCCGAGACGAACACGCTGCTGCGGCGCTCGACGTCGAGCAGGTCGGCGTGGCGCGTCACCGCCCACAGGCCGTTGCGGGCGTCGCGGTACACGGGCTCGTTGGCCCGCATCCACGTCCACACCTCGTGCGGGTCACGCCGGTACAGCTCCGGGTCGAGCAGATCGACCACCAGCCGGCCGCCGTCGTCGTGCACCCCAGGGAAGTCCGTCGTCAACGTCGTCACGCCGGCGACGATAGGCCACCCCACCCAACCCACCCCACCCCTGCGTTCTGGTCCCAGGAAGTAGCGCTCAGCGCTACTTCCTGGGACCAGAACCGAGGCGGTTGGCCCAGTGGTTCCAGTGGGTCACCGCGCCGGCGGGCTTGCGGGGGGCGACGCCGAACCGACCCGCCGGGCGCCCCACGGGGACGAGGGCGGCGATCTCGTAGCGCGGCGAGCCGTCGGGGTTCGACGGGACGCCCAGCACGCGCAGCACCTCGTCGGCGTGGATGCGCACGACCGTGGTGAGCGCAGTGCCGAGCCCGATGGCGCGTGCCGCCACGCAGAAGTTCTGGACGGCCGGGTACACGCTGGCGTCGAGGCGGCCGATGTCCATCTCGCCGTGCTCGTCGCTCGGCGTCCAGGGGATCAGCGGCTGGAGGAACAGCACCAGCACCGGGACGCTCGCCAGCGTGTCGGCCAAGTGCCGGCTGGCGTCACGCGTCCGGCGCCACGAGCGGGCCTGCGCCTCGTCGCGGAACTCCGTCGGCTCCGGCAGCGAGCGCTCGTAGCGGTCGAACGCCGCCCGGTAGAGGCGGGCCACCTCGGCCTTCACCTCGGGATCGGTCACCACCACGTACTGCTGGGGTTGCACGTTGCCACCGCTCGGCGCCTGCTGCGCCGCGGCGAGGCAGATGCGGATGTCGTCGTCGCTCACGGGCTCGTCCGTGAACCGGCGCATCGCCCTGGTGGTCATGATCGCCTCGAGCGCGTCCATCAGATCCCCTCTCGTCCGCAGCGGTGCGCTGCTCCGGTCATCGCCCCGTGAACCGTGCCGGCCGGCGCTCGCGCATGGCGTCGACCGCCTCGGCGTGATCCTGGGAGAGCAGGCAAGGGATCTCCAAGGCCGCCGAGACGTCGAAGCTGTCGAGCAGGGCTCGCTTCAGCTGGGCGTTCACGGCCGCCTTCGTCCCCCGCACCGCCAGGGGTGCGCCACCCGCCAGGCGACGCGCCCAGTCCATGCCCCGCTCGCGCACGGCACCGGCATCGCACACCTCGGCCGCCACGCCCAGGCGCAGCGCCTCGTCGGCACCCAGCGGGTCGCCGAGCAGCAGGTGGCGCTTGGCCGCCAGCGGACCGACGAGCAGCGGCCAGACGGCGGCGCCGCCGTCACCGGCGACCAACCCGACCTTCACGTGCGGGTCGACGATGACCGCGTCGCGGGACATCACCAGCAGGTCGCACAGCAGCGCCACCGACGCCCCCAGCCCCGCCGCCGAGCCGTTCAGCGCGCACACCACCGGCACCTCCACGTCGAGCAGGTCCCAGATCAGCTGCTTGGCGTCCCGGCGCAGCACGTCGGCGGCACCGACGCTGCGCAGCGCCGGGAACCAGTCGAAGTCGCCGCCGGCGCTGAACGCCCGGCCCGACCCCGTCAGCAGCACGGCGCGGGCCACGCTCTCGCGCTTGAGCCGGCGGGCCAGCTCACCGAGGTCGTGGTGCAGCCGGGCGTCGACGGCGTTGACCGGGCTGTGCGGGTGGTCGATCGTCGCGACGAGCACGTCGCCGTCGCGCTCGAAGCGGATGGTGTCGAGGTCCTGCACGAGCGGATTCTCCCAGGCGGAGCCGAGTCCTCACGATCTCCTCACATTCGTGCGTCACCATGGACGCCATGGACGACCGATCCGCAGTCGTGTGGCTGCACCGGCGAGCCGGCTTCGGGCTGACCCCGAGCGAGCTCGAGGCCGCCGTCGCCCGCGGGCCGGCGGCCGAGATCGAGCGGCTCGTGGACCCCGACGCCGCCGGGATCGCCGCTGAGGCCGACCCGTGGGACGACGCCGAGGTCCCGCTCGATCCGCAGGCGTCGCGCGAGGCCCGATTCGGAACCGTGCACCGCTGGCTCGACCACATGGTGGCCACCAGCCGCCCCGGGCCCGAGCGCAGCGCGTGGAGGTGGCACGGCCACTTCGTCAGCGCTTTCGACAGGGTCCGCTCGCCCCGGCTGATGGTGGATCAGATGCGCCTGCTCCGCTCGCTCGCGCACGGACCGTTCCCGACCCTGCTCCGGGCGGTCACCGTCAACCCGGCGATGCTGGTGTACCTCGACGGCGTGCGCAGCACCGGGACCAGCCCGAACGAGAACTACGCCCGAGAGCTGCTCGAGCTGTTCACGCTCGGTGTCGGCCAGTACACGGAGGACGACGTCCGCGCCGGTGCGGCGGCGCTGACCGGCTGGACGGTCGCACCCGGCGCCGCTGAGTCCCGCTTCGTGCCGTTCCGCCATGACGACACCCCGCAGCGCTACCTCGGCGTCGACGGCGTGCACGACGTGGACACCGTCGTCGCGTCGGTCGTCACCCACCCGGCCATGGCTCGCTTCGTCGCCGGGCGGGTGGCGCGCGACGTGCTGGGGGCGTCGCCCGCCGACGTGGTCGACGTCGCCGCGACTGCGTTCTCCAGCTCCGGTCACGACATCCGTGCGCTGCTGCGATCCGTCCTCACGGCCGGGCTCGAACGGGCGAGCGCCGACGTCGTGCTCGGCCCGGTGCCCTGGCTCGTGGCGGCCCAGCGAGCGACCGGCGCGGTGGTGGACCCGCGCACCCGCCTCCAAGAGCTCTACGCCGCCGGGCAGCTGCCGATGCTGCCTCCGAACGTGGCCGGCTGGCCGGGCGGTACGGCCTGGTTCGCGTCGTCGAGCCTGGTGGCACGCACGCGCCTGGCCGCCGGCATCGCCGAGGGCACGCCCGAGGCGTCGCCGGCGCTGACAGCGGCCGAGGCGCGCGACGTCGATCGCCTCGCCGAGGTGCTCGGCCTCACCCGTCCGTTCGGCGCTGCGAGCAGCTCGGCGCTCCAGCGCGCCGGCGACCCACGTGAGCTGCTCGCCCTGGCGCTCGTCACCCCGGAGGCGCTGGTCGCATGACCCGCTCCCCCTCACCCGACGCAGGGAGGAACGCCATGTCCCCGATCTCCCGCCGCCGCTTCCTCACCCTCACCGCAGGCGCCGCGGCGGCGGGGCTCGCCGGGTGCTCGGCCGGTCACGGCGACGGCACCGGCGCCCCGGCGACGACCCTGCCCACCCGAACGACGGTCACGACCGCCCTCACCCCGACGACGTCGACGCCAGCAGCGGCCGCGACCGACCGCCGCATCCTCGTCGTGGTGCAGATGAACGGTGGCAACGACTGGCTCAACACCCTCGTCCCCGCCAGCGGGCGCTACCGCGACCTGCGCCCGACGCTGGCCGTGCCGGAAGCCGAGCTCCTCCCGCTGGCCGGCACGAGCGACGCCATGCTCCACCCGGCGCTCGCGCCGCTCGTCCCGATGTGGGAGGCGGGAACCCTGGCCGCCATCGCCGGCGTGGGCTTCGCCGAGCCCGATCGCTCCCACTTCGTCTCGATGGAACGGTGGTGGCGGGCCGACGACCTCTCGGCGGCCACGGGCTGGCTCGGACGCTGGCTCGACGGTCTCGACCGTGGCGCCCCAGTGCTGGTGGCCACGGCGCTCGGCGGCGGCGCTCCGCTGCTCGTCGGCGAGGAGCGTCAGCCGGCGGTGATCCTGTCGCCCGCGTCGTTCCGCCTTCCCGAGGAGGTGCCGGGTGCTGCGATCCGCCGGCTCGCGACACCACGAGCGGACGGACTCAGCGGCCAGGCCCAGACGGCGCTCGCGGCAGCGGCCGAGGCGGTCGACGAGCTCGCCGCGATCGTGGCCGACGTCCCCGACGACGGTGACGTGACCGGCTCGGGGCGAGAGGGTGCGGTGACGCTGGCCAGCGGGCTCGAGCTCGCCGCGGCACTGGTCGGCGCCGACGTCGGGGTCCGGACCGTGGTCGTGTCGGCGGGTGGCTTCGACACCCACGCCAACCAGCTCGCGACCCAGCAACAGCTGCTGTCGGATTACGCCGCTGGGGTCGCAGCCTTCTGGGCCGGGGTCGAGGCGGCCGGCCGGGCCGACGACGTGCTGATGCTCACCACGACGGAGTTCGGTCGCCGGGTCGCCGAGAACGGCAGCGGCGGGACCGACCACGGTGCGGGCAGCAGCGTCCTCGTCGCCGGTTCCGGCGTCGTCGGCGGGCTCCACGGCGAGATCGACCTCGATCACCTGCTCGATGGCGACATCCGCCCGGTGGTGGACCCTCGGGTGCTGTACACGGGCTGTCTCGACTGGCTCGGTGGCGACGCCGAGGCCGTGCTCGGCCGCCGGTTCACCGGCCCCACCTTCCTCCGCCGGTGAGCCACTGCCACCGGGGCAGCGACGTCCTACGCTCGGCGGGATGCGGATGTCGGTCGTGCTCGGCGAGTGGCTCGACCGGCCGATCGCGGCGGACCTCGACGTGGCGCTGGCCGCCGACCGGCTCGGCTTCCCCGAGGTCTGGATCGGCGAGATGGCCAAGCTCGACGCGTTCGCGCTCGGTGCCGCAGTGATGGCGAGGACGGCGACGATCGAGCCGTGCCTCGGCCCGCTGGCGGTGACGGTCCGCAGCCCGGCCCAGATCGCCATGGGGGCGGCGACGGTCGCCGCGGTGGGCGGCGGGCGCCCGGTGCACCTGGCCATCGGCACCTCGAGCCCCACGGTGGCCGGCTGGCACGGGCGCAGCCGCAGCGGGGCGGCCGACACGCTCGCCGCCACCGCCGCCGCCCTGCGAGCGCTCCTGGCGGGTGACCGGGTCGACGGGTTCCGCCTTCGCGAACCACCACCGCGCTCGTCGGTCACCGTTGCCGCGTTCGGGCCGCGTGCGGTTGCCGCTGCGACCGGCGCCGACCGGATGGTCCTGAACATGGTCACCGTCGAGTCGGCCGCCACCCTGGCCCCGTCGCACCCGCGCACTGCGGTGTGGCTGGCGGCGGCCCTCGACCCCACCCCCGACGAGCGCCGGTGGCTGACGCTCGGCTTCGTCGGCTACCTGGGCGCCCCCGGCTACGCGGAGATGTTCGAGCAGGCCGGGTTCGCCGAACTGGTGGCGTTCGCCCGCACCCGCCCCTCCCCCGCCGAGCTCGCCGCCCGGCTGCCCGTCGACGAGCTGCTCGACGCCGTCGCGCTCGTCGGCGACGAGGATCACGTCCGGGCCCGCATCGCAGCCTACGAGGCGGTCGGGGTCCGGGAGATCGGCCTGGTGGTGCCCCCGCTCGACCTGCCGTGCGGCCGCCGGACGCTGGAGCGCCTGGCGCCCCGAGCTACAGCGCGCTGACGTCGGCGTCGATGCCGAGACGCAGCCTGCCGAGCGTCTCGTACAGCTTCGGTGCCACCATCAGGTGCTGGGTGGCCACGTGCGCGTCGCGCAGACAGCGCTGCAGCAGGCTGGCCTCGTAGACCGAGGTGCCGCCCGCCAGCGTGTACGCCGTGTCGGTGGCGACGGCCGCGCTCTCGGCGGCGTTGACACAGGCCAGGCGGATGGCCGCCCGCACGTCCACACCGACGCGCTGGCCGTTCCGGGCCGCCTGCCACGCCTCACCCAGCACGCCCAACAGGTATGACCGGGCGCTGCCCAGGCGGGCCTCGGCCCGTGCCAGCTCGATCTGGGTGAAGGGGCTCTGCGCCAGGGTCCGCGACGAGAACAGCGGCCGCTTGCCCGCCGCCAGCTCGACCAGCTCGTCGAGCGCCCGCCGGGCGACGCCGAGCGCCACCGCGGCCACCCCGGCGGCGAGCAGCGAGTAGTTCGGGAACGCGGACAGCGGGACGTGCACCCGTGGGGTCGACACGCCGGGCTGGATGGTGTGGTCGGCCGGGACGTACACCTCGTCGACGCTGAAGTCGAGCGATCCGGTCCCCCTCATCCCGACGCTGTGCCACGTGTCGTGCAGCTCCACCTCGGCGGCCGGGAACCAGCACAGCCGGAACGTGCCGTCGTCGCAGCGCGTGCCACCCGTGATCCACTGGCAGTGCTGGGTGCCGCTGCCCCACTGCCACCGCCCGCTCACCCGGAAGCCGTCCCCGTCGGTGACGCCGACCCCGTTCGGCGCGTACACGCCGCCCGTGACCACCAGCGGGTCGCCGTAGATCGCTCGGGCGACCGCTGGCTCGAGGAACATCGACATCGAGGACGTGGTCGAGGAGATCATCGAGCACCACCCGGCAGCACCGTCGGCCACGGCCACCGCCTCGATCGCTTCGACCAGCGTCAGCGGGTCGACCTCCGGGCCACCGTAGACGGCCGGCACGCACATGCGCGTCAGCCCGGCGCTCACCAGGGCGTCGACGACCGGCCGGGGCAAGCGCCGCTGCTCCTCGGCCTCGTCGGCGTGGGCCTCGATCACGGGACGCACCGACCGGGCCGCCACGACCAGGTCGACACCCGGCGGCGGCCAGTCGCTCACGACCCCGACCCCGGCGCCCGCTGAGCGTCCGCCCACGACAGCCCGGCCTGCACATCGACCTCGCGCGGGAGACCGAGCACCAGCTCGCCCACGATGTTGCGCTGCACCTCGCCCGTCCCGCCACCGATCGTCAGCGCCGGCGAGAACAGGAACCCGTCGTACCAGCCCGGGTGGTCGAGGTCGGCCGGCGGCTTGTCGGGACCGAGGGCGTGGGTGTCGGTGCCCGGCGCGAACCCCTCGACGGTTCCGCCGGCGAGCAGCGCGTGCGCCCCGAGCAGGTCACGCGCGGCGGCCATCACGTGCTGACCGTGCTCGTCGGCCAGGATCTTGCGGATGCTCGCCTCCGGCCCCGGCGCCTGCCCCTTCAACGTCGCCGTGAGCGTGCGCTGGCGGATCAGGTCGAGCAGCACGTGCTCGATGTAGATGCGGGCGAGGCGCTGGCGCATCACGGGATCCGTCACCGGACCGCGGGCCCGCACGGCGTCGAGCATCTCCAGCGCCGTCGGGCCGTTGCCCCACAAGACGCCACCGCTCGACAGCGACACCCGCTCGTTGCCGAGCGTGACCTTGGCGAGCATCCACCCGTCGCCCTCCGCGCCGACGCGGTTGTCGGCCGGGATGCGCACGTCGGTGAAGAACACCTCGTTGAACGTGTGCCCACCGGTCATCTCGGTGATCGGGCGGATCTCGATGCCCGGCAGGGCCATCGGACAGATGAAGTAGGAGAGGCCCTTGCGCTTCGACACCGACGGGTCCGTGCGAGCGATCAGGATGCCGAACTTCGCGTACTGGGCACCGCTGGTCCAGATCTTCTGCCCGTTCACGACGTACTCGTCGCCGTCGCGAACGGCCCGCGTGCCCAGGTTCGACAGGTCGCTGCCGGCACCGGGCTCGCTGAAGAGCTGGCACCAGAACTCCTCACCGGAGAGCAGCGGCATGAGGTAGCGATCGTGCTGAGCGGGGGTGCCGCCGTAGAGGATGGTGGGGCCCGCCCAGCCGATCCCGATCGGGTTCACCGGCCGCGCCACACCGGCCTTGGCGAGCTCGTCGTCGATGATCAGCTGGTGGATCGGGTCGGCGCCCAGCCCGTACGGCTCGGGCCAGTGCGGCACGACGTAGCCGGCGGCGGCCAGGGCGCGCCCGGTCGGGTTGGGGTTGGCCGCGATCCACTCGCGAACCGCCACGCGGCGGGGATCGTCGTCCGGGGGGAGGAGGAAGTCCATACGCCGCGGACACTATTCGCACCGGGTCCGATGCCATCAGGCCGAGCGCTAGCGTTCGCCCTGATGGGGTGCCGAGCCGGACACCGGCGGCGGGGATGAGGTTCGGCTTCGTCGTGCCCTGGGCCGACGCGGCCGACGTCGGTGAGCTGGCCGTCGCAGCCGAGGCCGCCGGGTGGGACGGGCTGTTCGTCTGGGAGCCGGTGTTCGGCGTGGACGCCTGGACCGCGCTCGCCGTGGCCGCCGTGCGCACCACGTCGATCCGCCTCGGCACGATGCTGACCGCCGTCCCCCGCCGCCTGCCGTGGGAGCTGGCCGGACAGGTGGCCACCGTCGACCGCCTCTCGGGCGGGCGCGTCGTCCTCACCGCCGGGCTCGGCGCCCCGGAGGCGGGCTACCGCGAGTTCGGCCTGGAGACGGACCGCAGCGTTCGAGCGGCGCTGCTGGACGAGGGGCTCGACGTGATCACCGGGCTGTGGGCTGGCCAGCCGTTCCGCTACGAGGGGCAGCACTACCGGCTCGAGCCGAGCGAGTTCCCGGCGATCGGTCACACCGCCCAGCAACCTCGGGTGCCGATCTGGCTGGTCGGCGCGCTCGGACGGAACCGTTCCATGTCCCGGGCGCTGCGCTGGGACGGGCTGCTGCCGACCGTGGTGGGCGACGAACCCGGACGGCAGGCAACGCTCGCCGAGCTGCGGGCCGTGATGCCCGAGATCCGCGCCGCCACCGGCGGGCGGCCCTTCGACGTGGTGATCGAGGGCTGCCACGACGAGCACTCCCCGGCGGCGTGGGCCGGGGCCGGGGCGACGTGGTGGCTGGAGTCGATGTGGAGCGCGGTCAACGAGGCCGATGCGGTCGCTGCTGCGCTCGACGTGCTGCACGACGGCCCGCCCCGGTCCGGCTGACCCCGACCGCCAGGAGCACCGACGGGGCAGGGTCGTAGGCTGGCCGGCCATGACGAGCGGCTGGAACATCGCCGAGATCTGGGAGACGATCGCCGACCTCCTGCCGGACGCACCGGCGCAGGCGATCGGTGAGCGCGCCCTCACCTGGAACGAGCTCGACCGTCGGGCCGACGGCATCGCCGCGCACCTGGTCGAGCAGGGCGCCCGACACCAGGACAAGGTCTCCCTCTACCTGTACAACGGCCCCGAGTACCTCGAGACGGTGTTCGCGCTGTTCAAGGCCGGCCTGGTGCCCGTGAACACCAACTACCGCTACGGCGAGGACGAGCTGGCCTACCTGTGGGACAACTCCGACAGCGTGGCGCTGGTCTTCCACGGCACGTTCAGCGCCACGGTCGACGCCGTGCGGGCGCGGGTCCCGTCCCTCGCCACCTTCTTGTGGGTCGACGACGGCAGCGGGCCGTGCCCACCGTGGGCCACGCCGTACGAGTCCGTGGCGAGCGCACCGCCGGCCGACCGGCTCGTGGCGCCGTGGGGTCGAAGCGGCGACGACCTGCTGTTCCTCTACACCGGTGGTACCACGGGCATGCCGAAGGGCGTCATGTGGCGCCAGGACGACCTGGTCGGCGCGCTCGAGGCCAACGCCCGCAACCGTCTTCCGGACGCGCCGGATCTCGCCGCAGTCGTGGCCCGCACCACCAAACCCGGGCCGCGCAACCTGCCGGCCGCACCGCTGATGCACGGCACCGGGCTGTTCAACGCCATGACGAACATGCTCCTCGGCGGGTGCATCGTCACGATGGAGGGTCGCCACTTCGACCCGATCACCTTGCTCGACACCATCGAGTCCCAGCGGATCGCGTCGATGTCGATCGTCGGCGACGCCTTCGCCAAGCCCATCCTGCGGGCACTCGACGCCGAGCCGGACCGGTGGGACATCTCCACGCTGCGCGTCGTGGTCTCCAGCGGCGTCATGTGGTCGGCCGCCACCAAGGAGGGCCTGCTGCGCCACAACCCGCGGCTCATCCTCGTCGACACCCTCGGCTCCTCCGAGGCGATCGGCATGGCGCAGAGCACCACCACGGCGGCCGGCGCCGGCGAGACGGCCACGTTCCAGCTCGGACCCAACACGCGCGTGCTCACCGAGGATCTCCGTGAGGTCGAGCCGGGAAGCGGCGAGCGAGGGCGGGTGGCGCTGCGGGGCCGAACCCCCATCGGGTACTACAAGGACCCCGAGAAGTCGGCCGGCACGTTCGTGATGCTCGACGGCGTGCGCTGGAGCATCCCCGGCGACTGGGCCGAGGTCGACGGCGACGGCACCGTGCGGCTGCTCGGCCGCGGGAGCCAGTGCATCAACACCGGGGGCGAGAAGGTCTACCCCGAAGAGGTCGAGGAGATGCTCAAGCTCCACCCGACGGTCCACGACGCCGCCGTGGTCGGCGTCCCCGACGAGCGCTTCGGCGAGGCGATCACCGCCATCGTCGAGCCGGAGCCGGGCGCGCAGGTCGTCGAGGCCGACCTGATCGCCCACGTGAAGGCCCACCTCGCCCACTACAAGGCGCCGAAGCGGGTGCTGGCCGTCGACACGGTCAGCCGGGCGGCCAACGGCAAGCTCGACTATCGACGCCTGAGGGCGCTGGCGGTCGACTCGCTCGCCTCCTCCTGAGGGCGTTTTCGCCACCCGGTCCGGACGCCGGTACGGTCGCGGGGTCCCCCAACACCTCCCGAAGGAGTCCCTCATGGCTGACGTCGGCTTCGATGGCAAGGTCGCGATCATCACCGGGGCGGGCGGCGGCCTCGGCCGCCAGCACGCGCTGCTCATGGCGTCACGGGGTGCGCTCGTGGTCGTGAACGACCTCGGAGGCGCCGTCGACGGGACGGGCAGCGACAAGGGTGCCGCCGAGCGGGTCGTCGACGAGATCAAGGCCCTCGGCGGCGAGGCGGCCGCCGACACCAACTCGGTCGCCACCCCCGAGGGCGGCGCGGCGATCGTCCAGACGGCGATCGACGCGTTCGGGCGGGTCGACATCGTGGTCAACAACGCCGGCATCCTGCGCGACCGGGCATTCCACAACATGGAGCCCGATCTCGTGGACCCGGTGCTCGACGTGCACCTCCGCGGTGCGTTCAACGTGACCCGACCGGCGTTCGTCCACATGCGCGAGCAGGGCTACGGCCGCATCGTCAGCACGTCGTCGGCCGCCGGCCTGTTCGGGAACTTCGGCCAGACGAACTACGGCGCGGCGAAGATGGGGCTCGTCGGGCTCACGCGCGTGCTCGCCGTCGAGGGCGCGAAGTACAACATCAAGGCCAACGCGATCGCTCCGCTGGCGCTGACGCGGATGACCGAGAACATCATGGGCGGCCTCGGCGACAAGCTCGACCCAGCGCTCGTCTCGCCACTCGTCGCGTTCCTCGCCAGCGACGCGTGCGATGCCACGGGCCGCGTGTTCTCCGTGGGGGGTGGCCGGGTGGCCGAGGTGTTCATCGCCGAGACGAAGGGCTTCGTCCAGACCGACCTCACCGTCGAGGCCATCCGCGACCACTGGGACACCATCACCGACCAGGCGGGGTACGCCGTGCCGGCGAACCTCGGTGAGGAGACCGCGCTGTTCCTCGCCGCCTTCAAGTAGCAGCGCACGGTCGCCTACGTTCACCCCGGTGAGCGAGCAGATCGCTGTCGAGACGTTCCAGGCCGGTGCACGCGAGTGGCTGGCCGCCAACCGGGCGGCTGCCCCCCGTGACTACGGCGCGATCTGCCCGCCCGACCTCGTCGACAGCGCCGTGGCCTGGCAACGCCGCCTCTACGACGCCGGGTACGCCGGCATCCACTGGCCGGTCGAGCACGGTGGCCGGGGCCTCACCCCGGCCCACCAGGCGGCGTGGCTCGAGGAGTGCGCCCGCGCTGGGGTGCCGCCGGTGCTCAACATGGTCGGCCTGGTGCTGGCGGGCGGCGCCATCCTCCACTTCGGCACCCCCGCGCAACAGGCTGCCCACCTGCTCCCCACGCTGCGAGGTGACCAGCTGTGGTGCCAGCTGTTCTCCGAGCCCGGCGCCGGCAGCGACCTGGGCTCGCTCAGCACCCGGGCCGAGCGCGACGGCGACCGGTTCGTCGTCAACGGTCAGAAGGTCTGGTGCAGCGGCGGTCGCTACAGCGGCTGGGGCATCCTCATGGCCCGCACCGACCCCGGCGCGCCCAAGCACGAGGGCATCTCGTTCTTCCTGCTCGACATGAGCCTCCCGGGCGTCGAGGTGCGCCCGCTGCGCAACATGACGGGCGAGTCCGAGTTCGACGAGGTCTTCTTCACCGACGTGGCCGTCCCCGCCGACGCGCTACTCGGCCCGCTCCACGGCGGGTGGGGGGTCGGGATGGCGGTGCTCACGAACGAGCGGGGGCACATCGGCGCCAGCGTGATCGGCCTGGAACGCCGGCTGGAGCAGATGGCAGCCATGGCCGAGGGCCGCGACCTCGACCCGATCGCCCGCCAGCGCCTGGCCAAGCTGCTGAGCAGAGGGACGGCGTTCACCGCCATGGGTCGCCGCCAGGGCCCGGTCGCCTCGACCGCGGCCTCGCTCATGAAGCTCGGGATCACCGAGATGATGTTCGACACCGCGATGCTCCGTGGCGACCTGTCCGGGCCGTACGCCATGCTCGACGGTCCCGACGCGTTCGGGATGCTCGCCGCACCCGGCGGGCGCATCGCCGGTGGCACCAGCCAGGTGCAGCGCAACATCATCGGCGAGCGCCTGCTCGGACTGCCCCGAGAGCCCAAGCCGAGCCGCGACTGACCGGCGTTGGGCCGCTCAGACCCAGCAGGCGACCGGTGAGCCGTGGTGGGCCACCATCAGCCATCGGCCGTCACGCTCTCGCACGAACAGGTTGAGGGCCGCAACGGACCCGCCGGGCCCAGCGTCGCCGAGCAGGTTCTCGACGCACGTCACCCATCCGACATCGCCGTGCACGTGGACGCGCTCGTCGGTGACGATGACCTGCAGTGGCTGATCGTTGCGCAGGATCGCGGCCCACGAGGCCTGGACGGCATCGAACCCGTGCAGCGCCGGCCAGCCGGGGTGGGTGCACGCCACCTCGCCGGTGCGCGACCACAGCGACGCCATGGTCTCGACGGCCCGGGCCTCGAAGGCCGCGTAGAAGGCGGCGTTCGCAGCCCTCACGTCGGCCGTGCCCTGCAGCTCGTACGCCTCGCCGCTCACGCCCGCCAGCGTACGGGGCCGGCCCACCGAGTCGGTGTTGGCCGAACGTCGCCACACCCAGTCCCTACGATGGCCACCATGACGAACGCCACCGAGCCGGAGCCCGCCTTCCCCGTGCCGACCAGCCTGTCGCCGTCCCGGGTCGAGGCGTTCACCAGCTGCCCCCTGGCGTTCCGCTTCTCCAGCATCGAGCGCCTCCCCGAGCCGCCGAGCCCGCACACCACGAAGGGGTCGCTCGTCCACCGAGCGCTCGAGCTGCTGTTCACCCGGCCCGCGCCGGAGCGCACCCCGGCCGCTGCCCACCAGGCGCTCGAGGCCGCCTGGGCGGAGTACCTGAGCGACCCAGAGCTCCTCCTCCTCGGCCTCGACGCTCACGAGCTCGACGAGTTCCTCGACGATGCGCGATCGCTCGTCGACGCCTACCTCGCCATGGAAGACCCCACCGCCGTGCGCGACATCGGCCTCGAGCTGCGCCTCGAAGCCGAGATCGACGGGCTCACGCTGCGGGGCATCATCGACCGGCTCGAGCTCGATCGAGCGGGCGAGCTGGTCGTCACCGACTACAAGACCGGCCGGGCACCCAACAGGTCCTTCGAGCAGCAGCGCCTCATCGGGGTCAACACGTACTCGCTCCTGGTGCACCGGGTGCTGGGCCGGATGCCGGCCCGGGTGCGGCTCATGTACCTCCGCAGCGGCGAGGTCATCGAGTCGACACCTTCCCAGCAGTCGGTCCAGTACGCGTCGGTGCGCACCACCGCAGTGTGGAAGGCGGTCGAGCAGGCGTGCACCACCGGTGAGTTCCGGCCTCGCCCGGGGCCGCTGTGCTCGGGCTGCTCCTTCCAGCGATGGTGCCCCGCCTTCGACGGAGATCCGCAACGGGCGGCAGCCGAGGCGCCGCTCGCCCTCGTGGGAGCCAGCGCGTGAGCGCGCTCGCTCCCACCCCCGAGCTCACCGTCGTCGGCGGCGACGCCGTCCCCGGCACGGGTCACTTCGGCCCCGCCGTAGACCGGTTCGACACCTGGGTCGACGAGCAGCTTGAGCGCCTCCGCGGGCGGCCCCTGCCGGACCTCGTGTTCACGAGCGCCAGCCACGTCGGCGACTTCGCCACGGTGTGGCACGCGCTCGGCACCGTCACCCACCTCGCCGGGCGCCAGGGATGGCGCCGGTCACTCGCCCTATCGTCGCTCCTCGGGCTCGAGAGCCTCGTCGTCAACCAGGGGGTCAAGCGGTTCTTCGACCGGCGACGACCGACCACCACCGGTGACGAGCGCTTCGACATCCGCACGCCCTCCACCACCTCGTTCCCCAGCGGCCACGCATCGTCGGCGTTCTTCGCCGCCACCGTGCTCACCACCTGGGGCGGGCGGTCCAGCGCACCGCTCTGGTACGGCATCGCCGCCGTCGTCGCCACCAGCCGGGCGTACGTGCGCATCCACCACGCCAGCGACGTCATCGCCGGCGCGGCGCTCGGGCTGGGCCTGGGCCTCGCCGTGCGACCGCTCGTGCGCCGCCTGGCCTGAGCGCGCCCCGGCCCGGCGGTGGAATTCGGGTCCCGACGTCCTACGGTTGACCACATGGTGACCCGCCGCTTCGCCATCACCTGGGACTACCGCTGCCCATACGCTCGCATCGCCCACGACCACGCCGTCACTGCGCTGCGGGCCGGCGCCGGCTGGGACGTGGCGTTCATGCCCTTCTCGCTCGGGCAGGCCCACGTCGAGCCCGGCGAACCGGACATCTGGGACGACCCCAGCCGCGACACCGGCATCCTGGCCTTGCAGGTCGGGGTGGCCGTGCGCGACCGATGGCCGGCGGCGTTCCTCGAGGTGCACCACGGCCTCTTCGAGCTGCGGCACCGCCACGGTGGGAGCCTCCTCGACCCGACGCAGCTGGCCAAGGTGCTCCACGACCACGGCCTCGACGCCGACGAGGTGATGGCCGAGGTCGCCACCGGCCGCCCGCTCGCGACCATCCGCGACGAGCACACGACCTCGGTGCGCACCCACCACGTGTGGGGTGTGCCCACGTTCCTCGTGGGGGATCGCGCCGTGTTCGTACGCCTGCTCGAGCCACCCGGGGGCGACGCCACGCTCGCCGTCGCCACCATCGAGCGGGTGCTCGACCAGATCGACTGGCCGATGCTGAACGAGCTGAAGCACACCACCGTCCCCCGCTGACCGAGCCGGCCGCGCCCGCCGTCCGGCTCGCGTAGCCTCGTCCTCCTATGGCCGCGGAGCTGCCCACCTTCGACCGGACGATGACCGACTCGGAGGGGCTGATGTGGCGCCTCGAGAAGGACCCCCACCTCTCGTCGAACTTCGGCAACGTCACGATCCTCGATCGCCCGCCCGACCAGGACCAGCTGCTGCGCCGTCTCGAGCGGGCGGCGCGGGTGGTGCCCCGGCTGCGCCAGCGCGTGCAGCCCGCGCCGGCGAACCTCATGGCACCGTCGTGGGTCGACGACCCGGACTTCGACCTACACCGCCACGTGCGCCGCGTCGCCCTGCCGAAGCCGGGCTCGATGCGCCAGCTGCTCGACCTCGCCACGCTGATGGTGAACGACCCGTTCGACCGGACCCGCCCGCTGTGGCAGTTCACGGTGGTCGAGGGCCTCCGCGACGAGCGGGCCGCACTGATCCAGAAGCTGCACCACACGATCACCGACGGCGAGGGCGGCGTCGCGCTGTCGCTGCAGTTCCTCGACCTCGAGCGCCACGCGCCCGAGCCTCCCCCGCTGCCCGACGGTCACGACGACGCGGTCGGGGTCACCGGACCGCCGCCCGACCCGGCCGAGGCCATGCGTGAGCTGCTGGCCGGCTCCATGCGCATGCCGATCGGCCTGCTCCGCCAGCTGCGAGAGCTGCTCGCCGACCCCACCCAGATCCCGGGGGCCGGCGCGGCGATGGCCGAGACGCTGCGGGGCATCCTGACCCAGCTCGCCGAGGTGGACCGCGCCCGCTCCCCGCTGTGGACCGAGCGCTCGCTCGGCCGCCGGCTCGAGGCGCTGCGGGTCCCGTTCCGCTCCACCCGCGATGCGGCGCGCCGCCTCGGCGGCACGCTCAACACGGCGTTCCTCACCGCCGCCGCCGACGCCGCCGGCCGCTACCACCGCGAGCTCGGCGCCCCGGTCGAGACGCTCCGGGCCTCGATGGCCATCAGCACCCGGACGGCGTCGAGCGGGGCGAACGCCTTCAATCTGGCCCGGATGCTCGTCCCCACCGGCGAGATGCCCGTCGACGAGCGGTTCCGGGCGATCCAGGAGGCGACCACGTCCGCCCGCGAGGCGAGCACCACCGCGTCGCTGGACACGGTCGCGGCGGTCGCTGCGACGCTCCCGACGTCACTCGTGACCCGGCTGGTGCGAACCCAGGCCCAGACGGTCGACTTCGCCACGTCGAACGTGCGAGCCGCGTCGTTCCCCGTGTACGTCGGCGGGGCACGGGTCGTCGAGAACTATCCGATCGGCCCGCTGCTCGGGGTGGCGTTCAACCTCACCCTGCTCTCGTACCACGGCTCGCTCGACATGGGCCTCAACACCGACACCGCCGCCGTGGAGCGCCCGGCCCTGCTGGCCAAGCACCTCCGCCGGGCCTTCAAGGACCTGGCGAAGGCCTGAGGTCAGGATTCGGAGGAGCCCACCGGCTCGGCGTCGACCGCGGTGAGCAGGGTGCGGACGTCGAGCAGGAGGTCGGCGACCTCGTCGGTGGAGACCAGCTCGCGACGCAGCATCTCCGCGAGGGCCTTGTCGATCACCGAGAGTGCCTCGTTGATGACGGCCGTCTCACGAGTGTCGGTCATCTGAGCCCTCCAGTCGTCTGGCTTGGCGCGTGCTGTCGCCGGTCGGGGCAACCGTACCGAACCGGCACGGGTGCCACCGACATGGTACCGGCCCACCTCGCGTTTGCTCACCGCGCTGGGGCTGCTCGCCCGAGTCGGGCCTACCATCGCACGCCATGGAGCTGGCAGGACGCACCACGGTCGTCACCGGCGCCGGCCGAGGCATCGGCCGGGCGCTCGCGCACCGCTTCCACGCCGCCTGTGCCAACGTGGTGCTGGCCGACGTGCTGGCCGACGAGGTGACGGCTGAGGCCGCCCGGCTCGATGGCCGTCGAGCCGGCTCCGCGAGCGCCGTCGTCGTCGACCTCTCCACCCGTGACGGCAACCGGGCCTTGGTCGACGCCGCCGAGGCTGCGTACGGCCCGGTCGACCTGTTCTTCGCCAACGCCGGGGTGGGGCTCGGCACCGACCTCGAGACCGCCGAGGCTGACTGGCAGCTGGCCTTCAACGTCAACGTGCACGCCCACCGCTGGGCAGCCGAGCGCCTGCTCCCGGGCTGGCTCGAACGGGGCGAGGGGTACTTCTGCTCCACTGCGTCCGCCGCCGGGCTGCTCACCCAGATCGGCTCGGCGCCGTACTCGGTCACCAAGCACGCCGCCGTGGCCTTCGCCGAGTGGATCGCCATCACCTACGGCGACCGCGGCATCAAGGTGAGCTGCCTGTGCCCCCAGGGTGTGAACACCGACATGCTCCGCGCCGGCGACACCCCCGGGGCCGGCGCCCCGAGCGACGTCGTGCGCAGCGCCGGGCACGTCCTGGAGCCCGAGGAGGTGGCAGCCGCGGTCCTCGAGGCGATCCAGCGCGAGCAGTTCCTGATCCTGCCCCACCCCGAGGTGCACGAGTACCTGCGCCGCAAGGCCGACGACCCGGACCGCTGGATCGCCGGCATGCGCCGGCTGCAGGCTCGCGTCATGGGTGCCCGGTGAGCAAGGAGACGACGCCCGTCGACGACGGGCTCGACCGCCTCGGTCTGCACCGGGGCGAGACGGTGCGGTTCCGCCGTCACGAGGGCGGGCAATGGCACGAGGGGCGGGTGGCCGCGGTCGCCGCCGACGGCAGCGTCACGCTCCACGACGCCGACGGATCGGCCCGGTCGCTGGTGCCCGAGCGTCTCGAGGTCCGCCGCCCCGGCCGGCGGGGCACCCTGGAGTGGCAGCGAGTCGCCGAGCTCGGCTGGGAGCAGCTCAGCCTCTGGTGAGCCCACCCGACCCGTGGCGGTGCACGGGTGCCGTCTAGGTTGACCGCCATGGGGGTACGACTCGAACCGTCCGACGAGTACATGCACGAGCTGGGCCCGGAGCCCAACTTCAACGAGAGCATGTACATCAACTGCTTCGACCCTCGCCACCAGGTCGGTGGCTGGTTCCGGATGGGCAACCGGGCCAACGAGGGCTACGCCGAGATGACCATCTGCGTCTACCTGCCGGATGGGCGCGTGGGATTCATGTTCAAGCGGCCGAACATCGACTCGAACCACAAGCTCGATGCCGGCGGGCTCACCTGGACGATGGTCCGCCCGTTCGAGGAGCTGCGCATCGACTACGTCGGGAAGGTGGTCGTGCTCGACGAGCCCGAGCAGATGGCCGACCCGAAGACGGCGTTCACCAACAACCCGTACGCCGAGTGCGAGGTGCACCTCACCTTCACCGGACAGGGCCGCGCCAGCATGTTCGGCGGTGAGCCCGACGAGCCGCACGAGGCGCCGGGCGAGGAGTTCGCCAAGGGCCACTACGAGCAGCTCGTCGCCGGAACGGGCTCGATCCGCGTCGGCGACGAGGAGTGGGAGATCGACGGCTTCGGCCTGCGGGACCACTCGTGGGGTCCCCGGTACTGGCAGGCCCCCTGGTACTACCGGTGGCTCACCGCCAACTTCGGCGCCGACCTCGGGTTCATGGCCAGCCGCGTCGCGAAGAAGGACGGGCCCGGGACCCGCGGCGGCTTCGTGTGGGAGGACGGCACCCTGCACCTGTGCGACCACGTCGAGGTTCGCACCGAGACCCGCGGCGACGACGAGTACCACCAGCGGATCGAGGGGCTGCTGCGCTCCAGCCGCAGCGATCGCGAGTGGCGCTTCGAAGGCGAGGTGATGAGCCTGATCCCGCTGCGCAACCGCCGCCAGTCACCCGACGGCGAGTGGCTGATGACGCGCATCAGCGAGGGGATGACGCGCTGGCGCATCACCGAGGGCGAGCACGCCGGCGCCGAGGGGTACGGGCTGTCGGAGTACCTCGACCAGATCATCGACGGACGACCCGTCGGCACCGCGGAGTAGCCCGGGCGTCACGTCAGCGCGGCACGGGCCACGAAGCGCGCCGCCACCTCGGCGTCGCCGAGCACCTCGACCGCCTCGAGCGAGGTCCGGCGCCACATCACCCGCAGCAGCACCTGCGCACGGCCCCGGATGGCGGCGTCACCCCTGGCGTGCTCGCGCGTCGTGACGATCGACCCGTCGCCGTCCTCGCGCACGAACCACTCCCCCGTCACGTCGGTGCAGTGGAGATGGACCGAGCCGCCGAGCGGCTCGGCGTCGGGAGCACGCCACACCGTGAAGTGCTCGAGGAGCTCGTCGATGCCGTCGCTGGCCAGCCAGGCATCCACCACCGGGTCGCGACCGGCGGCTTCCTCGGCGTCCATGCGGTGCACGAGCGTCTCGTGCGCCATCCGGCGTACCACGAAGCCGGTGTCGGTACGCTCCGACCACGTCCACACCGGGGTGTCGTCGGGGGTGCCGCGAAGGGCGTCGATCAGGTGGTCGAGGCCGGCCCGGTACCACGGGAGCAGCTGGGCATCAGCGGGTCGAGCGATCCGGACACCGCTCGGGTCCGTCAGCCGTCGCTCGACCACCTCGCTCCAGAAGCGGTGCACCTCACCCAGGTGCCACACCAGCTCGGCCACGTCCCATCCGGGGCACGCCGGCACCGCGGCCGTCGGCGGGACGGCTCCGGCGGCGTCGGCGAACGCCTCACCGTCGCGCCGGAGCGCAGCGAGCAGCGCGACCCGGTCCACTGGTGCGGACCGTACCCCCTCGGAGCGTCGTGAGCGCTCAGATGTCCCTGGTGGCCCCGGCCAGGCGGCGCCACTCGTCCATCGGCAGCGCCCGTGGATCGGCCGTGAGGACCTGCACGCCCACGTGGTCGGCGCCGGCGTCGAGGTGCGCCCGGATGCGCCCCACCACGGTGTCGAGGTCTCCCCAGGCGACGATCGCGTCGACGAGCGAGTCGCTCGGGCCCGCCAGATCCTCCTCGGTCCAGCCGAGCCGGCGAAGGTTGTTGGTGTAGTTCGGCAGGCCGAGATAGGTGGACATGAACCGACGGGCCGTCGCACGGGCGACGGCGGGATCCCGTTCGAGCACCACGGCCTGCTCCGGTGCCAGCAGCGGACCCGAGCCGAGCAGCTCGCGGGCGACGGCGGTGTGCTCGACCGGCACGAAGTAGGGGTGGGCGCCGAGCCCTCGCTCGGCGGACAGCCGGAGCATCCTCGGTCCGAGCGCGGCGAGGACCCGCTGCGGTTCGGTGGACGGTGGCGCCGCGAAGTACATGCCCCGGTCCATCGCATCCAGGTACGCCACCATGGTCGAGTAGGGGCGGTCGTAGGCGTGCCCGTGCACTCCTTCGACCATCGGGGCATGGCTCACCCCGAGCCCGAGGAGGAAGCGGTTCGGGAAGCGCTCGGTCAGCGTCTTCCAGCCGGCTTGCATCGTCATCGCCGTTCGGGCGTGGATGCTGGCGACGCCGGTGGCGAGGTTGAGGTGCTCGGTCGCCGACAGCAGCAACGCGCAGCTGGCAAACGGGTCGCGGCCCACCGCCTCCGGCACCCAGACCGTGCGGTAGCCGATCGCCTCGAGCTCCGCGACTGCGTCTTGGGCCGCCGCCATCGGCTGGGCGTCGAGCTGGAAGGTCCACAGGCCCACTCGTCCGAGATCCATGTCCCCACGGTAGGCGTCGACGCGTTCGCTACCGTCACCGGGGTGACCACCTCCGACACGCCGGCGCCCTCGCGCGCCATCGCCGAACAGATCATCGACGGGCTCACCTGGGCCGGCCCCCCCGCGCTGTCGCCCGACGGGGAGTGGGTCGCGTTCGCGGTCACCCGGATCGTGCTGGCCGACAACGAGTACCACACCAACGTGTGGGTCGCGCCGACCGACGGCTCGTCGGCCGGCGCGCCGGTGAGCAGCGGGCCCCACGATGACGCGCCGGCGTGGTCACCCGACGGGTCCCTGCTCGCGTTCACCCGGCGCGCCGAGGACGGCGACGGGCACCGGCGGCCGCGCACCACCGTCGTCGTCATGCCGTTCCGGCGGGCCGGTGAGGTGCGCACCGTCGCCGACCTGCCCGAACGGGTGACCGATCTCGCATGGTCTCCCGACGGGACGATGCTCGGCTTCACCAGCCGGACCCCGGACCCCCGCTACGACCACCCCGACGAGCGCTGGCAGGCCCCGCGACGGATCGACACGTACTTCACCCGCCTCGACGACGAGGGATGGGTGAACGACCGGCCCCGCCACGTGTACGTCGTGCCAGCCGACGGCACCGCGCCCGTCCGCAACCTGACGCCGGGGCCGTGGCAGCACCGTGGGCTGACGTGGCTCCCCGACTCGAGCGCGCTGGTGACCAGCGGGGTGCGCCACGACGGCTGGGACCGCGACCTGGCCGAGGACCTCTACGTGGTGCCGCTGCACGGTGAGCCTCGTGCCCTGACGGGACGCACGGGCGTGTACCACTCGCCCGCCGCTGCTCCCGACGGACGGTTGATCGCGTTCATCGGCCACGACGACCCCCTCACCGACCCACAGAACGACAAGGTGGGGGTGATCGGCCTCGACGGCGGCGCCCACCGGTGGATCAGCGAGGGCCTCGACCGCACGTTCAACCCGACGGGCGTCAGTGTGACGATCCGATGGGACGGCCCCGGCCGCCTGCTGGCGCTGGCCGAGGACCGCGGTCGATGCCACGTCGTGCGGCTGTCGGTCGACGGGAGCGAGCCGACATGGGCCACCGAGGGCGACGGCACGGTGAAGGGGTTCGACCTCGCTGGCGGGTCGCTGGCGTTCAGCGCCGCCGACGTGGTGCGCCCGGCCGAGGTGTTCGTGCAGCGCGACGGCCGCGAGCTGCGCCTGTCGACGGTCACCGACCGGTACGCCGCCGTCGCTCGACCCTGCGGCTGGGAGCGCTTCGGCGTCCCCACCACCGACGACACGGCGGAGATCGACGCCTGGATCATGCGCCCGCGCGGCTTCGACCCGCAGCGGCGGTACCCCGTGCTGCTGAACGTGCACGGCGGACCCCACACGCAGTACGGCGAGACGTACTTCGACGAGGCGCAGCTGCAGGCGGCGGCCGGGTTCGTGGTGCTGATGTCCAACCCGCGCGGCTCGAGCGGCCGGGAGCAGCGCTGGGGGCAGGCCATCCTGGGGCCCCGGCATCCAGTGGCGCCGGGCACGGGTTGGGGTGGTGTCGACGTCGATGACGTGATGGCCGTCCTCGATGCCGCGCTGCGTCGCTACCCGTTCTGCGATCCCGCTCGGGTGGGGATGCTCGGCGGCAGCTACGGCGGCTGGATGGCCACCGAGCTGGCGGGACGCTTCGGCGAGCGGTTCCGGGCGATCTGCAGCGAGCGGGCGGTGAACAACCTGCTCACGGAGGAGTGGTCGAGCGACATCGGCACCGTGTTCCGGGTGGAGCACGGCGTCGACCCCATCTCCGACCCGGACGAGTACTGGAGGATGTCGCCGGTGCGCCGGGCCGCCGACATCCACGTGCCGATGCTGCTGCTCCACAGCGAGGACGACCTGCGGTGCCCGATCAACCAGGCCGAGGAGCTGTTCGTGGTCCTGCGCTGGCTCGGCCGCGACGTCACCTTCTACCGGTTCCCCGGCGAGGGGCACGAGCTGTCGCGGTCCGGATCACCCGTGCACCGCGTCCAGCGGGCCGAGATCATCCTCGACTGGTTCACCGAGCGCCTCGCCCCCACCCCCTGACCCGACGTTTGTTCGACTTGCCAGCAGAAATGCTGGCAAGTCGAACAAACGGGGGGCTAGAGGGCGAGCCAGGCGTCGATCAGCTTGCGGGCGATCGAGATGCCGGGCGGGATCGGCGGGAGCTCGTCTTTTCGGTACCAGCCGGCGTCCACGATCTCGCTCGGGTCGCACACGATCTCACCGCCCGCGTACTGCGCCTGGAAGCCGAGCATCAGGCTGTGCGGGAACGGCCACGGCTGGCTGCCCCAGTAGCGAACGTCGCGGACCTCGATGCCCACCTCCTCACGGACCTCGCGCACGACGGCGGCCTCGAGGGTCTCACCCGGCTCCACGAACCCGGCCAGGCAGCTGTACATCGGCATCCGGAACTGGACTCCCCTGGCCAGCAGGGCCTCCTGGTCGGGTCCGGGCTCGCCGCGGGTGACCAGGGTGATCATCGCCGGGGCCAGGCGGGGGAACGCCATGAGCCCGCACGCCGGGCAGCGCATCGCCCGCTCGTTGGCCGCCGGCTCGGTGGGCGTGGCGCAGCGCCCGCAGAACCGGTGCGTGCGTGCCCACTCGACGAGCTGCACCGCCCGGCCGGCCACCAACCACTCGACCTCGCTCGCCCGCCCGAAATAGGAGAACAGGTCCAACGCCGCTCCGTCCGCCGGGTCCGCACCGGCCGGCACGTCGACCCCCCAGCAGGCGCTGTCGTCGAGCACGCCCAGGAAGTGCACGCCCCAGCTGGCGTCGGCGAGCTCTTCGTGCTCCCAGACCGACCCGCCGATCACGTGGAAGTAGCGATGGCGAGCGCTGTGCGCAGGCGGGCGGTGGGACGGGACGAAGCTGCTCATCATCCGCGAGTGTGCCCGACCGGCGCATGGGGACCGGCGGCGGGCCGCTGCCTAGGATCCCGGCATGAGCAACGTCGTGATCGTCGATGCCGTCCGCTCGCCCATCGGGCGGCGCGGCGGTGGCCTGTCCAGCCTGCACCCGGCCGAGCTGCTCGGCACCGTCCAGAAGACCCTCGTCGAGCGCTCCGGCGTCGACCCGGAGGCCATCGGTCAGGTCGTCGGCGGCTGCGTGAGCCAGGTGGGCGAGCAGAGCTTCAACATCGCCCGCACGGCGTGGCTCTCCGCCGGGCTGCCGATGTCGGTGGCCGCCACCACGGTCGACACCCAGTGCGGCTCGTCGCAGCAGGCCACGAACCTCGCCACGGCCCTGGTCGGCTCCGGCGTCGTCGACGTGGCCGTCGCCTGCGGGGTCGAGCTGATGAGCCGCATCCCCATCGGGATGAACAGCTCGAAGAAGCTCGGCCTCGGCGTGCCGATCCCGAAGACCTACTTCGCCCAGTACGAGTTCACCAGCCAGTTCGAGGGCGCCGAACGGATCGCCGACCGGTGGGGGATCAGCCGCGACGACACCGACCGGTTCGGCCTGGCCAGCCAGGAGCGGGCCGCTCGGGCGTGGGCCGAGGGCCGCTTCGACGGCCAGTACGTCGACATCGACGCCCCGGACGTCGACGACGAGGGCAACGCCACCGGCGGCACCCACCGCGTGAGCCGCGACGAGGGCATCCGGGAGACGAGCCTCGACAAGCTCGCCTCGCTCAAGCCGGTCGCCCGCGAGAACGGGGTCCACACCGCCGGCAACTCGTCGCAGATCTCCGACGGCGCCGCCGCGGTGCTCCTCACGACCGAGGAGCGCGCCGGAGAGCTGGGGCTCACGCCACGGGCGCGCGTGCTCGACACGTGCCTCGTCGGCGTCGATCCCGTGCTGATGCTGACGGGGCCGATCGACGCCACGCAGCGGCTGCTCTCCCGCACCGGGCTCACCATCGACGACATCGACGTCTTCGAGATCAACGAGGCGTTCGCCTCCGTGGTGCTGGCGTGGGCGAAGGAGGTCGGCGCCGACCTCGAGCGGACCAACCCCAACGGCGGGGCGATCGCCCTCGGTCACCCCCTCGGCGCGACCGGCGCGTTCTTGATGACCAAGGCGCTGTACGAGCTCGAGCGCACCGGTGGCCGCTACGGCCTCGTGTCGATGTGCTGCGGCGGTGGCCTCGGCACCGGCACCATCATCGAGCGCATCTGAGGTCGCTGCGTTCCGGAGCGCCGGTAGAACGGTGGCATGCGTGGATGGCGGATCCTGACGCTGCTGGCCGTGGTGGCGACGGCGGCCTGCCGCGCTGGTGACGGTGACGGCAGCGAAGGTCGCGTCGACCCCTCGACGCCGGACGGCGCGAACGCCACGGTCGTGCGCGTCGTCGACGGCGACACGCTCGTGGTCGACGTCGATGGTGCCGGCGACGAGCGGGTCCGCCTCATCGGCGTCGACACCCCCGAGAGCGTCAAGCCCGACTCGCCCGTCGAGTGCTTCGGTCACGAGGCGTCGGCGTTCACCGCGTCACTCCTGCCCGAGGGCACCCGCGTGCGCCTCGAGCGCGACGTCGAGGCCCGTGACGACTACGGGCGCCTGCTCGCCTACGTGCACCGGGCCGGCGACGGCCTGTTCGTCAACCTGGAGCTGGTGGAACAGGGCTACGCCCAGCCCCTGACCATCCCGCCGAACGTCGCGTACGCCGAGCGGTTCGTCACCGCCGCCCGCGAGGCCGAGGCCGCCGATCGGGGGCTGTGGTCGGCCTGCGCCGGGTAGGTTCACGCGACGATGGCAGCCGAATCGCCGACCCTCGCCGAGCGGTTGGGGCACTCGCCCGACACCCGCCTGGTTCTCGTCTCGTGTGACGACCTCGGCATGTGCCATGCCGCCAACGTCGGCGTGTACGCCGCTCTTCGCGATGGCCTGGCCACGTGCGCGTCGCTCATGGTGCCGGCCCCGTGGGCGCGCCACGCCGCCGCCATGTACGCGGGCGAGGACGTCGGCGTGCACCTCACCCTCAACGCCGAGCACCTCGTCTACCGCTGGGGGCCCATCACCCACGCCCCCTCGCTGCTGTCGGGCGAGGGCGGCTTCCCACGCACGATCGACGACCTCTGGGAGCACGCCGACCCGGACGAGGTCCTGCGCGAGTGCCGGGTCCAGGTCGAGCGCGCCCTCGCGTGGGGCATCGACGTCACCCACCTGGCCCCCCATCTCACGGCCATCACCCTGCGACCCGAGTTCTTCGACGTGTACCTCGAGCTGGCCGTGGAGTTCCGCCTGCCGGTCCGGCTGCCATCCACCATCAGCGAAGCCGAGGCCGGGTTCCCCTTCCGTCGCCTGGCCGCCGACGAGGGTGTGGTCTTCCCCGACCACTTCGACCACGACTGGCGGGCGGGCAGCCGCCAGCGCGTGTACGAGGCCCTGGCCGCCCTCGAGCCCGGGGTGACCGAGATCCACGTGCAGCCGGCGATCGACACCCCGGAGGTGCGCGCCCTGACCGACGCGGCCGAAGGGTGGATCGACGACCTCGACCTGGTGACGGTCGACCGCCAGCTGGCCGAGCTGCTGAGCGCGCCGGGCGTGGTGCGCGTCGGCTACCGAGAGCTCAGAGACGTGATGCGAGCCGGCTGAGCGCCGCCGCCACCTCGCCGGAGCGCAGCAGCTCGAACAGCACGCCGGTGTCGCCGCTCGCCTTCAGCCGACCCTGCATGAACGCCACCGTGGGGTCCGTCCCGGCATCGGCCAGGGGTACGGAGACCACGACGTCGGCGTCGTCGGGACCCTCGACGACCTCGTCCTTCTTCCCACGGACGACGCGGTACTGGACCGAGCTCACGCGGGGCCTGCCGGCTCGAGCGGACGGTCGGCGACGATGCCCGCGAACAGGTCGTCTTCGAGCTCACCCGGCGGCGGGCCGCCGACGGTGGAGCGGGCGAGCACCCAGTCCTCCCACGGAAAGACCTCGGCCATCTCGGCGTCCGAGAGGCCGAACCACCAGGGGTGGGTCGGGTCGATCTGGGTGGCGTGCGCCCGCAGCGCGCCCGACCGAGCCCACAGGTGGTCGCGCACGTCGAGGCGAGTGGTGATGCGATGGTCCTGGTCGGGCCGGTCGAGCCAGACACGGTCGTACGGCGACGAGCCCCGCAGCCGCATGAGCGCCTCGTGCACCGCCAGCAGCCGCTGCTTCGACCAGATCGTGTAGTACAGCTTCGACGGCTGCCAGAGCTCCCCCGCCTCCGGATACCAGGTCGGGTCACCGCTGCGCTCGAACGCCAGCACCGAGATGTCGTGCACCTTGACGTGGTCCGGGTGCGGGTAGCCGGCCTGGTCGTCGCTGTAGGTGATGACGACCTGCGGGCGCTCGCGTCGAAGCACCGCCACCAGCCGGCCCGTGGCTTCGTCGAGGTCGGCGCGGTGGAACGAGTCCGGATGGTCGTTGGCCGCGCTGGCGGGCATGCCGCTGTCCCGGTAGCCGAGCATCACGACCTCGTCGAAGCCGATGATCGCCGCAGATCGCGCCAGCTCCTTCGGGCGCAGCTCGGCCAGCAGGGCCCGCTCCTCGTCCGGGCCGAGGCCGTGGAACGGCTGGCCCGGTTCGCGCAGCGCCGGGTTGTGGAGATCGCCTTCCTCGCCGCCGGTGGCGCACACGAGGACCGTGCGCACGCCCTCGGCGTGGTACCGGGCGAGCGTGGGCGCACCCTTGGACGCCTCGTCGTCGGGGTGTGCGTGAACGGTGAGCAGACACAGCGGTGCCGACACGCCGGCGAGGCTACCGTCCGGCCCCTCCGCCCGCCTGCCATCGACGGGACAGTGCCGGGCCGTAGGCTCGCCCTGTCATGAGACCCTCTGTCCGCCTGCTGGCCGTGTGCGCGATCGCGCTCGTTGCGCTTGGCGCCTGCTCGGACGACGGGCGGGAGATGAGCCCGCCGCGCGCCGACCAGCGGGAGTCGGTCGCCACCACCACCACGCTGGACCCTGCGGCCACCACCACCGAGGTGCCGGCCCTCGTCCCGGGCACCGACGCCGCCGCGGCGCCGAGCGACGCCGTCCGCTTCGTGCTCGCGGGCCCGTGGCCCGACGGTGGTCCCATCGACCCGGCGGCGACGTGCGACGGCGCGGACACGTCGCCGGCGCTGCGCTGGTTCGGGGTCCCGGAGGCCACGTCGACGTTCGCGCTCGTCGTCACCGACATCGACGCCTTGGACGACACCGGCCAGCCCTTCGTGCACTGGGTGCTCGCGAACATCTCGGGCGACGTGACCGCGATCGAACAAGGTCGGGCGCCGGACGGGACGATCGAGGCGCTGAACAGCTTCGGCACGCAGGGCTGGCGAGGGCCGTGCCCGCCTCCGGGTGGCTCCCACCGCTACCGCTTCGCGCTCCACGCCCTCGACCAGCAGCTCGACCTGCCGTCCGGCGTGCCTGGCGCCGACCTGATCACGGCGATCGAGGCGGCAACGCTTGCCAGCACGGTCTACGAGGGGGTATACCCTTCAGCGTGACCGGAGGGCGGACCGGGCCACTCGGCTCCGCCGCGAATGAAGCCCACGTGGCGCAACTTCAAGGATGGGGCCATCGACCGACTGCTCGCGTCGCTGCCGCTCGGCGTGTTCGAGGCGGACCGAGACGGTCGCCTCGTCGCGGCCAACGACGCGTTCCGCGCCTTGGCACTGGGCGACGGACCCCTCCCGGTCGGGGCGGCGCCGTGGTCCAACGCCCACCCCGGCGACCGCGCTGCCGCCGAGCTGGCCTGGCGACGGTGCCAGGAGCGCAATCTCCCGTTCTCGGTCGAGTTCCGCGTCTGGCGACCCGACGGCGGGCTGGTGTGGGTGGGCCTGGCCGCAGAGGCGCTGCGTGACCGCGACGGCCAGCTGACCGGCTACATCGGCACCGCCATGGACCACTCCGAGCAGGTGCGCGAGCGCCAGCTCAACGAGCGGCTCGTCGGCTTGGTGGACGCCAGCCCGGACGCCGTGCTCATCATCGACCGTCACGGCAGCCCGGTGTTCGTGAACGAGGCGGCCCGCACCCTGCTCGGCATCGCGACCGGTGCCGACGTCGTGCGCGAGCCGCAAGCTCGATCGTTCATGCAGGTGGTGCGCGACCAGCTGCCCCGCGAGGTGATGACCTCGGCGGAGTCGGCACGGTGGCAGGGCGAGATCGGCTACCGCGACCCCACCGGGTTCATGCGGACGCTGGCCCTCACGATGCTGGTCGAGCGGGCCGCCGACGGCACCGTCGAGTTCTGGGCCGGCATCGCCCGCGACGTCACCGCCCCCCGCCAGCTCCAGGACGAGCTCATCCATCAAGCCACCCATGACGCGCTGACCGGCCTGCCGAACCGCACGCTGTTCCTGCGCAAGCTGGCCGAGGCCATCGAGCGGAGCCGCACCCTCAAGGCGCCCGTCGCGGTGCTCTTCTTGGACCTCGACAACCTGAAAGACGTCAACGACTCGATCGGCCACGAGGTCGGCGACGTGCTGCTGTCCACCGTGAGCCGGCGGCTCGTGTCGGCCACGCGACCGTCCGACGTCGTCGGGCGCATCGGCGGGGACGAGTTCGTGATGCTCTGCGAGGGCGTCGCCGACGAGCACGTCGCCATGGACCTTGCCGAGCGGGTCCGTCACAGCGTGACCGGCCGGCTGATGCTCATGGGCAACGAGGTGTTCACCAGCGCCAGCGTCGGGGTGGCGATGGTGTCACCGAGCATGCTGGGCGACGAGACGCCGGCCGAGGCCGCTGTCACCCTGCTGCGCAACGCCGACACCGCCATGTACCGGGCCAAGCAGCGTGGCCGGGCCCGCTGCGAGGTGTTCACCGACGAGATGCGCCACGTCGCGCGCGAGCGGGTGCAGCTGGCGGCGGGTCTCGAGCGGGCCATGGCGAACGGCGAGCTGCGCCTCGTCTACCAACCGATCGTGTCGGCGCACACCGGACGCATCGCCGGGGGCGAGGCGCTGCTGCGTTGGGACCACCCCGACCGAGGCGTGCTCACGCCGCCGTCGTTCGTCGACCTCGCCGAGGAGTCCGGCCTGATCGTCCCCATCGGTGACTGGGTGGTGCGTCAGGCCGCCGTCGACACCCGCGCCTGGCTCGACGCCGGGCTGGTGGACCGCAGCTTCGTCGTGCACGTCAACGTCACCGCCCGCCAGCTCGCCGACTCGATCTTCGTCGAGCGGGTGCTCTCCACGCTGCGCGAGCTCGAGCTGGATCCGAGCACCCTCGACCTCGAGTTCACGGAGCGGACCATGCTCGACGAGAACCCGGGCGTGCTGCGCAGCATCCATGCGCTGAAGCGCTACGGCGTCCGTCTCGGCATCGACGACTTCGGCACCGGGTACTCGTCGCTGTCGTACCTGCGCCGTTTCCCGGCCGACTTCTTGAAGCTCGACGGCAGCTTCGTCGGCGACCTGGGTGCCAGCGGCAACGAGGACCCGATCGTGCGCTCGGTGATCCAGCTGGCCCACTCGCTCGACATGGCGGTGATCGCCGAGTGGGTCACCACCGACGACCAGCTCAACCGGCTGCGACTCCTGGGCTGTGACTTCGTCCAGGGCCATCGCCTCGGTGAACCGGTGCCGGCCGAGGAGTTCAGCGTCCTGCCCCGCCTGCGCGTCTGACCCGCGGTGCTCGGCGACGCCTGCGCCGGTACCGTGCCGGCCGTGACCGACACGCCGGCCCGCGCGACCCCGGAGGAGATCGGCATCGAGCGCGCCGTTGCGCTGCCCTGGTGGGACGACGAACGGGCCGGCCAGGAGGCCCCGCAGCAATGACGGTGCCGTCCGCGCCGCTCCCCCCGCCGACGCTCCCCCGCTGCTACCGGCACCCCGACCGCGAGACCGGGCGCAGCTGCACCCGCTGCGGACGGCCGGCGTGCAGCGAGTGTCTCGTCGCGGCGTCGGTCGGCTCCCAGTGCCCGGAGTGCCGCAAGGCCGCCCGGCCGGACACCCGCACGCGTGTGCGGTACTGGAACGCCCGCCAGCCGCTGCTCGTGACGTACACGCTGATCGGGCTGAACGTCGCCGTGTTCGTCTGGGTCGTGCTCGGCGACACCCGAGCGCTCTCGTCCAGCTCCGCGACCTCGCGCCAGTACGACCTCGGGCTCTCGGAGTTCTTCTTGCAGCAGGGCGAGTGGTACCGGATGGTCACCAGCGGGTTCTTGCACTTCGGGATGTTCCACCTGTTCTTGAACATGCTCCTGCTGTTCCAGCTCGGCGCCTTGCTCGAGCCGGCGATCGGGCGGACCCGATTCGCGCTGCTCTACTTCGCCGCCCTGTTGGGCGGAGCGGCAGGCGCCATGCTGCTGCAGCCAGAGGCGTTCCACGGTGGTGCGTCCGGCGCCGTGTTCGGGCTCATGGGCGCGGCGGTGGTGGGGATGTACCAGCGCGGCGTCAGCCCGCTGCGCAGCGGCATCGGCATCACGCTCGCGCTCAACCTGATGATCACCTTCACCATCCCGGGGATCTCCATCGGCGGCCATCTCGGTGGCGCCGTGGCCGGTGGCCTCGCCGCCCTGGCGGTGCTGGCACCATCGTGGAAGGGCGTGCCGCACTGGCTCACCTATGCGGCTCCCGTGGGGGTGATCGTGGCATCGCTCGCCATCACCGTCGCGGTCGTGTGAGCCGCAGCAGCCCTGCCCCACCCCCTCGCTACCGTCCCGGCTGCTTCCCCCTGGTGATCCACCGCCGCGCTCGACGCGGCCGTCCCCGGGAGGTCGTCGTGTCCCGAGGCCGTCGTCCATCCGGCGCGCCGCCCATCCCCCGCGGGCGCCTCGACCCGATCCGCGATCCGCGATCCGCCCTCGCCGTCTTCGGCCTCCTCGCCGCCCGCCCCCGGCGCCACGAGACCATGCTCATGGTCCTCGACCGCCATTGGCGGGGCGAGCTCGTCGTCGTGGTCGACGGCACGGACCCGGACGGCGACCCACCGGACGAACCGCTCATCGACGTGGTCGAGCTCGGTGCTCAGGTGGCGGGCGACACGCTGGGTCCCAAGGCGCTGGGACTCGTCGTCGCCTCGGTGCGCCGTGGTCGGGACCTGCGCAGCGGCGACACCGAGACGTGGTCGGCCATGGACTCGCTCGCTCGGGAACGCGGGCTGGTGCTCGTGGAGTGGTTCGTCGCCGCCCCCGGCGGCATCCACTGCCCCCGAGACGTCGCCGGCGACCCGGCGCGGTGGCCGGGGTGATCAGAGGGCGGCCTCGAGTCGCTGGTGGTCCAGCCAGCCGAGCAGCAGCGCCACGGCCCGCGGATCGTGGCGCAGGCGGTGCCCGGCGCCTGAGATCACCCGCAGCTCGGCCGATCCGTGGGCCTCCGCCAGCAATCGGGCGTCCTGCACGGGCACGCTCTCGTCGTCGTCGCCGTGGATGACGAGCATCGGGCGGGGCGCGAACCGCCGAGCGCCGTCGATCGGCCGGAACCGGCGGAACTCCCGGCTCCACTCGTCGAAGGCCGGCGGGAAGCCGGGGCGCCGTATGGCGCCGATCTCGCGGGCATGCTCCAGGAACCGACGGGGCTGGGCCGCCCAATCGTCGAAGTCGGCGCGTGCGCCGAGCAGGGCGCAGCCTCGAACCCGCGGGTCGTCGGCCGCGACGCACACCCCGATCGACCCACCGGTGTTCGTGCCCACCAGCCAGATGCCGGTGGGGTTGGCCGCAGCGATCAGGTGGTCGATGGCCGCCCGCAGGTCGTCGACCCACCCCTGCAGCGAGAAGTCGCCTTCGCTGTCGCCGCACCCCCGGAACGTGAAGGTCATCGCCGCCCATCCGAGCTGGTTCGCGATCCGGTCGATGAGCTGCGGGAACGTCCCGGCCGACTGCCGTGCGTCGAGCGGGCCGATCGGGAACCCGTGGCACAAGATGAGCCCGGGCAGGGGCTCGTCGCGACCGACGGGACGAGCGAGGTAGCAGGCCAGCTCGTTGCCGCCGGAGCGGAACCTCGCGTTCATGTCCCCAGACATGGCGCACCCTGCGGCGCCGCGGCCGTCAGGCCTGGCGGGGCAGGCGCTTGCGCCGGCGCATGCCCGGTCGGGCGAGCGTGTAGCCGCGGTTGCGGGCCTCGGCCTCCGTGTCGGGTCCGAAGCAGATCCCCACGTCTTCGCGGACGATCTCGTCGATCACCGCCGCGTCGTCCCAGGTGTCGAGGTCGTACACGAGCTGGGTGCGCTTGTCGCCGAGGTAGCGGGTGTGCTCGAACCGGGTCGGACGCTCCATGGCGTGCGACGGTAGCGGAGCGCGTCGGGCTTGGCGGCATGGCGAGCGGCGCAGTACGTTCCGTGATGCAACCGAGGCAGGGGCCTCCCGCCCCGCCCGTCGGTGAGGGGGACCGGTGCGATCAGATGTCGACCACATCGAGTTCTTCCACGACCCGATCTGCCCGTGGGCATACCAGACGTCGCGCTGGATCCGTGAGGTCCGCCGGCTCGCCGGCCTGGAGATCACGTGGCGGTTCTTCAGCTTGGAGGAGATCAACCGCCCCGAGGGCAAGCGGCACCCGTGGGAGCGCCCGATCGCCTACGGCTGGACCCCCATGCGGGTCGGCGCCTGGTTGCGCCGCCGCGATCCAGCGTGGGGCGATGCCTGGTACGAGGCGTGCGGGCGCGCCCTGCACGAGGAGGCCCGCCGGCCGTACGAGCCCCACGTGGCTCGCCAGCTGCTCGCCGACATCGGTGCCCCGACCGAGGCCTGGGACGAGGCGCTCGCCGACCCCACCACCCACGACGACGTCCACGCCGACCATCGCGAGGCGGTCGAGCGCCACGGCGGCTTTGGCGTGCCCATCCTCGTGCTGCCCTCCGGCCGGGCGGTGTTCGGGCCGGTGGTCGTTCCGGCGCCGATGGGCGACGAGGCGCTGGCGCTGTGGGAGCTGACGCTGGCCTACGCCCGCTTCCCCGGTCTCTACGAGCTGAAGACCCCCAAGACCGCCGATGATCTCACGGCGATCGCGCACGCCTTCCGCCCCTACCTGAGGGGACGCCAGTGGGAGAGCGTGCAGAACCCGGCCCCATGACCACCCCGAGGTGAGCCCGTGATCCCCACCGACACCATCGACACACTCGACGCCGTCTTCACCAGCCTCAGCCAGCTGGGCGCGACGCTCGACGAGGCGGCGTGGAAGTCGCCCACCGACTGCCCGGGCTGGACGGTGCAGGACCACCTCTCCCACCTCATCGGCATCGAGCGGATGCTCGAAGGCCTTCCTGGCGCCGAAGTCGAGCTGCCGCCGTCACCGCACGTGAAGAACCCCATCGGCGAGATGAACGAGCGCGAGGTCGAGGCTCGCCGGGCCAGGACGGGCGCCGAGGTGCTCGCCGAGTGGGACGAGATCGCGGCCCGACGGCTGGCCACGCTGCGCGCCGCGGACGACGCCTACTTCGCGCAGGAGACGATGACGCCCACCGGGCCCGGCACGATCGCCGACTTCCTGCACATCCGCGTCCTGGACTGCTGGGTCCACGAGCAGGACATGCGCCGGGCCACGGGCCATCCCGGCAACCTCGCCGGCCCCGCCGCCGAGCACACGATCGACCGGCTCATCCGCACCATCCCGATCGTCGTCGGCAAGCGGGCTCGCACCCCCGAGGGAGCGACGGTGGTCCTGCGCCTCACCGGGCCGGTCGAGCGGACCATCCCGGTGACCGTCGTCGACGGTCGGGCGAAGGTGGTCGACGCCGTGGCCGGCGACGCAGCCGCCGACATCTCGATGGACAGCGAGGCGTTCGTCGTGCTGGCCACGGGCCGGGCCGAGGCCGGGGCACTCGCCGATCGCTGGTCGGTCACCGGCGACCGAGCCCTCGGCGAGGCCGTCGTGACCAACCTCAACATGATGATCTGACACTGATGTGAGCTCAGGGACGGGGGACGTCCGGGTCGTCGGCGACGGGTCCCACGGCGCCGATGGCGTCGAAGTAGGCGAGATGGGCCTCGACGACGTGCACGACGTCGACGTCGTCGAGGATCTCGATCCCCTCCGCCTCAGCCGCACCGAGCAGGTACGCGGTGACGTCGTCCTCGACGACGACCACCGGCTGGTCGATGTCCTGCGGCCGGTCGATGACGTCGTCGGGTTGGAGCCCCTTGCGGTGGAGCCAGCGCAGGTGTGCCACGAGCAGCCGCTCGAGCTCTGCCGGGGTCAGCCGCGCCTGGGTCTCCTCGGGGAGGCGGTCGGCCACGAACTGGAGCGCTTCGTCGGGCTGGTACACGGCACGTGGTGCGACCGCGTCGAGCCGGCGGGCCTCACGACCGACGACGGCAGCGGCGATGGCGAACACCACCACGCCGGCCAGCACCACGAACAGCCACGTGAGCGCATCCACGACGCCGAACCTACCGGTCGGGCAATCCACGAACCCCGTCCGGTCGCGGCCATACTGCGGCCGTGCGCCGACCGACCCGAGCCGTGCTGGGCGCCGTCGCGCTCGGCGGCTTGGTGGCAGCGATCGCCGCCGTGGCGGTCGCCCTGCACCGCCAGGGCCACGCGCTGGGCGACGACTACGCCCTGTACCTCCGCCAGGCTCGCAGCCTCTTCGACGGCGACCCCGCGCAGGTGGTGAGCGACAACCGGTTCACGGTGCTCAACTCCAAGGGACGCATCAGCCCCTACGCCTACCCGTGGGGCTGGCCGCTGGTGCTCGCCCCGTTCGTCCACCTCTGGGGGCTCGACTACGACCGCCTCAAGCTGGTCGTGGTGGCGCTGCTGTGCGCCTGGCTGGTGCTCTTCCACGGCATCGTCCGCCGGCGCGGCGGCCGCACGATGGCCCTGCTCCTGGTGGCAGCCGTCGGGCTCTCGACCGCCTACCTGGAGTACACCGACCGGCTCCTGTCCGAGTACCCGTACCTGGTCGCCGTCGCCGCGGCGGTCTGGTGGATCGATCGGATCCAGCGCCACGAGCTGCTCGACCGAGCGCCACTCGGGGAGCTCGCTGCGCTGGGCGTGATGAGCGCCGTCGCGTTCAACGTCCGCCGCGAAGGGGTGGTGCTGGTCGGTGTCATCGCCGCCACGCAGGTGGCCGCGCTGGCGCTGCGAGCCGAGCAGGAGCGAGACGCCGGCGGGCGGCGAGCTGCGGTGCTGCGCCGGCTCCTCTGGCCCCGACTGGCCATGCCGTACGGCGCCTTCGCGGCCACGGTCGTGCTGGCCCAGCTGCTGCTGCCCACCGACCTCCTCCCGGACAACGGCGACGGTCCCGGCTACATCGACGACCGCCTGTGGCACGACTACCCGGCCGTGCTCACCAGCCAGCTCGGCCTGGGGTCGCACCGGTCCCTCGGCCTCGCGCTCGTCGCCCTCGCCCTGGTCGGGGTCGTCGTGCGGTGCTGGCGGTCCCCGGCCACCGACGTCCCCCTCGCCGCGCTCATGGTCCTGTCGGCCGTCGCCGTCAGCACGCACTTCCGCCTCGTCGAGCGCTACTACCTGCAGGTCACCCCCTGGGTCCTGTACTTCGCCGTCTCGGCGCTCGCGACGGCGGCGCTCGCGGTGTCGGCGAGACGACCACGCTGGGGTCCGTGGCTCGTGCGAGCGACCGTCGCCGTGCCGCTCCTCGCCCTCGTCGCCGTGCACGTCGCGGTGGTGCCGGGCGATGTCGCCGACGCCCGCGACTTCGACCGGGCCGGACGCGTCCAGATCGGCCCGACCCACCCGGACTACCTGCCCGTCTTCGACGCCGTGCGCACCTACACGGCGCCTGACGACGTCGTCGCCTTCTTCAAGGCGCGCACGATGACGCTGCTGACCGAGCGCCGGGCTATCCAGGGCGACGACCTGGAGATGGTGCTGCGCAACGCCGACTGGTTCGCGATGCAACGAGGCTCGACCCGGTCCCAGCCCCTGCTCAGCCCGTCAGCGGCCGAGGAGGCAGGGCTCACGGCGGTGTGGCAGGACGAGCACTGGGTCCTGTGGCGGGTCGACGGCCCAGCCGCCCCCGCGCAGGACTAGCGTGCCGTCGATGCCGCCGGAGCCCGACGACGCCCTCGACGTCAGCGTCGTGCTCCCCGTCTACAACGAGAAGGGTCACCTCCACACCGAGATCGACCGCATCCGGGCCGCACTCGACGCCTCGCCTTACACGTACGAGATCGTGGTCGTCGACGACGGGTCCGACGACGGGTCCGAGACGGAGCTGGCCACGATCGACGGGATCCGCCTGGTGCGCCACTCGACGAACCGCGGCTCGGGCTCGGCGCGGCGCACGGGGACCACCGTTGCCCGGGGTCGGGTGGTGGTGTGGACCGACGTGGACATGACCTACCCGAACGAGCGCATCCCGGAGCTGGTCAAGGAGCTCGACGGGTACGACCAGGTCGTGGGAGCGCGCCGCACCGAACAGGGGACGCACAAGGCCTTCCGCGTGCCGGCGAAGTGGTTCGTGCGGCGCCTGGCGTGCTACCTGACCGACACCGACATCCCGGACCTGAACTCGGGCCTGCGGGCGTTCCGGCGCGACGTGGCGATGCAGTACGTGCACCAGCTCCCTGCCGGGTTCTCGTGCGTGACCACGCTCACGATGTCGTTCCTGTCGAACGGCTACTCCGTCAAGTACGTGCCGGTCGACTACTTCCCCCGCGCCGGACGGTCCAAGTTCCACTGGTGGCGCGACACGAAGCGGTACCTGCTCCAGGTGGTGCGTATGTCGCTGTCGTACAACCCGCTGAAGGTGTTCCTGCCGATCGGCCTGGCGCTGCTGGCGCTCGGCGCCGGCAAGCTCGTCTACGACTGGATCGACAAGGACTTCCGCCTCGCCGCGAACACGCTGCTGATCCTGTTCGCCGCGCTCCAGCTGCTCACCATCGGCCTCCTCGCCGACCTGGTGGTGCGGGTGACGACGCCCAGGTCGCAGGTCCCGCCGGCGTGAGCGAACCGCGGCCGGTGCCCACCGGCAACACCTACGACAAGTACGCCACGACGAACCCGATCGAGCGTCGCATGATGTCGGGCTTCCTGCGCGCCCTCGACGAGATGGTCGACGGCCTCACGCCGGCGCGGGTGCTCGAGATCGGGGCGGGCGAGGGCGAGGTGCTCGCCCGGGTCACCGCCCGACACCCGGGCGCGGTGGTGATCGGGTGCGACCTGGCCGATCACGACCTGGCCGGCGAGTGGCGAGCCGCCGGCCACCTGGGACTGTTCGCCGACGCGACCCGGCTGCCCTTCCCCGATCGCGCGTTCGACGTGGTGCTCGCCATCGAGGTGCTCGAGCACATCCCTCGCCCGGAGCGCGCGCTGGCTGAGCTCGCCCGGGTGTGTTCGGGGACGCTCGTGGCCTCGGTGCCGCTCGAGCCGGTGTGGCGCGCCGGCAACATCGCCCGGGGCCGGTACGTGCGCCAGCTCGGCAACACGCCCGGACACGTCAACCACTGGACTCGTCGCGGGTTCCGCTCGTTCGTGGCCACCCGCTTCGACGTCGAGTCGGTGCGCGCCCCGCTGCCGTGGACCATGGTCCGCGCCGGTGCGCGCTGAGCAGCGAACGCGAGCGGGGCGCCGGCCGGGTGGCCGGCGCCCCGTCTCGTGAGATCCGGCGAGCGTCAGATGCCGATGCGCTGGGCGAGCAGCTCGCGGTGGTAGGTGGGGTCGCCGAAGAGGAGCTCCGACGACTTCGCCCGCTTGAAGTAGAGGTGGGCCGGGTGCTCCCACGTGAAGCCGATGCCGCCGTGGATCTGGATGTTCTCGGCGGTGGCGTGGAAGTACGCCTCGGTGCAGTAGGCCTTGGCGAGCGACGCCACCGACGGCAGCTCGTCGTTCATCTCGCTGGCCGACCACATGCCGTAGTAGGCGGCGGACTTGGCCGACTCGACCTCGAGCAGCATGTCGGCGCACTTGTGCTTGATGGCCTGGAACGAGCCGATCGGGCGACCGAACTGGACACGCACCTTGGCGTACTCCACGGCCATCTCGAGCACCTTCTGGGCACCGCCGACCGACTCGGCCGACAGCCCGACGGCGGCGAGGTCGAGCACGGTGGACAGCACGTCCCAGCCTGCGCCCTCGGCACCGATGAGCGTGCCGGCGACGTTGTCGTACTCGAGGCGGGCCTGCTTGCGGGTCTGGTCCATCGTGGACAGCGCGGTGCGGGTGAGGCCGGAGGCGGAGCCGTCGACGGCGAACAGGCTCACGCCGGCGCCGGTGCGAGCAGCCGTGATGATCAGGTTGGCGGTGTGCCCGTCGAGCACGAACATCTTCGTGCCGCTGAGCGACCAGCCGTCACCGGACTTGGTGGCCTCCATCGTGATGCCGGCCTCGTCCCACTTGCCCGAGGGCTCGGTGAAGGCGAGCGTGGCGATCGTCTCGCCACTGGCGATGCCGGGCAGGTGTGCCGACTTCGCGGCGTCGTCACCGGACTGGAGCAGCGTCGACGCAGCGAGGACCGCGCACGAGAAGTAGGGGGCGCACAGCAGAGCCCGACCCATCTCCTCGAGCACGATGCCGAGCTCGACCCAGCTGTACCCGGACCCGCCGTACTCCTCGGGGATGGCGAGTCCCTGCAGGCCGAGCTGCTCCCCCATCTGCGACCAGACCGCAGGGTCGTAGCCCTCGGTGGTCTCCATCAGGCGCCGCACCTCGGTCTCGGGGCTCTTGGCCTCCAAGAACGCCCGGACGGTGCGGCGCAGCTCTTCTTGTTCCTCACTGAAGGCGAAGTTCATGGGCGGAGTCTTCCGCCGGCGGCGGTCGCGTGTCGAATCGTGATGTGTACACATGAGTACGCATCACCGGGCTACGGTGGCCGCATGAGCCACATCGGCGTCCGCCAGCTGCGCCGCGACCTGGCGGCCGTGGTGCGCCGTGCCGCCGCCGGCGAGCGCATCGTCGTCACGGCGTCCGGACGGCCCGTCGCCCAGCTGGGCCCGCTCGACGCGCCCGCCGGCCAGGTGCACCTCGACGACCTGATCGCCCGAGGGCTCGTGCTCGCGCCGCGCCGCCACGACCCGTTCGTCGCCCCCGCGCCCGTGCCGGTGTGGACCGGCGCCCGCCTCGACCGACTGCTGCGCGAGGTTCGAGGGTGACGGTCGTCCTCGACACCAGCGCGCTCGTGGCCCTGCACGTGGAGGGCCCGGCCCGACGCGTCGTGCTGGCAGCAATGGACGACGACCCGTGGTGGTGCGCCTCGGCCCTCGCGCTCGCCGAGGCGCTGGTGGTGATCGACCGCGTCACCGACGACCCGTTCGCCCGACGCGACCTCGAAGACGCCATGCGCCTGACGTGGGACCGCCTGGCCGTGGTCCCCGTGGACCCGGCCTGCCTGGACCGGGCCGCCGCGCTCGCCCGCCAGCAGCCGCTGCGCATGTCCGACGCCGTCCACCTGGCCGCCGCCGACCGCCTCCCCCGACCGGTGCGCTTCGCCACGGTCGACCCGGCCCAGATCCCCGTTGCACTCGCCCTCGGCTTCGACGTCGTCTCCACCTGACCGCGCACTTCGCACCACTCTTTCGCGGATGTCGCGAGAATCGCGACGAGCGCGCCTGGGTGGCGCGATTGTCGCGATTCGCGGGGGTCTAGGGCCGAAGGTCCCGAAGTTGCGGGACCACTGCCCGGACGAGACGGCGAGACAGATGGTGTCTGATCGTCTCACGGCCGTACAGGGATCGGCCGTGGGGGTGCTCACACATGACCATGACCGATCGCCCGGCGACGGGTGACGACCGCTACGACTCGCTGCCGCCCGTCTCGCCGCTCGGCGCGCCGCTCGACTGGAAGTGGCTCCGCGGCGCCAGGAGCGAGTGGGGCGTTCGTCCCAAGCCCAGCCCGCGCGGCCTCACGATGCTCGACATCGCCGTCGGCAGCTACGGCGAAGTGCCGGACGAGCCGAAGTACCGCACCATGTCGCCCCGGGGCGCCGACATCGACGCCGACACGCCGGACATGGGCTACATCCTCAACAAGAAGAGCGACGTGTGGGCCGAGAACGTCCGCGAGCTCTACGAGGAGGCCGTTGCCCGCCAGTGGAGCGCCACTCGAGACATCCCGTGGGGCGAGCTGCAGGAGCTGCCCGACGACATCGAGCATGCGATGTGCCAGGTGTGCACCACGCTCACCGAGGTCGAGATGATCGCCGCCGATCTTCCGGCCAAGTGGATGTGGCGGATGAACCACGACTTCATCGAAGCCAAGATGTTCCTCGCCACCCAGATCATGGACGAGGCCCGTCACGCCGAGGTGTTCCGCAAGCGGGCGCTCGCCAATGGCGGTGGCCTGCTGATGTCGCGCACCGACGGCCAGAGCCTGCTGCGCACGATCCTCGAGGCCCGGACCTACACCCAGGCCAGCGCCCTCATGCACCTGCTCGGAGAGGGCTTCATCCTCGACATCTTCCGTATGGGCGAGCTCATCTCCCCCACGCCGGTCGAGAAGCGGATGTTCCGCATGGCGATGCAGGACGAGGCCCGCCACGTGGCCTACGGCACCATGCACATCCGGTACGCGGTCGAGCACGACCCCGACGTCGCCGAGGAGATCCACGAGGCCCTCGACCACGGCGAGATGGTGCTGACCGACTTCGGCACGAACCAGGACTTCGGCTCGGCACTTGCTGTGCTCCTCGGCGGTGGCGTCGACCACGTCGAGGACAAGGGCTTCGAGCTGCAGACCGAGCTGCAGCGCCGCCAGTTCACGTCCTACCTCGCCCGCTGCGAACGGGCCGGTGTGGGCCGGCTCGGGCGGACCAAGCTACCGCTCGACCTGCTCGGGATCGACCCCGCCACGATCGCGGTGTCCTGAGGAGGCCACGATGACGATCGACAGCATCTCGTTCTTCTCCGGCCTGGCCGCCGAGATGAACGCCCACCCTGAGCGGTTCCAGATCCTCGGCGATGCCGACATGGTCTGCGCGCTCGTCATGACCCGCGGAGCATCCCCAGCCTTCGCCGTGCGCTTGCGGTTCGAAGGGCTCAGCTGCGAGGACGTGACTGAGGTCAGCGCCGACGAGGCCCTCCAGGCGGAGTTCCGCCTGGAGGGCCCGGTCGGGGCCTGGGAGGACATGTTCGCCGACATCCGCGAGCACGGCGCGGCGACCGGCCGGCACACCATCAACAGCCTGGCGCTGCTCGGCCAGCAGATCGTGCTGAAAGGCGAGGACCCCATGGGCGTCGACAAGTTCTCGCGCTTCAACCAGACGCTGCAGGAGTACTTCGACGGCGCGGCGCGGCTCACCGCCGGCGTGGCCTGACCGAAAGGGACGACTCGACATGAGCGCACCGATCTGCCCCAGCTGTGGCCAGCCCTTGACCCGCGTGCTCGACGCACCGTACGGGTGGTGGGAGTGGGACGGCGAGAAGTACTCGCACAAGATCCAGGCCACTCGGGTCGACATGGCACCCTGGGTCCACGCCGACTGCATGAGCGAGCTGCGGGCGTTCCACCCGCAAGACCCCGTCCCCACGACGACCTGAGCGCGCCGTGAGCTACAAGGTCCTCGAGGAGCTCTGCATCGGGTGCGGCGCCTGCGACTTCTCGTGCCACACGAACGCGCTGACCAAGACCGACTCGTTCCTCGGGCTGTTCGCCATCGACCCGTACACCTGTGACGACTGTGCGGTGTGCGTGACCAAGTGCCCGGAGGGCGCCATCGTCGTGGATGCCACGTGGCCCATCTGCCACGGCCACGGCTGCCCGCTCACCAGCCAGCGCCTCGCCGAGGTCACCTGCAGCATCTGGCAGCAGCGCTGTGAGAGCTGCGGCACCACGCTGTGGTCGTCCGACGGCATCACGTTCGCCTGCCCCCGCTGCGACGACGGCCGCAAGGTCGCCTGCCCCAAGACGACCCACCTCCATCGCGAGCCCTCCTCAGCCCTGTTCTGAACGGCATTTGTCGCACCCGGTGCGACAAATGCCGTTCAAAACTCTGGTCGCCCGGCGGGGGTGGCGGGGTGAGAGACTGCAGGCGTGACGACGCTCCACTACGCGGACGCCCTGCTCGAGGTTCACCGACTCGTGGTCGGTCCGGTGGACAACAACGTGTTCGTCGTGCGCTGCCGGGCCACGGGCGAGGCGGTGCTGATCGACGCCGCCAACGAGCACGACAAGCTCCTCCCTCTGGCGACGCGGCTCGGCGTGCGCCGGGTCCTGGAGACGCACGGCCACTGGGACCACATCCAGGCCGTGCCGGCGATGCGAGAGGCGGGCCTCGAGGTCGCCGTCACCGCAGCCGACGCGCCCCGCCTCGTCGATGTGGGCTACGACGTCTTCATCGACGACGCCGAGGTGATCGAGGTCGGTCGGCTGCGCCTGCACGCGATCCACAACCCGGGTCACACGCCCGGCTCGATCTCGTTCAAGGTCGAGGGCGTCCCCCTGCTGTTCACCGGTGACACCTTGTTCCCCGGCGGTCCTGGCAACACGACGTTCGAGGGCGGCGACTTCGCGGCCATCATCGACTCGATCGACAACCGGCTCTTCACCTTCCCGGCGAACACGATCGTGCTGCCCGGACACGGCGTCGACACCACCATCGGCACCGAGCGCCCACACCTGGCCGAGTGGGTCGAGCGGGGTTGGTGACCCCGGTCCTGGCCGGCCCGCCCCCGCGAACCCGCCGGTAGGCTCGTCGGCCGTGCGGGAGGTCGTACGCGCGCTCGACCGGGCCAGGCGGCACCGGAGGGTGATCATGGCGACGAAGATCGCCCTCGACGTCACCGCCTGGATGCTCGGGCTGCTCATCGCCACCTACCTGCGCCTCGAGCTGCACCTGCCCGCCGACGATCGCACCGAGCTGGTCCAGATGCTGGTGCTGGCCGGCCTGCTCCAGATCCTCACCGGCATCGCGGTGGGGATCTACCGAGGTCGCTGGCGCTACGGCTCGTTCGACGAGGTGGCCGGCCTGGCGCTGGTCGCCGTGCTGAACGCCACCGGGCTGTACCTGCTCAGCACGGTCTACTTCGACACCATCGCCGTCCCCCGCAGCGCCATCATCCTCGGCGCGGTCATCGGCCTGGTGCTGATGGCGGCCATCCGGTACCTGTGGCGCCTCATGATCGAGCGCGGCCTGCGCCCGAGCGGTGAGTCGGTCGAGCGGCTGCTCGTGTACGGCGCCGGCGACCTGGGCGTCCACGCCGTCACCGGGCTGCTGGCCGATCGCTCCTCGCCCTACCTGCCGGTCGGATTCATCGACGACAACCCGGCCGTGCGCCGCCTGTCCGTCAAGGGCATCTCCGTGCTCGGCGGCCGGGAGTCCATCAAGGCCGCCGCCGAGCGAACGGACGCGGTGGCCCTGCTCGTCGCCCAACCGGAGATCGACGCCGACACCATGGGCGACGTCGTCGACCGGGCCAACGAGGCCGGGCTCGCCGTCAAAGTGCTGCCGCCGATCGGCGACATGCTCGGCGACGAGGTCCACCCCGGTGACGTGCGCGACCTCACGGAGGCCGACCTGCTGGGGCGGCACCAGATCGAGACGGACGTGGACGAGATCGCCAGCTACGTGCGCGGCCGGCGGGTGCTGGTGACCGGCGCCGGCGGGAGCATCGGCAGCGAGCTGTGCCGCCAGCTGCACCGCTTCGGACCCGCCGAGCTGATGATGCTCGACCGCGACGAGAGCGCGCTGCATCAGGTGCAGCTGTCGATCAGCGGTCGGGCGCTCCTCGACAGCCCGGACCTCTTGCTCGCCGACATCCGCGACGCCGAGCGGATCCGCGAGCTGTTCGCTCGGCGCCGCCCTGAGGTCGTGTTCCACGCCGCCGCGCTCAAGCACCTCCCACTGCTCGAGCAGCACCCGGAGGAGGCCTTCAAGTCGAACGTGGTCGGCACCCAGAACGTGCTCGATGCCGCCGCGGCCTCGGGTGTCGACGTGTTCGTCAACATCTCCACCGACAAGGCGGCGAACCCCACCAGCGTGCTCGGGCTGTCGAAGCGGATCGCCGAGCAGCTCACGTCGCACCAGGGTCGGGTGGCCGAGGGGACGTACATCTCTGTTCGCTTCGGCAACGTCCTCGGCTCGCGCGGCAGCGTCCTGGTGTCGTTCCACGAGCAGATCGCCCGCGGTGGCCCGGTCACCGTCACTGACCGCGACGTCACCCGGTTCTTCATGACCGTCTCCGAAGCGGTGCAGCTGGTCATCCAGGCGGGCGCCATCGGGCGCTCGGGCGAGGTGCTGGTGCTCGACATGGGCGAGCCCGTCCACATCTACGAGGTCGCCCGACGGCTCATCGCCCAGTCCGGCAAGCCGATCGACATCGTGTTCACCGGCCTGCGCCCCGGCGAGAAGCTGCACGAGGAGCTGTTCAGCGACGACGAAGCCGACTACCGCCCCCGTCACAAGCTCATCTCCCACGCCCGCGTCCCGGCACTCGACCCGTCGACGGTCCCGGACCTGCGCCAGGCCGAGCCGACGCTCGTTCGCGCCTGGATGGCCTCGGCGTGCTGAGGGCCCTCCACCCCTCACCGACCCGCCGCCGCTAGCCTCGGTTCGTATGCCACGGGCGTCGTTCCTGCCGTTCTCACCGCCGTGGATCGGCGACGAGGAGATCGACGAGGTCATCGACACGCTCCGCTCGGACTGGATCACCACCGGCCCGAAGACCAAGGAGTTCGAGCGGCGCTTCGCCGCGCGGGTGGACGCGCCGGATGCCGTCGCCGTCTCCTCGTGCACGGACGCGCTCCTCGTGGCGCTCGCCGCCCTGGGGATCGGGCCCGGCGACGCGGTGTTCAGCACGACGATGACGTTCTGCTCGACGATCCACGTGATCGAGCACCTCGGCGCCCGGCCGATCCTGGTCGACGTCGACCCCGTCACGCTGGATCTCGACCCCGACCAGCTCGAGATCGCAGTCGAGAAGGTGCTCGCCGACGGCAACCTTCGCCCGCGGGCAGTGATGCCGGTGCACTACGCCGGTGGGCCGTGCGACATGGGGCGCATCGATGCCATCGCTGCGCGCTTCGGCCTGGCCATCGTGGAGGACGCGGCCCACTCCCTGCCGGCGGCGGTCGACGGACGGACGATCGGTGACCCCACTGCCCCTGAGGGAGTCGTCCGGGCGACTGCGTTCAGCTTCTACGCGACGAAGAACCTCACCACCGCCGAGGGCGGCATGCTCACCGGACCGCCAGAGCTGCTCGACGAAGCCCGGCTGTGGAGCCTGCACGGGATGAGCCGTGACGCCTGGAAGCGCTACGGCAAGGGCGGCGCGTGGTTCTACGAGGTGATCCGCCCCGGCTTCAAGTGCAACATGACCGACATCCAGGCCTCGCTCGGCCTGCACCAGCTCGACAAGCTCGACGAGATGCAGCGCCGCCGGCGCCACGTCGTCGACCGCTACCGCAGCGGCCTCGCCCACCTGCCCGAGCTCGAGCTCCCGGTCGAGCCGGCTGGCAGCTCCTCCGCGTGGCACCTGTACCCGATCCGGCTCCACCTCGACCGGCTGCGCATCGACCGGGCGACGTTCATCGACGAGATGACAGCGCGCAACATCGGCACCAGCGTGCACTTCATCCCGGTCCACCTGCACCCCTATTACCGAGACCGCTACGGGTTCGAGGCCGACGACTTCCCGGTGGCCCGGCGCGAGTACGACCGTCTCGTCAGCATCCCCCTGCACCCGCGCCTCACCGACGACGACGTTGCCGACGTCGTCACGAGCATCGTCGAGATCGTCGAACAGCACCGGCGGTGACCGCGGACCTCCCGATGGCCGACATCGGTGACTATCCCGGCAAGCGGGCGCTCGACGTGGTGCTGACATCGGTCGCCTTGGTGGTGGCAGCTCCCGTGATCGCCATCCTCGCCGCGGTCATCCGCCTCAGCTCGCCGGGGCCGGCGCTGCACCGCGCCGTGCGCGTGGGGCGCCACGGCACCCCGTTCACGCTCTACAAGCTGCGCAGCATGCGCATCGGTGCGGCCGGCGCGGGCCCGGGGATCACGGCGGGTGGCGACCAGCGGATCACCCCGGTCGGCCGCTTCGTGCGGGCCACCAAGCTCGACGAGCTGCCGCAGCTGGTGAACGTCCTGCGCGGTGAGATGAGCCTCGTCGGCCCTCGCCCGGAGGACCCTCGCTACGTCGCCTGGTACGACCCGGACCAGCGTCGCATCCTCGACGCCCGCCCAGGAATCACCTCGCCGGCGTCGGTCACCTACCGGGACGAGGAGGCGGTGCTGGCCGCGGCTCACGACCTCGAGGCGGCGTACCGCCAGGTGATGGCCGAGAAGATCGCCATCGACCTCGCCTACTTCCCCCACGCCTCGCTGGCCGGCGACCTGCGCTGGATCTGGCGCACCGTCGCTGCCGTCGCCTGCCGCCGGGCCCAGCCGACGTGACCACCGAGCGCCCCGCCCTGCTCGACGTCGCCGTCGCGTCGGCCGGACTGGCGATCTGCACCAACGGACCGGTCCTGTTCCTCACCCGGCGGGTGCTCGACCGGTCCGGCTACTGGGAGGACGGCATCGTGCGCGCCTTCCTCGTCGCCGTGGGCGTGCTGGGTGCGGTGATGCTCGCCGACACGGCGCGTCGCTGGCGCCGGAACGGCCGAGCACTGCGGGCGATGGCGCCGTGGCCGGTGGCGGCGATCGCGCTCCTGTCCGGCTGGGCGCTGCTGTCCACGTGGTGGAGCGTCGCGCCGGGGATCACGGCCCAGCGGGCGCTGATCTACGTCGGGCTGGCCCTGTTCGCGTGGTGGCTGGCCCTGCTCCCCTTCGAGCGGCAGGTGGTCGGGGTGGCACTGGCGATGGGCGCGACGTCGGCCGCCAGCGGGCTGGTGCTGTGGCTGCGCCGGCCGGTCGGGGTGATGGACCTCACGGGCGACTGGCAGGGGATTTTCACGAACCGGAACTCCCTGGCCGCCACCAGCGCGCTGGGTCTGCTGGCGATCATCGGGGTGGCCGCGCGGTGGCGGCGACGGCCGCCGGTCGTCGTCGGATGCCTCGCGGTCGGCGGGCTCCAGGTCGTGCTGCTGCGGGGCAGCGGCAGCGACACCTCGAAGTGGGCGCTGCTCGGGGCGCTCGTGCTGACGGCGGCGCTGATCCCGGCCGTCACCGTGGCCCGTCGCCGGGTGCACCCGCTGCTCGCCGCAAGCGTGGCCGTCGCCGTGACGACCGTCGCTGTCGTCGGAGTCGTCCAGAGCCTCGACCGGCTCGGACCCCGCCTCGGCTCGGACAGCCTGCTCACCAGCCGGCGGCCCATCTGGGCATGGACCCGCGACGCCATCGCCGTACATCCGGTGCGGGGCTACGGGTTCTTCGCCTACTGGGACACGCCGGCCGCCCTGGAGACGTCGATCCAACAGCTCGGCCGGGCCTACGGCAGCGCGCACAACAGCTGGCTCGAGATGATGCTCGGTCTCGGCGTGGTCGGGCTGGCGCTGTACGTCGTGGTGGTGCTGGCTGCGCTGACCGGCCATGCCCGAGCCGTGTGGGAACGCTCCACCGTCGCCCGCTGGTGGTGGGTGGCCGCCCTGCTCCTGCTGCTGCTCGAGAACCAGACCGAGAGCTTCGTGCTGTGGTTCTCGTACAACTACGTGCTGGTGCTGGCCGCTGCGATCGTGCCGTGGCTCACGACGACGGTCGGCGATGCCATGGCCACCGACGTCGCCGGGGGGCCGCCAGGCGGCGCTCCAGATCGTCCGCCCGCTGCCGCTGCTCGGTGAGCGCCGCCTCGACACGAGCGCCCCACTGGCGGGTGTCCTCCAACGCGCCCACCGCCCAGGGTGGCCCGTCGTGGGTGAAGACCGCCTCGGCGAGGCGCGTCACCGAGCCCGGTGGCAGCACCAGCGGCTCGGCGTCCAGCCGAGCGAGCACGAGCGCTCGCGTCGAGTCCCAGACCTCGTCGTCGTGGAGCTGGCGAGAGCCGCCGCGACCGACCTTGCGGTAGATCGCCGTCTCCTCGTCGATGCTGACGACCCCCAGACGCGACGCCGATCGAAGCAGGAGGTCCCAGTCCTCGAGCACCGGGAGGGTCTCGTCGAAGCGCAGCCCGGCGGCTCGGAGGCGGTCGAGCGGGTAGGCGACCGCGCAGATCGGTGTCTCGTTGTGGTGGAGGTGCTCGAGGTGGTCGAACGTCCGGGCGTACGCGGCGACCGGCGGGCCGAGCGGTGCGCCCGGCGAGTCCTCGCCGGGACGCTCCTGGCACGGCTGGTCGAGCGTCACCGTTCGCACCACCCGCCCGGGTGCGGACTCGCTCCCTCGACGGAACGCTCGAACCCACCCCGGCAACGCCAGGTCGTCGTCGTCCAGGAATGCCGCGTACCGGCCGGTCGCAGCGTCGAGGCCGGCGTTGAGCGGTGCACCTCGTCCGCCCGCCGTCACGGACAGGACGCGCCACGTCGTCGGAGTGGCCCTGTCCGCCAGCCGCTGGTGGACACCGTCGGCCACCGTCGCGTCGGGATGGTGCACCACGACGATCGCCTCGACGTCGTCGTCGTCCTGCGCCGCCAACGACGTCAGTGCCTCGTCGAGGGCGCTCGGCCGATGCCCCTGGGTCCGCACGATCGCCGTGAGGAAGGGCCCGCCGGTCACGTTTCGGTTCCCCGCATGACCCGCCGCGCGCCTCGCTGCATCGCTGCCACCCACCGGTAGCTCCGGCTGCGCAGCACGGCCTCGAGCCGGTCACGGGCGGTGTCCCGCTCGGCTCGGGTGCGGTCGCGCTCCCACTGGAGGGTGTTGCGTTCGTGCAGGGCCACCCGCAGCTCGTGCTCCAGCTGAGCCACGCGGGCTTCGCTGCGGTGCAGCGACTCGGCTCGCGACGCCAGCTCGACCGCATGCGCCTGCTCGAGCTGCTCGATTCGCTGTTCCACGCCTGCGGCGCGCCGCTCGGCCTCGACGAGGGCCCGGTGCAGCTCGGCCAGCGCCACCTTGCGGTTCTCGAGCTCCAGCCGGGTCTGGGCGTCGTCGGTCACGCGGCGACCTCCTCGTTCGGCCACGGCAGGTTCGGGAACCGGTGACGCAGTGCGCGTGGAGCGGGCGGGCCGGCACCGGCACAGGCGTCGGGGCGGCTCACCCGAGCGACCATCGTCGGGACCCATCGGGCGATCCCGCCAGACGCCGCCAGCTCGATCCACGGACGCTGACGCTCCCATGCCGGACCGCCGGCGGTCGCGGCCAGCTCGACCAGCAGATCGGATGCACCCGGCAGCACGAGCGCCACATGGTCCAGGTACGCGCGCCGGCACAGCCGGTCGAGGTCCCAGGGCAGGTGAGCGACCAGCGATCGATCGCCGCCATCGGCGGCCGCGACGAGGATGCCGAACACGGCCTCGACCGCCGGCTCGATGGCATCGGCGAGCCGGTCGAGCGCACCGGGGTACAGCTCGTCACCGGGCAGCGCCAGGACGATCGCCCATCCCCGCAGGTGCTCGAGGGCCTCGCGCACCACGCCGGCGAGGACCCTGTCGTCGTGGCGATGGTGCTCGGCCCCGGCGATCACGGGGATCCCGTCGGAGGTCCCGTCGGCGACCACGACTCGAACGGCGCCGGCACCCAGCGCCGACCGAACGGTGCGCTCGAGCGCATCGCCGGCCGCTGCCTCGACGACCGGCACGAGGACGGCGACGGGCGGACGGTGCAGGTGTCGCTGGCGCCCCTGAGGAGTGGGCGCCAGAGCGACCGGGCGCTCCACGGGCACCGTCCGAGCGGCTGCCTTGCCGAGGGCCTCCTCGGCTCGCGCCAGGAATCGCAACACGCCGGCTCGCAGCGACGGCCCAGCGCGGAGCCGCTCGTAGGCGCTGGCAGCGATCGTGCGCCGGAGCGGCTCGTCGTCGAGCAGCGCCGTCAGGCGCGGCCCCATCCGGCCGGCGTCGACGGGTAGGAAGTCCTCGAACGCCACCAGCGGAGCGGCGCCGAGGGACGGCTCCGTCAACAGGACGGCGCCGTTGAGCACGGCCGGCAGGCAGCGGATCCACTCGAAGTAGGCCCGGCGGGGCTCGCGCCGGACGTTCACGAGGACGCGGGCCGAGGCCATGGCCGCGAGCAGGTCCTCACCGCGCAGGAACCAGCGGTCACGTTCGATCACCGTTCGGGTGTTGTCGAACAGCCGGACCTCGCTGCGCCACTCGGCCAGCTCGTCCGCCATGGCGGCCAACGCCTTCGATCGGTGCTCGGTGATGGCCGCCATGACGATGGCATCCACGGGCCGAACCCGGTCCGGGTCCCCGCCCCATCGGTCCCACAGCGGTGTGTAGCCGAAGCCCAGTGGCTCGACCGGGAGCCCACACCCGACCGCGACCTCGGCGGCGACCTCGCTCAGGTCGGCGAGCACGGGTGTGGCCCGGCACAGGTCGAGGGCCCGCGTGAACCAGGCCGTACCGGGCTGCTCGGTGAGCAGGGCGGCGCACCCCGCCATCAGCTCCTCGCCGTGCGGGCCGGCGAGCGCCGGCTCGAAGTACGCGTACTCGTGCGGCGCCACCACAACGTCGATCGAGGCGCCACCGCCCGGCACTCCGCGGTCCACGACGTGCGCGTCCACCCCGGAGCGCACCAGCTCCCCCGCCACGAGGTCCGCGATCTGGCGCATGTACGTGTTGCCCTGGCGGTGGGCGAACAGGCGAACGGGTACGGCCATGCGGCGACCGACGGTACCCGATGCCCCCGCCCTCGACGTTTGTTCGATTCGCCAGCAGATCTGCTGGCGAATCGAACAAACGCGGAAGTCGGTAGCCTGCTGCGACGTGATGCCGGCCGCCTCCTGCCACGACACGGCCGTCATCGACCCGGGGGCCGAGCTCGGCGCCGGCACGAGGGTCTGGCACCACGCCCACATCCGGGGTGGGGCGCGCGTCGGCGAGGGGTGCGTGATCGGCAAGAACGTCTACATCGACGAGCAGGTCGTGGTGGGCGACCGCTGCAAGATCCAGAACAACGTCAGCGTGTACCACGGCGTCGTCATCGGCAACGACGTGTTCGTCGGACCATCGGCGACGTTCACCAACGATCTCGTGCCGCGGGCGTTCAACGAGTCGTGGACCATCACACCGACCGTCGTCGACGACGGCGCGTCCATCGGCGCCAATGCGACGGTGGTGTGCGGCACTCGGCTCGGTGCCTACTGCATGGTGGGCGCCGGTGCCACCGTCACGCGGGACGTCGCCGCGCACCAGCTGGTGAGAGGCACTCCTGCCCGCCACGCCGGCTGGGTCTGCCGCTGCGGTGCCGTGGTGAGCCGTGAGCCCGACCCGCCGTCCGACCTGCGTTGCCACCGCTGCCAGAAGGCTGCCGGATGATCCCCATCACGTCGGTGCGCCTCGGGCCGGAGGAGGAGGAGCTCGTGCTCGGGGTGCTCCGCTCCGGCATGCTCGCCCAAGGCCGTGTCGTCGAAGAGCTCGAGGCCGAGTTCGCTCGCCGCCACGGGGTACGTCACGCCGTGGCCGTCAACAACGGCACGACGGCGCTCGTGGTGGCACTCGAGGCACTCGGGATCGGCTCCGGCGACGAGGTCATCACCTCCCCGTTCACGTTCATCGCCACCCTGAACGCGATCGTCCAGGCCGGCGCCACGGCTCGCTTCGCCGACATCGGTCCGGACTTCAACATCGACCCAGCGACCATCGGGCCCCTGGTCAACGACCGCACCCGCGCCGTCCTGCCGGTGCACCTGTACGGCTACATGGCCGACATGAGCGCGATCGCACCGCTCGCCACCCGCCACGGGCTGGCGATCGTCGAGGACGCCGCCCAGGCGGTCGGGAGCTCTCACCACGGCCGGGCGGCGGGCAGCTTCGGCACCGGGTGCTTCAGCCTGTACGCCACCAAGAACATCTGCACCGGCGAAGGCGGCGTCGTCACCACCGACGACGACGGCGTCGCCGACCGGCTCCGCCTCCTTCGCAACCAGGGGATGCGGGAGCGCTACCAGTACGAGGTCGCCGGCCACAACTACCGGCTCACCGACCTCGCCGCCGCCGTGGGGCTCCCCCAGCTGCGCCGCCTCGACGAGATCTCGGCAGCCCGGGCCGCCAACGCCGCGGTGCTCTCCGACGGGCTCTCCGGGATCCCCGGCCTGGTGCTGCCCGTCGCACCCACCCCGGAGCGGACCCACGTGTACCACCAGTACACGGTCCGGGTGACCGGTGAGGCGCCGCTGTCCCGCGACGAGCTGGTGAGCGGCCTGCACGAGCGAGGGGTGGGGTGTGGGATCTACTACCCGCGCCTCGTGCACGACTACGACTGCTACCGCCAGCACCCGGCGGTCGTCGTGGATCCCACCCCCGTCGCCGCGCGCATGGTGGGCGAGGTCGTGTCGCTGCCGGTGCACCAGCACCTCTCCCCTGTCGACCTCGACCGGATCGTGGCCACCGTGCGCGACCTGATGGGTGCCCGATGAGCCGGCGTGACGTCCGCCTCGGCGTGATCGGCGCCGGGATCATGGGGGCCAACCACGCTCGGGTGGCCCGCCAGCTGCGACACGCCCGTCTGGTCGCCGTGGTCGACCCCGACGTCGAGCGGGCCGGGGCAGCGGCGGCGCCGACCGGCGCGTGGCCCGTGGCGACGATCGACGACGTGCTCGGCGACATCGACGCCGCCGTCGTCGCCGTGCCCACCCCCGCCCACGTCGAGACCGCGGTCCGCCTCGCCGAGGCTGGGATCCACCTGCTCGTCGAAAAGCCCCTGGCCCGGACGGCGGCCGAGGCGGCCGAGATCGTCGGCGCCGCCGAGCGTGCCGGGGTCGTGCTCAGCGTCGGTCACGTGGAGCGCTTCAACGCCGCCGTCGCCGAGCTGCCGGCGTTGCTCGACCGCCCGGTGCACCTCGCCTTCTCCCGGATCAGCCCGTACTCGGCCCGGGTCCACGACGGCGTGGTGTTCGACCTGATGATCCACGACCTCGACATCCTCACGTGGCTCACCGGCGCCACCACTCACATCGTGGAGGTCTCCGGCGTGCGCCGGGCCGTCCGGGGCGCCACCGAGGATCTGGCCGTCGTCTCGGTGCGGGCGGGCAACGGGCTGACCGCGGCCTTCACCACCAGCCGGCTCGGCCAGCAGAAGATCCGCTCGGTCGAGATCACCCAGGAGGACAGCGTGGTCGTGGCCGATCTCGTCCGCCAGGACATCACGGTCCACCGCATGACCCGCCACGAGTACCTGTCCGACGAGGGGGCCCGGTACCGACAGTCGAGCGTGATCGAGATCCCCTTCCTCGAGACTCGCGGCGAGCCCTTGGCGCTCGAGCTGCAGCACTTCGTCGACTGCATCCGCACCGGAGAGCGTCCCCGGGTGACCGGCCAGGACGGGGTCACAGCCGTCGCGCTCGCCGAGCGTGTGCTCGCCGCCACGACCGTGGGATGAGGAGCCGCTGATGGACGTCTGCGTGGTCGCGCTCGGCAAGATCGGCCTGCCGCTCAGCGTGCAGTTCGCCAGTGCCGGGCACCGGGTCCGCGGGGCGGACGTCGACCCCCGCGTCGTCGCGCTGGTCAACGACGGCACCGAGCCGTTCCCGGGTGAGGCCGGCCTGGCGGACCTCCTCGCCGAGGTCGTCGGTGACGGCCGGCTCAGCGCCACCACCGACACCACCGCGGCCGTCGCACAGAGCGAGGTGGTGGTCGTGGTGGTGCCGCTCGTGGTCGACGACCACGGCCGCCCCGAGTTCCGCGCCCTCGATGCCGCCACCGCCGCCATCGCTGCTGGGCTCCGCCCCGGCACCTTGGTGGTGTACGAGACGACGCTCCCGGTCGGCACGACGCGCCAGCGCTTCGCCCCGGCCCTGGCCGAGGGGTCCGGGCGGTCGCTCGGCCTGGACCTGTTCGTCGCGTTCAGTCCTGAGCGGGTCTTCAGCGGACGGATCTTCGCCGACCTCCGTCGCTACCCGAAGCTGGTGGGCGGTCTCGACGAGGCCAGCGCCCGCCGGGCGGTGTCGTTCTACGAGTCGGCACTGAGCTTCGACGACCGCCCCGACCTGCCCCGCCCCAACGGCGTGTGGGACCTCGGCTCGGCCGAGGCCGCCGAGCTGGCCAAGCTGGCCGAGACCACCTATCGCGACCTCAACATCGCGTTCGCGAACGAGCTGGCCCGCTACGCCGACCGGATCCAGGTCGACGTGTACGAGGTCATCGCCGCCGCGAACAGCCAGCCCTTCAGCCACATCCACCAGCCGGGCATCGCCGTGGGCGGGCACTGCATCCCCGTCTACCCCCGCTTCTACCTCGCCGGCGACCCCACCGCGGCGCTGCCGGCCGCGGCACGCCAGGTCAACGCGCAGATGCCGGGCTACGCCGTGGCCCGCCTGGCCGACCAGCTCGGCTCGCTCGCCGGACGCCGGGTGGCGGTGCTCGGTGCGGCGTACCGGGGCGGCGTGAAGGAGACGGCGTTCTCGGGGGTGTTCCCCGTGGTCGAGGCGCTGCAGCAGGCGGGGGCCACAGCGGTGGTCCACGACCCCCTGTACACCGACGACGAGCTCCGGTCGCTGGGCTTCGAGCCCTACCACCTGGGCGAGCCGCTCGAGGCCGCCATCGTTCAGGCCGACCACGAACGGTACCGGAGCCTGGCCCCCACCGATCTGCCGGGAGCGTCCGCGCTCGTCGACGGCCGCCGCGTCGTCACCGACCCGGCACCGTTCGCCGGCGCCGGTGTCACCGTCATCGTGCTCGGCCGGCCAGCGGGCTGATCAGCGGCCGCGTCGGGCCAGCTCGGCCAGCCACCGCTCGATGATCGAGCGCCACGACAGCGTCGCCAGCACCCACTCGCGCCCGCGAGCCCCGGCGTCGGCGTCGCCGCCTCGGAGTCGCTCGAACGCCGCGCGGACGGCCTCGATGTCGCCGTTCGGCACGATCTCGCCGGAGCCGGCCTGCCGGAGCAGCTCGGCGCCCTCACCCTGTCCGGCGTAGAGCACCGGGACACCGCTGGCCAGCACCGGGTACAGCTTCGACGGTCGCACGGACATGGCCTGGGGGATGTCGCGCACGGACACGACACCGGCTGCCGCCAGCGGCAGCAACCGGGCGAGGTTCTCGAGGGGCTGCGGTGGTACGAAGCGAACGTTGGTCGCCCCCAGCCGCTCGACGAGCTGACGGAGCTCCGGCTCGTTCGACCCGGCCCCGACGAGGGCGAGGGTGACGCCCTCCGTACGGGCAGCCGCCTCGATCACGGTCTCGAGGCCGTGGATGTAGCTCATCGTGCCGGCGTGCACGAACAGTCCGTCCGACGGCAGGCCGAGCTCGTCGAGCACGGCCGGATCGCCAGCGTCCGGGCGGAACAGGTCGGTGTCGGCGCCGTTCGGGAGCAGCACCACCTTGCCGGCGTCGTCGACCCGCGACCGGATGGCAGCGGCGAGCCCCTCGGTCGCTGCGCACACCACGTCCGCGTGCCGGTAGAGCCACCGTTCGAGCCATCGGGCCGCGTCGAGGGCGGGCCCCCCCGGGATGGCGCCCAGCTCGACCGCCGCGTCGGGCCAGAGGTCGGCCACGTTGAGCAGGGCCGTCGCCCGCCAGAGCCTCGCGGCGGCGATGCCGGTGACGCCGAGGAACAGCGGCGGCGACTCGATGAGCACATGGGTCGGCCGGCGGCATCGCACGAGGCCCAGCACGCTGAGGACGGTGAACGAGAGGTAGCCGGCCAGCCGAGCGGCACCCCGGCCCATCGACGCGTACATCCAGGTCCGGTGCACCCGCACGCCGTCACGCAGCTCGCGGACGTAGAGCCGCCGGCGGTATCCCTCGGCGATCGTGCCGGTCGGGTAGTTCGGCACGGCCGTCACGACCTCGACGTCGTGCCCACGCCGGACCAGCTCCCTCACGATCGCGGCCAGACGCGTCTGGGGCGCGCCGATCTCGGGCGGGTAGTACTGCGTGAGGACGACGAGGCGCATTCCGTCAGCTCTTGACGAGCAGGCCGAGCAGATGGCTGCGCACGAGGGGGACTCGGGCGACGAGCGGGTAGGCGCGGTCCGTGAAGCGACCCAGCCGCCGGGCCAGCGGTGGGAGCACCGTGAGCGAACGCCACGTCGGGGAGAGGGTCGGGAGGAGCGCCCCCACGTCACGGCGACCGAGCGCAACGGTGTGCTCGTTGCGCGGGTTGGGCATCCGCATGTCGTACCACAGCACTGCCCCACCGGGCCGCAGCACCCGCTCGACCTCGCCGGCGATCCGCGAGCGCACCGTGGGATCGAGCACCGAGGACATCATGGTGAACATCGCCACCAGATCGACGCTCGCGTCCGGCAGCGGGAGCGCCGCGCCGTCGGCGCACACCAGCGATGACGCGAGCCCGCTCGCCCGACCCGCGACGAGCCGCTCCAGCAGCAGGTCCACTCCCACGCGGAGCCCATCTCCCGACGACAGCTCCTCCAGCCGGGCGCCCACGAGCGACGAGTGCCCGCAGCCGAGGTCGAGCAGCGTGACCGCATCGCGCCCCGAACGCCACCCGGCGGTGAGGTCGTCGATCGCGGCGCGCAGCTCGTGGACGATCGCCACGTTGCCGGGGTTCTCGACGGACCAGCGCTGGGCGTACTCCGGGTCCTGAAGGGATCGGTAGGAATCGGCGAGCTCCCCACGGCGGCGGCGCTGCTCGTCACCCGCGGCGTCGAGGCATCGCCGGACGAGGACGGTGCTCGTGCGGGCGATCTCGAACTCGTCCATGACGCGAGCGTGGGCAGCGGCGGCCAGCTCGGCAGCCAGCCGGCCGTCGTCGACCAGCCGCTCGACGGCGCGCGCGAGGTCGCCGGCATCGCCGGGCTCCACCAGCAGCCCGGTGCCCGCCACCACGAGCTCGGCGATGGACCCCGAACGGGTGGAGATGACGGGGGAACCCAGCGCCATGGCTTCGACGAGCGAGACCGGGATACCCTCCACCTGGCCGTCGGCGGCCCTGATGCTCGGGAGCACGCACACCGGGCGGACATCGGCGAGGAACCGGCGCAGCTCGTCCAGCGGGACCGTCCCGTGCATCGTCACGTGACCACCGAGACCGAGGTCGGCGATGGACTGCGTGATCTCTGCTCGCAGGGGCCCGTCACCGAAGAGGTGCAGGTGGAGCTCGGGGTGACGGACGACGAGGGTGGCGATCGCACGCAGCAGGACCAGGTGCCCCTTCTTGGGCACGAACGCACCCGGGCAGCAGAGGACCGTCGTCGACACGGGCGGCGCCGATGCACCGAGATCGACAGCAGGCACCGCCACCCCCGTGCGGATGAGCTCGACGGGGCACGCCCCGGGAACCTTCGGTCTCGCGACGTCGAGCTCCGACGCGGCGAGGGAGTCGGCGACCCTGACGAAGCGAGCGCTCGACAGCTTCGGACCGAGGGCGTTGGCAGCCGCAACGTCCCATCGGAAGCCACTGGCGCTCCAGGTGATGCCCGCGAGATCGGACGCGATCATTGCGATCGTCGCAGTGTGCGACAGCCAGTATGCGTGCACGTGCGCGACACCGACCCGCTCGAGCTGACCGGCGAGCCACAACGCCTTCGGGACCGACGCCGCGTTCACGGCCAGGTTGCGCAGCGAGCCCGACCGCACGAGGGCGCGGCCCACGATCGTGACGCAGCGGATCGGCCGGCGGACCAGCGTCTGCAGCGCACCGCGCAGCACCGGTGCCGACATGAGGCCCACGGCGATGGTCCGCTCGGCCAGCCCCGATGCCCGGCTGGCGTCGTTGGGCTCGGCCCGGCGCAGGACGGCCGGCACGACGACGAGGTCGGGGTGGACGGAGAGCATCGCCGCCAGCTCGTCTTGGACGAAGACCTCCTCACCCGTCGAGAACGGGACGCTGGAGGTGACGAAGGCGATCGTGGATGTGCCCGCCTCCATGGTCCCGGCAGGCTAGCGGCGGCGGTCACGACCCCCTCCGCGCCGAGGCGCCTCGCGCGGGCCCCACCCCACCGCTAACGTTCTACGGCATCCCCGCAGCCGACGACCGCTCGATCGGACGAGTCGGATCGGGGCGGGCTGGACCGAACGAGGGACCGTGGCGACGTCGAGACGGGTAGCGATCACGGGGGGTTGCGGCTTCGTCGGCACGGCCCTCGGCGAGCGGCTGCGCCACGGCGGTCACCAGGTCATCGCCATCACCAGGGCCGGCAGGCCCCACGCTGGAGCCGTCGTCGACGACCTCTCCGACGCCACCCGCCTGTCGGACGCTCTCATCGGCCACCGGATCGACACCGTCGTGCACGCCGCGTGGACCGGACATCCCCGGTCGTCGGGCACCGACTACGCGGCGCAGGTCGTCACGAACATCGCACCGTCCACCAACGTCGTGCTGGCCGCGGGCACCGCAGGGGTCGAGCAGGTGGTGGTCCTGTCGTCCGGCGGCGCGCTTGCCGAGCACGCCTCTGGCCGGCACCTCGCTCCACCGGCTTATGGCTGGGCGAAGCGCACCGTCGAGGCGATCGCACACTCGAGCGCCGACTCCTTCGGGTTCGAGGTGACGGTCCTGCGGCCCAGCGCCGTGTACGGGCCGGGGCAGGACCCGTCGAAGGGGCTCGGCGCTGCCGCGGTCTTCGCCCGCCACATCCTGCTCGGCGAGGTGATCGAGGTGTTCGGATCGCTCGACGTGGCCCGTGACTTCCTGCACGTGGACGACCTGGCCGACGCGATCACGGCCCTCGTCGAGCAACGCGCCGGCGGGACGTTCGAGGTCGGCGGGCCTGAGCTCGTCTCGCTGCGGAGCCTGATCGCGGGCCTCGAGGCGACGATCGGGCGCACGGCCATCGTGAAGGTGACGGCACCGACCGGTGTCGACCGCGACGTGGTCCGCCTCGACAATGCGCCACTGCTGGCAGCGGTGGGCTGGGCTCCGTCCCGACGCCTGACGGCACAGCTCCACGAGGTGGTCGCCGACGTTGCCCGGCACCTCGGGCTCCCACCCGTGGCCAGCCGATGAACGTCGTGGACCTGTTGATCATCGGCGTGGCCGGGGCGATGGCGGCGTACCTCGTGGCCACCTGGTCGGTCGTGCGCACGACGCGTGACCCGTCCATCGCCGTGACCCTGCTGCTCGCCTTGTACTGGACGCTCGTCGGTGCCCTCCCCGTGCTGCTCGCCAAGCGTCACGACGCCGGCGCTCGCTACTCCTACCTCGAGGAGCGGCTGTTCCCGATCGAAGTCGACGACGTGTACGTCCGGGTGCTGGTCGCGTACACGGCCTTCCTGCTGGCCGTGGTCGTCACCGTTGCCGTGGTCGCCAGGGCGCGGACGCGCCGCAGCGTGCTCACGGACCAGGACTGGGCGGCGCGCGTCACCCGCTCGCTGTCACATGAGCGGCTCCTCGCCATCTGTGGCGCACTCCTCGCGGTGCGCCTGGCGCTGCTGCTGATCGTCACCCGATCCGGCGCCAGCCTCTACACGGAGACGAGAGTGGTCCAGGGCGCGAACGCACGCCTCCTCCTCGTGTACCAGTACCTCACCCTGCTCGGGGCGTACGCCGGCTTCATCGGCGCCGGGCTGTGGCTGGCGTGCCGGAGCGCCCGGCACGCCTTCCGGCCGGCCCACCGCCGCACGATCTCGGTCGCCTACGCCGCGCTGGCGCTCCTCGTGCTGGCCGAGAACGCTCTCGTCGGCAACCGGGCGGTCCCCCTGATCGGGCTCGGCGCCGTCGCCGTGCTGTGGCTCCGCTACCGGTGGATGCCCGTCGACCGGGTCGGCCGCCAGACGCTCCTGGCCGGCGTCGCGACCGTCGGGCTGCTGGCGGTGCTGTTCCTCGGTGCGGTCGGGGTCTCACGGGGCGCGGCAGTCACCAGCCCCAGCACCGCGGCCACGGTGCTCGTGCAGACCGCGTCCGATCCCGGCCACGTGTTCGAGGAGGTGGCGGCCTCGTCGGAGAAGCTGGCGGCGCACATGTCGCTGTACGGCGTGCTGGCGAACGGCACGGCCGACACGCGCCCCTTCACCACCGACACCTACGGTCTGTATGCCCGGACCGTCGGAGCACCAGCGGATCAGGTGTTCACGATCCACTTCGTCACCTCGTGGGTCCTGCAGGTCGGCCCGGTCGGGGTGCTCGCCGCAGCGGTCGCGCTGGGGCTGGTCATCGGTGCCCTCCAACGCGTCGGCATGGTGCGCCGATCACGGCCGACCACCGCGCTCGCGCTGTGCGCCGGCTCCCTCGCCGCGGCGGGGATCCCGATCGTGATGGTGCGAGGCGGCGTCGAGTCGCTCTGGGGCATCGTGCAGCTGATGGTCCTGCCGGCGATCCCGCTCGCGCTGGCGATGCCCGCCAGCCGTGCGGCCACGTGCGAGACGGCGGATTGACCCGTGCGCCGCGACCTCGCCGCCAACCTCGCCGGCAACCTCCTGCTGGCCGTCATGGCCGTGGGCTCGGGACTGCTGATCGCCCGCCTGTTCGGACCCACGGGGCGTGGCGACTTCGCCTCGATCCAGGTCATCGCTGCGTTCGCCGCCGGCCTCGGTGGGCTCGGCCTCGGTGACGCAGTGCTGTATCGCACGGCGTCCGGCCATCCGGTGCTGGTGTCGGCGCTCGTGCGGCTGTCCATCGGTGCCGGCGCAGCTGCCGCCGTGCTCGCGTTCCCCATGGGTCTCTTGATCGGCGGAGGCGACGACGGCGCCCGGCCCGGCTTCGTCCTGTTCGCGATCGGTGCCGCCGCCGCCACGGCGATCGTGATGGTCGCCCAGGGCGCCACGCGAGGGGCCGGGCGGTTCGGCCACTGGAACCTGGCCCGGATCCTCGCCAACGTGGCCTGGATCGCCTGCCTGCTGGCCGCCACGATCGGGGTGGACGTCAACCTCGTCGCTGCCGCGATCGTGTTCGTGGCCGGCTACCTCGCGGTGTGGGCCTGGCTCGCCATCACCGAGGCCCGCCGGCTCACGCCCAGCCGCCGTGAGCGGCCGCGCACGGCCGCGCTCTTGCGCTTCGGCATCCCGGCGGCGCTGGCCTCGGTCCCGGCGCTCGTCAACGGGCGCCTCGACCTCTACGTCCTGGCTGCCGTGTCGTCGACGACCGAGGTCGGCTACTACGCGGCCGCCGTCGGGTACTGCTGGGCCATCGCCGTGCTGTCGCAAGCGGTGGCGAACCTGGCGTTCACCCGGGTGGCCGAGCGCTCCGATGCCGGCGCCCGGTCCGACCTGCTCCGCCGCCTGTCGCAGGCCGCAGTGGTGCTGGTGCTGCTCGCCGTCGCCGTGGCGTGGCTCCTCGCCCCGTGGGCGTTGCCGCTGCTGAACTCCGACGAGTTCGAGCGCTCGATCGGTCTGGCGCGCATCCTGCTGCTCGGTGTGGGCTGCCAGTCGATCGCCTTCGTGCTGGAGGAGGGGACGCGCGGGCTCGGGCTGCCGAAGCTGGCCATGTGGGCCGAGATCGCAGGCCTCGCGGTGATGGGGGTCCTGCTGGTCGCCGTCGCCAGGAACGGTCCCACCGCCGTTGCGTGGGCCTCGACGGCCGGGTACGCCACCACCATGGCGGTCGCCGTCGTGGCCACCGGGCGCGCCACCGGCATCGCCGGCTGGAGGTTCCTCCAGCCCTCCGTGCGCGAGCTCGCACACCTGGTGCGTACCCCCGTCCAACCAGCCGACCATCCGACCCCGACCACCCCCAGCAGCGCGCCCCGCTGACGCCTGCACCGCTCGACCGAAAGAGGATCTCCCGTGGACGACATGCAATCGATGGGCATCGCAGCATGGGGCCACGCGCTCCGGCGGTGGTGGTGGGTGCCGGTCGTGGCCGGCTTGGTCGGCCTCGCGCTCGGCGTCACGGTGGGCGGCGACGGCGGGGGTGACTCCACCGCCACGGCGTCGGTCAGCCTCACCGACGACGCCGACTACCAGGTCATCCCCACCTGGGCCGAGGTGCCCGAGCTGCACCCGCTCACCGAGCAGGCGCTCGCCGAGATCCTGACCAGCTCACCCGCCGCCGAGGCGGTCGGCAAGTCCGCCGGTGCCTCGATCACCGTCACCGAGCGCGACACCATCGAGGGGCTCGACATCCGGGTCTCGGCGGCGTCGGTGGACGAAGCCACCAGCACGCTCGACGACTACGTGGCCTACCTCACCGAGATCCGCCAGCGGGAAGCGGATGCCGCAGCGGCGGCGGCACTCGCTGTCTTCGAGGAGGCACGAGTCAGCATCGACACCCGCCTGGCCGAGATCGCGAACGAGGTCGACGCCGCCGACCCGGGCTCCGGACGCTCGCAGCGTCTGATCGCCGAGGTCGACGCGCTGATGGAGGAGCAGGTGAGGATGGACAATGCCACCACCGGCCTCGCCGGCGAGATGGACCCCGGCGTCACCGTGATCGACCAGGACACCAGCTCCCCAGTCTCGTCACGGTCGATCGCGCTGCTGCTCGGCATCGCCTTCGCCGGGCTGGCTGCCGCCGTGGTGGTCCTCACCGCCGACGATCGCACCCTGCGCACGCGACGCGACGTGATCCGCACCATCGGGGCCGGCACCGAGGTCTACCTCAGCGACCGCACCTCGACCGCCGGGTTACTGGAGCTGGCACGGGCCATCGAGCGCCTCGCCCCGCCCGCCGTCCAGCTGGTCCCGGTCGTGGGCTCGGCAGGGGAGCTGGCCGACGAGGTGAACCACACGGTTGGCGAGGTGGTGACGGCCGGGCGAGCCGACGGGGTCCGGGCCGTGGCCGTCGAGCCGCTCACATCGTCGACCGCAGCGCTCACGTGTCCGGCCGGCACGGCGAGCCTCGTCGTCGTCACGGCCGGTTCGACCCGCCGGGAGGATCTCGCCCTCACCGTGAGCCGGTTGCGCCAGTCCGGTGCGAACGTGGCCGGCGTGGTGCTCGTGGTGAAGGGGGCGAAGGGGTTGGCTCGGGCGTCCCGCTAGCCCCCGCCCGTTCTGGTCCCAGGAAGTAGCGCTGAGCGCAACCACAGGGTGCCAGAACGGGAGGGGGTGGCTAGCCGCCCGCCCACCACGCGCTGACGGTCCGGTCGAACCTGCTGCGGGAGTCGCGGTACGCGGCGCGCAGCTCTGCCGCCGGCCACGACGCGACGGCCAGCGCTTCAGGGAGCAGTGGGTCCCGTCGAAGCAGCTGGGCCGACGCCGCCGCGATCACGAAGGCCTCGGCGAGCGACTCCCCACCCTCGGGCGCGTCGGAGGCCAACAGCTCGACGAGGCGCGCGGCCGGTGCCGCGTGCGGCCCGGGCGGGAACAGCCGGGCCGCGAGGGCCAGCCCATCCTCGGGCGTCGCCCGCAGGACGTCGGCAGCCGAACCCAGCAGATCCGCGTCCGCCGTCGTCGCCGTCGCGCCACGCAGGTTGTCGGGGCGGGTCCACACTCCCTCACGAAGCTCGCCGAGCCGGAGACGCTGTGCCGCCTCGCGCAGCGCGATCCGCTCCGAGGCCGATCGGGCGCCGGGTCGCACCACGTACATGACCCAGTCGCCGTCCCACTTGCCCGGGCCGTCGAGCGAGACGTCCTGCTCCACTTGGCGGGCTCGGACCCGACCGGCCAGCTCGTACACCCCGTGCTCCGTGGTGAGCTCGCCGGCCGCCACCATCCGGCTGAGCGCGACGCGCGCGGCGTTGTCGCTGATCTCGAACAGACCACACCACCGCACGAGCAGGGCCGCGCTCGCACGCGGCGGATGGCGGCCCAAGAGGAGCGAGGCGATCACCGAGCGCGCCGAGAGCGGCCGTCCGAGAAGCTGCCGCGCCAGCTCGTGCGGATTACGACTTGTCGACATCTGTCGGTACGAATGTAATATGCGGCGGTGGCGACGGTCGCGACCCCACGGCTCGGCGGGATGGTCCCCGACCGCGCGCTGTTCACGCCCGGGCGCGAGACCGACCTCGTGCGCGCCGACGGCCGGCCGACGCCGGCGTTCCGCGAGCAGCTGCGGCGCATCCCGTCGTGGCGCAACGCCGGGTCGGTGGCCTCCTTCTACGTGCAGACCATCGGCACCTTGTGGCTAGCGGTGTGGCTCTCGAACCCCGTTGCGTACGCCATCGCCTTCCTCCTGATGGGCCGGGCCTTCGCCCAGGTCGCAGCGCTGATGCACGAGGCCGCGCACCGAACCCTCTTCTCGAACCGCCGGCAGAACGACTGGGCCGGACGCTGGCTGCTCGGCTACCCGAGCTTCACGAACACCGACGGCTACCGCCGGGTGCACATGGCCCACCACCGCGAGGAGTTCGGCCCGGACGAGCCGGACATCCCGCTCTACGTCGGCTACCCCATCTCGAAGGCGAGCTTTCGCCGCAAGCTCCTGCGCGACGCGACGGGCCGCACCGGGTGGAAGCTGCTCAAAGCGCAGCTCGCCGGCTGGCGCTCACCGGTCCCGGTGGTGCGCCACACCCTCTGGAAGATCCTCGCCGTGCAGGCCCTGCTGCTGATCCTCGCCATCGCGGTCGGCCACTGGTGGCTGTACCCGCTGTTCTGGCTGGCGCCGTACCTGACCGTCTGGCGGGTCATCAACCGGCTCCGCTCCATCGCCGAGCACGGCGGCCTCGAGGCGTCGAAGGACCGCCGGGTCACCACCCACACGGTGCGCCAGCACCTGCTCGCCCGGTTCTGGCTGGTGCCCTACCGGATCGGCTGGCATCTCGCCCACCACGTCGACGCCGGTGTGCCGTTCCGCCATCTCCCCCGTTACCACCGTGCTCTCGTCGAGTCCGGCTACGTCACCCCGGCCCTCGAGTGGACCAGCTACCGAGCACTGTGGCGGGCGCTGCGCGCCGGCTGACGACCGGCGATTTCCACTACGGCCATAGTGGTAATGGCCGCCGCCGCCTAGACTGGCGATCGTGACCGAGCTGTTCCGCGTCGAGCACCTGCACGCCATGCCCGTCGAGGGCGACCACGAGATCCTCCGCGGGATCGACCTCACCGTCGGCGAGGGCGAGGTCCACGCCATCATGGGCCCCAACGGGTCCGGCAAGTCGACGCTCGCCAGCACGCTGCTCGCCTCACCCGAGTACCTGGTGACCGATGGGCGGATCCTCTTCCACGGCGAGGACATCACCGACTGGCCCACCGACGTACGGGCCAAGGCCGGGATCTTCCTCGGCTTCCAGTACCCGCAGGAGATCGCCGGGGTGTCGGTGATCCAGTTCCTGCGCCAGGCCCTGTCGGCCCGCAAGGGAATCGACCTGTCGGTCCTCGAGCTGCGCCTGGCCGCCATGGACTGGATGAAGCGCCTGGGGATGGACTCGTCCTTCGTCGACCGCTACTTGAACGAAGGCTTCTCCGGCGGCGAGAAGAAGCGCAACGAGATCATGCAGATGGCGATCCTCGAGCCCGACCTGGCCATCCTCGACGAGACCGACTCGGGACTCGACATCGACGCGCTGCGCATCGTAGCCAAGGGCATCCACGAGGTCCGCGCCGACCGGCCGGGCATGGGTGTGGTGCTCATCACCCACTACCAGCGGCTCCTCGACGAGCTGGCGCCGGACCACGTGCACATCCTCGTCGGCGGGCGCATCGTCGCGTCCGGCGGCATGGAGCTGGCCGAGCACCTCGAACGCGACGGCTACGAGGCGTTCCGCTCGTGAGCATCGACGGCGCCGTCGTTCGCAAGGACTTCCCGATCCTGTCGCGCGAGATCGACGGACGGCCGCTGCACTACCTCGACTCGGCCAACACCTCGATGAAGCCGAGAGCCGTCATCGAGGCCATGACGCAGTTCATGGAGACGGCCTACGGCCCCATCAACCGCAGCGCCTATCGCCTCGCGGCCGAGGCGACCGAGCGCTACGAGGGCGCCCGCGCGTCGGTGCGCCGGTTCATCAACGCGCCGCGCGCCCACGAGCTGGTGTTCACCAAGAACGCGACCGAGGCCCTGAACCTGGTCGCCAGGTCATGGGGCGCCTCCTCGCTCGGCGCCGGCGACGTCGTGGTGCTCACCCACATGGAGCACCACGCCAACATCGTCCCGTGGCTGCAGCTGGCCGCCGAGCGCGCCCTCGAGATCCGCTGGGTGCCGCTCACGGCCGACGGCCAGCTCGACCTCACGACGCTGCCGGCGTTGCTCGACGGGGCCAAGGTGTTCGCCTTCACGGCCATGTCCAACGTGCTCGGCACCATCACGCCCGCTCGCCAGCTCACCGACGCCGCGCACGACGCCGGCGCCATCGCCGTGGTCGACGCCTGCCAGTACGTCCCCCACCACGCCACGGACGTGCAGGCGATGGGCGCCGACTTCGTCGCGTTCAGCTCCCACAAGATGTGCGGCCCCACTGGCATCGGGGTGCTCTGGGGGCGCGAAGCGCTGCTCGAGCGGATGCCGCCGTTCCTCGGTGGCGGCAACATGATCTCTGACGTGCGCCTCGACGGGTTCCAGCCGGCGGAACTGCCGGCGAAGTTCGAGGCGGGCACCCCACCGATCACCGAGGCGATCGGCCTGGGTGCGGCGGTCGACTACCTCGAGGGCCTCGGCATGGTCAACGTGCGCCGCCACGAGATGGAGATGGCCGCCTACACGCTGCGGGTGCTGACGCAGCGCTACGGCGACGACATCACGATCCACGGACCGGCCAACGTCGAGCTTCGGGGCGCCACGTTCAGCTTCTCGTTCCGAGACGTCCACCCCCACGACGTGAGCCAGGTGCTCGACCAGTCCAACGTGTGCGTGCGCGCCGGGCACCACTGCGCCAAGCCGCTCATGCGCCTGCTCGGTCAGACCGCCACGGTGCGGGCCAGCATGTACGTGTACAACGACACCGACGACATCGACGCCCTGGTCGACGCGCTGGCAGGCGTCTCCGACATCTTCGGCCTCTAGGCCGCCGACCCGACAGAGGAGCCCGAGAATGCCCGGCCTGGAAGACCTCTATCGAGAGATCATCCTCGACCACTACCGCACCCCGCGCAACCGGGGTGAGCTCCCAGTGCCGCCGGCCGTTCGGGCGGAGGGGCACAACCCGCTCTGCGGCGACGAGATCCAGGTGTACCTGCTCATCAGCGACGGCGTGGTCGAGGACGTGAAGGTCAGCGGGCAGGGGTGCAGCATCAGCCAGAGTTCGGCCTCGATGATGTCGGCGGCGGTGAGGGGCAAGACGGTGGTCCAGGTCAGGGCGCTGGTTCGTCGCTTCAAGTCGATGATGTCGATCGAAGACGACGACGCCGCCGCGGACGACGCCGAGGTCTCGCTCGGGGACCTCGAAGCGCTGCAGGGCGTGGTCAAGTTCCCGGTCCGCATCAAGTGCGCGACGCTGGCCTGGAACACGCTGACGGAGGGCCTGGCGCAAGCCGGCGTCTGATCGAGCGCGGCCATGCCCGGATCACCCACCGGGGATGACCCGGGCCGGCGGCGGACTTGCTAGCGTGCCGTGCTGCTGTCACACGACTGAATGAGGTGGAGGATGAGCGGCACCGAGATCGAGCTCGGACCCGTCGATTACATCGTGATCGAGTTCCCGGGCAGCAAGTTCAACGGCAAGGTGGCACCAGAGCTCGTGTCCCTGGTGAACCGGGGCATCATCCGGCTGCTGGATCTGGTCTTCATCCACAAGGACGCCGACGGCAACACCGAGGTCCTCGAGGCGGCCGAGGTCGACGCCGACGAAGCGGGGCCGCTGGTCCTGCTCCAGGCGGGCCTCGTGGGTCTCGCCGGCACCGACGACATCGACGCCGCCGCCGCCATCCTCGAGCCGGGTTCCAGCGCCGCGCTCATCGTCTACGAGAACACCTGGGCGGCACCGTTCGCCACCGCGGTGCGCCAGTCCGGTGGGGTCCTCGTCGACAGCGGCCGCATCCCGGCCACCGATCTGATCGCCGCGTTCGAAGACCTCGAGCTCGAGAGCTGAAGGAGGAGCTGACATGCCGCTCATGCGTGCCCGCCGACCCGTGATGCGCACCATGGCCCGCACGGCCGTGGTCGCCGGCACCGCCACCGTCACCGCGGGAGCGATCAACCGCCACCAGCAGAAGAAGTACGCCCAGCAGGACGAGGCTGCGCAGTACGAGGCCATGCAGCAGCAGGCGGCCTACGAGGCACAACAGCAGCAGTACGCCCCGCCAGCGCCCGCGCCCGCTCCCGCTCCCGCGCCATCGGGAGGGCTCACCGACGACGCCATCAACAAGCTCAAGGAGCTGGCGGAGTTGAAGTCGCAGGGCATCATCACCGACGCCGAGTTCGAGGTCCAGAAGGCCAAGCTGCTCAACGGTTGACCGCGGCGGCGCAGCGCCGCTGACGCCGAGGCCCTGACGAGGTCGTCCCTTCCCGCGACCAGCGAGGGACGAGATGACCTCGTCCGTCGCGACTCGGCTCATCGCCGCTCCAACACCGCGAGGTCGCGCACCGCGTACCGGTGGTGTTCGAACTCCTCCTCGAACACGACGTGGAAGCAGGCCATCGCCGGCTCCTGACCGTTCTCGAGCACCTCGACGTGCTCGGGCAGGTCCTCGAGCCGCAGCCCGTCGAGGAACCGACGGAACCGTGCGGACTGCGCGGCCCGCACGGCCAGCACGTCGTCCACACTCGGGTCGGCGTCGGCGTCCAGACCGGGCCACGGGAAGTCGACCGAGCCGGTGTTCGCCAGGCCGATGGACTCGAAGGACGTGGCGCCGAGGAGCGGGGCCGAGAACCACTTGTCCATCGCGAACACCAGGTGGCGCAGGGTGTCCCGGAACGACCACTCCCCCGCTACGGGCTCGAGGAGCGCGGCCTCGGGCAGCCGTCGAGCGCGTTCCAGCGTGGTGGCCCACGTCGACTCGAGCGCGTCCCACGTCTCGTGCATGCCGGCGACGTCGTCGGGGCGCAGCATCGATCGCAACGGGTACCACGGGTCGTGGGCGTTGACGTACGCCGTGACGTCGACCCCGTTGACGGTGAGGCGCTGCACCTCCGCGTCGATGTCGACGTCGACCAGGCGGGCGTGGCTGATCGTGACGTCGGTCAGGTTGACGTCACGGAACGTCGCGCCGGTGAGGTCCACACCCCAGAAGACGGCGTCGCGCAGGTCCCGATCCTCGAACTCCTCCGCCATCACGTCATCCCTTCGATCACCGACCCGGGCCCGAAGCATCTCATACCACCGGATACCTGGTCGCCCGACGCCCCAACCGGACGCCAGACTGCACGGATGATCGAGGTGCGGCGGCCATCCGACGGTGAGCTGTGCGGCCACGTTCGCCCAGGCGCCGCCGGGTGGCACGCCCTCACGGTGTTCGGTGGCACGCTCGGTGTCCACCCCGATCGCGACGCCGCCATGGCCCAGGTCCACGAGCACGGGTTGGCGAGCCTGGCCGAGCGCTGGTGGTACCGGCCCGACCCGTCGGCAACGTGGCAGGTCGTCTGCATCCAGGAGGCGAGCACCCAGGCCGTGCGCATCGCGCTGGACTTCTACTCCCTGCCCGGTGTCCCGACCGTCACGCTGTCCCGAGACCAGGTGATCACGGAAGGGTCGCTCGTGCGGGAGCCCGGCGACTGATCCACATCTGCGCTCGCCCCTCGCGATGGCGGCGCTCGCTCCGCAGGGCGGGCCCGCGACGGTTCTCCGGGGCTCAGGCACGCTTGAGGTCGGTGACCAGGCCGCCGCTCGCTTCGACCAGCCGGTGGGGTTCGATGCCGAACACGTCGTGCCAGGTGCCCGCTGCGGCCCAGACCTCGTCGTACTGCAGGAGGTCTGGATCGATGAACACCCGCAGGTGGGTGGCGTGACCGAACGGTGGCACACCACCGATCGGGAAGCCGGTCGCCGCTCGCACCGTGTCGGCGTCGACCCGGCTGCAGTGGCTGCCACCGGCGGCGGCGGCGAGCTTCGCCTCGTCGAGCTGGTTCGCCCCGCTCACGTAGGCGAGGACGACCTCACCGTCGACCGCGAAGATCAGGCTCTTCACGATCTGGCCGACGTCGACGTCGATGGCGGCGGCGGCATCGACCGCCGTCTTGGTGCCGTCGGGGAACCGGCGAGGGGAGATCTCCAGCCCACGCTCGCGCGCCGCCTGCACCACTCGCTCGACGTTCGCGTGGACACCGATGCCGTCGCTCATGGTGCGCTCACGGTAGCGGCGGTGACGGGCGCGGGCCGGTGGACAGGACCACCGAGCGACAGCACGGCCGCGCCCACCAACGATCCACCGGCGGCGGCCAGGTACGCGGTCCGGTACCCGCCGGCGTTGTCGTGCAGCCATCCCAGCACGAGCGGGCCGGCCGCCGTGCCGAACATCGTGAGGAACTGGGACCGGCTGAAGATCCTGGGATAGTCGAGCACGCCGAAGTGCTCGGCGATGAGCAACGGCTGGAGCATCAGGATGTTCCCGATCGTGATGCCGAACAGCACGATCGCCACGAACAGCGCCGCCTCGGCCTCGACGAGCGCCAGCAGCACCAGGGCGACCGACTGCAGCACGGTGAGCGACACGGTGAAGCGCATCATCTCGACCCGGCCGGTGACCTGCCCACCCACGAGTCGGGCCACGACCGACGTCCCCGCGAGCACGGTGGTGGCCAGCGTGGCAGCATCGCTCCCGGCGCGCTCTTGGATGAGCTTGACCAGCTGCTGGATGGCACCGACCTGCGACCCGAGCGCGAAGAGGTACCCGACCGTGACGGCGAAGAAGAAGCGCGTCCTGACGGCCTCGGTGAACGGGACCCCGGTCGGGGTCGGCACGGGCACGTCGTGGCGGACCGGCTCGCCGTCGGGCAGCCATCCGAGCGGGCGTGGGTCCGGGCGGATCATCAGCAGGGTCACCGGCACGATCCCGACCACCCAGATCACCGCCAGCCACGGAGTGCCCGCCGCCAGACCGACCTCGTCGAGCAGCCACTTGGTGAAGGGCGTGAGGACGATGCCACCCACGCTGAGCCCCGTCGACGCCACCGACAGCGCCACCGAGCGCCGGAGGTGGAACCATCGCGTGATGACCGTGGTGGCCGGCACCAGACCCGAGGCCGACCAGCCGATCGCGAACACGCCGTAGACCACGTACAGCTGCCAGCGCTCGTCCACCTGGCCGAGCACGGCCAGCGCCGCCCCGCCGAGGAGGCCACCCCCGACCACGACGTGACGGACGTCGAATCGGGCGAGGGCCCGTGCCACATACAGACCGGTGATCCCACCGACGAGGAAGAACAGCGTCGTGGCGAGCGAGATGGAGGCGACCGGCCAGTCCTTCTCGGTGCTGAACGCGTTGAGGTAGACGGCCAACCCGTAGAAGCCGAGCCCCGACGACGTGACGAGCACCAGGAAGCACCCGATGACGACGGTCCAACCCGGGAACCGGGCCGGATGCCGGCTCACGACAGGATCTCGTCGATGGCGGCGGCGAGGGCCCGGTCCAGATCCGTCACGACGTCACCCGCGTCATGCGTGGTGAGCCGGATCGACACCCGATTCCAGCGGTTGGACCAGTCCGGGTGGTGCCCCATCCGCTCGGCGACCAGGGCGACCCGGCACATGAACGCGAAGGCCTCCGCAAAGTCCCGGAACTGCACATCGAGGTGCAGCTCCCCGTCACGCTCCGTCCAGAGACCCACCCCCCCATGGTACGAGCCTCGACTTTCTATCCGCATGTATCGCACGAGGTGCGACAAATGCGACTCAGAAGTCGTGGGTGGGTCGGGGGAGGCGGTAGCGTCAGCACCTCAAGAAGGGGAGTATCCCCGGCCACCCAGGTGGTCGACGATGGCGCCGTCATCACGGCAGCGGCCCGGTGCCATCGGTGCGGCGAGGTGCGCCGTACGGGAGAGACCTTCGGTTGAACCGACCGAGGACGACCGAAGGGACCGCCGACGTGCTGACCGTGCCCGAACGACCGAGCACCCCCGTGACCGATCCGCACCGCCTCGACGCGGCGGCGGTCGCGGCGGCGCTCCAGGTCGACCCCACCGTTGGGCTGCGGTCCGCCGACGTCGAGCAGCGGCGAGCGGCCTACGGCCCGAACCGGCTGGCCGAGGCGGCCCGTGTCCCGGGCTGGAAGCGGTTCGTGCGCCAGTTCACCGACCTGCTCATCCTGATCCTGCTCGTCGCCGCCGTCATCGCCTTCTTCGTCTCGAACGACGTGAAGACGCCGATCGTCGTGCTCATCGTGGTCGTGGTCAACGCGGTCATCGGCTTCGTCCAGGAGAACAAGGCCGAGCGCTCGCTGGAGGCGCTCCGCAAGATGCTCGTCACCCAGAGCCGCGTCCGGCGCGACGGCCAGCTCGTCAACGTGAACGCCGAGGACCTCGTCCCCGGCGACGTGGTGGCGCTCGAGGCCGGCGATCGCGTGCCGGCGGACGGGCGGCTCGTGGCCGCCACCCAGCTCGAGATCGAGGAAGCGGCGCTGACCGGCGAGAGCCAGCCGGCCGCCAAGTCCGTCGACGCGATCGATCGCCCGGATGTGCCGCTGGGCGACCGGCTCGGCATGACCTACATGAACACGACCGTCACCCGCGGGCGCGGCGAGCTGGTGGTCACCGCGACGGGGATGCAGACCGAGATCGGGCGCATCGCCGGGCTGCTGAGGTCCACCGAATCGGAGAAGACCCCGCTGCAGCGACAGCTCGACACCCTTGCCCACAGCCTGGCCAAGCTGGCCGGCGTCATCGTCGCGCTGGTGTTCATCATCGGGCTGCTGCGCGGCGAGTCGGCCAGCGACCTGTTGCTGACCGCCGTCGCGCTCGCCGTGGCGTCCATCCCTGAGGGTCTGCCGGCCGTCACCGCCGTGACGCTGGCCCTCGGTGTGTCGAAGATGGCCAAGCAGCACGCCATCGTCAAGCAGCTCGCCAGCGTGGAGACGCTCGGCTCGACGAGCGTGGTGTGCAGCGACAAGACGGGGACGTTGACGCTCAACCAGATGACCACCCGCGAGCTGGTGGTCCAGGGGCGACCTCACCAGGTCAGCGGCGAGGGCTACTCGACCCACGGCACGATCGACCATCTCGACGACGACGCGCCGCTGGCCCTCGAGGCCGCACTGCTGCCGATGGCGCTGTGCTCCGACGCCGTGGTCCGTCAGACCGATGACGGCCCCGAGGTGGTGGGCGACCCGACCGAGGCCGCGCTGGTCGTGGCCGCGACGAAGGGCGGGCTCGACGTCGACGAGCTGCGGGCCGACTACCCGCGGCTGGCCGAGGTGCCATTCGACTCGGCGACGAAGCTGATGGCCACGGTGCACTCGATGGCGCACGCCAACGGTGAGCCCGTCGTTCGGGTCTACGTGAAGGGCGCGCCCGACGTGCTGTTCCGGCGGTCGACCCGGGCCATCGCGGAACGCGGCCTCGCCATCCCGATGCCCGATGCGATCGACGCGCTCCGAGCCCACAACGACCGTCTCGCCGATCGGGGGCTGCGAGTGCTGGCCGTCGCCCAGCGCGAGCTCGAACCGGCAGCGTGGGACGAGTTCCAGCGATCGGGAGCCGACCTCATGGCGCTGGTCGACGATCTCACGCTGCTCGGCCTGGCCGGGATCGTGGACCCGCCCCGACCCGAGGCCAGGGATGCGATCGCCGAGGCGCACGCCGCCGGGATCGACGTGAAGATGATCACCGGTGACCACGCCTCGACGGCGGCCGCCATCGGTCGCGAGCTCGGCTTGGGCGGATCCGGCGGCGTGCGCGCCGTCACTGGAGCCGACCTCGACCGGATGGGTGACGACGAGCTCGATCGCGAGGTCGGTGACATCACCGTGTTCGCCCGGGTGGCCCCGGAGCACAAGATGCGCCTCGTCGCTGCATTGCAGCGCACGGGCAACGTCGTGGCGATGACCGGCGACGGGGTGAACGATGCCCCCGCGCTGAAGAAGGCCGACATGGGCGTGGCGATGGGGATCACCGGCACCGAGGTGACCAAGGAAGCGGCCACCATGGTGCTGACCGACGACAACTTCGCCACCATCGTGCGCGCCGTCCGGCAGGGGCGCACGATCTACGACAACATCGTCAAGTTCGTCCGCTTCCAGCTGTCGACGACGCTGGGCTTCGCCATGGTGTTCCTGCTGGCCGCCACGCTCGGGATCTCCAGCGGCAAGCCCTTCACCGCCATCGCCATCCTGTGGGTCAACATCATCATGGACGGTCCGCCGGCGATGGCGCTCGGCGTCGACCGACCGAGCGGCGACATCATGCGCCGGCGCCCCCGACCGGTGGGCGAGCGCATCTTGACCCGCTCCCGGTGGGTCGCCGTCGGCCTGTCCGCCGTCGTCATGGCCCTCGGCACGCTGGCGGTGCTCGAGTGGGCGCCCGGCCCAGAGCCTGAGGCCGGCACGGCCAGCGTGGCGGGCACCATGGCGTTCACGACGTTCGTGCTGTTCCAGTTCTTCAACATCCTCAACGCGCGCAGCGACACCCGCTCGGCCTTCCACGCCGAGACCTTCGCCAACCGCTGGCTGTGGCTGTCGCTGGCAGCCGTCGTGGTGCTCCAGGTCGGCGTGGTCCATTGGGAACCGATGCAGTCCCTGTTCGACACCACCTCGATCAGCGCTGCTCAGTGGCTCGCCTGCATCGTCACCGCCAGCAGCGTGCTGTGGGTCGAGGAGCTGCGCAAGCTCGTCGCTCGCCACCGGAACCCTCTCAAGGAACAGGAGACCACGTCATGAAGTGCCCGACCTGCCCCGACACGACGCTGGTGATGGCGGACCGACAGGGCATCGAGATCGACTACTGCCCCAGCTGCCGAGGCGTGTGGCTCGACCGTGGCGAGCTCGACAAGATCATCGAGCGCACCGTCGCCCTGTCCGCCCCGGCCCCGACACCAGCGGTGGCTGTCCCGGCGGCCCCGTCCCAGCCGCCTCCGGCCGGCGCCCCGCCGAGACGGTGGGACGACGACTGGGACGACGGCTGGGACGACGACCGCCCCGGCGGAAAGGGCAAGAAGAAGAAGCGGCGCTCGTCGCTGCTCGAAGAGCTGTTCGACTTCGGCTGAGCGGAGACGCAGAGATGTTCAAGAACACGATGAAGACCGCCGTGCTCCTGGCGGCACTGGGCGGGCTGATCGTGGCCGTCGCCGGGCTCCTCGGAGGCGGCAGCACGACCGCGCTCACCATCGGGCTGGTCATCGCCCTGGTCACCGTCGGTGGGTCGTACTGGTTCAGCGACAAGCTGGCGCTGCGTGCCGCCGGCGCCCAAGTGGTGCCGGAGGCCGAGGCGCCCGAGCTGCACGCGATGATCCGCTCACTGGCCGATCGGGCGGGCCTGCCGATGCCGCGCGTCGCCGTGTCGCCCAGCCTCCAGCCGAACGCGTTCGCCACCGGCCGGGGGCCGAGCAGCGCCGTCGTGTGCGCCACCCAAGGCCTGCTGACGACGTTCCCGCGCCACGAGGTCGAGGGCGTGATGGCCCACGAGCTCATGCACGTGAAGCACCGTGACATCCTCATCGGCTCGGTCGCCGCGGCCATCGCCACGGCGATCTCCTACATCGCCCAGATGGCGATGTTCGCGACGATGTTCTCCGGCGGGAGCGACGACGAGGACCGGCCGAACCCGCTCGCCGTGATGGCGGTCGCCCTGCTGGCACCACTCGCCGCCGGGCTCATCCAGATGGCCGTGTCCCGATCTCGCGAGTTCGAGGCGGACCGGGGGGCGGCCGAGCTGCTGAACGGCGGTGAGCCGCTGGCGAGCGCCCTCGAGCGGATCGAGCGCGCGGCGCCGCTGCACCCGATGGAGGTGGCGCCGGCCCAGGCGCAGGCCTACATCCACAACCCGCTCGCCGAGGCGAAGCACCGCAAGGGCACGGGTGTGGACGTGGCCCGGCTGTTCTCCACCCACCCCTCGACCGAGGAGCGCATCCGCCGCCTGCGGGCCTGGCCGGCCGAGTGAGCTCGCGGGAGCGAGTACGCTCACATGCCCAGGCCACGGGGTGGGAAGGACGCGCAGGTGAGCGAGGCCGCAGCAGTGACATCGGACTCCCGCACGGGATGGATGTTCCTGACGAACCACACCCATGTGCTGTGCTGTCTCGACCACGACCCCACGATGCGCCTGCGCGACGTGGCGGTGCTCGTGGGCATCACCGAGCGGGCGGCCCAGGCCATCGTGGCCGACCTCGTGGGCGCCGGGTACCTGTCTCGCACCCGGGTCGGGCGCCGGAACCACTACGAGGTCCACCGGGATCAACCGCTGCGGCATCACTCGCTGTCGTCGATGTCGATCGGCCACCTGCTCGACGTGCTCCACGCCGGGCACTCGCGCTCGCACAGCCGGCAGCAACCGGCCTGACCACGCCTCAGCGGGGCGGGGCGAACAGGTCGTCGAGCGCCGACCGGGACTCGACGGGCTCGTCGTCGATGAACGCGGCGTAGCCGTCACGCTCGAGCACGTCGGCCAGCTCCGGCCCCCCGCTCGCCACGATGCGGCCCTTCACCAGGATGTGCACGACGTCGGGGTGGAGCTCCTCGAGGAGGCGGCTGTAGTGGGTGATCACCAGCACCCCCATGTCCGTCTCGTGCGTCAGGTCCTCGACCCGGCGGGCACAGTCGCGCAGGGCGTCGAGGTCGAGCCCCGAGTCGAGCTCGTCGAGGATCGCGATGCGCGGCGCCAGCACGGCCAGCTGGAGCGTCTCGTTGCGCTTCTTCTCGCCGCCGGACAGGTCGACGTTGAGCGGCCGCGTCAGGAGACGGTCCTCGAAGCCGATGCGCGCCGCCTCGGCCCGCAGCCGGTCGGCCAGGCCGCTCGCGTCGCGACCGCGCGCCCTGCTGGCCTCGACCATGGCGTCCTCGATCGACACGCCCGGCACCTCCGTCGGGTACTGCATCACCAGGTGCAGCCCCGCCAGGGCCCGCTGCCACGTCGGGAGCGCGAGCAGGTCCTCGCCGTCGAGGGTGACCGTGCCATCGAGCACCTCGTAGCCGGGCTTGCCCATGAGGACCGCCGAGAGGGTCGACTTGCCGGCGCCGTTCGGACCCATCACCGCGTGGACCTCACCGGAGGCCACCCGCAGGTCGATGCCGTGGAGGATCTCGTTGCCGGCCACTGCGGCGCGCAGCCCGGCCACCTCGAGCACGCTCATCGAACCCCCTCGCTGTCGGCCTCGACCTCGACCACGACCATGCCGTCGACGACCCGGGCGACGTACACGGGTACGGGCTGGGTCGCCGGGAGGGTGGCGGGATGACCCGTCTCGAGGCTGAACGAGCTGCCGTGCTTCCAGCACTCCAGCTCCTTGGACTGACAGTGCACCTCACCCTCGGACAGCGACACCGCGCCGTGGCTGCAGGTGTCGCCGATGGCGTAGACGTCGTCGTCGATGCGGACCACGGCGATGCTGTGGCCGTCCACATCGAACCGGCGGGCCGTGCCAGGTGCGATGTCGACCAGCGGGGCCACGACGTGGGACGTCATGACGGTTCCTCCCCCGCCAGCTTGGTGGCGACTCGGGTCCGCAGCTCGGCGGCGAGCCCGGCGGCGGGCAGGCGCTCGATCACCTCGTCGAAGAAGCCGAGCACCACCAGCCGCTCTGCGATCTGGGGCGGGATGCCGCGGCTCTCGAGGTAGAAGCGCTGCTCGTCGTCGATCGGGCCGACCGTGCTGGCGTGGCTGCACTTCACGTCGTTGGTCTCGATCTCGAGGTTCGGGACGCTCTCGGCCCATGCACCGTCCGACAGCGTCAGCGTCCGGTTCGTCTGGAACGCCGACGAGCCGGCGGCGTCGTGACGGATCTTGATGAGACCGGTGTACACGCTGCGGGCCCGGTCCTGGACCGCACCCTTGAACAGCAGGTCGCTCGTGGTCCGCGGCGCGCCGTGCTGCTGGGTGGTGCGGAAGTCGTGCATCTGGTCGCCGTCGGCGAAGTAGAGCGCGACCTGGCGGGTGCTGGCGCCGCGCCCGTCGAGGCGGGCATCGGTGCGGACGCGGGCGTAGTCGCCCCCGAGAGCGACCGTGGCCAGCAGCGTCGAGGAGTCCCGGTCGCCCACCGAGCGCTGGTGGGCGATCTGCCAGGTGCGCGCACCGAGCTCGTTGAGCGACAGGTAGCGGACCCGGGCGGCCGGCGCCGCCCGCATCTCGAGCACCGGCACCACCAGCGACTCGGCACCGTCGGGCGACACGAAGCGCTCGATCACCGTGACCTCGCTGTCCTCACCGGCCTCGACGACGAGTCGGGGGAACGCAGCGATGCCACCCGTGTCGACGTGGTGGGTGACGACGATGGGGTCCGCCGCCACCGCGCCGGCCGGCACCCGCAGGGCGATGACCGCCGCGAAGGCGGTGTTGAGCTCCGCGAAGAGGTCCGGGGCCTCGCCCATGACGACACCGCAGGACTCGTCGGCGGCCTCGCCGGTCTGGACCCACTCCTCGGGGCCCGAGACCACACTGCGGGCGGCACCGGGCGTGTACCGCTCGAGATCGAGCTCGCCGATGCGGCTGTAGCGCCAGATCTCCTCGTCGGGTGAGGGGAGCGCCAGCGATGCGGCTCGTTCGGCGGCTGCCGCCCGCCGGGACTGAAGGTCCGCACGCGTGCTGAGGCTCCGCGCACGGTCGGGCGTCAGGGTGGGCACGAGACGAAATTCTACCATCGCCGTAGGAGAAATTATCGGCCGGCACGAGCTCCGACGCGGCTGGATCAGCGCCGGCGGAACAGCCGCCGCCACCCGGTGCGCCGGCGCTGCTCGTCCGCCTCGACGTCGGCCAGCACCGTCGGGGCGGCGGCGTTCACGATGTCCTCGGCCTCGTCGAGGATCGCCGCCGCGCTGCCGTCGTCGAGGCCCGGCGGCTCCTCGGGCGTCGGCGGCGTGGCCAGCGACCCGTGCACCCACGCCACGGCCGCCAGGCGCCGCTCGTAGCTGGGGCAGTCGTCGGGACAGCGCCACGGAGCGTCCGGCGCCAGGTCGAGGTTGCACTTGCGCACCGTCTCACCGTTGCCGTACGTCCGGCTCTCGAAGTGCTTGCACTCCTGGCGCATCGGCATGGCCGTCAACCTACTGGGGCGTCAGCCGACGGAGCCTTCCATCTGCAGCTCGATGAGCCGGCTCCACTCGACGGCGTACTCCATCGGCAGCGTGCGGGTGACCGGCTCGATGAAGCCGTTCACGACCATGCTCATCGCCTGCTCCTGGGTGAGCCCCCGGCTCATGAGGTAGAAGAGCTGCTCGTCGGCGATCTTCGACACGGTGGCCTCGTGGCCCACCTGGGCGTCACGCTCACCGACCTCCATGTACGGCAGCGTGCGGCTCTCACTGTCCTCGTCCAGGATCAGCGCGTCGCACTGCACGTGGCTCTTGCAGCCGTGGGCGCCCTCGTCGACGCGCACCAGCCCCCGATAGGTCGTGATGCCGCCGTCCTTGCTGATCGACTTCGAGACGATCTTGGACGTGGTCTCCGGCGCGGCGTGGATCATCTTGGCCCCGGCGTCTTGGTGCTGGCCGGCGCCGGCGTACGCGACCGAGAGCACCTCGCCCGTGGCCTTCGGGCCCACGAGGTAGACGCTCGGGTACTTCATGGTGAGCTTCGAGCCGATGTTGCCGTCGATCCACTCCATGTGGCCCTCGGCCTCGACTCGGGCCCGCTTGGTCACCAGGTTGTAGACGTTGGGCGACCAGTTCTGGATGGTGGTGTACGTGACTCGGGCGCCGGGCTTCACCACGATCTCCACCACCGCCGAGTGCAGCGAGTCGCTCGTGTACACCGGCGCCGAGCAACCCTCGATGTAGTGCACCTTGGCGCCCTCGTCGGCGATGATCAGCGTCCGCTCGAACTGTCCGGCGTTCTCGCTGTTGATGCGGAAGTACGCCTGCAACGGCATGTCCACCTCGGTGCCCGGCGGCACGTAGATGAACGAGCCGCCGGACCACACCGAGGAGTTGAGCGCCGCGAACTTGTTGTCACCGGGCGGGATCACCGTGCCGAAGTAGCGCTTCACGATGTCCGGGTACTCGCGGAGCGCGGTGTCCATGTCACAGAACAGGATCCCCTGGCGCTCGAGGTCCTCCCGGTTGCGGTGGAAGACGACCTCCGAGTTGTGCACCACGAACCCCTCGGCGACGAAGTTGTGGTGACCGGCCACTTCGATGTCGAAGACCTCCTCGACACCGACCGGCTCGATCGACGTGATGCGGGCGAACCCCATCATCTCGCTCGTGTCGGTTCCGACGAGGAGACCCGATGACGGCCGGTCGCTGGTCGTCAGATCCCGAGCGCTCCCGTGGAGCGCCGCTCGGACGTCCGCCGGGACGAGTTCGATGTGTGGCAACGCCGCTGCGACTGCCACCAGATCGTCGATCGCCAGCTCGTCCGCGCGCACCCAGGACACACGCTCGTCCCGCAGCACGAGGAAGGGGTGGTTCCCCGAGGCACCGATCACACGCGATCCAGCGGTCACCTCGTAGATGCGCTTCTCACCACTCGACCCCGCAGCGATCACCGGCGCGACGACGATCTCCTTCGTGGCTTCGTCCAACGAGAAGACCTCGTCGCCCGGCACGAGCTCTTTGATCCTGCGCATGCCACGCGTGGTCCACACCCGAGTTGAGCCGCGCAGGCACTCGTACTGCGCCGTGACGCCGGCGAGGTACTTGCGCTCGGCTTCCGGGATGCCGAGCTTCTCGTACGTGGTCTTCATCTGCTCGGGCAGCTCGTCCCACTCGTCGACCTGATCGGTGGCCGGCTTCAGGTAGTAGTAGATGTCCTGGAAGTCGATGTCGGGCATGTTCACGGCGAACCACGGCGCCATCGGCTTGCGGTCGAACATCCGGTAGGCCCGCTGGCGGAACGCACGCATCCACTCCGGCTCGCCCTTCCACCACGAGATCTGGTCGACGACGCTCTCGTTGATGCCCTTCTCGGGGGTGAAGGCGTACTCGACGTCGTCGCTCCAGCCGAGGGAGTACTTCGAGAGGTCGAGGTCGAACGAGGTCATCGGCGGTCGCTCCCGGGTCGGGGGTGGGGGAATTTCTCCTATGAGCATAGTGACAATTCGCCGGACGCGCCCCCTGGCGGCGGGACTTCCTCCCCTGGAGCCGGAACCGGCCCGCCCCGATGATGAGCGCGGGCCGGACGTTCCGGCCCGCGTGTGCATGACACTTCGGAGGTGCGGTCATGAAGATCGCACGATGGGCAGGTGTTGGCGCGCTCCTCGGCGCGATGGTGCTGGTCCTCCCCGGGCCGGCCGCGGCCGAGCTCACCGGCGACTGCACGGCGAGCGGTTCGTTCGTCGAGGGGACCGAGGCTGACGGGCCGTTCACCGTCGACGCGACGGAGATCGGCACGACCGTCGTCGTGGTGCCGCGCTCGGACACCGTCGACTGGGAGGCGGCCGTGATCGGCCCGAGCGGTGAGCGGGAGATCTCCGGATTCGTCGCTGTCGATCTGCCGTGGCCGTTCGGCGGCTGGAGGATCGACTCGTGGGACGGCACGGCGACCGCGACCGAGAACTCGGGGAGCGAGGAGTACGACCTCGGATCGCTCGTGCCGGCCGGCGTGGAGATCCGGGTCTACGGCGAGCACAACGACCAAGGAGTGAGCTGCAGCGGTGAGGTGTTCGTGGAGATCGAAGGCGGGCCGTTCGACTCGCCGGTGACCTACGCGATGCTCGTGCTCACCGTGCTCGCCGCCGTCGGGCTGCTGTTCGCCATGCGGCCCCGCTTCACCCGAGTGGGATGAGAGGTGACGACATGCGCAAGGGTCATCCCGTGCTCGGCGGCTTCGCCGGGTTCTTCCTGTTCCTGTTCGTCGCCATCGACCTCATGCTGTTCGGGGTGCTGGCGCTGAACAGCCCGCTCCTCACGATCCTGCCGATCGCCGGCGCCATCGTGGGCGTGCTGCTCGGTCACTTCGCGCCACTCGGCCCGAAGGAGGCGCCGGTCACGGTCGAGCCGTCGGCGATGGCACCGCCGGCGAGCCCCCCGCCGCCACCGCCGCCGTCCGGCTGAGGCCGATCCCGCCCTACGCTTCGGGTCGTGACGTCACCGGCCCCGCTCGATCCTGAGCTGGTCCAGCGGGTGTTGCGCCGCGCGAGCGAGCTCACCCCGGCCCACCCGGACGTCCCGGCGCTCGGGAACGGCATCGACGAGACCGTGCTGGTGGACGCGGCCGCCGAGGTCGGCATCCCGGAGGAGGCGGTCCGTCGCGCCCTGGCATGGGAGCGCCTGCCCGCGCCTCCTCCCCGGCGAGCGCTCGACCACGTGGTCGGACCGGCACGGGTCGTGTCGGGGCGGGAGGTACCGGCCACGGTCGACGTCGCGCTCGGCCGCCTCGACGACCTGCTCGTCAAGGGCCACCACCTCCGCCGTGAGCGCAGCCGCGCCGACGCGGGCGAGTGGCGCCGCCGGGAGGACTGGGCGGGCAGCCTCATGCGTCAGATCCGGGGACTCGGCGGCGAGGGTCGGCTCGGGACCGCAGAAGCGGTCACGGGACGGGCAGTGACGGCCAACGCCGGCGCCTGCGTGGTCCAAGTCGACGTGGACCGTGCCGCGACGCGCTCGGCCCGGCTGGCGGCGGCCGGCATCACCACCGGTGCCGGCGCGACGATCGGCGCCGCCGTCGCGCTGGCGTCGACGCCGATCGGATGGGTGCTGGTGCCGCTCGTCGGATGCGGCGGTTGGTGGATCGCCCGAACCGGCCGGCGCCAGGCCCAGCGCACCGAACGCGAGCTGGAGCGACTGCTCGATGCGGTCGAGGAGGGTCGCCGGCCCCGGAGCCTCGTCCACGACGTGGCACACCGGCGCCCCCGGTAGCCTGCACCGTTCGGTATGGAGCGCTTCGGCCTGGTCGGCCTGCCCAACGCGGGGAAGTCCTCGCTCTACAACGCCCTCACGGGGGGCGGCGCCCTCGCCGCGCCGTATGCGTTCGCCACCAAGGACCCGAACATCGGCGTCGCCAAGGTGCCCGACCATCGCCTCGACGCGCTGGCCGAGATGTCGAAGAGCCGCAACGTCGTGCACGCCGCCGTCCAGGTCGTCGACATCGGCGGCCTGGTCGAGGGAGCGAGCAAGGGCGAGGGGCTGGGGAACAAGTTCCTGGCCAACATTCGCGAGGTCGACGCGATCGTCCTCGTGCTGAGAGCGTTCGAGGACGACGACGTCCCCGGCCCGAGCGACCCCATCGAGCACCTCCGCGTCCTCGAGCTGGAGCTAGCGCTGGCCGACTTGGAGACGGTCGAGTCCCGCCTGGCCCGCACCCAGAAGGCGGCCCGCATGGACAAGGGGCTCGCCGAGGAGGCCGCCGCGCTCCAAGCCGCTCACGCCGCGCTGTCGGAAGGCCGGCCGCTCTACCGGGCCGGCATCGGCGACGGCGTCCGTGAGGCGCTGCGGCCGCACTTCCTGCTGACGAACCGCAACGTGCTGGCCGTGGTGAACGTCGCCGAGGGCGACCTCGACCGCATCCCCGAGCTCGAGGAGCGGGTGCGCGCCGAGCTGACCGACGCCGGCGACCACGTCGAGGTCATCGGCATGTGCATCCAGCTCGAGGCCGAGGCCGCGGCGATCGAGGACCCCGACGAGCGGGCCGAGGTGCTCGAGGCGCTCGGCCTCGGTGAGGGCGCGCTCACCCGCCTGGTGCACGCGGCCTACCACCTGCTGGGGTTGCGCACGTTCCTCACCACCGGCGACAAGGAGAGCCGGGCGTGGACGTTCCGGGCCGGCTCCAAGGCGCCGGAGTGCGCCGGGCGGATCCACACCGACCTGCAGCGAGGGTTCATCCGGGCCGAGGTCATCCACTGGGACGAGCTGCTCGAGATCGGCTCCTGGCACCGGGCCAAGGAGCTCGGCAAGCTCCGGGTCGAGGGCAAGGACTACGAGGTCGTCGACGGCGACGTCCTCGAGATCCGCTTCAACGTGTAGTCCGCCGAGCGAGCACACCGCTGCTCCGAGCAGTTCTGGGCACACGGCGATGACGTTCGCCCTGCACAGGGCGTCTGGACAGCACGAGCGATGTGCCCAGAACCGGAAGATGGAAGCGGGCTGAGCCCCGAGGTCCTTGCGCCGGCGACTGGAGGATGTGAGAGTCGGCAGACATGGGAACCGACCACACGGCGTTCCTGGACGGGGCGCTCGCCACCTCCGTCGCCGCCTTCGTGGCGCTGTCCGAGGGACTCGATCCGGCAACGCCGTTCCTGCACGGAGAGTGGGGGGCGGGCAACGTGGGCGACGGCATCCGCTGGCTCGCGCACGAGATGCTCCACCACCAGCTCGACGTCGCCGCGCTCACCTCGTAGGCCGGCGTTCGGCCGCACACGACAGCGGGCCGAGCCCGAGCCCCCAGCGTTCGTCGGCCCAGGACCAGAACGCCGTCGCGCGAGGCCCGACGGACTCCCCGACGGCGCCCTCGAGGGTCAGGCGCAGGAACGTCCCGATCGGAGACGGTCCGACGGAGAGGTGTCCGCCGTCGAGATCCAGCTCACCCGGCTCGATCGCCACCGGCACACCCCGCCACGTGCCGCCCGCCCGATGGGCGTCGAAGTGCTCGACCAGCAGCGACTCGAGCTGTGCAGGGCGCCAATCGGCCTCGACCTCGCCGACGAGCGCGTCGAGCAGGAGCTGCAGCGGCAGCTCGTCGTCGAGCGTGCGCGCCATCATCACGAGACCGGCGCCGTTGCGGGGGTTCAGCTCGGTCGGGAGGAAGCCCTCGTCGGTCATCACGCCATCGACGGTGAACGCACCGCGATAGCGCACCTCGTCGCGCAGCGCGGCGCCGGCACGGCGGGCCACCTCGCGCATCTGCTCGCGCCCCTCGGGTGGCGGGTCCCAGAACGACGAGCAGCCGCAGTACAAGAACTCGCCGCCGTCGCGCCGCAGCACCACCATCTCGACCGGCCGCAGCGCGACGACTGTTCCGGCGACGACGATCCCGTGGATCGAGCACGGGATGCCCTCCAGGAACGGCATCACCCGCACCCGCTGGCCGGTCCACTCGCTCAGCGCCGGCTCCGCGTCGCCGTCGCGTCGGATCCGCCGCACCCCGGCGCCGCCGCCCGTCCAACCCTTGGACGAGTCCACGGCGACAACGACCCCGCCGCCCCGGTCCAGCTCGTCTGCCACGGCGAGGACGGCCTCGCGCTCGGCCGGCACGACCCGGCTCGGCGCCCGCGCCACGCCCGCACGGTCCCAGAACGCGTCGACGACCGTCTTGTCGTCGAGACGGACCCAGTCGGGCCGGCGGTAGGCCAGGAAGGGCCGGCCGGCCAGCTCGATCAGCTCGTTCAAGAAGTCGCCGAGGGCCAGCGCGCGGTGCTCGGGGTCGAAGCCGTCGAGGCGCTCGACCAGCCAGGCGGGCAGGTCGGCGAACGCCTCGTGGCTCCGCTGGATCGACTGATGCAGGCTGAGGCCGCTCACATCGACCTCGAGCGACAGGCACTCGGCATCGGGCAGCTCGCCCGTGCCCGGCCCACCGCTCGCTACCACGAGGACGTCATCGGCACCGAGGCGGTGCAGCGCCTGGACCACCGAGGTGGCGGCCGCGAGCACCTGGCTCGTCACGATCACCCGCCGGCCGGCGAACACGGGTCGGAGCTGATCGACCCAGTGCCGCACGTCCACGCGAGCGACGGTACCCGACACCGCCCTTGACACCGGTCGTAGCGTCGCACCATGAGCGATGACGGCCCCGTCCTGCTGGTCGGCACCCGCAAGGGTGCCTGGATCCTGTCGAGCGATGCCGCTCGCTCGTCGTGGTCGAGCGAGGGTCCGATGTTCCTCGGCCACGTCATCCAGCATCTGGTGATGGACCCACGCGACCGCCGCACCCTGCTCGCGGCCGGACGCACCGGCCACCTCGGGCCGACGGTGTTCCGAACGACCGATCTGGGTCGGACCTGGGACGAGGCGAGCCGGCCGCCGGCGTTCACCACCGGCGATCCGCTGGAGCGAGCGGTCAACGCCGTGTTCTGGCTGACGCCCGGGCACGCCGACGAGCCCGGCGTGTGGTACGCCGGCGGCTCACCGCAGGGGCTGTTCCGCAGCGAGGACGGCGGCGACACGTGGGAGCCCGTGGCCGGCTGGAACGACCATCCCTCGTGGCCGGACTGGGCCGAGTGGCCGGAGCAGAACACGCCCGACGGGTCGATGCTCCACTCCGTCAACGTCGACCCGCGTGATGCAGCTCACCTCTACATCGGGCTGTCGAGCGGTGGGGTGTTCGAGAGCACCGACCGCGGCGGCACCTGGCGGCCGCTCAACCGGGGTGTCGTCGCGCTCTTCATGCCCGACCCGGATCCCGAGTACGGCCACGACCCGCACTGTTTGCGGCTCCACCCCCTGCAACCCGACCGGCTCTACCAGCAGAACCACTGCGGGATCTACCGCCTCGACCGCCCGGACGAGCGCTGGGTCCGCATCGGCGACAACATGCCCGCCGACGTCGGCGACATCGGGTTCCCCATCGAGCTCCACCCGCGTGACCCGGACACGGCGTGGGTGTTCCCGATGGACGGCACCGACGTGTGGCCCCGCACCAGCCCCGGCGGCCGGCCGGCGGTGTACGTCACCCGTGACGCCGGATCGTCGTGGTCCCGGTGCGACACCGGGCTACCGGCCCAGGGCTGGTTCACCGTGAAGCGCCAGGCGATGACGACCGACGCCGGCAAACCCGTCGGGGTGTACTTCGGCACGACCAGCGGGGAGCTGTGGGGCAGCGCCGACGAGGGCGCGACCTGGTCGACGATCGCCCGCCACCTCCCCGAGATCTACTCGGTCGAGGTCGCCGACCCGCTCGACCGGCCGTGACACACGACGGGCAGCCATGAGGGTGCGGATCCCGACGCCGTTGCGGTCCTATACCGCGCAACAGGCCGTCGTCGACGCCGACGGGTCCACGGTGGATGCGCTGCTCGTCGACCTCGACCGTCAGTTCCCGGGGCTGCGGTTCCGGATGGTCGACGAGCAGGGCCGGCTGCGCACGCACATGAAGGTGTTCGTGAACCAGGACTCCGTCCGCGACCTCACGACCCCAGTCGACCCCGCCGACGAGGTGACGATCATGCAGGCGCTCTCGGGCGGCTGACACCCGTTCGTCCGATGGTCACGGCGCCGATGAGCGCGCGACCCGATCGAGGAACTCGACGATCGCGGCGTTGAACCGGTCGTTGCGGTCGCCGGCCACCATGTGACCGACGCCCGCCACGTCGACCACCTCCGCGTGGGGCACGAGCCGGCGCAGCTCCTCCACGCCCTCCACGCTGACGACATCGCTGACCCCGCCGCGCACGAGGAGCGTCGGCACCCCAACCCGGGTCGCGGCCTCGTGCAGCCGGTTCGCACGAATGAACCCTCCGGTCGGCTCACCGGCGGCGTCGCTCATCCGGTCGACGAAGCGAGGGTCCCAGTGCCAGACCCACTTGCCATCGGCGCGCTGGCGGACGTTCTTGCGGAGCCCGGACAGGTCCGTCGGACGGGGCCGGTGCGTCACGTAGCCGGCGACGGCGTCCGCGACCTGTTCGAGCGAGTCGAAGCCGTCGAGGCCAGAGCGCATGAACTCGCCGATGCGTCGGACGCCGGGCATCTCGAGCCGTGGGGTCACGTCGACCAGCACGAGCGCCGACGCGATCGGATCGTCCGCCTCGCCGATCGCGGCCAGCGACGCCAGGCCACCGAGCGAGGCGCCGACCAGTGCCGGGCGGTCGAAGGCCCGGGCGATCTCGGCCGTGTCGGCCGCGAAGCGGTCCAGGTCGTAGACCCCGTCGGGTGACCACTCGCTGTCGCCGTGGCCGCGAAGGTCGACGGCGAGGGCGTACCAGCCGTGCGCGGCGAGCACCCCGAGCGCACCGCCCCAGGCGTGGCGGGTCTGACCGCCGCCGTGGAGGAGTACCACCGTCGGGTCGTTCGGATCGCCCCGGGCGTCGGCCGCCAGGCGGATCCCGTCGAGGCCACACAGCTCGACGGGGCTCACCGCCCGCCCACCCCGACCCACCCGCTCATCGCGGCGACCGTACCAGCGCCATCCCTGACCCCTCCCGTTCTGACACCGGGGGGGCGGTAGGGTCGCGGGTGATGGCGTGGCTGGTGTCGGACGGACGGGTCCTGGCCTCGGCAGAGGAGGCGTCCGGGCGTCGGGCCCGGTCGAAGGGGCTGTTGGGACGCGACGGCATCGAGGGTGCCATCGTCTTGCGGTCGTGCCGGTGGGTGCACACCCTCGGGATGCGGTTCCCGATCGACGTCGCCTACCTCGATGGCGACGGCACCGTGCTGAAGACCGTGCGGATGCGCCAGCACCGCATCGGCGTCCCGGTCTGGCACGCCGACACGGTCATCGAGGCCGAGGCCGGCGCCTTCGCCCGGTGGGGCCTGCTGGTCGGGGCCTGCGTCGAGGTTCGTGAGTGAGCGCCGCTGGGCGACTCGTGCTGGTGGGGACGCCGATCGGGAACCTCTCCGACCTCTCACCGCGGGCGGTCGCGGCGCTGCGGGCAGCGTCGGTCATCTGCTGCGAGGACAGCCGCCGGACCGGCCGGCTCCTGCAGCACGCCGGGATCAGTGGCGCCCGCCTGATCGTGGTCAACGACCACACCGAGGCCGAGCGGGTGCCGGAGGTGCTCGCACGACTCGCTGGCGCCGAGACGGTCGCCGTCGTGACCGACGCCGGCACCCCGGGCATCAGCGATCCCGGCGAACGCCTGGTGCGGGCCGCGATCGACGCCGGCCACGAGGTCAGCGCCGTGCCCGGCCCCGCAGCCCTCGTCGTCGCGCTCGTCACCAGCGGGATGGCCACCGGCCGGTTCGTGTTCGAGGGCTTCCTGCCGCGCGGTCGTGCAGACCGGGCGGCCCGCCTCGACGAGCTGGCGACCGAGCGACGCACCGTCATCCTCTACGAGGCGCCGCACCGCCTCGGGCGCACCCTTGCCGACCTTGCCGCTGCGTTCGGGGCCGACCGGCGCATCGCCATCGCCCGCGAGCTGACGAAGCTGCACGAGGAGACCTGGCGGGGGTCGCTCGGAGACGCCGTGGCCTGCACCGCCGAGCGGACCCCGATCGGCGAGCACGTGCTCGTCGTGGAGGGCGCACCCGCTCCCCCACCCGCGGATGACGAGTCGATCGCCGCCGTGCTCCGCCGCCACCTCGCGGCCGGCGCGACCGTGCGCGACGCCGCCGTCGCCGCCGCCGCCGAGCTCGGGATCCCGAAGCGCCGGGCCTACGACCTGGCGCTGGCGGACGCCCGGGCGCGCCCCTGAAGCGGCGCCACCCCGGTACCGTGACCCCGGGATGAGCGAGTACACCGGGATCGCCAGCAGCGGACCGAGCGCCGCATTCTTCGACCTCGACCGGACCCTCATCGCCGGGTCGTCCGCGTTCACGTTCGGCGCTGCGGCGTGGCGGGCGAAGATGATCCCGACACGGGAGCTGTTGCGCGACGCCTCGCGGGCGGTGATGTTCCGCCTGATCGGCGCCGACGACGACACCACCCACAAGGTGCGCCAACGGATCCTCTCCGCCGTGGCTGGCGTCCGCCAGGACGACCTGGTCGCGCTGAACGAGGACGTGCTCCCCCGCCTGCTCGACCGGGTCCGGCCCGAGGCCCGGCGCCTGATCGAGCTCCACCGTCACGCCGGGCGGGCCACCTACATCGTGTCGGCCTCACCCCAGGAGCTGGTCGAGCCGTTCGCCCACGCGCTCGGGATGACCGGCGGCATCGGCACCGTGAGCACGGTCGTCGACGGCGTGTACACCGGCGAGCTCGCTGGACCGTTCTGCTACGGGCCCGGAAAGGTCGAGGCCATGACCGAGCTGGCGCGCTGGGAGGGCCTCGACCTCGCCCAGTGCTACGCGTACAGCGACTCGGCGAGCGACCTTCCCATGCTCGAGGCAGTCGGCCACCCCGTCGCCGTCAACCCCGACAGCCGCCTCGAGCGAGTGGCGCGCCGCAACGGCTGGCCGGTGGTGGTGTTCAGCCGGCGCACCAAGGCCGTCATCCGTCGCACCACCGCCACCGTCGGCACCGCGGGCGTGGCCGGCGCCAGCTTCGCGGCCGGCTGGCACCTGGCCCGGCGCGTCGCCTCGAGCTGATCGGCTCAGACCCGCGGGGCCAGCGCGAGCTGGCGGCACTGGGCCACCAGGACGCCCCGCTCGTCCCACACCTCGCCGTCCTCTTCCAAGAACCCACCCTGGATGAAGCGGGTCGAGAACCGGCACCGCAGCGGTCCGGGTGCGGGCACGGCGCGCACGTGCACCGTGAGCTCGACGGTCGGGACCCAGCCGCGCGGCAGCTCGAGGTTGAACACCGCCGGTGGGAAGGCGTCGCTCGCGAGCAGCAGCGCGAGTGTGTCGAAGGGGCGACCGTCGGCGAAGGCGAGCCAGCCGCGCATCTCCGCCCGACCGGTGCGCCGGTCACGGACGAACCCGGCGTCGTCCGGGCGCAGGCGCAGGTCGAGGCGCTCCATCAGCGCCAGGCCGCCGCCCTCCGGGAGCACGTGGCGGGAGCACGCCGCCGGGTCGGGCAGCTCGGGCGGTCCACCGTCGAGCAGCTGCTGATCGGCGTGAGCGCTGGCGAGGTCGCCGAACGTGGCCACGACCCGGAGGACCTCTCGGCCGTCATCGTCGCGACGGCGCAGGGAGCCGGCCACGGTGGTGAACCGCCGCCCTTCCTTGGCCACCTCGCCGCTGACCTCGATGGGTCCGGCCGGTGCCGGCGACAGGTAGTGGGCGGTGATGGTCACCGGATCGGGCCGGCCGGCGAGGCGCCGCAGCCCCGCGCCTGCGAGCGCGAGGAGGTAGCCCCCGTTCGCGTTGCCGGCGATGTCCCAGCCCGGCTGCACGTGGCCGGTGAACCTCCCGGGACCGGCGTCGTCGAGCGCGATCGCGGCATCGAACTCCGACTCCGGGGCACCCATGGGCATCGCGGCGATCCTACGGGTGCGCGCATTTCGTGTCGCAACCCCGGAGGCGAGGCCGGCGGACGGCACGAATCAGCAGGCGATCGACCGGGCTGGCTGCGTAGCCTTCCGCTCGTGGGCCGCTTCTACCTGACGACACCGATCTACTACGTGAACGCCCGGCCCCACCTCGGCCACGCGTACACGACGATCATCGGTGACGCGCTGGCCCGCTGGCATCGCCTGCTCGGCGACGACGTCAAGTACGTCACCGGCACCGACGAGCACGGCCTCAAGGTCCAGCAGGCCGCCGAGGCCGCCGGTACCACGCCCAAGGCGTTCGCCGACGAGATCGCGCCGCTGTTCGAGCAGGCGTGGAAGCGCCTCGACATCTCGAACGACGACTTCATCCGCACCACCGAGCCCCGCCACCGCACGGCCGTGCAGCGGCTGCTCCAGGCCTGCTACGACGCCGGCGACATCGAGCTCGACGTGTACCGGGGCAAGTACTGCGTGGCGTGCGAGGAGTACTACACCGACGACGAGCTCGACGACGGGCGGTGCCGGATCCACAAGATCGTGGTCGACGACTACGAGGAGGAGAACTACTTCTTCCGGCTCTCCCGCTATCAGCAGCCGCTCCTCGACTGGTACGGCGCCCACCCCGGTGCGATCGTCCCGGAGTTCCGCGCCAACGAAGCGCTCGGGCTCATCCGCGGCGGCCTGCGCGACTTCTCCGTGTCGCGCACCTCGCTCCAATGGGGCATCCCCCTGCCGTGGGATCCGAACCACGTCGCCTACGTGTGGTTCGACGCCCTGACCAACTACCTATCGGCGGTCGGCTACGGCCGCGACGACGAGGAGTTCGCCCGCTGGTGGCCCGTCGACTACCACCTGATCGGCAAGGACATCATCCGCCACCACTGCGTCTACTGGCCGGCAATGCTGCTGAGCGGCGGGATCGAGCCGCCACGCGGCTGGGCGGTCGGCGGATGGCTGCTGTCGGGCGGTGAGAAGATGTCCAAGACCGCCGGCAACGTCGTGAACCCGCTCGACCTCATCGACACGGTCGGCGTCGACGGCTTCCGCTACTACGTGCTGGCCGACACGCCCTATGGACAGGACGGGGACTTCAGCTACGAGGGCCTCGTCGGGCGCTACAACGCCGACCTGGCCAACAACCTGGGCAACCTCGTCGCCCGCGTCGCCACCGTGGTGGCGAAGAAGTGCGGCGGGGTGGGACCGGCGCCCGCCGCCGACGGCCCGCTCGCCGCAGCTGCGGCGGAGGCCTTCGAGGCCACCGCCGCGGCATGGGACGCCGTCCAGCCGAGCAAGGCGCTTGACGCAACCTGGTCGCTCATCCGCGCCACCAACGCTCACCTCGAGGCCAACGAGCCGTGGCGGGCCGAGCCGGGTCCCGCGGTCGACCGGGTGATGGGCGACGCCCTCGAGGCGTTGCGCATCGTCGCCGTGCTGGCGTCGCCGGCGCTGCCCGGGACGGCGCAGGCGGTGTGGACCCGCCTCGGGCTGACCGGCGAGGTCGCAGGGCAGCGGCTTCCCGCTGCCGCGTCGTGGGGCGCCTATCCCGGTGGGCTCGCGGTGACGAAGGGCGACGCGCTGTTCCCCCGGCTCACGGTGTGACCAGGTGAGTGCCACCGAGTGGGTCGACACCCACTGCCACATCGACGACGAGCGGATCCCGGGCGGCACCGAGGCTGCGGTCTCGGCCGCCCGGGACGCCGGCGTGCGCCGCATGATCACGGTCGGCACGGACGCCACCCGCTCCGCACGTGCGATCGACGTGGCGCGCGCCCACGACGGCGTGTTCGCCACGGTCGGGCTCCACCCACACGATGCGAGCCACGGCCTCGATGCCGTCGAGGCGCTCCTGACCGAGACCCTCGCCGGCGAGGACCGCCCACTGGTCGTGGCCATCGGCGAGTGCGGGCTCGACTACCACTACGACCACTCCCCCCGCGACGTCCAGCGCGAGGTCTTCGCTCACCAGGTCGCGCTCGCCCACCGCTGCGGCCTGCCCCTGGTCGTGCACACGCGCGAAGCGTGGGACGACACCTTCGACATCCTGCGTGCCGAGGGCACCCCCGAGCGCACGGTGTTCCACTGTTTCACCGGTGGGCGTGCCGAGGCCGAGCGCTGTGTCGATCTCGGTGCGTTCGTGTCGTTCTCCGGGATCGTCACGTTCAAGGGATCGCACGACGTGCACGAGGCGGCGGCATGGTGCCCGGACGGGCACCTGCTGGTCGAGACCGACAGCCCGTACCTCGCCCCCGTCCCCCACCGCGGCCGCCCGAACCAGCCCGCCTACGTCCCGCTCGTCGGCTCAGTGGTCGCCTCGCTACGCAACGTGGCCGCCGAGCACGTGGCGGCCGTCACGACCGCTGCCGCCCACCTTGCGTTCCCCGGAATCGCTCCGTAACGTGGCCCTCCCTGCGGGCGGCACCGAGGGTGCTCGGCCCGCGCCACCACCGGAGTCACCGTGCACCTCGACGCCGCCGATCGCCGTCGCATCGCCGCCGCCAGCATCCTCACCATGGCCGCGCTGCCGGCACTGTGGCTGTTCAGCACCGACCAAGCGGCCGAGCAGGGTGCCGGCGTCGCCGCCCTCGGTGTCGACGGTGGTCTGCCGGCAGCGGCGCCAGCGGCGCAGACTGCGGCGACCGTCGACGGCTTCGGCGACACCGAACCGGGTGCGCCCGTGTTCATGGCCGGGCCCACCGTTCCGTCGCCCCAGGAGCAGACCGTCCACTACGCCGACCCTGGCACCCATCAGTCGGCGACCGGCTCGGCGAACTACCTCCGCTTCGACCCGGGCACCGGGTCGGCCCGGCCGTGCCAGGTCCCGACGGCTCCCTTCGGCGCCGCCATCACCGTGTCGAACCTCAACAACGGCCGGCAGGCGAGCTGCCTCAACGTCTCCATCACCCCGATCGCCGGTCCGTGGATCGCGGTCCTCGACACCGAGGTGTTCCTCGAGATCGCCGACCTCGTCGACGCGCCGCTCCCGGTCACGCTGACCTGGTGACGCTCACGCGACGGGAGGCGGCCGAGCTGCTGGCCGGAGCCGGGCTCGCCCCCCGGCGGGCGTTCGGCCAGAACTTCGTCGTCGATCCCAACACCGTGCGCCGAATCGCCCGACTCGCCGGCGTCGGTCCGGATGACCACGTCGTCGAGATCGGCGCCGGCCTGGGCTCGCTCACGCTCGCGCTCGCCGACACGGGCGCCGAGGTGGTGGCCGTCGAGGTCGACGACGGGCTCGTCGAGGTGCTGCGCGACGTCGTCGGTGGGCGAGCCAACGTCCGCGTCGTGCACGCCGACGCCCGGCAGCTCGACTGGGATGCCACGCTCGGACCTGGACCGTGGACGCTCGTGGCCAACCTCCCGTACAACATCGCGACCCCGCTCGTAGCGGACCTCCTCGACGGCGTCCCCGCGGTCACCCGCATGCTGGTGATGGTCCAGCGCGAGGTCGCCGAGCGGTGGTGCGCTCGGCCCCGCACGCCGGCGTACGGCGCCGTGAGCGTGAAGGTCGCGTACTGGGCCACCGCCCGCATCGTGGGCGACGTCCCGCCGACGGTGTTCCTGCCCCGGCCGAACGTCGACTCGGCGCTGGTGATGATCGAGCGCCGTCCGGAGCCGGCGGTGACCGACGCCGACCGCTCGTTGCTGTTCGAGCTCGTCCGCCAGGGATTCGGCCAGCGACGCAAGATGCTGCGCCGATCCCTCAGCGGACGGGTCACGTCCGACGACCTGCAGGCGGCCGGGGTGGCGCCCGAGTCCCGGCCCGAGGAGCTCGACGTCGAGGCGTGGGGTCGGCTCGCGGCCGCCGTCCGAGCTGGCGGTCGGCGGCGATGAGCACCGCACCCGTCCAGGTGCTGGCACCGGCGAAGCTGACCGTGACGCTGGCCGTCACCGGTGTGCGCGCCGACGGCTACCACCTCATCGACGCCGAGATGGTCACCCTCGAGCTGGCTGACGTGCTCGACATCGATCCGGCGGGCCACGAGCTCACCGCGGACGGCCCGTACGCCGCCGGCATGCCCCTCGACGCCACGAACCTCGTCGCCCGGGCCCTCGTCGCGGCCGGACGGACTGCTGGGGTCCACGTCCACAAGCGGATCCCCCACGGCGGCGGACTCGGCGGCGGGTCGGCGGACGCGGCCGCGGTGCTGCGCTGGGCCGGGGTCGATGACCTCGGGCTCGCCGCGACCGTGGGGGCCGACGTCCCGTTCTGCCTGGTCGGGGGCCGGGCGCGGGTGCGCGGCATCGGCGAGAGCATCGAGCCGCTCGAGCCGCTCGAGCGCACCTACACCCTCGTGATCCCGCCCCTGCACGTCCCGACCCCGGCGGTGTACCGCGCCTGGGACGACCTCGGCGGCCCGCACGCCCCAGGCGGCAACGACCTCGAGGTGGCCGCCCTCACGGTCGAGCCCGAGCTGGGGCGCTGGCGCGACCGCATCGCGTCGGCCGCCGGCCTCGCGCCGCGCCTGGCGGGCAGCGGTGCCACGTGGTTCCTCGAAGGCGACCACGGCGCGCTGGCGGCAGCGCTCCCCGAGGCCGAGGTGGTCGTCACCCGGACGCGACGCTGACCGGGCCGGGACGCGACAGCGACCGTCGCCCGGAACCCGGGGACGGTCGCTGACCCGATCGGCGGTCGGTTACTTGCGCCGCTGGTGGCGGGTGCGCCGAAGCATCTTCTTGTGCTTCTTCTTGCGCATCCGCTTGCGGCGCTTCTTGATCAGCGAGCCCATAGCGCCCGGGAACGCTACAGGGCACCGGTGCGGTTCGGAAATCGCGATGGCGTGACGGCTACGACCGCGCCGGCGGCCGGATGACCGCCACGGCGCAGGGAGCGTGGGTGGCCACCACCGTGCTCACCGAGCCGAGGATCAGGCTCGAGAACCCGCCACGGCCGCGAGATCCCACCACGATGAGGTCGGCACCGATCTCGCGCGCGATGTCGAGCAGACCGGCGGACTCGACCTGCTCCACGAGGTGTCCGACCACCGGCGTGCCGCCGCGCTTGGCGTGCTCGACCGCCTCGGACAGGACGTGGTCCGCATCGTCGTGGATCAGGGGCACCAGCTCGGCGGCACCGGCCCGGACGCCGAGGTACGGGTAGCGCCAGGCGTGGACGACGTGGAGAGTCGCGTCGCGCCGGCGCGCCTCGTCCATCGCCCAGTCGAGCGCGGCGACGCTGGCGGGCGAGCCGTCGACGCCGACCACCATCTGCTCGATCGGGCCGGTGTGGGCCGCGGCCGGCACCACCACGACGGGCACGTGGGCCTGGTGCAGCACCGCCCGGCACACGGACCCGAGCAGCACGGCCACCGCCTGGTTGCGGCCCGACCGTCCGACGACGAGCAGGTCGGCGCCCTTGGAGCACCCGATCAGCTCGTCGACGGTGGGGCCCTCCGCCAGCACCGACTCGATCGTCACCTCGGGCGCCTCGGCCGACAGCTCCTGCACGGACGACTCGAGCAGCTCCTCGTACGGCTTGCGGGCCGTCGGGGTGTCCACGACCGCCACTGGCATACCGACGGGTGACACGACCTCGGAGACGGGCGGCGGGAAGCAGGCGACGAGGCGCAACGTGGCCTGGCGCAGGCGAGCCTCGGTCAGCGCCCAGTGCTTCGCCGCGTCGGACCCCGCCGATCCGTCGACGCCGACGACGATGATCGGGGGTCCTTCCCTCATGGCTGCATCATGCTCCCGTTTGGCCGCCCGCGCCGGCGCCAGGTGTCCCGATGATGTGGACCTTCGGCACTGTCCCTCCACCCCCTCCCGTAGGGTGGGGTTGGGTCACCGGGGTACCGTGTCCGGCCTGGCACGTCGATCCGGGGTCGTCCAACCGGCAGGACAGCGGATTTTGGTTCCGCGAATAGGGGTTCGAGTCCTCTCCCCGGAGCCCGGCGACGTCTGCGGCGCGCTAGAAACGCGTCGTGCCCGTCTCCGCCATCGTCCTCGCTGCCGGCGAGGGCAGCCGCATGCGCTCCTCCCGGCCCAAGCCGCTGCACCTGATCTGCGGCCGCCCGATGGTCATGCACGTGATCCACGCGCTCGAGCACCTCGACGTGGAGCGCACGATCGTGGTCATCGGCCACGAGGCCGAGCGGGTGGCGAAGAAGGTCCAAGAGCAGGCGCCAGGGTGGGCGAGCGTGACGTTCGTCGAGCAGACCGTGCAGCTCGGCACCGGCCACGCCGTGCAGGTCGGCCTGTCGGCGTTCCACGACGACGACCTCGACGACACCTCGACCATCGTGGTGCTGCCCGGCGACACCCCACTGCTGCGGCCCGAGACCGTCGACGAGCTGGTCGCCACCCACGAGGCGGCGGGCTCGGCCGCGACGGTGCTCACCACCGAGCTCGACGACCCGACCGGGTACGGGCGGATCATCCGGGGCCGCGACCAGCGCGTGGTCGCCATCGTCGAGGAGCGCGACGCCACCACGGAGCAGCGAGCGATCCGCGAGGTGAACACCGGGATCTTCGCCTTCCGCAGCGACCTGCTCGGTCCCGCCCTGCGGCGCCTCTCCCCCGACAACGCCCAGGCGGAGCACTACCTGACCGACGTCATCGAGGTGCTCGCCAACATGGGTCATCTGATCGGCGCCGTGTCCGGGCCGGCCGGCGAGACGAGCGGGGTGAACGATCGGTGGCAGCTGGCGCTGGCCGAGCGCGAGCTGCGGGCGCGCACGAACCGGACGTGGCTGCTGAACGGGGTGACGATGCTCGATCCGCGCCAGACGTTCATCGACGTCACGGTCGAGATCGGGCGCGACGTCACGCTGTACCCGGGCACGATCCTGCAGGGGCGCACGTCCATCGGCGACCGCAGCGAGATCGGCCCCGACACCCGGCTCGTCGACTGCGTGGTGGGTGAGGCGGCGGTCGTCGAGAACAGCGTGGGGCGTGATGCCGAGATCGGCGCCGGCGCCCACGTCGGACCGTTCGCGTACCTGCCACCGGGCACCGCCGTCGCCGAGAGCGAAGCGACCGGCGCCTTCTACACTGGCGGTTCGGACTGACCATGCGGAGCGGGGAGGCACCGGCGATGGAGAAGGTCACCACGAAGCGCCTGGCCCTCTACTCGGGCCGCACGCACCCCGCCCTCGCGCAGGAGGTCGCCGACCACCTCGGCGTCCGCCTGGGCGACCACGGCTTGGTCGAGTTCGCGAACGGCGAGGTGCGCCCCCGCTTCGGCGAGAGCATCCGCGGCAGCGACGTGTTCGTCATGCAGACCCACTACGGCTGCGACGGGCGGTCCATCAACGACTCGATCATGGAGCAGCTCATCATGATCGACGCCGCGTACCGGGCGTCCGCCAAGCGGATCACGGCGGTGTGCCCCTTCTACGGCTACGCCCGCCAGGACCGCAAGGCCGAGGGCCGCGAGCCGATCACCGCCCGCCTGGTTGCCGACCTGTTCAAGGCGGCGGGCGCCAAGCGGATGGTCTCGATCGATCTGCACAGCGGTCAGATCCAGGGCTTCTTCGAGGGGCCGGTCGACCACCTCACGGCGATGCCGGTCATCGAGGAGTACGTGCGGGCGAACGCCACCGACCCGGTCATCGTCTCGCCCGATGCCGGGCGCATCAAGGTCGCCGAGCGCATGGCCCAGCACCTCAACGCCGACCTGGCCTTCGTCTACAAGCGCCGCCCGAAGGGCATGACCAACGTGGCGGTCGCCCTCGACGTGATCGGCGACGTCGCCAGCCGCCAGTGCATCCTCACCGACGACATGATCGACACCGGCGGCACCATCGTCTCGGCCGCCGAGCTGCTGCTCGACCGCGGTGCCACCGAGGTGTGGGCGATGGCCACCCACGGCGTGCTGTCGGGGCCGGCCGTGGACCGGCTCAAGAACTCCCGCATCGACCGGATCGTGCTGACGAACACCCTGCCGTTGCCACCGGAGAAGCAGATCGACAAGATCGAGGTCCTGTCGATCGCCCCGCTCATCGCCGACGCGCTCAGCGCGGTGTTCGACGATGCCAGCGTCAGCGAGATCTTCGGCGGCGAGAACCAGGGCTGATCGACCCCACCGAGGTGAACAATCCGGCCCGGCGCCGATAGAGTCGCGCGCCGTCTCCGATCGCTCGGCGATCGGTAGCCACCACGTCGCTCGAACCAGGACCCTGCCATGTCCCAGACCATCCTCGTCGCCACCACCGGTCGCCCGAAGGGCTCGGCCGCGTCCCGCCGCCTCCGCCGCGAGGACCGCATCCCGGCCGTGCTCTACGGCCACGGCATGGACCCGCTGTCCGTCAGCGTCGAGCGGCGCGAGCTGCGCATCGCACTCACCGGGCCGGCGGGCACGAACGTGGTCCTCGACCTCCAGGTCGACGGGACCACCTATCCGGCGATCGTGAAGGAGCTGCAGCGCCACCCGGTGCGCCGCAACGTGACCCACGTCGACTTCCAGCAGGTCAGCCTGACCGAGGAGATCACCGTCGCCGTGCCGCTGCGCCTCGAGGGCGAGGCCAAGGCCGTCCTTGGCGAGGGCGGCCTGGTCGACCCGGCCGTCGACACCATCGAGGTGGTCACCACGCCGCGCAGCATCCCGAACGAGTTCGTCGTCGACGTCACCGACATGAAGATCGGCGACGTGATCCGACTCGCCGACTTGCCGATGCCGAAGGGCGTCATCGCCACCGGCGATCCCGAGATGCCCATCGTCACCACGCTGGTGACCCGCGGTGCCGTGGCCGAGGAAGGTGCGGTGGCCGAGGAGGGCGCCGAAGGCGCCGAGGGCGAAGGGGGCGCCGAGGGCGAGGCGGAGGCCGCCGAGGCAGCCGACAGCTCCGAGTGAGCTGAGCCGTGCTCTGGGGTCGCTCCGGCCGGGGCGAGCGCCGCGGCACTCCCTACGACGCGCTCATCGTCGGCCTGGGCAACCCCGGCAAGGAGTACGCGCGGTCGCGCCACAACGTCGGCGAGGAGACGGTGCAGGTCTTGGCCGGGCGCCTGGGCGCCACGATGAAGGGCGGACGCGACAACGCCCTCGTCGCCGAGACCCGCATGGGTGAGCGGCGAGTGGTCCTCGCCTTCCCCCTGACGTACATGAACGAGTCGGGCCGGGCGGTCGCCGCCCTGGTGCGGCGCTTCGGCATCGACGATCCTGCCCACCTGGTCATCGTCCACGACGAGCTCGACCTGCCGCCGGCGACGGTGCGGGTGAAGGTGGGTGGTGGTCTCGCCGGGCACAACGGCCTGCGCAGCATCGCCCAACACCTGAAGACCCAGGACTTCGTGCGGGTCCGCATCGGGGTCGGCAAGCCGCCCCACAAGGACCGCGGCGCCGATCACGTGCTCTCCCGAGTGCCCAGGGCCGAGCGAGAGGCGCTCGACGTGGCGGTACAGGTCGCCGCCGACGCGGTGGAGATCCTGGTCGCCGAAGGGCCCGACGCCGCCATGCGGCGCACCAACGCACCCGCCGCCGGCTGAGGCCGCCGGTACCCTCGGTGCCCCGATGTCGATGACCGAGACGCCCGCCCCCACCGGGGCCTCGCCGCTGGTGACGCTGGGACCGCTGCTGCGCGACGAGCCCGCCCTGACCGGCCTGCTCGGTCGCGCCGATGCCGTGCTCGCGGTGCCAGAGGCGGCTCGGCCACTGGTGCTGGCCGGACTTGCGCACCTGTCGGCCCACCGACCGATCGTGGTTGCCACGCCAACGGGCACCATGGCCCTCCAGCTGGTCGACGACCTCACCCAGCTGGTGGCGCCCGGCGAGGTGGCGCTGTTCCCGGCCTGGGAGACCCTGCCGTTCGAGCGGGTCAGCCCGGCCGTGGAGACCATGGGCCACCGCCTCGAGGTCCTCTGGCGCCTGCGTGACCCACGCCGGCAGCCCGCGCTCGTGGTGGCCAGCGTGCGGGCGCTGCTGCAGCGGCTCGGGCCGGGGGCCGAGACCGTCGAGCCGATCGTCGTGCACCCAGGTGCGGTGATCGACCCCGACGAGCTGCTCGACCGGCTGATCTCGTTCGGCTACCGCCGCGAGGAGCTCGTCGAGCACCGCGGCGAGGTGGCCCGCCGGGGGGCGATCGTCGACGTGTTCCCGTCGACCGCCGACGGGCCGATCCGCATCGACCTGTGGGGCGACGAGGTCGACCGGCTGACGTCGTTCACCGTGAACGACCAGCGCAGCACCCACGACCTCGACGAGGTGCTGCTGTTCCCCGCTCGTGAGCTGCTGCCCTCGGAGGGTGTGCGGCATCGGGCCGAGACCCTGATCGGCGCCGAGCCGTGGGGGCGTGAGCACTGGGAGCGCCTCGCCGAGGGCCTCCACTTCGACGGCATGGAGAGCTGGCTGCCGTGGCTGGCCGACGGCGATCGGCTGCTCACCGACCTGCTCGGTCCGCAGGCCAAGGTCGTGCTGATCGAGCCCCGGCGGATGCGCGACCGGGCCGCCGACCTGCTGGCCGAGGAGGACGACCTCGCCCGGGCCCTGGCCTCGACCTGGGCTCGCGAGCCCGAGCGCGAGTTCCCCCGGCTCCACGCCGAAGCGCAGCGCCTGCTCGACGCCACCGGCGCGGCGAGCGCCTGGTCGATCGTCACCGGGCCGGACCGCCCCGACGCGCCGGCGGTGGCGGCGACCGGGTGGGGGCCGGTCGTCAGCGACGGGGGTGGCCTGGCCCGGCGCCTGCACGAGCTCCTGGCCGAGCGCTGGCGGGTGGTGGTGGCGGCCGATGGCGAGGGCTCGGCCCAGCGGCTGGCGGAGATCCTCCGCGAGCACGGCCTCGAGCTGCGCCGGGCCGGCACCGGCACCGACCTCACCCGACCGGGCGGCTACCTGGTGGTGGCACCGCTGCACCGCGGCGCCTCGCTGCCCAACGCCCGCCTGGCCGTGCTCGCCGAGAGCGACCTCACGGGACGCCGGCGGGCCCACCGCCGGCCCCGACCCCGCCGACGGGAAGGTGCGGGGTTCTTCGAGGACCTGAAGCCCGGCGACTACGTGGTCCACCACCAGCACGGGGTCGGCCGCTACGAGGGCATGGTCAAGCGCTCGATCGGCGGGATCGAGCGCGACTACCTCCTGCTCGCCTACAAGGGAGGCGACAAGCTCTACGTCCCGAGCGACCAGATCGACGCCGTGCGCCAGTACGTAGGCGGCGACGCACCCACCTTGCACCGCCTCGGCGGCGCCGACTTCGCCCGGTCCAAGGCCAAGGTCCGCTCGGCGGTGCGCGAGGTCGCCCAGGAGCTGGTGCTGCTGTACCAGCGGCGCGTCAACGCCCCCGGCCACGCGTTCGGCGGCGACACGCCGTGGCAGCACGAGATGGAGGATGCCTTCCCCTACGTGGAGACGCCCGACCAGCGGCGCGCCATCGACGACGTGAAGGCCGACATGGAGCGGTCCCACCCGATGGACCGTCTGGTGTGTGGCGACGTCGGCTTCGGCAAGACCGAGGTCGCGGTGCGGGCGGCGTTCAAGGCGATCCAGGACGGCAAGCAGGTGGCGGTGCTGGTCCCCACCACGCTGCTTGCCACCCAGCACGCCAACACGTTCGCCGACCGCTTCGCCGGCTACCCGATCCGGGTCGAGGTGCTGTCGCGCTTTCTCACCAGCGCCCAGGCCCGCGCGGTGCTCGACGGCCTCGCCTCCGGTGAGGTCGACTGCGTGATCGGCACCCACCGGCTGCTGCAGGAGGGCGTGCGGTTCAAGGATCTGGGGCTCCTGGTGGTCGACGAGGAGCAGCGCTTCGGCGTGCAGCACAAGGAGGCCATGAAGAAGCTGCGCACCGACGTCGACGTCCTCACGCTGTCGGCCACGCCGATCCCCCGAACCCTGGAGATGAGCCTGGTCGGCATCCGCGACCTGTCGTTGCTGCAGACCCCGCCGGCCGACCGCCAGCCGATCCTCACCTACGTCGGCGAGTACGACGAGCGGGTCGCCGTCGAGGCCATCCGGCGCGAGCTGCTGCGCGAGGGTCAGGTGTTCTGGGTGCACAACCGGGTGCAGTCCATCGACGCCTGCGCAGCCCGACTGCGCGAGCTGGTGCCGGAGGCCCGGATCGCCGTCGCCCACGGTCAGATGGACGAGGGCAGCCTCGAGCAGGTGGTGGTCGACTTCTGGGACGGCCGCTTCGACGTGCTCGTGTGCACGACGATCATCGAGTCCGGCATCGACATGCCGACCGTGAACACCCTGGTCGTCGAGCGCGCCGATCTGCTCGGGCTGGGCCAGCTGCACCAGCTGCGGGGGCGGGTCGGGCGCAGCGGGTCTCGGGCGTACGCGTACCTGTTCCACCCGACGGACACGCGCCTCACGGAGGAGGCGTACGAGCGGCTGCGCACCATCGGCGAGGCCGTCGAGCTGGGCAGCGGGTTCAAGATCGCCATGCGCGACCTCGAGATCCGCGGCGCCGGCAACCTGCTGGGCGAGGCCCAGAGCGGCCACATCGCCGCCGTCGGCTACGACCTGTACTGCCAGATGGTGAACGAGGCCGTCGCCGAGATGAAGGGCGAGGAGGTGAGCGAGCCGGCGGAGGTGAAGCTCGACGTGCCGACCGATGCCCACCTGCCACCGGACTACGTGGCCAAGGAGGAGCTGCGCCTCGAGGCCTACCGCCGCCTGGCCGCGGTCACCACCGACGCCGAGGTCGACGATCTCCGAACCGAGTGGGAGGACCGCTACGGGCCGATCCCCCCGGCGGCCGAGGCGCTGCTCACCATCGGCCGCCTTCGGGCCGAGTGCCACCGGGTCGGGCTGCGCGACCTGGCGATCACCTCGAACCAGGCTCGCCTGGCACCGCTGACCCTGCGGACCAGCGAGGAGATGCGCCTGCGCCGGCTGTCCCGCGACGCCATCTACAAGTCCGACCAGCACCAGCTGGTCGTGCCGATCAAGCGCGGCGTCGACCCAGCGACGTTCCTGGTGGGCTTCTTGCGCGAGCTGATCCCCCCGACCTGACCCACACGGTCAGGGGACGAGCACGGCCCGGCCGGTCACGGCACCGGCCTCGAGCGCGGCGAACGCCCGGGGTCCCTCCTCGAGCGCGAAGAGCTGGGTCTCGACCGAGAGCTTGCCGGCCGCCGCCAGCGCGATCACGGCCCGCTGGTCGCCGCGGGTGCCGCCGTACGAGCGACGGATGTCGACACCCCACGGGATCGGGTTCAGCGCATCGGCGGCGTAGGTGAACGACCCTCCGCCGAGTCCGGCGAAGCGCAGCGCTCCGTCCGGGGCGATCACGCTGGTCGCGAGCGTGACCGAGGGCTGCACCCCGACGAAGTCGAACACCGCGTCGGCGCCGTGGCCGTTCGTCATCTCGAGGATCACCTCGCCGGCCCGGTCGTCGGCCACGACCGCCTCGTCCGCGCCGTGGCGGCGGGCCAGGTCGAGCTTGTCGGGCGAGACGTCGACGGCCACGATCCGGACCGCGCTGGTCGCCGCGAGGATTTGGAGAGCCACGTGCCCCAGGCCGCCGACGCCGATCACCACCGCCGTCGCACCCGGTGTCAGGCGGTACCGGGCGCCGTTGATGGCGTGGTAGGCGGTCACCCCGGCGTCGGCGAGCGGGCCGGCGGTGGCCGGGTCGATCGAGCCGAGCGGCTCGAGGTAGCGAGCGGGCACCTTGAGGTACTCCGCCATCCCGCCGTCGGGTCCGAGGCCAGGGCTCGGCGGCATCCCGCGATGGGTGAGGCAGGCGTTGTCACGACCCTGCGCGCACGCGCGGCACGCACCGCACGCCCACACCAGGCTCACGAGCACCGGATCGCCCTCGGCGAACCCGACGACGCCCGCCCCGACCGAGGCGACGTGCCCGGCGGTCTCGTGGCCCAGGGTCATGGGGACGATGGGCCACTCCGGGAAGTGCAGGACGTGGAGGTCGGAGTGGCACAGTCCGGCGCCCGCGACCTTGACCAGCACCTCGTCGGCCGCGATGTCCGGCACCGGGACGTCTCGGATCTCGATCTCGCCCGGAGCAACGATCTGGAGCGCGCGCATGCAGCCTCCTCTTGGTGGTCCGCGTCCGCGGATCATGCCAGGCCGGTCCGGCGTGGCTCGACCCGGAACACCGGCTCCGACCACGGCTGACGTGATCACCTCCCGGGGGCACCGCTAGCGTCCCCCGCCGTGACCGTTCACTCCCCCCTCGCCATCGCCGTCGCCGCCGGCGCCGTCCTCGCACTGGCCGCCTGCACGAACACCTCGGACGATGCGGCCCGCGTCGGCGACGTCTCCCTGAGCCGCTCCGAGTTCGAGGACGTGCTCGACGGGATGCAGCAGGTCCAGGGCGGGGAGGACGCCGATCAGGTCGACGCCAGCATGGCGCGGGACCTGCTGACGCGCTGGATCGTCACCCAAGTCCTGGCCGGGGACCTCGCCGAGCGTGGGATCGAGGTCACCGACGCCGACCGGCAGGCGGTCGACGAGACGCTGACCGCGGCCAACGGCGCCACCTGGACGGATGCGCCGGAGTCCGTGCGCACGTTCTTCCTGGACTCGTTCGCGGTCGGCCAGGCCTTCACGAGCGCCGCAGCGCCCGACGATGCCGAGCTGGAGGCGAGCTACGACGAGGGCATCGCCGCGTCCGGCGTCGCCTGCGTGCGGCACATCCTCGTCGACACCGAGGAGGAGGGGAACGACGTCGTGGCCCGGCTCGAGGCCGGCGAGGATTTCGCCGAGGTCGCTGCCGAGGTCAGCACCGACCCCGGCTCGGGCGCCAGCGGCGGGATCCTCACCAACCAGGCGGGCGAGGAGTGCATGAGCGCACAGGAGTTCGCGAGCACGTTCATCCAGGAGTTCGTGGCCGGGGCCGAGGGCGCCGAGGTGGGCGTGCCGACCGATCCGGTGCAGAGCCAGTTCGGCTGGCACGTCATCCTGGTGCGCCCGTTCGACGAGGTGGCCGACCTGGTCCGCACGGCCGCCGGCAGCGCGGTCGCGCAGGACCAGCAGGCCGACCTGCTCGTCGACGTCGACGCCTGGGTCGCCAGCCAGTACGGCAAGTGGGCGCCGTCGCTCCAGTCCGTCGTGCCGGTCGACACCGACGTCCCCACCACGCTCACCCCGACGGACAGCGCCCCGTGACCCGACCCCGGGTTGTCGTCGCCGGTCTCGGCCCGGCAGGCCCGGAGTACGTCACCACCGCCGTCACGGCGGCCATCGCACGGAGCCCGTTGCGGTTCGTGCGCACGGCCCGCCACCCCTCCGCCGACGTGGTCGGCCCCGCCGAGACCTTCGACCACCTCTACGAGACGGCCGCCACGTTCGACGAGGTCTACCTCGGCATCGCCGACGCCCTCGCCGGCGCGGCCGCCGAGCACGGCGAGGTCCTGTACGCCGTGCCCGGCTCGCCGTGGGTGCTCGAACGGTCCGTACGCCACCTGCTCGACGACCAGCGGATCGAGTGCGAGGTCCTGCCGGCGATGTCATTCCTCGACCTGGTGTGGGACCGGCTCCGGATCGATCCCCTCGAAGCCGGCGTGCGGCTGGTGGACGGGCTGCAGTTCGCAACCGACGCCGCTGGCGAGCGGGGGCCGCTGCTGGTGGCGCACTGCCACGCCGGCTGGGTGCTGTCGGAGATCAAGCTCGCCGTCGACGACTTCGACGGCCCCGTCGTCATCCTCCAGCGCCTCGGCTGCCCGGACGAGGCGGTGACCACCACCTCGTGGTCCGACCTCGACCGCACGGTCGCCGCCGACCATCTCACGTCGATCTACGTCCCCGAGCTGGCGGCGCCGGTCGGACAGGAGCTGGTGCGCTTCCACCAGCTGGCCCGAACGCTGCGCGAGCAGTGCCCGTGGGACATCGAGCAGACCCACGCCAGTCTCGTGCCCCACCTGCTGGAGGAGGCCTACGAGGTGGTCGACGCCATCCAGGCCCTCGACCCCGACGACCCGGCCACCGACGACGAGCTGCTCGAGGAGCTGGGTGACCTGCTCTACCAGGTCGAGTTCCACGCCACGATCGCCGAGCAGGAGGGCCGCTTCACGATGGCCGACGTGGCACGGGGCATCCACGACAAGCTGGTGCGGCGCCACCCCCACGTGTTCGGCGACGTCGACGTCGACGGCACCAGCGAGGTCCTGGCGAACTGGGACGCCATCAAACGGGCAGAGAAGGGGCGCGCGTCGGTGTTCGACGGCATCCCGGGTGCGCTGCCGTCGCTCGCCTACGCCGCCAAGGTGCAGAAGAAGGCGGCCGCCGTCGGCTTCGACTGGCCCGACGTCGACGGGGCGCTGCCGAAGATCGCCGAGGAGGCCGCCGAGGTGGTGGCGGCGGTCGGCACGGGAGAGGCGGCGGCCGTCGCCGACGAGGTGGGCGACCTGCTGTTCGCCGTGGTCAACGTCGCCCGTCACCTCCGCGTGGATCCCGAGGCGGCGCTGCGGGCAGCGGTCACGAAGTTCCGCCACCGCTTCGAAGCGGTCGAGCGCCTCGCCGCCGAGCGTGGCCTCGATCTCCACACCGCGGGCCTCGCCGCCCTCGACACCCTCTGGGACGAGGTCAAGTCCCCCCGTTCTGGTCCCAGGAAGTAGCGCTGAGCGCTACCAGCTGGGACCAGAACCGACCCCTCCGGGTTTCCGAGGGGTTGACGCCGGGTCGTAGGTTCACGGCATGAGCGAGATCGTGGGCGTGGTCGGTCGTGAGGTGCTCGACAGCCGGGGCAACCCGACCGTCGAGGTCGAAGTCGTGCTCGACAGCGGCGCCACGGGCCGGGCTCTGGTCCCGTCCGGGGCGAGCACCGGCGAGCACGAGGCCGTCGAGCTGCGCGACGGCGGTGAGCGCTACCTCGGCAAGGGCGTCCAGTCGGCCGTGGCCAACGTGAACGGGCCGATCGCCGAGGTCGTGCTCGGGCTCGACGCCGTCGACCAGCGGGGCGTGGACCAAGCGCTCGTCGACCTCGATGGCACCGACAACAAGGCCAACCTCGGTGCCAACGCGATCCTCGGCACCAGCCTGGCCGCGGCGCGCGCCGCTGCGGACGAGCTCGGCCTGCCGCTCTATCGCTACGTCGGCGGCGCCAATGCCCATGTCCTGCCGGTGCCGATGATGAACGTCGTGAACGGCGGCGTCCACGCCGACAACAACGTGGACCTGCAGGAGTTCATGGTCATGCCGGTCGGCGCGCCGAGCTTCCGCGAGGCACTGCGCTGGGGCGTCGAGACGTACCACACGTTGAAGAAGGTGCTCCACGACCGCGGGCTGTCCACCGCCGTCGGCGACGAGGGCGGCTTCGCGCCGAACCTGTCCACGAACGAGGACGCCATCCGGGTGCTCGTCGAAGCCATCGAGCGTGCCGGCTACACGCCGGGCGACGACATCGCCATCGCGCTGGACCCGGCGGTGAGCGAGCTGTACCGGGACGGCGCCTACCACCTCACGGGCGAGGGCAAGGTCATGTCGTCCGACGAGCTGGCGGCGTGGTGGACGCGCCTCGTCGACACGTACCCGATCGTGTCGATCGAGGACGGCATGGCCGAGGACGACTGGGACGGCTGGTCGGCGCTCACGTCGGCCCTCGGCGACCGGGTGCAGCTGGTGGGCGACGACCTGTTCGTCACGAACGCGGCGCGCCTGCAGCTCGGGATCGACCGCAGGGTCGCGAACAGCGTGCTCGTGAAGGTGAACCAGATCGGCAGCCTGACCGAGACCCTCGAGACCGTCGAGCTCGCGACACGTCACGGCTACACGGCGGTGATGAGCCATCGCAGCGGCGAGACCGAGGACGCCACGATCGCCGACCTGGCCGTCGCCACGAACTGCGGACAGATCAAGACCGGCGCTCCGGCCCGCAGCGACCGGGTGGCCAAGTACAACCAGCTGCTGCGGATCGAGGCCGATCTCGGCGAGGCGGCCGCCTTCCGGGGTCGCGCCGCCCTCGGCCCCCGCCGCTGATCCGTTCTGGTCCCAGCTGGTAGCGCTCAGCGCTACTTCCTGGGACCAGAACGGGAGGGGTGACGCGCCGCAGGGGGTCGCGCACGCGACAATGAGCTCGTGAGCGACGGCGGACATCGCACGAGCAGCATCCCGCGCCCATCCGGCGCCGGACGCCGCCGCGCTCCCAGCACCACCACGACGGGCGCCCGGCGCCGCTCGGACCTCACCCGCCCGATCCCCCGCGAGGACCAGCTCGTACGTCGCCGGCCGTCCCGGTGGATCCTCGGGATGGTTGCCGCGCTCATCACGGTCGCGCTCGGCGCCGCCGTGTTCGTGCTCCCGGTGCGGGCGTGGATGAACCAGCGTGACGACCTCGCCCGCTACGAGGAACAGCTGTCAGTGCTCGATGATGCGAACGCCCAGCTGTCGGCAGAGGTCGAGCGCCTGCAGACCCCCGGAGGGATCATCGAAGCCGCCCGCCAGGAGCTCGGCTACGTCGCACCCGGCGAGCGGCGCCTCGTCCTCACCGAGATCCCACCGGCACCCGGGCTGCTGCCCGGTGGCTGGACCTACGGGCTCGTCAGCGCGATCGTCGCCGCTCGCGCCGCGCCGGCGATCCTGGCGCCCGCCCCGCCGAGCTCGGCCACACCCTGAGGCCCGGCCGGTCGCTAAGGTCGCCGCACCACGGCCCGGCGGCCCCAGGTGCCGCCATGCTCAACGGAAGGGACTCGACGTGACCGGCAGCATCCTCGGCAACCGTGTGCTCCGCAAGGAGGACCCGAAGTTCCTCACCACCGGCGGTGAGTACATCGACGACATCGACGAGCCGCTGCTCGCCGGTGCGCTGCACGCCACGTACGTCCGCTCCACCGTGGCCCACGGGCGGATCCTGTCGATCGACACCAGCGCCGCACTGGAGATGCCCGGTGTCGTCGGGGTCTTCACCGCTGCCGACCTCGACCTGCAGCCGGTCGGCGCCGCCTTCAACCCGATGGTCGCCCGCACGCTGCTCGCCAGCGACAAGGTCCGCTTCGTGGGTGAGCCCGTGGCCGTCGTCGTCACGGAGCAGCGCGACCAGGGCGAGGACGCGGCCGAGGCCGTGATCGTCGACTACGACGTCCTCGAGGCGCTGATCGACCCGGAGCAGGCGGTCACCGCCACGACGCTGATCTACGAGTCGGCGGGCAGCAACGTGGTGTTCGACACCACCCTGCTCGGGATGCCCGACGTGGGCGGCGACGAGCTCTTCGCCGACTGCGAGGTCGTCGTGCGTGGCCGGTTCGTGAACCAGCGCGTCGCCCCCTGCCCGCTCGAGGTCCGTGGTGCTGCCGCCACCTGGGTCGACGGCCGGCTGTACCAGTGGCTCTCCACCCAGCACGCACAGGGCGCCGTCGCGCCCATCGCCGCCGCCAACGGCGTCGATGCCGCTGCGGTGCGAGTCATCACCCCCGACGTCGGCGGCGGCTTCGGCGCCAAGATCGGCTCCTCACCGGAGGAGCTCCTCCTGGGACCGCTGTCGAAGCGGTTCGCGCGGCCGGTGCGCTGGCGCGAGACCCGCAGCGAGAGCATGGTGGCGCTCGTGCACGGGCGCGCTCAGGTCCAGCACGTGGCCATCGGCGGCACGCGCGACGGCAAGGTGCTCGCCTACCGGCTCCAGGTGATCCAGGACTGCGGCGGGTTCGCCGACATGGGCACCATCCTGGCGCCGTTCATGACCCGGCCGATGTCGTCGGGCGTGTACGCCATCCCAGCGATCGAGTGCCGCACCACCTCGGTCATCACGAACACCACGCCCGTGGCCGCCTACCGCGGTGCCGGCCGGCCGGAGGCCACCGCGGCCATCGAGCGAGCGATGGACATGTTCGCGGCCGAGATCGGCATGGATCCGGCCGAGGTGCGACGCATCAACCTCATCCCGAAGTTCGACCAGCCGCACACCACCGCGATCGGCCAGACCTACGACGTCGGCGACTACGAGACCGCGCTCGACAAGGTGCTCGAGGCAGCCGGCTACGCCGAGCTGCGCGCCGAGCAGGCCCGCCGCCGCGCAGCTGGCGACACCCGCCAGCTCGGGATCGGCGTGAGCACCTACGTCGAGATCACGGGCGGCGTCCCGCCGATGGGCGAGGAGGCCAAGATCGAGGTCACGGGAGAAGGTCGGGCGATCGTCTACACCGGCACCTCCCCGCACGGCCAGGGCCACATCACCGCGTGGTCGATGATCGCGAGCGAGCAGACCGGCATCCCCCTCGACCAGATCGACGTCGTGTGGGGTGACACCGACCTCGTGCCGGTGGGCGGCGGCACCATGGGCTCGCGCTCGCTGCAGCAGGGTGGCGCCGCCGTGAACCAGGCCGCCGTCGAGCTCGTCGAGAAGGCGACCTCGCTCGCGGCGCGCCTGCTCGAGGCCGACGAGAGCGACATCGTGCTGGACAAGGATCGCGGTGCGTTCCATGTCGCGGGCACGCCCGCCGTGGCCAAGACCTGGGGCGAGCTCGCCGTCGCCGCGCAGGACGACGGCGGCCTCAGCCAGGCCACCAGCTTCGCCGCCGCCAGCGCGACCTTCCCGTTCGGCGCCCACGTCGCCGTGGTCGAGGTCGACACCGAGACCGGCCACGTCCGCCACGTCCGTCACGTGGCGTGCGACGACGCCGGGCGGGTCCTGAACCCCATGCTGCTCGAGGGCCAGATCCACGGCGGCGTCGCCCAGGGTGTCGCCCAGGCGCTGCTCGAGGAGGTCCGCTACGACGAGGGCGGCAACCCCATCACCTCGAACCTGGCCGACTACGCGTTCATCAGCGCAGCCGAGCTGCCCAGCGTCGAGGTCGTGCACATGGAGACGCCGACGTTCGTGAACCCGCTGGGGGCCAAGGGCATCGGCGAGTCCGGCACCATCGGTTCGACACCGGCCGTCCAGTCAGCGGTGGTCGACGCCCTGTCGCACCTCGGCGTGCGCCATCTCGACATGCCTGCCACGCCCGAGCGGGTGTGGCAGGCGATCACCGCCGCCGGCTGACCGGCATGACCGACACGGCCCCCATCGTCGCCGAGCGCCTCGTGCGCACGTTCGGCGAGATCCGAGCCGTCGACGGGGTCGACCTCGAGGTACGAGACGGCGAGATCTTCGGCTTCCTCGGCCCCAACGGCGCCGGCAAGAGCACCACGGTCCGCATGCTCACGACCTTGCTCCGGCCCACCTCGGGGACGGGTCGGGTCGCCGGCTTCGACGTGGTCACCCAGGCCGACCAGGTCCGCCGCTCCATCGGGGTGGCGCTCCAAGACGCCGCCATCGACCCGTTGATGACCGGCTCCGAGCTGCTCCAGCTCCAGGCCGTCCTGTACGGCGTCCCCGCCACACAGGTCCGCTCCCGGGGCGCCGAGCTGCTCGAACGGGTCGGGTTGAGCGCGGCCGCCGACCGGCGCGTCGGCACGTACTCGGGCGGGATGCGCCGCCGGCTGGACCTCGCCCTCTCGTTGATCCACCGACCGAGCGTGCTCTTCCTCGACGAGCCGACCACCGGCCTCGACCCGATGAGCCGGCTGACGCTGTGGGAGGAGGTCCGCCGGCTGAACGCCGAGGGGACGACCGTCCTGCTCACCACCCAGTACCTGGAGGAGGCGGACCAGCTCGCCGACCGCATCGCCATCATCGACGACGGCCGGATCGTGCGCGAGGGTGCCCCGCGCGATCTGAAGGCGGCGGTCGGCGCGCCGACGCTGCTCGTCCGGGTGGGATCCGGCCAGGGTGACGCCGCACGCGAGGTGCTGGCCCGTTTCGGCGAGCTGCGCCCCGTGGCGGAGGGCAGCGTCGGCGTCGGCCTGGCCGCCGGCGCGGAAGGTGTCGCCGGTGTGGTGCGCGCCCTCGACGAGGCCGGGATCGTGGTGCAGCACCTCGAGCTGAACGAGCCGAGCCTCGACGACGTGTTCGCCGAGGCCACGGGTCACCGCCTGGAGGGTGCCGACCCGACCGGCGACCCCGACGCCGCGCCAGACCCCGCGCCGCCGGCGAGGCGCGCCCGCGGCGGACGGCGCCGGTGACCGTGGCCGTCAGCTCCTCGCTGGACCGCCCGGCGCTGGGCCGTCAGACGTGGGCGATGTCCCGCCGGTCGATCAACGCGATCGTCCGCCAGCCGGCGCTGGTGCTGCCGTCGCTGGTCTTCCCGCTGTTCTTCGCCGCGCTCGGCGCCTCCTCGTTCAGCCGCGCCACCTCGCTGCCGGGCTTCCCACCCGTGGACTCCTACCTGGACTTCGCGCTCGCAGGGTCGATCGTGCAGGGCGTGCTGTTCGGTTCGACCGTCGGCGCCACCGCCCTGGCCACCGACATCGAGATCGGCTTCTTCGATCGCTTGCTCGCCACCCCGACCTCGCGGGTCAGCATCCTGCTCGGCCGGCTGGCCGGCGCGGGTGTGTTCGGTGCCGTCCAGACGGTGTTCTTCGTGCTCGTGCTGCTGCCGTTCGGCCTGCGGATCGAGTCCGGCCCCGTGGGGACCCTCGTGATGGTGGTGAGCGGGGCGCTGATCGGTGTGGCGATGGGCTCGTTCCTGGCGGCGATGGCGCTGCGCACCGGATCGGCCGAGGCGGTCCAGGGCGCGTTCCCGCTGCTGTTCATCGCCATGTTCTTCTCGAGCGCCTTCTTCCCCCGCCAGACGATGCAGGGCGTCTACCGCACCCTGGCCGACCTGAACCCGATCTCGTACCTGGTGGAGGGCCTCCGGGGACTCACCATCGAGCCACTCGACGCCACGTTCGTGGCCCAGGCGCTGCTGATCCCGCTGGGACTCGGGGTGGCCGGCATCGCCCTCTCGCTCGGTCAGCTCCGACGCCGGGTGGCGGGACCGTGAGCGAGCTGGCCGGCCGGCTCACCGGTGGGACCACGCTGCGCTCGGCCGGCTGGCTGGCCGTGCGCAGCCTGCGCACCATCCGCCGCCTGCCGTCGGCGTTCTTCCCTGCGCTGCTGATGCCCATCATCCAGGCGATCGCGTTCTCGGGCACGTTCTTCGCCATCACGAAGGTCCCGGGCTTCCCCACGGACCGCTCCATCAACTGGTACCTGCCGCTCGCCGTCATCATGGGCTCGGCGTTCTCCGGCGTCGGACTCGGATTCACCACCATCCGAGACATCGAGAGCGGCTTCTACGACCGCCTCCGCATGGCGCCCACCCCGCGCTCGTCGCTGCTCCTGGGCGCGCTGCTCTCGGCGTGGATCCGCACGCTGATCGTCGTCGTGGTGGTCACGGCGGTCGGGATCGTGTTCGGCGCCCGGTTCACCGACCCGGTCCTCGGGATGCTCACGCTGACGATGGCCGCCCTCGGCGTGGCGACGATGGGTGCCGGCTGGGGGCTCGGCCTGGCCTACCGGTTCCGCGACATGCGGGCTGCGGCGCTGATGCAGCTGACGCTGTTCCTCGCCCTGTTCCTCTCCACCGCTCAGGTGCCGCTGTTCATCATGCGCGGCTGGCTGGAGTCGGCGGCGCGCGCCAACCCGATGACGAAGATCCTCGATCTCGCCCGCGAGGGGTTCCTGGCCGGCGTGACGTGGGCCGACACGTGGCCGGGGCTGGTGGCCGCTGCCGTGCTGTCGGCCATCACCACCTGGTTCGCCGCTCGCGGCCTGCGCCGCCTCGATCGCTGACTCGACGGCGCGCGGCCACTGCTCGGTGAGGCATGATGGGCCCCCTTGGGGGACCGACCCCGCAACCTGTGAAGGGGGATCCATCGTGTTGATCCGCGTGACCGTGAACGGAACGGTGCACGAGAGCGATGTGGAGCCGCGCACTCTGCTCGTGCACTTCCTGCGCGAGCAGCTCGGACTGACCGGCACGAACATCGGCTGCGACACCTCGAGCTGCGGTGCCTGCACCGTGCACGTCAACGGCGAGTCCGTGAAGAGCTGCACCATGCTCGCCGTCCAGGCCGACGGCATGGAGGTCACCACCATCGAAGGGCTCGCCACGGACGGCCAGCTGCACCCGATGCAGCAGGCGTTCATGGAGAACCATGGCCTGCAGTGCGGCTACTGCACGCCCGGCATGGTGATGGCCGCCATCAGCCTGCTCGAGGAGAACCCCTCGCCCACCGAGGAGCAGGTGCGCCTCGGGCTCGAGGGCAACTTGTGCCGGTGCACCGGCTACCACAACATCGTCAAGTCCGTCCTGGCCGCCGCATCGCGGTGACATCGACGGGAGGGGGCCCGAGATGACTATGACCGACGAGGCCACCAGCGTGCTGGGGACGCGCCGGCTGCGCCGTGAGGATCCCGCCCTGCTCACGGGCGAGGCCAAGTACACCAACGACTTGAACATCCCCGGCGCGCTCCACCTGGCCGTGCTGCGCAGCCCCTACGCCCACGCCCGCATCACGGGGGTCGACGTCTCGGCGGCGCTCGCCGCACCCGGGGTGGTGGCGGCCTACAGCGGTGCCGACCTGGCCGAGCTGTGGGCCACCCCGATGCCGTGCGCCTGGCCCGTCACCGAGGACATGAAGAACCCGGCGCACCATCCGGTGGCGATCGACACGGCCCGCTACGTGGGCGACGGCGTGGCGGTCGTGCTGGCCACCTCGGACGTGGCCGCCCACGACGCGCTCGACCTCATCGACGTGACCTACGAGCCGCTGCCGGCCGTCATCGACCTCGAGGACGCACTCTCCGACCGCGTCGTCATCCACCCCGATGTGGGCACGAACCGCAGCTACACCTGGGAGCTGAAGGTCGGCGAGGACGCGGTCGACGCCGCGTTCGCCGCCGCCGCCCACACCGTGAAGGAGCGCTACGTCCAGCAGCGCCTCATCCCGATGGCGATGGAGCCGCGCGCCTGCGCTGCCGTCCCGCAGCCGTTCGGCGGCGACATCACGCTGTACTCCGCCACCCAGATCCCGCACATCCTGAAGGTGATGACGGCGCTGACGCTCGGCATCCCCGAGCACCAGGTGCGCGTGGTGGCCCCCTCGGTCGGGGGCGGCTTCGGGTCGAAGCTCAACGTGTACGCCGAGGAGCTGCTGTGCGTGGCGCTCGCCCGCAAGCACGCCGTGCCGGTGCGGTGGAACGAGACCCGCACCGAGAACGCCCAGGCCACCATCCAGGGCCGGGGGCAGATCCAGGACATCGAGCTCGCGGCGGACGCCGACGGCCGGCTGACCGCCGTGCGGGTCCGGCTGCTCGCCGACATGGGCGCCTACCTGCAGCTGGTCACCCCCGGCATCCCGCTGCTCGGCGCGTTCCTGTATGCCGGGGTGTACGACCTGCCGCAGGCGTACGACTTCAGCTGCACGTCGGTGTTCACCACCATGACGCCCACCGACGCCTACCGCGGCGCGGGCCGCCCCGAGGCGACCTACGCGATCGAGCGGGCCATGGACGCCCTCGCCGCGGAGATCGGCATCGACCCGCTCGAGCTGCGCCGGCGCAACTACATCCGGGCCGAGCAGTACCCGTACACCGCGTTCAGCGGGCTCCAGTACGACTCGGGCGACCACCTGACTGCGGCCGAGAAGGCGGCGGCGCTGGCCGATTACGAGGGCGTGCGGGCCCGGCAGGCCACGCAGAACGTGCCCGGGTCCACCAAGCGACTGGGCATCGGCGTGTCGAGCTACTTCGAGATGTGCGGCTTGGCGCCGTCGCGCGTGCTCGCCAGCCTGCGCTACGGCGCCGGCGGCTGGGAGTCCGCCACCGTGCGCGTGCTGCCCACGAACAAGGTGCAGGTCGTCACCGGCGCATCGCCGCACGGGCAGGGCCACGAGACCTCGTGGTCGATGATCGTGGCCGACAAGCTCGGGGTGTCTCCCGACGACGTCGACGTGCTGCACAGCGACACCGCGATCAGCCCGCTCGGGCTCGACACCTACGGCTCGCGCTCGCTCGCCGTCGGCGGGGTGGCCATCGACATGGCCTGCGACCGGGTGATCGACAAGGCGCGCACCATCGCCGCCCACCTCCTGGAGGCGGCACCGGAGGACGTCACGTTCGCCGGCGGCACGTTCTCGGTCGCCGGGTCACCGGACCGGGCGCTGCCGCTGGCCGCCGTCGCGTTCGAGGCGTTCACGGCGCACAACCTGCCGGAGGGCGTCGAGCCCAACCTCGAGGCCCACGTCACCTACGACCCGCCCAACTTCTCGTGGCCGTTCGGCACCCACATCTGCGTGGTCGAGGTCGACACCGACACCGGCCAGGTCGAGGTGCTCAAGTACGTGGCCGTCGACGACTGTGGCAACCAGGTGAACCCGCTGATCGTCGAAGGGCAGGTGCACGGCGGGGTCGTGCAGGGGCTGGCGCAGGCCCTGTACGAGGAGGCCGTCTACGACGCCGACGGCAACCTGCGCACGTCCACGCTGACGGAGTACCTCGTGCCGGCGGCCAGCGATGTCCCGCCCATCGTCACCGACCACACCATCACCCCGTCGCCGACGAACCCGCTCGGCGTCAAGGGCATCGGCGAGGCCGGCACCATCGGTGCCGCGCCGGCCGTGATCAACGCCATCGTCGACGCCCTGCGTGATCTCGGGGTGCGCGACATGCCGATGCCGGCATCGCCGTTCAACGTCTGGACCGCTCTCGACACCGCAACTGCTGGAGGTAGCAAGTGATCCCCGCCGCGTTCGACTACCAGCGCGCTTCGTCCGCCGAAGAGGCGATCGCCCTCGTCGGCCAGCACGGCGACGACGCGAAGCTCCTCGCCGGTGGCCACAGCCTGCTGCCGCTCATGAAGCTCCGCCTCGCCCAGCCGTCGGTGCTGATCGACATCGGCCGCATCAGCGACCTCTCGTACATCCGTGACGCCGGCGACCACATCGCCATCGGGGCGCTGACCCGCCACATGGACGTCGAGCGCTCGGCAGTCCTCGCCGAGCACGTCCCGCTCCTGGCCCACGCCGCGTCGCACGTCGGCGATCCGCAGGTGCGCCACCGTGGCACCATCGGCGGCTCTATCGCCCACGCCGATCCAGCGTCCGACCTGCCGGCCACCACGCTCGCCCTCGGCGCGACCTACGTGGCCCAGGGACCGAGCGGCACCCGCGAGATCGCGGCCCGGGACTTCTACCAGGGTTTCCTCGAGTCGGCCCTGGCACCCGATGAGATGCTCACCGAGATCCGGGTCCCGAAGATGGCCGGCGCCGGGTGGAGCTTCCAGAAGCTCAACCGCCGGGCCCAGGACTGGGCCATCGTCGGGGTGGCCGCCTGGCGGCGCAACGGCGACAGCGGGGTGGCGCTGGTGAACATGGGCTCCACGCCGATCCTCGCCAGCAGCGTCTCGCGGGCCCTCGCCCAGGGCGCTTCCATCGTCGACGCCGCGGCGCTGGCCGCCGACGACGCCGAGCCCCAGGCCGACCTCAACGCCAGCGTCGAGTACCGGGTGCACCTGGCCAAGGTCCTGGTCCGCCGAGCCCTCGAGGAATCCACCCGCTGACCCCGCCGCCCACCCCGCGTTTGGCCAGTTTGGGCGCGTTTTCGCTGCCAATTCGACCAAACGCTGGGTGGGAGGACGGCGGGCGGGGGGTTGGGTAGCGTTCAGGCTCATGTCGCTCGACGTCGAGGCGATCGCGGCCGAGCCCGCCGGCACCGACCTCTCCTCGACGTGGCTGCGGGTGCTCGGCTCACCGTGGCTCAGGGTCGGTGCCCTGACGCTCTACGTGGCCGCGTTCGCGTGGTCGGCTCGCCGCAACGGACTGCCGGTCGACCGCGTCGCCGTCGTCGCCTGGCTGCTCGGGGCGGTCGTGGCCGGGAACGTCGGGCGTCCCTGGCGTCAACAACTGCGGATGGTCGGGTCGTGGTTCCTGCTCGCCGGGATGCTCTTCGCGTACGACTACAGCCGCGGCATCGCCGACGAGCTCAACCGCCCGGTCCACGTGAACGGTCCCCGTGACATCGATCGGGCGCTGTTCCTCGGCGCCGACCCGACGGTGTGGATGCAGCGTCATTTCTACGAGGCCAGTGCCGTGCGCTGGTACGACGTCGCCGGGTCGCTGGTGTACATGACGCACTTCGTCTTCCCGGTGATGCTCCCCGTCTACGTGCTGTTGCGCAGCGGCTGGACGCAGTTCGTGCGCTACATGCGCCGGTTCGCCACCGTGCTCTTCGCCGGAGTCGCGACCTACATCCTGTACCCCGCTGCACCGCCGTGGATGGCCGACGACCAGTACGGCGCCCTGGGCTCCCTCGAGCGCATCACCGGGCGCGGCTGGCGCCACGTGGGCATGACCACCGTCTACCAGGTGTTCGACCGGGGCAAGGCCATCACGAACCCCGTGGCGGCCATGCCATCACTCCACGCCGCGTTCGCCCTGATGGTCGTGCTGTGGTTCTTCCCCGGCCGGTCGTGGCGGGTGCGCGCCCTGCTGCTGGCGTTCCCCCTGTCCATGGCACTGACGCTCGTCTACTTCGGCGAGCACTACGTCTCCGACGTGCTCGCCGGATGGCTCTACGTGCTCGCATCGTTCGGCTTCTGGGGCTGGTGGGAGCGCCGCCATCCGATGCCGGGCCAGGCGCCGGCGTCGATCCTCGACGCCGCCGAGACGGGAGCCACCCGATGAACGACGACACGCCGAATGATGCGATCGGCTGGCACCTCGAAGCCATCGCCGATGCCGACCCGTACCCGTACTGGTACGACGACGCCGACGAGCCCGAGTCCAACCCCACCCTCGTGCGCACCGAGAGCTGCGACCTGTGCGTGATCGGTGGTGGGTACACCGGGCTGTGGACCGCGATCATCGCCAAGGAGCGCGACCCGCGCCGCGACGTCGTCCTGATCGACGCTCACGAGGTGGGTTCGGCCGCCAGCGGGCGCAACGGCGGCTTCATGGAGTCGAGCCTCACGCATGGCGTCGCGAACGGCCAGGCTCGCTTCCCCGACGAGCTCGACGTGCTCGAGGGGCTGGGCCTGGCCAACCTGGACGAGATCGAAGCTGCCATCCGCCGGTACGACATCGACTGCGACTACGAGCGCACCGGGGTGATCGACGTCGCCACCACCGCCCACGCACCCGGCTACCTCGACGAGCTGCGCGAGGACTACGGGCAGCTGCGCGCCCTCGGCCAGTCGGTCGTGCTGCTCGACCGCGAGCAGATGCAGGCCGAGGTCCACTCGCCCACCTACGTCGGTGGGCTGTGGCGCCAGGACCGAGCCGCCATCGTCGACCCGGCTCGCCTCGCCTGGGGGCTGAAGGCGGCAGCCGAGTCGCTCGGCGTGCGGATCTACGAGGACACCAAGGCGCTGTCCATCACGAAGGACGGCGTGGGGGTCCTCGTCACGACACCACTGGGGCGGATCCGCGCCGGTCGCGTCGCCCTCGCCACCAATGCGTTCAAGCCGTTGCTGCGGCGCCTGCGCCACTACATCGTCCCCGTCTACGACTACTGCCTGGTGACCGAGCCACTATCCGCGGACCAGCTGGCGAGCGTGGGGTGGGACCGTCGCCAGGGGCTGTCCGACATCGCCAACCAGTTCCACTACTACCGGCTCACGGCGGACAACCGCATCCTGTGGGGTGGCTACGACGCCATCTACTTCTGGCGGGGCAAGGTCGGACCCGAGCTGGAGTCCCGACCGGAGACCTGGGCCAAGCTGTCGAAGCACTTCTTCGACACGTTCCCCCAGCTCGAGGGGGTTCGCTTCACCCATGCGTGGGGCGGGGTCATCGACACCTGCAGCCGCTTCTGCGTCTTCTGGGGCAGGGCGATGGGTGGCCGGGTCGGCTACGCCCTCGGCTACACCGGGCTCGGCGTCGCCTCGGCCCGCTTCGGCGGCGAGGTGATGCTCGACCTGCTCGACGGGAAGCGATCGGTCGCCACCGAGACCTCCTTCGTGCGCGACAAGCCGCTGCCGTTCCCGCCCGAGCCGTTCAAGTTCCTCGGCATCCAGGCCACCCGCTGGTCGCTCGGCCATGAAGACCGCACCGGCAGGCGCAACCTGTGGCTGCGCTTCCTCGATCGGTCCGGCCTCGGCTTCGACAGCTGAGCATCGCCCAGAAACGGATCACCGTGCACTCCGACGACCTCCTCGCCGCCCGCAAGCTCGCACGACCCGAGGCCGTGCTCGACGTCGCCGGACGTCAGTCCGTCGACCTCATCGTCCCGATCTCCAACGGCGAACCGGTGCGCATCCTCGACATCTACGAGCAGCACGCCGACGAGCTCCGCTCCGTACGGGTCAACCAGATGCACGCCCTGCGCGATCGCCCGATGATGCACGGGGAGTTCGGCGACCGACTCCGCCATGTGTCGTACTTCCTGTCCGACGTCACCCGCCCGTGCTTCCACGCCGGCACGGTCGACCTGGTGCCCAACCACTTCTCCGAGGTGTACGAGATCATGCTGCGGCGCAGCCGCGACCCCGTGGTCGTCGCCGCCGTCTCACCACCGGACCGGCACGGAACCTTCTCACTCGGCGTCTGCGCTGACTACGTCGCCAGCTTCATCGGCCGCGTCCCGTTCGTCGTCGAGGTCAACCCGAACATGCCGCGCACGTTCGGGCGGAACCAGATCCACGTCTCACAGGTGAGCGGGTGGATCGAGGGCGACGCTCCGCTCATCGAGGTCCCGCCCGCCGAACCCGACGAGCTCGACCACGCGATCGCCGCCCTGGTGGCCGAGCGGATCCCCGACGGGGTGACCATCCAGACCGGCATCGGCGCGATCCCGAACGCGATCCTGGCCAGCCTGCGCGGGCACCGAGACCTGGGGATCCACACCGAGCTGCTGTCCGACGGGCTCATCGACCTCGTCGAGATGGGGGTGGTGAACGGCATCCGCAAGCGCAACAACCGCACCAAGATGATCGGGACGTTCGCGCTGGGCACGAAGCGGCTCTACGACTTCCTCGACGACAACGACATGATCGAGCTCTGGCCGGTTCGTTACGTGAACGATCCTCGCCGCCTGGCCGGAGAGCCGAACTTCGTGTCGATCAACGCCACGCTGTCCGTGGACTTCCTCGGGCAGTGTGCGTCCGAGACGATCGGCGGGCGGTACTACTCCGGCTCCGGCGGTCAGGTCGACTTCGCCCGGGGCGCCATGTACAGCGAGGGGGGCCAGGGCTTCGTGGTCCTGCGCAGCACCGCCCGCGATGGCACCGTCTCCAGGATCGTGCCCACCCTGGCGCCCGGCGACGTGGTCACGACGATGAAGAACACCGTCGACAAGGTGGTGACCGAGTTCGGTGTCGCCGAGCTGAGAGGCCGGAGCATCCGCGAGCGGGCCAAGGCGCTGATCGCCATCGCCCACCCGGCGTTCCGTGACGAGCTGACCGCCGCCGCCCGGAAGATGGCCTATCTCTAGCGTCTCGAGCGCCACCGAACCCCGCCCCCTCCCGTTCGAGGGGGGTGGGGATCCGCGAGGGGGTCAGGTGGCGCGGCGGCGCACGAGGACCACCAGCGAGCGGGGGGCCAGGTGGTAGGTGTCGCCGCTCACCGGCGGCTCAGCGCCGGGCTCGGCGACGTCGGCGGGTGACCGCAGTGCCGTGTCGGCGATCCGCCACCACGGCCCAGCCTCGGGAAGGTGGAACGTGAGCGGCTCCCACCAGGCGTTCACGATCACGTACAGGTCGTCGTCGCCCACCGGCGCGCCGCGCAGGAGCCAGGCGAGGGAGCGGGACTCGAACGACAGGTCCGGCGGGCCGCTGACCCCGTGGAACGTGACGTCCTCTCCCCACGGCCGGCCGCGGTCGATCGACGGATGGGCCCGCCGCTGGGCGATCATCGTGCGCACGAAGCGGCGCAGGTCGCCCCACTCCCTGGCCCGCCCCCAGTCGATCCAGGTGAGCGGGTTGTCCTGGTTGTAGGGGTTGTTGTTCCCACGCTGGGTCTGGGCGATCTCGTCGCCGAGCATCAGCATCGGGGTGCCGCTCGAGAGCAGCAGCAGCCCGATCAGGTTGCGCATCTGCTGGCGGCGCAGCGCCACCACCTCGGCCGGGGCGCCGTCGTCACCCTCCCAGCCGCAGTTCCAGGAGCGGTTGTGGTCCGTGCCGTCGGTGTTCCCGTGCCCGTTCGCCTCGTTGTGCTTGTGGTCGTAGGCGACCAGGTCGTGGAGCGTGAACCCGTCGTGGCAGGTGACGAAGTTGACGCTGTCGCGCGGCCGGCCGGGGAACAGGTCGGGACTCCCCTGGACCCGCTGCACGAGCGCCGCGACCATGCCCGGCTCCCCGCGCACGAAGCTGCGCACGTCGTCGCGGAACCGCCCGTTCCACTGCGCCCACCCTCGGCCCGGGAACGACTCGCCGACCTGGTAGGCGGACAGGTCCCACGGCTCGGCGATGAGGCGCAGCCCCCTGGCCTCGGCCAGCGCGGAGATGGCGTCGAGCAGCTCGGAGCGGGCCTGGAGGTTGCCATGCAGGTCACGCCCGAGGATGGTCGCCAGATCGAAGCGGAACCCGTCGACACCGAGGTCGGCGAAGCGCTCCAGCGTGCCGAGCACGAGCGCCCCGGCCGCCGGGTGCGCGGCGCGCAGGATGTTGCCGCACCCCGCGTCGTCGCGGTAGCCCCCGCCGGGGCGGAGCGCGTAGTACGAGGCGTTGTCGATGCCCCGCAACGAGTAGGTCGGACCGTGCACGCCGTCCTCTCCGGTGTGGTTGTAGACCACGTCGACGAGCACCTCGATGCCCTCCTCGTGGCATCGGTCCACCAGCCGGCGGAGCTCGTCGTCGGGGTCGGGTCCGGCGACGTACCGGTCGTTCAGCGCACCGAACACGTGCGGCATGTAGCCCCAGTAGTTACCCTCCGCCGGATCGAGCTGGTGGATGGGCAGCAGCTCGATCGCGTCGGCACCCAGGTCGCGCAGGTACGGGACGAGCTCGCCCAGCCCCGCGAACGTGCCCCGGCGGCCCTCGGCGACACCGCTCGACGGCTGCATCGTCGCCCCCCGCACGTGCGCCTCGACGATCACCGGTGCCGGCGCCCGCCCGCCCGGGCGGTCGAGTGGGCGCACCGTGCTCACCCGAGCAACCTGCGGGTCGGGCAGCACCCCGAACAACGACCGGCCGAGCGTGTCACTGCCATGGATCCGGGCCAGGTCCCGGTCGTGCGAGGGCGGCACCCACACCCGGACGGCCCACGGGTCCACCAAGAGCTTGGCGGGGTCGAACCGATGCCCTGCGGACGGCGCCCACCGTCCGGCGACGCGGTATCCGTAGAGGTCGGCGTCGCCGACATCGGCCAGCGGCAGCCGCAGCGTCCATCGGTCGCCGTCGCGGTGCAGGCGTCGCTCGACGACGGGCGTGAACGGGTCGCGGCGGTGGCACACCACCAGCTGCACGGCGTCGGCGTGATGGCTCCACAGCGCCAGCTCCCAGGCGGCCTCGGCGGCGTTCCAGCGCGCTCCCCACCACGTGCCCTGCAGCCCGCCGACGCCGTCCATCGTCGACCAGCCTTGCACCGCGCCACGCCGGCCACCACCTTGGGGCGGCAGCGGGCCACAACCCCTCTACGCTGCACACCGATGTCCTTCCCGCCGCCGCGCCCCGATGCAACCAGCCGCGACGACCTCGATCCGGACCAGCTCGACGTCGCCCGGGTCGACGCCGCCCTGCGCGCCCACGGCTACCTCCCCGACGTCGGTCTGGCGACGGCGGTCTTCCTCGCCGTCACGCTGCGGCGGCCGCTGCTGCTCGAGGGCGAGGCCGGCGTCGGAAAGACGGAGGTCGCGAAGGTCCTGGCCCGCTGGAGTGGTGGCGAGCTGATCCGGCTCCAGTGCTACGAGGGCATCGACGCCGCCCAGGCCGTGTACGACTGGGACTACGCGCGCCAGCTGCTGCACCTGCGCACCGCCGAGGCCACTGGGGAGGCCGCCGCGCTCGGCACCGACGAGCTCGAGCACCAGCTCTACCACGAGCGGTTCCTGCTGAAGCGGGCGCTCCTGCGAGCGATCGACCAGCACGACGGACCACCACCCGTGCTGCTGATCGACGAGGTCGACCGGGCCGACGACGAGTTCGAGGCCTACCTGCTCGAGGTGCTCTCGGACTTCCAGATCACCGTCCCCGAGCTGGGGACCTTCCGGGCCGGCGACCCACCGATCGTCGTGCTCACCTCGAACCGCACCCGTGACGTGCACGACGCCTTGAAGCGACGCTGCCTCTACCACTGGGTCGAACACCCTGCGTTCGAGCGCGAGGTCGACATCGTCCGGCTGCGGGTGCCCGAGGCCAGCGAGACGCTGGCCCGCCAGGTGGCCGCGGCCGTCGAGGGGCTGCGCGGCCTCCATCTGTACAAGCCGCCGGGCGTGGCGGAGACCATCGACTGGGCGACGGCGCTCGGGCGCCTCGGCGTCAGCGAGCTGACCGACGACATGGTCGAGGCCACCCTCGGCACGGTGCTGAAGTACCGCGAGGACCAGGAGCGGGTCCGCCAGCACGGCGTCGCCGACCTGGTGAAGCACGCGTTCGAGCGCGGCCTCGTCGGCTGAGACGGATGGACATCGACACCCGGCGCACCCCACGCGACCTCGCCGCCGCCGAGGCGCTGAGCGTCGCGTTCTGCCGGCTCCTGCGCGGCGCTGGCCTCTCGGTCCCCATCGGGTGCATCCTCACCTTCACCGAAGCGCTCGGCGCGGTGGGCATCGAGCGCCGGGACAGCGTGTACTGGGCGGGCCGGACCACCCTCGTCCGCCGGCCCGAGGACCTCCCGGTCTACGACCGGGCCTTCGCTGCGTTCTGGGAGCGTCGCCCGGGCGTCTCGCGTGCCGACGAGGAGGTGCTCCAGACCCTGACGTTGATCCTCGACGACGACCTCGACGGCGCAGGCGACGACGACGACCCGGCCGAGCGCGACGACGACCCGTCGATCACGCTGCGCTTCTCCGCCGTCGAGGTCCTGCGGCACAAGGACTTCAGCGAGTGCTCGCTCGACGAGCTCGTCGAGGCCCAGCAGCTGATGTCCCGGCTGCGCTTCGCCGGTCCGCCCCGCCGCTCGTACCGGCTCCGGCCCACCCACCGGGCCGGGCGCCGCCCCGACGTGCGCCGGACGGTCCGGGCCTCGCTGCGCGCCGGCGGCGAGCCCGTTCGCCGGCTCCACCGTGAGCCGGGGGAGCGGATGCGCCGGCTGGTGCTGGTGCTCGACGTCTCGGGGTCGATGGAGCCCTACGCCCGCGCCCTGCTGCGCTTCGTCCACGCCGCGGTGGCGGGACGCCAGCGCGTCGAGGCGTTCGCGCTCGGGACCCGCCTCACCCGCATGACCAAGGAGCTGACCACCCGCGATCCCGACAAGGCGCTGCGCCAGGCGACCGATCGGGTCCTCGACTGGAGCGGCGGCACCCGCCTCGGAGCAGGGCTGCGCCAGTTCAACGACGAGTGGGGGATGCGCGGCATGGCCCGCGGTGCGGTGGTCGTCATCCTCTCGGACGGCTGGGATCGGGGCGACCCCGACGTGCTGGCCGAGCAGATGCAGCGGCTCCACCGCGTCGCCCACCGGGTGGTGTGGGTGAACCCCCTCAAGGTGACACCGGGCTATGCCCCGCTGGCCCGTGGCATGGCGGCGGCGCTGCCGTATGTTGACGATTTCGTGGAGGGTCACTCCGTGGCAGCGATGGAGCAGCTGGCCCGGGTGATCTCCGGACCGCGAGGAGGTGCCGATGCGCGAGCTCTTGGATGACATCGACCGCTGGCGAGCCGCCGGTAAGCGAGTGGCGCTGGCCCGCGTCGTCGACATCGACGGCTCCGGACCCCGGGATCCGGGTGCGGCGATGGCCGTCAGCGAGGACGGCGAGGTCGCCGGCTCGGTCAGCGGCGGGTGCGTCGAGGGAGCGGTCGTCTCGGAGGCCCTGGCGATCCTCCACGGCACCCACGCGCCACGGGTCGTCACGTTCGGCTACAGCGACGACGAGGCGTTCGCGGTGGGGCTCACGTGCGGCGGGACCATCCACCTGTTCATCGAGCCCCTCGAGTGGTGAGCAGATGACCATCTACGAGCTGCTCCGAGACCGCCTGCGGGCGCACCAGCCGACGGCGCTGGCATCGGTGATCGACGGACCGCACGTCGGTGCGGCGATGCTGGTGGCACCGGACCTCGACCCCGTCGGCGGTCTCGGCCACCCGGAGCTCGACCGCGTCGTCTCCCGCGACGCGCTGGGAGAGCTCGAGGCGGCGCGCACCGGGGTTCGGCACTACGGCCCTGAGGGCCAGGCCACCCCGGAGGACCTCGCCGGCACGCCCACGGTGCGGGTGTTCGTCGAGAGCTTCGCGCCGCCGCCCCAGATGTGGATCTTCGGCGCCGTCGACTTCACGGCTGCCCTCGCCCGCGTGGCCAAGGTGCTGGGGTACCGGGTCACGGTCTGTGATGCCCGTGAGGTCTTCGCCACCCGGCGCCGGTTCCCGATGGCCGACGAGGTGGTCGTCTCGTGGCCCGGGCCGGTGTTCGCCGAGCGGGGCGCCACGCTCGGACGCCGCGACGCGGTGTGCATCCTCACCCACGACCCGAAGTTCGACGTCCCGGCGGTGCAGGGCGCGCTCGCCACGAAGGTCGGCTACATCGGGGTGATGGGGAGCCGGGCCACTCATGCCAAGCGCCTCGAGCGCCTGGCGGACGTGGGCATCGTCGACCCGGCTGCGCTGGCTCGACTGCGATCACCGATCGGGCTCGACCTCGGTGCTCGCACTCCTGAGGAGACGGCGATCTCGATCTGCGGGGAGATCATCGCGTCGCACACCGGGCGCGCCGCCCGATCGCTCAGCGAGACGGACGGGCCGATCCACGCCCGGCCCGGCGCTCAGCCGGTCGGGCTGGCATAGCGCAGCCGGCTGACCCGCTGCGCCGAGAGCATCTCGACCCGCACCTGCGTGCCGGTGTACGGCGAGTGCACCACGGCGCCGGGCACGCCCAGGTACATCATCACGTGTCCGGGGTACTGGACGAGGTCGCCGGCCATCGCCGTCGAGACGTCGCGGCGAGCTCCGAAGCGGATCTGGTCGCCGCTGTTGCGCGGCAGCTCGACGCCGGCGGCCTGCCAGGCGTAGCTGGTGAAGCCCGAGCAGTCGAACCCCCCCTCCGGGGTGCGCCCCATGCTTCGGTAGCGGACCCCGAGCTGGGCCAGGCCGGTCATCAGCGCCGTCTGCTTCTGGACGGTGGTCGCGGCCCAGGCGTCGCGCAGCATCGAGGCCGGGATGCCCAGCCGCGCGGCCACCGCCGTGGCGAGATCGGACCGCAGCGCCACGTACTGGGCGTTGGCTCGGGCGTCGCCGGTACGCGTGTAGCGGTTCAGGCTCTGCAGCGCCGTGGCGGCGACGGATGCGACGGGATCGGCCAGTCGGGCCGACGGCGTCGACTCGGCCGCGGGACGGCTGAGCGGGCTCGCCTGGGCAGGCACCGCGACGCCCAACGACGCCAGCACCGCGCCGGCGGCAAGGGCGGCGACCGCCACGGGGCGGCCGCGCCACCGGTGTGAGCCGGCCGTGCCGGCGGGTTCAGAACTCACGTGTCGAAGACCTCGGTGTCGGAGATGTCGAAGAGCGCCCGCTCCACACACCCCGCCGCGCCGTACGAGAGCGCCACGACATGTCGTCGCCGAGCCGGAACCGTGGCTCGTGTTGCGACGGCCGACAAGTTATCGCAATGAAATCGAAATCTTCAACCGGAGCGTCACGGTTCCGTCACCTATCTGTCATCTCAGCCGGGGCACGCTGCGGTGATGGGACCCGGCCACCGTCGCGAGGATCATGGCGCCGGCGCCGGCCCGACCCCGCCTGCCGACACGGTAGGTGTTCTTCTGGCCGCTGGGGGTGGTATCCGCTTCAGGGGGTCGACCCACAAGCTGCTGGCACCGCTCGGCGACAGCACGGTGGCCGGCCGGTCGCTCGACACCGCCCGGCGCGCCGGGTTCGCCCACCTGGTGGTGGTGACGGGCGCGGTCGCGCTCGAGCTCCCCGCCGACGTGGTCGAGGTCACCAACCCCCACTGGGCCAGCGGCCTGGCCACGTCCCTGCAGGCGGCCATCGCCCACGCCAGCGCACTCGGGGCGGCGGCCGTGGTGGTCGGCCTGGCCGACCAGCCCTTCGTGACGGTGTCGGCCTGGCGGGCGGTCGCAGCGTCGCCGGCACCGATCGCCGTGGCCACCTACGATGGCGTTCGGGGCAACCCGGTCCGTCTCGGCGCGCCGACCTGGCCACTGCTGCCGGCCGCCGGCGACGAGGGCGCCCGAGCACTCATCCGCGTTCGACCGGAGCTGGTCCAAGAGGTACCGTGCGCCGGGCACCCCACCGACATCGACACCACGGAGGATCTGGCTCGATGGAGCTGAACCACGAGTTCACCGTTCACCGGCCGATCGACGAGACGTGGACCGTGCTCACCGACGTCGAGCGGATCGCGCCCTGCCTGCCCGGCGCCCAGCTGCAAGAGGTCGAAGGCGACGTCTTCCGCGGCGTCGTCAAGGTCAAGGTCGGCCCGATCCAGGCCCAGTTCAAGGGCCAGGCGAGCTTCGTCGAGCGAGACGACCAGCGCCACCACGCCGTGCTCAAGGCCGAAGGCCGCGACACGGGCGGCAAGGGGAACGCCTCGGCGCTCATCACCGCCCACCTCGAGGCGGTGTCACCGGCGGTCACCACCTGCACCGTGCTCACCGACCTGTCCATCACCGGCAAGGTCGCCCAGTTCGGCCGCGGCGCGCTCGCCGACGTGAGCGACAAGCTCCTCGCCCAGTTCTCGAACAACCTGAACGAGCTGCTGGAGAAGGACTCGAACGTCGAGCCCGAGCCCGAAGCAGCAACGGAGGCACCGAGCGCCGAGGAGGCGCCGGACGCGACCGTGGCCGAGCTGCGCCCCACGGTCCGGCGCATCGACGCGCCGGAGGCCGAGCCCGTCGACCTGCTCGAGACCGCTGGCATCCCGGTGCTGAAGCGGCTCCTCCCACTGGTCGCCGGCATCGCGCTCGTGCTGATCGTCCTGCGCTGGCGCCGCCGGCGCTGACGCGCCCGATGCACGACCACGTCCGGGTGCGAGCACTGCTCGGTCGCGAGCCGCTCGGCGCATTCGACGTCGTGGTGCGTGACGACGCCGGCGAGCCGGTCGTGCTGCGCAACGCCCCCTTCCTCGCCGATGGCACGCCGATGCCCACCCGCTACTGGCTCGTCGACCGGGCGCTCGTGGCCGCGGTGAGCCGGCTCGAAGCCACCGGCGGTGTCGATGCGGCCGAGGCCGAGGTCGACCCGGACGACCTCGCGGCGGCCCACGCTCGCTACGCGGCCGAGCGCGACGCCGCCATCCCCGCCGACCACCTCGGCCCCCGGCCGAGCGGCGGTGTGGCCGGCACCCGAACAGGGGTGAAGTGCCTCCACGCCCACTACGCCTGGTACCTCGCCGGCGGCGACGACCCCGTCGGGCGCTGGGTCGCCGAGCACCTGCCGGCCGACACCAGGTCGGGAGCCTCGTCGTGAAGGTCCCCGTGGCGGCCGTGGACATCGGCACCAACTCGACGAACCTGCTCGTCGTCGGCGCCGGCGGCGAGGAGCTCGACCGGGTCGTCACGGTGACGCGGCTCGGACAGGGGGTCGACACGAATCGCCGCCTCGCCCCCGACGCGGTCGAGCGCACCCTCACCCGGCTGGCCCACTACCGGTCGATCATCGACCGTCACGGCGCCGGAGCCGTTCGCGCCGTGGCCACGTCGGCCTGCCGGGACGCCGAGAACCGGGAGGAGTTCTTCGATGCCGCCGAGGCCGTCCTCGGGGTGCGGCCGGAGCTGATCAGTGGCGAGGAGGAAGGTGCGCTGGCCTTCGCCGGCGCCGTCACCGGGCTCCCCGGCGTGGACCCGCCCTACGTCGTGGTCGACATCGGCGGCGGATCGACCGAGCTGATGATCGGCGCCAGCTCCATCGAGCACGTACACAGCCTCGACGTCGGATCGGTCCGCCTGACCGAGGCCCTCCTCCACAGCGACCCTCCCCGGCCCGAGGAGCTCTCGAACGCGATCGCGCTCGTCTCGGACCACCTCGACGACTTCATCCGCGAGATCCCGGACCTCGTCGACACCTCCGGTCTCATCGGCATCGCCGGCACCATCACCACCCTCGCCGCGGTCGAGATCGGCCTGCCCACGTTCGACCCGGCGGCCGTCCACGGCCACATCCTCACCCGGGACGCCGTCGAGGAGGTGTTCCGCACGCTGGCCACCGAGGCGCTGGCCGACCGGGTGCACAACCCCGGCCTGCCGCGTGAGCGCGCCGACGTGATCGTCGGCGGATGCTGCGTGCTGGTGGCCGTGATGCGTCGTCTGCATGCCGCCCGGCTGACGGTGTCGGTCCACAGCCTGCTCGACGGGGTGGCCGAACAGCTGAGGAGTGCGCAGCGATGACCGTCGACCCACGCACCCTCGGGCACCCGTCGATGCCCCAGCTCAGCGGCCTGCGGCTCTACGGCCGCCGGGTGATGCTCCGCCCGCTGGGGCCGCCGGACGCCGCGGCGTGGAGTGAGGTGCGGCGCCGGAACGAGGAGTGGCTGCTGCCGTGGGAGCCTTCACGGCCGTCGACCCACCCTGACCCGGCCCGCGATCGCGACGCGTTCGCCGCCCGGTGCGCGGCGAGGGATCGTGAGCGCCAGGCGGGGACCGGCTACGCGTTCGGGCTGTTCGTCGACCAGGCCATCGCCGGCGAGGTCAACTTGAACAACGTCGTCCGGGGAGCGATGCAGACGGGCACGATCGGCTACTGGATCGACCAGGCGCGGGCCGGGCGCAGCTACGTCGCCGAGGGCGTGGTCGTGCTGGCTCGCTTCGCGTTCGACGAGCTGCACCTGCACCGCCTCGAGGTCTGCATCATCCCCCGCAACCACAACAGCCACCGGGTGATGGAGAAGCTGGGCCTGCGCGCCGAAGGGACAGCGCTGCGGTTCCTCGAGATCAACGGCGTGTGGGAAGACCACGTCCGATACGGCTTCACGGTCGAGGAGTGGCGCGAACGCCGCGACGAGCTCACCGCCGCGTGGCTGTGAGGGCCACGACGGCCGCGCCGACCGTCGTCAGGTCTCCTCGGCGAGCCGACGCATGGCGACCGCTCGCTGCTTCCGGGTGGTCGTGCGCCGCTTCCACGCCTTCACCTTCCAGTGCCGCAGCCGGGCCCGACCCCGCTTGCGCAGCGCCCGATCAGCATCGTGGCGATGGTCCGGCTTGAACTCCGGACCCGGCTCGACGACGTCGTCGGGCTCGACGCCCGAGCTGACGACGTCTGCCATGCTGTTCAGCTCGCTGTGCACCCGGTGCCGTTCCGCTCTCGCGTGGGCCCGCACATCCGCCTTGGGCGGAGGGGCCATCTCGTCGCTGCGGTGGCGCTTGCTCATCGGTACCTCCCGTTGGGCCGATCCGTCGAGCTCCCCCTGTCGAGACGAACCGTACACCCGAGGCGAGCGTTTGCACACCGGCCGATCGGCACTTGACACTCGGGCCCGCGCCGGGTATTCGTCAGGGCTTCCCGGAGATCCGGGCCCGCATCGCCGCGATCCGCTCGGCGAACCAGGGCTGGCGGGTGCTCCACAGCTGCGGCTCGAGCTCGATGGCGACGGCCGCGGCGTGGTCGTCCACCGTCGCCATCGCCTGGATCGTGCGCTTGACAGTGATCGCCAGCTCTCGGGGCGCCTCGGCGGCGCGGGCGGCCATCGCCTGCGCCGCTGCCGCCAGCTCGTCGTCGGCGACGCAGCGGTGCACCAGCCCCACCCGCTCGGCCTCGGCCCCGTCGAGCACCTCGCCGAACACGACCGCGGCGAAGGTGGCCTGCGGCCCCACGATGCGACGCATCATCCAGGTGTGCCCGCCACCCGGGTGCAGCCCGAGCTGCAGGAAGCGGGTGTCGAAGCGGGCCCGCCGGGCCGCCAGGCGCACGTCGCAGCCGAGGGACAGGTTCATGCCGGCACCGACGGCGGCGCCGTTGACGGCGGCCAACGTGGGCAGCGGGCTGCGGGCGATGCGCAGGAACCCCTCGTACACGTTGCCCAGGCTCGAGCCATCGGCGGTGGCGAGGTTCCCCAGGTTCGCGCCGGCGCAGAAGGCCGGCGGGGCGCCGGTGACCACCAGCGCGCCGACGCCGTCGTCGCCCTCGATGTCGTCCATGGCGGCGACGATCTCCGCGACCATCGCCGCCGTGAGCGTGTTGCGCTCGTCGGGGTTGTTCAGCGTGAGGGTGGCGACGCGATCGCGGCGCTCGACCAGGACCAGGCTCATGAGGGCCGAGTCTCGCGCGAACCGTACGATGCGACCGTGAGCGACGCCGACGACCCCGCTGCGCTGCCGGACCCGCTCCCCGCCGCCACCGTCGTGGTCACCCGCGAGGCCAGCGAGGGCCTCGAGGTGCTGCTGCTGCGCCGGAGCGAGGTCGGGGCGTTCGCCGGGATGTGGGTGTTCCCGGGTGGACGCGTCGACGCCAGCGATCCCGGCGACGACGAGCTCGCCCGGGCGCGCTCGGCTGCGGTCCGGGAGGCGAGCGAGGAGGTCGGGCTGGTCATCGACGCGGCCTCCCTGCGCACCTGGTCCCACTGGACCCCGCCGGCCATCGCGCCCAAGCGCTACGCCACCTGGTTCTTCCTCGCGCCATGGGCGGGCGACGAGCCGCGCCACGACGACCACGAGATCGTCGAGACCCGTTGGGTGCGGCCGATCGACGCGCTCGCCGCCGAGCTCCCGATGGCGCCGCCGACCATCGTGACGCTCCACGAGCTGCACGAGGCCGGCGACCGGCTCCACCGCGACGACCCGCCCCGCTACGTCACCCGGCCGGGCCGCACCGCCGAGGGGCACATGGTGCTGCTCTGGCACGGCGACGCCGCCTACGAGTCCGGCGACCTCGATGCACCCGGTGGACGCAACCGCCTGTGGATGCCTGCCGACGAGCCGCCCCGGTACGAGCGACGGGTCCCCGGCTAACGTCGCCCGCGCATGCTCGACCACGTCTTCACCGACGCCATCAGCGCGTTGCGAGATGCCTTCGAGGGCGCCTTCCTCGAACGGCAAGCGTTCGAGGAGCACTTCCAGGTCGACGTGCTGCTCGGCGACCTCACCTGGGAGACGAGCTACGGCCTGCCCGGCGAGGGCGAACCGCCGCGCGTCGTCGCCCATGTGACGTTCGACTGGCCGACCTGGAGCCAGACCGCCTACCGGCGCTGGTACGTGGAGGAGATCCTCGAGGAGCACCCCGCCATCGAGATGGAGATCGTGTTCCGGGTCCAGCGCCTCGTCGACCCGCCCGACCCTGCCGCCGTGCAGGCGGTGCTCCCCGAGACCAGCCCTCCGATCGGCGCTGAGCGGCTCGAACGGGCGGGGGTGACCGTCGAGATGGGTTACCTCGGCGACATCTCCGACCCGCCGGAGCACGCCATCGAGATCACGTACGAAGGCCTCTACGAGCTGGCCGAGGAGACGCTCGCCGACGGTGCGAGCACGCTGCTCGACGAGCACTTCGGCTCGCTGGGCGGATGGATCGCCTCCACACTGGTGAAGCTTGGCGACCTGAAGCTGCACTACCTGCCGGCCGAGGGGCCGGAGGACTGAACCGCCCGGGGAGGCCATCCGCCATGTCCGACGTCGTGCTGCTCGACGTGAGCGAGCGGATCGCCACGATCACGTTGAACCGACCCGAAGCCCGCAACGCGCTGTCGGGCGAGGTGCTGCGGCTGCTCCCCCGCCGGCTGACGGAGGCGGAGTCGCGCGACGACGTGGACGTGATCGTGCTCACCGGCACCGACCCGGCGTTCTGTGCCGGCCTCGACCTGAAAGAGCTCGGCTCCGGGGGACGTCTGCTGGGTGACAGCTCCGGCGCCGGCGGGCGTCCGAACGCCAGTGGCGGGCGCGGCCCGTTCCCGGCGCTGTCCAAACCCCTGATCGGCGCCATCAACGGGGTTGCGGTCACCGGTGGGCTGGAGCTGGCCCTGAACTGCGACTTCCTGGTCGCGTCCGAGCGCGCCAAGTTCGGCGACACCCACACCCGGGTCGGCGTCATGCCCGGCTGGGGGCTGACGGTGCTGCTGCCCCAGGCGATCGGCGTCCGGCGGGCACGTGAGATGAGCTTCACCGGCAACTTCTTGTCGGCCGATGAGGCGTTGCAGTGGGGCCTCGTGAACCACGTCGTCCCCCACGACGACCTCCTGGCGTTCACCCGGCGCCTGGCGCTCGACATCATCGGCAACGACCAACCCGGGGTTCGCCAGATCCGCGCCACCTACGCCGAGATCACCGCCGAGACCGACGGGTGGCAGATCGAGGCCCGTGATGCCGCGGCGTGGCAGCGGGCCCGCTTCGATCCGAACGTGGTGGCGGCGCGCCGCGCCGGCATCATGCAGCGAGGCCGAACCCAGTAGCGGCTCACGCGCGACGGCGGGAGCCGCCGGCCACGACCAGCGCCGCGCCCGTGGCCATCATGGTGAACCCGACGAGCACCATCGGCCAGGTGGCGACTCCGGTCGCGGGCAGCGCCCCGGTGGCGCCGGACGCCCCGGCAGGGCCGGTCGGCACCGCCCCAGGGGTGACCGGGGCCGCGGCGGCCGGAACCGTCAGGCGGGACGCCGGGGTCGGGGCGACGGCGACCACCGCGCAGCGCTCCACCGTGATGCGCAGCGAGCTGACGGTGAGCCGGTCGGCGCTCCCCCCGCCAGTGGACGCGACGTGGCGCAGCGCCACGGGACCGCCGGTGGTCGGACCGCCGCCGAGCGAACCAGCGTGGTCGCCGCTCGACCACGTCGAGATCGCGCCGGACCCCACGTCGTCGGGCAGGTCGACCGAGAACCCCCCGACCGCCGAGCCGCCGACGTCGAGCCCGAAGCGCTCGGCGACCTCGGGCGGCGCGGAGCGATCCAGCTCCGGAGCCACCTCGTCGTAGGCGACGTATGCGGTGTCGACGATGCGCACGGTCTCGCCGGCGACGGCCGGCGCGACGACGAGGCCGGTGTCGAACGTCAGCTGCTCGGGACCGAGCTGCGCCGAGCCGTTCCACGACAGCTCGCTCGCCGTGCACCACGAAGCCGGCGTCGCCGCGCCCTGAGCGGGCTGGGCGCCGAGCAGCAGCCCCGCGACCGCCACGGACGCGACGGCCGCCGCCACCTTGAGGTTGGTGATCCGAATCCTGCGAGCCATCCGGCTGCCCTTCTGCTGGTTGCGTTGGGCAGGGCCGGTTTCGCGCTGGCTCCCCCGTCGGCTGACGCGACCAACCTCGCCGCCGGGATCAACACCTCCCTGGTGGCGCGGATGGTACGAAAGCGCAACCGTCCCCGCCAGGGACCCAGCCCCCGATGATCCCCCCGACCCACCGATCGTCAGGGTCCGGCCCCACCGTTTGGTCGACTTGGCAGCAGAAATGCCGGCAATTCGACCAAACGCGGGGCTACAGGGCGGCGCCGCGGGAGCGAAGCTCGGCGCGGATCGCCTCGGCGATGTCGAGCGCCAGGATCTCGGCGCCATTGGTGTTGAGGTGGAAGCCGTCGTCGGCACGCACGTCCTTGCCCTGGCCGTCCCGCGGGTCGATCACGAACTCGGCGTAGCCGCCGTTGCGGCCGCTGAAGCGGTTCCAGGCGTCGATGTAGACCACGTCGGGGTGCTCCGCCAGCTCGGCCAGCACTGCGTCGCGCTGGACCTGGAGCCGCTGGGTGAACTCCTCCGACGCGGCGTTCGGGATGCCGACCCAGATGACCGTTCGCCCGTCGGCACCGAGCAGATCCATCACCTCGCCGACCCGGCGGCGGTACTCCTGCGTCCACTCCGGCCCGTCGATGCCGTACGCCGTGCCGTCGATGCGGATGGGCTGGGCGTCGTTGCCACCGAAGGTCACCACGACGATGTCCGGATCGACGGTGGGGATCTGCTCGGCGAAGCGAGCCGGCCAGTCGAAGAAGTCAGGACGGGTCAAGCCTGACGAGACCTTGTAGTCGAGGGTGGTCGTGACCATGCCCGTCTCGTCCATCAGCTGCTCGAGGTACGGGCCGAACGTGCCGGCATCGCTGTCCCCGGCGATCAGCAACCGGGCGGGGTCCTGGGCGCTCGGCGGCGCGCCGGGATCGGCGCTGGTGGGGGTCGCCACCGACGTGGGAGTGGTCTGGGCGGCGGCCATCGACGCCGCGGTGACCTCGGTCGACGGACTCGTCGGGTCGGTCGGTACGGAGCCGGCCGCCGCCGTCGTCCCCTCCCCGCCCGCGACGAGCCTCGCCCCGACCCACACGGGAAGTGCGATCGCTGCGACGACCATCACCAACGCAACGACCCGCCGGACCATGTAACGGCGGCGGCTGACGCGGCGACGGGGAGCGAGCGATCGGGGGCTGGTCATCGTGGCAAACGGCTCGGGTGCCCCCAGACGCTACCGAGCGCTCAGCTCGTCATCTCGGCACGCGCCTCGACCTCGATGCCGCCGCGTGGCCGTTGCGTCAAGGTCACGACCACCCGGCGCGGGCGCGCCGTCGCCATGATCTCCGTCGCGATCTCAGCGGCCAGGGCCTCGGCGAAGACCTCCCGGTCGCGAAAGCTCCAGAGGTAGAGCTTGAGGCTCTTCGACTCGACGCACCACTCACCCGGCTCGTACTCGATGACCACGCGCGACAGGTCCGGCTGCTGGGTCACCGGGCACCGCGAGGCGACCTCGTCGGTGGTGAAGCTGACGCAGGTGACGTTCGCCGGCGCCGGGAACACCTCCACGTGGTCGATCGGGTGTCGGACCGTGCGGCCGAGGACGGTCAGCTCCATGCCCCGAGGCTACTGGGGAGCGCACCCGGCCGGCCGGGCGCCTAGGCTCCCGCCACCATGGACGTGGAGGTGTTGCACCGGGCTCCGAAAGCCCTTCTCCACGACCACCTCGACGGTGGGCTGCGCCCGGCGACGGTCGTCGAGCTGGCGGCAGAGCACGGCTACGCCCAGCTGCCCACCACCGACGTCGACGAGCTGCGGCGCTGGTTCCATCGCGGGGCGAAGCGCAACGACCTCGTGCTCTACCTGGAGACGTTCGCCCACACCGTCGGCGTGATGCAGCACCGCGACGCGCTCGAGCGGGTGGCGTTCGAGGCCGCCCAGGACCTCGCCGCCGACGGCGTCGTGTACGCCGAGGTGCGCTTCGCACCGGAGCTGCACACCGATGCCGGCCTGACCCTCGACGAGGTGGTGCTCGCCGTGCTCGACGGGTTCCGGCGGGGCAGCGAGGGGACGAACCTCGTGGTGTACGCCATCCTCAGCGCCATGCGCACGGCGGCCCGCAGCCTCGAGATCGCGGAGCTCGCCGTTCGCCACCGCGACGCCGGCGTGGTCGGCTTCGACATCGCCGGCGCCGAGGCCGGCTACCCGCCGACCCGCCATCTCGACGCCTTCCAGTTCGTGCAGCGCGAGAACTTCCACTCCACGATCCACGCCGGCGAGGCATTCGGGCTGCCCTCGATCTGGGAGGCGGTGCAGTGGTGCGGGGCCGAGCGACTGGGCCACGGGGTGCGACTGGTCGACGACATCTCGGGTGAGCGCGGCCACGAGCAGCTCGGGCGCCTCGCCGCCTACGTCCGAGACCGACGCATCCCCCTCGAGCTGTGCCCCACCTCGAACGTCAACACCGGCGTGTGCGCCTCGGTGGCCGAGCACCCCATCGGGCTACTGCGCCGCCTCCGCTTCCGCGTGACGGTCAACACCGACAACCGCCTCATGAGCGACACGTCGATGACGCAGGAGCTGGGCAAGCTCCACGACGCCTTCGGGTGGGGGCTCGACGACTTCGAGTGGCTCACCGTGAACGCGCTGAAGAGCGCGTTCGCCCCGTTCGACGAGCGGCTGCGCATCATCAACGGCGTCGCCAAGCCCCGCTACGCCCTGTTGAAGGCCGAGCAGGCCCTCGGCGCACCAACGGAGAGGACGACCTGGTGAGTGTGGAGATCACGGTCCTGGACCACCCACTGGCGGCCGACGCCCTGGCCGCGCTGCGCGACCGTTCGACGGACCTGCTGGGGTTCCGAGCGGCGCTGAACCGTCTGGCCAACCTGCTGATGGTCGAGGCCACCCGGCACCTGCCCACGGTTGACGGCTCGGTCGAGACCCCGCTCGCGACGACTGCCGCCCGCCGGCTGGCCGTGCGGCCCGTCGTCGTCCCCGTGCTGCGGGCCGGCCTCGGGCTGCTGCCCGCCGCGCTCGACCTGTTGCCCGAGGCCGACGCCGGCTTCGTCGGCATCAGCCGCGACGAGGAGACCGCCGAACCCCATCCCTACGTCAACAAGCTGCCGGCGTCGCTGGCCGGGCGCCCGTGCCTCGTGCTCGACCCCATGGTGGCGACCGGAGGCTCGCTCGCGTACGCGTGCAGCCTGCTGGTCGAGCGCAACGCGCCGGCGCCGATCACCGTCGCCTGCGTGCTCGCCGCCCCGGAGGGCATCGAGCGGCTGCGGGCCGAGGGGCTCCGCCTCCACGTCGTGACCGCCGCGCTCGACGAGCGCCTCGACGAGCGCTCGTTCATCGTGCCCGGCCTCGGCGACGCCGGCGACCGCCTGTTCGGCGCCGCCGACTGAAGCGCCGGTCACGACACGCAGGGTCGATATGCCCTACCTCGGCACGAACGCCGTGGTTAGATGGGCAGCCGAACCACCCACACAACAATCAAGGGGGAGCCAATGAGAGCTCGCAAGCTGGGTGTCCTCGTCGCTGCGGGAGCACTGCTGCTCGCCGCGTGCGGCGACGACGACGGTGGCGACACCACCGAAGCACCCGCCGGTACCGAAGCACCCGCCGGTACCGAAGCGCCCACCGGCACGGAGGGCGGCGGCGAGGCCAGCGGCCAGGTCACGCTCGACCAGCGCTGCGAAGATGCCGGCGGGGCGACCGCGGCCGACGACTTCACGGTCTCGCTCGTGACCGACATCGGCAAGGTCGACGACCGCACCTTCAACCAGTACGCCTACGAGGGCATGACGGGCGCCGCCGAGTGCTTCGGCTTCGAGACGTCCTACATCGAGACGGCCAGCGAGGCCGACTACGCGAAGAACATCGAGACCGCGCTGCAGGGCAACCCCAGCGTGGTCGTGACGGTCGGCTACCTGCTCGCCGACGCCACGCTGGCGGCCGCAGAGGCCAACCCGGACGTGTGCTGGATCGGCATCGACCAGTTCCAGGAGACGTACCCCGAGAACTACGTCGGCGTTCTGTTCCGTGAGGACCAGGGTGGTTTCCTGGCCGGCGCGCTGGCCGGCATGCTGACCGAGAGCAACGTGGTCGGCGTCGTCGGCGGTCGTGAGGACGTTCCCCCGGTCGTGCGCTTCGTGAACGCGTTCGAGCAGGGTGCCAAGTACACGAACCCCGACGTGCAGGTGCTGAGCATCTACAACGAGTCGTTCACCGACACGGCCAAGGGTGCCAGCGACGCCCAGCAGTTCATCGGTGAGGGCGCCGACGTCATCTTCGGCGCCGGCGGCAAGACCGGCTCCGCCGCTGTGGCCGAGGCCGCCAAGCAGGGCGTCTGGGGCATCGGCGTCGACCAGGACGAGTTCTACACGACGTTCAACAGCGGCGCGGCCGACGGTTCGGAGTTCCTCGCGACCTCCGCCGTCAAGCGCGTCGACCTCGGCGTGTTCGACAACATCGCCACCGCGGTCGGCGGCAGCTGCGCCACCGGCATCTTCTCCCTGACGGCGGAGAACGACGGCATCACGTATGCGCCGTTCCACGACGCCGACATCCCCGAGGACGTCGCCACCGAGCTCGAGTCGATCCGCCAGGGTCTGGCCGACGGCTCGATCGACACCGGCGTCGACCCGGTGACTGGCCTGCCGCTGTGACCAGCAGCCGCTGATCACGGCACTCGCCTGATCGACCAGGGGCCCGGCGCTTCGCCGGGCCCCTGGCGCGTTCCGCCGAGGAGTGCGCCAGTCGGGCTACGGTGCGGTCCGCCGGGAGGAGGCGCGCATGGCACACGACGAGGCGGGGCCCGTCCTCGAGCTGCGAGGGATCACGAAGACCTTTCCCGGCGTCATCGCCAACGAGGACGTGTCGCTCACGCTGAACCGGGGAGAGATCCACTGCCTGCTCGGCGAGAACGGCGCTGGCAAGAGCACGCTCATGAACGTGGTGTTCGGGCTCTATCAGCCCGACGCCGGTGAGATCCTCCTGCGTGGCGAGGAGGTACGCCTCAGCGGAGCACGGGACGCCATCGCCCGCGGGGTCGGCATGGTGCACCAGCACTTCCAGCTGATCCCGGTGTTCACGGTGACGGAGAACATCGTGCTCGGCGACGAGCTGTCCAAGAAGGGGATGCTCGACATCCGCGAGGCCTCACGCCGGATCGAGGAGCTGGGACAGCGCTACGGGCTCCACGTCGAGCCCGACGCCAAGGTCGGCGATCTCTCGGTGGGTGAGCAGCAGCGGGTCGAGCTGGTGAAGGCGCTTTATCGCGAGGCCGACATCCTCATCCTCGACGAGCCGACCGCGGTCCTGACCCCGGGCGAAGTCGACGAGTTCTTCTCGGTGATGCGCACGCTGGTCGACCAGGGAAAGTCCCTGATCTTCATCACCCACAAGCTGCGCGAGGTGCTCGCCGTCGCCGACCGCATCACCGTCCTGCGGGGTGGACGAGTGGTGGGCACGTCCGACCCGGACACCGCCACGCCGCAGACGCTGGCGAACATGATGGTCGGCCGCGACGTGGTGTTCGAGGTGGACAAGGGCGAGGCGCACGCCGGCGACGTGGTGGCGCGGGTGTCGGACCTCTACGTGCGCGACGACCGCGGCTCCATCACCGTCGACGGTGTCGACCTCGAGCTGCGGGCGGGCGAGATCCTGGGCATCGCCGGGGTGCAGGGCAACGGGCAACGCGAGCTCGTCGAGGCGATCACCGGCATGCGCCCGAAGGTCGGCGGCCGGGTGGAGATCGGCGGGGTCGACGCCACCCGCATGACGCCGCGCGAGATCACCGAGATCGGCGTCGGACACATCCCGGAGGACCGGGGCAAGCATGGCCTCGTCGAGCAGTTCACGATCGCCGACAACATGGTGCTGAACCGGTTCCGCCGCTCACCGTTCTCGAAACGGATGCTGCTCCGGCGCGACGCGATCGACGACGACGCGACCGAGCTCGTGAAGGACTTCGACGTGCGAACGCCCTCGATCGACGTCACCGTCGACACGCTGTCGGGCGGCAACCAGCAGAAGGTCATCGTCGCCCGTGAGCTCTCGCACGCCGTGAAGATGCTCGTGGCCGCCCAGCCCACGCGCGGCCTCGACGTCGGATCGATCGAGTTCATCCATCGACGCATCATCGAGCTGCGCGACAGCGGTGCGGCGGTGCTGTTGGTGTCCGCCGAGCTCGACGAGATCCTGTCGCTGTCGGACCGCGTCGCGGTGATGTACCGCGGCAAGCTGGTGGCGACGCTCGACCGCGACGAGGCGACCCGAGAGCGCCTCGGGTACCTGATGGCCACCGGTGTCGCCGAGGAGGTCGCTGCGACGTGAACCAGCTCCGACAGCTGAACGACAAGGTCGACCAGGGCATGGGCGACCTCCACCACGAGATCCGCCGCACGTTCGATCTGCAGCCCGTGGTCATCCCGCTGCTGGGGTTCCTCCTCGCGGTGCTGGTCGGCGGCGTCCTGATCCTCATCACGGGCGGCAACCCGGTCGAGGCCTACGTCGCGCTGCTCCAGGGGATGTTCGGCACCTGGGACCGCGTCGCCGCCTCGATCAGCCGCACCACCCCGTACATCGGCTCGGCGCTCGCCGTGGCGTTCGCCTTCAAGGCCGGCCTGTTCAACATCGGTGTCGAGGGCCAGCTGCTCGTCGGCGGGGTGGTGGCGGCATGGTTCGCCACGGCGTCGTTCCTCGGCGACACACCCGGGGTCATCGCCATCCCACTGGTGCTGCTGGCCGGCACGCTCGGCGGCATGGCCTACGGCGGGGTGCCCGGCGTGCTGCGAGCGAAGACCGGGGCCCACGAGGTGATCTCCACGATCATGCTCAACAACATCGCCCGCATCTTCATCATCTGGCTCGTCAACTCTCAGGACCCGATCGTCCTGCGCGACCCCGACGCGTCGGTCCCCCGAACGCGCATCGTCGCCTCCACGGGGCGTCTCCCCGAGATCGTCGACAGCGTGCCGAGACTCCACCTCGGCACGTTCCTGATGATCGGGTTGTGCTTCGTCGTGTGGTTCGTGCTGCAGCGCACGACCTACGGCTTCTCGGTGCGCACGGTGGGCACGAACCCCCATGCCGCCCACTACGCCGGCATCAGCGTCAACCGGATCATCGTCACGGTCATGGCCTTCTCCGGTGCGCTCGCCGGCCTGACCGCGGCGATGGAGGTGTCGGGCACGTACCACTTCTTCCAGCCCGGGCTGTTCGCCGGCATCGGCTTCGACGGCATCGCCATCGCCCTGCTCGCTCGCGCCAACCCCTTCGCGATCATCCCGGCGGCGTTCCTCTGGGGAGCGATGCTGTCCGGTGCCGGCTACATGCAGCAGGAGGCCGGCGTCTCGATCGACGTCGTGCGCATCGTCCTCGCGCTCACGCTGCTGTTCGTCGCCGCTGACGGCATCGTGCGGTGGATCTTCCGCATCAAGAAGGCCAGCGGGGGGCTCGTCGCTCCCGCGTCGTCGGGGATCGCCGCCCGATGACGGCCACCACCGTCCCCACCACGACCACCATCCCCACGGTGCGCTTCGGCCGCCGGCAGATCACCGCGGTCATCTTCGGTGTGCTCGGGCTGGCGCTCGTGCTGCTGGTGGCTCCCAACCTCTCGTCGGCCACCAAGTCGTTCACGTTCGAGCCGCCGCCGGATCCGGCGTCGGTCAGCTTCAACCCGCAGGTGGTCACCACGATCATCGGAATCGTGTGGGTGCTCGGGGCGGTGCTGGCGTTCCTGGGACCCCGTCTCGACCGGGCGGCGGCGTGGGCGCAGAGCATCTCCGCCGCCCTGTCGGTGCCGTTGGTGCTGGTCATCGCGCTCGCCCTGTCGGAGTCGACCAGTACGAACGTCACCAACCTCGCGGTCGAGTCGCTGGTGCTGTGCACGCCCATCGCGCTCGGCGCCATGACCGGACTGTGGTCCGAGCACTCGGGCATCGTCAACATCGGCATCGAGGGGATGATGCTGGCATCGGCGGGCGTCGGGTTCATGGCGTACGCCGTGCTGGGTGACGCCTCGTCGACGGGCTGGCTGTGGGTCTCCGTCCTGGTGGCGGTGGTCGCGGGCGCGCTCCTGGGGGCGCTGCACGCGTGGCTGACCGTCACGTTCCAGGTGAACCAGATCATCTCCGGTGTGGTGATCAACCTGTTCGCGCTCGGCCTCACCGGCTTCCTGCGCTCCGAGGTCATCATCAAGCAGGGCATCACCACCGGCCAGCCGCTCGATGACGTCGGCATCCCGCTGCTCGACCGGATCCCGGTCATCGGCGAGCAGCTGTTCAAGAACGGGCCGATCTTCTTCATGATGATCGGCGTCGTGTTCCTGACGTGGCTCATCATGTACAAGACGCCATGGGGGCTGCGGGTGCGATCCAGCGGCGAGAACCCTCACGCCGCCGAGACCGTGGGCATCAACGTGATCCACATCCGCTACGAGGCGGTGATCGTCGGTGGCGCCATCGCCGGGCTGGCCGGGGCGTGGTTCTCGCTCGAGGCCCAGGGCGGCTTCGAGGACGGGATGACCAACGGCGCTGGGTTCATCGCGCTGGCCGCGATGATCTTCGGCAAGTGGACGCCGTGGGGCGCCTTCGCCGGTGCGGTCCTGTTCGGCTTCACCCGCGCCCTCGGGTCCCGACTGCAGTTCCTGAAGGTCGAGATCGCCGGATTCGAGATCCCGAGCGAGTTCTGGCAGATGCTCCCCTATGTCGCGACGCTCATCGTCGTCGCCGGCGCCGTGGGCCGGGCCATCCCGCCCGCCGCCGAGGGCCAGCCCTACCGCCCCTCCCGCTGACCCCGCCCCAACTTCTGACGGACTGTCATCGCTCAGGAAGCGATCTTTGCCGCAGAGATGATGGAGCACCGGTGCTGGTAGACGCCGAGCACCTGCCGCGCGCAGTGTCGCGGCGCCCGCAGCTGGACGTCGTCGAAGCGCATCACCTGCCAGCCCAACAAGCCACACTCGGCATCCCGCTCGTAGTCAGCACGTACCCGATCGTCGCCACCGTGGAACCACAGACTGCCTGGTTCGACCGCCAGCCGCGCCGGTGGGTAGGCGATGTCGAGGTGGATCGTCACCCCGGTGCGCAGCGTGAGCGGGTGCTGGAGCACCGGCTCCGGCAGGCCGACGGCGCGCAGGTGGGCCAAGAGGTCGAACTCCAGTCCGCTCCCAGTCGGGCGTGGCCGGCTTGCCACCCGCTCGAGCCACTCCGAGAAGCGCCGCACGCCCGTACGCCCCTGCCGCCGCACCCGCGCCAGGTACGCAGCCGCCTCGTCCGGTGAGACCAAACCGAGCCGCCAGAGGTCCTCGGCGGCACGGGAGAACTGGTCGAGCGTGCACTCTGCGGCCAGCGAGAACAGCGTCCGCAACGGTGAGGTGAGGGCCAACCCGTCGGCACGGGTGCGGATGTCAACCTCAGGGTCGATCCAGCTCGACCGGTGGAGCACGGCGTCCGGGGGGAGCGTGGGCTCGTGCCGCTCGTGCACCAGTACGTGGATGACGTCATGGGGCATCTTGCGAACGCCGTCGAGGCGTCCGGCGGTGAAGCTGGTGAGGCAGCCCCCGGGGCCGGCAGCCAGCTGGGCGGCCATGGCCCGCCCCTCGAACGACTCGGGGGCGCCCGCCATTCGCACCACGCCACCACCGACCGGAACGATCAGACCACGCTTCCGGGCGCGCAGGCGCCGATCGCCGTCGATGCCGCGCTCCGCGAGCTGGCGAACGCTCGCCCGACCGAACTGTCGGCCAAACAGCTCCAGGATGTCAGGTTGGTTGAACACACCCCGGATGAGTGCATGTGGCCACCCGGCTCGGAAGTGCTTGCAAGAGTTTGCGAGAAAGATCGCTCGAGGTGCGATGACCGCCGTTCAGTTCTCGGTGTTCGCGGTGTTCTCGGTGTTCGCGGTGAGGGCGGTGAGGGCGTGGAGATAGGGGGTGGGGTCGAGGGCGATTGCCTCGCCGTACAGCTTGACCTTGGGCTCCGTCCCGCTCGGGCGGACCTGGACTCGCACCCGCTGGTCGCCCACATCGACCCACAGTCGCAGCAGACCCGCCTCCGGGAACTCCTCTACGTCGGTGACGGGGACACCCGCCAGCTCGGCCGGTGGCGCCGCCCGCAGCGACGCCACCCACGCCATGCCGGCCTCGGGTGGCATCATCACCGAGCGCTCCGCCGTCACGTAGCGCCCGTACCGAGCTGCGATGGCGTCGAGGCGGTCCTCGAGCGTCTCCCCCTCGGCCGCCGCCACCGAGGCGACCTCCGTCAGGAGCACCGCCGCCGTGATGCCGTCCTTGTCGAGCGGCCGGTCGGTCACGAGGTACCCCAGCGCCTGCTCGTAGCCGAACACCAGTCGCCAGTCGGGATGGTCGAGCGCGGTGCGGGCGATCCACTTGAAGCCGGTGAACGTCTCGGCGAAGTGCACCCCGGCGTCGGCTGCCATTCGGGCCAGGAGCGACGACGACACGAGCGTGGTCACGACGAGCCGGTCGCCACCCGAGGTGTTCGACAGGATGTGGTCGGCCAGCAACCACCCCACCTCGTCACCGCTCAGTCGCCGCCACCCTCCGGCCCGCACCGGGATCGCCGCGCCCAGCCGGTCGGCGTCGGGGTCGTTGGCGAGCGCCAGCACCGCACCCGAACGCTCCGCCGTCGCCAGCAACAGGTCCATCGCCCCCGGCTCCTCGGGGTTCGGGAACGCCACCGTCGGGAAGGTCCCGTCCGGCTCGATCTGCTCGCCGACCACGGCAGGTGTCGGCAACCCCGCTGCTGCGAACGCCGCCAGCGCCACGGCTCCCCCGACCCCGTGCATCGCCGTGTACGCCACCTGGACGCCCGGCACCGACGGCACGAGGCGCACGGACGGCACGAACGACACGTACGCCCGCACCAGCGCGTCGTCGAGCCGCTCGATCAGCGGGTCGCCCTCGTCGGCCAGCGCCACGGCCGTCGCGTCGACCGCGCCGATGCGCTCGGAGATGTCGACATCCGCCGGCGGGACGATCTGGGCACCCTCGCCCAGGTACACCTTGTACCCGTTGTCGGCCGGCGGGTTGTGGCTGGCCGTCACCATCACGCCGGCGGCCGCCCCGACCTGGGTGATGCCCCACGCCAAGACCGGCGTCGGCAGCGGCCCCGGCAACAGCCGGGCCCTCATGCCGGCCGCCGCCGCCACGCGAGCGGTGTCGAGCGCGAAGACGTCGCTCTTGCGCCGGGCGTCATAGCCGATCAGCAGGCCACGCGATGCTGCCTCCGGGTCCGTGTCCAACAGGTACCGCACGAGCCCGGCGGCCGCTTGACGGACGACCAGCCGGTTCATCCGCAACGGCCCCGCCCCTACGGCCGCCCGCAGACCGGCCGTGCCGAACTGCAGCCGCCCGCCGAAGCGTTCGGCCAGCGCTGCGGGATCACCGGCGATCAGCTCGGCCAGCTCGGTGCGCATGTCCTCGTCTGGCTCGGCGCCGAGCCACGCCTGCGCCGTGTGCACGATGTCATCGGTCATGCGATGTCCTCCGGGACCAGTCGTCGCAGCTCGACCAGCGGCCGGGGCCCGACGTGGGAGATCACCTCCGCTGCCGCGATCGACCCCAGCCGTCCGCAGTCGTACCAGGACCTGTTCCTGGTGTAGCCGAACAGGAAGCCGGCGGCGTACAGATCACCGGCGCCGGTGGTGTCGAGCACCGTCTCGACTGGGACCGCCGGCACCTCGACGATCTCGTCGGGGGTGATCACCACACTCCCCGACGCACCCCTGGTGATCGCCGCCAGCGAGCAGTCGCGCCGCACCGCCGCGACCGCGGCTTCGAAGGTGTCGAGCTCGTAGAGCGAGCAGAGCTCGTCCTCGTTCCCGAACAGCAGGTCGACCTCGTCGGCGACCAGCGCGCGGAAATCGTCGCGGTGGCGATCGACGCAGAACGAGTCGGACAGCGTGAGCGACACCCGTCGGCCCGACCGCCGGGCGACCTGGGCGGCGTGGCGGAACGCCGCCTTGGCATCGGCACGGTCGAACAGATAGCCCTCCAGGTACAGCACGGCGCCCGCCGCCACCGTCTCGTCGTCGATGTCGCTGCGATGCAGCAGAGCGGACACCCCGAGGTAGGTGTTCATGGTCCGCTGCGCGTCCGGGGTGACCACGATGATGCACCGGCCGGTGTGCATGGACGACTCGCGGACCCCGGGGTGGAAGCTGACCCCCACCGCCCGCAGGTCGTGGCCGAACACCTCACCCAGGTCGTCATCGGAGACCTTGCCGATGTACGCCGCCCGGCCCCCGAAGCTGGCAACACCGCACATGGTGTTCGCTGCCGAGCCCCCGCTCATCTCGATGGCCGTCCCCAGCGCCTGGTACAGGGCGACGGCTCGCTCGGTCTCCACCAGCGTCATCGAGCCCTTGGCCAGCTGCTCACGGTGCAAGAAGTCGTCCCCGGCATGGGCGATGACGTCGACGAGGGCGTTGCCGACGCCGACCACGTCGAACCGGGCTGGGGTGGACACGGACCCGCACGCTAGCGGCCGGGCCCCCGTAGCCTCCTCCGGGTGACCTGGGACGACCCCTACCGCCTGCCGCGCACCGCTCGCCCGGTGCGCTACGACCTCACCCTCACCCCGGACCTCGGCACCGCCACCTTCACGGGTCGGGTCACCATCGACGTCGAGGTCGTGGAGCCCGTCGACGAGCTGGTGCTGAACTCGCTCGACCTCGAGATCACCGCCAGCACCCTCGACGGCCAGGACGTGCCGATCCGCCTGGAGCCCGACACCCAGCGTCTGGTCGTCACCGCCGCGCCCACGATCCCAGCGGGTCACGTCGAGCTGTCCTTCGAGTTCGCCGGTCGGCTCAACGATCTCCTGCGCGGCTTCTACCGCAGCACCTACCACGACGCGTCCGGGACGGAGCGGGTGATCGCCACCACCCAGATGCAGTCGACCGACTGCCGCCGGGCCTTCCCGTGCTTCGACGAGCCGGATCTGAAGGCCGTGTTCGGCATCACGCTCATCGTCGACGAGGATCTGCTGGCCATCTCGAACAGTCCCGAGATCGCCCGTCGCCGAATCGACGGCGATGCCGGCTCGCCCGCCAAGGTGGCCGTCACCTTCGCCGACACGATGCCCATGTCCACCTACCTCGTGGCCTTCGTCGTCGGTCCGCTCGAAGCGACCGAGCCGATCGACGTCGGCGGCACGCCCCTGCGTATCATCCATCTCCCGGGCAAGGGCCACCTCACGGCGTTCGGGCTGGAGGCCGCCCGGTTCTCGCTCTCCTGGTTCCAGGAGTACTACGACATCCCCTACCCGGGCGAGAAGATCGATCTCGTGGCGTTGCCCGACTTCGCAGCCGGCGCCATGGAGAACCTCGGGTGCATCACGTTCCGCGAGAGCCTCCTGCTGGTGGACCCGGCCACCAGCACCCAGCTCGAGCAGCAGCACGTCGCCGACGTCGTCGCCCACGAGCTGGCCCACATGTGGTTCGGCGATCTCGTCACCATGTGGTGGTGGAACGGGATCTGGCTGAACGAGGCGTTCGCCACGTTCATGGAGATCGCTGCGGTCGACGAGATGCGCCCGGACTGGCGGCGGTGGATCTCGTTCGGGCTCGAGCGCAGCGCCGCCTTCGACACCGACGCCCTGGCCAGCACCCGCCCGGTCGAGTACGAGGTGCGCTCCCCTGCCGACAGCGAGGGGATGTTCGACATCCTCACCTACCAGAAGGGCGGTGCGCTTCTCCGAATGCTCCAGCAGTACCTGGGCGAGGAGCCCTTCCGAGCCGGGGTCTCGCACTACCTGCGCACGCATGCCTACTCGAACACCGAGACGGCCGACCTCTGGGACGCCATCGAGGAGGTCAGTGGCCAGCCGGCGCGTCGCCTGATGGACAGCTGGATCTGGCAGCGCGGCTTCCCCATCGTGAACGCCTCCCTCGACGGAGCCGATCTCGTGCTGCGTCAGTGGCGCTTCGGCTACAGCGACGAGGTGCGCGCCGACCCGACCACCTGGGTCGTCCCGGTGCACGTCCGCGTCGGCGCCGAGACGCACCGCCTGCTCCTCGACGGGCCCGAGCTGCGCCTCACGCTCGACCACCCCGAGCAGGTGGTCGTCGTGAACGCCGAGGGGCACGGGTTCTACCGGGTGGGCTACGACGACGAGCTCCGGCGCCGGGTGCTCGGAGCGGGGCTCGCCCAGATGTCCACGATCGAGCGCTACAACCTGGTCGATGATGCCTGGAACGCCGTCGTCGCCGGCGACCTCGACGCACCCTCGTTCCTCGACCTGGCGCGATCGTTCTCCGGTGAGCGCGAGCTGGCCGTGTGGCAGGTACTCGTGACCGGCCTGCGCGGCTGCGCCCGGCTCGTCGACGATTCGTTCGAGGAACGGCTCCGGCACCTCGTGGTGCAGCTCTGCCGCCCCGCGCTCGACGAGCTGGGCTGGGAGCCCGTTGCCGGCGAGGACGACCTCACCGCCAAGCTCCGCGGGCTGCTCGTCACCACGGCCGGCGCATTCGGAGCCGACCCCGAGGTCAGGCGCCGCTGCCGTGACCTGCTCGAAGCGAACGAGTCCGCCCCGGGAAGCATCCACCCGGAGCTGGTCGCCGCCGCCACCACCGTCGTGGCGGCCAACGGCGGCGTCGACGAGTACGAGGCGTTCCTCGCGCGATACCGCTCGGCACCGACCCCCCAGGACCAGCTGCGCAACCTGTACGCGCTGGCCGAGTTCGACGACGCTGCGCTCATCCGACGTACTGCCGAGCTGGCCCTGTCGGGTGAGGTCAGGGCACAGAACGCCCCCTACCTGCTGAACCGTTGCATCGCCAACCGGCATCACGGAGGAGAGGCCTGGCGGCTCGTGCGCCAGCACTGGGCCGACGCCAACGCCACGTTCCCGTCTTCGTCGATCGTGCGCATGGTCGAGCCGGTGAAGCTGCTGTGCACACCGGAGGCTGCGGCCGACGCCCAGGCGTTCTTCGCCGAGCACCCGATCCGCCAGGCAGTGGCGACGTTGAACCAGATCCTGGAGCGCCAGCAAGTGAACGTGGCCCTGCGCGCTCGCGAGGAGAAGAACCTCCAGATCGCGCTCAGTTGACGTCCGTCACATGCCGATAGTCCGGCGAACCATCCCTGCCGTCCCAGGGGGAGCGCCGACGATGACCCAGAACCTGCTGCCACCCCCAGCACCGGTCCCGCTGAATCCGGCTGCGGCCGCGTCGATGCCCGAGCGACTGCCGCCGGCGCCGACGACGAGGAGGATCACCCCACGGTGGGTCATCGCCGGTGCCGGCGCATCCTTCGGCCTCGTCATCGCGGCGGGCACTGCGCTTCCCTGGGCGACGTCATCCACCGAGGCCGGCCGGGTCGTGGTCGACGCCGGCGACGTGGTCCCGGACGACGTGCGGATCCTGATGTTCTGCGCCGGTGCGACGGCGATCGCCTTCCTGCTCACTGCGCTCACGCGCTCGGCGTCGTTCCTGGTGCTCGCGCTCGGTGCCACGTTCCTCTCCGGCGCGCTGGCGTGGGTGAACATCTCCCAGGTCGTGCAGCACGAGGCGCCGTACGACCTCATGCCCGGCGACCCGCGCCCGGGCGCGGGCCTGATCGTGGTGGCCACCGGCTCCGCCCTCGCGCTGCTGGCGGCCTTCTTCGCCGGCGCCGAGTACCGCCGGATCGGCCGTCAGCGCCGCACCAAGGTCGACCTCCCCGAGGGCTCGCCGATCTAAGGCGATCGCGGGCTAGGAGTCGCTGTACTCGTGCTCGGGAGCGGGATAGATCCCCGCCTCGACCTCGCGCCGGTACTGGGCGGCCGCCTCGAGCAGGTCGTCGGCGATGTGGGCGTACTGCTTGACGAACTTCGGGATCCGTCCGGTGGTGAAGCCGGCCCAGTCCGTCCACACCATCAGCTGGCCGTCGCAGTGGGGACCGGCGCCGACGCTGATCGTGGGGATGGTGAGCTCCTGGGTCGCCTGGGCCGCGACCCCGGACGGCACCATCTCGAGCACGACGGCGAACGCTCCCGCCTCCTCGACCGCGTGGGCATCGCGGATCAGCTCGGCCGCCGCCTCGCCACGGCCCTGGATGAGGTGACCGCCCAAGCCGTGCTCGCTCTGAGGGGTGAACCCGATGTGGGCCATGACCGGGATGCCAGCCCGGACGATGCGGCGGATCTGCTTCGCGCTCCGGCGCCCGCCCTCGAGCTTCACGGCGTGGGCGCCGGTCTCCTTCATGAACCGGATCGCGGTGTGGAGGGCCTCCTCAGGTCCGTTCTCGTAGGAGCCGAACGGCATGTCCGCCACGACCAGCGCCCGCTTCGCCGCCCTCACAACCGCACGGCACAGCGGGATCAGCTCGTCGATGGTGACCGGGATGGTGGTGTCGTAGCCGAACACGGCATTGCCCGCTGAATCACCGACGAGCAGGAAGTCGATCCCCGCCCGGTCGAAGATGCTGGCCGACAGGCAGTCGTAGCTGGTGAGCCCGGTGATCTTGATCCCCTGCTCCTTGGCACGCTGGAAGTGGCGCGTTCGGACACGCTTCAAGGACTCGGCGGCGGCGGCGCTGCTCCCGTACGGTCGCTGTTCGTCGGACACGACCCCACCGTAGAGCGTGCCGGCCCCCTGCGCACCGCCTGCGAGCACGCCGGCAGGGCTGTGCCGGTGACGACGCGGCCGCCTTCTGGGCACATCCGCACGCGCATCGCCCCTGCGCTCGGCGCTCCCGTCCTTCGGCTCTGTGCCGAGCACACGTCGGACCGAACCCCGAACAACCCTCGCGATCTGCCGATCGCCGCACACACCCGGAAGCGAACGAGCCGGCGCTCCTGACGGAGACACCGGCTCTGACCTGGGCCTTTTCGGTGGAGGTGAGGGGAATCGAACCCCTGGCCTCAACAGTGCGATTGTTGCGCTCTACCAACTGAGCTACACCCCCGAGGGGTGCCGCAGGCGAGGAGATGCTAGCGGACCGGCCCGCCGAAGCCGAAGTGCCGCGCGGCCGTCGCGGGCTCAGGCCGCACGAGACCAGTACGAGCCGTGATGCTGGAGATCCTCGGCCCGGCGAAGCTGCACGAGCTTGTAGCAGTATCCGGTGAGCGACACCGCGGCCAGCACGAACAGGTAGATCATCCAGTCGCTCTTGGTGGTGAAGGCCAAGAACAGCGACCCGGCGGTGGCCACGACGAGCCCGAACAGCACGTTGCGGCGACGCTGGCGAACCAGCTCGCGCCGGCTCGGCACCCGGCCGAGGTGCACCTGAGCGTGGGCCCGGTGGCCCGGAGCGCCCATGGACGCCGTGTGGATGCGCGACACCGACCCGGGCGGACTGGACTGGTGAGCGGTGCGGTGCAGCGTCGCCGTGCCGTGCTGACGGCTCCCGGGCCGGGGGACGCCGGGCGCCAACGGCCGGGTCATGGCCCGCATCGGCGAACCGCCGCGCGTCGGCACGGTGCGCTGGAGGTTCGACAGCTGGCGACGGAAGTCGGTGACCGACGTGCTCGGGCGGTTGTCCATGCGGGATCGCAGGAGCGGGGGCACCAGCACGGCAACCCACGCAGCGCCGACGACGAGCAGGATCAGCTTCTGCATGCCGGTGGCCTCGGGTGGTGGTTCATCGTTCTCGCTGCGCCAGGTCGCCGCAGTGCGGCTGACCAGGAACGTTACGGTTCTACTACGTTCGTGACAGCCGAAGCAACGCTATCGGCCCGCCGGTACGTTCCCGACCTTCCGCCCGTCTTCTCCCACAGCGCCAGATCGCCGATGACCATCGACCGATCGGCCGACTTGCACATGTCGTAGATGGTCAGCGCGGCCACGGCGCAGGCGTGCATCGCCTCCATCTCCACCCCGGTGCGGTCGATGGTGTCGACCTGCACCTCGACGCCGACGTGGTCGTCGCCGATCTCGAAGTTCACCGACACCGAGCCGATGAGGAGCGGGTGGCACAACGGGATCGTGTCGGAGGTCCGCTTGGCAGCCTGGATCGCCGCCACCCGGGCGACGGCGAGCACGTCGCCCTTCTTCACCTCGCGGTTGGCGATCGCCACCGTGGTCTCGGGCCGCATGAACACCTTGCAGCCGGCGATGGCCCGGCGGTGGGTCGGCTCCTTGGGAGTGACGTCGACCATGCGCGCCCGACCGAGCGGGTCGAGATGGCTGAAGGTGAGGTCCGACATGGTGGACCATCGTAGTGACCCGATGCCCAGCGCGGTCCGAGGGTCGCTCCTCGCGTCGCTCAGGTGGTGAAGTACCCGGCGACGTCGACGACCACGTCCGTCGCTCCTGCGGCGTTGAAGATCATGACCCGGCCGTTCGCGCCGACCTTGGCCATCACCGAGTTCGCCACCGTCTGGCCGGCCGAGGCGTTGAGGCTCGATGCCAGCGGCATCGACTCCCCCGCCGGCCAGACCGTGAGATAGGTGGCGGCCGTTGGCGCGACCGCCGTCACGTTGAGCAGCACCGCCGACACCCCGGAGGCCGGCACGCCACCGACGCCGACCACGCCGAGCGCGACCGGCTGCTGGCCGATCCGGTCGCTGGTCCCGCCCGTGCCGTCGCGCGTGTCCATCAGCCGGGCCGGCGCGATCGGCACGTGCCGGCCGGTAGCGCTGGGGCAGAAGCACCCGACGACGTCGGCCACGAGGTCGACCTCACCGAGGGCGTTGTAGAAGCTGACCCGGCCACCGGTGCCGATCGGCGCCACGACGAGGTTCGGCACCGTGTCGCCCGGCTGGACGTTGAGGCTCGAGGCCAGCGGCATCGACGTCCCGGTGGGCCACACGGTCACGAACGACGCCGCGCTCACCCGCGTTGCAGTGACGTTGAGCACGACGGCGGTGGACCCGGCCGGAACGCCGCCCACGCCCTCGAGCGTCACGTCGATCTGCCCGCCAGGGCCCAGCCGCCGGGCCGGCGCGCCGAGGCCCTCACGGGTGTCGAGCACCCTGGCCGGCACCAGCGGCAGCAGCCGGGTGCCGCCACCGGAGCGGAAGTAGCCGACGACGTCGATGACCACGTGGGTGGACCCAGCCGCGTTGTAGAGACGGACCCGGCCGCCCGAGGACAGCTCGGCCACCACCAGGTTGGGGGTCGTGCGGCCGGGGACGAGGTTGACGTTCGAGGTCCACGGCCGGGCTCGGTGCGGCGACCAGACCGTGAGATACGTCGGCTGCGAGGCACCCGTGCCGGTCACGTTCAGCGCCACCGCGAACGCGCCGGACGCCGGGACCCCTCCCAGCCCGCCGACCTGGACGTCGACGGACTCGCCGGGTGCGAGCGGCACACTGCGCCCGCCTGCGCCACCCCGGCTGTCGAAGACCCGGAAGGGGGTGAGCGCCACGTAGTCGGCGGGCACGAGCGCCGGCGGGGTCCCCGGCTCCGGCGGTGGGTCGACCCCGCCGCCGGGCGGGGGCGGGGTGCCGCCGGAGCTTCCCGGCGTGGCGCTGAAGAGGTGGAGGTCCTCGAAGGTCGCTCTGAGCACCTCTGTGGAGCCACCACCGAGCCAGCCGTCGATGACGCTGGCGTACACGCTGCGGAAGTCCACGTGGAACGCCGGACGGTCCCAGCGGGCGAGGCCGGCGAAGGTGGGGTACTGGCCGTACAGACCGCCCCGTACGTGGTCGCCGATCACCAGCACCGAGCTCGCCGTCCCGTGGTCGGTGCCGGCCGATCCGTTCGCGTACGGGGTGCGACCGAACTCCGACACCGTCAGGACCGTCACCTGGCCGCGGAACCGGTCCTGGAGCGAGGCGAACAGCTGGGCGAGGGCGGCGTCGAGCTCGCGCATCCGCTCGCCGTGCTGGTACGGCTGGCCGGCGTGGGTGTCGAAATCGCCCCAGCTCACGTCGATCACCCGGAAGCCGAGATCGGCGTTGATCAGCCGGGCGGCGATCTCCATCTTCCGCACGATCTCACCATCGGGCAGCGTGGTGGCGTACACGGGGGCGATGGAGCCGGCCAGATCCAGCTGGGCCTTGATGGTGGTGGCGATGGCGTCGTGCCACGGGCCTCGGCCGGCGGGGCTGGCGGCGAAGCGGCGCATGGCGGCGTACATCCGTTGGTCGCGGGCGCTCGTGGCGGTCCCCCAGCCACCGCCGGACTCGGCGATGCCCGCCGCCCGCCGTTCCTCCCCCTGCATGTGGAGCGGAACGCTGGAGTCGACCGACGCACCGCGAAAGTCGTCGACCGCACCACCGAGGGCGTCGAGCCAGCGGCCCACCCAGCCCGAGCTCGGTGTGCCACCCGGGCGAGCCGACATCCAGGACGCCATCGACGTGAAGTGCGACAGGTCCGGGCGCGGATAGCCGACCCCGTTGACGACGGCGACCTTGCCCTGGTGGTAGAGCTGGTGCAGGAACGCCAGGTTCGGGTGAAAGCCGTACCGGTCGTCGATCAGGCGCACCTGCCCCGGCGGGATCGCCAGGCTGCCGCGAGCCGAGTAGTAGCGCCCGTCGGTGTACGGCACGACCATGTTGAACCCGTCGTTGCCGCCGTACATCGTGACGAGCACCAGGATGCCGTCCGTCGGCGACACCGGTGGTGTTGCCAGCGCCTCCCGAGCGGCGCCCGGGAACAGGCCCGACAGGTCACCCGTGACCGCCCCGCCGACGAGCCCGGCGGCGACCAGTCCGAGGAACCGCCGGCGCGACCAGCCGGCGGGATCGTCGTCGCGGACCGAGAGCAGGTGCCGGGCCTCGGTGGCGGTGAGGTCGTGATCGAGCATGAGCGGAACATCCCCTCGTCTCAGTGCAGGTGCATCTCGGGGGTCGCCATCACCAGCGTGAGGAAGTTCGTCGCCTCCCACCAGGTGTCGTACCGGAACGTGCGCTGCTCGACCAGCCAGTCGCGCAGCGCCGTGCGCGTCGGATCCGAGAAGGACACGCCGAACACCTGCTCGGCACGGGCGAGCGCGTCGTCGACGCTCAGCGTCGGGATCTCGGAGAAGAAGCCCTGCTCGCGCAGCGCCCAGGTGAACTGCCGGGCCATGCTGGCGCGGGCGTCGAGGGCGGAGGTGTTGACCCAGTAGCCGTTGAGTCGCCACCCCGACACGTTCGGCGGCAGGAACGGCTCGTGCCCACATCGCGACAGCAGCCAGTAGAAGTGCCACCCGTCCGGTGCCGCGCAGCGCAGCCCCGTGCAGGCCATCAGCGCCACGCTGTAGTCCACCGGTGAGCGCACCGAGCCTTGCCGGGCCTGCGTCGAGTAGAACTCGGCGCGCAGGAAGATGGCCCGCAGGAGCGCCGTCACATCGAGTCCGCTGGCCACGAACACGTCCGCCAGCGCGTCGACGAGCGACTCGCCCGGGCGCTGGTAGGCGAAGTGCTCCCACATCTTGCGGGCGATGAAACGGGCGGCGATCCGGCGCTTGCCGGTGTCGTGCACGAGGATCCGCTCGACGATGTCGGGTCCGTCGAAGGCCATCGTGGCACCGGAGAACGTCTTCACCCCGAAGTCGTGGTGCTCGGGCCGGAAGACGTACCAGTAGTTGTCGTCGTCCCAGATGCTCGTGCCGGTGGAATGTCCCGTCCACGCCCTCGCCGCCGAGATCACGTCGTCCTCGGTGTAGTTGCCGACGCCGAGGGTGAACAGCTCCATCAGCTCACGGGCGAAGTTCTGGTTCTCGTTGCCGGCCACGTTCTGGCGGTTGTCGAGGTAGTGGAGCATCGCCGGCTGGATCGACATCTGCTGGATCAGGTCCCGGAACGAGCCCATGCCGGCGCTTCGGAACAGCTGGTTCTGGGCGAGCATCGAGGCGCTGTCGCCGACCTTCCACCAGTGCGAGCACAGATGACCGTGCCAGAACCAGGTCATCTTCTCCTGGACGGGCCGGGGGACGTCCACCATCCGGTTCAGCCACCATCCGGCGGCGGTGATCAGCTGCTCGTAGGACGAGCCGGCCACCAAGGTGTCGGGCGGCGGCACCGCCGCCGGGTTGCGCGACACGTCGAGCACGTCGTCGACGACCGCCGGCAGCTCGAGCGCCGCCAGCTCGTCGATCCGTGACGGTCGGGCCACGTACTCGGTTCGCCGCAGAAGGTGGGCGATGTCCTCCCGGCTCGCCGGCATACCCCCTCCTCCTGCATCCCACGCGCCGGCGGGCGCGATGCCTCGTGGACGGGTATCGGCCCGGCGTGCACGGCCCTTGAACGCGCGGCCAGGGCTCAGGTGCGCACCGGACCGGTGTCGACCACCTCGAACGCCGTGCCCGGGATTCCCGCCAGCTGGCGGAGGTCGTCATCGTCCCAGCGGGGATCCGGTGCCCCCTGGACGTACCAGTTGCTGCCGTTGTCGGCCACGATCAGGCCATAGCGCTGGAGGGCTTGGGCGACGACCCGGGCCTGCCCGGTGATGCCGCTCAGGTCGAAGTCGGCACGCAGCCGCAGCCGCAGACCCATCGGTGGCAGGTCGGGGTCGGTGCTGGAGGAGGCGAAGTGCGTGGCCGGCAGGACGTAGCCCCGCTGGGTGCGGGCGAACGTCACCCGCAGGGCGTGGTCGATGCGGCCCGCCGCAACCTCCTCGTAGCGCACGAGGCCGGCCAGGATCGGGAGCCCGGCGGCGTCGGCGGAGGTCCAGCCGAGCGGCCGCAGCGCGTTCGAACCGAGGTCGAAGCGGGCGCCCGAGTCGGCCTGCCACCCACCGCCGGCAGCCGGGAACGCCCGGTACAGCTCGTAGAGCTGGCAGCTGCCCGACTGCACGACCAGGACGTGGCGGTCACCGCTCGACGCCGAGCCGCCCTCCACAGGGGCACCGGCGGGGATCGGGAACGGGCCGGGGTCGCTCTCGTCCCCGTACGCCACGTACGTGATCGGCACCGCGGGCTGGCCCGCGGGCACCACCGCGTACGGGATGCCGTACGCCGGGTTCGAGCCGAAGTCGGCGTGCATCCAGTCGCCGCCGACCGTCTGGATGCGGGCGATGATCGAGGCTGACCGGGGGTGCAGCGGCGCGCCGTCCACCGGCGTGTTCCACGGGCTGTCGGCGGGGAAGACCCGGCAGCCGCCGACGACCGGCCCGGGCACGCCGGTCCGCACCGCGGGCCTGGTCATCACGGCTGGACCGGCCGCGCCCGAGGGGGCGGCCGCCCAGCCGGCGCTGGCGGAGGCGACGGCGAGGGCCACGACGACGAGGGCGACGCTCACCACCGGCCCACGACGCAGCATGCCCGGGTATCGGTCGCCCGGCTGCTGGCCTCCAGCGGCGTTGCCGATCAGCCGCCGATCTGGCTCATCGATCGGGCCGGGCGCACGAACGTCACCTGGCCGATGCGGTGCCCGGCCCACTTCGTGCCGACGGCCCGCTGGATCTCGCCGGCGATGTCATCGTCGCTCACGCCGGTTCGGAGCAGCTCGCGCAGGTCGAACTCGCGCGTCTCGAACAGGCAGGTCCGCAGCTGACCCTCGGCGGTGAGCCGGACCCGGTCGCAGCTGTCGCAGAACGGCTTGGTGACGCTCGGGATCACGCCGACGGTCCCACGACCGTCGAGGTAGCGCCAGCGGTCGGCTGGTGCCGCGCCGCGCGCGGGCACCGGCTCGAGCGGGAACGCCTCGGCGATGGTCGCCACGATCTCGTCCTGGCTCACGACCTGGTCGCGCGCCCAGCCCCCCTCGGCGTCGAGCGGCATGTACTCGATGAACCGCACCTCGAGGTCGTTGTCCCGCCCGAACGCCGCCAGGTCGACGATCTCGTCGTCGTTGACGCCACGCTGGACCACGGCGTTCAGCTTCACGGGCGAGTAGCCGGCCTCACGGGCGGCCTCGATCCCGTCGAGAACCCGCGCGAGCTCGTCGCGGCGGGTCATCTGCACGAAGCGCTCCCGCTGCAGGGTGTCGAGACTGATGTTCACCCGGTCGAGCCCGGCCTCGCGCAGCTCGTGGGCGAGATTGCGGAACGTGGCCCCGTTCGTGGTGAGCGCCAGGTCCGGCTTCCGACCGGCGAGGGGGGATGAGCTGTGCACCGGTACCCGGAGCGCGCTGAGCTTGTCGATCAGCACGGCGAGATGGGCACGAACGGTGGGCTCGCCGCCAGTGAGGCGGATCCCGTCGACCTCGAAGCGCTCCACGAAGATCCGGGCCAGCCGCTCGAACTCCTCGAAGGTGAGCAGCTCGTGGCGGGGCAGCCAGGTCATCCCCTCGGCGGGCATGCAGTAGGTGCAGCGGAAGTTGCAGCGGTCCGTCACCGAGATCCGCAGGTCGCGGATCGTTCGCCCGAACGGATCGATGAGATCCATGGCGGAAGGCTATTCACCACCCCGCCGCCCCGACACACCCAGGCCCCTTCCCGTTCGAGGGGTGGGTCGGTCAGGCGAAGAGCAGGAGGACGTCGACCTCACCGCCGGCGGGGACGCCGTCGCCGTCGGCCAGCACGGCCAGGCCGTTCGCCGATGCGCTGGCCGCCAGCTGGTGGCTGCCCTGAGGACCGGTGGAGCGCACGTGCCAGCGGCCATCCGGTTCGAAGTGACCGCTCACCCGCTGGTAGTGGACCTTGCCGTCGGGGTGGCGGCGCAGCGCTTCGTCGGCGATGGCCCGCACGCTCGGGCGCAGCAGCGGCTCGCCGTGGCCCATCATCGACCGCAGCGCCGGACGGGCGAGCAGCTCGAAGCTGACCATCGACGACACGGGGTTCCCCGGCAATCCGAACACCGGCGTGCCGGCGAGCAGGCCGAAGGCGAACGGCTTGGCGGGCTTGATGGCGATCTGGAGCCACGTCATCTCGGCGATCCGGGAGAGCACGGCCTTCACCACGTCGTAGTCACCCATGCTCACCCCGCCGCTGGTGACGATGGCGTCGCAGGTGGCTGCCGCGTCGCGCAGCACCGCCTCGAGCGCCGCCTCGTCGTCGGGGACGACGCCGCGGTCCACCACCTCGGCGCCACACTCGACGAGCAGCCCGGCCAGCATCGTGCGGTTGCTTTCGCGGATCTGGCCCGGACGCAACGGTGACCCGTCGTCGACCAGCTCGTCGCCGGTGGACAGCACCGCCACCCGAGCCGGCGGCACGACCAGCGCCCGGCGGACGTTCATCCCGTGCATGGACCCCACCACGACCGGTCGCAGGACGGTGCCGGCCCGGAACACGACCTCACCACGGTGCACGTCGTCGCCAGCGCCGCGCACCGCAGCGCCCGACTCGACGCTGCGGTGCACGCACACCCGGACGGTGCCGTCGAGCACCGCCCGATCCCCCAGCAGCTCGGTGTCCTCCACCATCACCACGGCGTCCGCGCCCGGTGGCATCGGTGCGCCCGTCATGATGCGGATCGCCTCGCCCGGGCCGACCATCCGGTCGGTCGCTGCGCCAGCCGCAACCTCACCCACCACCGCCAGCTCCACCGGTGCGTCACGGGTGTCGCTGGCCCGCACGGCGTACCCGTCGACGGCAGTGTTGGCGAAGGGCGGCACGTCCTCGGCCGCGGCGACGTCGACCGCGAGGACGCACCCGAGCGCGCCCGACACGTCTCGCTCCACCGGTGTGAGAGGCCGGCAGGCATCGAGCACGATCCGGCGGGCCGCTTCGATGGGAACCATGGAACGAGACGGTACCGGTGCGATGCTGGCACCATGTCGTCCGACGAGCCGCGCGACCCGGATGGTGTGGTCGCGCGCTGGGCGACGTGGGACGGCGAGCACCACGAGGATCTCGTCGTGCGATGGGAGAACCGGGCCTGGACCGTCGAGGGCCGGGTCGGGCGTGAGCGGGTGCACTACGTGCTGCGACTCAGCCCGGACTGGCAGGTGCGCCAGCTCCTGCTGTTCCGCGACCTCGACGAGGCCGACCTGTGGCTCGCCACGGACGGCTCCGGACGCTGGGGCGAGGTCGGCGGCGCCACCCGCGACGACCTCTCGGGCTGCACCGAGCTGCTGCTGACGTGCACGCCCTTCACGCTGACCCCTCCGGTCCGCCGGCTCCCGGTGGCGGTGGGTGACGCGGTCGAGGTCCTCGCCGCGGTCGTCGACGTCGAGACGCTCGGGGTGGTCCCCCGCCGCCACCGCTTCGAACGCCTGACCGAGCGACGATGGCGCGTCGAGTCGGCCTCGGAGGCCGGGGCCGTCGACGTCGACGTCGACGAGCACGGTCTGGTGATCGATCTCCCTGGCCGCTACCGCCGGGCGTCACCCCCGCGTTCTGGTCCCGGGAAGTAGCGCTGAGCGCTACTTCCCGGGACCAGAACGGGCGGGGGCGTGGTCGGCGAGCCAGCTCCGGAAGCCCGGTCCGACACCCGGGTGCTCCAGCGCCAGCTCGACGACTGCACACAACCAGCCGAGCGGTGTGCCGGTGTCGTGGCGGCGGACGTCGCTCAGCAGGCCGCGCCACGGGGTGCGGGCCGCTTGCGCCCGGAGCGCGTCGGTCAGCTGGAGCTCCCCGACGGCGCCCGGCTTGAGCTGGGCGATGTCGTCGAACACGTCCGGCGTGAGCACGTAGCGACCGATGATGATGAGCTCGCTCGGCGCCTCGCCGACCGGCGGCTTCTCGACCACGTCACGAACGAGCACCACGCCGTCGGCGTCGATCGGACCCGCCGGGTCGACCACCCCGTACGCGCTCACGGCCTCTCGGGGGACCTGCTTCAACGCGACCACGTTGGTGCCCGTGTCCTCGCAGATCCGGGCCATGGACGCGAGCAGCGTCGGACTCCCCATCAGCTCGTCGGGCAGCAGCACTGCGAACGGTTCGTCGCCGACCAGCTCACGGGCACACCCGACCGCGTGCCCGAGCCCGCGCGGCTCGTCCTGGTAGCACAGCGACACCTCGACGTCCCGCCCGATCGATGCCAGGCGCTCGGCCAGCTCCGGGCGCCCACTGGACGCGACCTTGTCGACCACCCAGCCCGCCGGCTCGAAGTAGGCCTCGATCGCCGGCTTCTGGCGGCTCGACACCAGCACCACGTGATCGAACCCGGCGCCGGTGATCTCGTCGACGATCAGCTGGAGGGCGGGGACATCGATGATCGGGAGCAGCTCTTTGGGCACCGCCTTGGTCGCGGGCAGGAACCGGGTGCCGAGCCCGGCGGCCGGGATGACGGCGGTGCGAACCCTCATGGGCCGGGATCCTACGCAGCGACCTGTCGCGTCGGCCTGGGTCGTCGTGCCCCTCCGCTTGACGATAGGATTAGCAGTCGATCCATTCGAGTGCTAACCACGCCCGGAGCCGTCGATGCCCACCTACGTCTACAAGTTCGTCGAGACCGGCGAGACCATCGAGGTCCAGCAGTCCTTCCACGACGAGCCGCTGACCGAGGCGGTGCACCCTGAGCGCGGCACGGTGCTCCCGGTCAAGAAGGTCTTCACACCCGTCGGCGTCACGTTCAAGGGCGGCGGCTTCTACAAGACGGACAGCCGCGGGTCCAACGGTGGCTCGGGCTCGGGCAGCGGCGCGGCCACCTCCGGCGAGTCGTCGAGCTCCTCCTCCACCTCCTCCTCCTCCTCGTCGAGCACCACCTCGTCGAGCACCTCGTCGTCGAGCGACTGACCGGGCCACTCGATAGCGTTCCCCGCCGGCAGCGCCTGCCGATCGACCGAGCGCGGTCCACGCCGAACCTCCCACCCCGCTGGAGGTTGCGATGCCACCGTTGGTGCTCGCCCGTCGCCTGCTCGCCCGCCACCCCATGGCCCGCTGGGTCGCCGTGGCCGGCCTGGCGATCGTCGCCGCGATGACCGTGTCGGCGCAGCTGCGCGCCGTCGAGGCGCAGCGCCGGTCCTGGGGCGAGACCATCCCGGTGTGGGTGGCCCGCTCGACGATCGAGCCCGGCACCACCCTCGACGCCGGTCGGGTCCGCGCCGACCGCTACCCGGCGGCAATGGTGCCTCCCGGCGCGATCACCGAGCTCGGGGGCACCGCTCACCAGGTCATCGGTGCAGGCGAGATCGTGGTCGAGTCCGACGTCGCACCGACCGCTGGGCCGGCGGCGCTCATCCCCGCCGGCTGGGCCGCGGTCGCCGTGCCGATGACCGAGCTCCCGGTCGCGCCCGGCGACGTCGTGGCGGTCGCGGCGGGCGGCACGGTCGTGCCCGGGCTCGTGGTGGACCACGCTGCGGGCACCGCCCTCGTCGCCGTCGACGAGCGGGACCTCGCCACGGTGGCCGCGGCGGTGGTGGCCGGCGATGCGATCCTCGCCCTCAGCGCCAGCCCGCCACCACCATGACGATGACCGCGGCGCCGACCACGGCGCGGTAGATCACGAACGGAGCGAAGCTGTGCGTTCGCACCAGCTTGAGCGTGCCCCACACGGCGAGCCAGCCCGACAGCCCCGCCGACACCACCCCGGCGATCATGGGCGCCAGCAGCCCCTCGGGGATCCCGTCGACCACGAGGCCACCCATCTTGAACACCACGGCGCCCAGGATGACGGGGATGCTCATCAGGAACGAGATCCGCGCCGCGGTGTCACGGTCGAAGCGGAGCAACCGGCCGGCGGTGATGGTGATGCCCGAGCGTGAGGTGCCCGGGTTGAGGGCGAGCGCCTGAGCCGCACCCACGAGGACCGAGTCCCGGACCCCGTAGTCACCCAGGTGGCGGCGCTCCGCCAGCCGGTCGGCCAGCCCCAGCACCACGCCGCCGACGATCAGCGAGAACCCGATGATGAGGGGCGTGCCGAGCGTGGTGTCGATCCAGTCCTCCGCCAGGGCACCGACGAGAGCGGCCGGCACGACGGACAGCACCAGCAGCCACGCCAGGCGCCCCTCGGCCGTCTTCGACCGGCGGGGATGGAGCACCATCGCCGCGCCGCGGCGGACGTACACCGCGAGGTCGCTGCGGAAGTACGCCACGACGGCGACCAGCGTGCCGATGTGGAGGGCCACGTCGAACGCCTTCTTCACGCTCGGATCGTCGATGTCGTCCCAGCCGAGCACCCACGGCACCAGCAGCAGGTGCCCGCTCGAGGAGATCGGCAGGAACTCCGACAGGCCCTGGACGACGCCCAGCACGATGGCATGGATGATGGGCACCGGCGCCGCTACCCCCGCCCGACCGACGGGACCACCCTGGGCCGCCAGCGGCGCGGCTCGTCCCAGTGGTGGCCGACCACCTCGGCCTCGCCCAGCTTGTCGAGGAAGTCGTGGGGTCCGTCGAAATCGGGCATTTCGACGTAGGCCGCACCCAGGGCCTCGGGCACGTGCGCATCGCTGCCGGCTCCAGCAGCCAGCCCTCGGTCGGCCGCGAACGCCCGGGCCCGCTCGTTCAGCGACCGCAGCGAGGTCTTGGCGTTGAGCACCTCGACGGCGTCGAGCAGTCCGGCGTCGGCCAGCTCGACCAGCGCGGGCTCCGACAGGTTGCGCCGCATCGGGTCGAAGGGGTGCGGCACGTACACGACACCCCCCTGAGCGCGGATGGCGGCCGCGGCGGCCGCAGCCGGCAGGCCGGCGGGGACGTGCTCGGTGAGGAACAGCCCGATGAGCTCACCGGCGTGGGTCTTCATCTCCTCGCCCACGACCACCCGGCAGGCGAGTCGGGCGGACATCTCGACGGCCCCTCGGATCGAGGCGTGGTCGGTGATGCACAGGACGTCGATGCCACTCGCCCGCACCGCCTCGTCGAGCTCGTCGGGGGTGGTGGTCGAGTCGCCGCTCCACATCGTGTGGCTGTGCAGGTCGACGCGCACCCATCCCGCCCGGACGGGCCGCTCGAGGTGTGGATGCCGACGAACGGCATCGGAGGAGGGCGCCGCCACGAGGTGCCAGGGTACCGTCACGGGCGTGCCGGCCACGTTGTTCGTCACCGGCGGACGGGGTTTCCTCGGCCGGCGGGTCGTGTCCCGAGCGGCGGCCGCCGGGTGGGAGGTCGTCGCGCCGTCCAGCGTGGAGCTCGACGTGCGCGACGGCGCAGCCGTGGCAGCGGCGATCGCTGCGGCGCACCCACGAGGTGTGGTCCATCTCGCCTACCGGGCGGTGGAGGCCGACACGATCGTCGACGGCTCGACGAACGTGGCGCGGGCGTCCAGCGCGGCCGGCGCCCGGCTGGTGCACCTGTCCACCGACGTCGTGTTCGCCGGCCGCGATCAGCCCTATGTCGAGCGCGACCTCCCCGACCCGGTGTTCGCGTACGGGCGGGCCAAGGCTGCGGCCGAAGTGGCGGTCGCCGCCGCCGATCCGCGTGCGGTGATCGTGCGCACGTCGCTGCTGTACTCCGATCAGCCCGACGACCTCGCCACGTGCCAGACCGACGTGACCGACCCCGGCTTCGCGTTCTTCGTCGACGAGCACCGCTCCCCCGCCTGCGTGGACGACGTGGCGGCAGCCGTCGTGGCGCTGGCCGGCCCGCTCGCCGACGTCGTTGGACCGCTGCACGTCGCCGGACCAGAGGCGTGGAGCCGCGACCGCTTCGCTGCGCACGTCGCCCGGTGGCTCCGGCTCGACGTGTCACGGCTGCGCACGGCCCGGCGCGCTGACCTCGGGCTGGTGCGGCCCGGGCGGGTGGTGCTCGACGTGTCGCTCGCCGAGGGGCTGGGCCTCCGGTGCCGGCCCGTGGGCGAGGTGCTCAGGCCCCGCTCATCGTGACGTCGCGGATGGTCAGGCTCACGCCGGCCGCCCGCATCGGGAGCCAGTCGACGTCGCCACCGACTTCGACCACGTCGTGGAGCATCCGCTGAAGCGTGGATGCGATCGTGAACTCGCGCACCGGGCCACCGAGCTGGCCGCCCGAGATGAGCAGGCCGGACGCACCCGTGGAGAAGTCGCCCGAGATCGGGTTCACGCCGCTGTGGAGGCCCTGCACGCTCTGGATGAGGACCCCGTCGTCGACGTCGGCGATCAGCTGCTCCTGGGTCCTGGTGCCAGGGGTCAGCGCAAGGGCCAGGCAGCCGACGCCGGGACTGCCCCGGAAGCCGCCGCGAACCGCGTTGGCGGTACTGCGGGTGGCGGCCCGCCGGGCGCTGTAGCTGTTGTGCACGAAGCCCTGCAGCACGCCCGCATCGATGAGGACGTTGCGTCGCGCCGCGAGCCCCTCACCGTCGATGTCGGTGGCGGTGTAGGCGAGCGGGTTCGTGGGATCGTCGACGAGCGTCACCAGCGGGCTGGCAACGAGCTCGCCGACCCGCTCGGCGAAGAAGCTGCGGCCCTTGATGACCGCCTCACCGTTCAAGGTGGCGGACAGCACACCGAGCAGCTGGGCGGTGACGAACGGGTCGAGCACGACGGTGAGACGCCGGCTCTGCGGCTTCACCGCACCGAGCAGGCGGGTGGCCCGCTCGGCCGCCTCACGCGCCGCCTTCGCCAGGTCGAACGTCTCGGGATCGCGGCCGACCGCGAAGCCGAAGCCGGTCTGGGTCTCGGCGCCGTCGTCGGCCAGGGTGCTCACCGACACGTAGGCGCCGTTCTCCCGGCCGCTCACACGGATGCCGGTGGAGGTGGCCACCGCTGCCTCGGCGAACACGTCGGAGTAGTTGGAATCGTCGACGCGCACCCGTGGGTCGGCCGCCACCGTCAGGCGCTCGAGCTCCTTGGTGAGCTCGATCTTGCGAGCCGTCGGCACCGCCTCGAGGGCGTCGCTCCACAGCTCCTGGGGGATCACCTCCACACCGTCCGGCGCGGCCAGGCCAGCCCATTCATCGGGGGTGCCGAAGCGAACGTTGTCGCGGGCCTCGGCGAGCACCTCGGCAACGGCGGCCTCGTCGAGCGTGCCGGCGTAGGCGAAGCCCGTGCGGCCATCGCGCACGATCCGCACGCCGATGCCCTCCGACTGAGCGGACACGAAGTGCTCGATCTCACCCTGGTAGACCCGGATGTCGGTCTCCCGGCCGCGCCCGACATAGGCCTCGACCTGCTCGCCGGGCTCGGCCGCGGCGATCACCCGGTCGCACAGCGCCAGCAGCTCGGTCATGGCCTCCCGCCCTCGGCCGCTCGGGACGTCTCGCTCCGCTCGGTCATGACGCGGTGCCGCCGACCGTGAGCGCCCGCACCCGCAACGTCGGCTGGCCATCGCCCACCGGCACCCCCTGGCCATCCTTGCCGCACGTGCCGGGGTTGCCCATCGCGAAGTCGTTCCCGAGCAGGTCGATGTCGCGCAGCACCTGCGGGCCGTTGCCGATGAGGTTCCCCTCGCGGAGGGGTTCGGTGATCTCGCCACCCTCGATGAGGTACGCCTCGGTCATGCCGAACACGAAGTCACCGGTGGCGGTGTTGACACTGCCGCCCCCCAGCTTGGCGACGTACACGCCGTGGTCGGTGGCTCGCACGATGTCGTCGGGATCGTCGGCACCGTTCAGCACGAAGGTGTTGGTCATCCGAACCATCGGCAGGTGCATGTAGCTCTGACGACGCCCATTGCCGGTCTGGCGCCGGCCCTCCTTGCGAGCCCGCAGGAAGTCCCACATGTAGTCGGTGAGGACGCCGTCCTCGATGAGCACGTTGCGCCCGCTCGGGTGGCCCTCGTCGTCGATGCCGATGGCGCCCCACTCCCCGGGCATCGTGCCGTCGTCGATCAGCGTGACGAGGGGCGACGCCACGAGCTCGCCCACCTTGCCCTGGTAGACGCTCGCACCCTTCGACACCAGGTCGGCCTCGAGGCCGTGCCCGCAGGCCTCGTGGAAGAGCACCCCCCCGCTGCCCTGGCGGATCACCACGGGCATGCTCCCGCTGGGGGTGGGACGGGCCTTGAGCTTGGTGAGGGCCCGCTCCGCGGCGCCGCGGGCGAGCGCCTCGACGTCGACGAGGTCGAACAGCTCGAACCCGACCGTGTGGCCGGCCGAGTCGAAGCCGGTCTGCATGCCGGTGTCACCGTTCGCCACCACGCTGATGCGCACCAGCGTTCGGACCTGCTCGTCGGCGGCCAGGAGGCCGTCGCTGTTGGCCACGAGCACCCGACGCTGGCTGTCGCCGTAGCTGGCCGACACCTGCACCACGGCCGCTCCGGCGCCACGGGCGGCGTCGTCGATGCGCTGGAGCAGCGCGACCTTGGCCGCCTTGGGGACCGAGTCCGGCGCGACCAGCACCTGACCGACCGGGTGGGGCGCGGCCGCACGCAGCGCGACGGTTCGGGCGCCGCCCCCGCCCTTACGGGCAGCGGCCGCTGCCGCCTCGGCGGCTTCGAGCAGGCCTCGCTCGCTCAGATCGGCGGTGTGGGCGAAGCCGGTGGTGTCGCCGGCCACCACCCGGATGCCGGCCCCACAGTCGCGGCCGCTGGTGACCTGCTCGATCCGCCCGTCGTCCAGTCCGGCGGACGTCGAGCGCTTGTCCTCGGCGTACACCTCGGCGAACTCGCCCCCCTGGCGCAGCGCCGCGCCGAGCACCCGCTCGAGCACATCCGGCTCGATCAGGTCGCCCACTGCCGCCTCGCGCACCGTCACGTCCCGCACCGTCATGGGGCGAGGATAGCGACCAGGCCGATTTTCGACCTTCGGTGCGACCACGCGTAGGGTGGGCGGCCGTGGCGATCACGCCGGGAGCACGAGGAGAGGCGAGCCTGGTCGTCGGCGAGGCCGACACCGCCATCGCCATGCACAGCGGCACGGTGCCCGTGCTGGCCACCCCGCGAGTCGTCGCCTTGGTCGAGGAAGCCTCGGTCCTCGCCGTCGAGGGGTCACTGGCGCCCGGCACCACCACCGTCGGGATGCGGGTGCAGCTCGACCACCTCCAGCCGACCAAGATCGGCGACGAGGTGACCGCCGAAGCGGTGCTCGATCGGGTCGAGGGCCGCCGGCTGATGTTCACCGTCTCGGTGTCGGACCACCGTGGCCTCGTCGCCGCCGGCAAGGTCACCCGAGTGCTCGTCGACCTCGAGCGCTTCCTCGGAAAGTGCCCCTGACCCCCACACGATCCGGTTCGGGGGATGGTGGGTGCTCAGCCGAGGTTGGAGGAGCGGGGGTAGACGTCGTCGGGGTCGGTGACGACGTTCACCAGGTAGGGCACGCCGGCGGCAAAGGCTCGCTCCAGCGCCGGGCCGAGCTGCTCGGGCTCGCAGACCGTCTCCCCCGCTCCACCGAGCACCCGGACCACCTCGTCGTACCGGCACCCCGGCTGCAGGTCGCAGGCCATGTCCCAGCCGTAGATCGAGCGCATCGGATGCTTCTCGAGCCCCCAGATGCCGTTGTTGCCGACCACCATCACCACCGCAAGCCCATGGCGAACCATCGAGTCGGCGTCCATCAGGCTGAAGCCGGCCGCACCGTCGCCGAGCAGCAGCACCACCTGGCTCGACGGGCGGGCGACCCGGGCCGCGATGGCGTAGCCAGGGCCGTTGCCGAGGCAGCCGTACGGTCCGGTGTCGAGCCAGCACCCGGGCTCGTGGACCTCGACGTACTTGCCGGCATAGCTGGCGAAGTCGCCGCCGTCGCAGATGACCACGGCGTCGCGAGCCAACCGGCGCGCCAGCTCGCCGTAGATCCGCGACGGCTTGATGGGTGAGGCCGCGTCGACGAGGGCGGCACGGTCCGACTCTGCCGCTGCCGACTCGGCGTCACGCAGCGACTCGACCCAGGAGAGGTGGTCGACCACGTTGCCGCTCCACTCGGCGAGACCCGCCAGCACGGCGCCGATGTCACCGACCACGGTCGGGACGTCGACGTGCATCGCCCGCTGGCTCTCGGCATCGACCACGTGGGCGACCGTCGCCGACCCGAACGATCCAAAGCCCAGCCGGAAGTCGAGCGGGGTGCCGAGCACCACCACCAGGTCGGCCTTCTGCTTCAGCAGCCCGCGTGTGCGCAAGAAGGCCAGCGGGTGGTCAGCCGGCAACGTCCCCCGACCGAGGCCGTTGAAGTAGCACGGCACCTGGAACCGCTCGGCCGCCGCCCGGAGCTGGGGCCAGGCGCCGGCCCAGTAGACGTCGCTCCCCACCATCAACGCCGGACGCTGGGCCGAGGCGAGCAGCCCCGCCAGTCGAGTCACCGCATCGGGATCCGGGTCGGCGGCCCGAGTGGCCTGGAACGGATCGACGTCGGGCAGCTCGCCACTCGATGGCCCGAACACGTCGAGGGGAAAGTCGAGGAACACCGGGCCGCGGTGCGGCGTGGCCGCGGCGACGGCCGCGTCGAACACCAGGGCGCCGGCAGCGGACGGATCGGTGACGGTGCCGGCCAGCTTGGTGATGGACGACACGATCGGGACGTGGTCGAGCTCTTGGAGCGAGCCCGCCCCCCACCGACCCTGGGGTGCCCGGCCGCCCAGCACGACCAGCGGCGAGCCGTTGAAGTGCGCCGACGTGATGGCCGACACCCCGTTGGTGATGCCCGGACCGGCGGTGAGGGCGGCGAACCCGGGGCGGCGGGTGAGCTTGGCCCAGGCCTCGGCCGCGAACGTGGCCGTCTGCTCGTGACGCGTGTCGATGACCCGCATCCCCTGGTTGCGCGCCGCGTCGTACAGCGGCCAGATGTGACCACCGTTGAGCGTGAACATCACGTCGATGCCGAAACGGCGCAAGGCGGCGATCGCCTGCTCGCCGGCATGCCCGTCGATCGTGGTCGTCATGATCGACAGCATCGCACGACGAGCCAGCGACCGGCGCAGCGGCGTGCCTAACCTGGAGTCGCTATGCAGTCCACGGAGGAGACGCGCGCGGTCGCGACGCTCTCCGCGCGCGTCCACCGGACGTACTGGTGGAAGGAGGTCGCGCTCGCGCTCGGCTTCTACTTCGTCTACAGCATGACCCGGAACCGCTTCGGCTCGGCCCAGATCGCGGCGGACGGTGTGCCCGAGCAGGCCTTCAACAACGCGATGAAGATCATCAACTGGGAGCTGGCCCTCGGGCTGTTCCACGAGCAGACCATCCAGGCGTGGTTCGTGCCCTACACCTGGTTCATCCAGCTCTGGAACACCTTCTACGGCACCGCCCACTTCGTCGTCACGATCACCGTGTTCGTGCTCCTGTACCGCCGCCGCCCCGATGTGTTCCCCATCTGGCGCAACACGCTCGGGATCGCCACGGCGCTGGCGATCATCGGCTTCGCGTTCTTCCCGGTGATGCCCCCGCGGCTGCTCGACCAACCCTGCCCGCCCCAGGCCTACGGCGGGGCGTGCATCGAGAGCGACCTGCGCCCGGACGGCGGGTTCGGCTTCCGGGACACGCTGAAAGAGGACGGCGGCCCCTGGTCCTTCGACAGCGACACGATGAAGTCGATCTCCAACCAGTACGCCGCCATGCCCAGCCTGCACATCGCGTGGTCGTCGTGGTGCGCGTTCGCGATGTGGCCGATCGCCCGCCGCTGGTGGATCCGGGCGCTGCTGCTCCTGTACCCCGCGGCCACGCTGTTCTGCATCGTCGTCACCGGCAACCACTTCTGGCTCGATGGGGTGGGCGGCCTCGTCATCTTGACGTTCGGCTTCATCGGCGGCTGGGCGTTGCACGCATGGAACCAGCGCCGACTCGAGCGTCACCTGCGCCGCGCCGAGGTCAGCGCGCTCAGCGGGGCCTGACCGTTGCTCCCAAATACCCCACTGGGTATGATGGGGGGGTCGGTCAACCGGAGGAGGAAGTGCACGTGGAGCTGCCCGAGGAGTTGATCGCCGACCTGACCCGTCGGCTTCGCCGGGTCGAGGGTCAGGTTCGGGGCATCCAGCAGATGCTCGCAGACGGCCGGGAGTGTCGCGACATCGTGGCCCAGCTGTCCGCCGCCAGCACCGCGCTCGACCAGGTGGGCTTCAAGCTGCTCGCCAGCGGGCTCACGACCTGCCTGATGGACCCCGAGAAGGCGTCCGAGCGGGGGTTCGACCTCGACGAGGTGGAACGCCTCTTCCTCAAGCTGGCGTGACCGCCGTGTTCTTCCGCCAGTACTACCTGGGGTGCCTGAGCCACGCCTCGTACCTCATCGGCGACACGACCACCGGTCGCGCCGTCGTCGTCGACCCACAGCGCGACGTGTCGCAGTATCTCGCCGATGCTCGCGAGCACGGGTTGACCATCGAGCTCGTCATCGAGACCCACTTCCACGCCGACTTCCTCTCGGGCCATCTCGAGCTCGCCGAGGCCACCGGGGCGGCCATCGGCTACGGGGCAGCGGCGATCGGCCGGGCGGAGTTCGACATCCGCCCCTTGGCCGACGGTGAGCGGATCGAGCTCGGTGAGGTGGTGCTCGAGGTCAGGGCGACGCCAGGCCACACGCCCGAGTCCATCAGCATCGTGGTCCTCGAGCGCGGCGAGGACCTGGTGCCGTTCGGTGTGCTCACCGGTGACACGCTGTTCATCGGCGACGTGGGACGCCCGGACCTGCTCGCCAGCGTCGGCGTGACGGCCGACGATCTCGGCCGCCAGCTCTACCACTCGCTCCACGAGCAGCTGATGACCCTGCCCGACGAGACCCGCGTGTACCCGGCGCACGGTGCAGGGTCGGCCTGCGGGAAGAACCTCTCCACCGAGACCGTGTCCACCATCGGCGAGCAACGGCGAACCAACTACGCCCTCGCCCCGATGAGCGAGGACGAGTTCGTCGCTGCGGTCACCCAGGGGCAAGCCGCTGCGCCCCTGTACTTCTCCTTCGCCGCCAACCGCAACCGCGCGGCGCGGGAGGTGTTTCACGAGGACGAGCCGGTGCCCACGATGACACTGGACGAGGTGCTCGCGGCGCAGCGCGACGGTGCGGCCGTGATCGACACCCGCGACGAGTCGGACTTCGCCGCCGGGCACCTGCGAGGGTCGATGAACGTCGGCCTCGGTGGTCGCTTCGCCGAGTACTCCGGCGAGATCGTGCGCCCCGGCACGCCGATCGTCATCGTCGCCAACCCGGGCTACGAGCACGAGGCCAGGGTTCGGCTCGCCCGCATCGGCTTCGACGAGGTGCTCGGCACGCTCGATGACCCGTTCGGGGTGTTCCTCGCCCACCCCGAGCTGGTCGAGCAGGCGAGCCGCCTCAGCGCGATCGAGCTGATGGAGCGCCTGGCCACGTTGCCCACGGTCCAGATCGTCGACGTTCGCGGTCCCGGCGAGACGGCCGACGGCGTGCTCCCCGGCACCCGGATCATCCAGCTCCCCCAGCTGCTGGAGCGCGTCGGAGAGCTCGATCCATCGCTGCCGACCGTCGTCTACTGCGCCGGCGGGTACCGCTCGTCGGTGGCGGCCAGCGCCCTGCGGTCGCTCGGGTTCGTCGATGTGAGCGACCTGCTCGGTGGCTACGCAGCGTGGGTGGCCGCTGGCGGCGAGCACGTCACGGTGTGATCGCACATCGCCCCTGACCAGGCGATAGCGTCGGGTCGTCATGTTGGAGTCGGTCCGCCAGCCGAGCGACCTTCGGGCGCTCTCGTACCCCGAGCTCGACGACCTCGCCGGCGAGATCCGCGACTTCATCGTCCAGGCGGTGTCGGAGACCGGTGGCCACCTCGGCTCGAACCTCGGTGCGGTCGAGCTGACGCTGGCACTCCATCGGGTCTTCGACTCCCCGCGCGACGCCATCCTGTGGGACACCGGCCACCAGGCGTACGTCCACAAGATCGTCACCGGCCGCCGTCAGGGCTTCGAGCACCTCCGCCAGGCGGGCGGGCTCTCCGGCTACCCGAGCCGCGAGGAGAGCCCGCACGACTTCGTCGAGAACAGCCACGCCTCGACGATCCTCTCCTACGCCTACGGGCTCGCGGCGGCCCGTGACGCCGGCACCGACCCCGGGCGCCGCCACATCGTCGCCGTCATCGGCGACGGCGCCATGACGGGCGGCATGGCCTACGAGGCGCTCAACAACCTCGGCCACAGCGGACGCAGGGTTATCATCGTGCTGAACGACAACGGCCGCAGCTACGCCCCGACCATCTCGAACCTGGCCGGCGGCGGCAGCGCCCCCCCGGCCGGCCCGCTCGAGTCGGAGCCGCACGCCGACCCGACGCTGCCCGACCGCCTCACCGAGCGGCTGTCGCACCGGTTCACGAACATCCGGATGAACCCGGTGTACGTACGCCGCCAGCGGCGCCTCGAGCAGTTCCTGCGCGACCTCCCCCTCGTCGGCCACCAGGCGGAGAAGGGGATCGACGCCGTCAAGGCGGCGGTGCGAGAGTTCCTCCAACCGCCGTCGTTCTTCGAGGCGCTCGGTGTGCGCTACGTCGGACCCATCGACGGCCACGACATCGCCGAGATGGAGCACGCGCTGCGCAACGCGGTCACACTGTCCGTCGATGGGCCGATCGTGGTGCACGTCCTCACCCAGAAGGGCCGCGGGTACTCACCGGCAGAAGACGACGACGAGAAGCACCTGCACGACGCGCCCGTGTTCGACCCCGCCATCGGACCTCCGAAGGCGGTGCCCACCGGGTACACCCAGGCGTTCGCCGAGGCGATCATCAAGGAAGCGGAGGCCGATCCCCGCATCGTCGCCATCACCGCGGCGATGCCCGGCCCCACGGGGTTGCTGCCGTTCCAGGCCCGGTTCCCGGATCGCTTCTTCGACGTCGGCATCGCCGAGCAGCACGCCGTCACCGGCGCCGCGGGCATGGCGATGGGCGGGCTGCGACCGGTTCTGGCGCTCTACTCCACGTTCCTGTCCCGGGCCTGGGACCAGGTCGTGTACGACGTGGCCCTGCACCGGCTGCCGGTGGTCTTCTGCCTCGACCGGGCCGGCATCACGGGCGACGACGGCGCCAGCCACCACGGGGTCTACGACCTGGCGCTGCTGTCCAAGGTCCCCGGGATGCGGGTGCTCGCACCGTCGTCCGCCCAGGAGCTCCACCAGATGCTCCACGACGCGGTGCACCTCGCCGACGAGGGTCCGGTGGTCATCCGCTATCCGAAGGGCAGCGCCCAGCAGGTGTCCGAGCACGAGGTCGGCGAGGGGCTCCACGCCCGGCAGCTGCGCAGTGGTGACGGCCGGGTGTGCCTGCTCGCAGTGGGCAAGCTCGTTGCGTCCGCGTCGCGGGCGGCCGAGGCCCTCGCCGAGGGCGGCATCGACGCCACCGTGTGGGATGTCCGCTCGTGCGTCCCGCTCGATCCCGCGATGCTCGACGACGCCGCCCGACACGGCCTGGTGGTGACCGTCGAGGACGGGATCCGCGACGGCGGGATCGGTTCGTCGATCGCCGACCGCGTGCACGAGCGCAGCGACGACCCCCACGTCGAGGTGCTCGGCGTCCCCACCCGCTTCATCAGCCACGCCAAGCCGGACCAGATCCTCGCCCAGCTCGGCCTCGACGCCGACGGCATCGCCGCGACGGTCCGGCGTCTGCTCCCCCAACGATGAGCGACGCGCTCGCCGCCGAGCTGGCGCTCGCGCTCGAGCTGGCCGACCTCGCCGACGCCGAGACGCTGCACCGCTACGAGCGCCGTGCGTTCACCGTCGACCGCAAGCCCGACCGCACCGAGGTCACCGAGGCCGACCGCGCCGCCGAGGCCGCCATCGGGGCCCGACTGGCGATGGCCCGCCCGGAGCACGCGCTGTACGGTGAGGAGCACGGCGTGGTCGGTGCTGTCGACTCGCCCTGGCGCTGGGTGGTCGACCCCGTGGACGGCACCGCCAACTTCGTGCGCGGCATCCCGGTGTGGGCCACCCTGATCGCGCTCACGCACGAGGCGCTCGGCGCCGTCGTCGGGGTCGTGTCGGCGCCAGCCCTGGGGCGACGCTGGTGGGCCGTCGCCGGTCACGGTGCCGTCGTCGACGGGGTGCCGATCCACGTGTCCAGCATCGCCCGCCTCGACGAGGCCCAGGTCTGCGTGACGTTCAACCATGGCTGGGACGACCTGGGGCTCACGCCCCGCTTGGTCGATCTGGCCCGGGCCGCGTCCCGCGCGCGGGGCTTCGGCGACTTCTGGCAGCACATGCTGGTGGCCGAGGGCGCCGTCGAGCTCGCCGTCGATGTCGTCGGGCTCGCCCCCTACGACGTCGCCGCGGTGGAGGTCATCGTGCGTGAGGCCGGTGGCCGGCTCACCGACCGCTTCGGGCAGCCCGGCTACCAGGCCGACACGGCGATCAGCTCCAACGGCCTGCTCCACGAGGAAGCCATCTCGCGACTCGCGACCTGATCCCGCTCTCGTTCTGGTCCCAGGAAGTAGCGCTGAGCGCTACTTCCTGGGACCAGAACCAAGGATGGGTGGGGGTGGGGGTGGGGGTGGGGGTGGGGGCGTCAGGCGTAGTAGGGGTTGGCGCCGGTGGAGTGGTCGGTGAGGTCGCGGACCCTGGTGATCGCCGGGATCTGCTCGGCGATCATCGTCTGCACGCCGTCGAGCATCGTCATCTTGCTCATCGCGCAGCCGTGGCAGCCGCCCCCCATGGTCATGTAGGCGGTGCCCTCACCGTCGTGGCCGACGTACGTGACGAAGCCGCCGTGGGCGGCGAGCGCCGGGTTGACCTCTGTGGCCACGATGGCCTCGATCTCCGCCGACAGCGCGTCGTCGGTGACGAGCCCATCGACGACCGGCGCCGCGGGCTTGTTCGGGTTGCGGATGACCAGGCCCTGGCGGTCGTTCAGGTCGAGCACCGCGCCCTGGAGCAGGTCGATGTCCTTGGCCGGGATGATGACCTTCAGCCCGTCGTGGGTGCGGACCTCGTCGGTGAACGCGGCCTTGGTGACCACGTCGAACGACAGGTCGTAGCGGAAGTCCTCCCCCGGCCCGGAGACGATCTCGAGACGCAGCCCCAGACGCTCTGCGTCGGTCTCGGCGTCGCGAACCTCGACGAGGTGGTCGCGCGCGGCGGGGGTGATCTCGATGATCAGGTCGCTGCTGGCGGGGGCGCCCAGCGGGCTCAGCGGTGACATGCCATGAAGGCTACCGAGGCGGCGTGCGCCACCACCCGACTCGTCAGTGGGCCAGCTCGGCGATCTCCTCGCGGGTCGCCTCGCCGGGCAGCTTGCCGATGATGATCATCGCCAGGACCTCGTCCTTGGTGACCTCGCTCTTGTTCACCGTGCCGACCAGCTTGCCCTGGAGCATCACGCTGATCCGGTCGGCCAGGTCGAACACGTCGTGGATGTCGTGGCTGATGAGGAAGATCCCGATGCCCTCGGCCCGCAGCTGGTTGATGAGCTCGCGGACCTGGGCCGTCTCGGCCGGGCCGAGCGCCGCCGTCGGCTCGTCCATGATGAGGATCTTGGCGTTGAAGTACACGGCCCGGGCGATGGCGACCGACTGGCGCTGGCCGCCCGACAGCGACCGGACCGCCGTCTTCAGGTTCTTGAACCGCGGGTTCAGGCGCGACATCACCTTGGCCGTCGCCGACGCCATGGCCGAGTCGTCGAGCGAGCCGGTCTTCGTGCGCAGCTCGCGGCCGAGGAACACGTTGCCGGCGGCATCGATGTTGTCCGCCAGCGCCAGCTTCTGGTAGATCGTCTCCACGCCGTACTGCTGGGCGTCACGCGGGGCGTTGATCGTCACCGGCTGTCCGTTGATGAAGATCTGGCCCGAGTCGGCCGGGTGGGCGCCGGACAGCGTGTGGATCAGCGTCGACTTCCCGGCGCCGTTGCCCCCGACCAGGGCCACCACCTCGCCAGGGTAGAGATCGATCGTCACACCGTCGACGGCGTGGATGCCGCCGAAGGCGACCCGGATGTCCCGCAGCTCCACCAGCGGGACCCGAGCCTCCCCGGACGGATGCTCGGAGCTCGTGTTGTCGGTCATGGTCGTGCCTCCCGATCAGGCTCGTCCGCTCTGGACGATGATGCCGGCGACGATCAACCCGACGGCGAGCACTGCGAACGCCAGCCGCTTGCGACCGGTGCGCAGCGAGGAGTCGATCGCGACCGCCGTGACCAGCACGACGCCCACGACGATGTCCTGCGACGGCGAGTCGATGTTCAGCAGCACCATGCCGGAGCGCAGCGACTGCATCACCACGGCTCCGAGCACGGCACCAGGGATGGTGCCGATGCCACCGGCGAACGAGGTGCCGCCGATGACGGCAGCGGCGATCACGTCGAGCTCGTTCTGGATGCCCAGGTTGGTGACGGCGGCGTTGAGGCGCGCCGTTTGGATCGCTGCGCTGACCGCGGCCAGGACGCCCATGAGGACGAACGTGAGCATCACGGTGCGACGGGTGTTGATGCCGCTCAGCTCGGCCGCCTCCGGGTTGCCGCCATAGGCGTAGACGTACCGGCCGAAGCGCCGCCGGCGGGCGACGTAGCTCATCAGCAGCGTGATGCCGATCAGAATCACGACGGGATAGGCCACACCGGTCGGCTTGTTGGTGATGGGCGAGATGTACTTGTTCGCCACGAGGCCGATGCCGACCAGCACCGCCCCGCAGCCGAGCACGCCGAGCCCGACGTCGACCCACGTCGGGCGCACCGCGAGGTCGTAGCGGCGCCGCCGCCGGCGAGCCAGGTAGATGCTCACGATGATGCCGGCGCACGCGAGAGCAGCCAGCACCCAGCTCCGCCACTCGCCGAGGTTGCCCTTGGACCCACCGCCGATCAGCCGGAACGTGTCGTCGAGAGGCGCCAGCGTCTGGCCCTGCTTGTCGCCCGTCCGGAAGATCATGCCCCGCCACACCAGGAACCCACCGAGGGTGACGATGAACGCCGGGACCCCGACGTAGGCCACGAGGAAGCCCGTGATCGAACCGATCACCGCCCCGACGATCAGGCCCACCGCCAGCGCCACCAGCCAGACGTACGACTTGTCCTTCAGGCCCTCGATGGTGACGTCGAAGCCGAAGAAGGCGATGACGCCGTCGGTCTGGACGAGCGCCATCGTGTAGCCCACGAACCCGAGCACGGACCCCACCGACAGGTCGATGTTGCGCGTCACGATGATGAGGACCATCCCGGTCGCCATCACCGCGATCGACGTGCTCTGGACCGACAGGTTCCACAGGTTGCGGGCGGTGAGGAAGTCGCCGTCCGACAGGATGTTGAACGCGAGCCAGATGACGAGCAGGGCGACGATCATGCCCACCAGGCGGGTGTCGATCTCGGTCGACGCCACCACGGAGCGCCACGATCGCTCCTGCCGCGTGCTGGTGGCCGCCGGGGCGGCCGCTGAAGTGTCAGTCATTCTCACACTCGCTCGTCATCGAGACCCTCGCTGGATGCGAACGTGCCCCCCGCCCGCAGGGTCGCGGTCGGGGGGCACGTCACGATTCAGGCGTTGTCAGCCGTCAGGGGCAGGCCGCCACCGAGCCAGACTCGACGCCATCGCAGAGGGTGGCCTCGTCGATCCACCCGGCATCCAGGACGACGTCGAGGTTGTCCTGGGTGATCGGGATCGGCTCCAGCAGGATCGAGGCGATCTCGATGCCACCGGGCGTGGTGAACGGCGCCGTGCCCTCGACGTTGGCGGGGGTCGGATCGCTGCAGAGCGCGATGGCCGCCTCACCGGCCGCAGTGCCGAGCTCGCGGGCGTCTTTCCACACGCTCACGGTCTGCGTACCGAGCGCAACCCGGTTCAGGGCGGCCTGGTCGCCGTCCTGGCCGGACACCGGGATCTGACCCGCGAGACCCTGGGCCTCGAGGGCGGCCACGACACCGCCGGCCATGCCGTCGTTCTGCGCCAGCACGGCGTCGATCTCGTTGTTCTCGTCCGTCAGCACCTGCTCCATGGTGCTCTGGGCGATCGAGGGATCCCAGTTGTCGGTGTAGGTCTCGCTCACGATCTCGATCGCGCCCGAGTCCACCGCCTCCTTGATGACCCGGTCCGCACCCTCGCGCAGGAAGTCGGCGTTGGCGTCGGCGCTGTTGCCCTTCACGATCACCCAGCGGCCCTCCGGCACCTGGTCGAAGATGGCCTGGGCCTCGAGCTCGCCGACCTTCACGTTGTCGAACGTGATGTAGAGAGCGTTCTCGTCCTCGATCAGGCGGTCGTAGGCGATGACCGGCACGCCCTGCTCGATGGCCGCCGACACGCCCGGCTTGACGGCCGTGCCGTCCTGGGCGAGCACGACCAGCACGTTCGCGCCCTGGGAGATCAGGTTCTCCATGTTGGTCAGCTGCGTCTCGGCCGACGACTTGGCGTCGTTCGAGATGTAGGTGCCGCCACCGGCCTCGATGGCTGCCTTCAGCGCCGGCTCGTCCCACTTGGCCCAACGCTCTTCCTGGTAGTTGTTCCAGGAGACGCCGACCACGCAGTCGCCAGCGGCCTCGCCACCGGTGCCCGACGGCGCCTCGGTGCCCTCGGTGCTGTCGTCGTCGTCACCACACGCTGCCAGTACCAGTGCTGCTGCAGCGGCAACCGCTGCCAGCCTCCGAACTCTCATCTCTTGCCTCCCCATCTGAGTGGAGCCCGTCGGCCGACATCGATCGACGAGCACGTGCACCCTAGTCCAGCGAGCCGGCACGGGCCGACATCCCGCCTCAAGCGCGCGCCGTGCCGTCGTAGTAGCGCTGTGCGAGCGCCCACGCCTCGAGGCCGCACTGCGAGCCGATCCGACGCCCCTCGAGATCGTCGGCTGAGATGTGGATGCCCATGTAGATGCGGGAGATGCCGGCCTGGTCGGCGGCGTCGTAGTAGGTGGCCCACTGCAGGGTGACGTCCTCGGTCGGGCCTTCTTCGTGGAGCAGTTCACCCTTTGTGGTGGTCCACTCCGAGAGCCCGCCAGGGAAGTACGCGCTGCCGGTGATCGCCGTCATCACCTCGGCGGCGGCACGGCTGAACGTGCTGTGGCCCGACACGTAGCCGGCGAACGCGGGCGTGACGAACGTGGACCGTTGGTAGGGCACCCAGTCGACCGCCCGGATCCAGCCGACGCCGCTGGTCTCCTGCTCCGGATCGTCCGGGAAGCCGCGCCAGGAGTACACCGCGATCTCGCCGATGTGTCCGGCGAGCGCCTCGTGGCGCTCACCCGGCGCGCTCGACGCCTCGGTGATCACCTCCACCAGCCCCGGCTCCAAGGGCAGCCCCTCCGGGTCATAGGAGGGCCCCTGCGGGTCGCTCGACTGCCCCTTGCCGCCCATGTAGCGGATCATCGACATCGGTCGGGCCGAGTCGTAGAAGCCCTTCAGGCCCCACGCGGCGATGGCGGCGTCGTGGACGGCGCCGTTCAGCGCGAAGTAGGTCTTGACGTCCCACTCGAGCGGATCGAGTAGCGCTCCCTCGCCGCCCAGGCGGCGCTGGAAGCCGGGGGCGTCCTGCACCTCGTTGGCGATCAGGTTCCAGTGCCCGGGGGGCGTCTCCGAGTGCGGCCCGTCCGCCCAGAACTCGGCGAGGACGCGTGCGAAGTCGGCGCGCAGGACCACCTCGGGCTCGTACGGCTCGCCCGTCACCGGGTTGACGTCGTGGCCCTCGCCATCGTTGGCGCCGAGCGAGCTCCCACCCACCGACGCCGGGGAGATGTCGACCTCGACCCCGTCGGCCGGGTCGAGCTGGGCGACGTAGCGCAGCATCTCGAGCGCCGCCTGCTGGTACTCGGCGCCGGAGTCGGTGTCAGAAAGCCGCGGCGGCGGCCCGGGATCGATCGGGGTGCCCGTAGACGAGGGGGGTAGGGCGAACGAGTCCACATGCCCCCAGTGCGGACCGAGGAAGGTCTGGACCTGGCCGGGGATCGGCAGACCGTTCTGGGCGATCTGCTCGCCCAGCGACAGCGGCTGCCAGCGGTTGGGGTCGGCCATGATCGTGCCCGCCTTGTCGACCTCGAGCGGATCGTTCACGGGGCGGTACGAGCTGTCGATGTACCGCTCGTCCTCGAACGAGCCGTCGGCGCTGCCCACGTCGATGACCGTCTGGGCGATCCGGTTGCCGAGGCCGGCCGGCGAGTCGCCGTTGGTGGACTCGTAGTCCGTCCGGTAGCACAGCGACGCCATCACCTCGTCGAGCTGTTCCTGGGCCACCGCAAGGTCGGACACGGTGCCGTAGCGCCACAGGAGCAACCGGTACGCGGCGTAGCTGATCGCCGCCTCCCGGGCGGCGGTGACGTCGTCGGCCGTGTGCTTCTCCGTCACGAAGTAGCCGTCGGCGGTGTCGTCGTAGGCCGCCCAGGCGTCCCACATGGCCGCCGAGGTGTGGAACAGGTTGCGGGCGTGCTCTGTTGGCGCAGGGATCACCTGGCGGATGAGCTCGAGCAGCGTCTCGTCCCACACCCTGGCCACCGAGCGGCCCCCGAGGTCGTCTCGAGTGCAGTCCTCGACCATGTAGGCCGCCACAGGGTCCGAGGACGAGCACGCCGTCACGCCAGCAGCCCAGGCCACCAGGACGCCAGCGATCGCGCCGACCCGTCGTGCCCGGAGTGCGAACGGGGTCATGGCGGTCAACGTACTCGGCCCCGCCCCAACCCCCGATCAGCGGTGTGGTTCAATCCGAACGTGTCCGACCACCCGGAAGCACCCGCCACCGGTCAGCGGCGGCGAGGGAGGCGCCTGGCGATCGCGGCGCTGGCCGTGGTCACCGCAGGAGCGGGCGTCGCCACGGTCGCCACCTCGCGCTCAGGCGGGTCGGCCGCCAGCGCCTCCGTCGGCGAAGCGCCCACGTTCGTCGATGACACGGCGGGGTCGGGCGTGGAGCACTCCTACGTCGGCGACTTCGACTTCTTCGTCGGCGGCGGAGTGGCGGTGTTCGACTGCGACGACGACGGGCGACAGGATCTGTACCTGGCCGGCGGGCGCGGACCCGCAGCGCTGTACCGCAACGAGAGCGCGGTGGGTGGCGAGCTGCGATTCGCGTCCGTGCCGGCAGCTGAGACGAACCTCGACGCTGTCACCGGGGCCTATCCGCTCGAGGTCGACAGCGACGGCCACGTCGACCTGGTGGTCCTCCGCAACGGGGCGAACGTGGTGCTGCGCGGGCTCGGCGACTGCCGCTTCGAACCCGCCAACGAGCTGTTCGGCCTCGACGGCGGCGACGACTGGACCACGGCGTTCAGCGCGACCTGGGAGGACGGCGCAACGCTGCCGACACTGGCGTTCGGCAGCTACCTGGTGCCCGCCACGTTCGACTGCGCCGACAGCTGGCTCGTGCGTCCCGACGGCGACGCGTACGGCTCGCCCATGGCGCTGAGCCCCGGCTACTGCACGCTGTCGATGCTGTTCAGCGACTGGGATCACACGGGGCGACGGGACCTGCGCCTCGCCAACGACCGCCACTACTACGGGACCACCGGCAGCGAGCAGCTGTGGCGGATCGAGCCGGGCGAGACGCCCCGCCCGTACACCGAGGACGAGGGCTGGCGGCCACTCCAGCTGTGGGGCATGGGCATCGCCAGCCAGGACCTCACCGGCGACGGACGCCCCGAGGTGTTCCTCACCAGCCAGGGCGACAACAAGCTGCAGACCCTCGAGAGCGACACCGGCGAGCCGACCTATCGCGACATCGCGCTCCGCTCGGGGGTGACCGCACAGCGGCCGTACGCCGGCGGCGACGTGCTCCCCTCGACCGCCTGGCACCCCGAGTTCGCCGACGTGAACAACGACGGTTTCGTCGACCTGTTCATCTCGAAGGGCAACGTCGAGGCCCAGCCGGACCACGCGACCCGCGACCCGAGCAACCTCCTCATCGGCCAGCCCGACGGCACGTTCGTCGAGGGCGCCCCCGCTGCCGGGATCGTCGGCTACGACCGGGCGCGCGGCGCCGCGCTCGCCGACTTGAACCTCGACGGACTGCTCGACCTCGTCGTCGTCAACCGCGAGGCCGATGCCCGGCTGTGGCGCAACGTCGGCGCCGGCGACGCCGAGCAGCCGGAGCCGGTGGGCCACTGGATCGCGGTGCGGGTCCGCCAGCGGGCACCGAACCTCGATGCCATCGGTGCCTGGGTGGAGGTACGCACCGCCGAGCGCACGATCGCTCGCGAAGTCACCGTCGGAGGCGGCCACGCCGGCGGTCAACTGGGCTGGCTGCACACCGGCATCGGCGCGGCCGAGTCAGCCGAGGTGCGCGTCCAGTGGCCCGGCGGTGAGACCGGACCGTGGATCCCCGTATCCGCCGACGAGATGGTGATCATCGAGCGCGGCGCCCTCGAGGCGACGCCGTGGACCTTCGAAGGCGGCTGAGGACGTCGTGACCGCACGCCTCGCCGACGTGACGCTGCCGGACTTCGGGCTCCCCGATTCCGAGCCGCTCCTCCCCCCGGAGACCTACGCCACCCGCCTCGATCGTCTGCGCACCGCGATGGCGGATCGCGGCCTCGACCACCTCGTCGTGTGGGGCGACCGGGAGCACAGCGCGAACCTCGCCTATCTGACCGGGTTCGACCCCCGCTTCGAGGAGGCGGCGTTGATCGTCGGGCTCGACGGCGAGCCGGCGATCCTGGTGGGCAACGAGTGCGCCGGCATGGCCGCGGCCGCCCCGCTGTCGATGCGGTGCCACCTGTACCAGGACCTCAGCCTGCCCGGCCAGCCCCGCGACTCGTCGGCGCCGCTCACGGAGCTGCTCACCGGCGAGGGCATCGGGCCCGGCACGCGGGTCGGGGTCGTCGGCTGGAAGACGTACGCGGACCGCTCCGCCATCGAGGCGCCGGCGTTCGTGGTGGACGAGCTGCGCCGGATCACCGGACCCACGGGAGCGGTCGAGAACGCCACCAACCTGCTCATCGATCCTGCGACCGGGCTGCGCGGCGTCAACGAGGTCGAGCAGCTGGCCGCGTTCGAGTGGGCGGCCTGCCAGACGTCGCTCGGCGTGCGCAGCGTGCTCACCGGCCTGCGCCCCGGGATGACCGAGCGCGAGTGTGCCCGGCTGCTCCAGTGGAACGGCGCGCCGCTGTCGTGCCACCTGATGCTCACCGCCGGGCCACGGGCACGCCTCGGCCTGCTGAGCCCCGGCGACCGACCGATCGAGCGGGGTGACCCGTTCACCATCGCGTTCGGCATCTGGGGCGCGCTGAACTGCCGTGCCGGCTTCGTCGTCGAGGACGCATCCGAGCTGGACGGCGGCATCCGGGACTACCTCGACCGTCTGGTCGTGCCCTACTTCGAGGCCGTCGCCGAGTGGTACGGGGCGCTGCACGTCGGCCAGGTCGGGGGCGAGCTGTACGACATCGTGGCTCGCCATCTCGGCGACCCCTTCTTCGGGGTGACGCTCAACCCGGGACACCTGCTCCACCTCGACGAGTGGGTCAGCTCGCCGGTGTTCGCCGGCTCACGGATCGAGCTGCGCTCCGGGAGCATGCTCCAGTGCGACATCATCCCGGCGACCGGGACGGCGTACTTCACGACCAACATCGAAGACGGGGTCGCGCTGGCCGACGAGTCGCTGCGGACCGAGCTGGCGGCCGCGTTCCCCGGCGCATGGAGCCGCATCCGAGCCCGGCGGCAGTTCATGGCCCAAGCGCTCGGCATCGAGCTGCACCCCGACGTGCTGCCGCTGTCCAACCTGGCCGCCCACCTGCCGCCGTTCCTGCTCCGCCCGGACCGGGCGATGACGCTGGCCCCGTAGGGTCGCACCGGTGAACGACATCGACCCGGCGCCACTCGACCACCTCGGCTACCTGCGCGCCGCGGCTGACGCCTTCGCCGCCGTGCTCGAGCGCGGCCCGCTCGACGCCCCTGTCACCGGCTGCCCGGGGTGGGACGTGCGCCGGCTCGGGGTGCACCTCGGCATCGTCCACCGCTGGGCCGCTGCCGCGGCTCGCACCGCGGCGCCGCCGGCGCCGTCCGACTACGACCACGAGCCCGCTGACGACGTCGATCTCGCCACCTGGTACCGAGCCGCGGCCGATGACCTGCTGGTGGTGCTCGCCGGACTCGACCCCGGCGCGCCCACATGGCACCCCTTCCCGGTGCCGCTGCGCGCCGGCCTGTGGCCCCGCCGCCAAGCCCAGGAGGCGACGGTGCACCGGTGGGACGCCCAGCAGGCCGTGGCGGCGTCCACCGGGCGCGACCCCGATCCGATCGACGCCCGGCTGGCTGCCGACGGGGTCGACGAGTACTTCGGCGTGATGCTGCCTCGCCTGCTGGTGCGGCGCAGCCCGGGCCTGCCGGCCGGCACGCTCGGCGTGCGCTGCACCGATGCACCGAACGAACGGTTGGTGGCAGGTGTCGACGGCCGGGTCGAGCTCCTCGCCGGTGATCCTGGCCGGGCAGATGCCCTGCTCACGGGTCCGGCCAGCGACCTGTTGCTGCGCCTGTGGGGCCGTCCGGCCGGTGAGGTCGATCGTACGGGTGACCGCGACGTCGCCGGCGCGTGGCTCGCGCTGGGTGCGGTCTGACCCTCCGACGGGTGCGCCTCAGCGGCTGGCGCCCCCGTCGCACTCGATGCGCTGGCCGGTGACGTAACCGGCACCCTCGCTGCACAACCACAGCACCACGTTCGCTACGTCGATCGGCTGGCAGACCCGGCCGAACGGCGACGCCTGGTCGAGCACGCGAAGGTCGTGCAGCTCGCGGTTGCCGGTCACGGCCCGGGCCAGGCGCACGCCCATGTCGGTCTCGACCAGCCCGGGTGCGACCACGTTCACGTGGATCCCGTGGACGCGCTCCTCCTTGGCCAGCGTCATGGCCAGTGCCTCCATGGCCGCCTTGCCCATGTTGTAGGGCGCGCCGTTCGCGGCCATGCGACTCGTCGCGACCGAGGACACGAACACGATGTCGCCCCGGCTCGTGGTGCGCATCGAGGCCAGCACGTGCCGGCACAGCTGGTGCGGTCCGAGCGCGTGGGTGGACACGAGGCGCCACACCTCGTCGGCCTCGGTGTCGGCAACGGACAGACCCCGGCTGGCCACGCCGGCGTTGCAGACCAGGATGCCGATCGGTCCGAGCTCGGTGGCCACGCCGTCGGCCAGGCGCCGGCACTCCTCGGGGTCGTCGATGGAGGCCGGGAAGGCGCGAGCCGACCCGCCGGCGGCCTGGATGGCAGCGACGGTGTCCTCGGCGGCGTCACGATCGCGCCGGTAGTTGACGGCCACCACCGCCCCGTGCGCGGCCAGCAGCTCGGAGATGCCCCGGCCGATGCCGCGACCGCCGCCCGTCACGAGCGCCACCCGACCGTCCAGCTCTGCCATCCCGAGCTCCTGCCCCTTCGCGCCGCGAGCGCCCCTGTGCCAACCTTGCCCCGTGCAGGAGGGAAGCCGCAAAGCGATCATCGCCGCGTTCCTCGCGAACCTCGGGATCGCGATCGCCAAGTTCATCGGGTTCCTCATCACGGCGTCGGCGTCGCTGCTGGCCGAGGCGGTGCACTCCGTGGCCGACACCGGCAACCAGGGGCTGCTGATCCTCGGCGGCAAGCGGGCGAAGAAGCGCGCCACCCCGCAGCACCCGTTCGGGTACGGCCGGGAGCGATACTTCTGGTCGTTCGTCGTGGCGCTCGTGCTGTTCAGCATGGGCGGGCTGTTCGCCATCTACGAGGGCATCGAGAAGCTCCGCCACCCCCACGAGACGGAGTATCTCGGGGTCGCCATCGCGATCCTCTCGGTCGCCATCGTCCTGGAGTCGTTCTCGCTGCGCACCGCCGTACGCGAAGCCGGGCACGTGAAGCCTGCCGGCAGCTCGTGGTGGCGGTTCGTGCACCACACCAAGTCGCCGGAGCTGCCGGTGGTGCTGCTCGAAGACGTCGGTGCGCTCGTCGGCCTGGTCGTGGCGCTCGCGGGCGTGCTCCTGGCCCGGGCGACCCACAACCCCCGCTTCGACGCCGCCGGCTCGTTGACCATCGGCGTGCTGCTGGTGGTGATCGCCATGGTCCTCGCCACGGAGATGAAGAGCCTGCTGATCGGCGAGGCGGCCGCACCGGACGACGAGCGGCGAATCACCGAGGCCATCGCCGGCGCGCCCAAGGTCCGGCAGGTCATCCACCTGAAGACCGAGCACCTCGGTCCCGAGGAGCTGCTGGTGGCGGCGAAGGTGGAGTTCGACCACGACCTGTCGGTGGCCGAGCTGGCCGAGGCCATCGACGGCGCCGAGGCCACACTGCGCAGTGCGGTCCCGTCGGCCCGCGTCGTCTACCTCGAGCCCGACCTGTATCGGAACCCGGCGTGACCCGGCGGTCCGGCCGGTGGGCCGGCATCGCGGCCGTCGTCGTCGCCGTACTGTGCTTCTCCGTCAGCTCGTCGATGGTGAAGCTCGCCGAGACGCCCGGCGTGACGGTCGCGTTCTGGCGGATGGTGCTCGGCACGCTGGTGTGGCTGGCGATCCTCGGCGCCCAGCGGCGTCGCATCACGTGGAGCGGTGTCCGCCTCGCCTGGCCGGCCGGGGTGCTGTTCGGGTTGAACATCTCACTGTTCTTCATGGGCGTCACCCGGACCAGCATCGCCAACGCCGAGTTCCTCGGGAGCCTGACACCACTGGTGCTCGTCCCCGTGGGCGTCGTCCTCTTCCACGAGCACCTCGACCTCAGGGCCCTGGCGTTCGGGGGGCTCGCGCTCGTCGGCGTGGCCATCGTGCTGTTCTTCGGGCCGTCGAGCGGCACCTCGACCCTGGCCGGCAACCTCATCGTCTGCGCGGCGGTGGTCACGTGGGCGTCCTACCTCGCCGTGACGCGCCGCATCCGGGAGCACATGGACGTCACCGACCTCATGGCCACCACGGCACCGATCGCCGCCCTCACGATCCTCCCGCTCGTGATCGCCCGGGGCGGCGTGACCGATGTGTCGGCCGAAGGCTGGGCGTACATCGTGGGGCTCGTGTTCCTCACCGGTGTGGTCGCCCACGGGCTCATCCTGGTGGCGCAACGCCTCGTGCCGCTCGCCACCATCAGCATCTTGCAGGTGGCCCAGCCGGCGCTGGCGGTGGCGTGGGCCTACGTGCTGCTCGACGAGACCATCGTGGCGATCCAGGTGGTGGGAATGGTGCTGGTGCTGGTCGGCCTCGCCGCGTTCACGATCGTCAGCCAGCGCGGCAGCGCCCCCACTCGGGCTGCGCTCGACGAGGTGGAGCCGCACCCCGCGGGGTAACCTCCACGCGCACGCACGGGGAGCTCGGAGGAACGCCGGGCTGAGAGGGTGGCCGCCCCCACCGACCCGAGGACCTGACCTGGGTAATGCCAGCGGAGGGAGCGAGATGCCCACAGGTGGTACGGCGATCATCGTGGTCGGAGGGGACGCGCCCGACCCTCGGGTGCGGTCGCGCCTGCCGCACGGACGGGTGATCGCCGCCGACAGCGGGCTGGACCACGCTCGCACGCTCGGGCTCTCCGTGGATCTCGTCGTCGGTGACCTCGACAGTGTGAGCGCCGGCGCGATCGGTGCGGCACGGGCGGCCGGCGTTCCGGTGCACCAGCACCCGGTCGACAAGGACGCGACCGACACCGAGCTGGCACTGATCGCGGCGCTCACGGGACGTCCTCGGCGCATCGTGCTGGTGAGCGGCGGCGGCGACCGCCTCGACCACTGGCTGGCCACGCTCGGCGGTCTCGGCCACCGGCGAATGAAGGGCGTCGAGCGCATCGAGGCGTGGGTCGGGCCGGCGCTCGTCATGGTGGTGCACGGACCCGGGCGGTGCGAGCTCGCCGGCCGCCCCGGCGAGGTCGTCACGCTGCTGACCCTGTGCGGGGACTGCTGTGGGGTGACCACGGAGGGTCTGCGCTGGGCACTCGACGGTGCGACGCTCGAGTGCGGCACCAGCCGCGGCGTCAGCAACGAGATGGCCGGTGCCGCCGCCGCCGTCTCGGTGGACCAGGGCGTGCTCTTCGTCATCACCCCGGATGCACTGGGAGGTGGATCGTGATCAGGGTCCGACGCGGGCTCGCCGGCGTGGTCGTCGGGGGCCTGCTCCTCGGCGCAGGAGCGTGCGGCGACGACGGCGCCGACAACGGCACCGCTGAACCGGTGACGCTGACGCTGCTCGCCTACGACTCGTTCACCCCGAGCGAGGGGATCTTCGACCCGTTCACCGAGGAGACCGGCATCGAGGTCGAGGTCGCACTCGGCGGTGACGCGGGCGAGCTGGTGTCAAAGGCGGTGCTCACCGCCGGCAACCCCGAGGGTGACGTCCTGTGGGGGGTCGACAACACCCTGCTGTCGCGCGCCCTCGACGCCGACGTGTTCGAGCCCTACGAATCGCCCCGCCTCGCTGACGTGCCCCCCGCCCTCACCGAGCTGGTGCCGGGCCACGAGGTCACGCCGGTCGACACCGGCGACGTGTGCATCAACTACGACATCGCCGGGCTCGCCGAACGGGGGCTCGAGCCGCCCGCCGACCTGTCCGAGCTGGCCGACCCCGCCTACGCCGACCTGCTCGTGGTGCAGAACCCGGCGACGTCGTCACCGGGGCTGGCGTTCCTGCTCGCCACCGTGGCGGAGATGGGCGCCGACGGCTGGCAGGACTACTGGCGCGACCTGCGAGCCAACGGCGTCGAGGTGGTGGACGGCTGGACGGAGGCGTACTACGAGCGCTTCAGCGCCACCGGCGGTGACCGGCCGATGGTGGTCAGCTACGCGACCAGCCCGCCGGCCGAGGTGATCTTCGCCGACCCGCCCATCGACGAGCCGCCCACCGCGGTGGTCGAGGCGACGTGCTTCCGCCAGATCGAGTTCGCCGGCGTGCTGCGCGGCAGCGACCATGAGGCGCAGGCTCGGCGCCTCGTCGACTACCTGCTCGGAACCACGTTCCAGGAGGATCTGCCCCTCACCCTGTTCGTGTTCCCCGCCAACGAGCGAGCGGCGGTTCCGGAGGTGTTCACCGAGTTCGCCGTCCGGCCGGCCGACCCCCTCACCCTGGCGCCGGACGACATCGCCGCCAACCGCCAGGCTTGGATCGACGAGTGGACCTCCATCGTCCTGCGCTGACCACCCCGGCGTTCTGGTCCCGGGAAGTAGCGCTGAGCGCTACCTGGTGCTGCCAGAACCGAGCCCTCCCGGTTCTGGTCCCAGGAAGTAGCGCTGAGCGCTACCTGGTGCTGCCAGAACGGGAGGTGGGTGGATGAATCGTCCGGTCGGCACGCTGTCGCGCCCGGCGGTGGCGGCCATGGCCGTCGTGCCGGTCGTGTTCGTGTCCGTGCTGTTCGCCTGGCCGGTGGCCACCGTCCTGGCGCGGGGGCTGCACTGGCAGGTCGTCACCGACGTGCTGACCAACCCGGGGATCCGCTCGGTCATCTGGTTCACGCTGTGGCAGGCGCTCGCCAGCACCGCCCTGACGCTGCTGGCGGGCCTCGGGCCGGCCTACGTGTTCGCCCGGTTCCGCTTCCCCGGGCGGCGCCTGGCCCTGGCCACGGTGACGGTGCCGTTCGTGCTGCCGACCGTCGTGGTGGGCGCCGCCTTCTTGGCCCTGCTGCCCACCTCGTTGCACCACACGGTCTGGGCGATCCTGCTGGCGCACGTGTTCTTCAACCTCGCGGTCGTGGTGCGCCTGGTGGGAGGGCTGTGGGAGCAGCTCGACCCGGACCTGGCCGGCGCCGCCCGCACCCTCGGCGCCGGCCCCGTCCGGGCGTTCGTCGCCGTGACCCTGCCCCTGCTGCGCCCGGCGCTGGCCGCCGCCGGGTCGATCGTGTTCCTGTTCACGTTCACCTCCTACGGCGTCATCCGAGTGCTCGGCGGGCCGCGCCTCACCACCGTGGAGGTCGAGGTCTACCTGCGCGCCGTCCAACTCGGTGACCTGCCGGGCGCCTGCGCCCTCGCCCTGCTGCAGCTCGTCGCCATGGCGGCCGTCTTGTGGTGGTCGGGGCGTCTGCAGGAGCGTGCGGCCCAGGGGGGCCTGCACCTCCAGGCTGCAGCCCGCCGGCGCGCCCGGTCAGCGCGTGAAACAGCGCTCGTCATCGCCGTCGTCGGCACCACGCTGGCCGCCGTGCTGATCCCACTGGTCGCGCTGGTGCTGCGCTCGTTCCGGGTCGGCGAGGAGCTCTCGCTGGCGGGCTGGCGGGGCCTCGGTGGGGCCGAGCTGCGACCGGGCGTCAGCGTCGGGGCGGATCCGATCTCCGCGCTCGCCACCTCGTTGCGCTTCGCCACCGTCGCCGCGCTGATCGCCGTCGTCGTCGGGACGGCGTCGGCGGTGGCCATCGCCGGGGCGGGCAGAGGCGGCCGGCTGCTCGACGCCGGTCTGATGCTGCCGCTCGGCACGTCGGCGGTGACGATCGGGCTCGGGATCCTGATCACGTTCGACCAGCCTCCGGTCGACTTCCGCGCCTCGACGGCACTGATCCCACTCGTCCATGCCCTCGTGGCGGTGCCGTTCGTGGTCCGCGCCGTGCTGCCGGTGCTGCGCTCGATCCCCGCCGGCCTGCGCGAGGCGGCCAGCGCGCTCGGTGCCGCTCCGTGGCGGGTCTGGTGCCACGTCGAGCTGCCGATCGCCAGCCGCGCCATCGTCGCCGGCGCCGGGTTCGCGTTTGCGGTGTCGCTCGGCGAGTTCGGGGCCACGAGCTTTCTCACCCGCCGGGGCAACGAGACCCTGCCGATCGCCGTGCAGCGCCTGCTCGGGCGCACCGGCGACGTGCTCCAGGCCAGCGGCTATGCGCTGGCCACGATCCTGCTCCTTTCCACGATCGTCGCCGTGGTGGCGGTCGACGCGCTCCGGCCGGAGCGCAGCGGGGTGATCTGAGTGCTCGAGGTGCGCGACGTCGTGGTCCGCTTCGGCGACCGCACGGTGCTCGATCGCGTGTCGCTGCACGTCGCCGGTGGCGAGGTGGTCGCGCTGCTCGGCCCGTCCGGCACCGGGAAGACGACGCTGCTGCGCGTGATCGCCGGCCTGCTCCCCGCCGACGCCGGCTCGGTGCTCGTCGACGGTGTCGACGTCACCTCGACGCCGGCCCACCGCCGCGGCGTCGGGGTGGTGTTCCAGGACGAGCAGCTGTTCCCGCACCTCGACGTGGCCGGCAACGTCGGGTTCGGGCTGCGGATGCAGCGGCGGTCGAGGGCCGAGATCGCCCAGCGGGTGGACGAGCTGCTCGACACGGTCGGGCTCGCCGGCTTCGGCGACCGCCGGGTGACGGAGCTGTCGGGAGGCGAGGCCAAGCGGGTCGCGCTCGCACGGGCGCTGGCGCCGCGGCCGCGGGTGCTGCTGCTGGACGAACCGCTGACCGGACTCGACACGGACCTCCACGAACGGCTCGTGGGCGAGGTCCGCGCGCTGTTGCACACCGCAGAGGTGACGGCGCTCCACGTCACCCACGACCGCGCCGAGGCCCGGGCCGTGGCCGACCGGGTGGTCGAGCTGGCGGAGCTGTCCACGCCCCCGGCTCGATAGCGTCGCTGCCGTGCCCCGCCTCGCCGTGATCGCCTGCATGGTGCTGTCCCTCGCCGCCTGTGGCCGTGGCGACGACGACGCCCCGGCCGACACGACCCTCGGCACCGCGGCCGCAACCACGACCACCGCTGCCCCGTTCGAGGGCCTCCTGCGCGTGCGCCCGGTGCGCTCCGTGTTGCCGGTCGACGGCATCGAGCTCGGCCTGATCGGCGACGACGTCCCCGACGACACGGTGATCGCGCCGGAGCCGCCGACCGGCATCGCCTACGACCTGGGCGTGTCGGCACTCGACGAGGGCGACGTCGCGAGCGCCGAGGCACGTGAGGTGTCCGGCAGCTGGTCGGTCGTGGTGACGCTCAGCGCCGAGGGCCAGTCGGCGCTCGACGAGCTCACGGGCCGGTGCTTCGCTCGCGACCCGTCGTGCCCCCGGGGGCAGATCGCCATCACGGTCGACGGCGACGTCGTGGCCGCCCCGGTGGTCACGGCGGCGACGATCGGTCCCGGCCTCACCATCACCGCCCCGCTCAGCGCCGAGCAGGCACAGGCCATGGCGGCAGCGCTCGGCTGAGCCGTGAGCGCACCGGTTCCCCTGGTCGAGCAGGTCGGCACCGACGACGTGCTGGCGCTGCGGGCAGCGGTGCTGCGGCGCGACACACCGTCCAGCGAGCCTCGGTTCCCCGAGGACGACATGCCAGGGACGTTCCACCTGGCCGTCCGCGCGCCCGATGGCGCCGTGATCGCCACGTCGACGTGGCTGCCGCGGGCATTCCCACCCGAGCCGCACCTCCCTGGCGTGCAGGTGCGCGGGATGGCCACCGCGCCCGAGCACCGAGGTGCCGGCCTCGGCTCGACCCTGGTTGCTGCCGGACTCGATGCCGCGAGGGGCCAGGGAGCCGCACTGGTGTGGGCGCGGGCCCGGGACGAAGCGCTCGAGTTCTACCGTCGGGTGGGCTTCGTGGTCGTCGGCGAGGGCTTCGTCGACGCGACCACCGCGCTGCCCCATCACCTGGTCGTCCGGTACCTCTGACGGTCCCGTCGCAGCGCCCACCCTTCCGGACGCGCTGTCCTCGTGCACACATGACGGGTGATGCCGACCGTCGTGTCTCCTCCCAGCGCAGAGGCTGCGGCGCTGCGCGCCCGGGCAACGGCACTGCGCCGCCTGGCGAGCCGCGTGGAGCATGCCGACCTGCCCACCATCGTGTGGCTGGCGGGTGACGACACGTGGATCGGCGCGACGGCCGAGGCATGCCGTCACGACGTCGCCGTCGCCGTGCGGCGGCTCGACGGGGCCGTCGACGAGCTGCGCCGGCACGCCGTCACGCTCGAGCGACGGGCCGACCACCTGCTGGCCACGGCCGTGGTGGTCCGGTCGTGAGCGGCTTCCTGGGGCTCGACCCGGAGCGCGTGAGCATGCTGCGCCTCGCCCTCGACGACGCGGTCGATGCGCTCCGGGCCCTGCGCTGCGACGACCCCGTCGCTCACGAGCCCCTCGTGGCCGTGCGCCGGGTCGCCGAGTCCCTCGATGAGTGGGCGCGGCGGTGTGCGGCGCTCACCGACTGCGCCGTCCTCACCGGGTACCGCCGAGTCCACCCCGACCGAGACGACCTGCGCCTCGCCGCGCTGAGCACGTGGACGGTCGGCGATCGCCAGGTGTGGTCCGACCCGCTCGGACCACCCGGCACGGTGGCCGGAGTCGACCCAGCGGTCGAGGCCACGGCGGTGGGGGCGCGCCTGCGGACCGGAGCCCTCCACGAGCTCCTCGACGCCAACGGTCTGGGGTGGCTGATCGAGCGCCTGGGCCGGTGGCGCCACGACCCGGCGGCGAGGGCGGCGTTCATGGACGGCCTGGGCACCGCCGGCCTGGACCGGCTCGCCGACGAGGATCCTCACGCCGCCGCCCGGCTCCTCGCGTCGCTCGACCTGGTCCCGCCGCGCCTCGCCCAGATGGCCGAACGGGTCCTGCGCTCGTGGGTGGTGGACGACCCGGCGTGGTACCTCGACGCGCCGGGGCACGAGCTCAGCGTGGCGGACCTGGTCCTCGGCGCCGTGCTGGCCGAGCCGATCGCGGCGATCTCGCTGTTCGATGCGATGTCCGACCGCCTCGACGTCCTGCTGTTCGGCGCCAACGATCCCGCCGCCGGCCGGCGTCTCGTCGCCGCCGTGACGGATCCGGGGCACGCGACGGTGAACGACGCCGGACGGCGGCTCCGTGCGGTCGTCGAGCTGATGCAGGCCGACCCCATCCGCGCCTGCCCCGACCTGACGACGGTGGCCCTCGAGCTCCGCCTCATCGCGCCGGTCGGCATCGACGCCGTGGCGCGCGAGCGCGAGATCCGAGCGTGGTTGGGCTCGGTCGTCGCTCCCTGGCAGCCCTGGTTCACCGGAGCCGCCACCGAGTGGGGATGGCAGGCCACCGACGGGCTCCGGGCTCTCGTCTTCGTCGCTGACGACGACGCCTCGGCCGCAGCGCTCGGTGATGGGCTCGGCCCGGCGCTCGCCCGACTGGTGGCCACCGCACCGTCGCAGGGGCCCGGGATGCGGGCCGCCATCGACGCCGCGGCGTTCACGAGCGGCGCGGTGGCCGAGATCCTGCGCGACGCCGAGGTCGACGACCTCGCCGAGCGGCGCGCCCTGTGGGGGCTGGCGCACAGCGGCCTCGACGCCGCCGCCGCAGCGGGCACACGGGCCCTCACGGCGCCGCTCCCGCCGCCAGTTCCCATGCTCGTCCGGCGCGCCGTCGGGCTGGGCTTGGGCGTCGCGATCGACGCCGTCGACGGTGATGCCCGGGACGAGTCCCGCCGGGCCGCCCGCCGCGAGATGGCCCGCCGCGTGGCCACCGCGCACCTGCTCGTCGGCGTCCTCGCCGAGCGCGCCCGCCGCGAAGGGCGCTTGCCGGGCCGCCTGGGTCCGGTGCCAGCGATCGACCTCGATGACCCCACCGCACTGGTCCACCCGGCGGCGCTCGAGCGTCTCCACGCCTGGATCCACTCGCCGGGGATGCCGGCCGAGCTGCGCCTCGAGCTCCAGCACGCCGTGCTCGCCGTGGCCAACTCCGCCGACCTCGGCGACCTCGCCGCCACCCTCGCCGACTCCTGACCCTCCACCCCTCCGGCAACCACCCTGAACCGCTTCGTGTGTCAGTGCACGGGGACGGGCGTGCTGAGGAGCACCTGGACGTCCTCGTCCGGCTCGGCGACGATCTCGAGGGTCCAGTCGCCCGCGTAGGGCAGCTGCACGACCCCCGTCCAGTGGTTGGGCCCGACGACCGCCAGGTCGACCGGCACCGCCGGCAGGTCGGACCCTCGAAGCAGCATGCGCGCCTCGGCCGACAGGACGGGGGCGAGCGTCCCACCCGGGGGCGAGAACACCAGGTGGACCTCGTTGGCGCCGACCGCGGCCGGGTACACCGTGATGTCGGCGAGCACGCCAGCCTGCACCACCGTCGCGGTGAACGGCCGGGCCTCGGTCGCCGACTCCGGCGGGGTCGCCACCAGGCCGGCCGTCAGCGCCAGCACCACCACGCCGATGAGCGCCTCGGCCACGACCGTGCGGCGCAACGAGCCGGGGCCATCGGCCGTGAGGAGCCAGCGCGTCACCGCGCCGAGCGCGACCAAGACCACCACGACGGCCAGCTTCACGAGCAGTAGACGACCCCATGTGGTGTCGGTCAGCTCGCCGAGGGGGCCCGCCAGCCGCAACGTCTGGGCAGCGCCGGTGAGGACGACCACTGCGAGCGCCACCGCCGCCCAGCGAGAGAACCGCCGCACGGGATGCGGCTCGACCGGCTCGGCAGCCCCGCTCGGATCGTCGTCGACCAGCGGATCCGCGTACCAGGAGCGCCCGCCGAGCGCGAGGACGACCAAGCCCCCGATCCACACCGACGCCGCCCCGAGGTGGAGGGCGTCGGCCGCCACCGAGAGGGCAGCACCACCAGCTGCACTCGGATGGCCGATGGTCGAATACGTCAGGATCAGCCCGATCCCGATGACGAGGGCGGTGGCCCGCCACCACGTGGTGCGTACCATCCGCCACCGCCACAGCAGGACCGCCGCGACCACCACCAGCCCGAGGCGCACGAGGAGCCCTCGCCCCGGACGGGTGCCGGCGACGTCGCCCCACAGCGACGGGTCGAGCGCGTCGAGCGGCGAGCCGCGAACCAGGTACGGCCCCTGGAGCCCGAACACGGCGAGCGTCCCGATCGCCAGCGCTACCCAGGAGACCCCGAGCACCCACCGGACGGGCCGCACCGCGAACCCACCGGGCCGGGCGACGGCGACGAGGAGCGCGGCGCCGACGAGCACCACCACACCGGCGAAGGCCAGGAACCGCCCGACCCCGAGCAGCCAGCCGACGAGCGCGTCGCTGTCCCGGCCGGCCAGGACCTGTTCCAGCAGCAGCCGGGTGTCGCCGGAGGCCGACGTGCCGACCTGGAACGTGAACGCCCCCCGGGCGGGGTGACCGTCCGCCGACACCACCTCGTAGACCACCGCGTAGATCCCGTCGTTGAGGTCCGGGACGTCCGTGACGACCACCACGCTCGCGTCGCCGGGTTCGCTGGCCGCCGCGCCGAGTGGGATGCTGTCGCCGCGCTCGTCGAACATCTCGACGCCCCCGAGGCTCACATCGACCGGCTCGTCGAAGTCGAGCACGATCCGATCGGGCCCCTCGTCGAGCACGGCGCCCGACGACGGGACGGTGCCTTCCAGATCGGCGTGGGCGAGTGCCGGCGACGAGGGCACGACGCCGAGCACGGCCCCCACCCCGAGTGCTCCCACGACCGCGACGAGCCGCCGGCCCCACCCTCTCCCTTGGTTGGGCGCCGGGCGCTCGCGGCTCATGCGAACGAGCCCGGGTCGGCCAGGCCGGCGACGTGGTGGCGGCCGAGCAGCCAGGCCAGGCGCTCACGGGGGTCGAGCGCCAGCGCCGCTGGTGGCAGCGTGGTGAGGCCCATCCCCAGGCGCGCCCGCCAGGCCATCACCTGCCGGTCCAGCTCGAGGCGAACGTACGCGGACGGCCAGTCCGACCAGGCGTAGCCGAGCCCGAGGTCAGCGTGGTGGACGACGACCTCGCGCCAGCGCCGGAACGGGAGGTCGGTCACCGGGATCTGGTCACCCCGGCTGCCCCGGCCGTGGCCCGCCCACCCCTCGGCGGGACACCTCGCCCAGGCCGCCTCCAGCTTCCATGCGCTCGTGCGGACGTCGCTCACCTGATCGGAGCCCGGCCGGCCGGCCCCCTCCTCGATGGCCGTCGCACGCCCCTCGACACCGCCGTCGTACTGGTCGGCCACCTCCCCCCGCCCGGCGGCTTCCAGGATGCGGACGTGGCTGTCGGCGTTGCGAGCAATGTGGGTCAGCACGTGGCCGACCGACCAGCCCGGGAGGAGCGAGGGCCGGTGCACGTCGAGGTCGCCCCGCTCGAGCAGCCCATCGAGGTCGGCCAGCAGCGCCTGGTGGGCGGCCGAGGCTCCCTCGACAGCGCGGTCGATCTCCCTGGCCCGATCCATCGCCGGCACGGTATCCGCGCCCGGGCCTCGGCAGCCCGGCGGGCGCCGAGCGGCGTACGGTCTCACCCATGGATCGACCTCAGCCTCGCCTCGGAATGGTCGGGCTCGGCCGCATGGGAGCGAACATGGTGCGCCGCCTGCAACGAGCCGGGATCCCCTGCATCGGCCACGACGTGGACCCCGCTGCGGTCGGCGCCGTGACGACCTCCGGCGCCAGCGGCGCGGCAACCCTCGCCGAGCTCGTCGCCGCGCTCTCCCCACCCCGTGACGTGTGGCTCATGGTCCCGGCAGCGTTCGTGGGCGAGACGCTCGACCGTCTCGCCGAGCACCTCGAGCCAGGCGACACCGTGATCGACGGCGGCAACTCGTGGTACCGAGACGCCGTCGACCGCTCCGCCCGGCTGGCCGAGCGCGGCGTGAACCTCCTCGACGTGGGCACCAGCGGCGGCGTGCACGGGCTCGACCGGGGCTACTGCTTGATGGTGGGGGGTGATCCGCCCGCCGTGCAGCGTCTCGCCGACGTGTTCGACGCCCTCGCTCCCGGCGTCGACGCCGCCGAGCGGACCCCGGGGCGCACCGGCGAGCCGTCGACGGCCGAGCGAGGCTGGCTGCACTGCGGGCCGTCCGGCGCCGGGCACTTCGTGAAGATGGTCCACAACGGCATCGAGTACGGCCTCATGGCGGCGTACGCCGAGGGGCTCAACGTGCTGGCCCAGGCTGGCATCGGACGCGAGGATCGCCCCCGTGACGCCGAGACCACCCCGCTCGCCGAGCCGCGCTACTACCAGTACGACATGGACCTGGCCGCCATCACCGAGGTGTGGCGACGCGGCAGCGTCGTGGCCAGCTGGCTGCTCGACCTGACCGCCGCCGCACTCGCCGCCGACCCGGGGCTCGACGGCTTCGAGGGCCGGGTGAGCGACAGCGGCGAAGGGCGCTGGACCGTGCACGCCGCGGTCGACGAGGGCGTGCCCGTGCCGGTGTTGTCGGCCGCGCTGTTCGAGCGGTTCTCGTCGCGCGGCCGCTCCGTCACCGCCGACCGGGTGCTGTCGGCGATGCGAGCCCAGTTCGGCGGGCACGTCGAGCGCAAGGACCACCACTGATGCCGCCCGACGTCGACCTCGGAGCTGCCGACACCCTGGTCCTCATGGGCGCAACCGGCGACCTGTCCCGGCGCAAGCTCTTCCCAGCCCTGTACCACCTCGAGCGCCACGGCCGCCTCGGCGTGCCCGTGATCGGTGTCGCTCGCGACAGCTGGACCGATGAGTCGTTCCGCCTCCACGCCCACGACGCCATCGTCGCGGCGATCCCCGACGCGCAGGTCGCCGTGGTCGACGCACTGCTCGGCCGGCTCGACCTGATCAGCGGTGATTACGCCCAGCGCACGACGTGGGAGCTGCTGACGGCCACGCTCGAGCGCCTCGGCAGCAAGAACGCCGTGTTCTACCTGGCGATCCCACCGTCGATGTTCCCGACGGTCGTCGACTCCCTCGTCAGCGTCGGGCTGAACCTTCGGGGCCGCGTGGTGGTGGAGAAGCCCTTCGGGCGTGACCTGGCCTCGGCGGTCGAACTCAACGCCACGCTCCACGCCGCGTTCCCGGAGCCGAAGATCTTCCGCATCGACCACTACCTCGGCAAGGAGAGCGTCGAGGACCTGCTGGTGTTCCGCTTCTCGAACACGCTGCTCGAGCCGGTGTGGAACCGGAACTACGTGCGCAGCGTGCAGATCACGATGGCGGAGTCCATCGGTGTCGAGGGTCGCGGTGCGTTCTACGACAGCGTCGGCGCGCTGCGCGACGTGGTGCAGAACCACCTCTTGCAGGTGGTCGCCCTCCTCGCGATGGAGCCACCGGTGGGGCCGGAGTCGAGCTTCCTCCAGGACGAGAAGGTCAAGGTCTTCGCCGCCACCGACCCGCTCGACTGCCATCAGCTGGTGCGGGGCCAGTACGTCGGCTACCGCGACGAGCCGGGGGTGGCGCCGGACTCGACCGTGGAGACGTTCGTCGCTGCGCGGTTGCACATCGACTCGTGGCGCTGGGCCGGCGTGCCGTGGTACGTCCGGGCCGGGAAGGGGCTGGCCCGGTCGGCCACCGAGGCGGTGGTCGAGTTCCGCGAGCCGCCGCGGATGCTGTTCGACGAGCGGGCCGACGCCTCGCCGGGGCGCAACCTGGTGCGGTTCCGACTCGGCCAGCACGACGGTGTGACGTTCACGTTGCAGGCCAAGTCGCCGGGCCAGCAGCTCGACAGCCAGAACGTCGACATCGCCGTCGACTTCGCCGCCGCGCTGGGCGAGCGCCGGGAGGCATACGAGCGCCTGCTCGACGACGCGCTCGAGGGCAACCCGCGGCGGTTCGCCCGCGAAGACGTCGTCGAGCGGACGTGGCGGATCGTCCAGCCCGCCCTCGACGACCCTGGGCCGGTGCACCCGTACTTCCGTGGCTCGTGGGGCCCGAGCGAGGCCGACCGCGTGCTCGAGCCCGGCGATCGCTGGTACACCACCGGCTGACCCCAACCCCCTCCTCCCGTTCTGGTCCCAGGAAGTAGCGCTGAGCGCTACTTCCTGGGACCAGAACCGAGGTGTTGGGACTTGCGGGGCACGACCACGACCGTGCCGTCGGGGTCGTGGTGCACGCTGACGGACACGCCGTAGAACTCGGCCAGCGTCTCGGCCCGCAGCACATGGGCGGCGTCGCCGCTCGACACGCAGTGGCCCTGGTGCAACAGCGCCAGGCGGTCGCTGTAGAGCCCGGCCAGCGTCAGGTCGTGCATCGCCGACACCACCGTGAGCCCGTGCTCGCGCCGCAGCCCGTCCACCAGCTCAAGCGCCTGCTGCTGGTGGCCGATGTCGAGCGCGCTGGTCGGCTCGTCGAGCAGCAGCACCGGCGCCTCCTGGGCCAGCGCCCGGGCGATGACCAGGCGCTGGCGCTCCCCTCCGGACAGCGTGCAGAGCAGCCGGCCGGCGAGGTCCTCGAGGTCGAGCCGGCCGAGCATCGCCGCCGCCATCTCCCGGTCGTGGCGGGTCTCGGTGCCGAGGTGGCCGACGTACGGGTTGCGCCCGAGCAGCACGTACTCATAGACGCTCATGTCGTCGGGCAGGACCGGGGCCTGGGGCACGTAGGCCACCAGCTGCGCCCGCCGCCGAGCCGAGCGGGCACCGAGGCGGGTGCCGTCGAGGAGGATCTCACCGAGGTACGGGACGAGGCCCACCACCGCCCGCAGGATGGACGACTTCCCGGCCCCGTTCGGCCCGATGAGGCACAGCCACTCCCCCGGCTGGACGCGGTCGGTGAACGACGCCACCGCCACGCGGGTGCCGTAGCGCACCTGCAGCTCGGTGAACGCCACCGAGGTCACCGGCTCCGCCTCCGGCTCGTGCGCAGCACCACGAGGAAGAACGGAGCGCCGAGGAACGCCGTCACCACGCCGATGGGCACCTCGGCCGGGGCGTCGAGCGTGCGCGACGGGATGTCGGCGACGATCAGGAACGCCGCGCCCAGGAGGAGGCTCAGCGGCACGACCCGCCGGTAGCTGGCACCGGTCACGAGGCGCACGGTGTGGGGCACGATGATCCCGACGAAGCCGATCAACCCGGTGACCGCCACCACCGCGGCCGTGCCGAGCGTCGCTGCCAGCACCACGATGAGCCGGGTCCGCTCCACGTGGGCGCCGAGCGCCGCCGCCTCGTCGTCGCCGACGCGCAGCACGTCGAGCAGACGGCGGTGGGCGATGAGCACGGCGCTCGCCACCACCACGTACGGCAGCACGAGGCGGACGTCCGCCCACGTGGCGGTGGACAGCGTGCCGAGGATCCACGAGTACACGCGACGGATCACCTCGGTGTGGCGCTGCAGCACGAACGTCTGCATCGCCGTCGCCAGCGTGGTGACCGCCACACCGGCCAGCACCAGCGTGGTCGGTGACCGGGCGGCACCGAACGCTCCGCCCACCAGGTAGGTGACGGCCACCGCGACCAGTCCGAACACGAACGCCGACAGCGGCAGCGGGTCGACGGGCCAGCTGTCCACCACCGACCCGCCGAAGGAGAACACCATCGTGGCGCCCAGGCCTGCCCCGGCCGCCACACCGAGCAGGTAGGGGTCGACCAGGGGGTTGCGGAACACCCCCTGGTAGCTGGCCCCGGCGAGCGACAGCATCGCCCCGACGATCCCCGCCAGCACGACGCGCGGCATGCGCACCTGCCAGATGACGTCCCACTGCTGGGGCGTGACGCCGCTGTCGAGCTGGACCACCGGCAGATGGTCGACGAGGGCGAGCGGCACCCGCCACCACACCGGGCCCGCCGGCCCGATCGACACACCGGCGGCGAACGCCACCGCCAGCGTGAAGATGCCGGCGGGCAGCCACCAACCGACATGCAGGCGCCGGTGGGCGTGGCCGACCGCCGACGGGGACGGCACCGCGGTCGCCGTCATGTGCGCGCCCCGGCCCTCACCCCGTGGTCGACCCGGAGAGGGCCTGGCTCACCGCTGCGACCAGCTCCACCAGGCGCGGACCCCAGCGGGAGGCGATGTCGTCGTCGAGGACGATCACGTTCCCGTTGGTGACCGCAGCGATCCCGCCCCAACCCGGCCGGGCGGCGACCGTCTCTGCCGACTGCCCGCAGCACTTGGTGTCGGCCAGGAAGATCAGGTCCGGGTCGGCCTCGATGATCGCCTCCGCCGAGAGCTGCGGGTAGTCGTTGCCCTCGCTGACCCCGTCGGCGATGCTGCGCAGCCCGAACAGGCCCAGCATCTGACCCATGAACGACGTCGACGTCACCGAGTAGTAGGTGTCGTCGAGCTCGTAGTAGTAGGTGAGCGGCTCGGCGACCGGCTCGATCCCCGCGACGGCGGTCTCGATCTTCGTCCGCATGTCGGCCACGGTTGCCGCCGCACCGCCGACACAGCCGGTGAGCTGGCCGAGCTGGGTGATCTGGGCGTACACGTCGTCGAGCGACGTCGCCGTCGGCCCGGACCACACCGGGATGTCGAGCGATGCCAGCTGCTCCGTGAGACCGGTGAAGTCGTCACCCACGACGACCAGATCCGGCTCGTAGCCGGCGATGGACTCGACGTTCGGCTCGTAGCCGGACAGCGAGCTGGACTTGAGCACCGCGGCGGCCGGGTAGTTGGACTGGTCGTCCACGGCCACGACCTGGTCGCCGGCGCCGATGGCGAAGACCATCTCGGTGTGGGTCGGTGACAGCATCACGATGCGCTCCGGCGCGGCGTCGAGGGTCACTTCGCCGCTGCCACCGGTGACGGTCACCGGGAACGTGCCTTCGCAGCTGCCGACCATTGGCGCGTCCGACGCCGCCGACGCGGCATCGGAGGCCGGCACCGACCCGTCGGCGCTGTCGTCGTCACCGCACGCCGCGAGCAGCACGACGCCGGCGAGCGTCAGGGCGCCGAGGGTGCGGCGGGGCGAGCGGGGTGCTCGTCGGGACATGGTTCATCCTCCTGTACGTGGAACGGAGGACGAAGGTGGGATCGATGTGGGTGCTGCCCGAGCGGGCTGTCGGCCCACGCGAACCGCCCTTCCTCCGAGGACTGGGTTTCGCGCACCGGACCAGGCGACCGGGCTCGCCCCCGAGGGGGACCACCGTTGCGGGACAGCGCCGGGATCTCACCGGACTTCGCTGGCGTCGATGCCACCCGGCGGTGCCGGGTGTGCGCACCCTAGCCGCGGCGGTGTGGCCCGGGCGATTCGCCGGATCTACGCCGCGACGAGCTGCGCCAGCCGGCGGATCCCCTCCTCCAGGTCGGCGTCGCCCAGCGCGAACGAGAACCGTGCGTAGCCGGGGCTGCCGAACGCCTCGCCGGGCACGAACGCGACCTTCGCCTCGGACAGCACCAGGTCGGCCAGCTCCAGGGTGTTCGTGGCCACCTTGCCGGCGAGCGGCCGGCCCAGCAGGCCCCGCACGTCCGGGTAGCAGTAGAACGCTCCCTGGGGTTCGATGCAGGTGATCCCCGGGATCTCGTTGAGCATCCGGTGCATGGTGCGGCCACGGCGCTCGAACGCCTGGCGCATCATCGCGACCGCCTCCAGGTCGCCGCTGACCGCGGCCAGCGCGGCGGCCTGGGCCACGTTCGACACGTTCGAAGTGGCGTGGGACTGGAAGTTGATGGCCGCCTTCATGACGTCGTCCGGGCCGATCATCCACCCCACCCGCCACCCGGTCATGGCGTACGTCTTGGCCACGCCGTTGACGATCACGCACTGGTCGGCCAGGTCCGGCACGAGCGTGGGCATCGACGAGAACCGGTGCGGGCCGTAGGTGAGGTGCTCGTAGATCTCGTCCGTCAGCACCCAGACGCCGCGCTCCACGGCCCAGCGGCCGATCGCCGCCACCTCCTCGGGCGGGTAGACGGCGCCGCTCGGGTTGTCCGGCGACACGAACAGCAACACCTTCGTGCGCGGGGTGAGCGCGGCCTCGAGCTGGTCGATGGTCACCCGGAAGCCGGTCTCGACGGTGGTCTCGATCACCACCGGGACCCCGCCGGCGAGGGTGATCGCCTCGGGATAGGTCGTCCAGTACGGCGCCGGGCAGATGACCTCGTCGCCCGGGTCGCACAGGGCGGCGAAGGCGGTGAACACGGCGTGCTTGCCGCCGTTGGTGACCAGCACCTGGCTGGGCTGGCACACGAAGCCACTGTCACGCAGGGTCTTGGCGGCGATGGCCTCGCGCAGCTCGGGCAGGCCCGCCGCCGGGGTGTAGCGGTGGAAGGCGGGGTCGCGGCAGGCCACCACTGCCGCCTCCACGATGTGCGCGGGCGTCGGGAAGTCCGGCTCACCGGCCCCGAAGCCGATCACGTCGGCGCCGGAGGCCTTCAGGGCCTTGGCCTTGGCATCGACGGCCAGCGTCGCCGACTCCTTGATGGCGGCCAGGCGGGCGCTGACGCGATTCCGTTGGGGGGCTGCGGCCATGGCTGCCATGCTTGCACGGCACGTCCCCGCACCCCCAAGGGAATGTCGACCATGACCAGCGCGACCACGTCCACCCCCATCACGATCCCCGTCGAGCTGCTGCCAGGCGACGGCCGGTTCGGCTCCGGACCGTCGAAGGTCCGCCCGGAGGCCGTCGACGCGCTCGCGGCCGTGTCCCGCACGTGGCTCGGCACGTCGCACCGCCAGGCGCCGGTGCGCAACGTGGTGGGCAGCGTCCGCCACGGCCTGCGCCAGCTGTTCGGCCTGCCGCACGACTGGGAGGTGGTGCTCGGCAACGGCGGGTCCACCGTGTTCTGGGACGTCGCCTGCTTCGGGCTCATCGAGCGGCGCAGCCAGCACCTGGTGTTCGGCGAGTTCTCCTCGAAGTTCGCCGACGCGGCCGCTGCGGCCCCACACCTCGACGAGCCGATGATCGTGCCGGCCACCCCCGGCGACCACCCCGAGCCGGCGGCAACGCCGGGCGTCGACGTCTACGCGCTCACCCACAACGAGACCTCGACCGGGGTGATGATGCCACTGCGCCGCCCGGCCGGCGCAGACCCCGACGCGCTCGTGGTGGTCGACGCCACCAGCGCCGCCGGCGCCCTGCCGTGGGACCCGGCCGAGGTCGACGTCTACTACTTCGCCCCGCAGAAGAGCTTCGCCAGCGACGGCGGGCTGTGGCTGGCGGCGTGCTCGCCGCGGGCGCTCGAGCGCATCGCCCGGATCAAGGCCAGCGGCCGCTGGACCCCCGCCTCGCTCGATCTGTCCATCGCGCTCGAGAACTCCAAGGCCGACCAGACGTACAACACGCCGGCGCTCGCCACGCTGTTCCTGCTCGACCAGCAGATCCGCTGGATGCTCGACCAGGGTGGCCTGGCGTGGTGCACGTCGCGCTGCTCGGCGTCGGCGGCTCATCTGTACGGGTGGGCCGGGGCCAGCACCGAGGCGACGCCGTTCGTGGCCGACCCGGCGAAGCGCTCACTCGTCGTCGGCACCATCGATCTGCGCGCGCCCGCCGACGGCGGCGTCGACGCCAACGAGGTCGCCCGGGTGCTGCGGGCCAACGGCGTGGTCGACACCGAGAGCTACCGCAAGCTGGGCCGCAACCAGCTGCGGGTGGGGATGTTCCCGGCCGTCGAGCCCGACGACGTCGCCCAGCTCACCCGCTGCATCGACCACGTGGTCGACGTGCTGTCCCGGCGCTGAGCCGCCTGGCAGGATCGGGCCGTGCGGATCGACGACGTCCTCCTCGGGTCGTGGGACCAGCTCGCGCCGCTGCGCCACCCGGTGATGGTGCTGTCGCTGCGCGGCTGGTTCGACGTAGCGTCGGCGGCCACGAACGCGCTCGAGTGGCTGGCCCGCGACCGGGTGGCGCCGGTGATCGCGTCGATCGACCCCGATCCGTTCTACGACTTCACCCAGCAGCGACCCGAGGTCGAGCTCGACGACCACGACGAGCGCCGCATCCGCTGGCCGGAGAACGAGGCCCGCGCCGTGCGCTTCCCCGACGGGGCGCGCGACCTGGTGCTGCTCACCGGCGTCGAGCCGCACCTGTACTGGGCCACGTTCGCCGACGCGCTCATCGAGATCGCCCGCCGTACGGGGTGCGAGGTGGTGGTGACGGTCGGGGCCAACGCCGAGGCCGTTCCCCACACCCGCACGCCGGCCGTGGTGGGGAGCACGACCAACGCCGATCTCGCCCAGCGACTCGGCCTCTCCCGCCCCTCGTACGAGGGCGTCACCGGCGTGGTGGGAGTCCTCCAGGAGCGCCTCGACCGTCGCGGGATCCCGGCGGTGTCGCTGCGCGTCGGCGTGCCGCACTACCTGGGCGGCGCCCAGCACCCGGCGTCATCAGCGGCGCTGCTCCGCCACCTCGAGCACGTGCTGGGCGTGTCCACCAGCCACGCCCAGCTGCAGGGCGAGATCCAGCGCTGGCGCGACCTCCACGACCAGGCGGTCGCCGAGGACGCGCAGGTGCTGGGGTACGTGCACCTGCTCGAGCGCGAGTACGACCGGCGCGCCGAAGCCGAGATCCCCTCGGCCGAGGCTCTGGGCGACGCGTTCGAGCAGTGGCTCCGCGACCAGCGCGGCCACGACTCCTAACCCTGCGTTTGGTCGATTTGGCAGCAGAAGTGCTGCCCAATAGACCAAACGGTGGGATCTAGGACACCGCGAAGCCGTGTTCGAGGTCGGCGATGATGTCAGCAGCGGTCTCCAAACCGACGGACAGGCGCACGAGGCCGGGCTGGACGCCGGTGGCGGCCTGCTCCTCCTCCGTGAGCTGGCTGTGGGTGGTGCTGGCCGGGTGGATGACCAGGCTGCGCACGTCGCCGATGTTGGCCACGTGGCTGTGCAGCTGCAGCGCCTCGGCGAAGCGCTGGCCCGCCTCGCGGCCACCCTTGATGATGAACGCGATGACCGAGCCGTAGCCCTTGCCGCCGAAGTAGCGGTTGGCGCGCTCGTGCCACGGGCTCGACGGCAGGCCGGCGTAGAAGATCTGCTCCACCTCCGGCCGTCCGGACAGGAACTGCACCACCGCCTCGGTGTTGGCGAAGTGGCGCTCCATCCGCAGCGACAGCGTCTCCAACCCCTGCAGGAACAGGAAGGCGTTGAACGGCGCCACGGCGGCGCCGAGGTCACGCAGCATCTGCACCCGGGCCTTGATGATGTACGACCCCGGTCCGAGCGCCGGCCAATAGGCCAACCCGTGGTAGCTGGGGTCGGGCTCGGTGAAGTTGGGGAACCGGCCGCTGGCACCGAAGTCGAACGTGCCGCCGTCGATGATCACACCGCCGATCGACGTGCCGTGCCCGCCGATGAACTTGGTGAGGCTGTGCACGACGATGTCGGCACCGTGCTCGATCGGGCGGAACAGGTACGGGGTGGGGACCGTGTTGTCGACGATGAGCGGGATCCCGTGGTCGTGGGCCACCTTGGCGATGCCCTCGACGTCGAGCACGTCGTTCTTCGGGTTGGCGAGCGTCTCGCCATAGAACGCCTTGGTGTTCGGACGGATCTTGGAACGCCACTCCTCGAGGTCGTCGGGGTCGTCGACGAAGCTGACCTCGATGCCCATCTTCGGCAGCGTGTAGTGGAACAGGTTGTACGTGCCGCCGTACAGCGACGGCGACGACACCACGTGATCGCCGGCCTCGGCGAGGGTCAAGATGGCCAGCGTCTCGGCGGCCTGACCGCTCGACACCACCAGCGCGCCCGGCAGGCCGACGGCGGTGGTGATGCCGCCCTCGAGCGCGCTGAGCCGGCCCTCGAGCACCCCTTGGGTGGGGTTCATGATCCGCGTGTAGATGTTGCCGATCTCGGCCAGCGCGAACAGGTTCTGGGCGTGCGCCGAGTCGCGGAACTGGTAGCTGGTGGTCTGGTAGATGGGCACGGCCCGCGCCCCCGTCGTGGGGTCGGCCTCCTGCCCGGCGTGGATCTGGCGGGTCTCGAAGCCCCAGCTCGACGGATCGGTCATGACGGATGTGCCCTCCTGAGTCGGTCCGGGCACGCTAGGTCCCGGAATCTCGACCGATCAAGTCGGAATTATCCGCCGCTGGCGTCGGCTACCTTGGTCTTGCCGGCGGAGATCCAGGGCATCATCGAGCGCAGGCGGGCGCCCACGGCCTCGATCGGGTGCGCCTTGCCCTTCTCCTGCAGCTCCTTGTAGTGCTTGCGGCCGCTCTCGCTCTCGGCGATCCACTCGTCGGCGAACTGCCCGCTCTGGATCTCGCCCAGGATCTTGCGCATCTCGGCCTTGGTGGCGTCGGTGATGATCCGCGGGCCACGGGTGAGGTCGCCGTACTCGGCGGTGTCGCTGATCGAGTAGCGCATCCCGGCGATGCCCTCCTCGTACATGAGATCGACGATCAGCTTCACCTCGTGCAGGCACTCGAAGTACGCCATCTCCGGCGCGTACCCCGCCTCGACGAGCGTCTCGAAGCCGGCCTGCACCAGCGAGGTGAGCCCGCCGCACAGCACGACCTGCTCGCCGAACAGGTCGGTCTCGGTCTCCTCCGGGAACGTGGTCTCGATGACGCCGGCCCGGGTGGCGCCGATGGCGTCGGCGTACGACAAGGCCAGCGCCTTGGCACCGCCGGTGGCGTCCTGGGCCACGGCGATCAGCGCCGGCACGCCGCCACCCTCGGTGTAGGTGCGCCGCACCAGGTGCCCGGGCCCCTTCGGGGCGATCATGATCACGTCGACGCCCTCGGGCGGGGTGATCCGCCCGAAGCGGATGTTGAACCCGTGGGCGAACGCCAGTGCCTTGCCCGGCGTCATGTGGGGGGCGATGAACTCGTCGTAGATGCGCTTCTGCTCGGTGTCCGGGGCGAGGACCATGATGACGTCGGCCCACGCGGCCGCCTCGTCGATGGGCATCACCGTGAGGCCCTGGGCCTCGGCCTTGGCCTGCGACGACGAGCCGGGCCGCAGCGCCACGGCGACCTCGACCCCGGAGTCCTTCAGGTTCAGGGCGTGCGCGTGGCCCTGCGAGCCGTAGCCGACGATGGCCACCTTGCGGCCGTGGATGATCGACGGATCGGCGTCGGCCTCGTAGTACACGTTCGCAGCCATCAGCCTGCCTTTCCCTTCACGGCGCGAAGGCGCGCCTCTCGATCGAGCTTGGGCAGCGCGACGCGGCCGGTGCGCTGCAGCTCCACGATGCCATAGCTCCGCAGCAGCTCTTCAAAATCGTCGATCTTGTCCGGGTGGCCCTCGAGCGACACGGTGAGCGCCTCGGCACCCACGGCGAGGATCTTGCCCTCGAAGATCGTCGTCAGCTCGACCACCTGCCCCCGGTCTTCCGGCGCCACCCGCACCGTGGCCAGGAGCAGCTCGCGCTCCACGCTGTGGCGAGGGTCGAGCTCGCTGATCTTCACCACGTCGATCAGCTTGAACAGCTGCTTGGTGACCTGCTCGAGCGGGGTGGACTCCACGTCGACCACGATGGTGATCCGCGACTGCGCCGGGTCCTCCGTGGGAGCGACCGCCAGGCTGAAGATGTTGAAGCCGCGCCGGGCGAACAGCGACGCCACCCGGGCGAGGACGCCGGGGCGGTTCTGGACCAGCACGGACAGGATGTGGTGGGTCGGGTCGGACCCGAGAGGGTTGATCGCGGTCATCAGCTCAACGCCTTCCTGCTCGGCTCCTGCGACGGGGGCAGGAGCAGATCGTCGTTCGCGCACCCGGCCGGCACCATCGGGAACACCTTCTCCCCGGAGTCGACGCGGAACTCCACCACCACCGGCCGGTCGTCGACCGAGTTGGCCTTGTCGATCGCCGGCTGCACCTCGGCGGGGTCCTCGACCCGGATCGCCACGCAGCCCATCGCCTCGGCCCACTTCACGTAGTCCGGCAGGTCGGGCGACAAGTACACCTCGCTGTAGCGCTCCTCGTAGAACATCTCCTGCCACTGGCGGACCATGCCCAGGTAGCTGTTGTTGAGGATCGCCACCTTGATCGGGATCCGCTCGGCGGACGCCGTCACCAGCTCCTGGGCGGTCATCTGGAAGCAGCCGTCGCCGTCGATGGCCCACACCGTGCGGTCCGGGCGGCCGACCTTGGCCCCGATGGCCGCCGGCACCGAGAAGCCCATCGTGCCGAGGCCGCCGGAGTTCACCCACGTGTACGGCTCGGTGTAGCGCCAGAACTGGCTGGTCCACATCTGGTGCTGGCCCACGCCGGACACCACGATCGTGCCCTCGGGCGCGCTGTCGCGCAGCTGCTCCAGGCAGTACTGCGGCTTGAGCGCCTCGCCGGGCTCGCTCTGGTCGTAGGTGAGCGGGAACTGCTCGCGCCAGCCGCTGATGCGGCTCTTCCAGGCGCCGGTGTCGGCCTGCACCGCCCCGCTCGCCTTCATCTCGCGGATGACCCGCACGATCTCCTCGATGACGAGGCGGGCGTCGCCCACGATCGGCACGTCGGGCCGGCGGACCTTGCCCTGCTCGGCAGGGTCGATGTCGACGTGGATCACCTTGGCCTCGGGCGCGAACGCCGACACCTTGCCGGTGACCCGGTCGTCGAAGCGCGCCCCGAGCGCGACCAGCAGGTCGCAGCGCTGCATGGCGGTCACGGCGGTCGCGTTGCCGTGCATTCCCGGCATGCCGAGCGCCAGTGGGTGGTCGTCGGGGAACGCCCCACGGGCCATGAGCGTGGTGACCACGTGGATGTCGGTCAGCTCCGCCAGCTCGCGCAGCGCACCAGCCGCCCGGGCCTTCAGCACGCCGCCCCCCACGTACAGCACCGGCCGCTCGGCCTCCATGATGAGCCGGGCCGCCTCCTTGATCATCCGCGGGTGGCCCTTGGTGGTGGGGCGGTACCCCGGCAGGCTGTCGGCCACCTCGGCGTCGCTCGGCCAGTGCCACTCCATCGAGTTCTGGAGCACGTCCTTGGGCAGGTCGAGCAGCACCGGGCCGGGCCGGCCGGTGGTGGCGATGTGGAACGCCTGGCGCACCATGAGCGGGATGTCGTCCGGCGACATCACCAGCTCGTTGTGCTTGGTGACGCTGCGGGTGATCCCCACGGTGTCGCACTCCTGGAACGCATCCGTGCCGATCGCGCCGGTGGCGACCTGGCCGGTGATGGCCACCATCGGGATCGAGTCCATGTACGCGTCGCACAGCGGCGTGACCAGGTTCGTGGCCGCCGGGCCGCTGGTCACCATCGCCACGCCGGGCCGCCCGGTGACGTGGGCGTACCCCTCGGCCATGTGCCCGGCGCCCTGCTCGTGACGCACCAGGATGTGGCGGATCGTGGACTCGAGCAGCGGGTCGTAGGCCGGGAGGATGCAGCCACCGGGCAGGCCGAACACGACCTCGGTGTGCTCCATCTCCAGTGCTCTGATGAGGGCTTGGGCGCCGGTGATCTTCATGGGGTGCTCCTGGGGCGTGAGCGGACTGGGCCGAAAAACGAAGCGACCTCCCGGTTCGGGAGGTCGAGGCACGCGCGGCGATGGACGCCGGCGTGCTAGCGGATGAGTACGACGAGGGCGGTCGGGTTCGTCATCGCCCGGCATTCAACCATCCGCGGCCCCATCCCGGCAACCCCATCGCCACCTGCCCGGGTCACGGAGCGTGCGCACGGTCACCGCGGCCGGTACACGCGGGAGCGGTGATCGATGCGCGCCACGATGACCGCGCGCTCGCCGTCGTCGATCTCGTCGACCACCCGGTAGGAGCCGGGACGAGCGGAGTGGAGCCCGGCGAGCTCACGCCGCAGCCGGCCGCCGACTCGGTACAGATTGTCGACGAGCGCGGACAGCATGAACTCGACGACCGAGGCCGCGGTGCGCTCGGCAAGGCGTTCGAGCTGACGCTGAGCCGGCCCGGTGACCCGCAGCTCGTACGGTGCGGGTGGTCCGCTCACCTCGGCGCGAATCGCCGGCGGAGCTCGTCGCCGGTCACGTAGTCACCACGTTCGTGTGCGCGCCGCGCCTCGTCGAGCTCGCGCATCGCCTCCGGGTCCGAGAGCAGATCGAGCGTGTCGTCGAGGGACTCCAGATCACCGCTCATGGGGCGACTCGCGGTCGGGCAGCCGGCCGCCGCCCATGTGGAAGCCGCGGTCGAGCTGCCGGAAGGCGGTGTCGCGGGCTTGGCGGCAGCGATCGTCGACCTCGACGAGGCGGGAGATCTCGTCGGCCACGAGGCAGCTGACCGAGGTCGACCGTCGGGCGGCAAGGACTCTCGCCTTGTCGATGGTCACGTCGTCGAGCTGAACGGCGAGGTTCCGCTTCATCCACGTGATCAACGTGGTCCACATGAGTCACGTGGAGCATCTCGATGGGAAGGCCCTGGCGGCCTCCTCAGTCCGTCGGGAACGCTCCCTGCAGCTGGGCGGCCGTCAGGGTGTTCTCCAGCAGGCAGGCGATCGTCATCGGCCCCGTTCCGCCCGGCATCGGGGTGATGTGGCCGGCGATCGCCTGCACCTCGTCGAAGGCCACGTCGCCGGCGATGCCGGCCGCGGTGCGGCTCACGCCGACGTCGATCACCGCCGCACCCGGCTTCACATGGGCGGCGGTGATGATCCCGGCCTGGCCGGCGGCGGCGACCAGGATGTCGGCCTCGCGGCAGACGTCGGCGAGGTCCGGCGTGCGGCTGTGGGCGATCGTCACCGTGGCGTCGGTGCCCTTGCGGGCCAGCAGCAGCGCCGTCGGCAGCCCCACCAGGGTGGAGCGGCCCAGCACGACCGCCCGCTTGCCACTGATCGACACCCCGTAGCGCTCCAGCAGGCGCATCACCCCGAGGGGCGTGCAGCCGACCAGCCCCGGCACGCCCCGCACGAGGCGGCCCATCGACATCTCCGTGAGCCCGTCGACGTCCTTGTCCGGTGGCACCAGGCGCAGCACCGCCTCCGGATCGAGGCCGTCCGGGATCGGCAGCTGCACCAGGATGCCGTGCACCCCCGAGTCGGCCGCCAGCTCGGCCACCATGTCCTCGACCTGGGACTGTGATGCCGAGCCGGGCAGCAGCCCGTTGCGGCTGAGCATGCCGGCCTTGCCGGCTTGGACGTGCTTGTTGCGCACGTACCGTTGGCTCGGCGGGTCGTCGCCCACCAGCACGGTGGCCAGGCACACCGGCGGCGAGCCGGCCGCCTCGATCCGAGCCCGCAGCGCCGCCACGATCTCGTCGCGCAGCCGGTTGCCGTCCATGAGCACCGCCCCCCCGGGCGTGCGCTCGAAGTCGCCCGTGGGGCCCGAGTCGTTCGTCGTCACGCCGGCGATGGTACGAGGTCCGTCCACGCCGTAGCCTGTGCGACCGCCGTACGACCAGCCGCGCGATCCCATCCGCTGCGGCGAAGGAGCCTCTCGAATGACCACCCCGCCTCCCACGATCGCCCCTGCCGACGGGCGCCTCGGCGTCCTCACCGTCGGCCTCGGCGCCGTCGCGTCCACGCTGATCGCCGGCGTCGAGCTGGCCAAGCGGGGCATCGGGCTGCCGATCGGCTCGCTCACCCAGATGGGGACGATCCGCCTCGGCAAGCGCACGGAGAACCGCAACCCCCTCGTGAAGGACTTCGTGCCCCTCGCCGGGCTCGACGACCTGGTGTTCGGCGCCTGGGACCCGTTCCCGGACGACGCCTACGTCGCAGCCAGCCGCGCCGGCGTGCTGGAGGGGCCCAAGCACATCGAGGCCGTGGCCGATGCGCTGCGCGATGTGCGCCCGATGAAGGCCGCCTTCGACCGGGCCTACGTGAAGAACATCGACGCCGGCAACGTGATGGGCACGGTCTCGAAGCGGGCCATGCTCGAGGCGATCCGCGAGGACATCCACGCCTTCCGTGACCGCCATCGGGTCGAGCGCCTCGTGATGATCTGGTGCGCCAGCACCGAGGTGTTCATCGAGCCGGGCCCGGCGCACATGGACCTCGAGAGCTTCGAGCGCGCCATCGACGCCGACGACCCGACGATCGCACCGAGCATGCTCTACGCCTACGCCGCGCTGCTGGAGGGCGTGCCGTTCGCCAACGGCGCCCCGAACCTCACCGTCGACGTGCCGGCCCTGCGCCAGTACGCCACCGAGCACGGCGTCGCCATCAGCGGCAAGGACTTCAAGACCGGCCAGACGCTCATCAAGACGGTCATCGCCCCGATGCTGAAGGCCCGCATGCTGGGACTGTCCGGCTGGTACAGCACGAACATCCTCGGCAACCGCGACGGCGAGGTCCTCGACGACCCCGAGAGCTTCAAGACCAAGGAGGAGTCGAAGCTCGGCGTGCTCGAGCACATCCTCACGCCGGATCAGTTCCCCGACCTGTACGGGAACGTGTTCCACAAGGTGCGGATCAACTACTACCCGCCCCGGGGGGACAACAAGGAGGGCTGGGACAACATCGACATCTTCGGCTGGATGGGCTACCCGATGCAGCTGAAGATCGACTTCCTGTGCCGCGACTCGATCCTGGCTGCGCCGCTGGCGCTCGACCTGGTGCTGTTCTCCGACTTGGCCCAGCGGGCCGGCCTCGGCGGCATCCAGGAGTGGCTGAGCTTCTACTACAAGAGCCCTCAGGTGGCTCCGGGTCTGCACCCCGAGCACGACCTGTTCATCCAGCTCACGAAGCTGAAGAACACGCTGCGGTGGATGATGGGCGAGGAGCAGATCACCCACCTCGGGCGCGAGTACTACGACGAGGCCTGATGTCGGGGATCCGGCCGCGGCGTGAGCGCGCCGGATAGCCTGCGGAGTGCCTATGGACGGATCGGCGCGCCCCCGATGAGGTCCCGACGCGAACGCCACGCGCTCACCGGCATCGTCATCGCGATCGCCGCCGTCTGCTTCATCGTGCCGTTCGCCCAACGTGGCGACGCCGACGACGCGTCCGCCACCTCCGCCACCCCCACGACGGCTGTCGCCGCCACCGCCGCCCCGTCGAGCGCCTCCACCGAGGTGGCGAGCGAAGCGGCGCCGGTCACGGCGGCCCCGACCACCGACGCGCCGGCGGCGACCGATCCCACCACCACCGAGGTCGACGTCGGTGGCGGTGGCACGTCCACCACCGACAGCTGCATCATCACGGTGCGCTCGCTCGGCGTGGGCGACCAGGGCAGCAGCGTCGAGTGCCTGCAACAGGCGCTCGTCGACTCCGGCTTCTACAGCGGGCCGGTCAACGGCCAGTTCGACCAGGCCACCTACGACGCCGTGCGGAGGGTCCAAGAGGACCGCGACCTGTACGTCGACGGCGTGGTCGGCCGCGAGTCGGCGATCTCGCTCGGCATCTGGCCCGAGGAGACGTCCCTCGTGGTCCGCACGCCGCCACCACCGCCCGGCGCCGTCGACCTGATGGGCTACCCGCTGTCGTCGGTGGCCACCAGCGGCCCGGATGCCCCGCCGCTGCCGGAGAACTCGGGCAGCGGGCGGCGCGTCGTGTACGACCGAGCCGGCCAGCGGGTGTGGGCCGTCGACGACGACGGCACGGTGATCCGCTCGTGGTTGGTGTCGGGCAGCAAGTACAACAACGAGCTCCCCGGCGTCCATCAGGTGTACAGCCGCTCCGAGGTGTCCACGGCCTGGAACGGCAAGGCGTACCTCCCGCGGATGATCCGCTGGCTGAAGACCGACATCGGCCACATCGGCTTCCACGGCATCCCGACGCACGTCTCCGACGGCTCGCCGTACCAGACCGAGGCCGAGCTCGGCACGCGGCTCTCCGGCGGTTGCCAGCGCCAGGCGAACCCCGACGCCCGGTTCATGTGGGACTTCGCCCAGATCGGCACCACCGTCGTCGTCATCTAGCTCCCCCTCTCCGTTCTGGTCCCAGGAAGTAGCGCTGAGCGCTGGCGGGCTCTATCGGTGATCGCAA
>CAZKVJ010000005.1:0-213304 GCA_964556225.1 uncultured Ilumatobacteraceae bacterium
GCAATGGTGCACCAATGAGCGCTCAGCGCTACTTCCTGGGACCAGAACGGGGAGGATCAGTCGCCCCAGAAGCGCTGCTCGCGGAAGGGGTCGCCGTACATGTGGTAGCCGTTGCGCTCCCAGAAGCCGGGGGCGTCGCCGGCGCGCAGCTCCAGGCCGCGGAGCCACTTGGCCGACTTCCAGAAGTACAGGTGGGGGATCACCACCCGCACCGGCCCACCGTGGATCGGCTCGATGTCGGCGCCCTCGTAGGCGTAGGCCACGATCGCCTCGTCGGTGGTGATGTCAGCGAGCGGGACGTTGGTGGTGTAGCCGAACTCGGCGTGCTCCATCACGTGGGTGGCCTCGGCGGAGACGCCGGCCAGCGTGAACAGGTCGCGGACGCGCACGCCGGTCCAGGTGGTGTCGAACTTGGACCACTTCGTCACGCAGTGGATGTCGAACGTGAGCGTGACCGAGGGCAGCGCCCGAAGCTCGTCGAGGCCGATCGTGACCGGCTGGTCGACCAGCCCGAACACGGTCAGGGTCCACTCGCCGTCGCCGTACACGGGCACGTCACCCACGTGCAGGACCGGGAACCGGTCCGTCAGGTACTGGCCCGGCGGCAGCCGGGCCGGATCGAGGCCGCGCCGCGCGACCTCCTCACGATTTCGCTCGAAGAACCCCATGGGCACAGTCTCGCCCGGTGCCGGCCGCACGACCACCTGCGCCAAGTAGCGTTTTTGAGGTGAGCCAGCTGTCGCCGCCGGGTTCCGGCTGGTCCCCTCCCGCAGTCCCACCCCAGGGGTACGTCCTCTACGGCTCGTCAGCCGCCCGGCGGGTCGGCGGGATCGCCCGCTGGGTGCTGATCCTCCTCGCCGGCACGGTCGTCGCTCAGCTCGTCGATGCGGCCGTCCGGCTCGTGGTCGTCGATGACGCCCGGGACTTCCTCGCCGGGCGGATCAGCCCGAGCGAGTTCGACGACGCCTACGCCGTCATGAACGTGGCCCCGCTGCTCTCGGGGCTCGTCACCATCGCGCTCATGGTCGTGACGGTCATCTGGATATACCGCATCGCCAGCAACCAGCGCGACCTCGGCCGGACCGACACCTGGGGTCCGGGCTGGGCCGTCGCCGGCTGGTTCCTGCCACCCGGGGTGCTGTACGTGATCCCGTTCCTCGTGCTGCGCGAGCTCTGGCGAGGCTCGGACCCGGAACGGAGCGCCACCACCTGGCGAGCCGGGACCGTCACCCCGATGCTGACCATCTGGTGGGTGCTGTTCGGGCTGGTGCCCCTCGCGTTCGTCGTCGTCGACCTCCGCTCGGCGCTCGACACGTTCGGCGGCTTCGACGACGAGGACCTGGCCCGGTCCCTCGACGACGGCCTGGCCGTCGATCTGGTCCGCGCCACGCTCAACGTCGCCGCCGCCGTCGCGTTCATGGTGGTGGTGCGCCGGCTCACCGAGCGGCACCAGCGTCTCGTGGGTGAGGCGCGTCGATGACCAAGAAGGTCCACCGGCTGTACCTCGTGCGCCACGCCAAGGCGGGCGAGCGGGCCACCTGGACCGGTGACGACGGCGCCCGCCCTCTGTCGAAGAAGGGGTGGGCGCAGGCCGCGGTCGTGGCCGAGCAGCTCGCCCGCCTCGGGATCGCCGAGCTGCGCTCGAGCCCCTACGTCCGCTGCCGCCAGACCCTCGAACCCCTCGCCGCCCGGCTCGGCCTCCCGGTGGTCGACGACGACCGCCTCGCCGAGGGACAGCCGTTCGAGCCGGTCCTCGAACTGCTCCTCACCGCGTCGCCCGGCACCGTGCTGTGCAGCCACGGCGACCTCATCCCCGAGACGGTCGCGGCGCTGGTCCGGCGCGGGATGCAGCTGGCGACGCCACCCGACTGGCGCAAGGCCACCGTCTGGGTGCTCGACCGCCGCGACGGGGCCATCGAGCGCGGCGAGGTGTGGCCACCCCCGCCCGAGTGACGCCTCGCTCAGGGCGCGGTGCTGGTCGGCGCCGACCCGGACGCCAGCGCCGCGTCGACCTCGGCGATGATCGCGTCGACGAACCCCTGCACCTCGGCCGGCGGGTCGAAGGCCTGGCACTGCTCGAGATGGTCCTTGGCGGCGGCCGGGTCACCCGCGTAGCGGAACTCGAGGATCCCCAGGAAGCAGTGGGCGTCCGGGTACTTCGCGTCGAGCTCGATGGCCCGGGCCAGGTCGGCCCGCACCTGCTCGAGGGCCAGCGCCTGCACGTCCTCGCTCGCGCCGCTGGACGACAGCCCGAGCAGCCAGGCCCGGTACGTGAGGGCCTCGACGTTGTCGGGATCGACCTGGAGCACCTGGCTGTAGAGCTCGATGGACTGTACGGGATCGCCGAAGCCCAGCGAGCGGGCCTGGCTGAGCAGCGCGGAGGTGCTGTCATCGGCGCCGCCCCCCGTGATGGTCTGGCCCGGCAGGCGCTGTCCGGACGAGCGCGAGACCAGCCACCCGGCCCCGACCGCGAGGGCGAATACGGCGACCACACCTACGGCCACCCGACCCCATCGCCGCGGCGGGCGCGGCGGCAGCTGGGCGACACCGGTTTCGATCTCGCGCAGCACGATGGCCGCGCGAGCGACGTAGTCGTCTCGCAGCGAGGCGTAGTCGTCGTCGTCGACATCGCCCGCCGCGTGCTCGCGCTCGAGGTCGTCGAGCGAGCGGAGCAGGAACGACCGCTCCTCCTCGAGCTGCGCCAGCTCGTCAGGGTTCACGGTCGTGCTCTTCCGCCAGCGCCGCCGCCACCAGCGCCCGGTCCTCGTCGGTGGGCACCAGCACGGGTTCGCGCTGCCAGCGCCGGAACGCGACGGTGAGCCCGGCGACGGCCACCACCAGCACCACGACCGGGAGCACCCAGACGAGCGCGTCGAGTCCCGTTGCCTTGGGTACGAGCAACACCTGGCCACCGAAGCGGTCCTCGATGAACGCCACGATCTCGTCGTCGCTGCGCTCGCCGGTGGCGACCTGGCGGGCGATCTCGTTGCGGATCGCCTCGGCGGCCGCAGCCCGCGACACGTACACGCTCTCGCCGGCACAGGTCGGGCACGCCAGGCGGCGCCCGATCGCGTCGATGCGGTCCTGCTGGGTCTCGGGGCCCCCGTCGCGGCTGGCGCCGACGGCGAGCAGCGCGAACACCACCAGCACGAGCGCCAGCCAGCCCGGCCAGCGCTTCAGCCGGCGGTTGACGCTCACGGAGTGGTCCCCTGGGACGGGGCCCGCAGCAGGTCCATCTGCGCGTCGAGGAACGGGGCGTCGATCTCACCCACGATGCGGCGCACGACGACACCGTTCGGATCGATGATCCACGTCTCGGGGACCTTGGCGACGCCGAACGCAACGGCGATCGCACCGTCCGGGTCGCGCACCTTCGGCCAGTCGCCGCCGTTCTCGTCGAAGAACGCCCGCACGGCGTCGTCGGCGTCGTCGTTGACGATGGTGTACAGCTCGGCCCCGCCGGTGCCGAGCGCCGCCTGGTCGTCGGCGAAGCGCACCAGCTCCGGGTGCTCGCGAATGCAGGGCACGCACGTCGAGTTGAAGAAGTTCAGCACGACCCAGGACCCCTTGCGCCGGGAGAGGTCGAACGTCTCGCCGTCGAGCGTGGTGCTCTCGACCGCCGGTGCCGGCTGTCCGAGGAGCGGCGAGTCGGCGGAGTCGCCCGACCCGGGATCTGCCATCAGGAGCACCACGAGCAGCGCCACGAGCACGACACCGACGGCGACGGCCACGAACGGCGCCACCCGCCGCCGAGCCGGCAGTGCCTGCTCGGCGGGCTCGGTGCCGGCGCTCACGCGCGCACGTCCTCGAGCTCGGCGGTCCGCACGGGGGCGGACACGGCGTCGACGGGCCGGCGACGGCGCCGACCGGGGAACAGGGCCAGCACCGTGCCCACCGCCATCAAGAGCCCACCGATCCAGAGCCACAGGATCAGCGGCTTCACGAACACCTTGATCCGGACCTCCTCGCCGTCACGGTCGACGGGCGGCTCGAGGGTGAGGTACAGGTCCTGGGTGAGGCCGGTGCGCACGCTCGGGGTGCCGATCGAGGTGCCCATGTTGGTGAACGTGTGCAGGGCCGGGGCGTAGGCCTGGCCGCCGTCGATCGAGATGTCGGCCAGCACGCTGCGCGACCGGGCGTCGGTCTCCTCCCGCACACCGACGAGCTCGAACGTGTGGCCGGCGAACGTGGCGACCGACCCGGGGCGCAGCGTGAGCTCCTGGCTGCGGGTGAAGCTGTTCGAGGCGACGAGCCCGACCGCGATCAGGATCACGCCGATGTGCACGATCATGCCGCCGTTGGCCCGCCCCAGGAGCCCACGAACGCCCTGGCGGCGGGTGGCCAGCACCAGCTGGCGACCTGCCGAGCCGGCGGCGAAGCCGGCGAGGAAGAAGCCCACGAGGGGCATCAGCCCGTGCGCCCCCATCACCAGGGCGAGGCCCAGCGCGCCGACGCCGACCCACGCCGGCCAGAACAGCCGCGTGCGCAGCAGCTCCGTGGAGGCCTTGCGCCACGGCAGCACGGGCGCCACCGCCATGATGAAGAGCATCACCAGCCCGAGCGGGACGGTGAGCCGGTCGAAGAACGGCTGGCCGACCACGATGCGCCGGTCCTGCAACGCCTCGACGACCAGCGGGAACACCGTGCCCAGAAGCACCACGAAGGCCCACACGCTGAACAGCACGTTGTTGGCCAAGAACGCGCCCTCTCGCGACAGCGGGGAGTCGATCCGCCCGGGTGCGCGCAGCCGGTCGCCGCGCCAGCCGATGAGGCCGACGGACACGATGACGACGACGGCGAAGAACGCGAGCAGCCACGGCCCGACGCTGCCCTCGGCGAACGCGTGGACGCTGTTGATGACGCCGCTCCGGGTGAGGAACGTGCCGAGGATCGTCAGGCTGAACGTGGCCACGAGCAGGGAGAGGTTCCAGACCCGCAGCATCCCGCGACGCTCCTGCACCATCACCGAGTGGATGTAGGCGGTGCCGGTGAGCCACGGCAGGAAGCTGGCGTTCTCGACCGGATCCCACGCCCAGACGCCGCTCCAGCCCAGCACCTCGTAGCTCCACCACCCGCCCAGGACGATGCCGACGGTGAGGAACCCCCACGCCGCCAGCGCCCAGCGGCGGGTCGCCACCAGCCACCCCTCGCCGACGCGCCCGGTGATCAGCGCGGCGATGGCGAACGCGAACGGCACCGTGAACCCGACGTAGCCGACGTACAGGATCGGCGGGTGGAACAGCACGAGCACGTGGTTCTGCAGCAGCGGGTTCGGGCCGGGGCCATCGGTCACGCCCGGCGCTCCGGCGGCGAACGGGTTCGCGGGGCCGAACGACAGCATGAAGAAGAACAGCATCACGGCGAACATCACGGCGAGCGCCCAGGCCACCATGGCGTCGTCGAGCCGGCGGCGGAACTGCCACGCGACGGCGACGGTGAGGCCGGTCAGCACCAGCACCCAGAGCAGGATCGAGCCCTCCAGCGCGCTCCACGCCGCCGTGACGTTGAACAGCGCGGGCGTCGAGCGCGACCCGACCTGCTGGACGTAGGCGAGCGAGAAGTCGCGCGTGATGAGCGCTCGCTCCATCACGACGAACGCCCCGACGGCTGCGGCGAGCGCCAGCCACGCGTACCGGGGAGCGGTCCGCAGCAGGCGGCGGTCGTGGTTGCGCACGCCCACGACGCACACCAGCATCCCGAACGTGGCGGCCACGATGCCGACCAGCAGCGCGGCCCGACCGACGGGGCCGTTCACCCCCGCCGCCAGCAGCGGGCTCATCGCCGCCACGGCGTCACCCCGGACACGACGGTGACCCGCCGGTGCCCACGCGCTCGGGGTTCTCCGCTTCGTACTCGTTCGAGTGCTTCACCTCGATGCGGTCACCCTCGAACGTGTCGCCGACGAGGCGACCGTGGACGACCACGGGGATGCACTCGTCGAAGATGCCGCCCGGGTCGCCCTCGTAGCGCACGGGCAGGGTGACGCCGTTGAACGAGATCGTGAACGCGGTGGTGGCGCCGTCGGTGGTCACCGACCCGGCGTCGACGGTGCCTTGCACGCGCAGGCGGCGGTCGGCGTCACAGCCGTCTCGCACGCCGATCTCGTCGACGTTGCAGTAGTAGTCGATGGCGGACGTCAGGAACTGCGTGACCACGACGACGCCGGCGACGACCACCCCGACGAGGACGAGGATCGGGATCCACCGGCGCCGACGTCGTGGCCGTGGGGCCACCTCGTCGGTGGTCCGGGGCGTCAGGTCCACGGCGTGTCCTCCTCGGGGAGCCGTGCCGCGAGGCGCCGCCCGCGTCGCACGACCCACCACGCGTACCCCGCCATCCCCCCGAGCGTCAGCACGTAGCTGACGACGATGAAGCCGAGATCGTCCATCAGGCTACCCCCGGTGCCGTGGCGCCGCCCTCGCGCCGGCGCTCCTCGAGCGCCAGGTCGAGGCCCCGGTCGTCGATGACGTCCTGCATGGCCAGCACCCGCTGACGGTGCAGCAGCAGCCACACGTAGACGAGCGTGAACACCACGACACCCAGGAACAGCGTGAACAGCATCAGCCCGTCCATGGTGACGTCACCGTCCGGGCGCAGCACCGACGCCTCCTGGTGGAGCGAGCGCCACAGCACCACGCTGAAGTGCACGAGCGGGATGCCGAGCACGCCGAGCAGCGCCAGCACGCCCGAGCGGCGGGCCCGTTGCTCGTGGGAGCCGCCGAGGCCGCGGACGGCCAGGTAGCCGACGTACGTCACGAACAAGAAGGCGGTGGTGGTGAGGCGCGGGTCCCACTGCCAGAACGTGCCCCACGTCAGGCGCCCCCACAGGCTGCCGGTGACGAGGGTGATGGCCATGAACAGCACGCCGATCTCGGCCGACGCGCCGGCGAGGCGGTCCCAGGTGAGCGAGCGGGTGCGCCGCCACAGGTAGGCCGCCGAGGTGAGCGCGGTGACGATGAACGCCAGGTAGGCGAGCCACGCCGACGGCACGTGCACGTACATGATGCGCACCGAATCGCCCTGGTTCTCGTCGGCGGGCGACGCCACGAGCCCGAACGCCACCAACCAGACGATGCCCGCCAGCGACGCCACACCCAGCCAGCGGGTGAACGGCGTGCCGGTGCCGCGCCGGCCCCGGTGTGCCTGCGGGGGGCTCACCTCACTGGTCGTTGCTGGCATCTCGGTCTCCGCGGGTTCGCTTCCTGGTCACTCGTCGATCAATGGCCCGAACGCCAGGGCACCACCGCCACCGAACGCGGCGGCGAACACGGCCAGCAGGCCGAGCCAGGCCCAACCGTCCGAGATCGTCGCCCCGGCGGTGCCGAGTGCCGCTTCCGTGGCTCGGGTTGCACCGATCAGGACCGGCGCCACCACCGGGAGCAGCAGCAGGGGGAGCAGCGTCTCCCGGCCACGGGCCCCGGCGGCGAGGCCGCCGTAGAGCGTACCGACGAAGGCGAGCCCTGCGGTCGCGGTCACGACGGTCGCGACCAGCAGCGCGAGGCCGGACGCCTGGACCTCGGCGTCGTAGAGGACGAGCGCGGTGGCCAGCAGCACCAGCTCGAGCGCCAGCAGCTGCACCGCGAGCGCGGCGGCTTTCCCGAAGAACAGCCCGGCGGGCTCGACGCCGGCGACTCGCAGCGCGTCGAGCGCCCCGTCCGCCGTCTCGATGGCGAACGTCCGCTGGACGAGGATGATCAAGCTGAACAGGGTCGCCAGCCACACCAGGCCGGGCGCGACCCGCTGCAGCACCGAGTCGCTGTCGAGCGCGAACGCGAACATCACCATCACCAGCCCGGCGAAGGGCAGCACCTGGTTCGTGACGACACGGCTGCGCAGCTCGATGCGCAGGTCCTTCAGCGCCACCAGCCGAGCGATCTGCCATGCGTGCCTTGGCATCAGAGCACCGCCTCCCGCACCGTGCCGCCGACGACCTCCACGGCCCGGGTGGCGAGCGCACCGGCCCGCTCCAGCTCGTGCGAGGCCACGAGCACCGTGGCCCCCGCTGCGGCCGCTTCGCGCACGGTGGCGTCCACCTCGTCGCGCGCCGTGGCGTCGAGGCCGGCGTGCGGCTCGTCGAGCAGCCACAGCGTCGCCCGCCGCGCCACCAGGCAGGCGAGCGCGGTGCGGCGCTTCTGCCCCGCGGACAGCCGCCCGACCGGGACGTCGGCCAGGCGACCGTCGAGGCCCAAGCGGGCGAGCGCCGCCGCCACCTCGTCGCGCGTGGCCCCGACCGTGCCGGCCCAGAACCGCACGTTCTCGAGCACCGTCAGCTCGGCGTAGAGACCGTTGGCGTGGCCGAGCAGGCCGACCCGGGGTCGCACGGCCGCCCGATCGACGCTGAGGTCGCAGCCGAGCACCCGCCCCTCACCGCGGGCGAGCGGGAGCAGCCCGGCGCACAGCCGCAGCAGCGTCGTCTTGCCGGCCCCGTTCGGGCCGCGCAGCAGCACGATCTCGCCGCGGGACACGTCGAGGTCGGCACCGGCCAGCGCCGGGAAGCCACCCAGCACGGCGACGGCGTCGCGGAGGTGGACGACCGGCTCCATGGATCACGACGACGCTACCGAGGCCCGGCGCGACCGGCCAAGGGCGGAGTGTGCCGGTAGCGTCGCGTCACGTGGCGCGGCGCGACTGGCGGTGGTGGGTCGGAGGGATCGGCCGGACGCTGATCATCACCGGGCTGCTCCTGTTCGCGTTCGTCGGCTACCAGCTCTGGGGGACGGCGATCGAGGAGTCCCAGGCCCAGAACCACCTCGAGAGCGAGTTCGAGGACCTGCTCGCCGGCACCACGACCACCAGCACCGTCACCACCTCGACCGCTGCGCCGTCGTCGTCGACCACCCTCCCGGCGGTCACGACCACCACCGAGCCGGGCGGTGTCCAGGAGCTGCCGCCGATCAACGACGGCGACCCGATCGCGGCCCTCGACCTGCCCACCATCGGCGTGTCGAAGTACGTCGTCGCCGGCATCGGCGTCGACGACCTGAAGAAGGGGCCTGGCCACTTCCCCTCGACACCGCTGCCGGGCCAGTACGGCAACGCCGCGATCGCCGGGCACCGAACCACCTACGGCGCGCCCTTCTACGACATCGACGAGCTCGAGGTCGGCGACCCGATCGTCGTCACGACGCTGTTCGGGACGTACACGTACCGGGTCACCGAGCAGCTCATCGTCTCGGCCGAGGACTACGCGCTGGTGGTCGACGGCGACCCCACCAAGGCCACGCTCACCCTCGTGTCCTGCCACCCGCGCTACACGGCGAAGCAGCGCATCGTCGTGCGCTCCGAGCTCGACCCGTACAGCTCCGACGAGCCGGGGCGAGCGGTGCTGAACTACGGACGGGACGAACCGGCGCCGGAGGCGGCGTTGCCGGGCGAGGCCACCCCGGCCGACACGGCCACCGGCGCCACGACCCCCGACGACTCTGCACCCGACTCGTCGACCACGACCAGCACGGTCGCGGCGGCGCTGGACGACGGCACCCACGTCGAGTCGTCCGACGCGTTCGCCCAGGGATGGTTCGACGACGCCGCGGCGTGGCCCCACGTGATCGGCTGGGGCCTCGTCCTGGTGGCGATCTCGGTGGGCGGGGTGTGGGTGTCCCGCCGCACGCACCGTCGCTGGCTCGGGGTGCTGGTCGCGGCCGTGCCGTTCGTGATCTGCCTCTACTTCTGGTTCCAGAACATCAACCGCCTGCTGCCGCCGAACCTGTGAGGTCCACCACGGCGGCCCCTCGTACCCGCCCCTCGGCCAGGTCCACCAGCGCGTCGTTCACCCGCGCCAGCGGGTAGCGCACCACCTCGGTGCGCAGCGGGATCTCGACCGCCAGCCGCAGCAGGCCTCGCACGTCGTCGCGGGTGACGTTGGCGACGCTGCGCAGCTGGCGCTCCCACCACAGCAGCTCGTAGGGGAGCTCGGGGATGCGGTCGAGGTGGATCGCGTTCACGGCGACGATCCCGCCGCGGCGCAGGCTCGTCAGGGCGGCGACCACGACGTCACCGCTCGGCGCGAACGTGATCGCCGCATCGAGCGCGACCGGCGGTCGCTCGTCGTAGCCCCCGACCCACGCCGCGCCCAGGGCGAGCGCCCGCTCTCGCTCCGCCGTCGAGCGGGTGCACACGTGCACCTCACAGCCGAGGTGGCGCGCCATCTGGATGACGATCGTCGCCGACGCCCCGAAGCCGTACAGGCCGAGGCGGCTCCCCCGTGCGACCTCGGCGACCCGCAGGCAGCGGTACCCGATCGCTCCGCCGCAGAGCAGTGGCGCCAGCGCGACCGGGTCGCCGGTCGGGGGCAGCGGGTACACGAAGTCGCCCCTGGCGACGAGGTGCTCGGCGAAGCCGCCGTCCACGTCCCAGCCGGTGAACCGGGCGTCCTCGCAGAGGTTCTCGAGCCCGCCGGCGCAGAACCGGCACCGGCCACACGTCGACGCGATCCACGCCACGCCGACCCGCTCCCCCACCCCTACGCCGACCACGCCGGCACCAACGGCCTCGACGACCCCGACCGCCTGGTGGCCGGGCACCACTGGGCAGCGGTGGAGCGCCAGATCCCCCTCCGCCAGCTGCAGGTCCGTTCGGCACACGCCGCAGGCCTCCACCCGGATGGCCACCTCCCCGCGCTCGGGCGCCGGCACCGGCCGGTCGGCGAGCACCAGCGGCGCGCTGGCCGCCGGGCCCGGCTGGTGGAGCTCTGCCGCGCGCATGGTCAGCCGTTCAGGTCGCGGCGCTCGAACGCGACCGACCCGACCGCCAGCACCGCTGCGGTGGTGACGAGCAGCGCCAGCGTGGGGACGGGGGCGATGCCCTCGACCAACGGGTGGAGGTTGACCGTGTGGCGGAACGGTGACGGCGCGGCGAGCGGATCGAGGGCATCGACGATCTGCGAGAGCGACTCCACGACGTAGGCGCCGACGGCGAGCGCCGCTCCGAGCCCGATGGCGAGCGCCCGATGCCCGGTGGCCGCCCCGATCGAGAAGGTGATGGTGGCGAACACCAGCCCGAGCAGGCCAACGGCCAGGCACGCGGCCGCCAGGTGGGTGAGCGCCACGTCGAGGCGCACCATGGGTCCGACGACCGCCAGGGTCACGAAGAGCGCGGCGGTGAGCACGCCGATCGAGTGGAGGACGGCCAGGTACTTCTCGGCGACGAGCCGTCGGCGCGACAGCGGCCGGGCCAGCACCACGCCGAGCAGGCCGGCCTCCTCCTCACCGGCCAGCGTCCCGGCCGCCACTGCGATGCCGGCCCCGATGAACAGCAGCGGGAGCATGAAGGAGAACATCTCGAGCTGGAGGTAGCCCTCCGGCGTGCCCATGTTCGTGACCCCGCCGAAGAACGCGAGCAGCTCCTCCGGGTAGTCCTCGAGCAGGTTCTCGTAGAGGTCGTTGTCGCGCACGGAGGGGTACATCCCGACCTGCAGGACCGTCAGCGAGACCAGACCGAGGACCCAGCCGAGCAGCGAGCGGCGCCGCAGGTGCACCGACTGGCGGGCGATGACCGCGCTCATGACGCCACCCCGGCGGCGTCGGCGGGCACCTCGTCGTGGCGCGCCGTGTAGTACTGCAGGAAGATCTGGTCGAGGTCGGCCTCGTGGCTGGTGAGGTCGACCACGTCGAGCGCCGCGATGGCGCGCAGCACCGGCGCCATCGCACCCTCGACCGAGCACCGAACCCGGTCACCCGAGACGACGACGTCGTGGACGCCGGGCACTCCGGCCAGCACGTCCGGCGATGCCGGCCCGGCCAGGTGGATCTCGACGGTGCGCATGGCCCGGCTGCGCAGCACCCCGACGTCTTCGACCACGACCAGACGTCCGGCCCGGATGATCCCGACCCGGTCGGCGACCCGCTGCACCTCGTCGAGCTGGTGCGAGGACAAGAACACCGTGCAGCCCTCGGCGACCACCTCACGCACGAACGCGTGGAACTCGGCCTGCACCAAGGGGTCGAGACCGCCGGTGGGCTCGTCGAGGATCGCCAGCTCGGGCTGGTGGGCGAACGCCTGCACGATGCCGACCTTCTGCTTGTTGCCCTTCGAGAGCTGGCGGAACGGGACCGTCAGGTCGAGGTCGAAGCGTGCCGCCAGCCGGCGCGCCCCCTCGTGACAGGAGCGCCCGCTCAGCGCGCACAGCAGATCGACGAGGTCCTCGCCCGTCATGCGTGGGTACATCGCCCCGTCGCCGGGCAGGTAGCCGATCCGGGCATGGATCGCGACGGCGTCGCGGCGGGCGTCGAGCCCGAGGACCTCGACGCGACCCGACGTCGGGCGGATCTGGTCGAGCAGCAGCCGGATCGTCGTCGTCTTGCCGGCCCCGTTCGGCCCGAGGAACCCGAACACCTCGCCCTGCGGCACCCGCAGGTCGAGCCCGTCGAGCGCCACGGTCGCCCCGAACCGCTTCGTCAGCGCGTCCGTCCGGATGACATCGACCACCGCACCATGGTCGCGCTGGCTCGCCCCTGCGGCGAGGGCCCTACGACCCGGTGAAGCGCGGCCGGCGCTTGTCGAGGAAGGCGCGACGGCCCTCTTCGGCATCGTGGCTCGACCACGCCGCCGCCCGGGCCTCCTCGAACAGCTCGTCCACCTCGGGCGCCGGGGCGGAGCGCTCGAGTCCCAGCTTGTGGGCCGCCATCGTGAGCGGCGCCAGCGTCGCGATCTCCGCCGCCCAGTCGAGGGCGTCGGCGAGGGTGCCGAGGCGGTGGACGGCGCCGTGCGCGAACAGCTGCTCGGCACGGTACGTCTGCGCGGCGACGAGCATCCCCCGAGCGATCGGCCACCCGACCTCGCGGGCGAGCCGTTCGACCGTCCAGTGGTCGACCACCAGGCCGAGCCGGGCGGCCGGCACGCCGAAGGGGCTCGAGGGTGTGGCCACCCTGAGGTCGCAGGCGATGGCCAGCTGGGTGCCCGCACCGAGTGCCGGCCCGTCGACCGCGGCGATGCACGGGAACGGCAGCTCGGTGAAGCCACGCAGCACGCTGACCAGCACCGCCACGAACTCGTCGCTCTCCACGCCGGTGAGGTCGGCACCGGCGCAGAACGCCGGGGGCGAGCCCGTGAGCACGAGCGCCCGGGCACCGGCGTCCTCGGCCTCGAGCTGGGCCGCCCGCAGCGCCAGCAGCGTGGGGTGGTCCACGGCGTTGCGGCGCTCCGGCCGGTCGATCGTGACGACGGCGATCGTGTCCCGCCACTCGACTCGCACCTCTACCATGCCGTCGACCTTAGGAGTCGACGCACCATGCCCCCTGCACCGGCCCGGCCGGACCCCGACGACCCCGTGCGCGCTCGGCGCCGCCAGATCGAGCGGTGGACCCTGCTCGCCAACCGGATCGGCTACCTGCTGTTCGCGCTGGCGATCGCCTGCTTCGTGATGGCGTTCGCGTTCGGCTTCAACGGCGTGCTCGTCACGGTGGTGACGGTGTGCCTCATCGCCGGGTCGATCCTGCTGGCGCCGGCGATCGTGCTGAGCCACGCCGTCAAGGCCGCGGAGAACGACGACCGCGCTCGGGGCCTATGAGCCAGCGCTGCCGTCAGCTCCGGCCGATGCCGCGCAGGCCGGCCCATGCCAGCTCGGCCACCTGCTCACCGAGCCGGTCCGGGTCGAACGCCGCCCCGGAGCCCACGAGATGCCGGCTCACCCCCTCGGCCAGACCGACGAGGCCGTGGGCGAGGGTCGTCTGGTGCACCGGGTCGATGTCGACGGCGATGAGCGGTGCGATCGCCTCGGCGGCACGCGCCTCCACCGAGCGCACCGCGGCGTTGAACTCCTCGTCGCGGCGGGCACCGCTGCCGAACAGCAGCACGAAGGCATCGCGGTCGGCATCGACCCAGTGGAAGTAGGCGCGGAAGCCGGCGAGGGTCTGGGTGCGCCCGTCCGTCGCCTCGGACGTGGCCTTCGTGATGACCGACAGCATGCGCGCCCCGACCTCTTCGAGCAGGGCGAGGTACAGGTCGCGCTTGGAATCGAAGTGCTGGTAGAGCACCGGCTTGGTCACCCCGGCCCGTTCGGCCACGTCGTTCATGGACGTGCCGTGGTAGCCCTGCTTGGCGAACACCTCGAGGGCGACGTCGAGCAGCTGCTCGCGACGGGCGGAGGCCGGAAGTCGGGACGACATGGTTACCCCAGGGTAACGGCCGGGTCGTGGCCCGATGGATCCGGCGACGTAATGTGCACCATTACGGGCGCTGCTGGGGCGTCCGACCGGGAGGATGCGAACCATGGGGACGCCCGTCATCGTCGAGGCCGGCCGGACCGCCATCGGCCGCCGCAACGGCGACTTCGCCGACGTGCACGCCGCCCACCTGCTGGCCAAGGCTCAAGTCGGCGTGCTGGAGCGGGCCGGCTGGGAGCCCGGGCGCGTCGGCCAGGTCGTCGGCGGGTGCGTCACCCAGGCTGGCGAGCAGGCCAGCAACGTGACCCGCACGGCGTGGCTGAGCGCCGACCTGCCCTACACCGTGGCCGGCACCACCATCGACTGCCAGTGCGGGTCGTCCCAGCAGGCGAACCACATGGTCGCCAACCTCATCACGGCCGGCGCCATCGACGTCGGCGTGGCGTGCGGCGTCGAGCACATGAGCAAGGTCTGGCTCGGGGCCAACGTGCCGCGGGTCAGTGACACGGAGTTCATCAACGGCAGCTCGCGCCCGGACGGCTTCTCGTGGGACATGCCGGACCAGTTCGGCGCCGCCGAGCGGATCGCCGCACTGCGCGGCATCACGCGCGCCGACGTCGACCATCTCGGGCTCATCTCCCAGCAGAAGGCGATCCGGGCCACCGAGGAAGGTCGCTTCGAGCGCGAGATCATCCCGGTCGAGGTCACCGATGCCGCCGGGACGACGCGCACGGTGGCCCGCGATGGTGGGCTGCGCGAGACGTCGGCCGAGAAGCTGGCGGCCCTCAACCCGGTGCTGCCCGACGGCATGCACACGGCGGGCAACTCCAGCCAGATCAGCGATGGCGCCGCCGCAGTGCTCTGGATGGACGAGGACCTGGCCCGCGCCGAGGGGCTGCGGCCGCGGGCGCGCCTGCTGGCGCAGTGCCTGGTCGGGTCCGACCCCTACTACCACCTCGACGGCCCGATCGACTCCACCCGCAAGCTGCTCGAGATGACCGGCCTGACACTCGGCGACATCGACATCGTCGAGATCAACGAGGCGTTCGCGTCGGTGGTGCTGAGCTGGGCGCGGGTGTACGGCATCACCGACGACGAGCTGCTCACCAAGATCAACGTGAACGGGGGTGCCATCGCGCTCGGGCACCCGGTCGGCGCCACCGGTAGTCGCCTCATCACGACCGCCCTCCACGAGCTCGAGCGCTCCGACAAGGAGCTGGCGCTCGTCACCATGTGCTGCGGCGGTGCCGTGTCGACCGGCACGATCATCCAGCGGATCTGATCGCCGGACCGTGCCGCGAGACGCTGCGTCGACCCGGGAGCAGCTGCTCGAGGCGGGACAGCGCCTCTTCGCCGAGAAGGGACCCTTCCGCGCCCCGCTGAAGCAGGTCGTCGAGGCGGCCGGGCAGCGCAACGCGTCGGCGCTGCACTACCACTTCGGCGGCCGCCAGGGTCTGCTCGAGGCCATCCTCGCCCGCTACAACGAGCCGATCGAGGCCGAGCGCATGCTCCTGCTCGACCAGCTGCACGACACCGGGCGCGAGCGTGAGCTGAGGGCGCTGGTGACCGCGGTGGTGGTGCCGCTGACCCGCCAGCTCGACACCGCCGACGGCCGCCAGTTCCTCTCGATCGTGAGCCAGCTCGTCGACCTCTTCGACCGCTGGGACGAGGACGAGCAGCGCACCCCGCAGCAGGTCCTGCGGGCGTTCCGGGCCATCGAGGCGGCGCTGCCCGTCGACCTCGCACCGGAAGTGCGCCACGAGCGCCTCACCCGGTTCCTCGGACTCGTCACCGAGGCGATGGGTGCCCGTGCCCGGCGCATCGAGGCGGGCCGGCCGCTGCGACTGGCTGCGGAGGAGTTCCAGCGGAACCTCATCGACATGGCCGTCGGCGCCCTCTCCGCCCCCGCCACCCCCTAGCCCCGCCCACCGTTTGGTCGACTTCAGCGCGAAAACGCTCGCAAGTCGAACAAACGCGAGGGGTCAGCGCCGCGAGCGCACCAGACCGAGGCCGGCGGTGGCCACCAGCTCTCGCTGGATCTCGTTGACGCCGCCGCCGAAGGTGTTGATCTGCGCGGCGCGGTTGGCCCGCTCGACCTCCCCGTGCAGCACGGCGCCGGGCGAGCCCTCGCGCAGGTGCGCCACCGGACCGAGGACGCCCTGCAGGATTCGGTACACCTCGACCATCTGCTCGGTGCCGAAGACCTTCACCGAGCTGGCCTGCGCCGGTCCGAGCGTGCCGTCGCTGACGGCCCGCACCAGCCGCCACGTCATCAACCGCACCGCGTCGAGCAGGGCCCGGCATCGGGCGAGGTCCGCCTGGACCCACGCCAGGTCGATCATCACCGGGCCACCGGCGCCGGTCCCGGAGGCCGGCGTCGAGCGGGCCCAGTCGATCACGTCGTCGAGCAGCCGCTCGGTCAGCCCGGACAGTGCCGCCAAGCCGACACGCTCGTGATTGAGCTGCATGGTGATCAGCTTCCAGCCACCGTTCACCTCGCCCACCACGCTGTCGGCCGGCACCCGCACATCCGTGTAGTAGGTGGCGGTCGTCATCACGTCGCCCACGGTCGTGATCGGGGTCCACGAGAAGCCGCGGGCCGAGGTGGGCACGATGATTATGGTGATCCCTTGGTGCTTGGGCACGTCCGGGTCGGTGCGACAGGCGAGCCAGATGAAGTCGGCCTGGTTGGCACCCGACGTGTACACCTTGCTGCCGTTGATGATCCACTCGTCGCCGTCGAGCACGGCGCTCGTGCGAAGGCTGGCCAGGTCGGTGCCGGCCTCCGGCTCGGTGTAGCCGATCGCGAAGTTCAGCTCACCGGCCAGGATCCCCGGCAAGTAGCGGCGCTTCTGCTCGTCCGTCCCGTGCGACATGATCGCCGGCCCGACGGTGTTGACGGTGACGAACGGGAACGGGGCATGGGCCCGCTGCACCTCGTCGAAGAACACGAACTGATCCGTGGCCGGGCGACCCTGGCCGCCGTACTCGGTGGGCCAGCCGAGGCCCAGCCAGCCGTCCTGGCCCATCTGGCGGATGAGGCGCCGGAAGTGGACGCTGCCCTCGCCGGCGGACCCGAGCTCCTCGCGCACCTCGCGGGGCAGCAGCTCGGCGAAGTAGGCACGCAGCTCCTTGCGAAGGGCCTGCTGCTCAGGGGTCTCGGCCAGATGCATCGCCCCGATCCTAGGCGCTCCCTGACGACCCGTCAGATGTGGCGCACCGCCGCGACGACCTCGGCGAATCGGGCGTCGTCGGCGGGCTCGGGTGGGACGGGCAGGATCACGCCGTCGACCAGACCGGCGAACCAGTCGGCCACCAGGCCGGCCAGATCGTCCCAGGTCCCCTGGGGGACGAGCGCGTCGAGCACCTCGTCGGTCACCGCTGCGGCCAGCCGGTCCCACGCCCCCTCACGGGTGAGTCGTTGCAGGCGCTTCCCCAGATCGCCCCAGCCGAACAGCTCGAGCGACCGGCGGTAGGCGGGCGTCGACAGCAGGAACCCGAACAGCACCCGATGGTGCGCCCGGCTCGCCGTGACCGAGGCGGCATCCGGCCCGGTCACGAACGGGCTGCCCGACACGATGCGCACGGAGCCAGGTGGGCGACCAGCCGATGCCTCGCCGGCCGCGAGCGCCGGCAGCGCGACCTCACGCAGGTAGCGCGGGCTCGAGTTCGTGGGATGGGTCACGAAGCCGTCGGCGTGGCTCCCCGCCAGCCGGCACATCCGCTCGTTCACCCCGCCGAGCCAGATCGGCGGTGGCGGCTGGCCGTTCGGACCCGGGTTGAAGAACGGCTGCAGCCGGTCCAAGCGGTAGTGCTCGCCGTCGTAGCGCAGCGGGGCTCCCGTGTCGAAGCAGCGCCAGATCTCGCGGGTCGCCTCGACGTACTCGCACAGGCGACCCACGGGCTCGCGCCACTCGATCCCGTAGCGCCCCTCGATGTTCTGGCGGATCTGCGGCCCGAGGCCGAGCTCGAAGCGTCCGGGCGCGCCCCGCCCCGCGAACGCGGCGAGATCCCACGCCGTGTACGCCACCAGCATCGGACTGCGGGGGAACGCCAGGGTCACGCTGGTCCGCACCCGCAGGCGCTCGGTGTGCTCGAGGGCGACCAGCGCGACGGCGAGGCTGTCGTGCACCGTCTCGGGCACGTGCAGCACGTCGTAGCCCATCGCCTCGACCCGGCGGGCGTAGGCCGCCGTGTCCCCCAGCGCCAGCCGGTCGCTCATCCCCGCCACCACGTCCACTCGCTGGCCGATGGTAGTTTCTGACGACCCATCAGGTATCGGCCCAGCGGAGGACGGGTGCCCGACGTCGAGCTGACCGACGATCCCGAGCGGTTCCGGCGTGACGCCAGGGACTGGCTCGCGCACCACGTCGTCGGCGAGTTCGCCCAGCTGCGCGGCCGGGGTGGCCCCGGCGACGAGGACGTCGGCTTCGACGTGCGCGTCGAGTGGGAGCGGGTGCTCGGAGCCGCCGGTTGGGTCGGGCTCGGCTGGCCCGTCGAGCACGGTGGGCGCGGCGCCACGGTCGGCCAGCAGGTGGTGTGGGCCGAGGAGTACGCCCGGGCCGAGGCGCCGGCGCGGGTGAACCACATGGGTGAGAACCTGCTCGGGCCCACGCTCATCGAGTACGGCACGCCCGAGCAGTGCGCGCGGTTCCTGCCCCGCATCCTCGACGGCAGCGAGCGCTGGTGCCAGGGCTACAGCGAGCCCGACGCCGGCAGCGACCTTGCCAACGTGGCCACCCGGGCCCGCCTCGACGGTGCCGAGTGGGTGGTCGACGGCCAGAAGGTGTGGACGTCGCTCGCCCACGTCAGCCACTGGTGCTTCGTCCTCGCCCGCACCGAGCCGGGCTCGCGCCGCCATGCGGGGCTCTCGTTCCTCCTCGTGCCGATGGACCAGCCCGGCGTGGAGGTCCGGCCCATCGTGCAGCTCACGGGCGGCGGCGAGTTCAACGAGACGTTCTTCACCGCAGCCCGCACCTCGGCCGACATGGTGGTGGGTCGCGCCGGGGACGGGTGGCGGGTGGCGATGGGCCTGCTCGGCTTCGAGCGTGGGATCTCCACCCTGGCTCAACAGGTCGGCTTCGAGCGAGAGGTCGACGCGCTGGTGGCGCTCGCCCACGAGCGGGGACGGCTGGCCGACCCGGTCGTGCGCCAGCGCGTCGTGCGCGCCTGGACCGGGCTCCGCCTGATGAAGTGGAACGCCCTTCGCTCGATGGGGTCCGGGGTTCCCGGTCCGGAAGCGAGCATCTCCAAGCTGTTCTGGGGCACCTGGCACCGCGACCTCGGCGAGCTGCTGATGGACGTGCTCGGCGCCGACGCCACCGTGGCCGAGGGCCACCCGTACGAGCTGACGCTCCCCCAGAAGCTGTTCCTCTTCACCCGCGCCGACACCATCTACGGCGGCTCGAACGAGATCCAGCGCAACGTGCTCGGCGAGCGGGTGCTCGGCCTGCCAAAGGAGCCGGGGTGATCCATCTGCTCACCCCCGGGACAAGAGCATGCGCCCCTTCGATCCCTCCCGTGTCGTCGCCGACCTGCGGGCGCTCGCCGAGCGGACCGGTGGCGTGGCTCGACGGCATCCTCGACCTCGTCGGATCCGGTTCCGAGAGAGCGGGAAGGAAGTGGGGGGTCAGCGCACGGTGCGGCGGCCGCGGGCGCGGCCGCTCGCCGGGATGGCGCCGGCGATCTGGGAGGCCAGGCGGGCGTGGTCGTCGACGACCACCCCGACCGTGAGGCGAACGTGGTCGGTGCCGTCCGGGGCGACCACGAACGGGCTGCCCGGCGCACCGGCGATGCCCTGCGCCGCGAGGCCGACGAGGGTCGCCTGCTCGTCCGGCGTGGCGACCCACAGGTTGATGCCGTCGGCGCCCGTGTAGCCGACGCCGAGGCGGTCGAGGACGGAGGTGATGCGACGACGGCGATCCGCATAGACGGCTCGGGCCCGCTCGATGGCGGTCACGGCCTCCGGATCGGTGAGCAGGTCGAGCAGCACCGCCTGCAGGACCCGACTGGACCAGCCGGGCCCGAGCGTGCGCCGGTCGACCAGCTCGTCGACCACGTCGGCCGGCCCGGCCACCGAGGCGAGGCGCAGGTCGGGTCCGTGCGACTTGGAGAACGAGGTGATGTGCACGGTCTGACCCGACAGCCAGGTGCCGAGCGACACGTCCGGTGAGGACGAGATGGCACCCGAGTGGTCGTCTTCGACCACCAGCACGTCGTGGCCCTTCAGCACCTTGGAGAGCGCGCGGGCCCGCTGGGCGGACATCGAGACCCCCGTCGGGTTGTGCGACCGGGGCTGCAGGAACAGCGCGACGGGGCGCAGCGCCAGCGCTGAGGCGAGCGCCGACGGCACGATCCCCTCGTCGTCGAGCGCCAAGGGCACGACCTCTGCACCGAGCAGGTCCAGCAGGTCGAGGGTGGGCGGGAACGCGGGGTTCTCCACCAGCACCCGATCGCCGAGGCGCACGGCCAGCGTCGCCACCCGGTCCAGGCCGTCGAGCGCGCCGTCGACGACCGTGAGCGCCTCGGGCCGGAACGGCAGCGCGGCCAGCAGCCGGCGCTCGAGATCGGGCAGCACCGGCCGGTCGAGGTAGCTCGTGGTCAGCACGCTGCGCTGCACCCGGCTGAGGGGCCCGTGCAGATCGGGCAGCAGCGCCGGGTCCGGCGTGCCGGTGGAGAGATCGAGCCGGAACGGCGGTGGGTGCTCGGCCATGCGGCGGTAACGGCGCGGGCCACCGTGGTGGGTGCGCCCGGCGACGAACGTGCCGGACCGGCCGCGGCTCTCGATCACGCCGACACGGGCGAGCTGGCGCCACGCCTCGCTCACCGTGGTGGGGCTGGTGCCGAGGGCGCCGGCCAGGGCCCGCACGGTGGGCAGCCGGGTGCCCGGCGCCAGCTCGCCGCTGGAGGCCATCCGGGACACCGCCGCCGCGATCCCTCGCGCCGAGCGTTCGTGGATGGTGGCCGCCACCTGCGCCGCGCTCGAGCCCGGATCCATTGGTGTAACAATATGTAACAATCGAAGGCTTGTCCACCATCGCCGGTGTCATTACTGTTGGTGGTTCGACACGACACGGGGAGGGGCCATGACCGAGATCGTTCGCGCCGCGCTGGTGCAGACCCGCTGGACCGGCGACAAGGCGTCGATGATCGACCTGCACGAGCACCACGCCCGCCAGGCCGCCTCCCAGGGCGCCCAGGTGATGTGCTTCCAGGAGCTGTTCTACGGTCCCTACTTCTGCCAGGTGCAAGACGCCGTGTACTACGACTATGCGGAGGAGATCCCCAACGGTCCGACGACGGAGCGGTTCCAGTCGCTGGCCCGTGAGCTCGCCATGGTGCTGGTGCTGCCGATGTACGAGCGCCAGCAGGAAGGGGTGCTCTACAACACCGCGGCGGTCATCGACGCCGACGGCACCTACTTGGGCAAGTACCGCAAGACGCACATCCCGCAGGTGAAGGGCTTCTGGGAGAAGTTCTACTTCCGGCCCGGCAACCTCGGGTACCCGGTGTTCGACACCGCCGTGGGCCGCATCGGCGTCTACATCTGCTACGACCGCCACTTCCCGGAGGGCTGGCGGGCGCTCGGCCTGGCCGGGGCCAGGATCGTGTTCAACCCGTCGGCCACCAGCCGCGGCCTGTCCGCCTACCTGTGGCAGCTCGAACAGCCGGCCAGCGCCGTCGCGAACGAGTACTACGTCGGCGCCATCAACCGGGTCGGCGTCGAGGAGCTCGGCGACAACGACTTCTACGGCCAGACGTACTTCGTGAACCCGCGTGGCCAGTTCGTCGGCGACGTCGCCAGCACCTACGACGAGGAGCTGGTGGTGCGCGACCTCGACATGGACCTGCTGCGCGAGGTCCGCGAGCAGTGGGCCTTCTACCGAGACCGCCGACCCGACATGTACGGTCCGCTCACCGAGGCCTGACCACCAGATCGTTATCGCCAGCACGAGCAAGGGGGCAACGACATGGCACGCATCCTCATCACCGGCGCCAAGGTGATCAGCCCGACGGGCGTCCAGGAGATGGACGTCCTGATCGACGGCGAGACCGTCGCTGCGCTGTACGCGCCCGGCCAGGTCGGCGCCCAGGGCGTCAGCGCCGAGCGCACCATCGACGCCACGGGCAAGTACGTCATCCCGGGCGGCGTCGACGTCCACACCCACATGGAGCTGCCCTTCGGCGGCACGTTCGCCTCGGACACATTCGAGACCGGCAGCCGGGCGGCGGCATGGGGCGGCGTGACCACCATCGTCGACATGGCCGTGCAGCGCTACGGCGAGAACGTGTTCGACGGCTTGGCCGAGTGGCACCGCAAGGCCGAGGGCCAGTGCGCCATCGACTACGCGTTCCACCAGATCATCGGCGGGGTCGACGAGGAGTCGCTGAAGGCCCTCAAGTACCTCACCGAGCACGAGGGCATCACCAGCTTCAAGCTGTTCATGGCCTACCCGGGCGTCTTCTACAGCGACGACGGCCAGATCCTGCGCGCGATGCAGGCGGCCGCCGACTGTGGGGCGATGATCATGATGCACGCCGAGAACGGCATCGCCATCGACGTCCTCGTGCAGCAGGCGCTCGCCCGGGGCGAGACCGACCCCCGCTACCACTCCTACACCCGTCCCTCACCGCTCGAGGCCGAGGCCACGCACCGGGCCATCGTGCTGTCGCACGTCGCCGGCAACGTGCCGCTCTACGTCGTGCACATGTCGGCCGGTGACGCCCTGAACGAGATCGCCGCCGCCCGCCACGAGGGCCGCAACGTGTTCGCCGAGACCTGCCCGCAGTACCTGTGGCTGACCCTCGAGGAGACCCTGGGCCAACCGGGTTTCGAGGGGTCGAAGTGGGTGTGCAGCACGCCGGTGCGCTCACGCGACCACGACCCCGACTACATCGGCCAGATGGGCCACGGCCACCAGGGCGACCTGTGGAAGGGCCTGCGGATGAACGAGCTGGCCGTGGTGTCCACGGATCACTGCCCGTTCTGCTTCAAGGACCAAAAGGAGCTCGGCCTGGGCGACTTCTCCAAGATCCCGAACGGGATCGGCGGCGTCGAGCACCGGATGGAGCTCATCTACCAGGGCGTCGTCACCGGCCAGCTCACGCTCGAGCGCTGGGTCGAGACCTGCTGCACCACCCCGGCGCGCATGTTCGGCATGTACCCGCAGAAGGGCATCGTCGCCCCCGGCGCCGACGCCGACGTCGTGGTGTGGGACCCCGGTCGCCAGACCCACATCGGCATCAACGGCAAGCACCACATGAACATGGACCACTCCGCCTGGGAGGGCTGGACGATCGACGGCAAGGTCGACACCGTCATCTCCCGCGGCACCGTGGTGATCGAGAACGACCAGTACGTCGGACGCGCTGGGCACGGCCGCTTCGTGAAGCGCGGCCTGTCCCAGTACCTCGTCTGACCCGAGAGGGAGGCTTCCGTGAAGCGCATCAGCCACTGGATCGACGGCCAGGTGGTGCCCGGCATCTCGGGGCGGACCGGGCCGGTGTACGACCCCGCTCGCGGGGTGGTGCAGGCCGAGGTCGACCTCGCCACCGTCGAGGAGGTCGACCGCGCCGTTGCCGTGGCCACGGCCAACGCCCCGGCCTGGCGCGCCACGTCCCTGTCGCGACGCACCGAGGTCCTGTTCCGCCTGCGCGAGCTCGTCGACGCCAACCGCAAGGAGATCGCCGCGCTGCTCACCAGCGAGCACGGCAAGGTCACCAGCGACGCGCTCGGCGAGGTTGCGCGCGGTCTCGAGAACATCGAGTTCGCCTGCGGCATCCCCCAGCTGCTGAAGGGTGGCTACAGCGAGCAGGTGGCCACCGGCGTCGACGTGTACCAGATCCGCCAGCCGCTCGGCGTCGTGGCTGGCATCACCCCGTTCAACTTCCCGGCGATGGTCCCGATGTGGATGTTCGCCAACGCCATCGCCTGCGGCAACACGTTCGTGCTGAAGCCGTCCGAGAAGGACCCGTCCGCATCGATGCTGATGGCCGAGCTGCTGAAGCAGGCCGGACTGCCCGACGGCGTGTTCAACGTGGTCCACGGCGACAAGGTGGCCGTCGACCGGCTGCTCGAGCACCCCGACATCGCTGCCGTGTCGTTCGTCGGATCCACCCCGATCGCTCGCTACATCTACGAGACGGGGACCCGCCACGGCAAGCGGGTGCAGGCGCTCGGCGGGGCCAAGAACCACATGCTCGTGCTGCCCGACGCCGACCTCGACATGGCGGCCGATGCGGCGGTCAGCGCGGCGTACGGCTCGGCCGGCGAGCGGTGCATGGCGATCTCGGTGGTGCTCGCCGTCGGCTCGATCGCCGACGCGCTGGTCGCCAAGATCGCCGAGCGCATCCCCGCCGTGAAGGTCGGACCGGGCACCGAGCTCGACAGCGAGATGGGCCCGCTCATCACCGGCGAGCACCGCGACAAGGTCGCCGGCTACCTCGACCGGGCTCACGCCGAGGGCGCGACCGTGGTCATCGACGGCCGTGCCGGCACGCCGGCGGAGGGGTTCTTCCTGAACCCGTCGCTCATCGACCGCGCCGCGCCCGGCATGGGTTGCTACGACGACGAGATCTTCGGCCCGGTGCTCACCGTGGTGCGGGTCGACACCTACGACGAGGGGCTGCGCCTCATCAACGACAACCCCTACGGCAACGGCACCGCCATCTTCACTCGCGACGGCGGGGCCGCCCGCCAGTTCCAGTTCGACTGCACCGTCGGCATGGTCGGCGTCAACGTGCCGATCCCGGTGCCGGTCAGCTACTACAGCTTCGGCGGCTGGAAGGCGTCGCTGTTCGGCGATACCCACATGTACGGCCCCGAGGGCGTGCAGTTCTACACCCGCGCCAAGGTCGTCACGTCCCGCTGGCCCGACCCGTCGACCAGCTCGGTCGATCTGGGCTTCCCACAGGTGCGCTGAGCCATGGACTTCGGGGTGGTGCTGCAGACGAACCCGCCGGCGTGGCGGGTCGTCGACCTGGCCAAGAAGGCCGAGGTGCTGGGCTTCGACTACGTGTGGACGTTCGACTCGCACCTGCTGTGGGAGGAGCCGTTCGTCATCTACAGCCAGATCCTGAACGAGACCCGCAAGGTGATCGTCGGGCCGATGGTGACGAACCCGGCCACCCGCGACTGGACCGTCACCGCCAGCCTGTTCGCAACGCTGAACGAGATGTACGGCAACCGCACCGTGTGCGGCATCGGCCGGGGCGACTCGGCGGTGCGGGTCACCAACGGCGCGCCCACGACGCTCGCCACGCTGCGCGAGTCGGTCCACGTCATCCGAGAGCTGGCGAACGGGCGCGAGGTCGACTACAAGGGCAGCCACTTCCGCTTCCCGTGGGGCCTCGACAGCCGGCTCCCGGTGTGGATCGCGGCCTACGGCCCCAAGGCGCTGGCGCTCGCCGGTGAGGTCGGCGACGGCTTCATCCTGCAGCTCGCCGATCCGGCCATCACGGCGTGGAGCGTGAAGGCCGTGCGCGATGCGGCCGAGCGGGCCGGGCGCGACCCGGACACGATCACCATCTGCGTGGCCGCCCCGGCCTACGTGGGCGACGACATCGAGCACCAGCGCGACCAGTGCCGGTGGTTCGGGGGCATGGTCGGCAACCACGTGGCCGACATCGTCGCCCGCTACGGCGCCGACGGCGCGGCCGACATCCCCGTCGCGCTCACCGACTACATCAAGGCGCGAGAGGGCTACGACTACAACGAGCACGGCCGGGCCGGAAACGTCCACACCGCGTTCGTGCCCGACACCATCATCGACCGCTTCTGCATCCTCGGGCCGGCGCAGCACCACGTCGAGCGGCTGGCCGAGCTGAAGTCGCTCGGTGTGGACCAGTTCGCCATCTACCTCCAGCACGACGGCAAGGAGCGCACGCTCGAGGCCTACGGTGAGACGATCATCCCCGCCGTCGCCGAGCACGTGGCGGCCAAGACCTGAGGCGATGGGCGGCCCGTGAACCTCAAGATCCTGCGTCCGATCGTGTTCGGGGTGGCCGGGTTCGTGATGCTCGCCGCGGCCTGGGAGCTCTACAAGGTGATCGACGGGCGCGTGCTGTTCTGGCAGCTGCCGATGCGCCCGGACGACCGGGCGATGCCGCACGTGTGGACGATGCTCGACCGGTTCGGCGACCCGGTGAACCAGGCCAGCGACCGGACGGTGCTGTCGGCCGTGCTGGCCGCGTGCTGGTACACGTTCCGGCTCGCCCTCGCCGGGCTGATCGCCGGCTCTCTGGTCGGGCTGGGCCTCGCGATCCTCATGGTGCGCTTCAAGTTCCTCGAGCGCGCCGCCGTGCCCATCATCATCCTGTCCCAGACGATCCCGATCGTGGCCTTCGCCCCGCTGGTCGGCGTGTGGGGTGGGCGTCTCGAGCTGTTCGGCGTCGAGTGGCAGGGATGGATGTCCGTAGCACTCATCTCGGCGTTCCTGGCGTTCGCCCCCGTCGCCGTCGGCGGTCTGCGCGGCCTGCAGTCCCCACCGCCGCACGCGCTCGAGCTGATGCAGTCGATGGCCGCCTCGGACCGGGCCACGCTGTGGAAGCTGCGCCTGCCGGCATCCACCACGTACCTCCTCCCCGCGCTGCGCATCGCCTCCGCCGCGGCCGTGGTCGGCGCCATCGTCGCCGAGATCTCGCTCGGGCGCTCCGGCGGCGTCGGGCGCCTCATCCTCGAGTACCTGCGCACCGCCACCGGCGATCCTGCCAAGGTGTACACCGCGCTCATCGGCGCCGCCGTGCTCGGCCTGTTCATGGCCGGGCTCATCGCGCTGCTGGGGATGATCTTCAACCGCCACCGCCCCCCGGAGACCTACGCGTGAACCAGCCCACCCCCTCGGTGATCGTCGCCGGCGTCAGCAAGGTGTTCAACGCCGGCAAGCCGAACGAGGTCCGTGCGCTCGTCGACATCGACCTCGTGGTCGAACAGGGGGAGTTCGTGTCGCTGATCGGACCTTCCGGCTGCGGCAAGAGCACACTGCTGCGCCTCATCGCCAACCTCATCGATCCCACGGCGGGGACCCTCACGGTGAGCGGCAAGTCGCCCCGGCAGGCGCGCCAGGATCAGGAGTACGGCATGGCGTTCCAGCAGGCCGGGCTGTTCGAGTGGCGCAGCGTCGAGCGCAACGTCGAGCTGCCCCTCGAGCTGGCCCGCGTGTCGAAGGCCGAGCGCCGTGACCGCGCCCACGAGATGCTGCGGATGGTGAAGCTCGACGAGTTCGCCCGCCACTACCCGTGGGAGCTCTCGGGCGGGATGCAACAGCGCGTCGCCATCGCCAGGGCGCTGGTCGGCAAGCCACCGCTGTTGCTGATGGACGAGCCGTTCGGCGCCCTCGACGAGATGACACGCGAGCACATGCAGGCCGAGCTGCTGCGCATCCGTGACGAGCTCGGCACCACCGTGGTGTTCGTCACCCACTCCATCCCCGAGGCGGTGTTCCTCTCCGACCGCGTCGTGGTCATGTCACCGCGGCCCGGCCAGATCACCCAGATCACCCGGGTCGAGCTCGGCCGGCGCGACGAGGACACCCGCGAGCAGAAGGAGTTCTTCGACAAGATCACCGAGGTGCGCGAGGCGCTGCGGGCCATCGAGGGCCGCACCGGCCAGAAGGTCACGGGGGAGGCCTGGTGAGACGCTGGGCCGTGCTCGTCATCCCGCCACTGATCCTGGGCGCAGCGCTCGTGATGCTGTGGCAGGCGTGGGTGGTCCTGCGAGACATCGAGCCGTACCTCATGCCGAGCCCGTCGGCCATCTGGGCCGAGCTGCGCCGGCAGTGGTCCAACGTGTGGGAGGCCACGAAGGCCAGCGGCGCCAACGCGCTGATCGGGCTCGTCGCCGGCACCGTGCTCGGCGTCGTCGCGGCGCTGATCGCCAGCCGGTTCCGGTTCCTGCGCGACCTGCTGCTGCCGCTCGCCGCGGCCTTCAACGTGATCCCGATCGTGGCGGCGGCGCCGATCCTGGCGAACGGCATCTCCAACACCTCCGAGCTGCCGCGCCGGCTCATCGTGTCGATCACCGTGTTCTTCCCCATCTTCATCAACACGCTCAAGGGCCTCACCCAGATCGACCCCACCCAGTCCGAGCTGATGCGAGCCCTTGCCGCGTCCCCCACGGGCGTGCTGCGCAAGGTGCGGGTCCCGAACTCGCTCAGCTACTTCTTCACCGGGCTCAAGATCGCGTCCGCCAGCGCCGTGATCGCCGCCATCGTCGCCGAGTACTTCGGCGGCCCGCAGGGCGGGCTCGGCAGCCGGATCAGCTCCAACGCCGCGCAGACGAAGACGGCCCAGGCGTGGGCCTACGTCGTTGCCGCCTGCGTGCTCGGGCTGATCTTCTACATCTCGACCCTGGTGCTCGAGCGCGTCGCCCTCCCCTGGCGGGCGGCGCGGGAGAGGTCCTTGGCGTCGAGATAGGCAACGTGGCCATCCATCCATCTATCCATCCATCACCCACAGCAATGACACCCACAAGGGGGAGCACATGAGATACAGGGGCACGCGAGCGGCCGCCGCAACGGTGGCCGCGCTGATGCTCGTCACCGCGGCCTGCGGCGACGACGACGACACCAGCTCGGGCACCGACGCCCCGGCCGGCACTGAGGCGCCGGCGGGCAGCGAAGCGCCGTCGGGCACCGACGGCGGGGCCGGTGGTGAGTGCGAGTCGCTCACCCCGGTGAGCCTGCAGCTGCAGTGGGTCACCCAGGCCCAGTTCGCTGGCTACTACGCCGCCGTCGACCAGGGCTTCTACGAGGACCAGTGCCTCGACGTCGAGATCCTCGAGGGCGGTGTCGAGATCGTGCCGCAGACCCAGCTGGCCAGCGGCGCTGCCGACTTCGCCATCGCCTGGGTGCCCAAGGCCCTCGCCTCCATCGAGCAGGGCGCCGGGATCACGAACATCTCCCAGGTGTTCCAGCGCAGCGGCACCCTGCAGGTGTCCTGGGCCGACTCCGGCATCACCGAGCCCGCCGACCTGGAGGGCAAGAAGGTGGGCAACTGGGGTTTCGGCAACGAGTTCGAGCTGTTCGCCGGCCTGACCGAGGCCGGGCTCTCACCCGAGGACGTCGAGCTGGTGCAGCAGAACTTCGACATGCAGGCACTGCTCAACAAGGAGATCGACGCTGCGCAGGCGATGACCTACAACGAGTACGCCCAGCTGCTCGAAGCCACCAACCCCGACACCGGCGAGCTCTACACGCCCGAGGACTTCAGCGTCATCAACTGGAACGACGTCGGCACGGCGATGCTCCAGGACGCCATCTGGGCCAGCACCGAGCGCCTCCAGAACGAGCCCGAGTACCGCGACACGGCCGTCAGGTTCGTGGCCGCGTCGCTGCAGGGCTGGGCGTTCTGCCGTGACGATCCGGAGGCCTGCGTCGACATCGTCGTGGCGCAGGGATCGGCGCTCGGCCAGAGCCACCAGCTGTGGCAGATGAACGAGATCAACAAGCTCATCTGGCCCTCGCCGGCCGACGGCGTCGGCACCATGGATCCCGCGCTGTGGGACCAGACGGTGCAGGTGTCGCTGAACGCCCAGAACGACCAGGGCTCCACCGTGATCACCCAGGATCCGCCGGAGTCCGCCTACGTGACCGACATCAACGCCGAGGCGATCGCCATGCTCATCGACATGGGCGTCGACGTGGTGGGTGAGAACTTCACCGAGATCGAGGTCACCTTGAACGAGGGCGGCTCCTGACCGCCTGACCCTGATCGGGGGCGGGGCACCCGTGGCCCCGCCCCCGATCGAACCCCTTCGACCCCAGGAGATCACCATGACGACGCTCGAGACCCGCCCGTCGGCGGCCAAGGTGAACGATCGCACGCACGTGTTCCACTCGTGGAGCGCGCAGGGGCTCATCGACCCTGTCGTGGTGACGGGGGGTGAGGGCGCCTGGTTCTGGGACGAGGACGGCAACCGCTACCTCGACTTCTCCAGCCAGCTCGTCAACCTCAACATCGGCCACCAGCACCCCAGGCTCGTGGCCGCCATCCAGGAGCAGGCCGCCAAGCTGGCGACCGTGGCGCCGTCGTTCGCGAACGACGCCCGTGGCGAGGCCGCCCGGCTGATCGCCGAACGGGCACCCGGCGACTTGAACATGGTGTTCTTCACCAACGGGGGCGCCGAGGCCACCGAGAACGCGATCCGCATGGCCCGGCTCCACACCGCCAAGCACAAGGTGCTCGCCACCTACCGCAGCTACCACGGCGCCACCAACGGGAGCATCACCATGACCGGCGACCCGCGGCGCTGGCCGAGCGAGCCCGGCATGCCCGGAGTGGTGCACTTCTGGGGGCCGTACCCCTACCGTTCGGCGTTCCACGCCACCACCGAGGACGAGGAGTGCGAGCGCGCCCTCGCCCACCTGGCCGACACGATCATGGTCGAGGGGCCAGGGACGATCGCCGCCATCATCCTCGAGACGGTCGTCGGCACCAACGGCATCCTCGTGCCGCCCGACGGCTACCTGGCCGGGGTGCGAGCGCTCTGCGACCAGCACGGGATCGTGATGATCTGCGACGAGGTCATGAGCGGCTTCGGGCGCTGCGGCGAGTGGTTCGCCGTGCAGCGCTGGGGCGTCACGCCGGACCTCATCACGTTCGCCAAGGGCGTCAACAGCGGCTACGTGCCGCTCGGTGGGGTGATCATCTCCCAGCGCATCGCCGACACGTTCCGCGAGCGCCCCTATCCCGGCGGGCTCACCTACAGCGGCCACCCGCTCGCCTGCGCGTCAGCGGTCGCCAGCATCAACATCTTCGAGGACGAGGGCATCGTCGCCAACGCCCGCCGGCTCGGCGACGACGTGATCGGGCCGGCACTGCGTCAGCTCCGGGAGCGCCATCCCTCCGTCGGCGACGTGCGGGGGCTCGGCTGCTTCTGGGCGATCGAGCTGGTCCGGAACCGGACGACGCGCGAGCCGCTCGTGCCGTTCAATGCGTCGGGACCGGCCGCCGGGCCGGTCAACGAGGTGGTGGCCGCCTGCAAGGCCGGCGGGGTGTGGCCGTTCAGCCACTTCAACCGCATCCACGTCGTGCCCCCGCTCGTGATCAGCGACGAGGACGCTCGTGCGGGCATCGCCGTGCTCGACCGCGCCCTCGACGCCGCCGACGCCCACTGCGCTTGACACGTCGGTACGGTCGCAGCGCATGACGGTTCCCGCGCCTCCCTACGTCCCCGGTCACGGGCTGCTCGCCGGCAAGGGGGTGCTCGTCACCGCCGCCGCGGGTTCGGGCATCGGCTTCGCCACGGCCCAGCGCTGCCTCGAGGAGGGGGCCAGGGTGGTGATCGCCGACAAGCACGAGCGGCGCCTGTCGGAGTCGGCCGAGCGTCTGGGCGTCACCGGGATCGCGTGCGACGTCACCGACGAGGCCCAGGTGCAGGCCCTGATGCAGGGAGCCGTCGACGTGCTGGGCGGGATCGACGTGCTGGTGAACAACGCGGGTCTCGGCGGCACCGCAGAGCTGCACGAGATGACCGACGAGCAGTGGGACGCCGTCCTCGGCGTGACGCTCGGCGCCACGTTCCGCTGCACACGGGCCGCGCTGCGCCACATGTACGAGCGGGGTGCCGGGGTCATCGTCAACAACGCCTCGGTGCTCGGCTGGCGGGCGCAGGCCGGCCAGGTCCACTACGCGGCGGCCAAGGCCGGGGTGATGGCGCTCACCCGCTGCGTCGCGATCGAGGCGGCACCACGCGGCGTTCGGGTCAACGCGGTCGCCCCGTCGCTGGCGATGCACGCCAACCTGGCGAAGGTCACGAGCGACGAGCTGCTCGCCGAGCTGACCGCCCGCGAGGCGTTCGGCCGAGCGGCCGAGCCGTGGGAGGTCGCGAACGTCATCGTGTTCCTTGCCAGCGACTACTCGTCGTACATGACCGGCGAGGTCGTCAGCGTCAGCAGCCAGCACCCGTGAACGCTCGGACCCACCGCGCTTGCTGTTGTTTGCGGGAAAGATCGCTCCAAGAGCGATGACACTCCGTCAGAAGTGGGGGGTGGGGTGCGTGGGGGGTCAGAGGCGATCGGCGCGCAGGGCGCTGCGGCGGACCTTGCCGGCGTCGTCGCGCAGGGGCTCGTCGGAGCGCTCGAACGTGCGCGGGATCTTGTAGCGGACGAGGCGCTCGGCCAGGAACTCGCGTAGCTCGTCGTCGCTCACGCTCGCACCCTCGGCCACCTGCACGATGGCGTGGATCCGGTTGCCCAGATCCTCGTCCGGGAGACCGATCACCGCCGAGGACCGCACCAGCGGATGCTCGTCGATCGCCGCCTCCACCTCGGCCGGGTAGATGTTCGCCCCACCCGACAGGATCATGTCGGACAGCCGATCCGTCAGGAACACGTACCCGTCGGTGTCGATCCAGCCCAGGTCGCCGAGCGACTCCCACCCGTCCGCCGTGCGCTTCGCCTCGGCCCCCACGTAACGGTACGTCTCACGCCCACCCGGTGAGCGCATGTAGATCTCCCCCACCTCACCGGGCGCCAGCTCCTCCCCGAGCGGGCCGAGCACCTTCATCTCGCCGATCATGCAGCGCCCGACCGATCCCCGGTGAGCGAGCCACTCGTCACCGCGGATGATCGTGACCGCCTGCGCCTCGGTCCCGGCGTACAGCTCGTACAGCTTCTCGCCACCGATCCACTCGATCCAGGCTTCCTTCAGCCAGGGCGGGCACGGCGCCGCCATGTGCCAGACCACCTGCAGCGACGACACGTCGTACGACTCGCGCTCGGGCACCCGCCAGATGCGCAGCATCATCGTGGGCACCAGCAGCATCCAGTCCGGCCGGTGCTCCTTGATGCCCGCCAGCGTCTCCACGGCGTCGAACCGAGGCATGGTGATGACGTGGTTGCCGGTGGCGAGCCCACGGGTCGAGTAGCTGAACGGCGCGTTGTGGTACATCGGCCCCGGGACCATCATCACCCCGCCATGGCGGACGCCCATGCCCGGGTCGGCGTCCGTGTCGACCACCCCGGGATCGGCAGCCACGATGATCTTGGGGCGACCGGTGCTGCCACCCGACGTCGGCGCCTTCCACGCCGGCGGCGTGCGGTCCGGGAGGAGCGAGTCGTCGAGCGACGGGTCGGGCGACCAGCCCAGGGGCAGGCAGTGGCGACCGGGGTGGGCCTCGGGATCGGCGCCGAACACCACCTTGGCGTCGGCCAGCTCGACGATCGCCTCGCGCTCGCGAGCCGGCAGCCGCGACGACACCGGCTGGGGCACCGCGCCCAGCTTCCAGGTGGCGAGAACGGCGGAATAGAGCTCGGCCGAGTTCGGCAACCCGATCGTGACGAAGTCGCCCTCACCGACGCCGAGGTCGGCCAGGGCCCGCGCCGTTCGGTTGCTCAGCGACTCCAGCTCGCCACGGGTGGTGGTGCGTCCGGCACAGGTGACGGCAGCGCGGTCGGGTTCGGCGTCGGCGAGCGCGCTGAACGCCCGCCCCAACGAGACGATGGCCATGGCCGGCGACGCTAGCCGTGGCCGCACCCCCCTCGGACCGGGAGGGGTGGGGTCAGGGGGAGGCGGCGTCGAGGAAGGGGGGGCGGTCACCGCCGCCGTGGACCAGGAGGTTGGCGCCGGTGACGTACGACGCGAGCGGTGAGGCGAGGAACAAACAGGCGTCGCCCACCTCGGACGGCCAGGCGAGTCGACCCATGGGGACGGTGGCCCCGACGCGGGCGATGCCCTCCTCGTCGCCGTAGTGCAGCGCCGACAGCTCCGTGCGCACCATCCCGCAGATCACCCCGTTGACGCGCACCTTCGGCGCCCACTCCTGCGCCGCCGTCATGGTGAACGAGGCGAGCCCGGCCTTCGCCGCGCCGTACGCGGCGGCGGTCGGCGCCGGGCGCATCCCGGCCACGCTGCCGACGTTGACGATGGCCCCGCCGCTGTGCTGGGCCTGCATCCAGTGGTTGGCGCGCTGGCTCGTGTGCATGGCGGCGAGCAGGTTCAGCGCCACCACTCGTTCGGTGAACCGGGCCGACGCCGTCGCCGTTGCCGCCGGTGGTGCACCGCCGGCGTTGTTCACCAGCACGTCGAGCCGCCCCCACCGCGTGGCGACCTCGTCGACCATCGCATGCGCGGCGTCCCCGTCGCGCAGGTCGACAGCGACGAAGCCCCATCCCTTCGGGAGGTCGTCGACCGCCGTGCGGGCGGCCACCACGACGGTCGCCCCGGCATCGGCGAAGCGCTGGGCGATCCCACGCCCCACACCCTTCGTCCCGCCGGTGACGAGCGCGACCGTGCCGGTGAAGTCGATGGTCACCGGGGCCGTCATGGGCCGAACGCTAGTTGCGTCCGAGGGCCGCTAGAGCGGGGCACCGCGGTCGAACGCGTCGCGCAGCCCGTCCTCGAACTCGTGCCAGCCTGGGACGGCCTCACGGAGGTTGACCGTGTCGGGCAGCAGGCAATCACGCGTGTGGGTGACCCACCCCGTGCCGGTCCACACGTGCAGCACCACCTGCGGCGCCTCCGCCGTGACGCTCGGGGGGTGGAAGGGCTCGAGGTCGAGCATGGTCTGGCGCACCTGGCTCGGGGCGACGTAGACACCGGCCGGGCCCCACTGCGTGCTGATGAGTCGGTGCACGTGCCCCGACAGCACCCGCCCCACGTTCGGGTGCCGCCGCACGACGTCCTCCAGCAGCCCGGCGCCCGCGAGGCCGATGGCGTCCATCCACCAGATGCCCGTCCGGAACGGTGGGTGGTGCACCAGCACCGCCGTCGGCGCGCTCGACTCGGCGAGGAGGCGGTCGAGCCAGGCGGCGTCGTCCTCGGTCACCTCGCCGTCCGTGCGGTCGGCGCGCGACGAGTCCAGACCCACGACGCGCACGTCGCCCACTTCGCAGACGTGGTGGATGCGCCCACCCACCTCGGCCGCGCCGGGCGGCCATCCGAGCACCTCCCACAGGTGCTGGGGCACGTCGTGGTTCCCGGGGATCGCCACGACCGGCATCGTCAGCGGCGCGAGCACGCAGCGGAGCAGCTCGTACTCCTCGACCGTGCCGTGGTCGGTCAGGTCGCCGGTGAGCACGACCGCGTCCGGCGCCATGGACATCCGCCGGATGGCATCGACCGCGACGGCCAGGTTCTCGATCCCGCCGGTCGGTCCGCCGTCGGTGGATGGCTCACGCACGACGTGCACGTCCGAGAGCTGCGCCAGGATCGTCCCCACACCCGCAGGCTAGGCCCTCCCTCCCGTTCCGAGGGGGTGGGGGATTCTGACGCGGCGTCAGATGAGTGGAGCGCGGTGCGGTAGGGTCTCGCGCTCGTGGGGATCACGTCGACGATCGACGACCGCGGCATCGCCGAGGTGGTCATGGACTGCCCGCCGGTGAACGCGCTCACCGTGGCCCAGTGGTTCGAGCTGGCCGGGGCCCTCGACCGGCTCGGCCGGGACCCGTCCGTGCGGGTCGTCGTGCTGCGGGCCGAAGGTCGAGGGTTCAACGCCGGCGTCGACATCAAGGAGATGCAGGCCACCGAGGGCTTCTCGGCCCTCATCGGCGCCAACCGCGGATGCTTCGCCGCGTTCGCCGCCGTCTACGACTGCGCCGTGCCCGTGATCGCGGCCGTCCACGGGTTCTGCCTCGGCGGCGGGATCGGCTTGGTGGGCAACAGCGACATCGTGATCGCTAGCGACGACGCCTACTTCGGCCTGCCCGAGGTGGACCGCGGCGCGCTCGGCGCGGCCACCCACCTCGCCCGGCTCGTGCCCCAGCACAAGGCTCGCCAGATGGTCTACACGTCCGCCACCGCGACCGCCGGCGAGCTGGCCGCCTGGGGCAGCGTGCTGCGAGTCGTGCCGCGTGAGGAGCTGCGCGACGCGGCGCTCGACGTCGCCGCCTCGATCGCCGCCAAGTCGCCGACGGTCATCCGTGCCGCCAAGGAGTCCCTGAACGGCATCGACCTGTGGGACGTGAAGCGCAGCTACCGCTTCGAGCAGGGCTTCACGTTCGAGCTGAACCTCTCGGGGGTGAGCGACGAGCTGCGCGACGCGTTCGTCGACAAGCGGGAAGCCGACACCAGCCAGTGAGCGAGGCCCGGTCGAAGCTCACCACGGAGGACGAGGCCGTCGCCACGCTGTCCGATGGCATGACGCTCGGCATCGGCGGTTGGGGCAGCCGCCGCAAGCCCATGAGCCTGGTCCGCGCCCTGCTGCGCTCACCGGTCACCGACCTGACCGTGGTGTCCTACGGCGGACCCGACGTCGGGCTGCTCTGCGCGGCCGGCAAGGTCCGCCGCCTCGTCTACGGGTTCGTGTCGCTCGACTCCATCGCGCTCGAGCCCCACTTCCGCGCCGCCCGCCAGAGCGGCCGCATCCCCGAACCGGTCGAATACGACGAGGGGATGCTGCAGTGGGGTCTCTACGCAGCGGCGCTGCGGCTGCCGTTCCTTCCCACCCGGTCGGGGCTCGGCAGCGGCGTCGTCGACGTGAACCCGTCGCTGCGCACCGTGCGCAGCCCCTACGACGACGGAGAGGAGCTGCTGGCCGTGCCGGCCATCACCCTCGACGCTGCGTTCGTCCACCTCAACCGCGCCGACGCCCGCGGCAACGCCCAGTTCCTCGGCCCGGACCTCTATTTCGACGACCTGTTCCTGTCCGCCTGCGCGCCGGGCCGGCGATTCGTGAGCTGCGAGCGGGTGGTGCCGACCGAGCGCCTGCTCGACGAGGGGTCGTTCCACACGCTGCGGGTGAACCGCAGCATGGTCGACGGGGTCATCGAGGCGCCGCACGGTGCCCACTTCACCTCGTGCGAGCCGGACTACGGGCGCGACGAGGCGTTCCAGCGCCACTACGCCACCTCCGCCGCCGACCCCGAGCAGTGGCAGACGTTCGTCGACCGGTTCCTGTCCGGCGACGAGACCGCGTACCGGTCGGCCGTCGCCACCTGGCATGCAGCGAGCACACCGTCATGACCGAGCTGGCCGACGTCGTGGCCGTCGCGGCCGCCGAGGCGTTCCGCGGCGATGGTGAGATCTTCGCCAGCGGCATGGGGACGATCCCGATGCTGGGTGCCCGCCTGGCCCGGGCGACGTTCGAGCCCGATCTCCTGGTCTCCGACGGCGAGGCCTTCTTCGTGGCCAACGACCTGCCGATCGGCGGCACTGACAAGCTCGTCGAGGGCTGGATCCCGTTCCGCAGCGTGTTCGACACCCTGTGGGGCGGCCAGCGCCACGTGATGATGGGCGCCAGCCAGATCGACGTCTTCGGGAACACCAACATCGCCAACATCGGGCCGTGGGAGCGACCGGCGGCTCAGCTGCTCGGGGTGCGCGGCGGGCCCGGCAACACGATCAACCACACGACCAGCTTCTTCGTCCCTCGCCACACGCCGAACGTCTTCGTGGCCGCCGTCGACATGGTGAGCGGGCTCGGCTACGACCGGGCCGGCCGCCTCAGCGCCTGGGTGCAGGCCCACCACGAGCTGCGCCGGGTGGTCACCAACAAGGCGGTCCTCGACTTCGCCACACCGGACCACCGGATGCGCCTGGTGAGCGTGCACCCCGGGGTGAGCGTCGACGACGTCATCGCCGCCACGGGCTTCGAACTGTCGATCCCCGGCGAAGTGGCCGAGACCCGCCCACCCACCGATGCCGAGCTGGAGATTCTGGATCGGCTCGACCCTCGCGGGCTGCGCCACCGAGAGGTCTCGGCGTAGCGATGCACCCGGCGCTGCACACCCGGCTCTGCGAGCTGACCGGCGTGCGGGCGCCGATCGTGCAGACGGGGATGGGCTGGGTCGCCGGTCCCCGCCTGGTGTCGGCCACGGCGAACGCCGGCGCCCTCGGGATCCTGGCCAGCGCCACCATGGACCTCGCCCAGCTGAAGGCGGCGATCGCCGAGGTGCGGGGCCGCACCGACGCTCCGTTCGGGGTGAACCTGCGGGCCGACTCGACCGACGTGGGTGAGCGGGTGCGCCTGCTCATCGATGAGGGCGTGAAGGTGGCCAGCTTCGCCCAGGCGCCTCGTGAGGAGCTGATCGCGCGGCTGCACGACGGCGGCGTGCTGGTCATCCCCTCGATCGGCGCCAAGCGCCACGCCGAGAAAGTGCTCGCCTGGGGGGTCGACGCCGTGCTGGTGCAGGGCGGTGAGGGGGGCGGCCACACCGGCGCCGTGCCGACCAGCATCCTCCTGCCGCAGGTCGTCGACGTCGTGCAGGGCCGGGTCCCGGTGATCGCCGCCGGCGGCTACTTCGACGGGCGGGGCCTGGTCGCCGCGCTGGCATATGGCGCCGACGGCATCGCCATGGGCACCCGGTTCCTGCTCACCAGCGACTCGGCGGTGCCGGCGCCCGTCAAGGAGCTCTACCTCTCCAAGGGCGTACTCGACACGGTGGTCTCCACCCAGGTCGACGGCGTCCCCCATCGCGTCCTTCGTACCCGGCTGGTCGACCAGCTCGAGTCGACCCGGGGAAAGCTGACGGTGTTCCCGCGTGCGGTGGCCAACGCGCTCCGGTTCCGCTCGCTGACAGGGCTCGGCATGCGCGACCTGTGGCGCGAAGGCCGGGCGATGAAGGCCTCGACCGAGCTGACCTGGCCCCAGGTGCTGATGGCCGCCAACACGCCGATGCTGCTGCGCGCTGCGCTCGTCGACGGCCATGTGGAGTCCGGCGTGATGGCGAGCGGCCAGGTGGTCGGCGTGCTCGACGACCTGCCGTCGTGCCACGACCTCGTCGAGCGCATCATGACGCAGGCCGATGACATCCTGACCCGGCTCGGCGGCAGGGGCTGACCGGTGGCGGTGACGGTGCTCGACGGCCCGGCCGAGGTGCGCGCCGCCGTCGGGACCCACCTCGGCCACAGCGACTGGCTCGAGATCACCGACGAGCGCCTCCACCGCTTCGCCGACGCGACCGGGGCGACGCAGGCTCACACCTACTTGGTCCTCGCGCTCTCCAACCTGTTCCTTCCCCAGATCGTCGAGGTTCGGGGGTTCTCCTCCGGCATCAACTACGGGTTGGAGGGAGCCCGGTTCGGCACTCCCGTCGACGTCGCCAGCCGGATCCGCGCCGGCGCCGAGCTGGTGGCAGCCACCGACGTCGGCACTGCGCTGCAGACGCTCATCCGCATCACGGTCGAGGTCGACGGGACCGCCGAGCCGGCCTGCGTCATCGACTCGCTGTCGCGATGGCTGCCCTGAGCCACCGCGGGTTCGCCGCCTTCTTCACCGCCGCCAGCGTCTCGAACGCCGCCAGCTGGATGCAGCTCGTGGCAGTCCCAGCGCTGCTCTACGACATGACAGGGCAGGCGACCTGGCTCGGGATCTCGTCGATGGCCACCCTGGTGCCGGCGGTCGTGCTCACCCCGTGGGCGGGGGTGCTGGCCGACCGGGTCCCACGCCGGCGGATCCTGCTCGTCACCCAGACCACGATGATGGTCGCGGCGTTCAGCCTGTGGCTCATGTACGTCGCCAGCGTGCTCACGCCGTGGCGCATCGTGGCGATGGGACTGGTCACCGGCACGGCCACCGGCTTCCAGACCTCCGCCTGGCAGTCGTTCATCCCCTCGCTGGTCCCACCCGAGGACATGCTCGACGCCGTCCGGCTCAACTCCGTGCAGTTCACCGTCGCCCGATTCGTGGGGCCAGCCCTCGCCGGCGCGGTCCTGGCGGCGTTCGGCACGGGGGCCGCGATCTTCTTGAACGCGGCGACGTTCCCGCTGGTCATCGTGGTCCTTGCCGTCGTACCGGTGCGCGCCGGCCCGCGGCCCGATCGCGGCGAGCGGGTCATGACGGCGCTGGTCGAGGGGGCCCGCTACGTGTGGCGACACGCGCCCGTTCGCTTGGCCGTCCTGCTGGCGCTCGCCAGCTCAATGGGCGGCCAGTCGCTGCAGTACGTGGCGTCGGCGATCGCCTCCCAGGTCTACGGTCGGCCCAGCACGGCGAACGCCGGTCTGCTGACGGCACTCGGCCTCGGTGCGCTCGTGGCCAGCGTCGCCGCCACGGCGATCGGCGGGCGCGTCGCTCGCTCGCGCCAGGTGAGCGCAGCGCTCGCCCTCTACACGGCCTCGACGGCGCTCCTCGCGCTGTCCACCCACTACGTCATCGGCCTGCTCGGCTACTTCGTCGGCGGGGTGGCGCACCTCACCATGGCGGTGGCGCTCAACACGCTGGTCCAGGGCGAGGTCCCCGACGCCATGCGGGGTCGAGCCCTGTCCTTCTACCTCCTGGGCATCCTGGCCGGCATCCCGCTCGGTTCGATGCTGATCGGTCGCCTCGGCGATGCCGTGGGGCTCCGCCCTGTCCTGCTCGCCGACGCCGCGCTGTTCGCGGTCATGCTGAGTGGTCTGTTCCTCACGCACCGTCTCAGAATTCTCGACGGTTCCCCGGCCAGCACCCCCGCGGTGTCGAACGTCTGACCACACTGGGTGCCGAACCACTACGGTGAGCGGTCAACTCAACACTTCGCGCGAGGAGCGCGAGGTCCACCACTTTCCGTGCGCCCTCTGGCAGCATGAAGCGGATGCCTTCGCGGAAGCATCTCCTGGTCGTCTACCAGGGGCACTCGGGGGAGCTCGGCGCCATGGTCGATGCGGTCGTGGACGGGGCCACGGCGCGCGCTCACCGGGGTGTCGACATCCGGGTGATGGGCGCGCTGGAGGCCGGCGTCAACGAGGCCAGCTGGGCCGACGGGTTGCTGATCGGGACCCCGGAGACGTTCGGCTCGCTCGGCGGTGCGGTGAAGCACTTCCTCGAGACCGTGTACCACTCCCAGCTCGACCACCTGCGCGGCCGCTCCTACGGGTTGTTCGTGAAGGCCGACGACGACGGCGCCGGCGCCGTCATGAGCGCGCAGCGCATCCTGACCAGCCTCGGCTGGCGGGTGGCCGCCCGCCCGGTGGTGGCTCGCGGCCCGCTCACCCCACCCCATCTCCAGGCGTGCCGCCAGCTCGGTGAGGTGCTGGCGGCGGGGCTCAGCTACGCCGTCGCCTGACTGCCCCTTCGTTCTGGGGGGTGGGGGGTGGGTCCTCCGGCACGATCTGCGGGAGCGCTCTACGATCGCGAGATGGCCACGGAGACCAGAGCGAAGCTGATCGACACCGCGGAGCGCCTGTTCGGCCAGAACGGCCTCGACGCCGTGTCGCTGCGGGAGATCGGCCGAGCAGCCGGGCAGCGCAACAACTCGGTGACGCAATACCACTTCGGCACCAAGGAGAGCCTGCTCCGGTCCATCCTCGCCGAGCGGCTGGTGCCGGTGAACGCCCGCATGACCGAGCTCTTGGTGAGAGCGCTCGACGCCCCGGGTGACCGGGTGCGGGCCGCCGCCGAAGCCAAGGTGCGGGCCCTGGCCGAACGCCTCGACGACGAGCGCTACCGCTACTTCTTCCCCTTCCTGGCCCAGGTGCTGACCTCACCGAGCTGGGCGCGCGTCCACCACGACAACGCCGATCTCAGCCAACCCTGGGAGGCGGTGGCCGAGGCGATGATCGCCGCGTCCGGCCTGCCGCACGACGACGGCCTGCGCCGCACCGCTCTCGGAACGCTCCTCGTGGTGGTGGCGCTGGCCGCGGCCTCGGCCCAGGGGACGTCGGAGTCGACCGAGGCCACGATCGCCCTGCTCACGGACGCGGCGACCGGCGTGCTCGTCTACCACGGCGCCTGACGGCGGGCCTCAGCCGTTCTTGGGCAGGTCCTTGAACGGCACGCCACGCAGGTCGCCGGGCTCCTTGGGGAGCCCGAGCCCCCGCTCGGCGGTGATGTTGCGCTGGATCTGGTCGGTGCCGCCGTAGATCGACGGCCCGGGCGAGAACACGGTCAGCTCCTGGATCGCCCCGTGGGAGAGCGACGACGATCCCCAGAGCATCCCCTGCGCGCCGAGGATGTGGTTGGCGATCTCGCGGGTGCGGCGCAGCGTGTGGGTCTGGGCCAGCTTGGCCAGGTTCCCCTCCACGCCGGTACGACCCTGCCCGGTGCGGGCCCGCATCACGTTCCAGCGGTTCAGCTCCCCCAGCGTGTGCAATTCGGCCAGCCCTTGGCGCACGACCGGGTCGTCGATGCACCCCGCCGTGCGGGCCAGTGCTGCCAGCTGGTCCACCATGCGCGGCCCGAGCGTCCCCGGGGTCGCCGCCGCCCGGCCGGCGACGAAGTCACCTACGCGACGGTCGAGGTGACCGGCCACGCTGCCGGGCAGCGCCGTGCCGAGCCCGGCACCACCGCCGCTGCCGAGGCTGGCCCGCTCCACCATCAGGGTCGTGTTGGCCACCGCCCAGCCGTTGTTGACCCCGCCGACCACGTCGTCGGCGCCGACGCGCGCCTCGTCGAGGAACACCTCGTTGAACATGGCCCGGCCGGTCATCTCCCGCAACGGCCGGACGTCGACGCCGTCTTGGTGCATGTCGAACACGAAGTAGCTGATCCCCTGGTGCTTGGGCACCTCGGGATCCGTGCGCGCCAGCAGCATCCCCTTGTCGGCGTGCTGACCACCGCTGGTCCAGACCTTCTGGCCGGTGACGACCCACTCATCGCCGTCGCGGACGGCCTTGGTCTGCAAGCCCGCAAGGTCGCTCCCGGCCCCGGGTTCGCTGAACAGCTGGCACCAGGCATCGGTCCCGTCGAGGATGCGCGGGATCAGCTCCGTCTTCTGCCGGTCGGTGCCGTGAACCGCCAGGGTGGGCGCGGCGAGCATCAGACCCAGCCCGGCTGGTGGCCCGACCACCCCGTGGTCGGCCAGCTCGGCGTTCACCGCCATCGCCAGGTCACGGGTGTAGCCGCGTCCGCCGAGCTCGGTGGGCAGCATGGGCGACGAGTAGCCGGCCGCCGCCATGCGCCGCCACCACTCGCGCACGGTCAGGTCGGGGTCCCACTCGCGGGACACCCATTCGCGAACCTCGGACCGAACACTCTCCATCGAGACGTCCCCCATGACCTGAACGGTACGCGCCCACAGCCGTGCCGGTCGAGCCAGGGCTACGCTCGCCGCCGATGAGCGACCGCACCCATGACCGTCTGGACATCGCGGAGCTGCTGCACCGCTACGCCTGGGCGGTGGGCGACCGGGACTGGGCCGCCTGGCACGACGTGTTCGCACCGGATGCCCGGGTGGACTACTCGACGGCGGGCGGGGTGGTCGGCACACCGGCCGAGGCGCGCGGCTGGCTCGAGGTGGCGCTGGGTGGCTTCGACGTGACCGTGAACCACACCGGCAACCTGGTGGTCGACTTCGACGATGACAACGCCGATCGGGCCCGGGCCCGCTCGCTGTACCGGGTCACGATGCGACTCCCCGGCGACCCGCCGACCTACCTCGAGGCGTGCGGCTGGTACCTCGACCAGCTGGTGCGCACCGCCGACGGCTGGCGCATCGCCGAGCGCGTCGAGCAGCTGGCGTACCTGCGCTGACCCGTCACGCCCGCAGGAGGTCCGGCCGGACCGTCTCGACCAACCGGCGGAGGCCGTCGCGCCAGTCGATCGTGGTGTGGAACCCGACACCGTGCAGCTTCGACAGGTCCGGCACGATCGAGGCGATCGTCGCCTGTGTCGGCCGGAACGACGGCGTCAGCCCCGTGAGCCGGCCCAGCTCGGCGCACCAGTCCTCGATGCTCACGACCTGGTCGCCGCCCCAGTTCACGGTGGTCGCCGGCACCGACGCGAACGACAGCAGGTAGGGGATGCTGCGGGCGATGTCGTCGGCGTGGATCGGCGTGTACGCCGTCGGCGGGTCGACGTGCACCGGCACCGGGATGTCGCGCTCCATCATCATCAGGTGGAACAGCATCCAGCCGTAGGTGTTGCCGTAGGGCACGTTGAGCCGGGCGATGACCGTCGGGACACCGATCCGCTTCGCGGTGTAGCGCACCAGCACCTCCCCGGCGATCTTCGAGATGCTGTAGGTGGGCATCCCGGGCATCGGTCGGTGGCTGTCGCCGAGCAGGTCGTCCTCACGGCGCGGCTCGTGTCCGTGGGGCTCGTACACCGCGGTGCTCGAGCAGTGGAAGAACGTGGGCGCGGTCGCCGCCCGCTCGTTGGCGACCTCCATGAGCACGGCGCTGCCCTCCGCGTTGGCGGCGAACGCCCGCTCGAAGTCGCCCGTCTTGGCGACCGCGAAGTGGAGGACGAGGTCGAGGTCCGCGGGCACCTCGTCGAAGCGACCCTGCTCCAGATCGATCGAGACCGTCGTGATCCCGTCGGCCTCGAGCGGCTCGCGCTGGGTCGGATCGGCGAAGCGGGCTGCGCCGTACACGGTGTTGCCGGCGGCGGCCATGGCCCGCGCCAGCGGTGCCGCCACCCACCCGGTGACCCCCGTGACGAGGATGCGCCGCCCGGTGATCTGCTCCATCTCGGATCCTCCCCCGCTCACCAGAGCTGGTCGGTGTAGGTGTCGGTGCCGACGACCGTCTGGATGAACGGCGCCGTCCACAGGTGGCTGGCCACGCCGGCGTCCTCGAGCGCGGCACCGAAGCGGGCGTAGCCATCGGCCCAGCAGGGCGCCGGGTCGTGGTCGAGGAAGTGCAGCTGCAGGAAGCGCCGCTCGGCGTTGGCGATGCGCGGCACGTCGGGGGGAGCGTCCGCCAGCAGCGGCAGCGGGGTGGCGGCCACGATCAGGTCCGGCCCCCACGGCGCCGCTCCGGCGTCTCGTGCCCACGCCCGGGTCCACTCCTCGACGTCCCGGTGCGACCGGCCCTCGGCCAGCTCGCCCACGTTGACCACGACGGCGGCGTAGTCGCGGTCGAGCGCCAGCTCGGCGGGCGTTCCGAGCGGGTCGCGCTGCACGGACCACTGGTGGTCGTAGAGCACGGTGTGGATGTGATCCCGCGCCGCGAACATCCGCCCGGAGGCGTGCAGCTCCTTCACGGTGTCGACCGCCCACCGGTTCCACTCGTCGTGGTGGCCCCGCAGCACCCAGTAGAGGGCGAGGTACGAGCCCGTCGAGGGGTCGGGGGTCATCGGCGACTCGACCGGGTAGCGGAGGTCCTTCAGCGCTCGGGTCGCGACGAACCGGTCACCGGCGAAGTTCCAGGGCCCCACCATGCAGCCGGCGTAGAAGTGGTCCCGCTCGTACCAGCGGTTGTACTCCACCTCGGCGCCGCGCCGCGGCTCGACCATCGTGAACAGCATCGTGCCCAGCTCGATCGGGTAGCGCTTCTCCACCGACATCCCCTCTTCCCCGTCCCCGGACCGTAGCCGCTCGCCGGCACGTCGAGCGTGGCCCTAGGCCGGGTTCGTCGCGGCCAGCAGCTCCGGGACACCGAGCGTGAGGCGCCGCGCCGTGGGGCGGATGGATGCCCGCCAGATCACCAGACCGTACGGAAGGGCGACCAGCCCGACCAGCGCGCACGCCACCGGGTCGTCGTGGAGCAGCAGCACCGGAAGGACCATCGGGATGGCGAGCACCGCGAAGGCGGCGAACGCCGCCGTGGCCAGCACCGCCTGCAGACAGCCCTGCCCGCTGTTCTTGACCGAGAACGGGTTCGATCCGTCGGGCACCGCGTACGGGGCCGTCACGGACGCCACGTTCGCCACCCCGAGCCCGAGCACGAGACCGGAGGCGCCGACGAGGAAGGCTGCCGGGAGGTACCGCCACCCACCGGTGAGGGTCAAGAGCAGCGCACTCGCCACGACGACAGCGAGGAGGCTCACGATCGCCTCGGCGAGGTTCTTGCCGACCACCAGGTCGCGCGGCGACGCGGCGCTGGAGAGGTCGAACCACAGCGCCCCGGCGTCGGCGCCGAACTGGTTGAGCGCACCGAGCACCGTGAGCCACCCGACGCCAGCTGCGAACAGGACCGCGGCCGAGGGATCACCCGCCCGATCGCCGGTCAGGATGGCCATCGCCGGGTAGATGACACCGAACACGATCGCCGCCACGGCCTGCACGCGCCGCCGGGGATCACGCGCCTGGTAGCGCAGCTCGCGCGCCGCCACTGCGCCCGCCGGCCCCGCCGGCAGCACAGGGCGCAGGCGTCCCAGCACCGAGACCTGGCGCGGCGCCCGCTCGGCCGCTCGGGTCCCGCCGCCCGGCGCCGCCGCATCCAGCCGGCGCAGGGCCACCAGCCAGAGCCCGCCCGCCGCCACGACCCCGGCCGCACCGACCAGCAGCCATCCCAGGGCACCGACGGTGCTGGTCCGACCCGCGGTGACAGCCGCCCGCCCGAGCGCCCCGGGCGGCAGCCAGGTCAGGACATCGGCGACCGGCGCCCACGTCGCCACCTCGATCTCGTCGACCATGACGAGCATCCACTGCATCGCGATCCCCAGCAGCCCGAGCAGCCCCGCCATCGCCAGGGCAGCGTCCCGGCCGCGCCGGGACGCGAACGCTCGGGCGAGGAACGTCACGGGCACGCGAGCGAGCAGCAGCACCAGCAGCCACTCGATCGCCAGCGCGACCACCACGACCGGCGCGCCGGCAGGCCGCTCCGTCACACCGACGGCGACCCCCGCCAGTGCCAGCGCCAGCGCCAGTGGCGCCGGCCCGATCAGGTTGACGACCAGCATCCCGGCCGCGCGCTGGCCCAACGAGAGCGGGAACGGTGCCAGGCGCTCCGGCGTCACGATCTCGGTGACACCGCCGAGCGTCAGCGGCCCGATCGCGCCGGCGAGCGCGGCGATCGTGAACAGCACGACCAGCACGATCGTGGTGTCGGTGTCGTCGACGGGCCGGAGGGCCACGGCCGCCAAGGCACCGAGCGAGCCCATCGTCAGGCCGAATCCCCACCCGAGCAGGGCCCCGAACCGGGCCGGCGGCCCGAGGCGGAAGGCGTTGCGCAGCAGCACCAGGCGCAGGCGCACGAACGTGGCGAGCAGGCTCACCGGCGGTCGAGCCAGTCGAGGGCCAGGTCGTCGCCGGCGCCACCGACGAGATCGATGAACACGGCCTCGAGGCTCCGCTCGCCGCGCAGGTCGTCGACGCCGCCGGCAACGACGATGCGGCCGTGGTCGATGACCGCGACGTGGGTGCACAGCCGCTCGACGAGGTCCATCACATGGCTCGACAGGAGCACCGTCCCACCCCCGGCCAGGAAGCGGTCGAGCACCGCCCGGATGCGCATCGACGACACCGGGTCGATGCCCTCGAACGGCTCGTCGAGCACCAGCAGCTCGGGTCGATGGAGGAGCGCCGCGCCCAGCGCCACCTTCTTCTTCATGCCGTGGCTGTAGTCGACGATCAACGTGCCGGCATCGTCGGTGAGCCCGAGCACGTCGAGCAGCTGCGCCGCCCGCTCGAGCGCCTCGCGCTCACCGAGGCCTCGCAGCAGACCGCCGTACTGCAGCATCTCGGCGCCGCTGAGCCGTTCGAACAGCGACAGGCCGTCCGGGACCACGCCCAGCAGCGCCTTCACCGCCGTGGGATCCGGGTACACGTCGGCGCCGCACACCTGCACGGTGCCGGCGTCGGGCCGCAGCAGGCCCGTGAGCATCCGCAGCGTGGTCGTCTTCCCGGCCCCGTTCGGCCCGACGAGCCCGAAGAACGACCCGACCGGGACGGTGAGGTCGAGCCCGTCGACGGCCACCTTGTCGCCGAAGCGCTTGACGAGCCCCGAGAGCCGGACGGCGTCGGTCACGGGCGGTCGATGACCACGGTCGGCTCGTCGCAGATCACCCAGTGCAGCGCGCTCGGGTCGAGGAATCGAGCGACGTCGTCCAACATGGCCGGGGTGTCGGGCTCGGCGAGGTGGGCGAGGAACGCCTCGACGGAGTCGAACTCCTGGATCGTCACGCCGTCGAAGGCCGGCTCGGGCAGCCCGCTGCCGGCGGGCGGCCACACCGCCGGGTGCTGCTCGTAACGGCGCACGTAGCGCGCCGCCGAGCTGGCGGCGATGAGAGGGCCGTGGCGGTCGTGCCAGTGCGCGAGGAACTCCTCGTGCGTGGTCCCTTCCTTGCGCTTCAGCAGGGTCACCAGTCGGACCATCGTCGCTCCTTCACAGGCCGAGGAAGCCGCCACCGTCGCACACCAGGGTCTGGCCCGTCACGTAGGCCGCGTCGTCGGAGGCGAGGAACAGCGCCACCGATCCGACGTCGGCCTCCGGGTCACCCACCCGCCCGAGCGGTGTCCGGGCCTCGATGGCGACCCGCAGCGCCGGATCCCGCTCGAACGACCGGGTCAGCGACGGGGTCGCGGCCACCGGGGCCAGGCAGTTCACCGTCACCCCCGACGGCCCCCACTCGCGGGCCAGGCTCTTGGCGATGGCGCGCTCGGCCGCCTTGACCGACGAGTAGAGCGGGATGGTCGAGCTGCCCTCGATCCCACTCGGTGACGACACGAGGATGAACCGGCCACGCCCCCCAGCGGCGCGCAGGTGCGGCCAGGCGCTCTGCCCGCAGAACAGCACCGCCCACACCCCGGTGCGCGACAGCAGGGCCCAGTGCCGCTCGAGGTCGAGCGCTTCAAGGCGGTGCGGCACCACACCCTGCAGGGCGTTGTGCACCATGATCTCGAGGCTGCCGTAGCGCTCGACCGTGACCGCGACGCAGCGCTCGACCGAGGCGCGCTCACCCACGTCGGTGACGACGCACTCGGCGCTGCCGCCGGCCCGGCGGATCGACTCGGCCACCGGCTCACCGGTCTCGGCTCGCCGAGCGGCGATCACCACGTTGGCGCCCTCCGCCGCGAGGCGGCGGGCGATCCCCTCACCCACCCCCTGGCCGGCGCCGGTGACGATCGCCGTTCGCCCGGCGAGCCGCGCCGGGCTCACATCCACCGGCCACCGTCGACGGTCACCGTCTGACCGGTGAGGTCACCCGACGCCTCGCTCGCCAGGAAGTCGATCACCGCCGACGGGTCGTCGTGGCCCGCGAGCGCAGGGGCCGCGAGCGAGCCAGGGTCGGCCAGCTCGGGGTGGTCGAGGACCCGCTCTGGTGACACCGCCACGGCGTTGACGGTGACGCCGTCGGGGCCCCACTGGCGCGCCGCCGACTTGACGAGGACCCGGATCGCCTCGGCAGGTGCGGCGACGTGGGCGTGCACGGCACCTCCGGACATGGCGGTGGTCGGGATGACCACCACGATCCGGCGAGCGCCGTCTCGATGGGCCTGCGCCATCGCCACGATGACGTCGCGCATGGGCTGCTCCCATGCCCGGTCCCAGTCGGCGTCCGACAGCGACTCGAACGGCCGAGGGGCGCCGTCGAAGCAGGGGTGGATGACCACGGCCTCACCCCGCCGCTCGATCCTCGGGCCGGACCCCTCCATGCGGTCGAACGGTAACCCACGTCGCCCACGTCGCACGCTCGGCCCGGCTGAGAGGGCATCCGGTACGGTGCGTCCATGGCGACGCACGCGGGTCTGGTCGAGGGGAAGATCGCCCTGGTCACAGGAGCGGGGAGCGGGATCGGCGAGGCCAGCGCCCGGCTGTTCGCCCAGGAGGGGGCCAGCGTCGTGGTGGCCGACATCGACGCCGAGGCCGCCGAACGGGTGGCGGCGTCGATCCGCGCCAGCGGGGCGCCGGCCAGCGCGGTCGCCGCCGACGTCACCGACGAGGCCGACGTGGCCGCGATGGTGCAGCACGTGCTCGACCGGTTCGGCCGGCTCGACTGCGCCCACAACAACGCCGGCATCAGCGGATCGATGACCCCGTTCACCCAGGTGAGCCTCGACGACTGGAACCTGATGATCGCCATCAACCTGACCAGCGTCTTCCTCTGCATGAAGCACGAGCTGCGGGTGATGGCCGAGCAGGGCTTCGGTGCCATCGTGAACACGTCGTCGGGGGCCGGCGTCGTGGGCTTCGCCGGGCTCCCTCACTACGTCGCGGCCAAGCACGGCGTCGTCGGCCTCACCAAGACCGCAGCGTCGGAGTTCGCCCGCGCCGGCATCCGGGTCAACGCCATCCTCCCCGGCACCACGAACACCCCGATGATCCAGGAGTTCCTGGCCGCCAACCCGTCCGTTGTGGGGATGGTCACGGGCTCGGTGGGGCGCGGCTCGCTCGGTGAGCCGGACGAGGTCGCCCAGGCGGCGGTGTGGCTGTGCAGCGAGCGGGCCGGCTTCGTCAGCGGCGAGTCGATGCTGGTCGACGGGGCCACGGTGTGCCGTTGAACCAGCAGCACGAGCGCGTGTACCTGCACCGCACGTTCTCGCGCTCGGCGGGAGGCGGCCCGATGGACGGCGAGCACCTGCGCCGCGTGGGAAGGTTCACTCCCGTGGCGGGGACGTTTCGCTGGCCGCGCCACACCACGTTGTGGGAGCTGCAGCACGGCTGGGCCAGCGTGGCGCACGTCGCCCCGCTCATCGCCGGGTCGGGCATCGACCGCCTCCTCATCGCCTCGTCGCGCACGCCATCGCTCGATGAGCAGCGAGTCGCCGTCGGATGGGCCGAGTGCTGCTACCACGAGGAGGTGGCGCTGCACCCCGGCACGGCGCGGCGCTATCTCGATCTGGTCCACACCCACCGCGAGCAGCTGGCCGCCAGCTTCGGCTGGCAGCTGGTCGGCGCCTTCCGCACCGCCATGGTCCACGACACCGAGGCGATCGTGCTGTGGGCGGTGCCCACGTGGGACGCCTGGGCCCGGTGGGAGACGGCCGAGGTGGACGACCCGTCGGTGGCGATCTGGCGCGGCCACCTCGACGGGTTGGTGCGCGACTGGCGCGCCACGGTGGTCGTCGATCAGCCAGCCGCGTCGACGGCGACCCGGCGGGCCCAGCGGTAGTCGCTCTTGCCGGCTGGCGAGCGGACGACCTCGTCCACCAGCACCAACCCTCTCGGGATCTTGTAGCCGGCGATGTGCTGGCGGCAGTGGTCCTGGATGCTCTCGAGGCTGGGCGGTGTCGACGGATCCCGCGGCGCCACGACGGCCGTAACCCGCTCACCCCACCGCTCGTCGGCCACGCCGACGACCACGGCGTCGAACACTTCCGGGTGGGACTTCAGCGCGTTCTCGACCTCCTCGGGGAACACCTTCTCGCCGCCCGTGTTGATGCTGACCGAGCCCCGCCCGAGCATGGTGATCGAGCCGTCCGCTTCGAGCTGGGCGTAGTCGCCGGGGATCACGTACCGGGTGCCGTCGGGCCCGGTCACGAACGTGGACGCCGTCTTCTCCGGGTCGCGGTAGTACCCGATCGGGATGTTGCCGGTGCGGGCCAGCCTCCCGACCTGGCCGGTGCCGGGCGGGAGCGGCCGGAGGTCGTCGTCGAGCACCACGGCGTCGGGGGCGGCCGTGACGGTGGGGCCGCCTCTCATCGGGTCGCCCTTGGTGACCACGGTGATGCCGTTGCCGCCCCCCTCACTGGACCCGATGGCGTCGGTGATGACCAGGTTGGGGAAGTGGTCCAAGAACGCGTCCTTGTTGGTCTGCGAGAAGAGCACGGCGCTGGAGCTCACCGCGAACAGCGAGGACAGGTCGTAGTCGGCGCCCGGTTCGTCGAGCGCGTCGAGCAGCGGGCGAGCCATGGCGTCACCGGTGATCATCACCAGGTTGACCCGCTCGCGCTCGACCGTGCGCCACACCTCGTGGGGGTCGAACCGGGCACGGAGCACGGCCTGGTTGCCGACGAAGCTCTGACCCATGATGCTCCACTGGGTGGCACCGTGCATGAGCGGGGCGATCGGGAAGGTCACGACCGGGAACCCGTTGCGTCCCTTGTCGAGAAAGTCCTCCGGGCGGCTCACCCGCTCGCCGGTGCGGATGTCGATGCCGCCGCCCAGCGCCATGAGCACGTCCTCGTGGCGCCACACGACGCCCTTCGGCATGCCGGTCGTACCGCCGGTGAACAGGATGTAGCGGTCGTCACCGGAGCGGGGGCCGAAGTCCCGGGCCGGCGAGCCCGCCGCCAGGGCCGCCTCGTACTCCGGGCCGATGACCAGCCGCGGTAGGTGCGGCACGACCGCCAGCGCACGATCCAGGAAGCCCGGCTCGACGACCAGGTAGCGCAGGTCGGCGTGGTCGAACAGGTACGCCAGCTCCTCTTCCACGTAGCGGTAGTTGATGTTGATCCACACCGCCCGGATCTTGAACACCGCCCAGAGCACCTCGACCCACTCGACACGGTTCAAGGCGTAGATCCCCACGTGGTCGCCGGGGCGCACACCCTCTGCCAGGAGATGGTGGGCCAGGCGGTTGGCCCGCTCGTCCATCTCGGCGAACGTGCGCCGCTGGTGCTCGTCCACCAGGTAAGCCCGGTCCGGCCACTCGTCGGCAGCCTGTTCGAAGAGGTCGGCGAGGTTGAACGTGGCGGCGGTCATGGCTTGCCCGCACCGACGAGCCACATGGCGAAGAACTGCGAGCCGCCGCCGTAGGCATGGCCGAGGGCCGTGCGAGCCCCGTCGATCTGGTGCTCGCCGGCTCTCCCCATCACCTGCATCGCCGCCTCGCCGAAGCGGATCATGCCGCTCGCCCCGATGGGGTTCGACGACAGCACACCCCCACTGGGGTTGACCGGGAGCCGGCCCGTCATCTCGGTCACCCCGTCCTCCACGAACCGCCAGCCGTGGTCGCGCGGAGCGAAGCCCAGGTTCTCGAGCCACATCGGCTCGAACCACGAGAACGGCACGTAGATCTCGCACACGTCGACCTCGGCGAGCGGGTCGGTGATGCCCGCCTTGCGCCACAGGTCCTCGGCCGCCAGCTCGCCGGCGCGCGGGCTGACCTGGTTGCGCCCCGCGAACATCGTCGGCTCGCTGCGCATGGACGTGGCATGCACCCACGCCTTCGGTCCGGGCAGCGAGTCGGCCACGTCCTCGCTGGCGAGCACCAGCGCCATCGCTCCGTCGCTCGACGGGCAGGTCTCCACGAAGCGCACCGGATCCCACAGCATCGGCGACTCGAGCGCCCGCTCGAGCGTCCAGTCCGGCTCGTGCAGGTGGGCGCAGGGATTCTTCAGCGCGTTGGTGCGATCCTTCACGGCCACCATCGCACCGATGTGGCCCGGCGCTCCGGAGCGGCGGATGTAGCTGCGGATGATCGGCGAGAAGTAGCCACCGGCGCCGGCGTGCACCGGCATCCCGAACGGCACGGGTACCGACAGCGCCCACATCGCGTTGCCGTCGCTCTGCTTCTCGAAGCCGATCGTGAGAACCCGCCGGTGGACGCCGGCCATCACGTGCTGGGCGGCGACGATGGCCGTCGAGCCGCCCACGCTGCCGGCGGTGTGCACCCGGAACACGGGCTTGCCCGTCGCGACCAGCGCGTCGGTGAGCCACAGCTCGGGCATCATGACCCCTTCCAGCATGTCCGGGGCCTTGCCGATCACGATGGCGTCGATGTCGGCCATGGTCATGGCGGCGTCGGCGAGCGCTAGATCCGCGGCCTCGCGCACCAGGCCGGCGATCGACACGTCCGCCCGGCACGACGAGTGCTTGGTCTGGCCGACGCCCACCACCGCACAGCGCTCGGCCATGTCAGTCACCCTCCATCACGCACACGAGGTTCTGCTGGAGCCACGGGCCCTGGGTGGCATGGCCGACCCCCCGGTCCGCGGTGCCGGCCATGATCCGGCTGGCCACCTCACCGAGGCGGGCAAGGCCGGCGGCCATGACCACGTTCGCCACCAGTGCCCCGCCACTCGGGTTCACCGTCGTCGACCCGTCATCGATGCCCAGCGCGTCGCGCAGCAGGAGCTCCTGGTGAGTGAACGGTGCGTGGAGCTCGGCCACGTCGACCTTGTCGTCACCCACCCCGCAGCGGCCCGCCGCAACCTCGGCCGACGGCACCTTCGTGGCGGGGCGGTCCCCCAGGCGCTGGCCGTCGCTGAGGTGGTGGATCGCCCGGATCCAGGCGGGCCGGTCGACGAGCGACCGGGCGACGTCACCAGCGGCGAGCACGACGGCGGCCACGCCATCGGCCATCGCCGGGCAGTCGTGTGCCCGGAGCGGATCCATCACCACCGGTCGTCCGAGCAGCGCGGCCCCGGTGACCTGCTCGCTGACCAGCGCGGCCGGATTGGCCAAGGCGTCGCGGCGGGAGCGGGCTGCCACCTCGGCCATGTCGAGCTCGCTGAAGCACCCGGACTCGATGCCGGCCCTGGCCTGCAGCCCGGCGATCGCCCGCTGGTCGGGCCACAGCGGGGACACCACGTAGGGGTCGAACTGCAGTGCGAGGGCCCGGTGCAGGTCGCCGGCGCTGGACTTGCCGTTGCCGAAGACCAGCGCCGTGTCGCACTCACCGGCCTGCATCTTCACCCAAGCCTCGTACAGCGCCCAGGCACCGTCCATCTCGACGTGGCTCTCGACGATCGGCGGCCACGCACCGAGCGCGTCGACCGCCGACACGAAGCTGAACGGCTGGCCGACCATGTAGTCGCAGCTGCCGTGGCACCAGAAGCCGACGTCATGGCGCTCGAGCCCGGCGCGGGCGAGGACGTCGCCGACGACGGGCACGATCATCTCGACCGGTGTGAGGGTGGTCGCAGCGACTGCCCGCGACTGGGCGAACGCGACGATGGCGATGTCACGCATCAGAGGTGTCCTGCATACGAGTCGAACGGAGCATCGGCCTCGCCCGTCGGGCGGAAGTGGGCGATGTTCTCGAGCGTCGGGCCCCACTCGGCCGGATCACGCCACACCGGCTCGACCCGCATGCCCATGCGGACGTCGGGGGCCTCGCACTCCTGGATGAGGTGCTGCACCCCGATGTCGGCACCATCGAGGAGGATCGTCGCCGCGACGTAGGGGATCTTGATCGTCTGCCCGAGGAACGGCACGTTCACGACGCAGAACGTGGTGATGGTGCCTCGGGGGCCGACCTCGACGTCGTCGCCCAGCAGCACCCCGCACTTCGGGCACACCCCGTTGCGGGGCGGGAAGTAGACGAGCGAGCAGCTCGGGCAGCGACGACCGATGAGCCGGCCCTCCATCAGGCCCTGCAGGTACACGCTGGCACCGGGACCCGCCGACCAGGCGTAGTCGATCGCGATCGGGGTGCGGATCCGCAGCACCTCGGCGCCGTCCGGGGAGGCCGACATCACACCCCTCCGTTCGCGGTGGGCTCGTCCGGCTCGAAGCAGGCCAGCCCGGTGATGGCCGCCAGCGGCTCCACGGACCACCGGGCCCGCACCCGCATGCCCGACGCCATCAGGGCCGCAGAGGTGACGGCGACCGCGTGCAGCATCGCCGTGTCGGCACCGTCGAGGCGCACCAGCGCCCACGCGAAGGGCCGCTCGAGCGGCTGGTCGGCGAGCGGCTCGGCCTGCCAGCACCAGGTCTCGACGACGCCGGCGTCGCCGACCGCCACCCACTCGGTGAGTGGATCTCCCGTGTCCGGGTCGAACTCCAGCGGCGGGACGTGCACCCGTCCGTCACCTCCCCTCGTGCCCTCGATGCGCCGTTGCGCCAACCCGGAGAGGAACCGGGTCATCGTCGGCCCCACGGTGCGGGAGTACGGGTACGAGAGCCGCAGCGGCGCCATGAACGCGCCGTCGTCGGCGATGGACCAGTCGGTGGTTGCCCCTGCCACGGCGGCGTTCCTAGCACACCCCCACCCCGGTGCCTGCCGGCCCCGGCACGACCAGCGCGCCACCCTGGCGCGTTCGTCGCGCCATGCTGTCGGGGATGAGGACACGAGGCGGAGCTGCGATCATTGGCGCCGCGCTGCTGCTCGGCGCGTGCACGAACCGTGCGCCGGACGTGACACCCTCCTCCACGGCAGCACCGTCGACCACTCCACCCACCGAGCCCGCCGGCGCTACCACCACCGCGCCAGAGCCGGCGGTCGAGATGTTCGGCACCATGGAGAGCCCGTGCGGCCCGGGCGAGGCGACGATCGAGCCCAGCCAGAACGGCGGGAGCACGCTGCGGCTCGGCACGGCGACCGACCACGGCTTCGAGGCGGTGCCAGGGCTCAACGTCGAGATGCTCGATGCTGCGCAGGCGTTCGCGGCATGGTGCAACGACCAGGGTGGCATCCAGGGTCTGCCGTTGGAGATCGTCGACCTCGACGGCCGGATGTTCGACACGCCTGGCGCCACCGAGCGGGCGTGCGCCGAGGTGTTCGCCATGGTGGGTGGCGGCCTCGTGTTCGACGACCAGATGTTCCCTCGCTTCCACGAGTGCGGGATGGTCTCGTTCCCGGGCTTCACCGTCACCCCCGCCGCCGCCATGGCCGACGCCATGGTCCAACCCCTCCCTAACCCCCCGACGACCAAGGCCGTGCACTGGTACCGCTGGGCGATGGAGACCCACCCGGAGGCGGTCCGGCACACGGCGATCATGTACACCGCCGACGTGCAGACCTTGGCCGTGCAGGCCGCCGAGGAGCGCGCCGTCATGGAGGCGCTCGGCGGCTACGAGGTGGTCGACGAGATCACCTACGCCGCAGTCGGTGAGGCGAACTGGGCGCCGTACGTGCAGCGGATGAAGGACCGGGGTGTGCAGGCGCTGTTCTTCGTGGGGGCACCGAACAACCTCGTGCAGCTCTACAAGGCCATGGACGAGGTCGGTTACCGGCCCGAGCTGGTGACCGGTGAGGCGAACTTCTACGACTCGCTCATGGTCGCTCCCGGCAACGCCGAGCTCACCGAGGGGTTTGCGGTGCGCACCGCGTACGCCCCGTTCGAGGAGCCCGAGCACTTCGCCGGGCTGGCCTCGTACCTGGACATGATGGCGACGTACCAGCCCGACGGGAAGATCGCCGGGCTGGGCCTGCAGGCGACGTCGGCGTTCCTGCTGTTCGCCACCGCCGCCAACGAGTGCATCGCCGCCAACGAAGGGGTGCTCGAGCGCGAGTGCGTGCTGTCCGCCGGGCAGGCCATCAGCAGCTGGGACGGCGGCCGGCTGCACAGCGAGACGAACCCGGGTTCGAACCTCCCCGCCGCATGCGGGGTCATCATGGAGGTCCGCGACGGCGCCTGGCAGCGGCTGTCGCCCGCGCTCGGCTCGGCCGACGACGATGCCGACGGCTGGCACTGCGACGAGCTCCTCGAGATCACCGGGGACTTCGGCGACCTGACCGCGGGTCACCGCCCGGCGGGCTGACGGACGCCGGCGGCGGCTTCTGACGGAGCGTCAGAAGCGTCGGCTACAGTCGCGTGCCGGGGACCTTTCGACACCAGGGGGATCGATGCGCCACGTCCGGCTCACCGCCGTGTCCGTTGCCATCCTGCTCGCCGGCTCGGCGTGCACGAACCGCGCCGACGACGGCGCGTCCAGCGACTCGACCGGCGCGCCGCCCACCGCCGCCACGGGCGACACCACGCCGGCGACCGTGGCACCCGTCGACACGGGGGGAGCGACCACCACCACGACCACGGCCGAGCCGGCCGGTGAGATGTTCGGCACCATGGCGAGCCCGTGCGGCCCTGGTGACGCCACCATCGCCGAGGGTCAGAACGGCGGCGACACGCTCAAGCTGGGCACCGCCAACGACCACGGCTTCGAGGCCAGCCCCGGTCTGACCATCGAGATGCTCGACGCCGCCCAGGCCTTCGCTGCCTGGTGCAACGACCAGGGCGGCATCCAGGGCCTGCCGATCGAGGTCGTCGACCTCGACGGCAAGCTCTTCAGCCCGGCGCCGGCCATGGAGCAGGCGTGCGCCGAGGTGTTCGCCATGGTGGGTGGTGGCTGGGTGCTCGACGACCAGATGTTCCCCCGCTTCCACGAGTGCGGGATGGTGAGCTTCCCCGGCTACGCGGTGACGGCCGCGGCCTCCAACGCCAACGGCAAGGTCCAGCCGATCCCCAACCCGTCCAACGTCAAGCCGGCGACGTGGCTGATGTGGGGGCGCGACGCCTACCCGGAGGCAGTGCAGCGCACGGCGATCATCTACGGGGACTTTCTCACCACGCAGCTGGTGAAGGACTCGCTGCGAGCGACGATGGAGGCGGTCGGCGGCTGGCAGGTGGTCGACGAGATCCCCACCAACCCAGCCGGCGAGGCGAGCTGGGCGCCGTTCGTCCAGCGGATGAAGGACAACAACATCACGGCCCTGAGCTTCGTGGGCAACGACGCCAACTTCATCAACCTCGCCAAGGCGATGGACGAGGTCGGCTACCGGCCCGAGCTCATCTTGCTCGAGGCGAACTTCTACACCGACGCGATGGTGGCCGAGGGCACCGAGCAGTTCACCGAGGGCGTGTACGTGCGAACCGCGTACGCCCCGTTCGAGGAGGCCGACCAGTTCCCCGGGATGCGGAGCTACCTCGACATGATGGACCAGTACCGCCCGGACGGGAAGCGGGCCGGGCTCGGGCTCCAGGCCACCTCGGCGTATCTCCTGTTCGCCGTGGCGGCCAACGCCTGCATCGACGCCAACGGCGGCGTCCTCGAGCGCGAGTGCGTGCTCGCCAAGGGCAAGGAGATCACCTCCTGGACCGGCGGCGGGCTCCACACCGAGACGAGCCCCGGCGGCGACCGGCCGCCGCAGTGCACGACCATCATGCAGGTCCACGACGGCGAGTGGACACGGGTCTTCCCCGAGCTCGGCTCGGCCGACGACAACGGCGGCGGCTGGCACTGCGAGGACGACGGCGTCGTGCAGATCGAGGGGGACTTCGGCGACACCTCGGCCGGGGTCGATCCGAGCCGACCCAGCTAGCGGTGGACAAGCTCCTCGTCTTCACCCTCATCGGGCTGTCGACCGGCGCCATCTACGCCGTCGCCGCCAGCGGACTGGTGCTCACGTACACGACGTCGGGCATCTTCAACCTCGCCCACGGCGCGACGGGCATGCTCGCCGCCTTCGTCTACTGGCAGCTGCGCTTCGACTGGGACTGGCCGGCGCCGATCGCGCTCGGCACGGTCCTGCTGGTGCTCTGCCCCCTGTATGGCGCGCTCGTCGAGCGGTTCATCATGCGGGGCCTGCAGAACACCAGCGACGTCGTCAAACTGTCGGTCACCGTCGGCCTGCTGGCGGCTTCGATCGGCCTGGCGAACTGGCTCTGGCCCTCGGACTCGAACCGCGAGGCCTACCTCGGCTTCTTCCAGGGCAGCTCCGTAGAGATCCTCGGTTACAACGTCAGCTGGCACAAGATCATCACGTTCGCCTGCGCCGTGGGGCTGGCCATCTCGTTGCGCATCGCCCTCTACCGCACCAGGGGCGGCGTGGCGATGCGCGCCGTCGTCGACGACCGCAGCCTCGCCGAGCTGCACGGTGGCAGCCCGAACCGCGTGTCGATGCTGTCGTGGTCCGGCAGCGCCGCCCTCGCCGGCCTGGCCGGCATCCTCCTGGCGGGCGAGGTCCAGCTCAACATCGAGCCGCTCGTGCTGCTGGTCGTCAACTCGTACGCGGCGGCGATCGTCGGCCGGCTGCGCAGCCTCCCGCTCACGTTCCTCGGCGCGCTGATCATCGGGCTCCTCGACTCGTACTACGTGGCCTACTCGGGCGACAGCTGGTTCCCGAAGGAGGTGGCCGGCTTCAGCCTGACCGGGCTCGGCGGATCGCTGCCGCTCATCACCTTGTTCGTCGCGCTGATCCTGCTCCCGCAGACCCGCCTGCGGGCCGGCGTGGTACGGGTCCGCGAGGAGACGCGGGCCCCGGCATGGTCCACGGCGGTGCTCGGGGCGGTCGTGCTGGTGGCGTTCACCGTGGCGATCTCGGGGATGCTCACCCGAGCGAACACGCTGCTCGTCATCGACGGGTTCCTCTTCGCCATCGCCGCCCTGTCGCTCGTGCCGCTCACGGGCTACGCCGGACAGGTGTCGCTCGCCCCGCTCACGTTCGCCGGGCTCGGCGCGATCGCCATGACCAAGCTGCCCGGCGACGGCAGCCTCCTGTCGCTCGTGGGCGCGATCGCCATCGTCGCGGTCGTCGGTGCGGTGGTGGCCCTGCCGGCGCTGCGACTGAGCGGCATCTACCTGGCGCTCGCCACGGCAGCGTTCGCCGTGCTCGTCTCCCGGCTGGTGTTCAACCAGCGCCAGACGTTCCAGGCCGGGAACCTCGACGTCCCTGCGCTGCAGCTGCCCTTCGTGGAGATCGACACGCCGCGCGCCCGGCTCATCATGCTCTCGGTGGCGTTCTGCGTCCTCGGGCTCGGCGTCATCGCGCTGCGCCGGAGCCCCTTCGGGCGCCGCCTGATCGCGCTGAAGGACTCCCCGGTCGCGGCGGCCACGCTGGGCATGAACCTGACCGGTGTCAAGGTGGCGGCCTTCGCCATCTCCGCCGGCATCGGCGCCTGCGCCGGTGCGCTGGCCGGTGACAAGGTGAGCCCGCAGGACTTCGACTTCACACGGGGCCTCCCGGTGGTGCTGCTGGCGGTCGTGGGCGGCGTGGCCTCCGTCGGCGGCACGTTCTTCGGTGGGATGCTGCTCGGCGCGAACGTGGCGATGGCGGTGTTGATCCCGGCGCTGGCCAACGTCGCCAAGGTGATGCCCGGGATCGTCGGCATCAGCCTGGGTCGTAACCCCAACGGCGCCGCGTCCCAGATCGCCCACTCCTACCGACCGCTGCTCGGCCGCTGGGGGCTGATCGGCCTCGCCGTGGCGGGTGGCGCCGTCATCTGGGCCCTCACCGCGCTCGGCGCGGTCGGTCACTGGTCGTTCGTGGCCGGTCTCACGGTGTGGGTGCTCGGCGTGGTGCCGAACCTGACCGCCGCCTCGGGGTGCCGGTCGACGCAGCGGCGCGCTGGCGGCGGCATCGTCGCGCTGATCGGGCTGGGCGGCGCGCTGCTGGTCGACTGGGGCGAGCTCGCCACGACGGGATGGCGCGTGGTCGTGATCGCTGTGATCGCCGGCGTCACCGGCACCCTCGTCCGCCGGCTCGTGGCACCGGTGCCACGCGTCACCGCCAGCTCGCCGGACAGTGCCGGGCTCGGACGGCCGTTCACCGACGCCGAGCTCGAGGCCGCCGACCGGGCGCTCGGGGTGATGATCTGATGGCGCTGCTCGAGGCGCGCGGCGTGATGGTCCGCTTCGGCGGGGTGATGGCCGTGGGCGGCGTCGACGTCCACGCCGACGCCGGGGCGATCACCGGTCTCATCGGCCCGAACGGTGCCGGCAAGACCACGCTGTTCAACGTGGTCAGCGGTCTCCAACCACCGACCAACGGGGCGGTCCTGCTCGATGGCCGCGACGTCACTCACCTCAGCGCCCACCACCGGGCCCGCCTGGGCATGGCCCGCACGTTCCAGCGCCTCGAGCTCTTCCACTCGCTCTCGGTGGCCGACAACGTACGCGTCGGCACCGAGCTCGCCCGCCGCGCCCACCCCGCGTCAGTCGTGGACGAGCTGCTCGAGCGGCTCGGGCTCGGCGATGTCGCCGATCGGGTCACCGGTGACCTGCCGACCGGCCAGGCCCGCCTGGTCGAGGTCGCTCGGGCGCTGGCCACCGGCCCGAAGGTGCTGCTGCTCGACGAACCGGCCTCTGGCCTCGACGAGCGCGAGACCGGGGAGCTCGGCCGGTTGCTGCGCGAGCTGGCCGGCGAGGGGCTGGCGGTGCTGCTCGTGGAGCACGACATGGCGCTCGTCATGGAGGTCTGCCACGACCTCTACGTGCTCGACCTCGGCGAGGTGATCGCCCACGGGACGCCCGCCGAGGTGCGCCAGCACCCGGCGGTCGTCGAGGCGTACCTGGGGGTCATGTGAAACCCATCAGCGTCGGGAACCCGCTCCTGCACCTGCGCCGCATCAGCGCCGGCTACGCCGGGATCGAGGTGCTGCACGACGTCGACGTGCGGGTCCACCACGGCGAGGTGGTGGCACTGCTCGGCCCGAACGGAGCCGGGAAGTCCACGCTCATCAAGGTGGCCAGCGGGCTGATGACGCCCAAGTCGGGCGCCGTGGTGATCGCCGGCCACGACGTGACCGGCGCCAGCGCCAACGCCCTCGCCCGGGCCGGCGTGTGCACGATCCCCGAGGGCCGCGGGATCTTCCCCAACCTGACCGTTCGCGAGAACCTGCTGATGGCCACCTACCGGGGCCCGACGCTGGCCGAGCTGGAGGACCGCACCTACGCCCGGTTCCCACGTCTGGCCGAGCGGCGCTCGCAGCTGGCCGGCACCATGTCCGGTGGCGAGCAGCAGATGCTCGCCCTCGCCCGCGGGCTCGCCACGGAGCCGGCGGTGCTGCTGCTCGACGAGCTGTCGATGGGCCTGGCCCCCAAGATCGTGGCGCAGCTCTACGAGCAGGTCGCCGCGATCGCCGCCGAGGGCGTGTCCATCCTCATCGTCGAGCAGTTCGCCCGCACGGTGCTGGGGGTCGCAGACTGGGTCGTGGTCATGGCCCACGGCACCGTCCGGCACTCCGGAGCGGCGGCTGAGCTCGCCGATGAAGTCCTCACCACCACCTACCTGGGGGATCGATGAACGACGAACGCATCAAAGCCTTCAGCGACGAGATCGCCGAGCTGAAGCTGCGCGGCGCCAGGGGCAACCGCGAGCGCTGGCTGCTGGTGATCGGCGCGCTGGCGATCCTCGCCGGCGTGATCGCCGCGATCGCCGGTGGGGTGCAGGCCTCGGGCACCCGCGACAGCGCCGACCAGATCGCCGCCATCGCCACGGGCAGCTTCGTGGGCATCGCCCTGATCGCCGCCGGCACCGCCTTGTTCATCCGCTACTCGATGGCCCGGTTCTTGAGGTTCTGGCTCGTGCGGTTGGTGCACGAGCAGCGCAGCGAGACCGACCGGCTGATCGCAGCGATCACGGCCGCTCGCCAGGACACCCCACCGCCTCCCGCTCCCCCGGCGGCCTGAGATGGAGATCGGCTACACCCCGGAGCAGGAGCAGCTGCGCGCCACCCTGCGCGCCTACTACGAACGCCTGCTCGATCCGGAGACCGTCGCTGCGCTGGCCGCTGGGCACGGCATCGGTGCCCCGATGCGGCGGGTGTGGAAGCAGATGTGCGCCGACGGCTGGGCCGGCATCGGATGGCCGGTCGAGTACGGCGGCCAGGGCCGGTCCGCCATCGAGCAGTTCATCTTCTACGACGAGTCGATGCGCGCCGGCGCCCCGGTGCCGATGCTCACCATCAACTCCATCGGCCCGACGATCATGGCGTTCGGGTCCGACGAGCAGAAGGCCTTCTTCCTTCCGAAGATCCTGGCCGGCGAGCTGCACTTCTGCATCGGCTACAGCGAGCCTGGCGCCGGCACCGACCTGGCCTCGCTCACCACCCGTGCCGTGCGCGACGGCGACGAGTACGTGATCAACGGCCAGAAGATGTGGACCTCGCTGTCGAGCGACGCCGACTACTGCTGGCTGGCGGTGCGCACCAACCCGGACGTGAAGAAGCACAAGGGCATCAGCCTGCTCGCCGTCCCGATGGACACGCCGGGAATCACGATCTCACCGTTGCGGCTCCTCAGCGAGCACGACATCAACGCCGTGTACTTCGACGACGTGCGCGTCCCGGTCAGCACCTGCGTCGGCGGTGAGAACCAGGGGTGGACGCTCATCACCAACCAGCTCAACCACGAGCGGGTGACGCTGTGCTCGTCGGGGATCCTCGAGCGAGCGCTCACCGACATCACCACATGGGCCCGTGAGACCACGCTGCCCGATGGGCGGCGTGTCATCGATCAGGACTGGGTGCAGATGAACCTGGCCCGCGTCCACGCCGAGCTCGAACCGCTGCGGCTGATGAACTGGCAGGTCGCCTGGGAAGCCACCCAGGGGGTGCTCGACATCGGGCACTGCTCGGCCATCAAGGTGTACGGCACCGAGCTCTACCTCCGGTCGTTCCGGCTCCTGTTCGAGGTGCTCGGCCCGTCCGGCTACCTCCAGGCGGGGACGCCGGGCGCGGTGCTGGCGTCGCGCCTGGAGACGCTGTACCGGGGGATGCTCATCCTGACGTTCGGTGGGGGGACCAACGAGATGCAACGCGACCTGATCACCATGTTCGCCCTGGGCTTCCCGAGAGCGAGCCGGTGATGGACTTCTCGCTGTCACCCGAGCAGGTCGAGCTGCGCGACCTCACGCGGCGGATCCTCACCGACGCCTGCACCGCCGAGCACCTGGCAGCCGTCGCCGCCACCCCCGAGGCCACCGACCTCGAGCTGTGGGCCTCGCTCGCCGCCGCCGGGCTGGTGGGCATCGCGCTGCCCGAGACCGCGGGCGGCGGCGGGCTCGGCGTGCTCGACGCCTGCGTCGTGCTCTCCGAGGTGGGTCGGGCCGGCGCGCCCGTGCCGGCCCTCGCCGTGATGGCGCTGGGCGCGCCCGCCTACGCCCGAGCCGGTCGGGACGACCTGCTGGCCGGTGTCGCCGGCGGGTCCGCCATCGTCACCGCCGCCGTCCACGAGCCGGTCGGTGACCCGTGGCAGCCGGCCGCCAGCGTCGTCGACGGCCGGGTCTGCGGCGCGAAGGTGTGCGTCCCGGCGGGCACCCTCGCGACGCGCTTCGCCGTGACGACCGCCGACGGGCTCTACAGCGTGGAGGCCGGCGCGCCGGGAGTGAGCGTCGAGCGTCAGGACACCACCTCGGGGATCCCGGATGCGCTCGTGCGCTTCGAGGCCGCTCCCGCCGAACGCCTCGGTGGGCGCGATGCCGTCGACGACCTGCTCCGGCACGGCAGCGTGGGCGCCTGCATCATGACGGCGGCCGCCTGCGAGGCGGCGCTCGCCCTCACCGCCGAGTATGCGAAGGGGCGGGTCCAGTTCGAGCGGCCGATCGCCACGTTCCAGGCGGTCAGCCAGCGCGCCGGCGACGCCTTCATCGACACCGAGGCGGTGCGGCTCACGGCCTGGCAGGCCGCCTGGCGCCTGCACACCGGGCGGCCGGCCGACGAGGCGGTGCTCACGGCGAAGCACTGGGCGGCCGAGGGCGGCTGGCGGGTGCTGCACGCCGCCCAGCACCTGCACGGTGGCGTCGGCGTCGACCGCGACTACCCGCTGCACCGGTACTTCCTGCTCGCCAAGCAGCTCGAGCTCCAGCTCGGCTCCGGACAGCCGTCCCTGGCCCGCCTCGGACATATCCTCGCCGGATGACCGATCGCCTGACCGGCAACGACCTGCTCCCGGCAGACCCCGAGCTGATCCCGATCCACACCCGCCAGTACGAGGTCCGCGCCTTCCGCCGTGACGCCGGCTCGATGCTGCTGCGCGGCGCGGTCCGCGACCAGAAGCCCCCCGGCCTCTACCTCGAGGGCGATCCCGAACCGCTCACGTTCCACCACATGATCGTGGAGCTCGACGTGGCGTTCCCGTCGCTCACCATCACCCGGGCCGAGGTCGTGTTCCAGGCGTATCCGAACGAGGTCTGCCCGGACATCACCGGCCACTACGAGCGCCTCGTCGGGCTGTCCATCGCCCGCGGCTTCACCCACAAGGTGCGTGAGCTGTTCGGCGGACCCCGTGGCTGCACCCACACCACGGCGCTGCTGCAGGCCATGGCCCCCGTCGCCGTGCAGTGCGGCTGGAGCATGCGGATCGTGGCGGCGCGCGAGGCCGGTGACGAGCCTCGGGCGCCGATGTCGCCCGAGGACCGCCGTCAGGCGATGGCGTTCAACCTGAACACCTGCCACGTGTGGGACGAGGACGGTGAGCACGTGAAGGCGATGGAGCGCGGCGAGCCGATCGGCATCCCGCTGCAGATCACGCGGCGGCTGGCGGCTCTCGGACGCGACCCCGCCGACTGGCAGCCCGCCGGCTCGTGAGCTGCCCGGCGCTCGCTCAGCCGGTCTCGAGCAGCCGCGCCGCTTCGCCAGCGGCCCACCGGTAGTCGGCCTTGCCCACGACCGTGCGCTCGACGGCGGGGACGCGCAGCACCACCTTGGGCGCCTTGTAGTCGGCGAGGACCGTCCGGCAGTGCGCCACCAGCTCGGCGTCCGTCGGCGGGGCGGCATCGGGGCGGAGCTGCACCAGGGCGGTCACCCGCTCACCCCAGCGCTCGTCCGATGTGCCGACCACGACCGCGTCGTACACGGCCGGGTGAGAGCGAAGTGCCGCCTCGACCTCCTCGGGGTAGATCTTCTCGCCACCGGAGTTGATGCACACCGACCCCCGCCCCAACAGCGTGATGCTGCCATCGGCCTCGATGCGGGCGAAGTCGCCGGGCACCACCCACCGGTGCCCGGCGTGCATCCGGAACGTGGCTGCGGTCTTCGCCTCGTCCCGGTAGTAGCCGAGCGGGATGTGCCCCCGGCGGGCCAGCATGCCGACCTCGCCGACCTCGCAGACGCGCCCGTCGTCGGCCAGCACGGTGGTGTGGTCGCCCATCACGAACTTCGGTGACGGCAGGCCCTCGCCCTCGTCGATCTTGGAGCCGGTGGCGCCGGTCTCCGACGCACCGAAGCTGTCGAGGATGAACACGTTCGGCAGCGCCTGGTGCAGCTGCTCGCGCACCGCGGCGCTGAGCGGTGCGCCGCCGTTGCCGATCGAGACCACGCTCGACAGGTCGAACGCCGGCCGGTCGGGCGCCAGCAGCGCCTCGGCCAGCGGTCGGGCGATCGCGTCGCCGATGGTGCTCACCGAGTTCACCCTCGCCCGCTCGGCCAGCCGCCACACCTCGATCGGGTCGAAGTGAGCGAGCGTGTAGAGGACGAGCACTCCGCCCATGACGTGGGCGTTGCCCATCACCCACTGGCCGCCGCCGTGCATCATCGGCCCGATGCACATCAGCCGGGCCTGGGCCGGCGCGGCGGCCGCCTCGGCGGCGAGCGCCTCGGGTGACTCGATGGGCCGGCCGCCGCGCCCGGCGTTCATCGCCGCCACGATGATGTCCTCGTTGCGCCACATCACGCCCTTGGGCATGCCCGTGGTCCCGCCCGTGTAGAGCACGTACAGGTCGTCGCCGCTGCGCTCCCCGAAGTCGCGCGACGGCGACGCCGCGGCGATCGCCGCGTCGTACGAGCGTCCGATCTCCAGCACGGCGCGCAGCTGTGGCAGGTCGCTGCGGATGGCCGTCAGCCGCGCGACCTGCTCGGGCGCCACGATCGCCGCGACGCAGTCGGCGTTGTCGTACAGGTAGCCCAGCTCGGCTTCCACGTACCGGTGGTTCACGTTGATGGGCACGGCGCGGAGCTTGAAGCAGGCGTAGAACGCCTCGACCCACTCGGCGCAGTTCGGGGCGTGGATGCCGACGTGCTCGCCGGCCCGCACGCCGAGCTCGTCGCGCAGGTGGTGGGCGAGGCGGGTCGCCCGCTCGTCGAGCTCGGCGTAGGTCAGCTCGGCGTCGTTCGTGACGAGCGCCGGGCGGTCGGGGATGACATCGGCGAGGAGCTCGAGCAGGTCGGCGAGCTGGAGGTGGCGGGCCGTCATCGTCACCCCTGCTCCTCGTAGCCGTCGAGCAGGTCGCGGAAGCCGTAGCGGTCGTGGGGGCCGATGACCATGGTCTCGAACAGGCCATGGCCGACGTGGTGCTCGGTGGTGTCCGGGTCGGTGTAGGTGAAGCGGGCGGCGGCGTCGACGATCCCGAACAGGCGCGCCGCCCCCTCGGGGGTGGTGGTGTCGAGGTGGAACCCCTGCACCACCGTGTCCGGCCCCTGCCACATGCCGTGGCGCCAGTCCGTGTCGTAGCCGTACCCCGTGCCGATCCCGATGTGCACCGGGACGAGCGGCTCGACGTCCACCTGGAACGGCACCCCACCCGGGGAGGTCAGGGTGAGGGATCCGCCGGTGCAGAAGCGGGTCCCGGGCCGGAACGCCAGCGCGTGCCCCGGCGAGCCCAGCCACTCGCGCCGCCCGTCGGGCCACACGCGAACGGCCTCTTCGATGATGCGGGTTCCGTCGCGACGCTCTTGGACGATCGCGAGCAGGGAGTGGTCGCCGAAGCGGACCGGGGTGTAGAGCCAGAACCAGCTGAACGGGTCGCTGGCTCGGATGCCCGGCGGCTCGCTCTCGCCCACGGGGCGGATCCCCCAGGACCGGTCGCGGGTGCCCCACCAGCACGAGCCGTCGAGCGACCACTGCCCGTCAGGGGCGGCGAGGGTGCCCTCCCACCCGCCGGTCTGGGCGAAGCGGACGCTGTCGAAGATCGTCCGCCCGTGCTCGCGCACGTAGTGGCGGGGCTCCTCCTGGGTCGGGATGGCGCCCGTCCACACGGCGTCGAGCGCCAGCCCCCACTCGTTGGGCTCACAGACCACCCGGAGCCGCTGGAGCGGCTCGATCACCTCGATGCGGATGGGGCCGACCTGCGGGTGCAGGCGGTCGGCGCCGTCGAGGGGACGTGACGCCCGCACCACCCGGTGCTGGCCGTCGCTGTGCACCAGCAGGAAGGCGTCGCTCACCCCAAGGTTGGCGTAGACGCCGAGGCCGACGACGAACATCACCCCGCCCTCGAGCGAGAAGCCGTTGAAGTAGTAGCGGTCGTAGAAGTTCCGGTCGCTGGTGCCTGCGTGGCGCATCGGCTCGGGGACCTGATGGACCGGGAAGTCGTCGAGGTTCGTGATCACGTGGGCCCCTTGCTCATCCCTCGACCGTGGTGAGCATCGGCGCCACGGAGGTGGCGAACGCCTCGAGCTGGTCGCACAGCTCATCGCAGTCCCGGGCCCGGAACCGCACCTGCAGCTGGTTCACCCCTGCCGGCGTGCCGGCGAGCACCCGCTCGACAACCGTGGCCGGTGCACCTTGGATCGTGCCGTCACCCACGTCCCACGTGGGCTCACCGACGTACAGGAACGGGGTGATGTGCCCGACGGCGAACGGACCGTCATCCCGGCCGGCGGCACGCCGCTCGGCCCCCAGCCGCTCGACCATCTCCTGGCTGGCCGGCCCCTGCGGGAGCCAGCCGTCACCGAGGCGGGCGGCCCGACGGATGGCAGCCGGCGACGAACCGGCCACCCAGATCGGCGGCCGCGGCACCTGGACCGGGCGGGGCCGGGCGCCGAACCCGTCGACGAACTCGTGCTCCAGCGCGCGGGCCAGGGTCGGGATCCCGGTGTCGAGCGCTCGTCCCCTGGCCGCGAAGTCGACGCCGAGGTGCTCGAACTCGGCCTGCACGTGACCAGCACCGATCCCGCACACCAGCCGACCGTCGGAGAGGTGGTCGAGCGTGGCCAGCTGCTTGGCGGCCACCAGCGGATGACGGTACGCCAGCACGTAGACGTGGGTCAGGAGCCGGATGCGCTCGGTGCGCGCCGCGAGCCAGCCGAGCGTGGCGATGGGGTCCACCCAGTGGGTGCCCATGGTCGACGCGACGGCCTCCGGCAGCGACACGTGGTCGCAGACGCCGAGGTACCCGAAGCCGAGGCGGTCGCAGGTGACGGCGATGCGGGACATCTCGGCGGGGCCGGCCGACCGCTCCCAGTCGGCCACGAAGTAGCTGCTCTGGGCCTGGATCGGCAGCTGGATCCCGAAAATCCGCTCCCCGGGCGGGATCTGGTACATCGACCCAGCCTAGGCCGCCGCACCGGGCACTAGGTTCCGGCCATGCCGACCGACGAGACCGCGCCGTACCACGGCTTCGAGGGCCGCATCGAACGGACGATGACCCGAAGCGAACCGGCGTGGCCGGCCATGCCCACGGCTCCGCAGGGCGCGCCGAACATCGTGGTGGTGCTCGTCGACGACGTCGGGTTCTCCGACCTGGGCTGCTACGGCGGCGAGATCGCCACCCCCCACATCGACCGCCTCGCCGCTGAGGGCATCCGCTTCACCCGCTTCCACGTGAACCCGATGTGCTCGCCCACCCGGGCCTCGCTGCTCACGGGAGTGAACGCCCACCGGGCCGGCGTCGGTCACGTGGCCCAGGACGACCCGGGCTTCCCCGGCTACTACGCCGAGCTGGCCCCGAACGTGGCCACGGTGGCCGAGATCCTGCGCGACCACGGCTACGCCACGCTGATGGCGGGCAAGTGGCACCTGTGTCGCGACAGCGACGTGTCGGCGTACGGGCCGATGACGTCGTGGCCGTGCCAGCGCGGCTTCCAGCGCTTCTACGGGATCCTCGATGCCTTCACGAACCTCCACCACCCGGCCCAGCTCGCGGAGGACAACCACCCCGTAGAGATCGACCGCTACCCCGACGGCTACTACCTGACGGACGACCTCACCGACTGGTCGATCGCCCGCATCCGCGAACGAAAGGCGGCGAACCCCCTCCAGCCCTTCTTCTTGTACCTGGCCCACCCCGCCGCCCATGCGCCGCTGATGGCGGTCGCCGACGACGTCGAGCGGTACCGCGACACGTACCGGGCCGGCTGGGACGAGGTCCGCAGGCGGCGCCATCAGCGCCAGCTCGAGCTCGGCATCATCCCGGCCGGCACACCCCTCCCACCCCGCAACGCCGAGCCCGGCGACGAGGTGCCGGCGTGGGACGAGCTAAGCGACGTCGAGCGCGAGGTGTACGCCCGCTACATGGCGGTGTACGCGGCGATGATCGACCGGGTCGACCAGAACCTGGGTCGTCTGCGCGCCGCCCTCGAGGAGATGGGCGAATGGGAGCGAACGGTGGTGCTGTTCCTGTCCGACAACGGCGCCAGCCGCGAGGGCGAGGCCACCGGCACCACCAACTACTACGCCCACCTCGCGGTGCAGGCCGGCGCCAGCGCAACGGACGTGTCCGTCGACGCCGCCCGCCTCGACGACATCGGCACCGCCCGGACCATGTGCCACTACCCGCGCGGCTGGGCGATGGCCAGCAACACCCCGTTTCGCCTCTACAAGCGCAACACCCACGCCGGTGGGCACCAGGTACCGGCGATCTGGCGGCTCGGTGCCGCGGCGACGGGCGCGCCCGGCGGGCTGCGCCACCAGTACGCCCACTGCGTCGACGTGGTGCCCACGTTGCTCGAGCTGGCGGGGGTTCCCGCGCCGACCGAGCGCGGCGGTCGCGTCCTGGTCCCCATGGACGGGACCTCGCTCACCGAGGTACTGACGAACCCGGATCATCCAGAGGTGCGCACCGGCCAGTACTACGAGCTCGAGGGAAACCGGGGGCTCTACGCCGATGGCTGGGAGGTGGTCACGAACCACCGCCGCGGCGTCCCGTTCGACGACGCCGAGTGGGAGCTGTACGACCTGCGGACCGACCCGGTCGAGCTGAGGGACCGGGCCGGTGATCGACCGGACCTGGTGCGCGAGCTCTCGGCAAGATTCGATGCCGAGGCCCGGCGCAACCAGGTCTACCCACTCGACGAGCTGTCGGGCTGGCGCTGGATCGTGCGCCGTCCGCACGACGAGGTGTTCTCCGAGCCGGTCACGCTCTGGCCCGGTACGCCGACGTTGGAGCGCTGGCGCTCCTCACGCCTGCTGTGGCAGCGCACCACGACGATCACGATCGCCGTCGCGGTGGAGGACGGCGACCGGGGGATGCTCCTGGCCCACGGCGATCAGGGCGGCGGCTACGCCGTGTACGTCGACGCCGGTCACGTGCGCTTCGTGATGAACGACGGCCACGGCCACACGCTCGACCGCGATGCCGGCGAGCTCGGCGTCGGTGACCGGGCGGTGGTGCTCGTGATCGAGGCGCCGGGCGGCTGGCGCTGGAACGTGCGCCTGAGCGTCGACGGCGAGCCGCGCCTGGCCATCGACGACCTCCCGATGCTGTTCCCCATGTCCCCGTTCGAGGGCATCGACGTCGGCATCGACCGCCGGTCCCCGGTGAGCTGGGAGGTGTACGAGCGCGACGGCCCCTTCCCGTACACCGGTGGGCTGCGGTGGGTCCGCATCGACCCCGGCGAGCCGGCTCCAGACGCACCGCAGCGCTTCGTCGAGCTGGTGCGCCAGATCGGTGCCGCCTTCGACTGAAGGCAGCACCCGGGGGGCCAGCGGCGGGCGGCCCGCACGCACCAATCCTCGCGCTCATCGCTCGGCGACGGCGACCCCCGCGTGCTGGGTGCGGTAGCGGGAGACCACCGTTCCGGCCGGCCACTCCCGCGGGACCAGACCCGCCTTGTGCCACAGCGCCGCGCACAGCTCCTCCGGGTCGGGGAGCTGGTGCCAGACCTCGGGGAGCAGCGTCGCCCGCCGCCGTCCGGCCTCGACGAGCAGCCCGTCGACGAACGGCTCGACCTGAGCGACCAGCTCGGTCCAGGAGGCCACGACCATCGGCTGCGTCGGACCGAGCACCGACACCTCCACGTCGAGCTCGTGCAGCTCGGACGCCGTGACCGGGGCGAAGCGCGGGTCGTCGAAGATCGCTGCCCTCGCACGGTCGGCCACGGTGACGACCAGCGCCTCACGGGTCTCGAACGTGCCCAGACACCCCCGCAGCGCACCTTCTCGACGCACCGTGACGAAGGCCGCCGCTCGCTCGCGCAGTGGGGCCGGGTAGGCACTCGGATCGGGGATCCACGCCCGGCCCTCGCCCAGCGCGATCACGATCGACTCACGCGCCACCGCAGCCAGCATCTCCAGCTCACCCGCCGTCAGCTCGCGCATCTCCCGCTCCGCTCCGATCGCTCACCGCACGACGAAGCTGCCGTAGCCGACCACCCGGTCGACCGGGCCGCTCGTGTCGGCGGAGGTCCGCAGGTCCACCAGCTGCACGTCGTTGCCGTGCCGGCGGGCCAGCTCGAGCGCACCCCGGACAGGGACCGCACCGCAGGCGTCCTCCACGCCGAGGTCCTCCCAGCGGCGGGCCACGATGGCGGTGGCCGTGCGCTGGTCGAGACGCTGGGCGGTGCGCTGGTGGTGATAGTGGCTCAGATCCGTGCTCACCACGACCAGTGTGCCGGGGGCGCCCCACAGTCCGTCGAGCGCGTCGGCCACCGCGTCGGCGCCGGCGTCGCCGGCGAGGATCGGGATCAGCGACCACCCGTCGCCGAGGACCCGCTGGAGGAACGGGAGGTGGACCTCGATGCTGTGCTCGCTGCGGTGGGCACGGTCGTCGAAGGCCACCAACGGGTTGGCGAGCAGCGCGTGGCGACCGGCGAGGTCGACGGGCACGACGCCGAGCGGGGTCTCGAACCCTTCAGCGCTCGACACTCCCAGCCCGTGCACAGGAGAGCGGTGCGGTGGCCCCACCACCACGACCCGCTCGAAGCGATCGCGCCAGGGCGCGATGGTGGCGTAGGCCGTCGCCGCGACCGGACCGGAGTAGACGTACCCGGCGTGGGGGACGATGAGCGCGACCGGCATCGCGACCCCGTGCCCCTCGTCCTCGACGGCGCTCAGCAGATCGTCGACCAGACGGGTCAGCACGTCCGGGTCACCTGGATAGAACATCCCCGCCACCGCTGCGGGACGGATCCGCCGGACGCGCCGAACGGACGCCATCACGACCCACCCGACGTGGGGCCGGCGAGGCGAACCGGACGGCGGCGGCGCCCCCACTCACCGGGAGGCCCGTCGTACACCCCGGGCAGCGACGTGGCGCACCGGCGGCACCGACCCTCACCGTCGAGGAGATACCCGCGCAGGACGTACCAGTCCCGCTCGACGACCGCCGCCCCGCAGCCTGGGCAGGAGGTGATCCCACCCTCGAGATCGTGGACGTTCCCCGTGTAGACGTATCGCAACCCGTTGCCCAGCGCGATGCGGCGGGCTCGGGTCAGCGTGGCCGGTGGCGTGGCCGGCACGTCGAGCATCCGGAAGTCCGGGTGGAAGGCGCTGAGGTGGAGCGGGGTGTCCGGCCCGAGATGGTCCACGAGCCATCGGGTGAGCGCGTCGATCTCGACGTCGCTGTCGTTGTGACCGGGGATCACCAGCGTGGTCACCTCCACCCACACCCCGTTGTCGTGGAGCCACTCCAGCGTGTCGAGCACCGGACGGAGGTGGCCGCCGCACACCCGGTGGTAGAAGTCCTCGTCGAACCCCTTCAGGTCGATGTTGGCGGCGTCCATGCGCGAGAAGAGCTCGGCTCGGGGTTCGGGGTGCACGTAGCCGGCGCTGACGGCGACCGTGCGGACACCCATCTGGTGACAGGCGTCGGCCACGTCGACGGCGTACTCCAGGAACACGACGGGGTCGTTGTAGGTGAACGCCACGCTGGCGCATCCCTGCTCGAGCGCCGCCCGGGCGATGGTGTCCGGGGAGGCCCGGTCGGCCAGCGTGTCGGTCTGGCGGCTCTTGGAGATGTCCCAGTTCTGGCAGAAGCGGCAGGCCAGGTTGCAGCCGGCGGTGCCGAACGACAGCACGCTGGAACCGGGGAGGAAGTGGTGCAGCGGCTTCTTCTCGATGGGATCGACACAGAACCCGCTGCTGCGCCCGTACGTGGTGAGGACGATCTCGCCGTCCTGGCACGCCCGCACGAAGCACAGGCCGTGCTGGCCCTCGTGGAGCTTGCACTCGCGCGGGCACACGTCGCAGCGCACCCGGCCGTCGTCCAGCCGGGTCCAGTACCGGGTCGGGAACGTGCCCGGCGCCTCCCGTGTGCCCTCCATGGGGGAAGGATGCCCCGGCCGTCACGGGCCCGGACACGGCCTTAGGTCCCCGTGACGCGGACCGCCGGACCCGAGCGCCAGGGGCTCAGGGGCTCGGCGCCGGTCGCCACATCCCCCACATGTGCGGCCCGCCCCCATCGACGTCCCACTCGGAGCGCACCTCGAACCCAGACCGGCGGTAGTAGGCGACGTTCTCCACCGTCTCGGTCTCGAGGTAGCAGCCGAGCCCCTCGGCCTCGGCCCGCTCGATGGCTGGCGCCATCAGCATCCGGCCGATCCCTTGGCGCTGCCAGTCGGGATGGGTGGCCAGCAGGTTGAGGTACCAATGGGGCTCGGGCGGCGTGTGCGAGGCGATGGCGGCGGCCACGGCCTGGAAGCGGGCGATGCGATCCGGCGCCGAGGGGAACGGGCCGTCGGTCTCGTCGCGCTCGACGGTCAGGTCCGGGCGCCCGGGGGGGATCCACGCTGCGACACCGACGCCGTCCTGCGTGGTCCACGTGGCACCCCAGGCCAGCCATCGGCGCATCACGTACCGGAAGATCTGGCCGCCGAGGGCCTCGTACTCGTCGTCGTCCGGGTACAAGAAGCGCATCACGGGGTCGTCGACGAACGCTCGCATCGCCGTCCGGCACAGGCGGGCCAGGTCGGCGTCGGTCGCCGGTCGCACGGGGCTCACCGCGGATCGACGCCTACAGCCGCTCGATGATCGTGACGTTCGCCTGGCCTCCGCCCTCGCACATGGTCTGCAGGCCGTACCGTCCACCGGTCCGCTCGAGCTCGTGCAGCAGGGTGGTCATCAGGCGAGCGCCGGTCGCCCCGAGGGGATGACCGAGTGCGATCGCGCCGCCGTTCACGTTCACCTTCTCGTGCGGGAAGCCGGTCTCTCTCATCCACGCCAGCACCACGGGTGCGAAGGCCTCGTTGATCTCGACCAGGTCGATGTCGTCGACGCTCATCCCGGTCCGCTCCAGGGCGCGCCGGGTGGCGGGGATCGGGGCCGAGAGCATCATGATCGGATCGTCGGCGAGCACGCTCATGTGGTGGATCCGGGCCCGTGGGGTCAGGCCGTGATCGGCCAGGGCCCGCTCGCTCGCCACGAGCAGCGCGGCCGACCCGTCGCTGATCTGGCTGGCAACGGCGGCGGTGAGCCGGCCACCCTCGACCAGCGTCGGCAGCGATCGGATCTTCTCCCAGTTCGGCTCGCGCGGCCCCTCGTCGAAGGTCAGCCCGTTCACGGGGGTGATCTCGCGCTCGAAGCGTCCCTCCTCCCGAGCCCGCAGGGCGCGCCGGTGGGACTCGACCGCGAACTCCTCCATCTCGTCACGGGAGAGGTCCCAGTGCGCGGCCATCATCTCGGCACCGGTGAACTGGCTGACCTCGCCGTCGCCGTAGCGCTGCACCCACCCCGGGCTGCCCCGGAAGGGATCCTCGTGGCCGTACGCCTGGCCGGCGAGCATCGCCGACGAGATCGGCACCTGGCTCATGTTCTGCACCCCACCGGCGACGACGAGATCCATGGTGCCGCTCATCACCGCCTGCGCAGCGAAGTGCACCGCCTGCTGGGCGGAGCCGCACTGCCGGTCGATGGTGGTGCCCGGCACGTGCTGGGGCAACCCCGCCACCAGCCAGCAGGTGCGGGCGATGTCACCGGCCTGAGGGCCGATCGAGTCGACGTTGCCGAAGACCACGTCGTCGACCGCGCCGGGGTCGACGCCGGTGCGCTCGATGAGCTCGGAGATGGATGCGCCGCCGAGGTCGGCGGGATGGACCTGCGAGAGCGATCCGCCGCGCCGTCCCACGGGGGTGCGGACGGCGTCGACGATGAAGGCGGTGGGAGCGGGCATGTCCCGGAGGCTACGCCGCCGCCCTCGCCAAGCGCTCGGCCAGGTCGGCGATGAACCGCTGGAGCGCCCGGCGGTAGATCCAGCCGGTCAACGGGTAGCGGGCCCGGAACGTCGAGCGCCAGTGGATCTCGGTCCCGCCATCGGGAGCTGGAGCGAGGTCGACGTCGGCGTGGTAGCCATCGAGCGGCAGGCCGGAGCGCAGCTCGTAGGAGAACCGGCGCGACGGCTCGAACGCCACGACCTCCTCCACGCTGCGCGTGCGCCCGGCGCGGAACTGACGCCGCTCGCCCACACCCTGGCCGTCGCTGGCTCCCGGTCGTTCTCGCACCGCTTCGTCGAAGCTGCCCCATGTCGTCCACGTGCTGACGTCGGCGAGCAGCGCGAACACGCGCTCGGCCGGTGCCGCGGTGGTGACTCGCACGTCGATGGTCTGGAGCTTCGTCATGTACCACACGGTACATGTACCATGCGGTACATGACAACCGGGATGCCGTCCAGCCGGCGCGATGAGCTGCGAGACGCGGCGCTCGCCTACGTCCACGAGCACGGCTGGACCGATCTCAGCCTGCGCGCCCTGGCCGAGGAGCTCGGGACCAGCCATCGCATGCTCATCCACCACTTCGGCTCCAAGGAGGCGCTGCTCATCGAGCTGGTCGAGGTGATGGAGCAGCGCGAGCGCGACGCCACCACCCGACTCGGCGGCACTGCCGAGCTCGCGTCGGCACTGCGCGCAGCATGGGAGCGGGTCGCCGACCCGGCGATGGCACCTCATGAGCGGCTCTTCTTCGAGCTCTACGGGCAGGCGCTGCAGGGACGCCAGCCAGCGGCATCGCTGCTGCCCGGCCTGGTCCACGACTGGCTCGAGATGGTCCCCGAGCCGCAGCGCCCGCTCACCCGGCTGTCGCTCGCCGTCATCCGGGGCCTGCTCGCCGACCTGCTGGCCACCGGAGAGCGGGCCGAGGTCGACGCGGCGATGGCGCTGTTCGTCGAGATGGCGGCGAGTACGTTCCGGCCATGACCCCGACCACCCCGTCGACCGCCGAGCAGATGCTCGGTCAGGTGCGAGCGCTGGCGCCGACCATCGAAGACGACGCCGCCACGATCGAGGAGGAGCGCCGGCTCACCCCGCGGGTGCTCGACGGCCTGCGCGCCGCGGGGCTCTTCCGGATGCCGATGCCGGCGGAGTGGGGCGGTCCCGAGCTGCCCCCGCTCGACCAGGTGCGGGTGCTCGAGGCGGTCGCCTACCACGACGCCAGCACCGCGTGGGTGGCCATGATCTGCTGCGATGGCGGCTACTACTCCGGGTTCCTCCGCGACCAGGTCGCCGCCCGCCAGCTGTACCCCGACCTCGACCTGCTCACCGCCGGGTGGCTCGTGCCGGCGGGCCGGGCCGACGCCGTCGCCGGCGGCTACCGGGTGTCGGGCCGGTGGTCGTTCGGCAGCGGGATCCTGCACAGCGAGCGGATCGTGGGCGGCTGCACGGTGTGGCGCGACGAGCAGCTCGAGCTCGACGCTCATGGCCGGCCGCACATGATGGTCGCCTTCTTGCCGCGCGAGCACGTCACCATCCACGACACCTGGTTCACCACCGGCCTGCGCGGGACCAGCAGCAACGACTACTCGGTCGACGACGTGTTCGTGCCCGCCAGCCACACCTTCAGCGCCTTCGACCTGCCGACCCGGATGACACCGCTCTACGGCTACCACGGTCTGTTCTTCGCCAAGGTGGTGGCGATCCCGCTCGGCCTGCTGCGCCGGGCGATCGACGAGCTCAAGCACCTCGCCGAGACCAAGCTGTCGATGCCGTCGCTGCAGCCCATCAAGTCCGAGCCCCGGGTCCAGGTCGCCCTTGCCGCCGCGCAGGCCGACCTCGACGCCGCGTGGGGGCTCGTCGACCGGTCGCTCGGTGGGGTGTGGGCGACGCTCGTCGCCGGTGGGCGTCCCACGATCGACCAGCGCGCCGCCATCGGGGCGATGAGCATCTGGGTCGTGCAGACCGTGAAGGCGGCGATCGACGCCATCTGTGAGGAGGCCGGCACCGCCGCTGCCTTCCGGGGCAACCGGCTCGAGCGGCTCCGCCGCGACGCCACCACGATCACCCACCACGTGGTGGGCCAGCGCCGCACCTACCAGACGGTCGGCCAGATGATGCTCGGGCTCGAGCCCGCCTTCGCCATCTTCTGAGCCCCGGTCATCCGAGCTGCTCGCGTACCGGTACGAACACGGGCATCTGCAGCCCTCGGCGGAGCCAGTTCGCCCCGTCCACCACGAGCGTGTGACCGCTGATGTAGGAGCCGAACGGCGAGCACATGAACGCGGCCGCCCAGCCGAGCTCCTGCAGGCGACCGACCCGACCGGCGGGCACAGTGCGGTCGCGCTCGTCGTCGGTCTCGGGGCGCCGACGCATGTGCGCGCGACACCCGGCTGCCCAGCGGCGATGCGGCGCCGGGCCAGCTCGGTCGAGCAGAAGAAGGTGCCGTCCAGGACGATGTCGGTGACGGCGCGCCACCCCCGAGGGCTCATGTCCTCGGCCGGCTGCGGGAAGTTGCCCGCGGCGTTGTTGACGAGGATGTCCACCGGGCCGAGCGTCGCCTCCACCGCGTCGAACGCTGCCGCGATGGCCTCCGGCTCGCGCACGTCGACCGCCACGGACATCGCTCGCCCGCCCAGGGCGCGAACGGTTGAACGTGACGGCCCCCACCCCGTCCACCAGCTCGGTGAGCACCAGCTCCCCCATCGCCCTGATCGTACCCACCCCCGGCTCGGAGAAGAGTGGGTGGCGAGGTACGGTCGGGTGGGTGCGGCTGGGGTTCACGACGATGAACACGCCCGAGGACGTCCGGCCGGACGTGCTGGCACGGGCGCTCGAGGAGCGGGGCTACGACTCGCTGTGGATCGGCGAGCACTCGCACATCCCGGCGTCGCGGCGCACGCCGTACCCGGCGGGCGGCGAGCTGCCAGCGCCGTACCTGCGGATGATGAACCCGTTCGTGAGCCTGACGCTCGCGGCCGCCGCCACCACCGAGCTGCTGATCGGCACCGGGGTCGTCCTGGTCCTCGAGCACGACCTGTTCGACCTGGCGAAGACCGTCGCCACGCTCGACGTCGTGTCGGGCGGCCGCCTGCAGCTCGGCGTCGGCGTGGGCTGGAACGAGGAGGAGCTGGCGAACCACCGGCCGATCCCCTGGAGCCAGCGGTACCGAGCGCTCGCCGAGTGCGTCGCTGCGCTGCGCGCCCTGTGGACCGACGACGACGCCGAGTTCCACGGCGAGCACTTCGACTTCGACCCGGTGTGGTCGTTCCCCAAGCCGCTGCAGCGTCCGCACCCGCCGATCCTGTGCGGCATGGGTGGCCGGCTCGGCACGGCGCACACCGTGGCGTGGGCCGACGGCTGGATGCCGATGGACATCGCGCTGGGCGACGTCCCCCGGCGGATCGCCAAGCTCCGGGCCGTCGCCGCCGACGCGGGGCGTGACGACATCCCGATCTCGCTCGTCACCTACGGCGAGCCGACGCTCGAGGTGCTCGAGCAGTACCGCGACCTCGGCGTGGTGCGGGCCATCATCGGTGCTGCCCGACACGGGTGGGACGATCCGGGCACGGCGATGCCGTTCATCGATCGGTACGCCGCGCTCGTCGAGCGCCTCGCCTGACGGAGCTCACCGCCGGCTCAGCGGCACCGGGCGGACGCAGCCCCACAGTGCACGGGCGATCTGACGCTCGAGCACCGACCGGTCGACGTCCCCCCCGTAGAGGTGGCAGTAGTCCCACACCCGCTCGATCATGCTGAAGGCGCACATGCCGAGCGGGATCGGATCCTCGACGGTCACGCCGCCGAACGCACCGAGCGCTTCGCCCATCGCCCGGCACATGTGGAGGTGGGCCCGCATCCCGGCGAGGCGGATCTCCTCGTCCTCGCGGGCCGCCTGCGTCCATGCGAACGCGAAGGCCCCGTGGCGTTCGAGCAGCACCATGTAGTCGGCGACCCAGCCGGTCAGTGCGTCGACCGATGGCTCGAGTTGGTGGAGCCGTTCGACCGCCGCCAGCCCATCGCTCACCGAGCGGGCGCCGACCGCCACGAGGACGTCGCGCTTCGACGGGTAGTAGGTGTAGAACGACGCCCGTGACACGCCGGCCACGCGCGTGATCTCGTCGACCGTCGTCCCCGAGTACCCCCTGGCCGAGAACACCTCACGCGTGGCATCGAGGATCCGAACGATCGTGCGGTTGGCCCGCGGTCCGAGGGTGCTCGCCGGCTGGCGCGTCGCCGCCGGCTGCGCATCACCGCCGAGCTCGATGTCGGGCACCGATCGGCTCGTGGCGGCACCCATACGGGCCTGACGTTAGCGTCAACTCGCGCGCCGGGCCGCGCCCACGCCGTACACCTGGCCGAGGAGGGCGCCGGCATCATCGTCGTCGACCTCTGTGGCCAGATGGACTCGGTCGCCTACCCCCAGGGCTCCGAGGCCGGCCTCGCCGAGACGGGCCACCTCGAGGTCGTCGTGTGCAACGCCGGCGTGCTTCCGATCAAGCACCGCGAGCCAACGCGGTGCTGTTCCTCGCCTCGGACGAGTCGCGCTACATCACCGGCGTGAACCTGCGCATCGACGCCGGCTCGCTCGTCAAGTTCCCGAACGGTCCCGGCGGCTGAGCGCCGCGGGGGCTGCGGCCGCGCTCAGACCGCAGACTTCTCGAGGATGTGCACCCCGCAGGCCGAGCCCAGTCCGATGACGTGGGCGAGGCCGACCTTCGCGCCCTCGATCTGACGGGGGCCTGCCTCACCGCGCAGGTGGTGGCAGATCTCCCAGATGTTGGCGATCCCGGTCGCGGCGATCGGGTGGCCCTTCGACTCGAGGCCGCCCGAGACGTTGACGGGCGTGGCGCCGTCGCGCCACGTGGCGCCGGAGTTGAAGAAGTCGACCGCGCCGCCCTCCTCGCAGAGCATCAGGTTGTCGTAGTGCACGAGCTCAGCGGTGGCGAAGCAGTCGTGCAGCTCGACCAGGTCGAGATCCGACGGGCCGACGCCGGCCTGCTCGTACGCCTGCGTGGCGGCCATCCGGGTGAGGGTGTTCACGTCCGGCAGCACCTGGCAAGCCTCCTGCCACGGGTCCGAGGTGAGGATCGAGGCCGACACCTTGATGGCGCGACGCTGCTGCTCGAGCGAGAGCGTCTTCAGCTTCGAGCCCGACACCACGACCGCGGCAGCCGCGCCGTCGCAGTTGGCCGAGCACATCGGCCGGGTGTTGGGGTACGAGATCATGACGTCGTTCATGATCTCCTCGAGCGTCATCCGCTTCGTGTAGGCGGCCAGCGGGTTCAGCGTGGAGTGGGCGTGGTTCTTCTCGGCGATCTTGGCGAACAGCTCGAAGCTGGTGCCGCCGTACTTGTGGCCGTACTCCATCCCGATCTGGGCGAACGTGCCGGGCATGGTGTCGGTGCCGATCCGCCCGTCCGTGGGCGCCACGGCCCCGAACCGCCCACTCGGCGTCCACGTGTTGGCGTCGGCCTTGCGGCTGCCGCCGGTGAGGAGCCCGGCGCCCGCCAGCTTCTCGACGCCGACCGCCAACCCGAAGTCACACTCGCCGGCCTTGATCGCCATGATGGCGGTCCGCAGCGCGGTGGCACCGGTGGCACAGGCGTTGGACACGTTGTACACGGGGATGCCGGTCTGGCCGATCTGCTTCTGGATCTGCTGGCCGATCCCGCCTTGGCTCATCAGGCTGCCCGCCGCCAGCACGCCCATGTCGCGCATCGTGACCCCGCCGTCGGCGAGCGCGCCCATCGCCGCCTCGGCGGCGAGGTCGACCGTGTCCTTGTCCGGGTGCTTGCCGAACTTCGTCATCACGATCCCGAGGATGAAGACGTCATCAGCCATTGGTGGGCTCCTCTCGAATTGGTGGGCAGGTCGAACGAGTGGGTGCAGTCAGACGATCGGCTCGTACCCGAAGCCGATGGCCTCGGTGCCGGCCTCATCGGTGCCGAGCGAGTAGGTCGCCAGGCGGACCTTCATCCCGAGCGTGACGTGCTCGGGTGTCGGCTCGACGTTGATCAGGTTGGTGCGCACGCTGGTGCCGGCGCAGTCGACGATGGCGGACACGAACGGCACCGGGATGCCGGGCGCGGCGAACGTCACGATGGTGAACGCCCGCACCTCACCCTCCGTCGCCACGGGAACCTTGGTGAACTCCGTGCCGAAGCACGACGCACACGCGTTGCGCCGGTCGAAGTACCGCGCCCCGCACGACGTGCACTCGTTGGCCACGAGGTGGGGGCTGTCCCCCAGCGCGAGGTAGTCGACCATCGGGATCTGGTTGGCCACAGCCCCTCCCCAACTCACGAACGGACCGGCGCCAGCGACGCCCGGATCGCCGAAGGCTACCGAGGCACACCCGTTGCCGGGAAATCCCGCGGCCCTGGCACGACCTCAGCCGCCCAGCTCGCGACGAAGCTCGCGTCGCAGCAGCTTGCCGGTCTCGCTGAAGGGCAGCTGGTCGCGGAACTCGATCTGCTCCGGGGTCCGGGTGGAGCGCAGCTGCGCCCGCACGAAGTCCTGCAGCTCCGCCTCGCCGACGTCGGAGCCCCGCTCGCGCACCACGACCGCCACCACCTTCTCGCCCCACTCGACGTCCGGCAGGCCGATCACCGCCGCCTCGGCCACGCCGGGGTGCTCGCAGAGCACGGCCTCGATCTCGCCGGGCGACAGGTTCTCGCCCCCGCGCACGATGACGTCGTCGAGGCGGCCGTGCACGAACAGGTAGCCGCCCTCGTCGATCGAGCCGCCGTCGCGCGTGTTGAACCAGCCCTCGTCGTCGGTCAGCCGCTTGCCGAGGTACTCGCCCGAGACCTGCTCGCCCCGCACCCAGATCTCGCCCCGCTCGCCATCGGGCAGCGGCTGGCCGAACGGGTCGCGGATCGACACCTCGAGGGTGGGCAGCGCCCGGCCCACCGACCCGAGCCGCGCCCGGACCTTCGGGTCGTCGCTGGCCAGCGCCAACCGGTGGTCCTCGGGCCCGAGCACCGACACCGTGGACGACGTCTCCGTCAGGCCGTAGGCGTTCACGAAGCCCACGTCGGGCAGCAGGCGCAGCGCCCGCTCGATGACCTGGACCGGCATCGGCCCGCCGCCGTACGAGAGGGAGCGCACGCTCTCCAGGCCGAGCCCGTCGGCCTCGACGATGTCGAGGATCCGGTTGAGCATCGTCGGCACAACCATCGCGTGGGTGACCTGCTCGCGGCGGACGGTGTCGACCCACTGGTGAGGCTCGAAGCTCTCGAGGTAGACCACGCGCCGGCCGCCGTACGTCGAGCTCAGCACGGCGGAGATCCCGGCGATGTGGTACGGCGGCACGCTCACGATGGCCGCCTCGTCCTCCCCTGCACCGCCGAACTCGACCGAGCCGACCACATACGAGGCCAGGTTCCGGTGGCGCAGCACGGCCACCTTGGGGTCGCCGGTGGTGCCGCTGGTGAACAGCAGCACGGCCACCGCGTCGACGTCGCCGGACCAGCCGTCGAGCTGCTCGCGGTCCTCCTCCGCCGACGCCGCGAGGAGATCGGCCCGGCTGCGCACCTCGATGCCCTCGATCGACCCCAGCCGCTCGGCGATGCCCACACCGGCGATGAGGGTGGCCGGCGCGGTGCGAGCGACGATGGCTCGCAGCTGCTCGTCGGTCAGGCGGTAGTTCACGGGCGCGAACGGCTTGTTCGCCACGGCCGCTCCGAACAGGCACAGCGGGATCGCCTCGGAGTTCACGTCGCACAGCACGACCGTCCCGCCCGGGGCATCCCGCAGCCACGAACCAGCTCGTCGAGCCTTGACCGCCAGCTCGCCGAACGTCCAGCCCGACGTCAACGAACCGACCGCCACCCGGTCCGCCAAGCCGTCGCCCGCCATCTCCAACAGCATTCCCAGGTGCACCGCGGCCCCCTGTCCTCGATCTCGAACGGGCCGAGCGTATTGTCCGGAGCCGCCAGGTGGTCGCACTCGTGGAGCGGGCCGAGTCCGACCGCTGAGGCACCGCTCAGGCCACCGGCAGCACGCCGCGCTCGATGGCCGCCAGCAGCGCGGCGTGGTCTCGCTCGGTCTGGTCAGCGTACGCACTCGCCCAGTCGGCGACCGCCTCACCGAAGCGATCGGAGCGGCCGAGGTAGCCGACGATCGACGCCGAGTCACCCGTGCGAGCGTGGGCCCGGGCGAGCGCCCACCCGCAGTGCGCGGCGTACATCGCGAACACGAACGGCCCCATGCGGCTCAGGTCGGCGGACCACTTCGCGTCCCACATCTGGCGCACGTAGTAGTGCACCCCGGTGACCTCCTCGGTGGCCCAGCCGAGCAGGACGTCGCTCGCGGCCTGCAGCATCCGCTGGCCCTCGACCACCCGCTGACCGAAGTGCGGCGCCGGTGGGCGACCGGAGGCGATGCTGATCACCGACTGTCGCGCCTCCTTCACCTGCAGGAACAGCGGGCCGCCGTTGGGGCCCTGGAACAAGGCGACCCAGCAGCGGGTGCCGACGCTGCCCACCCCGACCACCTTGCGGGCGAAGTCGACGAAGCGGTACCGGTCCAACAGCGCCTGGCGGTCGGCGCTGAGCGTCTCGCGATACTGCGCAAGCACCTGGATGAGTCGCTGCTTCAGGTCGGGGATCACGTCGTCGACGTGCATCACCAACGGCGGATCGTCGATGAACCGCCGGCGGCCGTCGACAACCTCGGTCAGCTTGTTCAGCGCACGGAAGTGGTCCTTGCTCTGGGCCTTGCGCACCTCACGGCTCATGGCTCGGCGCTCGTCCCCAGCCATCTTGTCGAGCAGGTCGCGCACCTGGATGCTCGAGTACCAGACCTCGAGGTGGCTCATCTGCGAGTAGCGCTCCATCCAGTCGCGATAGGCGGCCATGGCATCGAGCACGGCACGACGAGTGGCCAGCGGGTCGAAGCCGTTCTCCCGCCCGGCAACCTCGATGCTGGCGGCGAGGCGCTTCACGTCCCACTCGAACGGGCCCGGCGACGCCTCGTCGAAGTCGTTCAGGTCGAACATGAGGCGTCGCTCGGGGCTGGCGAACACGCCGACGTTCGAGAGGTGGGCATCGCCGCAGAGCCGCACGTCGAGCCCGGTCGACGGCATCGATGCGAGGTCGAACGCCATCACCTGTGCCGATCCGCGCAGGAAGGCGAACGGCGACGCGCTCATCCGCGCGTAGCGCAGGGGCACCAGGTCTGGCATTCGCGTTCGGTTGGACTCGACGAGCACCTCGACCGGGTCGCGGCGATCGGCCGTGGGCTCCCACGACGCGTGTTCCGATCGCGCCATGACGCTGCGGCGCGCCTTGCCGGCTCGGCGCCGTTCCTCTGGCGGCGCGATCGGCTCGTCGAAGGCCTGCAGGCTGGAGGTGGTCCGCGAGCCGGTTCCGTCGTCGTCAGTGGCGAAGATCGACATCTCGCTACACCCGTTCGATGATCGTGGCGGTGCCCATGCCGCCGCCGGTGCACATGGTGATCAGCGCCGTGGCGAGATCTCGCCGCTCGAGCTCGTCGAGCGCCGTCTGGATCAACATGGCCCCGGTGGCGCCGATCGGGTGGCCGAGCGCGATCGCCCCACCGTTCACGTTCACCTTCTCGGGATCGAGGTCGAGGTCGCGCATCGTCTTCAGCGGGACGGCGGCGAACGCCTCGTTGATCTCCCACAGGTCGATGTCGCCGACCGTCATGCCGGCACGCTCCAGGCACCGGCGCGACGCCGGCCCGGGGGCGGTCAGCATGATCACCGGCTCGGCGCCGGCCACAGCGCTCATCCGGACCCGGGCACGCGGTGCGAGCCCGTGCGCCCGGGCGAAGTCGGGCGCGGCGACGAGCACGGCACTGGCACCGTCGACCACCCCCGAGGAGTTCCCGGCGTGGTGCACGTGGTCGACCGCGTCGATGCTCGGGTACACCTGCCGGCACATGTCGTCGAAGGACCGGTCGTAGCCCGGGAACACCGTGGCGCCCAAGGCGGCGAACGACGGGGACAGCTTCGCCAGCCCGTCCATCGTCGTCCCCGGACGCGGGTGCTCGTCGGCGGCGAGCGCCACGGTGCCGTCGGGGTTGTGGATCGGCACGACGCTGCGGTCGAAGCGGCCCTCGGCCATGGCCACCGCGGCCCGCTGCTGGCTCTTGAGCGCGAAGGCGTCCACGGCCGCTCGGTCGAACCCCTCGATCGTGGCGATGAGGTCGGCCGAGATGCCCTGGGGCACCAGCGGGAACGCCTCGCGCAGAGCGGCGTTCCCAGAGGTGAAGTCCGGCGGTGCATCGTCGACGGGCCAGCGCGACATCGACTCGACGCCGCCGGCGACCACGAGCCGTTGGTGTCCGGCCTGCACACCCATGGCGGCATAGGTGACGGCCTGCTGGCCCGAGCCGCAGAACCGGTTCAGCGTGATGCCCGGCGCCTCCACCGGCCAGCCGGCCGCCAGCACGGCCATGCGCCCGATGCAGGCGCCGTGGTCGCCCACCGAGTTGCCGTTGCCGATGATCACGTCGTCGACGAGCGCCGGGTCGACGCCCGCCCGCTCGACGAGCGCGTTCAGCACCTGGGCCAGCACCTCCTGCGGGTGCACGTGGTGCAGCGACCCGTTGGCCTTGCCCTTGCCGCGAGGCGACCGGACGCCGTCGATGATCCAGGCCTCGTTGGTGGGGGTGGTCGTCACGGTCGCTCCCTCAGCTCACGTCGCTCATCGTCGTGCGCGGCCGGGCATCGGCCAGCAGGCGGCGCACGATCGCGTCGACCTCGGCCGGGTCGGCGGGCGGATCGTCCGTCGACGGGCCCCGACGCCAGCCCTCGGCGATGGCCAGCACCAGCCCCGAGGACTCGATGACCTGTCCGGTGACGCCTGCCGACTGCGGCGACGCCAGCCAGGTCACCACCGGGGCGACCCACGCCGGGTCCATGCGGGCGACCATCTCCTCGGGAAGCTGGAGGTCCTCGGTCAGCCGGGTCAGCCCACCCGGCGCCACCGCGTTCACGGTGACGCCATAGCGCTCGAGCTCCTGGGCGGCGATCTGGGTGAACGTGGCGATGCCGGCCTTGGCAGCGCCGTAGTTGGTCTGGCCGGGGTTGGCGTAGAGGCCGGAGACGGAGGTGGTGTTGATGATCCGGGCATCGTTGGTGAGGCCGTCCTTCGCCCGGTTCCGCCAGTGCTCGGCGGCGATCCGGCTCGGTGCCCACGTGCCACGGAGGTGGACCCGGATGACGGCGTCCCACTCGTCCTCGGTCATCGAGAACAGCATCCGGTCCCGCAGGATCCCGGCATTGTTCACGAGCACGTCGAGCCCGCCGAAGGCATCGAGCGCCGTCCCCACCAGGTTGCGGGCACCCTCGAGGCTGCTCACGTCATCGGTGCTGGCCACGGCCCGACCGCCGGCGGCGAGGATGTCGTCGACCACCTGCTGGGCTGGGCCCTCGTCGGCGCCGGTGCCGTCACGCGCCCCGCCGAGATCGTTGACGACGACCCTGGCGCCGTGCTGGGCGAGCATGAGCGCGTGCTGCCGTCCGATCCCCCGCCCCGCGCCCGTCACGATGCAGACGCGACCCTCACACATTCGCTCGTTCCCCATCGGCGGGACTGTAGGGATCCCGGCGAGGGAGGGTCAACGTGCGCCGGGCACGCTCAGTCGGAGGCCGGCAGGGGCTTGGCGTCCTTGAGCGGCAGCAGCTCGTCGCCCACGGAGAGCGCTCCCGCCCCCGCCTTCGAGCACAGCACCTCGAGACCGAGCTCCTCGGACGCGTAGCGCTTCCCCATCAGGGTGCCGCCGTCGAACCCGGCCGCCGGGGCGACCCGCTCGACCTCGTCGCCCACCACGGACATCGGGTGGCCACCGCAGCGCAGGTCGACGTCGTCGGCCGGCACCCGCACGACCACGACCTGCGTGTCGCAGGCTGCGCTCTGCAGACGGGTTCCGGGCTTGAGCTGCATGGTCCTGGGGCTCCTGTGGTCGGTTCCTGTCGATCGCGTCCGGGTGCATAAGGTAATCCGCCATGTCCGCCGCCGACGACCAGGAGTGTGCCGGGCGCGTCGCGCTCGTCACGGGCGCCAGCCGGGGGCTCGGCGCCGCGATCGCCGAGCGTCTCGCCGAGGCGGGAGCGCGGGTCGCGCTGGCGGCCCGTACCCTCGAACCGGACGCGCGCTACGAGGGCTGCCTCGCCGACACCCTCGAGCGGATCCGCAGCCGCGGCGGCGAGGCCATCGCCGTGCAGGCCGACCTCTCGAGGCACGACGACCGGGCGCGCATGGTCGCCGAGACGGTCGAGGCGCTCGGACCCATCGAAATCCTCGTCAACAACGCGGCCGTCACCTGGTTCCTGCCGTTCCTCGACGTCACCCCGAAGCGCTACCGGGTGATGTTCGAGGTGCAGGTCCGAGCCCCCTACGAGCTCTCTCAGCTGGTCGTTCCGTCCATGCGCGAGCGCGGCCGGGGATGGATCCTGAACATCTCCAGCCGGGCCGGCACCCACCCGCCGGGACCGCCGTACGACCCCGGCTTCAAGGAGGGCTTCACGGTCTACGGGATGGTCAAGGCCGCCCTCGACCGGTTCTCCACCGGGCTCGCCGCCGAGCTCTACGACGACGGGATCGCCGTGAACTCCCTGTCGCCGTGGGACAACGTCGCCACGCCCGGCGCCGGCGCGCACCACCTGGTCGAGGGCTACCGGCTCGAGGGTCCGGAGTGGATGGCCGAGGCGGCACTGCTGCTGTGCAGCGGCGACCCGGCCAAGCTCACCGGCCGGGTGGCCTACAGCCAGCCGCTGCTCGCCGAGCTGCAGCGCCGCCCGCGGGTCCGCTGACCAGCGCGACCCCCGCTACAGCAGCGGGATCGTGGCGTGCTCGCCCTGCTCGTAGACGACGTTCGCCCGTCCGACCAGGAGCGGGTCGAGCGGCCCGATGCGCTCGACGTCCTTGCGCTCGTAGGGCAGCCGGTGCAGGACGTAGCGCATGGCGTTCAACCGCGCCCGCTTCTTGCAGTCCGACTTGATGACCGTCCACGGGGCGTCGGCGGTGTCCGTGTGGAGGAACATCGCCTCCTTCGCCTCCGTGTAGTCGTCCCACTTGTCGAGTGAGGCCAGGTCGATCGGCGAGAGCTTCCACTGCTTCAAGGGGTGGCTCTCACGCTCCTTGAACCGGCGCTGCTGCTCCTGTCGGCTGACCGAGAACCAGAACTTGATGAGGTGCACGCCGCTGCGGACCAGGTTGCGCTCGAACTCGGGGGCCTGGCGCATGAACTCCGCGTACTCGTCGGGTGCGCAGAACCCCATCACCCGCTCGACGCCGGCACGGTTGTACCAGGACCGGTCGAACAGCACGATCTCACCGCGCGTCGGCAGGTGCTGCACGTAGCGCTGGAAGTACCACTGGCCCTGCTCGGTCTCCGTCGGCTTCTCGAGGGCCACCACTCGCGAGCCGCGGGGGTTGAGATGCTCCATGAAGCGCTTGATGGTGCCGCCCTTGCCGGCCGCGTCACGCCCCTCGAAGAGGATCACGACCCGCTGGCCGGTGTCGCGCACCCACGACTGCAGCTTCAACAGCTCCACCTGCAGCTGGTACTTCTGACGCTCGTACGACTTGCGCCGCATCAGGTTCTTGTAGGGATACGGCGCCTGGCGCCAGTCGTCGGCCAGGACGTCGTCGGGATCGATCGGGATCGTGCCGTAGACCGGCTGGTCCTCCCGGGCCAGCGCGCTGCCCATCCACTCCGCCTCGTCCAGCGACGTGCCGGCCAGCACCGCCTGGAGCCAGCGGGCCACCGACTCCACCTCGTCGAGGTTGGCGTGCATCAGCACGTCGCGCACGGCATTGAGCTTGGCGCTGGTGGCCGACTCGGTGGCCTGGGTGACCTCGAACGTCTCGATCCCCTCTTGCGTCAGGTCGGGGGAGGTGTCGCCCTCGACGACCTGCCGGGCCGGCCGGTGGTGGTCGTGGTCGTGATTGCCCATGTTCGAAGCCCTCGGTTGCGCTAGCGGGCGAGGATCACGGACGATCCGTGCCCGAACAGTCCCTGGTTGACGGTGATGCCGACGGTCGCCCCCTCCACCTGGCGGCCCTCGGCCTGCCCGCGCAGCTGCCAGGTGAGCTCGCACACCTGGGCGATCGCCTGGGCGGGGATGGCCTCGCCGAAGCACGCCAACCCGCCGGAGGGGTTCACGGGGAGCCGCCCTCCGATCTCGGTGGCGCCGCTGCGCAGCAGGGCCTCGGCCTCGCCCGGCGCGCACAGGCCGAGGTGCTCGTACCAGTCGAGCTCGAGGGCCGTCGACAGGTCGTACACCTCGGCCACGCTGAGGTCCTCCGGCCCGATGCCCGCCTCCTCGTAGGCGGCCCGACCGATCGAGTCCTTGAAGCCGTGCGGCGGCGGCGCCACCACGGCGGACGAGTCGGTGGCGAAGTCGGGCAGCTCCAGGCTCGTCTGCGGATAGGTGGGGGAGACGGTGGAGACCGCCTTGACCCGCACGGCGCCGTCGAGCGTGCCCAGGTGGCGGCGGGCGAAGTCGGTGCTGGCAACGACCATCGCCGCCCCGCCATCGCTGGTGGCGCAGATGTCGAGCAGGCGCAGCGGGTCGCTGACGACCGGGCTGTTGACGACGTCCTCGACGGTGGTCTCCTTGCGGAACCGGGCGTACGGGTTGGCGAGCCCGTGGCGGCTGTTCTTCACCTTCACCCGGGCGAAGTCCTCAGCGGTGGCGCCGTAGAGCGCCATCCGGCGCCGGGCCAGGAGTGCGAAGTACACCGGGTTCGTGGCACCCAGCAGGTGGAAGCGGAGCCAGTCCGGGTCGGTGCGCCGCTCACCACCGACCGGGGCGAAGAACCCCTTGGGGGTGGTGTCGGCACCCACCACGAGGGCGACGTCGCAGAAGCCGGCCAGGATCGAGGCGCGCGCCGCCTGGAGGGCCTGGGAGCCAGAGGCACAGGCCGCGTAGCTGCTCGACACCCGCACACCGGTCCAGCCGAGCTGCTGGGCGAACGTCGCCCCGGCGATGAACCCCGGGTACCCGTTGCGGATGGTGTCGGCCCCGGCCACGTACTGCACGTCACGCCACGCCAGGCCGGCGTCGGCGAGCGCAGCCCGAGCGGCGACCATGCCGTACTCGGTGAAGTCGCGGCCCCACTTGCCCCAGGGGTGCATCCCCACCCCGAGGACCACCACGTCGCGCTCGGCGCTCACGGTGCGCCCACCTCCACCGCCGGTGCCCACACGTACACGAGGTGGGTGACGCCATCCTCCTCGTACAGCACGTCGAGCTCGAGCTGCATCGCCATGCCCACCCGCAGGTCGGCGGCCAGCACGCCCTTGGCGACCTGTCCGAGCACGACCATGCCTTCGGCCTCGAGCTGCACCGCCGCCAGCGCGTACGGCTCGAACGGGTCGGCGGCCCGGTAGGGCGGCGGCGGCGCGTAGCGGTTCTCCGTGTAGCTCCACAACGTGCCGCGCCGCGAGAGCGGCACCGGCTCGAGCAGGTCGCCCTCGCACGCCGGGTTGGGGCAGCCGCGCTCACGCGGCGGGAACACGTACGTCGCGCACGATGTGCACCGCCCCCCGATCAAGTGGGGGTCGGCGTCGATCGTGAACCATCCCTCGACCGCCGGGACGGCGCCTGGACTCCCCACCTCTGACACACCGTCAGAGTAGACGAGCGGGTCGGCCCCATGGACCCCGAGGGCTGGGACGAAAGACCCTGGGGGGTATCACCGAATCGGAGCAGGATGATGGACAAGAAACGAGGAGCGACCATGAGCACACGCATCGTGATCCTTGGCGCGGGGACGGGGGGGACGCTCACCGCCAACCGGCTTCGCCGGGTCCTCAAGCACGACGACGTCGAGATCACCGTGGTCGACCAGGACGCCCAGCACGTGTACCAGCCGGGCCTCCTGTTCGTGCCGTTCGGCGTCGCCGACCCCGAGGACATCGTCAAGCCCCGCCAGCGCCAGCTGCACAAGGACATCACCTACATCCAGTGCCCCATCGACCGGGTCGACGTCGAGGGCGACGCCGTCCACCTCGAGGACGGCACGATCCTCTTCTACGACCTGCTCGTCGTGGCCACCGGCGCCGTGCTGGTGCCCGAGGAGACCGAGGGCCTCACCGGCGAGGGCTGGAACGAGCGGGCGTTCACGTTCTACGACCTGCCCGGTGCCACGGCGCTGCACGACGCGCTCGAGCGCTTCGAGGGCGGCCGTGTGGTGGTGAACATGGTCGACCTGCCGATCAAGTGCCCGGTCGCGCCGCTGGAGTTCTGCTTCCTGGCCGACTGGTACTTCCACGAGCGCGGCATCCGCGACAAGGTCGAGCTGGTGTACGCCACCCCGCTCGACGGGGCGTTCACCAAGCCCGTCGCCAGCCAGACCCTGAGCGGCTTGCTCGCCGAGAAGGGCGTCGAGCTGGTCACCGAGTTCAACACCGGTGAGGTGGTCTACGAGGGCAAGGGCGGCAAGCTCGTCGCCTACGACGGCACCGAGGTCCCGTTCGACCTGGCCGTGGTCGTGCCGCTCCACGGTGGCGCCCCCTACGTCGGGCGCTCGGAGGGGCTGGGCGACGAGCTGAACTTCGTGCCGACGGACCCAGCGACGCTGCAGTCGAAGGTGAAGCCGAACATCTTCGCCATCGGCGACGCCACCAACGTGCCGGCGTCCAAGGCCGGCTCCGTCACCCACTTCGAGGGCGAGGTCCTCGTCGAGAACATCCGCCGGTTCCTCGCCGGCGAGGAGCTCGACGCCAGCTACGACGGCCACGCCAACTGCTTCATCGAGACGGGCTTCCACAAGGCCCTGCTCATCGACTTCAACTACGAGACCGAACCGGTGACCGGGCACTTCCCCGGCCCGGTGGGCATGCCGCTCCTCAAGGAGTCGCGCCTCAACCACCTCGGCAAGCTGATGTTCCAGTGGTTCTACTGGCACAGCCTGCTGCCGGGCCGGGACATCCCCGGCATCGGCGCCGACATGCCCACGTTCGGCAAGCACATCCCACAGCACGAGACCCAGGAGGCATCCGCATGAGCACCGCCACACTCGCCGGCGTCGAGGTTCAGCTGAACGACGAAGGCTTCTTCGTCGACCCCCGGCAGTGGACCCGAGAGATGGCCATGGAGCTGGCCCGTCAGGACGGGATCGACCCGCTGACCGACAAGCACTGGCAGGTCATCGACTTCATGCGCTCGGAGTACTTCGCCAAGGGCACCGGCCCGACCGTCCGGGTCCTCGGCAAGGCCAGCGGCGTGAGCGTGAAGGAGCTCTACGAGCTCTTCCCGAAGGGCCCGGCCAAGATGGCCGCCCGCATCGCCGGCATCCCCAAGCCCAAGGGCTGCATCTGAGCGAGGAGCCCACACCATGTCTGACGAATCCAAGCCCGAACCCATCAAGAAGGTCTCGATCATCATCTCCAAGGGGTCCCTCGAGGGGATCTACCCGGGGCTGATCATGGCCAACGGCGCCCGCGCCGAGGGCATCGAGGCCAACCTGTTCTTCACGTTCTTCGGCCTCGACGCGATCCACAAGAAGAGGATCGAGCACGTCAAGGTGGCCACGGTCGGCAACCCGGGGATGCACATCCCGTCGCTCCTCGGCGTGCTCCCCGGGATGTCGGCCCTGGCGACGCACTTCATGAACAAGAAGATGGACGAGCTCGACATCCCGCCCATCGACGAGTTCATCGAGATGATCGGCGACACCGGCGCCGGCATGTACGCCTGCAAGGCGTCCGTCGACATGTTCGGTCTCGACGAGAGCGACTTCGTCGACCAGGTCAAGGAGATCATCACCGTCGGCGAGTTCTACGACATCGCCGCCGGCGGCCAGATCATCTTCACCTAGAGGTCCCGGTCGGCGAGACCGGAGATCTTCTGGGCACACATCCGTGCGCATTCGCCCTGGTCCGAGCTCCGCTCGGTGCGCGGCGTGTGCCCAGAACCAGCCGCCCTGGTCACACCGTCCCCCACTTCCACTCGGCGAAGAACCTCATAGCAGTGAGGCCGCGAGGCGCTGGGACTCGGTCGGCCACACCACCGGAAACAACGGGTGGTCGAGCGGGGCGCCTGCAGCTAGCACGCCGTCGAGCTCGGTGAACGGCGGCGAGGTGCGCCAGTGCCGGGGGGCGCGGCGGACGTCGTCGCCGACGTAGCGCACCGAGAGGACCCTGCGCCGCCCGGGGCCGGGGAAGCCGGGCGCGCCGTGCACTGCGAGGCCGTGGAAGCACAGCCCGTCGCCGGGCTCCATGGCGAACGTGCGGATGTCGAACGAGTCCCGGTCGGCCTCGATGTCGGGGAGCTCGGCCAGGGTCCCCTCGGGGAACCACTTCGCCTCGCCGTCGAGGAACGTCCGGGGCATCAGCCACGGGCCCCGATGGGTGCCGGCCACCACCTCGAGGCCGGCGCCGAGGGGCACCGGGTCGACGGGCATCCACACCGAGATGACCTGATCGCCCTCGATGTCGTAGTACGGCTGGTCCTGGTGCCAGGGGGTGCGCTGGCTGGTGGCCGCCTCCTTCACCAGCACGTGGTCGTGGTGGAGGCGCACCTGGCTCGCCCCGAGCAGCGCGGCGACGATGGCCGGCAGCGCCGAGTGCCGGGTGACGGCCTCGATCGGCGCCACGTCGCCCCAGCGCCGGAAGTCCTCCACGAAGCGGCCGGGGTCGTCGGCGCGGCTGGCGGTGAGGGCGAGCGGACCCGGGTGCGCCACCACCTCGTCGATCCCCGCCCGCGCCGCATCGACCTCGTCGGGGGTCAGGACGCCCCGCAAGCAGACCACGCCGTCGCGCCGGTACGCCTCGATCTCGGTCGGTGTCGGCATCCCCACGTGACCAGCGTAGTGACGCCGATCTGACGGTACGTCAGACGGTGGCGGCGGACCTGTGTAGGTTCACGGGCCGTATGGACCTGCGTGAGACCACAGCGGAGCAGGCCTTCCGGGCCGAGGCCAGGGCCTGGCTCGAGACACACGTGCCGGCCGAGCCGCTGCCCAGCTTCGACACCGCCGAGGGCTTCGCGCTCCACCGGGCGTGGGAGCGCCAGCTGTTCGAGGGGCGCTGGTCCGCCGTCTCGTGGCCGGTCGAGTACGGCGGCCGCGGGGCGAACTACATCGAGTGGCTCATCTTCGAAGAGGAGTACTACCGGGCCGGGGCGCCGGGCCGGGTGAACCAGAACGGCATCTTCCTCCTGGGCCCGACGATCATGGAGGTGGGCACCGACGAGCAGAAGGCCCGCTTCCTGCCGACGATGGCCTCCAGCGAGATCGTGTGGGCGCAGGCCTGGAGCGAGCCGAACGCGGGCAGCGACCTCGCCGGCATCGCGTCCAGGGCCACCCGTGACGACGACGACTGGATCCTGAGCGGCCAGAAGGTGTGGGCCAGCCGGGCGGTGTGGGCCGACTGGTGCTTCGGCATCTTCCGCACCGACCCGAGCGCCGAGCGCCACCGGGGACTCACGTTCGTGCTCTGCCCGCTCGACCTGCCGGGCGTCACCGTGCGGCCGATCGCCCAGCTCGACGGCGACACCGGCTTCGCCGAGATCTTCTTCGACGACGTGCGGGTGCCGGTGGCGAACACGCTCGGCGAGATCGGCCAGGGCTGGCGGGTGGCGATGGCCACGGCCGGCTTCGAGCGAGGGGTGAGCCTGCGCAGCCCGGCCCGCTTCAGCGAGGCGGCGAACCGCCTCGTCCACCTGTGGCGCACCCAGGCCGACCCGGCCGACACTGCGCTGCGCGACGCCGTCACCGACGTCTGGATGCAGGCAGAGGGGTACCGCCTCCACACCTACATGACCGTCACCGGGATGATGCAGGGCCGTCCCATCGGCGCCGAGGCCAGCCTCAACAAGATCTTCTGGAGCGAGATGGACGTGCGCCTCCACGAGCTGGCGCTGCAGATCCTGGGCCCCGAGGCCGAGCGCACCACTGGCGCCGCGGAGCGCTGGGTCGACGGCTTCCTGTTCTCGCTCTCGGGTCCGATCTACGCCGGCACGAACGAGATCCAGCGCAACATCATCGCCGACCGCGTGCTGCGGCTCCCAAGAGGGGCATGAGCGTGCGCTTCGCCTTCACCGACGACCAGCTCCTGCTCGCCGATGCGCTGCGCGACCTGCTGGCCACCGAGTGCACCCCGGCCGCCGTGCGCGCCTGCTGGGACGACCGCAGCGGCCATCTTCCCGGCCTCTGGCGGCACCTGGCTGAGATGGGCGTGCTGGGCATGCTGATCCCCGAGGCCGATGGCGGCATGGGCGGATCCATGGTCGACGCCGTGCTGCTCGCGCAAGAGCTCGGCCGGCGCGCCGTGCCGGGGCCGGTGCTCGAGACGATGGCCGTCGCCGGGCCGGCCCTCGCCTCGACGGCGTGGGCCGGCGGCCTGGCCGACGGCAGCCTGGTGGCGACGGCGAGCGTCGACGGCTCGCCGTACGTCCCCCACGCCCACGTCGCCGACCTCGTGCTCATCCCGACCGGTGTGACGCTGCTCGACGGTGCGCAGCTCCACGACGTGGACGGCATCGACGGAGGACGGCGGCTGTTCCAGGTCGAGGGCGGGGTCGTCGAGTCGCTCGACCTCGACCTCGACGCGGCGTTCGAGCGCGGCGCCGTCGCCACGGCCGCCTACCTCATCGGGCTGTCGGAGCAGATGATCGACGCCGCCGCCGAGTACGCCCGGCAGCGCACGCAGTTCGGCGCCCCGATCGGCACGTTCCAGGCCGTGAAGCACCTGCTGGCCGATGCGCTGCTGAAGGTCGAGTTCGCCAAGGCACCCACCTACCGGGCGGCGTGGAGCCTCGCCACCGGCGCGCCGAGCGCGCCACGTGACGTGTCGCTGGCCAAGGCGTTCGCCAGCGAGGCCGCCTACCGAACCAGCCGCAGCACGATGCAGGTGCACGGCGCCATCGGCTACACGTGGGAGGCCGACCTCCACCTCTGGATGAAGAAGGCCTGGGCGCTCATGCGCGCCTACGGCGACGCCACCTGGCACCGCCGCCGCGTCGGCGCCGCCGTGTTGGGTGATAGCTAGGGCAGCGGCTCCTCCCCGCCGGTCGCCTGGGGCGGCTCCTCTCCGCCCTGGTCCAACCGGAACGGCGGGTAGCGGTCGGTCATCAGCGCCAGGTAGGCCACCACTCGCAGCACCCAGCGGTTCAGGCCCATCACGAAGGCGAAGACACCGGTCGGGTAGCGGCCGCGGAACAGCAAGGTCACACCGGCCACCAGCACCAGGATGCCGAGCAGGCCGATGCCCACCCAGCGATCGTCGCCGCCCTCGCCCAGCCACAGCCCACCACCGATGATCCCGAGGATGATCAGGTGCGGGATGGCCAGGAGCCACTTCACCAGCCACAGCCAGCGGTTGAGCTGGGCCGGCTCGGCGATCTCGAGGTCGGCCGGGTAGTCGGTGCGGGCCAGCGTGAAGGGCGGGTAGCGATCGGTGGCGAACGCGCTGTTGGCGTAGAAGGCCACCCGCCACGTCCAGCGCAGCACCCCGCTGTTGAAGCGGAACAGGTTGCTCGGGTAGCGGCGCGTGAACAGGATGGCGAACGCGGCGATCACGGTCGTCACCACGAACGCGATCCACAAGAACACGAGCACGATCGCGTGCGGGACGACGAGGATCCACTTGACCAGCCACAGCCACCGGCTGAGGGGCTCGTCGAGCCGTCCGGTCACCTGCACCGGGTGGGCAGCTGCGACCGTCGGCGGTGGCATCGCGCCCGGCTCCGCTGCGGCACCAGCACCGCTCGCGCCCACCACGATGAGCACGACGCCGGCAATCAGCAGGACCACAGCGGCGATGAGCATGCCGATGCCGACCCAGATGAGCGCCGGGATGCGCAAGGCGATCGACGCCTCGACCTCCACGCCTCGCGACGCGTCGGCGTTCATCAGCACGACGGCCCAGCTGCCGGACTCGACCTCCCAGCGCAGCGTCTGCTCGCCACTGCCGCTCGCCGAGGCCACCCAGAAGTCCTCGTCACCGGGCGGCGATGCTGGCGGCCCGCCGGGACGGACGTCGTAGTCGAGGCGGAACGGGTCGACGCGCACGTCGTCGACCTCGGCGTGCAGCACTCCGTCGAGGTACGCCGCCACGTCGCTGGCGCGGGCGATGCCGATGAAGACCTCGTCGCCTTCCCCGACGGCCTCGGCCTCGATCCGCACGGTCGCCCACCCCGATGGCGACCAGTCGCCGGGGCCCGGTTCGGCACCGAGGTCGATCTCCTCGGAGGTGATGGCGTACGTGCCCGACGTCAACGAGCCCGTGCCGGTGGAGAAGAAGCCTTCGCCGTCCCGCACGACGAGGGTGACGGCGGTGAGCACCCCACCGGTGATGAGCAACACGGCGCCGACCAGGGCGAGCACCGCCCCGATCACCAGCGCGACCACTCGTCCAGCCTTCATCGGGACCTCCCTCGAACGGCCGCCCAAGAGTCTCGCGCCCCCGTCGCACGGGCGGCCACGGCCGAACGTCACCCGTTTCTGAAAGGGCGTCAGAAACGGGTGGTACAGTCCGCGCATGCGAGAGCTGCCCAGGATCATCTCCGTGGACGATCACGTGATCGAGCCACCGGACGTTTGGACCAGCCGGCTCCCGTCGAAGTATCACGACGTCGGGCCAAGGATCGTGCGGGCCCCGGTGAAGGAGCTCACCTACATCGGCGGGAAGTTCACCGCCGTGCCCGGCGAGCCCGGCGACCCCGGCGAGCCGGTCGACTGGTGGTTCTACGAGGACCTGCGCCGCCCGCTGGTGCGCCTCGACTCCGCTGTCGGCTTCGACCGTGACGACGTCACGCTGAAGGGCATCACGTACGAGGACATGCGGCCCGGGTCGTACCTGGTGGCCGACCGACTGGCCGACATGGACCTGAACGGCGTCGAGGCGTCGCTGTGCTTCCCGACGTTCCCCCGCTTCTGCGGCCAGACGTTCATGGAGGCGAACGACAAGGAGCTCGCGCTGGCCTGCGTGCGGGCCTACAACGACTGGATGGTCGAGGAGTGGTGCGGCACCTCGGGGGGCCGGCTGCTGCCCCTCATCATCGTGCCCTTGTGGGATCCCGCCCTCGCCGCCGCCGAGGTCCGCCGCAACGCCGAGCGCGGCGTTCGTGCAGTGTGCTTCAGCGAGATCCCGCCCAACCTCGGCCTGCCCAGCATCCACGACGCCGACGGACACTGGCTGCCGTTCGTCGAGGCCTGCGCCGAGACCCGCATGGTCATCAACATGCACATCGGGTCCGGCTCGAAGATGCCCTCCACCTCGCCCGACGCGCCCGCCGCCGTCGGCTCGACGCTCACGTTCGCCAACTGCTGCTTCAGCATGGTCGACTGGCTCATGTCGGGCATGTTCACCCGCTTCCCCACGCTCAAGGTCGCCTACAGCGAGGGCCAGATCGGCTGGATCCCCTACATCCTCGAGCGGGCCGACGTGGTGTGGCGCGAGAACCGGGCCTGGGGTGGCGTCGGCGACAAGGTGCTCGAACCCCCGAGCGAGCTGTTCCGCCGCCACGTGTACGGCTGCTTCTTCGACGACCCCCACGGGCTGCGCTCGATCGAGGAGATCGGCGTCGACAACGTCACGTACGAGAGCGACTACCCCCACTCCGACAGCACGTGGCCGCACACGGCGAAGATCGCCGCCGAGCAGACCGCCGGGCTGTCCGACGAGGTCGTGTACAAGGTCCTGCGCGGCAACGCCATCGAGATGCTGGGCGCCGACCACCTGAGGTGACCCCGCCCTCACGGCCTTCTCGGGGGGAGGGGGGAGGGGGTCAGGGGCAGGCGAGGGGGCCGGGCTCGTACCAGCGGGTCGAGGGGGCGTCGTGGGCGATCAGGCGGTCGAGGGCGACCAGGGCGTCGAGGCGCTCGAGGGCGTCGGCGGCCGGCAGGTACGACGACCGGTCGATCACCGCGATCCCACCGCCGCGCTCGAGGTCGCAGGGCAGCACGTCGTACGCCGCGTCCTGGTCGCGTCGGCGGCCCGACTGGGCGTCGACCGCGGGCGGCAGCGGCGCCGCGGGCACCCCGGTCGCCCAGTGCAGGGGGTCGGCGCTGTTCGACACCACCAGGCGCGCCCCGCTGTCGCGCACGACCGCCACTGCCGGCGGTGAGGCCGCCGAGCTGGTGTCCGCCCACGTCCACGCCGCCGTCGACGACACGAACCACAGCCCGGCCACCACCGCAGCCCACGGCGCGAACCGCGGTGCCAGCTCGTCGGCGGCCCACGCGAGCCCGGCGAGCGTCAGCACGCCGAGCGGCCACATGATGCGCGCCTCCAGCACGACCAGCGCATCGGCCGTCGCCATGGTCGCCACCGTCATCACCAGCTGGGCGAGCGCCAGCACGAGCGGCACGGCCAGCACCTCGGGCAGGCCCCGACCCCGCCACCAGGCGACGGCAGCGACGGCCGCAAGCATGCACCAGGCCGCGAGGACGGCCACCGTCCACCACGACGTCCCTGCCGCCGGACGGAACACCTCGCCGATCGACGGCGCGGCACGCGTGAACCACTCGGTGATGGACGCCGCGGCGAGCTCGAGATCGTCGCGTCCGAGCGAGTACCACCCGAGGGCGCGCCCACTGCCAACGACGGCGGTGAACGCGACGTTCGCCAGCGGTGGGCCCAGCGCCACGATCGCCACCCGCAACCCGCGGCGGACGTCGCGGTGGCGGCGCAGCTCGTCGACGACCACGACCGCGCCCACGGCCAGCCCCTGGAACCGGACCAGCCCCGCGGCGCCCGCCCAGACCGCCGGCCACCATCCGGCGTCCGGGCCGCGCCGGGCCCGCAGCATCGCCACCGCAGTGGCGAGCACGAGCGCACCGAACAGCGGCTCCGGGAGGGCGGCGCCGTGCAGCGCGCGGGACACCGGCCAGCCGACCACGCCGACCCCGACGCCGGCCCGGACCAGCACCGAGCCGGCCGACCGGGCCGGCGACGGTCCGGCCACCACCAGGTATCCGACGGCAGCCGCCGCCGCGACCGTCACGGCTGCCATCGCCGGCTTCACCCCCGCCAGGAACCCGCCGAGGCCGGCCACCAGCGGGTACCCGAAGGGGAAGTCGGCGACGGGGATCCGCCCACCGCCGTCGACGAAGCGGGTCAGGTCGACGTGGGAGAACCCCGGCACGAGCCGCGTCGTGAGCGGGTGCAGGTCGCGGACCTGTGTCGCCGCGCTCCAGTAGCTGACGGCATCGCCGGTCGGCACGATGCCCTGGCGCAGCGACAGGACCGCCACCACGGCGGCGGCGACGGCCACCACCCAGGCGACCCAGCGCCCGCGCCACCACCCCGGCCGGGTGGCGTCGGTCACCCGCCCGTCGGCGGCGTGAGCGCGCCGAACAGTCCTTGCGCCCGGAGCTGCTCGGCGAACGAGTCGTCGTAGGCCTCGGCGGGGTTGGCGCGGACCATGCTGTCGAGCAGGCGGGCATCGGCGCCCACCAGGATGCGCCACTCGCCGGACCGCACGCCGTCGAGGATCGCCGTCGCCGCCTCATCGGCGGTCATCGGCGCGAGCTCACGGAACGCCTGCGCCTGCATCAGCACGAGCTGGCGCAGGTCCTCGTCGGACGCACCCGAGATGTCGATGCCCCGCGCCGCGAACCGCTCGCGCATCTGGGCCACCTGCTCGTCGCGCAGGTCCTTCGGGTCGCGCCCGTGCGCGAGCGAGGAGTTGAACACGATCGAGGTGCCGATGTGTCCGGGCATGACGACGTGCGCCTGCACGTGGGGGGCGTGGAGCCGCAGGTCGACGACCAGCGCCTCGGTGAACCCCTTCACCGCGAACTTGGCGGCGCTGTAGGCGGTGTGCGCGACCCCTGGGCTCAAGCACGCCCAGAACCCGTTGACGCTGGAGGTGTTCACGAGGTGCCCCGCATCGGATGCCACCAGCAACGGCAGGAACGCCCGGGTGCCGTGGTACACCCCGCCCCAGCACACCCCGAACGTGCGGTCCCACTCCTCGCGATCGTCGTGGATCATCGACCCTCCGCCGCCGATGCCGGCGTTGTTGAACACCAGGTCGACGTGGTCCGTGGCGTGCTCGGCGACGACGTGATCGCGGAAGGCCATCACCTGTGCCTCGTCCGACACGTCGGCCACGAACGTGGTGACCAGCGTCCCCTCCGGCGCGCCTGCGTCGCACAGCGCCACGGTCTCCTCCATCGCCGTGGCCGACACGTCGCACATGGCCACGTGGCACCCCTCGGCGGACAGCTGCCGGCACAATGCCTGGCCCATCCCGTGGCCGCCGCCGGTGACCACGGCGAGCCTCCCCCTGAAGTCGCTCATGGCACCGAGCCTGTCACAGCGCTCGACCGGCATCACCAGCCGAGGTTCTGACGTACAGTCAGAAAGCGACGGCGAGGGGCGCCGACTGGACCGGACCGGGGGCAGCATGCGGGGGGACCGATGAGGGGCATCGTCTACGACGGCACGAACACCGAGCTCGTCGATGGGCTCACCGTGCGGGCTCCGGGCCCGCGCGAGGTGATCGTCGAGATCGGCGCGGCCGGGCTGTGTCACAGCGACCTGTCGTACATGCAGGGCCTGTACCCGGTGCCGTCGCCCGGGGTTTGCGGCCACGAGGGCGCCGGGATCGTGGCCGAGGTCGGCGACGCCGTCACCCACGTCCGCCCCGGTGACCACGTCGTCATCGCCACGCTGGCCGCCTGCGGGCTGTGCCCGGCCTGTGCCGACGGGCGGCCGACGGCGTGCCGGTCCACGCTGGCCAACTGGAGCCAGCCGTTCACGCTCGACGGCCAGCCGATCTTCAACTTCGCCGCCACCAGCGCCTTCGCCGAGCGGACGCTCGTGCGCGACGTGCAGTGCGTGAAGATCCCCGACGACGTCCCCCTCACGTCCGCCGCCCTGGTCGGCTGTGGCGTGGTCACCGGGATGGGCGCCGTGTTCAACCGGGCGAACGTCCGCCGTGGCCAGGCGGCGGTGGTGTTCGGCGTCGGCGGCGTCGGGCTCAACGTCATCCAAGCCCTCAAGGTGCAGGGCGCCTCGCTGATCGTGGCCGTCGACACCGTCGCCGAGAAGGAGGACCTGGCTCGACGCTTCGGCGCCACCCACTTCCTCGACGGTCGGCGCGACGACATCGTCGAGGCCATCGCCGCCCTCCGGCCCCACTCGGACACGGCGCTGCGCGGCGCGTTCAACGCCGGCGGGATGGACTGGGCCTTCGACTGCGTCGCCCACCCGCAGGTCACCTGGAACGCGCTCGAGTCCCTCGACTGGGAGGGCACCGTCGTGGTCATCGGCGTCGCCGGCCAGACCGCCGAGTTCAAGGGGCTCTACGGGCGCCTCACCCAGGTGGACCGTGGGGTGATCGGCTGTCGCTACGGCACCATCTCGCCGCACCGCGACATCCCTCGGATCATCGAGCTGTACCGGCGCGGCGAGGTGCTCCTCGACGAGCTGGTCAGCACCACCCACCCGATCGAGCGCTGGCGCGACGCAGTGCACGAGATGGAGTCCGGCCAGGTCGCCCGTGGCGTGCTGAGGTTCTGACGATGGCACCGCTCATCGACACACGGGGCAAGGGCCTGTGGGAGCTGATCGCCGAGCGGGCCGCGCTCACCCCGGACAAGCGGATGGCCCTCGACGAACGGGACCGCACCCTCACCTTCGGGGAGTACGCGGGGTGGTGCGAGCGGGTCGCCGCCGGCCTCGCCGCGCACGGCATCGGCGAGGGCACGAACGTGTCGTGGATCCTGCCGTCGCGCTTCGAGGCGCTCGTGCTCGCCGGTGCGCTGTGCCGGCTCGGTGCGGTGCAGAACCCGATCCTGCCGATCTACCGCGAGCGTGAGGTCGGCTTCATCACCCGCCAGAGCCGCTGCCGGGTGATCGTCGTCCCGGGCACCTTCCGAGGTTTCGACTTCCCGCCGATGGCACGTCAGGCCACGAGCGGCCTCGACGTCGAGGTGCTCGTGGCCGACCCCGATCTGCCCGAGGGCGACCCGTCGAAGCTCCCCCCACCGGCACCGGCTCGGGCCGGCGACGGCACGTGGCCGCTGCGATGGCTCTTCTACTCGTCCGGCACGACCGCCGACCCCAAGGGCGCCCGGCACACCGATGCCTCGCTGTCGGCCGCCAACGACGGCATGCAGTGGTCCATGCAGGTCGACCCGGACGACAAGGCTGCCGTCGTGTTCCCCATCACCCACGTCGGGGGCCTGGTCTGGCTGTTCAACACCATGCAGACCGGCTGCGAGCTGCTGATGGTCGAGGTGTTCGACCCCGTGGCGACGCCGCGCTGGCTCGGCGAGCACGGCGTCACCTGTGCCGGCGCCGGCACCGTGTTCTGGCTGGCCTACCTCGCCGCCCAGCGTGCCCTGCCGGCCGGCGAGCGCCTGTTCCCTGCCGTGCGGATCTTCAACGGCGGCGGCTCACCGAAGCCCAAGGACCTGCACCCGCAGATGCTGGCCGAGCTGGGCGCCCCGGTCATCGGCGGCTGGGGTCTCACCGAGGCGCCGATCAACACCATGGTCCACGTCGACGACCCGGACGGCAAGAAGGCGACGACGGACGGACGACCCTGTCCCGGGGTGTCGCTGCGCGTGGTGATGGACGGCCGCGAGTGCGGTCCGGGCGAGGAGGGGGAGCTGCGGGTCAAGGGCCCCCAGGTGTGCCTGGGCTACCTCGACGCCAGCCTCGACGCCGAGGCGTTCGACGAGGACGGCTGGTTCCGCACCGGCGACCTCGGCGTGGTGGATGCCGACGGCTACGTCAGCATCACCGGCCGACTCAAGGACATCATCATCCGCAAGGGCGAGAACATCTCCGCCAAGGAGATCGAGGACCTGCTGTTCACGCACCCGAAGGTCGCCGACGTGGCGGTCATCGGCCTGCCCGACCCGGTGAGCGGCGAGCGTGCGTGCGCGGTGGTCGTGTGCCGGGAGGGCGAGCCCCTCGAGCTGGCCGAGATGGTCGAGTTCCTGAGAGCGGCTCGGCTCTCGGCCCACAAGCTCCCAGAGCAGCTCGAGATCGTGACGGCGCTGCCGCGCAACCCGACTGGCAAGATCCTCAAGCGAGAGCTCCGCGCGAGCTTCGGCGGCCACTGAGCCCGACCAACAGGAGACCGGACATGCAGCATCGCTTCGAGGGCTCACGCGTCATCGTGACCGGCGCCGGCTCGGGCATCGGCAAGGCGACGGCGCTGCGCTTCGCCGCCGAGGGCGCCCACGTCGCGTGCGTCGACCTCGACGCCGCCGACGTCACCGCCGCGGAGATCGCCGCCTCGGATGGACGGGCGCTGGCGCTCACCTGCGACGTGACCGACGCTGCGTTGGTGCAGCGGACCGTCGACGAGGCGGTCGGCGTCATGGATGGCCTGGACGTGGTGTGCAACATCGCCGGCATCGGCCACTTCGCGTGGAGCCACCAGGAGACGCCGGAGTGGTTCGACCGGATCGTCGCTGTCAACCTGAACGGCTCGTTCTACGTGTGCCGGTACGCGCTGCCCCACCTGCTCGCCCACGGCGGCGGGGTCATCGTCAACACCGCCTCGTCGTCCGGGCTCATCGGCCAGCCGTGGAGCGCCGCGTACTGCGCGTCGAAGGGCGCCGTCGTCCAGCTGACCAGAGCGCTGGCGGTGGAGTACCGCTCCAAGGGCATCCGCGTGAACGCCATCGCCCCGGGCGGCACCCGTACCAACATCATCCACTCGTTCACCACGCTGCCGGAGGGCGCGGACTTCTCGGAGATGTCGAAGATCATGAGCCCGATGGGCCAGTGCGAGCCGGAGGAGATCGCCGCCGCCTTCGCCTACGTGGCGTCGGCCGAGGCCCGGTACATGACCGGCGCGATCATCTCGGTCGACGGCGGCATCACCTGCTGACGGTCGGGGCCAACCCGGCGCTGATCACGACCTCACCCGCTGCCTGGCGCTCGAGCAGCCCCAGCGCCTGCTCGAGCTCGACAGGGGGCGAGAGCAGGAACCCCTGGGCGAGTGGGCAGCCGAGCCGGACGAGCTCGCGCAGCTGGGCCTCGGTCTCGAGCCCCTCGGCGACGGGCACCAGCCCCAGCTCGGTGGCCAGCGACAGCACGAGGCGCACGATCTGCGTGTCACCGGGATCCGTGCCGAGACCGTCGACGAAGCTCTGGTCGATCTTCAGGTAGTCGACGGAGAGGTGCCGCAGCGACGCCAGGTTGGAGTACCCGGTGCCGAAGTCGTCGACCGAGATGCCGATGCCCAGCGCCCGCAGCTCGGTGAGCCGGGCCTTCGCCCGGTCGAGGTCGGCCATCACGGCGTGCTCCGTCACCTCGACGACGATCGACTGCGTGGCCACGGCCTCGTGGCCCGCCGCGCTCGCGAGCAGCGCAGGAAGCTGGGGCTCGAGCAGCTGCGGAGGGCTCATGTTCACGCCGACTCGCACCGTCGGGTCGACGGTGCGGAGCAGTGCCGCCCCGCGCACGGCGGACCGGGCGACCCACTCGCCGAGCTCGGCGGACAGGCCCGCCTGGTCGGCGATGGGCAAGAACCGATCGGGCGCCAGCAGGCCGCGACGCGGATGGTGCCAGCGGACCAGCGCCTCGAAGCCCACGATGTGCCAGCTCGACAACCGGACGACGGGTTGGTACCGCAGCTCGAGCTCGCCACGCTCGAGGGCGCCGCGCAGGTCGCGCTCCAGCTCGAGACGATCCACCACCTCAGTGCGCATGGTCTCGTCGAAGATCTCGACGCGCCGGCGGCCGCCCCGCTTGGCGCGGTACATGGCGATGTCGGCCTCCTGCACCAGCTCGCCCGCTCGCGCCGGACCGCCGTCGTGCATGGCGATGCCGATCGTGGCCGACACCACCAGCTCCCGCTCGGCGAGCTCGACGGCGTCCGACACCGCCGCGATCATGCGCCCGGCGATGGCCCGGGACTCCGCGTCGCTCGCCAGTCCGGGGCACACCACGAGGAACTCGTCGCCGCCGATCCGTCCCACCACGTCGCCCAGGCGGCAGACCGCGCCGAGCCGCTCGGCCACGGTCTTCAGCACGGCGTCGCCGACGGCATGGCCGAGGCTGTCGTTCACCACCTTGAAGTCGTCGAGGTCGACGAACAGCACGGTCACCGCAGCGCCGGTGGCCAGACGCTCGCCGAGCACCTCGAACAGGCGCTGCCGGTTCGGCAGCCCGGTGAGCGCGTCGTGGCTGGCGGCGTGGGCGAGGTGCGACTCGAGACGCTTGCGATCGCTGAGGTCGCGGTGGATCGCGGCGAACGCCTCCAGGTTGCCGTCATCGTCACGCAAGCCGACCGCCACCGAGGACACCGGGATCCGGCGCCCATCGGGCGCCGACAGCAGGTCGAGCTCGCCGCGCCAGACCTCGCCCCGCGCCACGGCGCTGAGGGCCTCGTCCGTGATCGTCGAACGGTGGTCGTGGGACACGAAGCTCAGCAGGTCCCAGCCGGTGAGGGGCTCGCCGGTCAGACCGGCCAGCTCGCGCCCGGCCGGGTTCAGGTACAGCACGCTGCCGTCGGGGTCGGCCATGCCGATCACGTCGGGCGTGGCCTCGGCCAGCGTCAAGAACCGCTCGAGCATCCGCTCTCGCGCCCGTTCGGTGGACACGTCACGCAGCACGACGACCGAGCCGAGCAGCTCGTCGCCCTCGCGTACCGGGAACACGGTGCCCTCGATCTCGCGAGCGCCGCGCGGCTCGCCGATCGGCAAGTGGTACGTGCCGGACTCCCCTCGCGCCATGGCCGCCATCGCCTCGGCGTAGGGCTCGCGGTACTCGTCGCCCACCAGGGGGGTCAGGCCGTGCGCCATCAGCTCATCGCGTGAGAGGCCGGTGAGCTCGGCCGCCCGCTGGTTCACGTAGGTCCGCCGACCTCCCTCGAACAGCACGATGCCGAACGGCGCCGACTCCAAGATGGCGCGCAGCTGCGCCTCGCGCATCCTGTGCCCGCTCCGCCGCGCCACGGCGCGGACTGTAGACGCGACGGTGGTGCGCCTGCCACGGGCGGTGAGCGTTCTTGACGAACGCGAGCCGTGTGGCTCATGGGGCGCCGGCGCGACACACCGACGACCTACAGTGCGACGGACACCGGAGGGGGCGATCGACATCGGCATCTGCGACGGACGGGTGGTGGTGGTCACGGGCGCGGGCCGTGGCCTCGGACGGGCGCATGCGCTGGCGTTCGCCGCCGAGGGGGCGAAGGTCGTCGTCAACGACCTGGGCGCGTCGCTCAGCGGAGAGGGCGCCGACGCGGGGCCCGCCCGTGAGGTCGTCGAGGAGATCACGGCCCTCGGCGGGCAGGCCGTGGTGAACGGCGACGACGTCAGCGACTGGGACGGCGCCGGGCGCTTGGTCGCAGCGGCGATCGAGACGTTCGGGCACCTGGACACCCTGGTGCTGAACGCCGGCATCGTGCGCGACCGGATGATCGTCAACATGACCGTCGACGAGTGGGACGCCGTCATGCGGGTCCACCTGCGCGGGCTGTTCTGCCCGGTCCGCCACGCCGTCGACCACTGGCGAGCGCTCGCCAAGGCGGGCACGCCAGCGACGGCCCGCATCGTCACCACCTCGTCGGGCGCCGGGCTGTTCGGCAGCGTGTCCCAAGCCAACTACTCCGCCGCCAAGGCCGGCATCGCGGCCTTCACCATCGTCGGTGCCGCCGAGCTCGCTCGGTACGGGGTGCTCATCAACGGCATCGCCCCCTCGGCCCGCAGCCGGATGACCGAGGAGGCGTTCGCCGAGATGATGCGCAAGCCCGACACCGGCTTCGACGCGATGGACCCGGCCAACGTCAGCCCGGTGGTGGTGTGGCTGGGATCTGCCGCCTGCGACGTCACGGGCCGGATGTTCGAGATCGCCGGCGGCCAGCTGTCGGTCGCTGACGGCTGGCAGCACGGCGAGGTGTTCGACAAGGGCAGCCGCTTCGAGCCGGCCGAGGTGGGTGCCGTGATCGCCGAGCTGATCCGGGCCGCTCCCGAGCCGGCCCCGGTGTACGGGACCTGACTCACCGTCAGATCGGATGGCCCCGCGGCTACCGTGGCCGCGATGAACCCGAACGTGCTGGCGAAGGATGGCCGGGTGATCGGGGCCCGTGCGTTCCAGACCCGGCGCAAGCTGCTCGACGCCACCGCCCGTCTGCTGGCCGAGCGCGGCGTGCTCGACGTCAAGGTGGTCGACGTGACGCGCGACGTGCACACCTCCCCGGCGACCTTCTACCAGTACTTCGCCGACGTCTCCGAGGCGATCCTGGCCTTGGCCGACGAGGCGGCCGCCGACTCGGTGGCGGTCATCGAGCTCCTCGAGCGACCTTGGACCAAGGCGAACGCGCGGGCGCAGGCACGGGCGTTCACGCTGGCGTACATGGACTACCACGCCGAGCACCAGGCCATCCTGCGCATCAGGAACCTGCGGGCCGAGGAGGGTGATCGCCGCTTCCGCGACGCGCGCAGCCGTGCCTCGCAGGCGCTGATGGAAGCGATGATGGCCAAGCTCCGCGCCGCACAGGACGCCGGTCGCGTGGCGGACCATCTGAACCCCTACGCCAGCGCCGCAGCGATGGTCGCCGTGCTCGAGCGCCTCGTGGCGTACCAGAGCGAGCTCGGCCGGCGCGGGGTCAGCCGGGACGCGCTCGTCGACACGATCGCCTGCGTCCTCGTGCAGACGCTCACCGGCTGGCGCTGCTGACGATGACCGGTGTGGCCATCCGCTTCGACCTGCGCCGCTCGCCCCACGGAGTGTCGTACGACGCCCTGTACCGGGCCGCCATCGAGCAGAGCCAGTGGGCCGAGCGGATCGGCCTCGACGCCGTCGTCCTGAGCGAGCACCACGTGGCCGAGGACGGCTACATGCCCTCGCCGCTGATCGTGGCGGGCGCGATCGCAGCGAGCACCGAGCAGATCCCGATCAGCATCTCCGCCATCACCGCGCCACTGTGGGACCCGATCCGCCTCGCCGAGGATCTCGCCACGCTCGACCTGCTCGCCCACGGCCGCGTCAGCGCGGTGCTGGTGGTCGGGTACCGGCAGGTGGAGTTCGACGTGCTGGGGATCGACTTCTCCCGTCGCGGCGAGCTGCTCGAGCAGGCGGTCTGGACGCTGCGGCGCGCCTGGAGCGGTGAGGAGCTCGAGCACCGGGGCCAGCGCGTGCGCGTGCTGCCCACGCCGTTCACGCCGGGGGGCCCGTTGCTGGTGATGGGCGGCTCCACGCCGCGCGCTGCTCGACGCGCCGCCCGGCTGGGCATGGGCCTGGTGCCCTCGCACCACGATCCCGCGATCGAGGCCGCCTACGTCGAGGAGTGCGAGCGCCTCGACATGGCACCGGTGTTCGTGGCCCGTCCGGGCGGCCCCGCGTTCTTGCACGTGTCGGCCGACCCGGACCGCGACTGGAACCGCATCGGCCCGCTCGCCCTCCACGACGCCCAGCTGTTCCACTCGTGGCAGCGGCCGGGGATGCGCTCGATGATGGATTCGCCGGCCGAGTCGGTCGCCGCCTTGCGGGCGGAGGGCCTCTACCGGATCGTCACCCCCGACGAGGCCGTCGAGCTGGTGCGGGCGCTCGCACCGGGCACCACGCTCGTGCTGCACCCCTTGATGGGTGGTCTCGACCCGGACATCGCGGCGGAGAGCCTCGAGCTGTTCGAGTCCCAGGTGCTCCCGCGCCTCGACCGCTGACGGCGAGGTCACATGGGCGGCCCGCCCCACACCGGCACGCCGCTCGGCTGGCCAGCGAAGAGCTGGTCCTTTGCCGCCGCCAGATCGGCCACGGTCCAGCGCCGGTCGCCGGCGCGGATCGACGACGCGATCTCGGTCGGGCGGATGCGGTGCACCTGGTCACCGAGGACGATGAACACCTGGCCGCTGACGTCGGCCGCGCCGTCGCTGGCCAGCCAGGCGACCATCGGTGAGACGTTCGCGGGGTCGTACTTGTCGAAGCCCTCGGCCGGTGCGGCGAAGCTGGGGCTCACCTCGGTCATCGGCGTGCGGGCGCGAGGGGCGATGCAGTTCACGGTGACGCCGTACTTGCCCAGCTCTCGAGCGAGCACGAGCGTCATCGTGATGATGCCACCCTTGGCCGACCCGTAGTTCGCCTGGGCCGGGCCGCCGAACAGGCCGCTCTCGCTCGTGGTCGTGATGATCCGCCGGCCCACCGGCGCCGCGCCTTCGCCAGCAGCCTTGGCCTGGTTGCGCCAGTAGGCGCCAGCGAAGTGGGCCGGCGCGAAGTGTCCTTTCAGGTGCACGTCGACGACGGCGTCGAACTGGCTCTCCTCCATGGAGAAGCTCATCGCGTCGCGGATGAACCCGGCGTTGCAGACGAGCACGTGGAGGTCGCCGAACGCGTCGATGGCGCCCTGGACCAGCCCCTCTGCCTCCTGCCAGTCGCTGACACCGGCACGGTGGGCGATCGCCGTGCCACCGGCGGCCGTGATCGCCGCTGCGACCTCGTCCGCCCCGTCGCCGAGGTCGTTGACCACGACCGCCGCTCCCTCGGCGGCGAGCAGCTCAGCGTGACAGCGGCCGAGGCCCCGCCCGGCTCCCGTGACGATCGCGACCTTCCCGTCCAGCGCACCCATCGACCCGTCCTCCTCGGCTCCGACCCGTGCGGATCCTATGTTCTGATACGGTGTCAGAACCGTGCCGCTGCCGCCTGATGTGTCCGAACTGGCCGAGCGCGTCCGCAACTGGGGTCGTTGGGGGGCCGACGACCAGATCGGCACCCTGAACCTGATCGACGCCGACGCCCGCCGGCGCGGCGCGTCCTGCGTGGTCGACGGCCGGGCCTTCTCGCTCGCCATCCCGCTCTCCGCGGACGGGCCGCAGATGGGGTTCGTCCCGGGCCGCAAGAACCCCGAGCACACCGTGTTCGCCGTCGGCGAAACCATGAGCGACGAGCCGGGCGCCCAGGCGTGGAACGACGACGCCATCTCGATGGGTACGCAGGCGTGCACTCACTGGGACGGGCTGGCGCACGCGACCTACGGCGGCCACATCTGGAACGGCTACCCGGCCGGCACCGTCACCACCGCGGGCGCAAAGCGGTGCGGCATCCACCACGTGCGCACGCTCGTCACCCGCGGCGTGCTGCTCGACGTGGCGCGAGCGGCCGGCGTCGAGCGCCTCCCCGCCGGGCACCCCCTCACCGAGGACGACCTCGAGGCCGCGCTCGAGCTGGCCCGCACCACGATCGCACCGGGCGACGTGGTGCTCCTGCGCACGGGGCACATCCAGCTGTTCCACGCCGGCGACAAGCTCGCCTATGCCACCGGGGCGCCCGGCCCGAGCCTGCACACGGTGGAGTGGTTCCACCGCCACGACGTCGCTGCGGTCGCAGTGGACAACCTGATCTTCGAGGTGTTCCCAGGTCCGCGCGACGACGTGTTCTTGCCGGTGCACTTCTTGCACCTCGTCGACATGGGCCTGACCCAGGGCCAGAACTGGGACCTCGAGGCGCTCGCGGCCGACTGCGCCGCCGACGGGCGCTACACCTTCTTGCTGTCCGCACCTCCGGAACCGATCCAGAACGGCATCGGCGCCCCGGTGAACCCAACGGCGATCAAGTGAGCTCGCTGCCGGACCGCCCGACCGTCGCCGCGCTGCTGCGGGCCCGCGCCGGCGACGCCCACCCCGGCCTGGTGTTCGAGGGGCGGACGTGGAGCTGGGACGAGGTCGTGCGCGAGTCCGCCGTGCGCGCGTCGGTGCTGACCTCGATGCTGGCCTCGACGCGCCGAGCGGGGCGGCCGCCCCACGTCGGCGTGCTGCTCGAGAACGTACCCGAGCACCTGTTCTGGATCGGCGGTGCCTCGCTGGCCGGTGCTGGCGTCGTGGGGATCAACCCGACCCGGCGGGGCCAGGAGCTGGCCCACGACATCCGCCACACCGACTGCCAGCTCGTGGTCACCGACAGCGGCCAGGTCGGGCTGCTCGACGGGCTGGACATCGGCGTGGCGGCGGGGCGGATCCTCACCGTCGACGCGGCGCCGTACCACACGCTGCTCGCCGCCCACCAGGGCGCGCCCGTGCCGGACGGCGACCCCGACCCGGAGACGATCGGGTTCCTGCTGTTCACCAGCGGGTCGACCAGCGCCCCCAAGGCGGTCGTGTGCACCACCGAGCGGATGGCGCTCACCGGCGAGCGCGCTGCGGCCGGCTACGGCGTGGGACGGGACGACGTGTGCTACTGCCCGATGCCGCTGTTCCACGGCAACGCGCTGATGGCGTGCTGGGCGCCGGCGCTCAGCCGGGGCGCGACGGTGGTGCTGCGCCGGCGGTTCTCGGCCAGCGGCTTCCTCGACGATGTGCGCCGCCATGGCTGCACCTACTTCACCTACGTCGGGCGGACCATCGCGTACGTGCTCGCCCAGCCGCCGACCGAGTACGACCGCGACCACCGCCTGCGCCTCGGCTTCGGGACCGAGGCCAGCGCGCAGGACCGGACACGCTTCCTCGAGCGCTTCGGGTGCCCGCTCGTCGAGGGCTACGGCAGCAGCGAGAGCGTCGTGGTGATCATGCGCACGCCGGACACCCCGCCGAACGCGCTCGGCCGGGCGCGCACCGACGACGGGTCCGACGTCGTGGTCGTCGACCCGGCCACGGGCATCGAGTGCCCACCCGCGGTGTGGGACGAGCACGGCCGGCTGGTGAACGGTCACGAGGCCATCGGCGAGTTGGTGAACCGGACCGGCGGCGGGCGCTTCGAGGGGTACTACCGCAACGAGGAGGCCACGGCCGACCGGCTCCGCGGCGGCTGGTACTGGACCGGTGACCTCGCCTACCGGGACGGCGACGGGTTCTTCTACTTCGCCGGGCGCAGCAACGACTGGTTGCGGGTCGACAGCGAGAACTTCGCCGCCGCGCCGGTCGAGCACGTCCTGCACCGCTTCCCCGGTGTGGTGATGGTCGCCGTGTACGGCGTCCCGGACACCCGCACCGGCGATCAGGTCATGGCGGCGATCGAGATGGCGCCTGGTATGCCGTTCGAACCGGCGGCGTTCGACGCGTTCCTCTCCGACCAGCGCGATCTCGGGACGAAGTGGTCGCCGCGCTTCGTGCGCCTCGTCCCCTCGATGCCCCTCACCGCCAACAACAAGGTCCACAAGCCTCCCCTGCGCGCCGATGCGTGGGAGTGCGACGACCCAGTCTGGTGGCGACCCGAGCGAGGCGCGGAGCTCGTCCCGATGACGCACGACGACCGCGCCGCGCTACGTGCGCAGATGGCTGAGCATGGCCGCCTCGACCTTTTCGGCTGATCCCGGCCGATCACCGGACCGTGGCGATCACCTCGTCACCGAAACGAGCGATCGCATCCCGTCGCACGTGGAGGTCGTTCGGATCGTCCCCCGTGAAGTACCAGGGGACGACCTGGAAGATGGGGCGCATCCCTGCCGCCTCGATCTCCTCGGCCAGCCGGTGGTAGCCGTCCCGCCCGGACGGCCCCGGCACGATGTCGACGGGCAGCACGTTCACGTCGAAGGGCCGCTCCGTCCGGCCGGCCTCGGCCCTGCGGCGAGCCAGCTCGCCGGCCACCCGGCGCACCTCGTCGCTGGTGGCCTGCACCGAGATCCACCCGTCACCGAGGCGAGCGGCCCGGCGCAGCGCGGCGTCGCTGTGACCGCCGACGTGCAGCGCGACCGGCTGGTCGGGCGCGGGACTGATCATGAGCCGGCCGAAGTCGTAGTGGCGGCCGTGGTGCTCGACCCAGTGCGGACCGCCGCCGCCACACACCAGCCGGAGCACCTCGATCTGCTCGTCGAGACGGGCACCGCGGGTGCGCATGTCGGTGCGGGTCCACGCGAACTCCTCGGGGATCCAGGACAGGCCGACGCCCAGCTCGACCCGCTCGCCCGCGAGCACGGCGAGCGACGAGAGCTGCTTGGCCACCAAGAGGGGATCGCGCAGCGGGAGCTTGACGACGTTCGTGACGAACCGCACGCGACTCGTGATCGCCGCCATCGCCGCCATCGCCACGAACGGTTCGACGAACGGGGTGTCGGCCGCCCAGAACCGCTGCCCATCGGCGGAGTAGGGGTAGTCCGCCGACACGTGCTCCGGGTAGAAGACGCTGTCGGGGACGGCGATCGAGTGGAAGCCAGCATCCTCGGCCACCGGTGCGAGCGCCAGCAGGTGCTCGGCCGGGAACATCGGGAACGGCACGCAGAAGCGCACTGGTCAGCCCACCAGGTGGGCGCGCCCGTGCGCCTCGAACTGCGCCCGCAGCGCCGCGCGGCCGGCATCGGTCATCGCCACGAACGGTCCGGTGCGCTCGGGGCGCCACCACACCGGGTCGGACACCTCCCACCGATCGGCGACGAGCTGGCGTTTCAGCACCTTGTTGGTCGGCGTGAGCGGCAGCTCGGCGACCACCCGCACGAACGTCGGCGACCACTTCGGCCCGAGGTCGGCCTGGGCGTCGAGGAATGCCAGCAGCTCGGCCGGGTCGAACCCATGACCGGGTGCGAGCAGCAGGGCCGCCATCACCCGGTCGCCGGCCACGGCGTCGGGCACGCCGTACACGGCGGCCAGCTGCACGGCGGGCCACCGGCCGAGGATCCGCTCGATCGGCGCCGCGGCGAAGTTCTCGCCGTCGACGCGCAGCCAGTCGGCGTTGCGACCGGCGAAGTAGAAGAAGCCGGCGGCGTCGCGGTAGGCGAGGTCGCCGGTCCAGTACGCGCCGTCGCGAAGGCGCTCGCGGTTCGCCTCGTCGTTGTTCCAGTAGCCCTCGAACGTGGTGCCGGCGGTGTTGACGATCTCACCGATCGCCTCGTCGGCGTTCAGCAGGCGGCCCTGGTCGTCGAAGCGGGCCGGCGCGCACTCCCGGCCGGTGGCGGGGTCGAGCACCTTCACCGTGGGCGCGGCCATGCCGAGCGCTCCCGGCGGCATGCCCGGCACGCGGAACACCGACGCTCCGGTCTCCGTCTGGCCGTAGCCGTCGTTGAGCGTGCACCCGAAGCGCTCCTGGAAGCGGGCCAGGTCGGCGTCGTTGGCCTCGTTGCCGTAGCCGCGCTGCAGCGGGTTGTCGGCGTCGTCGGGCTGCGCCGGCGTGGCCAGGATGTAGGAGAGCGGCTTGCCGACATAGTTGAAGTAGGTCGCCCCGAACCGGCGAACGTCCGGGAGGAACGCCGACGCCGAGAACCGGGCCCGCAGCGCGACGGCGGCGCCCGCCACCACGCTCGGCGCCCAGCCGGTGAAGAGCGCGTTCGAGTGGAACAGCGGCATCGACACGTACGCCACGTCGTCGGCGGTGAGCTGGTTGAGGCCGACGATCGACGTGGCGACGAAGTCGAGGCGGCCCTGGCTGCAGATGACGGCCTTCGGCGCGCCGCTGGTGCCGCTCGTGAACAGCAGCAGCAGCTGGGTGCCCTCGTCGATCTCGACCGCCGGCAGGGCGGCATCGGCGTGCGGCGCGAGGAGAGCGGCATACTCCGCGGTGTCGACGACGAGGATGCGCCCGGCCGCCGCGCCGAGGTCGAGCCCGTCGAGCAGGCCGGCCTGCGTGGCGTCGGTGACGATGAGCTGACAGTCGGTGTGGCGGATGTCGCGGGCGAGCTCCTCGCCGCGGCGGGTGCCGTTGACCCCGACGACGGTCGTGCCGGCGAGGGCCGCGGCGCCGACCCACATCGTGAACTCGGGGACGTTGTCGAGGAGCACGCCGACATGGGGCGGGCCGTCGACGCGCAGGGCGCTGAACAGCGCCGCCCGCTGTGCGCAGGCGCGGACCCACTCGCCGTAGGTCCAGCGCTGGTCCTCGTAGAGCAGCGCCGGGCGCTCGTCGCCGGCGCGAGCGCGAACATGATCCGCGAAGACCCCCATGAGATCTGATGGTACGTCAGATCGTCGCCGGTCCCGGCCAGTCGGTACCGTCCCGCCCCATGCGCGCCATCGTCTGTCACGACTTCGGTCCCGTCGACCAGCTCCGTCTGGAGGAGCTGCCGGCACCGGCGATCCGCCCGGGTGCGGTGCGCATCGCCGTCGCGGCATGCGGGGTGAACTTCGTCGACGGGCTGTTCGTCCAGGGCCGCTACCAGATCAAGCCACCGGTCCCGTTCGTCCCCGGCGGTGAGGTCGTGGGGCGCGTCACCGAGCTGGGCGAAGGGGTGACGGGCATCGGCCTGGGCGATCGCGTCCTGGGCAACGTCGGGCTCGGCGGCTACGCGGACGAGGTGGTGGTCGGCGCCGACCGGGTGCTCCTGGTGCCGGACGTCTTGACGGATGGGCAGGCCGCCACGTTCGTGCAGAGCTACATGACCGGCTGGTACGCGCTGCGTGAGCGGGCGCGGGTGGAGCCCGGCGGAACGATGCTGGTGCTCGGCGCCGGCGGCGGCGTCGGGCTGGCGGCGGTCGACATCGGCGCGGCGTTGGGACTGCGCGTGCTGGCGGCGGCGTCCACGGCGGACAAGCGAGCGCTGGCCCGCAGCCGTGGGGCCGCCGAGGTGATCGACTCGGCGAGCGAGGACGTCAAGGAGCGGGCGAAGGAGCTGTCCGGCGGTGGCGTCGACTACCTGTACGACCCGATCGGCGGATCGCTCGGGGAAACCTGCCTGCGGGCGCTCGGCGAGGACGGCCAGTACCTCGTGATCGGGTTCGTCGCCGGCATCCCCCAGCTCCCGGCCAACCAGGTGCTCCTGCGCAACCGGCGGGTCACCGGCGTCGACTGGGGAGCGTGGGCGGGACGCCACCCCGAGCGGAACACCGAGCTGCTGCGCGAGGTGATCGAGGCGATCGCCGCCGGCCGCCTGCACCCCGTCGAGCCGGTCGCCTACCCCCTGGCCGACGCCGCCCGGGCACTCGCCGACCTCGAGCACCGCCGCCTCGCCGGCAAAGCCGTCCTCACCCCCTGACCCTCACTCCCTCACCCCCACCGGGAGGTCAGCGGGCGGTGACGGTGTCGGTGTCGCGACCGGAGTGCAAGACGGTGCCGGGGCGGGCGTCGGTGCTGCGACCGTCGACCACCACGGCGACGCCGTTCACCAGCACCCGCACCACCCCGTGGGAGCCGGCCGTGAGGCGGGCGGCGCCGCCCGGCAGGTCGCTGACGAGCGTGGCGTCCTCGGACCCGACCACCTCCGGGTCGATCACCACCACGTCGGCGTGAGCCCCCGGGCGGATGACACCGCGGTCGCGCAACCCGAACAGCGCCGCCGGCTCCGAGGTCATCTTGCGCACGGCCTGCTCGACGGGGATCAGCTGCCGGCCGCGCAGGCAGTCCTTCAGCCACCGCGTGGGGTACGGCGCCCCGCACATGCGGTCGAGGTGGGCGCCCGCGTCACTGCCGCCGATCATCGCCCTGGGGTCGTTCCACAGCTCGGCCCGCATCCGCCACGACTCGGGGTCGCCGTCTTGGGGGATCGGCCACAGGATCGTGCGCAGCTCGTCGGCGATGACGATGTCGAGCAGCGTGCCGAAGCACGACTGACCCCGCTCCGCCGCGATGTCACGCACGATGCGACCCTTCAACCCGGCGTTGGCAGGGGCGAAGGTGTCGCCGATCACGTAGTCGCCCCAGTCGGCCAGCCGGCGGAACACGCCGGCCTCCGGCGAGTGGCCGAGCTCGAGCAGGCGCAGGCGCGTGTCCGGGTCGCGCAGACGCTCGATGCGCTCGGCCACCGGCACCCCGAGGACGTCCTGCCAGCCCGGCAGGAGCCACAGCCCGCAGAACGTGTTGAAGCTCATGTTCATGGGCACCTGGACCGGCATCGTCAGCGCGATGACCCGCCCTCCCAGCTCGACCGCCCGGTCGTGGGCCTGCACCTGGCGCGGCACCCGATCGGGCTCACGAGAGTCGACCGTCAGCACGTTCCAGTTCATCGGCCGGTTGGCCGCCGCGCTCATCTGTCCCAGCAGCTCGATCTCGTCGTCGCTGAACCGGTCGAGGCACCCGGGCACGATCCCCTCGAGCGTGGTGCCGGGGTGCCGGCCGACCTCCTCGGCGAGCGCCAGCAGCTCCTCGTGCGTCGCCCATCGGCTGGCCACCGGCTCACCATCGCCGTCGGAGTGCGAGGTGGAGTTCGTGAACGAGAACCCGAGCGCACCGGACTCGATCGCCACCGCCAGCTCGCGCCGCATCGCCTCGATCTGTTCCGCCGACGCTGCGCTGCCCACGGCCTCGGGTCCCATGACGTACCGGCGGATGGCGCAGTGACCGGCGAGGAAGCCCGCGTTGACGGCGATCTGCCCTTCCAGGCGCCCGAGGTAGTCGGCGAACGTCTCCCAGCTCCAGTCGGTGCCGTTCTCCAGCGCGGCGAGCGACATCCCCTCGACCCGGGCCATCATCCGGCGCAGGTAGTCGGCGTCGCCGGGCAGCAGCGGCGCCAACGTGAACCCGCAGTTGCCGCCGATCACGGTGGTGACACCGTGCAGCGCGCTCGGGCTGGCCGTCGGATCCCACAGCAGCTGGGCGTCGTAGTGGGTGTGCGGGTCGATGAACCCGGGCGTCACGAGCAGACCGGTGGCGTCGGTCTCGATCGCACCCGGCTCGTCGACGTCGCCCACGGCGACGATCCGCCCGTCCCGGATCCCGACGTCGGCCCGGACCCCCGGCGCTCCCGTGCCGTCGATGACCGTGCCACCCCTGATGACCTCGTCGAGCATCCGTCCCCCTCGGTCGCTGATGCCGGACGCCATCGGCGCCTGCCCCAGTGATCTGACGCAGCGTCAGATGATACCCGGATCAGACACCCGATCGTTCTGACGCGGCGTCAGATGTACCCTGGGCGGACGACGCAGGATCGCCAGTGGGGGGACGAGACGTGAGCCAGGACGCGAGCCGGTACAGGCTGCTGATCGGGGGCGAGTGGGTGGACGGCGCCGACGGCGCCGCGCCGATCGTCAACCCGGCGACCGAGGAGGTCGTGGGCCACGCCCCCCAGGCGTCGGTCGCCCAGGCCCTCGACGCCGCCCGGGCCGCGCGGGCGGCGTTCCCGGCCTGGTCGCGCTCGCCGCGTGACGAGCGCGCCCGGCTCCTGCGCGCCGTCGCCGACCGCCTGCGTGAGCGCCAGGGCGACCTGGTCCCGCTCATCATCAGCGAGACCGGGGCGACGGCGATGGTCGGCTCGCGCATGCAGGTCCCCGTCGCCATCGAACGCTTCGAGCGCTATGCGGGCGGAGCGCTGCACGACCTGGACATCGCCTTGCCGCCGAGCCCCACTGCGGCCACACCGCTCGCGCCAGGCGGCCTGATCGGAGCCGTCGTCGCCCGTCAGCCCGTCGGCGTGGTGGCCTGCATCTCCCCGTACAACTTCCCGGTCGTCAACATGGCGGGCAAGATCGCCCCCGCCCTGGCGGTCGGCTGCACCGTGGTGATGAAGCCGGCGCCGCAGGACCCGCTGGCGGTGATCGAGCTGGCCGAGATCTGCCACGAGGTCGGCTTCCCGCCCGGCGTGGTCAACGTCATCACCTCCACCGACCCGGCGCCGGCCGCCGCGCTGACCGAGACGCGCGACGTCGACATGGTGAGCTTCACCGGCAGCACCGCCGTGGGTCAGCGAATCTACGAGGCGGGTGGCGCGACCATGAAGCGCCTGCTGCTGGAGCTCGGGGGAAAGGGTGCCGCACTGGTGCTCGAGGACGCCGACCTGGCGACGGCGGTCGGCGCCATCGGCAGCGTCTGGTCGTTCCACAGCGGCCAGATCTGCACCGCCCCCACCCGCGCCATCGTCCACCGCAGTCGCTACGACGAGGCCGTGGAACGCCTGGCGGCTTACGCCCCGAACCTCAAGGTGGGCGATCCCACAGCAGCCGACACCGTCGTCGGCCCGGTGATCTCGGCCGCGCAGCGGGACCGCATCGAAGGCTACGTGGCCGCCGGGGCTGCCCAAGGCGCGACCGTGGTGGTCGACGGCCGGCGTCCGGCGCACCTCGAGCACGGGTTCTACGTGGGTCCGACGCTCCTCGCCGACTGCCGGGCCGACATGACACCGGTGCGGGAGGAGATCTTCGGTCCCGTCGTCGTGGTCGTGCCCTTCGACGACCTCGACGAGGGCATCGCCATCGCCAACGGCAGCGACTTCGGGCTCTACGACTACGTGTTCTCGTCGGACACGGCTACCGCGTACCGGGTCGCTCGCCAGCTGCGCAGCGGCAACGTCGGCATCAACACCGCCCAGCGCAACCACGAGACACCGTTCGGCGGGTTCAAGATGAGCGGCATCGGCCGCGACGGCGGTGAGTTCGGCCTGCACGCCTACACGGAGATGCAGTCGATCGTCTGGCCTGGCTGAGGATTGCCAACGAGGCGCAACGGGCGCATGATTCGCGTTCTGGCCGCAACTGGGGAAGCGCTCGACCGGGAGGTGCGTCATGTCCGACGCGTCCGTCACGCCCGATGCCGCCGCGGCGGCGTTCGTCGACCGGCTGTTCGAGCAGCTGATCGGGGCCATGGACCTGTTCCATCTGTACGTGGGCGACCGACTCGGCCTCTACGAGGCACTTGCTGCCGGCCCGCTCGATTCGCATGCGCTCGCCGAGCGAGCCAGCGTGTCCGAGCGCTACGCCCGGGAGTGGCTCCAGCAGCAGGCCGTCGCCGGGGTGCTCACGCTGGACGCCGATGGCCGGTTCGCGCTGCCCGCCGGCCACGCCGAGGTCCTCCTCGACGGTGACAGCCTGACCCACTTCGCCCCGGTCGGGCGCGCCGTCGTCGGCGTCGCCGGCGCACTGCCGCAGCTGCTCGATGCGTTCCGATCGGGCGCCGGCGTGCCCTACGAGTCCTACGGCGAGGACCTGCGCGAGGCGATCGCTCGGCTGAACCGGCCGATGTTCCTCAACCTGCTCGGCACCGAGTGGTTCCCCGAGATCGCCGACCTGCACGAGCGCCTCACCGGCGATCCACCCGCGCGTGTGGCCGATGTCGGCTGCGGGTCCGGCTGGTCGTCGATCGCGATCGCGCTCGCCTACCCGAACGCCCGGGTGACGGGGATCGACCTCGACCGGGCGTCGATCGAGACCGCGCGCCGCAACGCCATCGACGCCGGCGTCGCCGACCGCGTGCAGTTCGAGGTCCGCGACGCCGCCGACCCCGCGCTGTCCGGGTCGTTCGACCTAGTGTGCGCGTTCGAGACCATCCACGACATGTGCGACCCGATCGGTGCGCTGGCAGCGATGAGGGGGCTGCGAGCAGACGGAGGTTGCGTGCTCGTGGCCGACGAGCGTGTCGCCGACGAGTTCACGCTCGACGTCGAGCCGACCGAGCGGTTCCAGTGGGCGTTCAGCGCTCTGCACTGCCTGCCGTGCGCGCTGACCGATCCGCCGGCGGCCGGGACCGGCACGGTGATGCGCACGCCGCTGTTCCGTGAGTACGCGGCGTCAGCCGGATTCGCGGACGTGGAGGTGCTGGCGATCCAGCACGACTTCTGGCGCTTCTACCGGCTGCACGGCTGACACCGCCGCCAATCGCGGGGCAGCTCAGCCGATGACGGCGAAGTCGTGGTCGGTGAGCCAGTGCCGCCCGACCTCGCGCGTCGGCGCCCACCGGGCCTCGAGGCGGGCCGCCGTCGGGTCCTCGGTGGTGATCTGGCCGAAATCGGCCGGCGTGGGCCCGATGCGGTCGGCGTGGCGGCGCAGCGCGGCCAGGTCGAACCCGAACACCTCGGCGGCGTTCAACCCGACCATCCGGCGGGTCTCGTCGATGGGGATGTCGTGGAACGTGCGGGTCAACCACGCCCGAGTCGTGGGCCAGGTGCCCTCGGGGTGCGGGAAGTCGTTGCCCCAGCAGATGTTGCCGACACCGATCTCGTAGCGCATCCCGAGCTCGCGCCGCTTCGTGTTCGACGCGCCGATGAACACGTTGCGATCCACGTACTCGGACGGGAGCATCGTCACCGCATCACCGAACGGGTTCGAGCCCAGCTTCTCCGAGCCCTTCTGACCCAGGAACAGGCGGTCCCAGAACCAGAGCAACCCCGGCATCCACCAGCAGCCGGCCTCGGCCACACCGAAGCGCAACCCGGGGAACCGCTCGAACACGCCGCTCCAGAGCATGAACCACATCGGCCGGGCCGGCCACCACGTCACCTCGGTGACGTAGATGCCGAGGTGGTCGCCGTACTCCTGGCGCGGCGCCGGCCCACTGTGGGTGACCACCGGCATCGCCAGCTCCTCGCACAGTGCCCACACCGGGTCGTAGCGCCGGTCGTGGTACGGGGTCTGGTCCACCCACATGGCGGGGATCATCACCGCACCGAGCCCGCTCTCCCGGGCCCGGCGGATCTCGGCGAGCACGGCGTCGAGCGGCGCGGTGATCGGCACGAGCGCGACACCGCAGCGCCGTTCCGGGCTCTGTGCGCACAGCTCGGCCAGCCAGCGGTTGTGGGCGATCGAGCCGGCCAGGCCGAGCTCGGGGTCCATGTCGCCGCTCAGCCCGAGGCCGGCACCGAACGGCACACAGGTCCGGCTCTCCACCGCATCGGCGTCCGGGAACACGACCTCACCGGCCACGCCGTCGCCGTCGAGCTCGACGTCTCGCCGGTCCGCCTCCCAGCCGCCGCGCAGCGCCTCCTCGTGCTCTTCGAACCAGCTCTTGGCGTACGCCTCGTTGCGCACCCCGAGCTTGGTCATCGCCTCCAGCTGGAGATGGCGCTCGGCGAGGAAGTCGTCGAACGCGCCGTGATAGCGGCGGTCGAGGTACGAGCGGTAGTCCGCGGTCGGCAGGCCGGCGTGGCTGTCGGCGGAGACGACGATGTACGGCGCTCCCGGGTCGGTCGTGGTGGGGTCGACGGGCGTGGGGTCAGCGGGCATGGGGTCGGTCCTTCCTAGCCGGGGACGGCGCGCAGGTAGTCGGGGTTCGTACGGGCGAGCATGCTCTCGGCGCGCGCTCGGATCGCAGCGTCGGTCCGATCGCTCGCCGGCTGGATCCAGAACCGCCCCTCGCGCACGGCGTCCACCACCTGGGCGGCCACGTGCTCCACCGGGGTGTACTGCGGCTCGATGCCGGCGGCGCGCATCTGTGCCTCGAGCATCTCGACCGTGGTGTACGGCGTCGAGCGGGGCCGCTCCTTGGCGTACTCCTCCGGACGGGTCCGCCAGCTCTCGAACAGACCGGTCCGCAGCATGTGCGGTCCCGGGAACAGCACGGCCGCGGTGACCTTGGATCCGGCGTCGCGCAGCTGGCCGTAGAGGCACTCGGTGAGCGTGACCACGGCCGCCTTGGTGACGGCGTACTGCGGGGTCGACGCCAGCGGCGACACGCCACCGTTGCCCGATGACGTGTTCACCACGCACCCGTCGTCGTCCTGGTCCACCATCGTCGGCACGAACGCATTGATCCCGTGGATGACACCCCACACGTTCACCGCCATCGCCCAGCGCCAGTCGTTCAGCTCGTGGTGCCACATCGGGCCCTCGGCGCCCGCCCCGATCCCGGCGTTGTTGCACAGCACGTGGACGGCGCCGAACGTCTCGAGGGTGCGGTCGCGCAGGGCCTCGACGCTCTCGTAGCGGGTGACGTCGGTCGGCACCCCGACCACGTCGGCGGCGCCGCCGTGGCGCAGCTCGGCGACGGTGCGCTCCAGCAGCTCGGCCTGCACGTCGGCGAGCACGACCTTCATCCCGGCCCGGAGGAACGCCTCACCCATCGCCCGGCCGATCCCACCACCGCCACCGGTCACCACGGCCACCCGACCTTCGAGATCCACGCCGCTCCTCCTCAGGCCCCGAACCCGGCCAGCGCGGGGCAGCGCTCGGCCTCGACCGGCACATCGCCGGGCTGCAGCGGCACGGCGATCTCCTCCACGGTCGGCCCGACCCGCTCCGCGATCGGTGCCAGCGCCTCGAGGTCGAACCCGTACACGCCGGCGGCGTTGGCACCCAGCATGGCGGCCACCTCGTCGGTTGGCAGGCCGGCGTACGCCGCCCGCATCGCCTCACGGCTGTAGGGGAAGCTGGCCTCCTTGTGCGGGTAGTCGCTGCCCCACATGATCCGCTGCCGTCCGACGGCCACGCTGGCCGGCACCTCGTAGGCACGCATGAAGCTGGCCCCGACGTAGCACTGGCGGGCCCAGTACTCGCTCGGCCGCAACGACAGCGGCGCCATCACCGCCCGACCCCACTCCGCCTCCTGGGACCCACTGGCGTTGGCCATGCGGTCGAAGAAGTAGTCGAGACGCATCAGCTCGTCGGGCACCCACGCCGTGCCCGACTCGGTGAACACCAGCCGCATGCCCGGGTGCCGCTCCAACGCACCGGACACCAGCAGGTGGGCGAGCGCCCGGTGTGACCACCAGGTCACCTCCAACAAGAACACGACCTTGTCGACCTCCGTGGGCCCCATCGGCGGGCTGGCGCTGCCACCGTGGTGGTTGACGACCGTGCCGAGCTCCTCGCACACCGCCCAGATCGGCTCGTACACCGGGTCGTAGAGCTCGGGCAGGCCGATGCCGGGCGGCACGCCGGGGAGCAGCACGCCGCCGGTGAGGCTCGCCTCGTGCGCCCAGCGGATCTCGGCCACTGCGGCGTCGACGTCGTGGAGCATGATCTGGGCGACGCCGGCCCGACGCCCGGGAGCCGCCGCACAGAAGTCGGCCAGCCAGCGGTTGTGCGCCTGCAGCCCGGCCCAACGCAGCTCGACGTCGCCAGCGGTCGCCGCCGGCACCTGCGTGGTCAGCGACGCGGCGGGGAAGAACGGCGGGACGGTGTTCGGGTAGAGCACCTCGGCGACGATGCCGTCACCCTCCATCTCCGCCAGGCGCCGGTCGCTGTCCCAGTTCCGGCTCCCGTCGGGCCCTTCGAGGTCTGGGTACGGGTTCTCGAACGTGTCGGCCCAGGCATCGAAGGCGTCGTGGTGGCGCGACGCCAGGTACTCCCGGTAGGCGCGCAGGTCGGCGCCGGCATGACCGTCGGCAGAGATCACGATGTAGCGGTCACCGGCGAGCACGGCGCGGCCTCCCTGTTGCATCCCCGACCCTCTGTATCGCAGAGCAACACAGAGGCTCTCAATGCGATACAGTGTCGACGGACTCGCCATGGCTGTCAAGACCATCCGCTCCGTGGAGAACGCCTTCCGCGTGCTCGAGCTGCTCGCCGAGCGGCAGCCGGCGGGCGTCTCCGCGCTCGCGCGCGAGCTCGCCATGGACAAGAACGCCGTGCAGCGGGTGCTCGTCACGCTTGGCCACGTGGGCTGGATCCGCCAGCACGGTGACGACGGCGCTTGGGTGCTCACCCATCGCGCCACCCGCGTCGCCCACCGCGCCTCGCGCGGCCTGCGTGAGATCGCCCGCCCGCACCTCGACTCGCTGCAGCAGGACACGGGTGAGACGGCGCTGCTGTGGCAGGTCGAAGGCGACCGGCTGGTGGTGGTCGACAGCGCCGACAGCGCGCACGCGCTTCGCATGACCGTGCCCGCCGGGACGGAGGTGCCACTCTCGGCAAGCCGCGACCTGCTGGCCTTCGTCAACCGCCGCGACCGTGACCGGGGCTACTACCTGGTCGACGACGTGTACCCGAACGCGGTGGCGGTCGGCGCCGCACTGCTCGACGAGCACGGGCGCACCATCGGAGCGCTCACGGTGGTGGGACCGCGAACCCGGCTCCCGCGTACCGAGCTCGCCCGCATCGGTGGGCTCGTCGGGCCGGCCGCTGCCGCCATCTCGGCCTCGCTCGCCGCCACCCGGTGACCCGGGCGGCCGGTCAGGAGCCGAGCTCACCGAGGTCGATCGTCTCCACCGGCAGCAGCTCGACGGTGACCTCGGCGGGATCGATCCCGCCAGCGATCAGCGCCGCACGCAGCCCGTCGGCGCCAGGAGCGGGGAGCGGTCCGGCGAGCGCCACGATGACCCGCCCCCGACGGGTCGCGGTGTCGATCACCTGCCACCCGGTCGGCTCCCCCCACGAGGCGGCCACATCGCGGACCCGCTCCTCGCGACTGGTCTCGGAGGCGATGCGGGCCGACGAGCCGGCCAGTGTCACGCCGACGACCGCGACGCTGGCGGCCACGAGCAGCACGGCGTTGCGGCGGTTCACGGCACGGCGCTCGGCCGTCTGCGGTGGCGGCACCAGACGGTGCACGCGGTACAGCGCCATCACCACCATGCCCACCCCGATGATGGCGACCACGTTCGTGACGAACAGCAGCAGCGCCCCGGCGGCCTCGTCGACCTCGCCCGATTCGAGCGTCAGGCCGACGACGGTGAGCGGCGGCACGAGGGAGATCGCGATGGCGACACCCGGCAGCGTGTCGGAGATGTCGCGCCGGACGAGCGCGATGGACCCGACCGCTCCGGTCGCCAGCGCGGCCAAGAGGTCGATGAGGCGTGGGTTCACCCGCCCGGCGACCTGCGGGCTGTTGGCGGCGACCACGTCGTGCGCGACGGCCGCCCCGACCAGCCAGCCGATTGCAATGGCGCTCAGCGCCCCGGCCAGCACCAACCCGATCGAGCGCAGCAGGTTCGCACGGTCGCCGAGCACGACGGCGAGCATCGTGCCCTGGATCGGGATCATGAGCGGGGCCACGATCATCGCCCCGATCACCGTGGCCGTGGAGTCCGCGACCACACCTGCCGACGCGATCACGGACGCCAGCGTCAGCAGGATCCAGAACCGGCTGAGGCGCGCCCGGATCTCGGGGCCTTCGAAGAACACGGCGTCCCGCATGTGGGACAGCTCCTGGCGGGCGATGCTCGGCACGGCGATCAGCGCTCCGTCACGGTTGGCAGTGGGCGACCACGTCGGCGGCGAAGCGCTCGATGGACGGCCGGTACACCTCCGGTGAGCGTCGAACCCCGTCCGGCGACTGCGCCGCCACATCACGGTCGAGCGCCCACGGGACGCACAAAGTGCCCGTGATGCCGAGCTCCTCCTCGGCGCGACGGAACAGGTCCGGCTCGGGCATGGCGTACAGCCCGCAGATGATCTCGAAGCCGTCACCGGACCTGCCGTACTCGTGGAGGAACCCCTTCAGGCGCCCGACGTGATGGACGGCGTCGTCCCAGCCGTACGCGTTGCCGATCCAGCCGTCGCACAGCCGAGCCGCGCGGCGCAGCGCGGCGTCGGTGTGACCACCGCCGTAGATGGGCACCGGCTCGCTCGGGTGGGGCTCCATCATCACCGCCGGGATGTCGTAGTGCTCGCCGTGGTGCTCGACCCAGCCGCCCTGCCAGAGCGCCCGCAGCGCCGGGATCATCTCGTTCAGCCGCCGCCCTCGCGACTCGTAGTCCTGGCCCTGGAGGTCGAACTCCTCCTTCATCCAGCCCGCACCCGCTCCGAGAGCCACCCGGTTGTCCGAGAGCACGGCGGCGGTGGCGACCTCCTTCGCCAGCTGCAACAACGGCCGGTGCGGCGCGACGTAGATGTTGGTCGTGAAGCGCAGCTGCTCCGTGACCGCCGCCATGGCACCGATGAGCACCCACGGATCGGGCCACGACGTCTCTGGCTCCCAGATCGGACGCCCGTCGGGGTGGGGCGAGTACGGGTACCGGCTCTGCAGGTCGCGCGGGTACACGAGGTGGTCCGACACCATGACGCCGTGGTAGCCGGCGTCGTCGAGCAGCGGGGCGATGGCGAGCACCTCGCGGGTGTCCATGAAGGCGGTGGCGCACCAGAACCTCATGCCGGCACCTCCGCCGCCGGCAGCGGATGTGGGTGGGCAAACGGCTGGAGGACGGCGTCGGTCCCGCCGTCGACGAACAGCACCTGCCCCACGAGGTAGCTCGACCGAGGAGACAGCAAGAACGCGATCACCTCGGCGATCTCCTCGGGCCGTCCCCAGCGCCCGATCGGGATGGGGATGGCGTCGAGCGCGTCCTGCATCCCTTCGATCTCCAGGAGCGGTCGCGTCATCCCGGTGTCGATCACCCCCGGCGCCACGGCGTTGACCCGGATCCCGGTGCCGATCCACTCTGGCGCGACGGCGTGTGAGCGCACCCAGAACGCCAGTGCCAGCTTGCCGGCGGGGTAGGCGTTCCAGCCGGCATCACGGAAGTGGGCGAGCGCCGCCGTCTCGTCGCCGTCGAGGTACACCCGGGCGTCGTCCGTCGAGAGCCCCGCGGTCATCGTGGTCGAGTTCGACGAGACCAGGACCACCGCCGGGTCCGTGCCGTGTGCGAGCGCGCCGTGCAAACCGTCGAGCAGCGCCATCACGCCGAAGTAGTTGACGCTGACCGTGAGCTCGGCCGGCACCAGGCCGCCCACCCCGGCCGCCGGCACGAGCCCGTCGAGCACGCCCCCACAGGCCGCCAGCACGCCGTCGACCGCGGCACGCCGGCCGGCCGGTGCGGACAGGTCGGCGAGGATCTCGGCGTCGTGCACGTCGACGCCGATGACCCGATGGCCGTCGGCCGCGAGGTGGCGGGCGGTCGCCGCCCCGATCCCCGACGCCGACCCCGTGACGCAGTAGGTCCCCATCGCTCCCCTTGTCCCCCGACTGTCGGACCGTCTCGATCGGCCGACATCCTGCCAGATGGCGACAACCACTCACCGTAGTTGTCTGACAACTATCTGCGTTGACAATGGGCCGGAGGGAGCAGATGCTGGATCCCGTCCACGGGGAAGCCGAGCGATCCGCCCGCTCTGGAGGCTCGGCAGGAAGGAGCTTCCATGACCAGTCCCTCGTTGGATCTGGGGGTCCTGCGCACCGCGCTCGCCGAGGCCGGTGCACCCTGGGTCCAGGCCTACACGTCGATGACGGCGCTCACCGAGGACGATCGCGTGATCCGCCTCGGTGTGCCGCCCACCCCCGGCCTCGCCGAGGCCGACCTCGAAGCGGACGTGGAGCATGCGACCGCCATGGCCACGGAGGCCACGGCCGACGCCGTCGGCGCGCCGGCGGCGTTCGACCTGCGCAACGTCAGCGGGGTCAGCTACTCCACCGCGGTGCGCGACCAGGGCAGCTGCGGCTCGTGCGTGGCGTTCGGCGTGGTCGCCACCATGGAGGGCGTCGGCCGCTTCACGACCGGGCGTCCCGCCCTGCCCGTCGACTTGTCCGAAGCCCACCTCTTCTACTGCCACGGCGCGGCCGCCGGTGCCCGCTGTGGCACGGGGTGGTGGCCGGACCAGGCCTGCAACGCGGCGAGGGACCAGGGCGTCGCCTTCGAGGACTACTTCCCGTACGTCGCTGGCGACCGGGCCTGCGGGGTCAACGCCGACTGGCCGAACCACCGCGCCAACGTCGTGGCCTGGCAGTACCTGAACGCCAACCCGGCCGGGATGAAGGACCACATCTCCCGCTACGGCGCGATCACCGCCTGCCTCGACGTTTACCAGGACTTTTTCAGCTACGGCTCCGGGGTCTACCGCCACGTGACCGGCTCGTACGCCGGCGGGCACTGCGTGTCGCTGATCGGCTACGACGACGCCGCCGGGTGCTGGATCGGCAAGAACAGCTGGGGGACGGGCTGGGGTGACGGCGGCTACTTCCGCATCGCCTACGGCCAGTGCCGCATCGAGAGCTACCAGACCATCGGCATCCAGGGTGTGCGCTTCCGGACCTGGTGGCCCAACCAGGTCGTGCAGGGCCTGTGGAGCAACGAGCACGACAACAACATCTGGATGTACGGCTCTGCCCGCGGCTGGCTGAAGGTGGACGGCGCCGCCGTGCCCACGGGCGTGGGGATGCTCCACGAGCTGGCCGCCGCCAAGGCCGGCGCCCGTGCCTTCGGGCTCTTCGAGGACAACGGCACCGCCGTCCAGCTCTACGCCTGGTGAGCGTCGACAACGAAAGAGGTGAGGGAGATGCCCAGTCAGCAGCGAGGCCGCCCCGAGGGGCTCCCGCCCACGAACGGCGGCGGAGTCGCCGTCGCCGTCGGCGAGTCGCGACCAGGCGACCTGACCGTCGAGAGCCTCGGCGGTGACCTGGCCGAGACGTCGATGTCGGCGCCGAGCGCAGGGCCACCGGCCGCCGTCACGGAGGGCGCCGGGGCCGGGGCCGTGACGGCCACCTGGCGCTCGGGCCAGGTCACGGCGCTGTGGTCCATCAACGAGGTCCGCAACGCCTGGATCCACGTCGCCGGCGTGGGCTGGAGGAAGATCTTCAACGGTCGCGACGGTGCGTTCATGGCGCTCACCGCGCTGGCGTCACAGGCTCGCCAGACCGGCCGTTCGATCAACTTCCGGGAGGAGGCCGACGGGATGGTGCACGAGATCTATCTCTGGTGACATCCGGGGCTCAGCCGCCGAGGACCTTCGACATCCAGATCGAGTCCTCGGCGGTGAACCCCAGACGGGTGTAGAGCCGGCGCGCCGCATCGTTCGGCCGCTCCGTCTCCAGCACGATCCGCTTGACGCCCCGAGCGCGGAGGTCGTCCTCGATGACCCGCATCGCCGCGCTGGCCTTCCCGCGTCCCCGCGATCGCACGTAGATCTCGTCCAGCACCACGTCGAGACCGCCGATCTCGACCGACCACCCCCACGTGACGACGGCGTAGCCGTCGTCGTCGCCGATCATCCAGACCACGCCGAGCGAGTCATCGGCCAGCAGCGGCTCCAGGCCCGCCCGCGCGACGCCGGCGTCGAACTCGTGGCCGTCGGCCTCGCAGTACTCCGCCACGAGCACCAGCAAGGTCGCCAGGTCATCGGGCACCGCCCGGCGCACGTTCGTCACGGCGACGACACTACGGGGTCGCGGTGACCAGCAGCTCTCGCGTCTCGGCGGGCGCGACGCCGGTCTCCCACGGGCGGCGCAGCGACAGCTCGAGCACCCCCTCGCCACTGCCGTACACCCGGAAGGTCAGCCGCCGGGTCGCCGCCGCCCCGGGCGCGGCCCCAGCGAGCCGATGCTCGTCGTGCGACAGGTCCAAGAACTCGGGGCACGCATCGACCTGCCACACGAACCCGGTCGAGGCGTTCTCCGATAGCACCAGCACCAGCTCGTCGCCGTCACCGACGCTGACCGAGGACTGGGTCGAGATGTCGTGGCGCATCGTCCCTCCGTGCTCTCAGCCCGCTTGGTGCAGCTCCACCAGGTTCCCGCACGGGTCACGAAGGAACGCCTGGCGGCCGCTCCCGATCGGCGACGGGTCGCTCACCGTGACGCCGCCGGCTCGCAGCTCCACCACGGCGGTGTCGACATCGGCCACCAGCACCGCGAAGTGGGGGCCGGGCGTCTCCGGCACCGGCCCCTCGATGAGATGGAGCTGCTGACCGCCGGCGTCGAGCCAGGCGCCGCCGATCCCCAGCGCGGGGCGGTCCGGGCGTTCGACGAGCCCGAGCACCTCGACGTAGAAGCGCCGGGCGGCCTCGACGTCGTCGACGTTGATGGACACGTGGTGCACGGCGAGCGGTCGCACCGGACGATCTTCGCGCCGGCATCCTCCCACGGGAAGGCGAATCGAGTGCGATCTCACGCTCCCACGACGGGAGCTCGCACTCGGATCGCCTGCCCGCTTCGGCGGCCACCCCCGTATCTGACAGACTGTCAGATACCAGTCGGCCGGGGGACGAGCCGGCAGGGACGCTCGGGAGGTCCGCGCTGCATGCACATCGGTGACTCGCCGGACGAGGCCGCGTTCCGCGCCGAGGCCCGCGCCTGGCTGGCCGCCCACGCGGCGCCACGCATCGCCGGCACGGTGCCGGAGTCGGTCGAGCTGGCCGAGCATGTGAAGCGGTGCAAGGAGTGGCAGGCCACGCTGTTCGAGGGCGGCTGGGCCGGCATCACCTGGCCGGGCGCGTTCGGAGGACGGGGGCTCTCGGCCATCCAGGCCGCGATCTTCGCCGAGGAGCAGGCCCAGTTCGACGTCTCGGTGGGGGCCTTCGCCGTGTCGATCGGCATGGTCGGCCCGACGCTGATGGCCCACGGCACGCCCGAGCAGCAGCACCGCTTCCTCGAGCCCATGCTGCGCGGCGACCACATCTGGTGCCAGCTCTTCAGCGAGCCCGGGGCCGGCAGCGACCTCGCCTCGCTCGCCACGCGCGCCGTGCTCGATGGTGACACCTGGGTCGTCAACGGCCAGAAGGTCTGGACCTCGTTCGGGCAGTTCGCCGACTACGGGATCCTGCTGGCCCGCACCGACCCGGACGTGCCCAAGCACGCCGGCATCACGTACTTCGTCGTCGACATGCGAACCCCGGGCATCGAGGTGCGACCGCTGACGCAGATCACCGGCGTCGCTCACTTCAACGAGGTGTTCCTCACCGACGTGCGGATCCCGGCCGAGAACGTGGTGGGCGCCGTCGGCGACGGCTGGAAGGTGGCGAGCACCACGCTCGCCAGCGAGCGGGCGTTCATCGGCTCCGGTGGCGGGTCGTGGACGGTGCCGGAGCTGATCGAGCTCGCCCGGCGCACGGGGCGCGCCGCCGATCCGGTCGTGCGCCAGGCGCTGATGCGCGCCCACTGCCGCGCTGGCGCGCTCACCTACCTCGGCTACCGCATGCGCACGGCGATGTCGTTGCAGCGGATGCCCGGCCCGGAGATGCTGGTGATGAAGCTGTTCCTCGCCCGGCACTGGGCGGCCACGCTCGACACCGCGATGGAGGTCCTCGGCGCCGAGGGGCTGCTGTGGGGCGACGATGCGCTCGACGACGGACGCTGGCAGCAGTCGCTGCTCAGCCAGTTCGCGGTGCGTCTCGGTGGCGGCACCGACGAGGTGCAGCACAACATCATCGGTGAGCGCGGCCTCGGACTTCCCCGTGAGCCAGCGCTCGACAAGGGCGTCCCCTGGAGAGATCTGGTGCGGTCATGAGCCACCCTGCGCACGACGACTTCTACGAGCAGCTGCAGCGCTTCGTGGGCCTGGAGATCGGCCCGCCGACGCCGGCTCCCGACGAGGTCAACGTGGCGATGATCCGCCACTGGTGCGAGGCCATGGGCGACGAGAACCCGGTGTACGTCGACCCCGAGGCCGCCGCCGCGAGCGTGCACGGCGGGCTCGTGGCCCCACCCACGATGCTGCAGGCGTGGGTCATGGTGGGCGTGAAGGGGCCGTCGCGGGGTGGTGACGGTCCGTACGAGCAGATGAACGAGCTGCTGTTCAGCCGGGGCTTCACGAGCGTCGTCGCCACCAACAGCGAGCAGACGTACCAGCGCTACCTCCGCCCCGGCGACCGGCTCACGATGCGCACGGTCATCGACTCGATCAGCCCGGAGAAGACCACTGCGCTCGGCACCGGCCACTTCGTGACCACCCGTCAGGATTACTTCGAAGCCGGCGGCGAGCTGGTCGGCTCGATGCTGTTCCGGATCCTGCGGTTCCGCCCCCCGGCCGCCACGAAGCCCGCGCCCGTGCCCCGGCCCCAGCCGGCCACCACCCATGACAACCGGTGGTGGTTCGAGGCCGTCGGCGAGGGCCGGCTCCTCATCCAGCGCTGCACGGGGTGCGGGCGGCTGCGGTTCCCGACGGGCCCGATGTGCCCGGTGTGTCACTCGCTCGGCTGGGACTCGGTCGAAGCGGCGGGCACGGGCACGATCCACAGCTTCGTCGTCACCCACTTCCCACAGGTGCCCGGCCTGGAGTACCCGCTCCCGATCGTCCTCGTCGAGCTGGACGAAGGGGTGCGGATGGTGATGAACACCGTCGACACGCCGAACGATCGCCTGGAGATCGGTGCCCCCGTGACGATCGAGATCCGCGATGCCGGTCCCGGGATGAAGCTGCCGTTCGCCCGAGTGGAGGGAGGGTCACGATGAACTTCGACCTCGACGACGAGCAGCAGGCCGTGCACGACCTGGCCGCGCAGGTCTTCGCCGGAGAGGCGCCCCCGGAGCGGGTGCGGGCGGTCGAGCGCGATCCCGACCCCGGGCGGCAGGGCTTCGACCGCAACCTCTGGCAGGCGCTCGCGACCACCGGTCTGCTGGGCCTGGTCGTGCCGGCGCAGTACGGCGGCAGCGGCAAGGACATGGTCGAGCTCGTCCTGATGCTCGAACAGCAAGGCCGCTGGGTCGCGCCGGTGCCGCTGTGGGGCACGCTGTGTGCAGCCATGACGATCGCCGAGTGGGGCACCGACGACCAGCGGGCACGCCTCCTGCCGGCGGTGGCGGCGGGCGACACGGTGCTGTCGAGCGCGCTCGCCGAGCCCGGCGCGAACGACGTCCTCCACCCGAGCGTCATGGCCACACCGGCGCAGGGTGATGGTGGCTGGCGGCTGACGGGCTGGAAGCCGTCGGTGCCGTTCGGGCGCCACGCCGACGTCGTGCTCGTCCCCGCCCGACGGCCCGACGGCAGCGTGCTGATCGCGCTCGTCGACCTCCACGGTCCGGGCGTCACGGTGGAACCGGTGCGCACGACGAACCACGAGCCCCAGGCCCACCTCGCTCTCGACGTGCTCGTCGAGGAGGGCGACGTGCTCGGCGGCGAGAGCGCCGACGGGCTGGGCGCGCTCACCTGGCTCTTCGAGCGGGCCCTCACCGGACTGTGCGCGCTGGCGCTCGGCGTGGCGCAGGGTTCGCTGGCGCTGACCGCCGAACACGTGTCCCACCGCATCCAGTTCGGCAAGCCGCTCTCGTCGTTCCAGGCGGTGGGCCAGCGTGCCGCCGACGGGTACATCACCACCGAGGCCATGCGGGTCACCACGCTGAACGCCGCATGGCGCCTGGCGGAGGGCCTCGACGCCCGGCGTGACGTGCTGAGCGCCGCGTTCTGGGCCACCGAGGGCGGTCAGCAGGTGGTGCTCGCCGGCCAGCACCTCCACGGCGGCGTCGGTGCCGACATCGACTACCCCGTCCACCGCTACTTCCTCTGGGGCACCCAGCTCGGCACCGAGCTCGGGGCCGCCAGCGCCCACCTCGCCCGCCTGGGCCGACTGATCGCGACCGGATGATGCCCACCTCACCCCGCCGAAGCTCACCCCGCCACGACGACGTCCAGGTCGGCGACGAGCTGGCGCCGCTGTCGATCCCGCTCACCCGCACGCTGATCGTGTCGACGGCGATCGCCAGCCGTGACTACCAGGAGGTCCACCACGACCCGGACCTCGCCCGCGAGCGCGGCAGCAAGGACATCATCATGAACATCCTGACGACGAACGGCTTCGTCGGGCGCTACGTCACGGACTGGGCCGGGCCGGACGCGATCATCCGCAGCGTCAAGATCCGCCTCGGCGTGCCGAACTACCCGGGCGACACCATGGTGATGACGGGCACCGTCACCGCCAAGGACGCCGCCACCGTCACCGTGGCCGTCCGGGGGGCCAACCAGCTCGGCGACCACGTGAACGCCACGGTCGAGCTGACCCTGCCGGGAGGTGCGCACTGATGCCGAACCGGCTGGGCGGGCGCACCGCGATCGTCGGCATCGGCGCCACCGAGTTCTCGAAGGACTCGGGGCGCAGCGAGATGAGCCTCGCCTGTGAGGCGGTGCTGGCGGCCATCACCGATGCCGGGCTGTCGCCGTCCGAGGTCGACGGGATGGTCAGCTACACGGCCGACAACAACCCGGACATCGAGATCGCCCGCCATGTCGGCATCGGCGAGCTGCGCCACTTCAGCCGGGTCCACTACGGCGGCGGGGCGGCCTGCGGCACCGTGGCCATGGCGGCCATGGCCGTGGCCACCGGTGCCGCCGACGTCGTGGTGTGCTACCGGGCGTTCAACGAGCGCAGCGGCCGGCGCTTCGGTGCCGGGGTGCAGGACCTGGGCACCGACGCCACGGCCGAGCGGGCGCAGTTCTCGTGGACCACCCCGTTCGGGCTGCTCACGCCGGCCAGCTGGGTGGCGATGGTGGCCCGGCGCTACATGCACGTCTCGGGCGCCACCAGCGAGGACTTCGGCCGGGTCGCCGTGGCCGACCGCCGCCACGCCGCCACCAACCCGGCGGCCTGGTTCTACGGCCAGCCCATCACCCTGGCCGACCACCAGGCCAGCCGGTGGATCGTCGAGCCGCTCCACCTGCTCGACTGCTGCCAGGAGAGCGACGGGGCGCAAGCGCTGGTGGTCACGTCCGTCGAGCGGGCACGCGACCTCCCGAACCCGGCGGCGGTGGTCACCGCGGCGGCCCAGGGCGCCGGCGCCGAGCAGTGGACGATGACCAGCTTCTACCGCGATGACATCGCCCAGCTCCCGGAGATGGGGCTGGTGGCGCGAGAGCTGTGGGGTTCGTCGGGGCTGTCCCCGGCCGACATCCAGACCGCCGTGCTGTACGACCACTTCACGCCCTACGTGCTGATGCAGCTCGAGGAGTTCGGCTTCTGCGGTCGTGGCGAGGCGAAGGACTTCCTTCGCGACGGCGCCATCGAGCTCGGCGGTCGCCTCCCGATCAACACCCACGGCGGCCAGCTCGGCGAGGCGTACATCCACGGGATGAACGGCATCGCCGAGGGCGTCCGCCAGGTGCGCGGCACCAGCGTCAACCAGGTGCCCGATGTCCACAACGTGCTCGTCACCGCTGGCACCGGCGTGCCCACCAGCGGTCTGATCCTGTCCAGCGCGAGATGAACGGAGCCCTGTCGTGACCACCGGATCGCTCAACCCCGTCCTCGAGTTCGAGACCCTCGACATCATCTCGAACGCCGCCTACCGGAACGGGCCGCCGCACGAGCTGTTCACCCTGATGCGCCGCGAGGCGCCGATCCTGCGCGCCCGGGGCATCGAGGAGGGCTTCCCCGAGTGGTTCTGGGCCGTCACCCGCCACGCCGACGTGATCGAGGTCAGCCGCAAGTTCCAGCTGTACTCGTCGGCTCGCAAGGGCGCCCTCATGATGGAAGAGCGCCCGGACCTCGACGTGGCCCGGATGATGATCGACACCGACCCGCCGGAGCACACCCGCCTGCGGATGCTCGTCAACCGGGGCTTCACGCCGAAGCAGATCCGTCTGCTCGAGGACCACTACCGCGACGTCTCGGCTCGTCTGGTCGACGAGGCGATGGCCGAGGGCACGGTCGAGTTCGTGACGAAGGTGTCGAGCGAGCTGCCGCTGATCGCCATCGCCGAGCTGATGGGCATCCCGGTCGAGGACCGCCGGATGGTGTTCGAGTGGTCGAACCGGATGATCGGCGCCCAGGACCCCGACTACGCCGGCTCCGACCCCGACGACGCCGCCAACGCCGCCGCCGAGCTCTACATGTACGCCAACCAGCTCGCCGCCGACCGCCGCCTGAACCCGAAGAACGACATCGTCACCACGCTCATCTCCGCCGAGGGGGACGACCAGCTGAGCGAGCACGAGTTCGACCTGTTCGCCCTGCTGTTCGCGGTGGCCGGCAACGAGACCACCCGCAACGGCATCAGCCACGGCCTGCTCGCGCTCCTCGAGCACCCCGAGGCGTTCGAGACCCTGAAGGACGACCCGTCGAAGATCGCCGCCGGCATCGAGGAGATGCTCCGCTGGGGCACGCCCGTGAACCACTTCCGCCGCACCGCCACGTGCGACGTGGAGCTGCACGGGGTGGAGATCGAAGAGGGCGACCCCGTCGCGATGTTCTACGTGTCGGCCAACCGCGACGAGGACGTGTTCGACGACCCGTTCCGCTTCGACGTGCTGCGAGAGCCGAACCCCCACCTCACGTTCGGCGGCGGCGGACCGCACTTCTGCCTCGGCTCGAACCTGGCCCGCCTCGAGATGCGGATCATCTTCGAGGAGCTGCTGGCCCGGGTGAACCGCATCGAGCTGGCCGGCGAGGTCACCCGGCTCCACTCCAGCTTCATCCACGGCATCAAGCAGCTGCCGGTGCGCCTCTCCTGAGGTGGACGACGCTGCGCCACAGCATGCTGCAGTATTTGCATGCTGACGGAGCGGCTCCCAGTGCTCATCGGTGCCGAGCAGCGCCGCCGCCTCGAAGCCGAGGCTGCACGGAGCGCCACGTCCGCTCGCCACGCTGGTCCGGGAGGCGATCGACGCCGCGCTCTTGCCCACGGGCCTCCGGTGCCGTGGTGGTCGATACGACGGTGCTGTTCCACGCGCTCGGCCGCGAACACCCGCGGCGCGAACCCTCCCACGACCTCGTGCGGGCGATCGACAACGGGCAGGTCAACGCAACCACGACGGTCGAGGTCATCGAGGAGCTCGCCCACGTGCGCGCCGGCGAACCGACCGGGCCGAGACCGCCCTGCGTGCCGGCGAGCACGCCGCCCCGTTACCCCTCGTCACGGGACTCCCCAGGTCCCGCTCCTGCCGGTACAGAGCTCAGCCGAAGGCGCCCCGAGTGTGCAGGTCAGCGATGTCGTCCCAGGTGAGGCCGGCCTCGAGGAGCACCTCTTCGGTGTGCTGGCCGAGCTCGGGTGCGACCACCCCGGGCTGGGGCGGGGTCTCCGACATCTGCAGTGGCGAGCCGACCATGGTGAGCGGCCCGAACGTGGGGTGGTCGGCAGTGAACAGGTAGCCATTGGCCCAGACCTGCGGGTCGGTGGCCACGTCGGCGTAGTTCCGCACCGGGGCGAAGCGGATGCCGGCGGCCTTGAGGATCTCGCACCACTCATGGGTGGTGCGCCCGTGGAACGTGGTCTCGAGCTCCGCGAACAGCTGTCGCTTCGTGTCGCCGGTGTAGAGGATCCCCTGGAAGCGAGGGTCGGTGAACAGGTCCTCACGCTCGATCGCCCGGTAGAAGGCCTCGCGGGCCGGCAGCGGGACGCCGACCAGCGCGATCCAGCCATCGGCGGTGCGGAAGATGCCGTACGCGGCGTGGATCAGCGGGTGGCCGCGGTTCGCCCGGCCAGGAAGCGAACCGGTGAGGAAGTAGTGCGTGTACTCGGCCGCCTGGGCGTAGATCTGGCCGCCGATCAGCGAGACCTCGACCTTCTGACCCTGGCCGGTGCGCTCGCGCCAGAGCAGCGCGGCCAGGATCCCCACGGCGAGGTGCTGGGAGGCGATGTGGTCGGCGATGGTGGCGCCCACCGGCGTGACCTCGCCGCCGTCGGCGCCGGTGGTGGCGATCAGGCCGCCGGCCGCCTGACCGGCGATGTCGGCGCCCTCCCGGTCGGCCTCCGGACCGAGCGAGCCGTGCAGGCTGCCGGCGCCGTACACGATGCGGGGGTTCACGGCCGACAGGTCCTCGTAGCCCAGACCCCAGGCCTCCATCGTGCCGGGCTTGAAGTTGCTGATCACCACGTCGGCGGAGGCGGCCAGGCGCAGGAACGCCTCGCGGCCGCCCTCCGTGCGCACGTCGAGGGCCACGCTGCGCTTGTCGCGATTCAGCGCCAGGAAGTAGGCGCTGCGCGGGTCGCCCTCGTCGACGATGATCCAGCGGGCCTGCTCACCGAAGCCCGGCAGCTCGACTTTGACCACGTCGGCGCCCAGATCGGCGAGCATCGCCGCCGCCTGCGGCCCCTGCACCAGCAGACCGATCTCCAGAACCCGGATCCCATCGAGCGCCCCCATGCAGAGCGACGCTACCCAACCCACCCCCTCCACTTCTGACGGAGTGTCATCGCTCGTAGAGCGATCTTTCCCGCAGAGAACTGGGGGCGTGGGAGACTCCCGGCGTGACCGGGCCGGTGCTGCTGGACGGGGGGGCCGCCTCCATCGCCGACGTGGTGGCCGTGGCGCGCCACGACCGTCCGGTCGAGATCGGTCCGGCGGCCCGGGCAGCGATGGCCGCCAGCCGCGCCCGGGTCGAGCAGCTCGCGGCGTCCGAGATCCCCGCCTACGGCATCTCCACCGGCTTCGGATCGCTCGCCAACCGGCACATCCCCGTGGAGCACCGCCTGGCGCTGCAGCGCTCGCTGGTGCGCTCCCACGCCGCCGGCATGGGCGAACCGGTCGAGCGCGAGGTCGTCCGGGCGATGATGATGCTGCGCCTGCGGACCCTGTGCACCGGCCACACGGGTGTCCGTCCCGAGCTGGCCGACGCGCTGGCCGGCCTGCTCAACGCCGGCATCACCCCGGTGGTGCGCGAGCACGGCTCGCTCGGGTGCAGCGGCGACCTGGCCCCGCTCGCCCACGTGGCGCTCGTGCTCACCGGCGAGGGCGAGGCCACCGGACCGGACGGATCGACCGGACCGGTCCCCGCGCTGCTCGCCGCCGCAGGGCTCGAGCCGGTGGAGCTCCGCGAGAAGGAGGGCCTGGCGCTCATCAACGGCACCGACGGCATGCTCGGGATGCTGTGCCTCGCTTGCGACGACCTGGCCGAGCTGCTCCGGGCCGCCGACGTCGCGGCCGCGCTCAGCGTCGAGGCGCTGCTCGGCACCGACCAGGTCTTCCTTCCGGAGCTGCAGGCACTGCGCCCCCATCCGGGCCAGGCGGCGAGCGCCGCCAACCTGCTGGCACTGCTCGCCGGCTCGGCGATGGTGGCCTCGCACCGCGAGGGCGACCTACGGGTGCAGGACGCCTACTCGCTGCGCTGCCATCCCCAGGTCGCCGGAGCGGTCCGCGACACGCTGGTGTTCGCGGTGCAGACCGCCGAGCGTGAGCTGGCGGCGGCGATCGACAACCCGGCCGTGCTCCACGACGGCCGGGTCAGCTCCAGCGGCAACTTCCACGGCGCGCCCGTCGGCTACGCCTGCGACTTCCTCGCCATCGCCGCCGCCGACCTCGGCGCCATCGCCGAACGGCGCACCGACCGCCACCTCGACCGCAACCGATCACACGGCCTGGCGCCGTTCCTGGCCGAGGACCCCGGCGTGGACTCGGGCTACATGATCGCCCACTACACCCAGGCGGCGATGGTGGCCGAGAACCGCCGCCTCGCCGCACCGGCCAGCGTCGACTCGATCCCGACGTCGGCCATGCAGGAGGACCACGTCTCGATGGGCTGGGGCGCCGCCCGCAAGCTGCGCCAGGTGCTCGACAACCTCACCCGGATCGTCGCCATCGAGCTGGCGACGGCCGCTCGCGCTGCCGCCCTGCGGGCACCGCTCGCGAGCTCGGCCCCGCTCGCCGCCGCCCGCGCCGCCATCGACGCCGCTGCCCACGGACCGGGACCCGACCGCTTCCTGTCGCCCGAGCTGCGGGCCGTCGAGGACCTCGTGCGGTCACGAGCCATCACCTCCGCCGTCGGCACCGAGCTTCGCTGAGGAGATTCCAGGAGACTGACCATGACCTCGGCCCCACGCACCGTCCGCTCACCGCGAGGCGCCACCCGAACGTGCGCCACCTGGCCGATCGAGGCCGCCTACCGGATGCTGCAGAACAACCTCGACCCGGAGGTGGCCGAGCACCCGGCCGAGCTGGTCGTCTACGGCGGCACCGGCAAGGCGGCGCGCGACTGGGCCAGCTTCGACGCCATCTGCCGCACCCTCACGACGCTGCAGCCCGACGAGACGCTGCTCGTCCAGAGCGGCAAGCCGGTCGGCGTGATGCGCACCCACGAGTGGGCGCCCCGGGTCCTGATCGCCAACTCCAACCTGGTCGGGGACTGGGCCACGTGGGACGAGTTCCGCCGGCTCGAGGCCATGGGGCTGATGATGTACGGCCAGATGACCGCCGGCTCCTGGATCTACATCGGCACCCAGGGCATCCTCCAGGGCACCTACGAGACGTTCGCCGCCGTGGCCGCCAAGCGCTTCGGCGGTTCGCTCACGGGCACCATCACCCTGACGGGTGGCGTGGGCGGGATGGGTGGCGCCCAGCCGCTCGCCATCACCATGAACGGCGGCGTGGCGATCTGCCCGGACGTCGACCCGACCCGCATCGAGCGCCGCATCCAGACCCGCTACCTCGACACCGTCGCCCACGATCTCGACGAGGCGCTGCGCCTGGCGGAGCAGGCCCGTACCGATGGCCGGGCGCTGTCCATCGGCCTGGTCGCCAACTGCGCCGACGTCTACCCCCGTCTGCTGGCCGCCGGCGCCCCGATCGACGTCGTCACCGACCAGACCAGCGCTCACGACCCACTCGCCTACGTCCCCGAGGGCCTGTCCCTGGAGGAGGCGGCCGAGCTGCGTCGCGCCGACCCCGACGAGTACATCCGCCGGGCGAGGACCTCGATGGCCGAGCACTGCGCCGCCATGGTGGGGTTCCAGGAGCGTGGCGCCGAGGTCTTCGACTACGGCAACAGCCTGCGGGCCGAGGCCATGCTCGGCGGCTTCGACCGGGCGATGGAGTACCCCGGCTTCGTGCCCGCCTACATCCGGCCGCTGTTCTGCGAGGGCAAGGGCCCGTTCCGGTGGGCGGCGCTGTCCGGCGACCCGGCCGACATCGCCGCCACTGACCGGGCCGTGCTCGAGACCTTCCCCGACAACGACGCGCTCGCCCGCTGGATCCGCATGGCCGGCGAGCGGGTCGCCTTCCAGGGGCTGCCGGCGCGCATCTGCTGGCTCGGCTACGGCGAGCGCGACCGCATGGGGCTGCGGTTCAACGAGATGGTCGCCGACGGCACCGTCAGCGCCCCGATCGTCATCGGCCGCGACCACCTCGACTGCGGGTCGGTCGCCTCGCCGTACCGGGAGACGGAGGCGATGCTCGACGGCTCGGACGCCATCGCCGACTGGCCGCTGCTGAACGCCATGGTCAACGTCGCCTCCGGTGCCAGCTGGGTCAGCATCCACCACGGCGGCGGCGTGGGCATCGGCCGCTCGATCCACGCCGGGCAGGTGGCCGTGGCCGATGGCACGGAGCTGGCCGCGCAGAAGCTCGAACGGGTGCTCACGAACGACCCCGGCATGGGGGTGATCCGCCACGTCGACGCCGGCTACGACCAGGCCGCTGTGGTGGCCGAGGAGCGGGGCGTGCGGATCCCGATGCGCGAGGGCTGAGGGTGGCGGTCCGCCCGATCCTGACCATCGGACACCCGGTGCTGCGCGAGCGCGCTCGCGAGGTGGGCGCCGAGGAGCTCGCCTCACCGGACGTGCAGGCACTGGTCGACGACCTGGTCGACACCATGCGCCACGCCAGCGGGGCCGGGCTCGCCGCGCCGCAGGTCGGCGTGCCGCTGCGGATCGCGGTGGCCGAGGTGACGCACAACCCGCGCTACCCGTACAAGCCGCCGATCCCGCTGACCGTGGTGGTGAACCCCGTCATCGAGCCGCTCGACGGCGAGCTGGTCGAGATCAACGAGGGCTGCCTGTCCGTGCCCGATCTGCGCGGCAGCGTGATGCGCCACGTGAGCATCCGGCTCCGGTTCCTCGACCGTCACGGCGTGCCTCACGACGAGGTGCGTCGCGGCCTGACCGCGGGCACGTTCCAGCACGAGTGCGACCACCTCGACGGCACGCTGTTCGTCGACCGGGTCGTCGACACCAGGACGCTCACGACCTGGGAGCAGTTCGAGCGATTCCACCGCGCCGCGTTCGTCGAGCGCATCACCGCCTTCGTGGAGCGCGTCGGGTCGTGACGACCGCCGCGACCACGACATGGTGCGAGCTGGCCTGGCTCGGAGGGACGACGCCGGCGGCGGGCGTCGTGGTGGACGTCGAGGGCGAGCACATCACCGCGGTGCGCGCCGGTGTCGCCACCCCACCCGCCGGCGCCACGGTCCGCCGGGGCCTCACGCTGCCCGGCATGGCGAACGCCCACAGCCACGCGTTCCACCGGGCGCTGCGCGGGCGGACCCACGGGGGCACCGGATCGTTCTGGACGTGGCGGGACCAGATGTACGCCGTCGCCGCCGACCTCGACCCCGATCGCTACCGGCGCCTGGCCACAGCGGTGTTCGCCGAGACGGTGCTGGCCGGCTTCACGGCCGTGGGCGAGTTCCACTACCTGCACCACGATCCCGCGGGCCGCCCCTACGCCGAGCCGAACGCCATGGGCGACGCGCTCGTGGACGCAGCCGCCACCGCCGGCATCCGCCTGACGCTGCTCGACACCTGCTACCTGCACGGTGGCATCGGCCAGGAGCTGAACGAGGTCCAGCGCCGGTTCGCCGACGCGAGCGTCGACGCCTGGGCGGCCCGGGCGGCGGATCGGCGGGAGCCACCCCACGTCCGCCTCGGCGCCGCCGTGCACTCGGTGCGGGCCTGCACACCGGGCGAGATCCGCACCGTGGCGGCGTGGGCCACGAAGCGCGCGGCGCCCCTCCACGCCCACGTGAGCGAGCAGCCCGCCGAGAACGAGGCGTGCCGGGCCGCGTACGCGACGACACCGACCGGGGTGCTGTCCGCGGCCGGCGCGCTGGGCGAGCGGTTCACCGCCGTTCACGCGACGCACCTCGGCCCGTCCGACGTGGAGGCCCTTGCCACCGGGTCGGTGTGCCTGTGCCCGACGACGGAGCGCGACCTCGCCGACGGGATCGGACCCGCCGGCGCGCTGGCCGCCGCCGGCGCCCGGCTGTGCATCGGCAGCGACTCGCACGCCGTCATCGACCCGTTCGAGGAAGCCCGGGCGGTCGAGCTCGACGAGCGGCTTGCCACGGGCGCCCGCGGCACGCTCGGCGTCGAGACGCTCGCCGCGGTCGCCACCGTCAACGGCCACGGCGCGCTCGGCTGGTCCGATGCCGGACGCATCGAGGTCGGCTGGCGCGCCGACCTGGTGACGGTGTCGCTCGACAGCGTCCGCCTCGCCGGCACGCCCCCGGCCGACGCGCTGGCCGGCGCGCTCTACGCCGCCGGAGCGTGCGACGTGACCCACGTGGTCGTCGGCGGGCGCGAGGTGGTGACCGACGGCCACCACGCTCGCCTCGACGTGGCCGCCGAGCTCACGGCGGTCATCCGAGAGGTGCTCGGGTGATCGACGTCGACCTGATGGTGCGCAGTGCCCACGAGCTGCTCACCTGCCACGGTCCGCCCACCGGAGTGCGCCGGCCGATCGCCGTCGAGGTGATCCCGGATGGCGCGGTCGCCGTCCGCGACGGCAGCATCGTCGCCGTCGGTCCGACCGCCGACATCGATGTCCGCTATCGCGGCGCCGCCACCATCGACGCCACCGGACAGCTGGTGACCCCCGGCTTGGTGGACCCCCACACCCACCTCGTCCACGCCGGGTCCCGCCACCACGAGTGGGAGCACCGCGTCGCCGGGACCCCCTGGACCGGGCGACCGGCCGGCATCGCCTCGAGCGTGGTCGCCACCCGGGCCGCCACCGACGACGAGCTCACCGCGCACGCACTCGCCGACCTCGACGTCGCCCTGGCCCACGGCACGACGACGCTCGAGGCCAAGTCCGGCTACGGCCTGGACCACGACACCGAGCTGCGCCTGCTGCGCATCGCCACCCACCTGCATCACCCCGTCGAGGTGATCCCCACGTTCCTCGGTGCCCACGTCGTGCCGCCCGAGATGGCCGACCGGCGCAACGAGTACGTGCAGCAGGTGATCGGGATGCTGCCCGAGGCACGCCCGCTCACGGAGTGGTGCGACGTCTGGTGTGACCCGGTTGCGTTCAGCGCCGACGAGGCAGCCCGGATCCTCACCGCCGCCCGGGCCGCCGGCTTCGGCTGCCGGGTGCACGCCGACCAGACCGGCTGCGCGGGCGGCACGGGCCTCGCCGTGCGCGCTGGGGCGGCATCGGTCGACCACCTCGACGAGGTGTCCGACGCCGACCTCGCGCTGCTCGGGGGCAGCGACACCGTCGCCGTGCTGCTGCCCGGCTGCACGCTGCACCTGCTCCAGGCCGGCCAACGGGACTGGCCGGCGTGGGCCCGGCGGGTGATGGACAGCGGCGCGGTGGTGGCGCTCTCCACCGACTACAACCCGGGCAGCTGCCCCACGCTGTCCCTGCCGGTGGTGATGGGACTCGCCGCCCGCCTCTACCGGATGCGCACCGCCGAGATCTGGTACGGCGTCACGCTCAACGCCGCCGCCGCGCTGCGCCGGGCTGATCGCATCGGCAGCCTCGCCCCGGGCAAGCAGGCCGACCTGGTGCTGTGGTCGGTGCCGGAGCACGGCATGGTCGTGCACCGCTTCGGCACGAACCTCGTCGACACCGTCGTGAAGCGAGGCCAGGTCGTGGTCAGCGCTGGTGCCGTCGTGCGTGCGTGACCCGAACTTCGGCCAGGGGGCGGCGCTCGGCCAGGTTGAGCGGCACGTGGCTCCCATCGGCGCGCTGCAGCACCAGCTCGTCGCACGCGAACGCCGCCGCGGCCGCCGGCGTGCGCGCTAGCAGCGTCGCCATCACCTCGGCCGCCTGCACCGACAGCTCCTGCAGCGAACGGTGGCGATGGCGGCGGGTGCCGAGGTCGACCTGAGCGATCGCCTCCGCCCCGAACCGCCCGGCGACGTCGATCACCATCCCGATCTCGGCGCCCCAGCCCTCGACGATGGGGATGGCCTCCATGGCGCTGCGCCGGCCGGCGAACTCGCCCGACAAGGGCTGCTCCAGCCCCGTGAGCTCGGGGAAGTAGAGCGACAGCAGCGGCCGGGCGACCAGCTCGGTGGTGCGCCCACCTCCGCCGTACTCGGTCGGGCGGTGGTAGCTGGCCTTCACCAGTGCCACCTTCGCGCCGGCCACCAGCGGCGCCAGCAGCCGCACCACCCAGCGTGGCTCGAAGCTGGTGATGTCGCCGTCGCACCACACGACCAGATCGCCGTGGCTGGCCGCGAGCGTCGCCCACAGGGCGTTGCCCTTGCCGTGGCCGACGCCGTAGGTGTGGTGGACGTCCTCGATGGACACGACCGTCGCCCCGGCGTCGGCGGCGACGCGCGCCGAGTCGTCGGTGCTGCGGTCGTCGAGGACGATCAGCTCGTCGACCACGCCGGTGCGCTCGATGAGCGTCGTGCGCACCGCGGTGACCAGGGAGCCGATCGTGGCCACCTCGTTCCGGCACGGGATGCACATCGAGACCGACCGCCCGGCCTTCGCCTCGACCACCCGGGCCGCGGTCCACCGCGCCGGGTCGAACGTCGTCACGGCGCTCATCGGGCCCCGCCACGGTACGGTGCACCGCCGTGCTGCTCTATGGCGTCGTCAACGCCAGCCCCGACTCGCTGAACACCGACTCGATCGCCTCGACGCCGGAGGCCGCCCTGGCGCGGGCCCGGTCGCTGCTCGCCGACGGGGCCGATGCCATCGACCTCGGCGGGCAGGGCTCGACCGACGTCGCCGAGGTGGTCGCCTGGCAGGCGGAGTGGGCGCGGCTCGAAGCGATCGTCCCCGCGCTCGCCACGCTCGGCGTCGACGTGAGCGTCGACACGTGGCGACCCGAGGTGGCCCGGCGCGCCCTCCAGGCCGGTGCCACGGTGCTGAACGCCGCCGACGGGATGCAGGCCGACGCCATGTGGGAGGTGGCTGCCGACTTCGACGTGCCGATCGTGGTGCCGTTCCTGTCCGGACCCAACCCGCGCCAGATGGCGATGGTGGAGTCGGATCCGATCGAAGCGATCCTCTCGTTCTTCGAGGAGCGCCTGGCCGCCGCCGACCGCTACGGCCTGCGGCACCGGTGCATCGTGGACCCGGGAACGGGGTTCGCCCCGCCGAACTGGCCGTGGGAGCAGCGCTACGTGTATCAGAAGCGCGTCTACTCGAACCTGTCCGAGCTGCGCCGCTTCGGCCTGCCGCTGTACATCGCGCTGCCGTGGAAGGAGACGGCCCAGCACGACGAGCTGCTCGAGATCGTGGTGCGCCAGCAGCCCGAGTTCGGCCGCGCCCACTACCCGGCCAAGGTCCGCGCCACCGAACGGCGCCTCGGCCTCGGCTGACCCCGACTCGACCGGCATCGCCTCACGCACCGAGCGGACCCCGCGGGTGCACCCCCATCGGCGGGAGCGTCGCGTCCCAGCCGTCCGGGCATCGCTCCGGTGCGATCTCGGCCAGCGGGGCCAGCACGAACCGGCGCTGCGCGTACCGGGGGTGGGGCACCACCAGCTCCGGGCTGTCGATGCGGATGTCGTCGTACATCAGCAGGTCGACGTCGAGCGTGCGTGGTCCCCAGTGCACGATCCGCTGGCGGTGTGCCGCGGCCTCGATCCGCTGGCACCGGCGCATGAAGGCGAAGGGGTCGAGCGAGGTCTCCACGACCACAGCCATGTTCAGGTACGCACCCTGTCCGTCGGGGCCGCCAACCGGATCCGTCTCGAACACCTGCGACTGGGCCACGACGTCGCCCAGCTCGGCGATCCCGTAGCGCAGGAACGCCTCGCGGTCGCCAAGGTTCGACCCGAGCGCCACGTACGCCCGGTGCACGGAGTGCGGCACCACCTCGACATCGGCGCGGGTGCGGCGGATCTGCACCGCGGTGGCCTCGACGTCCTCCGGGATCGGGGGGCGGAGCTTGGTGACGGTGACCTCCACGGCATCGACCCGGTCGAAGGCCAGCACCTCCTCGGCCACCCGATGGGCGAGGCGCTCCAGCAGGAGGTCCTTGGCCTCGCGCACCAGCGAGGCGACGCGCTCGGCGACGGCCCCGTAGTTGGCGGTGTCGCCCAGCTCGTCGCTGCGTCCAGCGTCACGCAGGTCGACCTCGAGCGAGAGGTCGACGCGCAACGGCTGGGCGGCCTCGCGCTCGTGGGACAGGACCCCCACCACCGCCACGACCCGCAGGCCCTGGATCTCGATCCGGTCCATTCGACCCCCTCACCTCCCAACTTCTGACGGAGTGTCATCGCTCTGGGAGCGATCTTTGCCGCAAACAACTGCAAGCGCAGGTCGGGTCAGCCATTCGTGGCGCGGCGCTGCTGCAGCAGCGCCGTCACCGCCTTGCCATCGGCCTTGCCCTTGGACGACCTCATGATGGCACCGACCAGCGCGCCCGCTGCCTTGTCCTCGCCAGCGGCGTACTTCGCCCAGGCGTCGGGCTGGGCGGCGATCGCCTCGTCCACCAACGACTCCAGCGCGCCGGTGTCGATCGCCTCGAAGCCCTTGGCCGCGGCGATCGCCGCCGGGTCGCCGCCTCCGGCATCGAGCAGCTCGGCCAGCACCGCCTTGGCCTGGGTGGCAGTCAGCTTCCCACCGGCCTCCAGCGCGGCCAGCGCCGCCAGGTCGCTCGCCGGCACTCCCGGCGTCGGGCCCTCCTCGGCGTACGCCTGCTGCACGTGGACCAGCACCCGCCCGGCGTCGCCACCGGCATCGATGGCCGCCAGCACGTAGTCGTCCTGTCCCCGCTCGACCACCACCATGACCGCCTCGCTGTCGGCGGCCGCTCCGGTCGCTGCGGCCAGCCGGGCCCGGCGCGCCGCCGGCAGCATCGGCAGCGAGTCACGGACCTCGGCGATCCACGCCTCGTCCGGTGCCAGCGGCACCAGGTCCGGCTCGAGGAAGTACCGGTAGTCGTCGGCGTCCTCCTTCGAGCGCAGCATGTGCGTACGCCCATCGGTCTCGTCCCAGTGACGGGTCTCCTGACGCACCGGCTCACCGGCCTCGAGCAGGTCGATCTGGCGCCGGGCCTCGTACTCGATCGCCCGTCCCAGCGAGCGGACCGAGTTCACGTTCTTGATCTCGCAGCGGGTGCCGAGCTCCTCGCCAGGCCGGCGCACCGACACGTTGGCGTCGACGCGCATCGAGCCCTCCTCCATCTTGGCGTCGGAGGCGCCGATGGCGACCAGGATCGCCCGCAGCTCGGTGACGTACTGGCGGGCCTGCTCGACGGTGCGGATGTCCGGCCGCCCGACGATCTCCACCAGCGGCACGCCGGCGCGGTTGAAGTCGATGAGCGAGTAGTCGCTGCCGTGGATCCGCCCGCCGGCCCCGCCGTAGTGGGTGGACTTCCCGGTGTCCTCCTCGAGGTGGACCCGCTCGATGCCGATGCGGGTGCCGTCGGGCAGCGCCAGCCACCCGTCGACGTTCAGCGGCTGGTCGTACTGGCTGATCTGATACGCCTTGGGAAGGTCCGGGTAGAAGTAGTTCTTCCGGTGGAACGTGCTCGGCTGCACCTGGCAGTTCAGTGCAAGGCCGATCATCATCGCCAGCTCCACCGCCCGGCGGTTCAGCACCGGCAAGGCGCCAGGCAAGCCGAGGCTGACCGGGTCGATGTGCGTGTTCGGGTCGTCACCGAAGCGGTTCGGGCTGGCGCTGAACAGCTTGGTGCGGGTGGCCAGCTCGACGTGTACCTCGAGCCCGACCACCATCTCCCATCCGTCGATCGTGGTCATGACCCGACTCCTGCGCGTTCGAGGGCGGCCGCCACCCGGAACATCACCGCCTCGCCGAGCATGGGCGCCAGCACCTGCACGCCGACCGGCAGGCCGCCCGCACCGGTGCCGAACGGCACGCTCATCCCCGGATGGCCGGCCAGGTTCGTCGGGATGGTGTAGGTGTCGCAGAGGTACATCGCCAGCGGGTTGTCGGTCTTGGCGCCGAGCGGGAAGGCGACGGTCGGCGACGTCGGTGTCAGCAGCACGTCCGCGCTGCGATACGCGGCGTCGAAGTCCTGGGCGATCAGCCGGCGGACCTTCAGCGCCTTGCCGTAGTAGGCGTCGTAGTAGCCGGCCGACAGGGCGTACGTGCCGAGCATGATGCGACGCTTCACCTCTGCTCCGAAGCCCGCCTCACGGGTGGCGGCGTACATGGCGTTGGTGTCCGCGGCCGGCACCCGCAAGCCGTAGCGGACGCCGTCGTAGCGGGCCAGGTTGCTGCTGGCCTCCGCCGGCGCGACCAGGTAGTAGGCGGTGAGCCCGTACGTGAACGCCGGCACCTGCACGTCGACCATCGTGGCGCCGGCGGCGCGCAGGGCGTCGAAGGCGGCCTCCAGCCGCTCGAGCACATCGGCGTCGGCGCCGCCCGGCAGGTCGACGATCCGTCCGACCCTCAGGCCCTCCACACCCTGGTCGAGCACCGTCGACAGCGCAGGGGCAGGTTGCGGGATGGACGTGGAGTCGTGCGGATCGTGGCCGCCGATCACCTCCAGCAGCGCGGCGGCGTCGGCAACGGTCGTGGCGAACGGACCGATCTGGTCGAGGCTCGACGCGAACGCCACCAGGCCCCAGCGCGACACCAGGCCGTAGGTGGGCTTGACGCCGACGACGCCGCACAGCGCGGCGGGTTGGCGGATCGACCCGCCAGTGTCGCTGCCGAGCGACACGGGGGCGAACCCGGCCGCCACGGCGGCGGCGCTGCCACCGCTGCTGCCGCCGGGGACGCGCGAGGTGTCGTGGGGGTTGCGGGTGGGCCCGAACGCCGAGTTCTCGGTGCTCGACCCCATGGCGAACTCGTCCAGGTTCGTCTTGCCGATCGCCACGGCGCCGGCGGCGGCCAGCCGCTTCACGACGGTGGCGTCGTACGGCGGGCGCCACCCCTCGAGGATTCGGCTGCTGCAGGTGGTCGGCACCCCGCGGGTGCACAGGTTGTCCTTCAGCGCGATCGGCACCCCGGCCAGCGGTCCCGGGTCCTCGCCCCGCGCCACCTGCTCGTCGACGGCGGCGGCGGCGGCACGGGCCGGCTCGGCCATGACCAGGTTGAACGCGTGCACCTCCGGTTCGCGCTCGGCGATGCGGACGAGGTGCTCGTCGAGCACGTCCAGCGCCCGCCGGCGTCCGGCGCGCACGTCGGCGGCGATCGCGAGCGCCGTCGTGGCACCCGGCCCGGCGGTCACAGCTCCATCCCGATGATCGGCGGCACCCGGAAGCGGCCGTCCTCGGCGTCAGGGGCAGCCGCCAGCACCTCGTCGCGGTCGAGCGTGTCCGCCTCGACGTCGTCGCGCAGCACATTCACGAGCGGGTAGGGCTGGTTCATCGGCGCCACGTCATCGAGGTCGAGCGCGTCGATGTCGGCGAAGTGGTCGAGCATGCTGGCGAGCTGGCGGGTGTAGACCTCGATCTCCTCGGCGCTCAGCTCCAGTCGGGCGAGCTTGGCCACCTTCACGATCTCGGCGCCGGTGATACGTTCGGACACGGGGTCCGATGCTACGGCTCAGATGGGCCGGATGATGCCCGCAACCGATCGTCCCTCGCTCGCTCGTTCTGGGCACATCGCGCCGACCGCCCGGCTCAACCACCAGGTCGGACGTCGGGCCCGCGTGCCCAGAACGGATGCACACCGCCGCGGCGCGCCCCTCACGGCGACTCGACGGCTTGCAGGTGGATCAGCGCGGCCGACTCGGGGAGCAGCGGCGGGGGGCGCACGCCGGCGGCGGCCAGCTGGCGGCCGGTGAGCACAACACCGTCGGCCATCCATGCCGGCTCCCCCCACGTGAGGCCGCCGAGCTCGCCCGGCAGGCGCAAGCGTGTCAGCCGATAGCTACGGTCGGCGTGGAGGCCGGGGAGGCGCAGCGGCCCGGGCACCAGCGGTCCCGACGTGGCCAGCTGCACGTACGCCACCACCGCCGCCGACCGGTCGGCCGCGTACACGCCGTGCGCCAGCGTGGCCGGGTCATCGAGGTCGAAGCGCACCACGTCGCCGCCGTGCAGCAGCGGGCGCAGCTCCTTGTGCAGCGCGATCGCGGCCGCCAGCACCTGGCGCTCGTGGTCGTCCATGGCGAGCAGGTCGGCCTCCACGCCGAGGTGCCCGAACAGCGCGGTGACCGCCCGGAACGCCATGCGGTGGCGGCGCCCGGTGGTGTGCGCGGTGCCCGGACCGATGTGGGCGCCCATCACCTCCGGCGGCACGAGCATCGACGTGCCTCGCTGGATGAGCTGGCGCTCCAAGGCGTCGTTGCAGTCGCTGGTCCACACCCGCACCGCCCGACGCAGCACCTCGAGGTCGATGCGCCCCCCGCCGGAGGCGCAGCTCTCCAGCTCGACGCCGGGGTGACGGGCGGCCAGCTCGTCCATCAGCCGGTACACGGCCTGGGTCTGGCGGTGCGTGCCGGCCGCGCCGCTCGCGCCGCTGCCCTGCGCGTGGTCCCGGTTCATGTCCCACTTCACGAACGCGATGTCGTGATCGCGCAGCAGCGCGTCGAGCTGGGTGAGCACGTGGTCGAACGCCTCGGGCCGGCCCAGGTCGAGGACCAGCTGGTTGCGACCCAGCACCGCCTCGTAGCCCTGCGTCGCCAACGCCCACTCGGGGTGAGCCCGGTAGAGGTCGCTGTCGGGGTTCACCATCTCCGGCTCCACCCAGATCCCGAACTCCATCCCCAGGGCCCGCACGTGGTCGATGAGAGGGGTGAGACCGTCGGGGTACACCTCGGCGTCCACCCACCAGTCGCCGAGCCCGGCTCGGTCGTCACGGCGGCCGTGGAACCAGCCGTCGTCGAGCACGAAGCGCTCGGCACCGACCTCGGCAGCGGCGGCGGCCAACCGGAACAGCCGGTCGAGGTCGTGGTCGAAGTACTGCGCCTCCCATGTGTTGACGAGCACCGGGCGGGGACGGTCCGGACCCGGGTGGTGCGGGCGAGCGCGCTGGAAGCGGTGGAAGCGCCAGCTTGCCGGCGTCAGACCGTCCGCGGAGTGCACGGCGATCACCTGTGGGGTGCGGTACGACTCGCCCGGCGCGAGGACCACCTCGCCGGGGTGCAGGAGCTCGCCGAGCTGCAGGCACCGCCGCCCGTCGGCCAGGCGCTCGGCGGCGACCGAGTGGTTCCCGCTCCAGGCGAGGTGGGCGCCCCACACCTCGCCGCTCCACTCCCCGAAGCCGGTGGTCCCGGCCCAGACCAGCGGCAGGTGATCATGGGATGTCCGGCCCCTGCGGTTCTCGGCCACCCAGTTGCCGTCGGCCCACGCCCGGCGCTGTGGCTGCGCCTCGCGACACCAGCGGCCGGTGAAGGTCACCAGCTCGGCAGCGTGCGACGTCAGCGGGAGCGTGACGTCGAGGCGCTCGAGGAGATAGCGGGTGCTGCCTCGGTTCTCGAGGGTCAGCGCGACCACGAGCGCCTCCGACGACGGGTCGAGTGCGACCTCCGACACCAGCGAGAGCCCGGCCGCCTCGTCGAGCGACCGAGCGACCAGCCGGGTGCCCTCGACCTCGTGACCGGCCGGCACGAATCGGGGCGCCCACGCCACCCCACCCGGACGGTGGCCGGCGAGGCCGGGACGACCCGGGTAGCCGGCACCGTGCTCGGGCACCAGTGACAGCGGGGCGTCGCGGTCGAGCCCGGCGAAGCCCACGGGTCGGTCGAGGGATCGAGCCAGCGCGTCGAGATCGACGCCCGCGCCGAGGCTGGCGCCCCAGTGGAGGATCGCCGGCACGCCGGTGCCGCAGTCGAGGATCACGCTCGTGGTCGCGGTCGCGAGGTGGACCAGGTCCGCACGGTCGGGGAGCACCGGCCCACGTTACGGTGTGCCGGGTGGGCGTCCGGATCGATCCACACCTCGGGACGGTCGTCCATGTCGTCGACAGCCGCCAGGACCGCCCGAACCTGCCGAGCGCCGGTTGCCCCTTCTGCCCCGGTGGCCTCGAGGCCCCGGAGCCCTACGACGTGCGCTGGTTCCCGAACCGGTGGCCGGCGATGCCCGGCGATCGCTGCGAGGTGGTGCTCTACACACCGGTCCACGACGCCTCGCTCTGGTCGCTCGGGCCCGCTGGTGCACGACGGGTGATCGACCTCTGGGCCGAGCGCACGGCGGCGCTCGGCCAGCGTGCCGACGTCGCGTTCGTGCTGGTGTTCGAGAACCGCGGGCCGGAGGTCGGCGCCACGATCCAACACCCGCACGGCCAGATCTACGCCTACGACCACGTGCCGGCCCGCCCGGCCTCGGTGTTCCGCGCTGGCTGGCGCCCCGATGCCGACCCGGGCGAACGCCTCGTCGCCCGCCACGACGGGTGGTCGGCCTGGGTGCCGCATGCGCCGACGTTCCCCGTGTCGGTCGTGCTGAGCCCCGACACCCCGGTGGGCGACCTCCCCTCGCTCGACGGGCCGGGCCGGGAGGCACTGGGGGTGCTGCTCGTGGACGTGCTGGCCCGGCTCGACCGTCTCTACGACCGACCCCTGCCCTACATGATGTGGTGGTTCCAGCGACCCGCCGACGGCTCGGCGCCGAATGCCTGGCTCCACCTCGAGATCGTCTCGCCCTGGCGTGCCGCCGGCGTCCCACGGTTCATCGCCGCTGCCGAGGTGAGCTGCGAGGAGTACTTCAACCCCGTGGTGCCCGAGGAGCTCGCGGCGACGCTGCGCGCGCTCAGTCGGTGACGGGCTCGTCCCCGCCGACCGCCTCGGCCGGCTCCTCGGCCGGCTCGTCGGGCGCCGGCTGCAGGGCGGGCGGCAGCGGGGCGGTCTGGCCGCGGTGGCGGGCCCAGTCGATGACCAAGAACGCGAGCGACCCGACGATCAGCACGAGGGCCATCCACTGGTTGAGCCGCAGCCCGCCGCCCTCCTTGGCCGGGTCGATGCGCAACCCCTCGATCCAGAAGCGCCCGAGCCCGTAGCCCAGCGTGTAGAAGGCCAGCAGGCGGCCCGGCCACAGCCGGAACCGGCGGTCGATCCACAGCAGCACGAACATCAGTGCCAGGTTCCAGAGCGACTCGTAGAGGAAGGTGGGGTGGAACGTGGTGCCGGCCGGATAGCCGGCCGCGATCGCCTTGTCGTCGGACACCTCCAGCGCCCACGGCAGGTCCGTGGGGCGCCCGAACAGCTCCTGGTTCCACCAGTTGCCGATGCGCCCGATCGCCTGTGCCAGCGCCAGCGCCGGGGCCACGCAGTTGAGCCCCCAGCCGAGCGGGATGTGGCGGTGCCGCCCGGCCAGCAGACCGACGACCACCCCGAGGAAGATGCCGCCGGGGATGCCGAGACCGCCCTCCCAGATGCGAACGATCTTGCCCGGGTCGTCCTCGAACAGCTGCCAGTCCGTGATCACGTGGTACAGGCGCGCCCCGATGACGCCCGCCGGCACGGCCCACAGCGCGATGTAGCTGACGTCGTCGCGGGTGCCGATGCCCTTCTCCTCGAAGCGCCGCCCCGCCAGCCACACCGCGGCGATCACCCCGATCGCGATCATCAGCCCGTACGCGTTGAGCTGCAGCGGGCCGATCTCGAGCGTGCCCGACGACGGGCTCGGGATGGTCGCGAGCATGGCGGTGTTCTATCGCGCCAGGGCGCGCATCGCCCGGCACGGATTGACCCGCCGGTCAAGGGCTGGTTGACTCCCGGCCATGGCAGGGGCCACGCGCTTGACGGAGCAGGGCCGCGAGCGCAAGCAGCAGCTGCTCGACGCCGCGTCGGAGCTGTTCGCCAGCCGCGGCTACGAGTCGACCCGCATCGCCGACATCTGCGCCGCGGCGGGGGTGGCCAAGGGGCTCTTCTACTGGTACTTCGACACCAAGGACAGCCTCTTCGCCGAGCTGGTGCGCAGCATGCGCCTGGCGCTGCGCCGGGCCCAAGCCGCGGCCATGGACCCCCGGACCGACCCGGTGGCCCGCATCCGAGCCGGCTCCGAGGCCACCATGCGCTTCATGGCCGAGCATCGCGCCTACTACGCGCTCTTGGACCACGAGCGTGTCGGCACCCACGACCCTGCGGTGGCCGACACCTTGAGCGAGGGCGCCGAGGTCTATGCCAGCGACGTCGAGCGGTTGGTGCGCGAGGGTCAGGCGCTCGGGCTGATCCCCGACGCCGATCCGCGCCTCATCGCCGCCGGTGTGGTGGGAACGGTGTCGAGCTTCGGACACGCGATGCGCTCCGGACGGCTCACCCAGGATCCCGACGAGCTCGCCGCCTTCGTGGGCGAGTGGGTCGAGCGGGCCGTCGCGGGGACCCGGCCCGGCTGACCAGCTCAGGCCTCGTCGGCCACGCTCACCCCGGCGACGGGGGTCGGGTCCTCGTGACGGAGCCACGACTCGAACGCCGCCACCACCCCGGGGTCGAACTTGGTGCCGGCCTGGGCGACGATGTAGCGAGCCGCTTCCTCGTGCGACCACGGTCCCCGGTGCGTGCGACGGGAGACCAGCGCGTCGTAGACGTCGGCCACGGCGACGATGCGAGCCGACAGCGGGATGTCGGTACCGGCGAGCCCGGCCGGATAGCCCGAGCCGTCCCAGCGCTCGTGGTGCGCGACGGCCACCTCGGCGGCGAGCTGCACCAACGGCAACGTGCTGCCCCCCAGGATCTGGGCGCCGATCTCGGTGTGGCGCTGCACCTCGCGGCGGTCGTCGGGGGTGAGCGGCCCGGGGTTGTGGAGGATCCGCTCGGAGATCCCCAGCTTGCCGATGTCGTGCAGGCGTGCCGCCCGTCGCAGCTGCTCGGCCCACAGCGGCGACTGCGCCAGGCGCAGGGCCAGGTCGGCGGCCAGGTCGCCCACGCGGCAGTGGTGGGCGAGCTCGTTCGGCGCGTCGCCCTCGGCGAGCGCGGCCAGGCGCTCCAGCGCGGCGAGCTGGAAGGTCTCGATCGACGAGGTGCGCCCCTGCACCAGCTCCTCGAGCTCGGTGGTGCGCAGGCGCAGGATCTCCGCCTGCTGGCGGGCCTGTTCGGTGTCGTGCGCGATCTGGAGGGTCCGGATCCGAAGGTCCGTGCCCTCGTTGAACAGCGCCAGGTTGACCTCGAAGCGCGCCTCTTGGTGGGCCAGCGCCTCCTCGAAGCGGCCCAGCGTCTTGAGCGTGTTGGCCAGCTCGGTGTGCACCTCGAGCTCGGTGGACTTCGAACCAGCCAGCTTCGAGTCCGAGCCAGCCGCTCGGGCCATCTCCAGCGCCTGCTCGAGATGCTCGAGCGCCCGCTCGCCGTCGCCGCCGGCGGTGGCACAGCGTCCCAGGTTCAGCTGGATCTCGGCTCGCGCCAGCGGGTTGGCCTCGCCGCCGTCTGCCTCACTGCGGTCGAGGGCGTCGATGGCCTGGACCAAGAGGTCCTCCGCGCCGCGCACGTCGCCGAGGCCGAGGAACACCTTCCCGAGGATGTTCAGAACGTCGGGCACGAAGGCCGGGGCGTGGGTACGGGACAGCTCGAGCGCTTGCTCGCCCAGGCTCGCCGCCAGCAGATACTCCCGTCGCTCGGCGCGGATCATCGCCATGTTGGCCAGAGTGAGCGCATCGAAGTCCGGGCGCTCGAGCACGCGGTTCGCCGCCAGCGCCGCCTCGTAGGTGACCACCGCCCGGTCGGTGTCGCCGAGCGCCTGGTAGATGGAGGCGACGGCGTTCAGCAGGTTGCCCTCGTCGACCCGATGGTCCGTAGCCCGGTAGCGGTCGACGGCATCGAGGCAGCACGACAGGGCTTCGCTGTAGTTCCCGGCGCCGAACTGCACGATCCCCATGAGGTTCAGCGCCCACGCGAGGACCACGTTGGCGCCGGCTTCCATGGCCAGGTCACGGGCTTCGACGGCGAGGGCGAAGGCCTCGTCGGCCTTCCCGGCGTAGTACTGCAGCGACGCCAGCCGGTAGAGGGCCTCGGCCTCGCCGGCACGGTCGCCGTGAGCGTGGGCGAGCGAGCGGGCCTGCTGCACGAGCACCAGCGCGGCCGCCGGATCGGTCTGTTCGTGGTGGCGCGCCCGAGCCAGCAGGTCGCGCACCTCGTGCGATCCCTGCCCGGGAGTGGTGACGACGCCGTGTCCCGCCAACGTTGCCTCCTCCCACGTTCTCGGCGGACACCGAGAACCGTACGAGACGACGCAGTGTAGCGCAGTGACCGCTATCTGTGGCAAGTCCTCCACTCCGGGCGGTCGTCGGTCGCGCGCCTCGTATCGTGGCGAACGACCCATGCCTCGTTCCTTTTCGTCCTCGCAAGCGTCGTCGCGGCGAGAGATCGATGCCTCGGCGCTGACTGCCTTCGCACCGCTGCTCGCCCTGGCCCCGCTGTGGGTGCTCGCGGTCGCGCTGATCTGGTGGCCGCTGCAGCTCGTGTGGGCGGTGCCCTTCGTGTGGTTCGCCGCCGGGCTCCTCGCGGCGGGAGTCATCCTGTTCTGGCGTCCCGCCCAGCGCCTGGTGCTGACCCGCCTGCTCGGGGCACGAACGCCTCACCCGGCCGAGCGCGGCCGTCTGGTGCCGGCATGGAAGGCGGTCGCGCAGGCGAACCACCTGCCACCGGAGCGGTACGTGCTCGCCGTCATCGACGACGACGAGGTGAACGCCTTCGCCTGCGGCGGCCACCTGGTGGTCGTCAGCTCCTACGCCGTGGCCGCGCTCGCTCCCGACGAGCTGCGCGGGGTGCTCGCCCACGAGCTGAGCCACCACCTGGGCTCACACACCGTCGCCCTGACGATCGCCCAGTGGCTCAGCCTTCCGATCCTCGTGCTGGCACGGATCGGCTTCTTCCTGCAAAACGTCGCCCAGGCGGCGTCGGAGACCTTCGCCCGCAACTCGGCCAGCCTCGAGGCGCTCGGCCGGGTCGTGGCGCTCCTGCTCAACACCGTGGCATGGGTCTTCCTCGCCGGTCTGCTGGCGGCGAACGCCATCGGCAACGTCGTCGGCCGATCCGCCGAGTTCCAGGCCGACCGCCGCGCGGTCGAGATGGGGTACGGACCCGAGCTGGCTCGTGCCCTCCGGCGGGTCCTGGCCAGCGGTGCCGGCGGCCGGCCACGGTCGACCTCGGAGCGGCTCTTCGCGTCGCACCCTCCGGCCCGCACTCGGGTCGCTCGGATCGAGGCGCTGCTGCGCGCCCGGCGATGAGCGGGCGGTCCTCAGGCCTCGGCCGCGAGCCGGTCGAGCTCGGCTTCGACCTCGGCCCGGCTCACCTCGCCCAGCTCCCACCACCCGATGGTGCCGTCGGGCATCACGATCAGCGTCGCCGGCAGGACCGGCACCTTCACGGCCGAGGTGAGCATCCCCTCGGGGTCGCGGTACATCGGGAAGGTCACGCCGATCTCGTCGAGGAAGTCGAGCGCAGCCTCGGGGTCGTCGCCGTTGTTCACGCCGACGACGGCGACCTCACCACCTCGGGCCTCGCTCAGCGCCTGCAGCCCCGGCAGCTCCTCGCGGCAGGGCTTGCACGACACCGACCACACCGACACCACGGTCGGCACCTCACCGACGATCGACGACGTGTCGACCGTGCTCCCGTCGGCGAGACGCTCGATCTCGACCGACGGCCAGGGGTCGCGCCCGGAGGATGACGAGCCGTCGTCGTCGCCGCACCCGGCGACCGCGACCAGGGTGAGCGCTGCGATCAGCAGCCGGCGCATCAGCTCACCTGGATCGTGACGGTGTCGTGGTCGCCGACCGTGCAGGCGCCCTGGTAGCGGCCCGGCTCGAAGAACGTCACGTCGGTCGTCTCGCCGGCGCGCACCACGATCGGGCCGAACTGATGGGTCGTCTCGTCCTGGTTCTCGACGACGATCGTGTCACCGACGACGAGGTCGAGGTACTCGGGGATCACGTCGTCGACGAGCTGGCCGGACTGCATGCGCTCGGCCGTCCCGGGCGGGATCACGTAGGTGATCGTCTGCGGCGCCCGGGTGGGCGTGCGGGGCGTGGAGGCCTCGTCGTCGGAGCTGGTCGCGATCGCCAGCGCGATCGCCGCGCCGATCACGGCGAGCGGAACGAGCACGATCACGGCGAGCACCCACCAGGTGCGCCCGCGCGCTTCGTCGCGCTGCTCGTCGAGGACCTCCACGCCCTGCTCGCTCATGTCCGGGCGCTCACGGTCACGGTGCCATCTCCTGGACGGGCACGTCGAGGGTCGTGGTGGCGCCGCTCTCGAAGGTCAGCGTCACCTCGATGGTGGTGCCGGTCTCGAGGGGGGCGACGAGGTCGAGCAGCATGATGTGGTAGCCGCCCGGCTCGAGGGCGACGGCCTCTCCGGCGGGCAGGTCGATCTTGTCGACGGGCCGCATGGTCATCGCCATCGCGTCCACTGCGGAGTCGGCGGGCGTCCCCATGCCGGTGCCCTCGGTCATCACGACCGTCTCGTGGATCTCCACCGTACCGGCCACTTCGGCCGGCACGGACGCGCCGACGAGGGCATCGTCGACGGGAGACGTGATCACCATGTACACGGCACCTCGGTCGGTGGCCATGGGGCTCGTACGGGCCCACGCACCATCGACGGTGATCTCGCCGGCGGTCGCCTCTGAGCCGGCCGGCGCCTCGGTGGTGTCGCTGTCGTCGTCGTCACCACAGCCTGCCAGCAGCAGGCCGAGGCCGACGATGCCGGCCAGCAGGCCGGTGCGGAGGCGGTGGGGGGTGGGGGTCATCCGAGTGCTCCTTCACTTCATCTCGTTGAAAAGGTACGCAAGATCGTCGGCCATCACCTCGGGGGTCACCCCGAACGGCCATTCCACGACGACCACGCCGCGGTCGTCGACGACGTAAGCGGCGGCGGTGTGCGACACCTCGACCGTGCCATCAGACAGCGTGCTGACCGTCGAGGAGGCCAGGAACGCCTCCTCCACCTCGACCAGCTGTTCGGAGTCCTCCGTGCGCAGTGCGTGGTAGCGGTCGGAGAACGACGACAGGTACAGGCTCAGGATCTCGCCGGTGTCTCGCTCGGGGTCGACGGTGACCATCGCCAGGTCGACCCGGTCCGCCTCGTCGGGGTCCAGGCGCGCCTTGGCCTGCTTCAGGGCGGTCATCGTGGTGGGGCACAAGTCCGGGCAGTTCGTGTAACCGAAGTAGACGACGAGCAGCTCTCCTGGCCGGGCCGCGAACGTGAACGGCGTCGGCTCCTCGCCCTGCGCCAAGTCCGTCTCCTCGGGGATGGACACCTCGGCCACCACGAGCGGATCGTCCCGCACGATGCCCTTCAGCCCGGTGGCGTCGTCGTCACCACCACCGCAGGCCACGGCGAGCAGACACAAGAACGCTTCGGCCCACGCTGCTCGTCTCATTGGGACAGTCTGGACGATCAGCCCTCGACGCGCGAGAGGACCTTCGTCCATGCCGCCGGGGGCCTTGGCCCCGGCGCGCTGCCGGTAGCGTCGCAGACGCCATGACCAGCACCGGAGCCGATCCGTTCCTGTCCGCCTGCCGCGGTCTGCCCGCCCGCCACACGCCCGTGTGGTTCATGCGTCAGGCCGGGCGCAGCCTTCCCGAGTACCGAGCGGTGCGCGGCGAGGGCAGCATCCTTCGGGCGATCGAGCAACCGGAGCTGGCAGCCGAGATCACCCTCCAACCGGTGCGCCGCTACGGCGTGGACGCCGCAGTCCTCTACAGCGACATCGTGGTCCCCGCGTTCGCCGTCGGGTTCGGCATCGACGTCGCGCCCGGCACCGGCCCCGTCGCCGGAACGCCGTTCCGCTCGGCCAGCGACCTGGCTCGCCTGCGCCCGCTGGAGCCGGACACCGATGTGCCGTACGTGCTCGAGACGGTGCGCATCCTGGCCGGCGAGCTGTCGGTCCCCCTGCTGGCGTTCGCCGGCGCACCCTTCACCGTCGCCAGCTACCTCGTCGAGGGTCGGCCGTCGCGCACCTACGAGCACACCAAGGCGCTCATGCGCACCGATCCGACCACCTGGCACGACCTGCTCGAACGGCTCGTCCAGCACGCCGTAGCCTCGATCCGAGCCCAGCTCGACGCCGGAGCGGGCGCGTTCCAGCTGTTCGACTCGTGGGCCGGCGCGCTCTCCCGCCGTGACTACGACCGGTTCGTGTTCGAGCACTCCCGACGGGTCTTCACCGAGCTGACCGAGAGCCACCCCGAGGTTCCGGGCATCCACTTCGGGGTCGGCTGCGACCACCTCCTCGAGTCGATGCATGCCGCCGGCGCTCGGGTCATCGGTCTCGACTGGCGCACGTCGATCACCGCCGCCCGGTCCCGCCTCGGACCCGACACCATCGTGCAGGGCAACCTCGACCCGGCGCTGGTGCTCGCTGGCCCGCAGGTGGCACTGGCCGCCACCGACGACGTCCTCGACGACAACGGCGGGCACCCTGGTCACATCTTCAACCTCGGCCACGGGGTGCAGGTGGGCACCGACCCCACCGTGCTCGAGGCGGTGGTGGAGCGCGTGCACACCCGGACGGCCCGGCCGTGACCACCGCCGTCGTGCTCATGTCGTACGGCACGCCGCCGACGCGCGAAGAGATCGAGCCGTACTACACCGACATCCGGCGCGGCCGGCCACCGACGCCAGAGCAGCTCGCCGACCTGACCGCTCGGTATGACGCGATCGGTGGCATCTCGCCCCTCGCGGAGCGGACCGAGGGGCAGCGGACTGCCCTCGCCGCTGCGCTCGACGCCCGCGCCCCGGGCAAGTTCACGGTGCTGCTCGGCACCAAGCACGCCACGCCGTCGATCGAGGATGCCGTACACCGAGCGCTCGCCGGCGGGGCGACGCGCATCGTCGCCCTCGTCCTGGCCCCTCACTACTCGCAGCTGTCGGTGGGCGAGTACCTGGCGCGGGTGCGTGCGGCCGCCGGACCGGTCGAGGTGGTCGGCATCGAGAGCTGGGCGACCGAGCCGGCCTTCGTCGACTTCCTGGCGCGCGAGGTCGCCACTGGCGTGGCCGCCATGCCCGCCCACACCAAGGTCCTCTTCACCGCCCACTCGCTCCCCGAGCGCATCCTCGCCACCGGTGACCGTTACCCCGACGAGGTGCGCGCCACGGCGACGGCCGTGGCAGCCCGGGCGGGGCTGGCCGGCTGGACCAGCTGGGCGGTGGCATGGCAGTCCGCCGGGCGCACGCCCGAGCCGTGGATCGGCCCCGACGTGCTCACCGTGATCGACGACCTCGCCGCCAGCGAGAACGCATCGGGGGTCCTCGTCTGCGCCTGCGGCTTCGTGGCCGACCACCTCGAGGTGCTCTACGACCTCGACATCGAGGCCCGAGCCCGGGCCGAGCGCGTCGGGCTCACGTTCGCTCGCACCGCGTGCGTCAACGACGATCCGGCGGTGATGGGTGCCCTGGCCGAGCGAATCATCACCGCCGGAAGGTCGAAGTGACCGAGGCGACCATCGACCTCTCCGCACGACACGTCGTGGTCGTCGGCGCCGGCATCACCGGGCTCACCACGGCCTACCGGCTGTGCCAGGGCGAGCATCCCCCGACGATCACCGTGCTCGAGGCCGGCGAGCGCGTGGGCGGCAAGATCCTCACCAGTGCGTTCGCCGGCCGGCCTGCGGTGGACGAAGGCGGCGACGCCTACCTCGTGCGGGTGCCGTGGGCGGGCGCCCTCGCCCGCGAGCTCGGACTCGGCGACACGCTCACCTCCCCCGCCACGACCGGGGCGTCGATCTGGCATCGCCGGATGCACCCCATACCGGAGGGGCTCCTGCTCGGGGTCCCGGCCGGCGCCGGCTCGCTCGCTCGGGGCTCGCTGCTCACGTGGCCGGGCAAGCTCAGGGCGGCGGCCGAGCCGCTGCTGCCCCGCACCGTCGTCGGGCCGGACCCTGACCACGACAACATCGGCACCTGGGTGCGGGCGCGCTTCGGCGACCAGGTCCACGAGCTCCTCGTGGACCCGCTCGTCGGCAGCATCTACGGTGCCGACACCGACCGCTTCAGCCTCGGCGCCGTGCCCCAGCTCGCCGACCTGGCGCGCGACCGCAGCGCCCTGCTGGGGGCACGGCGACGCCGCCGGGCGGCCACGGCGGGCGGACCGATCTTCGAGGTGCCCCGCGCCGGCATGGGCGCACTGGTCCGCGAGCTCACCGCCCGGCTCGGCGCCGCAGGGGTCACCGTGCGCACCGGCGCGCCGGTGACGGCCATCGAGCCGGGCGCGGGCCGTTACCGCGTCGACGGCATCGACGCCGACGCCGTGGTGATCGCCAGCCCGGCGCGGCCGAGCGCGGCGATGGTCCGCCCGCTGTCGGCCGACGCCGCCGCGCTGATGGGCGCCGTCGACCACGCCGGTGTCGTCATGGTCACCGTGCGGCTGCCGGCGAGCGAGCTGGCCGCGCCACTCCCGGGCACCGGCTACCTGGTGCCCAAGGCGGAACAGCGCACCGTGACGGCGGTGTCGTTCGGGTCGAACAAGTGGGAGCACTGGCGGCCCGCCGACGGGTCGGCCGTGCTGAGGGTGTCGCTCGGGCGGGACGGGCTGGTGCTCGACGACTGGGACGACGAGCGGCTGCTGACGGCAGCCCTCGACGAGACCGCCACCCACCTGCGGCCACTCCTGCGCTCCACGGTGCTCAGCCCCACCGAGGTGCGGATCTCACGCTGGCCGGGCGCGTTCCCCCAGTACCGGCCCGGCCACCTGCAGCGCGTCGAGCGGCTCGAGCGGGTGCTCGCCGATGCTGCGCCGGGCGTGGTGGTGGCCGGCGCCAGCCATCGGGGGATGGGCGTGCCGGCGTGCATCCAGCAGGCGGGCGCAGCGGCCGACGCCGTGCGCCGGCACCTCGCCGGGACGCCCGGTTGACGGCGTGCGAAGATGGCGGGATGACGCGTCGTGGCGCCACCTCGGTGACGCTGGCCCTGCTGGGGGTCGTGGCCGTCGCGCTCACCGGGTGCGGTACCGAAGGTAGCGCTGAGACCATCGCGTCCGACGCCATCATGGCCACGACGACGACTGCCGTTGCGACACCGACCACCACTGCGCCCCGCCCCACGACCCCGCCCACGACGGAGGGGCCGACCACCACCACCAGCACGCTCCCCCAGCCCATCCCCCCGCCGCCGGAGGGGGCGACGGAGCCGCTCACGCTGATCGGCGGCATCGAGATCCCCACCCTCGGGGTGACGAAGTGGCTCTACGAGGGCATCACGATCCCGACGCTCGACCACGGCCCCGGCCACTGGCCCGGCAGCGCCATGCCCGGCCAGCCCGGCAACGTGGTGATCGCCGGCCACCGCACCAGCAAGGACCACCCGTTCCGCGACATCGACCGCCTCGTCGCCGGTGACCCCATCATCGTCACCACCGACCAGGGCAGCTACACCTATCGAGTGATCGGCACCATGGTCGTCGACCCGGAGGCGCTGTGGATCACGACGCAAACACCCGAACCGCACCTGACCCTGTTCGCCTGCCATCCGCCGGGCTCCACCCGCCAACGCCTCATCGTCTACGCCGAGCTCGCGGCGTGATCCCTGCGCTGGCCCTCGGGGCCGGGCTGCTCGTGGCGCTCTCGTTGCCGCCGTGGGGCTGGTGGCCGCTCTCGTTCATCGGCGTGGCGCTGTTCGCCGGCGCACTCGATGCCCGCGGTGGCGCAGCGTCGGCGAGGCGACGGTTCCTCTACGGGCTCCTGTTCGGCATCGGCTGGCTGGCACCGGCGATGGCCTGGATGTGGTTCCTGTCGGCGCCCGGCTACGTGGCGGCCACGCTCGTGTTCGCGTCACTCCACGGCTTGGCCGAGGTCGTCGCCCCGGCGACCGGCCGGTGGCGGGTGATCGGGCGGCCCGCCGCACACACCCTCGTCGAGGCGCTGCGATTCAGCTTCCCGTTCGGCGGCGTCCCGCTGGCCAGCCTGGCCATCGCCCAGGCCGCCGGCCCGCTGGCCCCGATCGTGCGGGTCGGCGGTGCCATCCTCCTCACCTGGGTGGTGTTCCAGATCGGGTTCTCGCTCGGCACCCGGGTCAGCGCGTCGCGGTCGCTTCGCCGGCCGTCGCTCGACCTGACCCCGCTGTGGGGGCTGGCCGGCGCCGGCGCGGTGCTGCTGCTGGCGTTCGTCGCCCCTCAGGGCCACGGAACGGGCCAGGTGCTGCGCATCGCCGCGGTCCAAGGCGGTGGCCCCCAGGGCACCCACGCCATCGACACCGACGCTCGTGAGGTCGTCGAGCGGCACCTGGCCGCCACGCGGGCCATCCCCGCCTCCGAGGACCTCGACCTGGTGGTGTGGCCCGAGAACGTGATCGACGTCGTCTCGTTCGCCACCAGCCAGGAGCTGGGCGAGGTGACCGAGCAGGCCGAGCGGCTGGGGGTCCCGGTGCTCGTCGGCATCACCGAGGACGCCGGCGACTCCTTCGTCAACGCCCAGGTCGTGGTCCTGCCGAGCGGTGAGGTGTCGAGCCGGTACGAGAAAGTGCGCCGGGTGCCCTTCGGCGAGTACATGCCGCTGCGGGGCCTGCTGGCGGCGATCGGCGCACCGGTCGACCGGGTGCCCCGTGACGCGCGACCGGGGACCGGCCCGGCCGTGCTCGAGACCCCCGCCGGGACGATGGCGGTGGTGATCTCGTGGGAGGTCTTCTTCGGCGGGCGGGTCCGTGAGGGCGTCACCGAGGGCGGCGGCGTGGTCCTGAACCCGACCAACGGCTCGAGCTACACCGGCACGATCCTGCAGACCCAGCAAGTGGCGTCGTCCCGGCTGCGCGCCCTGGAGAGCGGGCGGTGGGTGGTCCAGGTCTCCCCCACCGGGTTCAGCGCGTTCGTGTCGCCGGGCGCCGACGTCGTCGACCGCACCGCCGTCAGCGAGCAGGCGGTCATCGTCCACGACGTCGAGGTGCACTCCGGGCTGACCTGGTACCACCGCATCGACGACGCCCCGGTCATCGTGGCGGCGTTCGCCACGCTGGTCGTCACGATCGTCGCGACCCGCCGGGCGGCGTCTCGATCATCAGGGTGACCGGCCCGTCGTTCACGAGCGCGACTCGCATGGCCGCCCGGAAGCGCCCCGTGGCCACGGTCGCACCCAGCCGCCTGAGCTCGTCGACCACCGCGTGGACCAGCGGCTCGGCCTGCTCCGGTCTCGCTGCGCGCGACCAGCCCGGTCGGCGTCCTCTGGTCGCATCGCCGTAGAGCGTGAACTGGCTCACCACCAGCACCGCGCCCGTCGTGTCGGCGACGGCCCGGTTCATCACCCCGGCGTCGTCGTCGAACACCCGCAGGTTCCACAGCTTGCCGGCCAGCCAGCGAGCCTCGGCCTCGGTGTCGTCGTGGGTGACGCCGATCAGGGCCAACAGCCCGGGACCGATCCGCCCGACCACGTCGGACCGCTCGCCGTCGACCACCTCGACCGACGCCTCCGTGACCCGCTGGACGAGCGCTCGCACGGGCCGATGATGCCCGATCCGCGAGCGCGAGACTGCACGGCGTGCACGACGTGGTGGTGCTGAGCGCCGAGGGGGTGCGGGCCGAGGTCGTGCCCTCCTGCGGCGGCCGGCTCGGCGCGCTGACGATCGCCGGACTCGACGTGCTGGTCACCGGGACGCCGGGTGACGACCCGCTGCAATGGGGCTGCTACCCGATGGTCCCCTGGGCCGGGCGGGTGCGACGCGGCAGGTTCCGCTTCGCCGGCGTCGACCACGAGCTGGAACCCAACCTCCCACCCCATGCCATCCACGGCACCGGGTTCCGGCGCGCCTGGGACGTCGTGACAGCCTCACCCGGACGGGTCGACATGGTCACCGACCTCGGTCCCGGCTGGCCGCTCGGCGGGACAGCCACGAGTCGCATCGAGCTCACGGCCCAGGGTCTGCGGTGGGAGCTGGCGGTGGTCGCCGACCGGCGACCGATGCCCGCCCAGGTCGGGTGGCATCCCTGGTTCGTCAAGCCGGCGGCAGCCGATCTGCGCTTCGCCCGGATGCTCGTGCGCGACGACGACGGGATCCCGACCGGTGAGACGATCCCGCCCCCGCCGGGGCCGTGGGACGACTGCTTCGAGGAGCCACTGGCACCGCTGCGCCTCCGCTACGGCGCTGCGAGCACCGCCCTCGACGTGGAGGTGAGCTCCGACTGCTCCTGCTGGGTGGTCTACGACCAGCCCCACCATGCCACCTGTGTCGAGCCGCAGTCAGGTCCTCCGGACGGGCTCACGATCCGTCCGGACGTGCTGGCTGCCGGGGACCGCCTGGCGCGCTGGATGCAGATCACCTGGCACCGGGACGCCGGCACCGCTCCCTCGCCTACCGTCCGGTAGCGGGCCGCCGATAGGCTGATCAGCCATGCGTCCCGCCGTGGACCCTGACGCGCCGCTGCACATCGCCTACCTGACCTACCGGGGAAAGCCGCACGTGGGCGGGCAGGGCGTGTACACCCGCCACCTCACCAAGGCCCTCGTGGACCTCGGCCACCAGGTCGAGGTCCTGGCCGGCCAGCCGTACCCCGTGCTCGACGAGCGGGTCCCGATGACGAAGCTGGCGAGCCTCGACATCTTCAACGACCACTACCCCGGACGGCTGCCCGCCTACTGGGAGCACAAGAGCTGGGCCGACGTGGTCGAGACCGCCCAGTTCCTGACCGGGACGTTCAGCGAACCGCTGTCGTTCAGCGTCCGGGCGTACCAGGAGCTGAAGCGACGGACGGGGGAGTTCGACCTGATCCACGACAACCAGTGCCTCGGCTACGGGATGCTGGCGCTGGAGAAGCTGATCCCCACGATCGTCACCCTGCACCACCCCATCACGAAAGACCGTGAGCTCGAGATCAGCCACGCGCCGAACTGGCGCAAGCGGATGTCGGTCAGCCGCTGGTACTCGTTCGTGAAGATGCAGGGCCGCGTCGCCAGCCGGATGCCGCGCATCGTGGTGGTGAGCGAGAACTCCATCAAGGACATCCACGCCGACATGGGCGTCTCCTACGACCGGATGCGCCTGGTCCCCGTGGGGGTCGACCCGGATCTGTTCCGCCCACTGCCGGGCGTCGCCCGCACCCCCGGCCGGCTCATCACCACGGCGTCCGCCGACGTGGCGCTGAAGGGCCTGTCGTACCTGCTCGAGGCCGTCGCCAAGCTCCGCACCGAGCGCGACGTCACGCTCACCATCATCGGCAAGCCCAAGCCGGGCAAGTCCGCCGACCTCATCGACCAGCTCGGCCTGCGCGACCAAATCGAGTTCGTGTCCGGCGTGCCCGACGAGCGCATCGTCGAGCTCTACGCCGAGGCCGAGCTGGCGGTGGTCCCCAGCCTCTACGAGGGGTTCAGCCTGCCGGCCATCGAGGCGATGAGCACCGGCATCTGCCTCGTCGCCACCGACGGCGGCGCGCTGCCCGAGGTCACCGGACGCGACGGTGAGACGGTGCTGTCCTGCCCGGCCGGCGACGCCGATGCGCTCGCCACCGCGATCCAGCGGGGGCTTGACCATCCCGAGCTGCGCGACCGGATCGGCGCGGCGGGGCGCCAGCGCGTCGTCGAGCGGTGGAGCTGGCGGCACTGCGCGCAGCAGACGGTCGACCAGTACCGCGAGGTGCTGGCGATGCCACAGAACGTGGAGAAGCTGCGCCGGAACGGTCGGCTCTGAGGATCGACCCGTGCTGACCGTCCGCTTCGACCGGCTGGGGCTCGTGCCCGGCGACCTGTTCCTCGACGCCGGGGCCGGCTTCGGCCGTCACGCCTTCGAGGCGGCGCGGCGAGGCGCCCGGGTCGTCGCGCTCGACTACGCCGCCGACGAGGTCGACGGGACGCGAGCCACCTTCGGCGGCATGGTCGACGCAGGCGAGATCCCCCTCAGCCGCTACGTCGGCGTGCTCCGGGGTGACGCCACCCGGCTCCCCTTCCCCGAGGCCACGTTCGACCGCGTGGTCACCAGCGAGGTGCTCGAGCACATCCAAGACGACGTGACCGCGCTCTCCGAGCTGGTCCGGGTGCTCCGACCCGGCGGGACCCTGGCCGTCACGGTTCCCACCTGGTGGCCCGAGAAGGTCAACTGGATGCTGTCCGACGACTACCACGCGCCGGCGGTCACCGGCGGGCACGTGCGGATCTACTCGGAGACCGAGCTGCGGGCGAAGCTCCGAGCCGCCGGGCTCGACCTGGTCGGGAGCCACCACGCGCACGCCCTGCACACGCCGTACTGGTGGCTGCGCTGCGCCGTCGGGCCGCGCAACGACGACCACCCCGCCGTGCGGACGTACCGGCGGTTCCTCGAGTGGGACATCGTCCGCCAACCGCGCAGCACCAAGGTCGCCGAGCGGGTCCTGTCCCCGATGCTCGGCAAGAGCCTGGTGCTGTACGGCCACAAGCCGGGCACCCACCGCGGCCGCGTGCGCGCTCGCGCCACGCTCGGGAGCGCCGGGTGAGCCGGCTCCCGGACCTGCCCGGGGTCCTCAGCGCCGAGGAGGTGGCGACGACGGCCGAGTCCATCACCGCCCTGCAGCTGGCCAACGGGATGATCCCGTGGTTCGAGGGCGGGCACTGCGATCCGTGGAACCACGTCGAGACCGCCATGGCGCTCGACGTGGCCGGCCGCCACCAGGAAGCCGAGCGGGCCTACGAGTGGCTGGTGGCGACCCAGCGACCCGACGGCGCGTGGCACAACTACTACCGCTCGGACGGCAGCGTCGAGGACGCCAAGCTCGACACGAACGTGTGCGCCTACGTGGCCGCCGGCGTGTGGCACCACTGGCTGTGCACGTGGGACCGGGCGTTCGTCGACCACCTCTGGCCGACGGTGGAGCGGGCCCTCGACTGGGTGCTCACCCTCCAGCAGCGCGACGGGACGATCCTCTGGGCGCGCGAGGAGGAGTCGTGCCCCTGGGACTACGCGCTGCTCACCGGCTCGTGCTCCATCTGGCACGCCCTGGAGTGCGGGGTGCGCCTGGCCGACCTCATCAACGAGCCGAGAGCCCACTGGGCGCTGGCAGCACACGACCTGCGCACCGCCATCGTCGAGCAGCCCGAGGCCTTCGAGCCGAAGGTGCGCTGGGCGATGGACTGGTACTACCCCGTGCTCACCGGCGCCCTTCGGGGCGAGGGTGCCAAGGCCCGCCTGGCCGAGAGCTGGGACCTGTTCGTCCTCGACGGGCGGGGCGTGCGCTGCGTCAACGACGAGCCGTGGGTGACGGCGGCGGAGACCGCCGAGTGCTCGCTCGCTCACGCCGCGATCGGCGACCTGGACACGGCGATCGACCTACTGCGCTGGACCCGAGCCCACCGCTGCGACGACGGCGCCTACACCACGGGCCTGGTGTACCCCGAGCAGACCACGTTCCCGGCCGCCGAGCGCACCGCCTACACCAGCGCCGCCGTCATCCTCGCCGCCGACGCCATCGACCGGGCCTCCAACGCCTCGGCGCTGTTCCTCCACACCGAACCCGACTGAACGTCGGGTTCTATGCGGCGAAGCCTGCGCTGAACGCAGGGATCGACGCCCGAACGCGATCAGACACGGCGCAGGATGCGCAGCGACCCGACGGCTCGCTCCTCGCTGAATCGGCCACTGCGCAGCGCCGGCAGGTAGATCTCCTCGTACGGGGGGCGCCCTCCGTCGACCGGGTCGGGGAACACGTCGTGGATCGCCAGGACGCCGCCGACGATGACGTGCGGGGTCCAGCCCTCGTAGTCGGCGCGGGCGGGCTCCACGCCGTGTCCGCCGTCGATGAACACGAACGCCAGCGGTGTCCGCCACGCCCGGGCGACGAGTTGTGACTGGCCGACCACGGCCACGACCACGTCCTCGAGGCCCGCGTCGTGGATGGTGCGGCGGAACACCGGCAGGGTGTCCATCTTCCCCGTGGTCGGGTCCACCAGCGAGGGGTCGTGCCACTCCCAGCCGGCCTGGTTCTCCTCCGAGCCGCGGTGGTGGTCGACCGCGAAGAGCACCGTCTGGCTGACGCGGGCCGCCGCTCCCAGCCAGACCGTCGAGCGCCCGCAGTACGAGCCGACCTCGGCCAGGGCGAGGCCCGGCAGGGCCCGGCCGGCCTCGACCGCAGCGGCGTACAGGGCGTCGCCCTCGTCGGGGGGCATGAAGCCGGTGGCGGCCAGGGCGTGCGCGCGCAGAGCCGGGTCGATCGGGCTCACCACGACGTCGCGTTGGCTCGGGCGACATTGCCCAGCCAGCGGGCACTCGGCTTCAGGTGACGCTCCTGGGTGGCCCGGTCCACCGCGATCAGCCCGAAGGTAGGCCCGTATCCGAAGGCCCACTCGAAGTTGTCGAGCAGGCTCCAGTACGTGTAGCCGCCGACGTCGATGCCGTCGTCGATGCAGGCGAGCACCCCGTCGAGCGCCCGTTGCACGTACTCGACCCGCTCGGCGTCGTCGCTGGTGGCGATGCCGTTCTCGGTCACCAGGATCGGGGTGTGGTCGGTCTCCTCCCAGGCCCGCCGGATGCAGGCCTCGAGCGCCTCGGGCCAGAACTCGTAGCCCATGATCGTCTCCCGCACCCCAGGCTCGTTGCCGAGGGTCCCGGTGGGGCCGACCCGCTGACGGGTGTAGGTCTGCACCCCGATGAAGTCGTCGTCGCGGGCGACCTCCAGGAACGGATCCTCGAGACCGCCGAGGTAGTGGGCCACCCGAGCCCGCGCAGTGGCGAGCTCGTCGTCGGTGTCCCCGACCGCAACCATCTGCTGCATGGCGAGCGTCAACCCGACCGGCGCGGCGACGACCGCCTTCAGCGCGTCGCGCGCAGTGACGTGGGCGGCCACGAGCACGTCGTTCGCGGCCCGCCGCTCGGCTCGGTCTAGCCGACCGGGCGGGAACACCGCCAGCAGGTAGCCCATGGTGGCGACCATGTTCGGTTCGTTGATGGTGCACCACCGCCCGACCTCGTCACCGAGATGGCGTCCCACCCGCTCGGCGAGGCGGGCGAAGCGCTCGGCCGTGGCCGGCTCGGTCCAGCCGCCCATCGCCGCCACCCAGCGCGGCGACGTGAAGTGGTGGAGGGTCACGACGGGCTCGACACCGTGGTCCCGGCAGCACGCGACCACCCGCCGATAGTGGTCGAGCGCCGCTGTCGACCATTCCCCCGGCTCCGGCTCGATGCGGCTCCACTCGACGCTGAAGCGGTACGAGTCGAACCCCAGGTCGGCCAGCAGGGCGATGTCCTCGGGGTACCGGTGGTACTGGTCGCACGCGTCACCGCTGGGCTCGGCGCACGGGGTTCCCGGGGTGTGCTCCCACACCCACCAGTCGTTGTTCCAGTTGCCCCCCTCCACCTGGTGGGCGGCCGTGGCCGTCCCCCAGCTGAAGCCGTCCGGAAACCGTCGCTCGCTCATGGAGGGGAGACCGTACCCGCCTGCGGGGGTCCGTGGCACCCGTGCCAACATGGCCGGATGCCGACCGCGTTGGACGACCTGGTCACGTTGCTCGACCTGGAGGCCATCGAGGTCAACGTCTTCCGGGGACGGTCGCCGGACGAGAACCGCCAGCGGGTGTTCGGCGGCCAGGTCGCCGGGCAAGCCCTCGTGGCCGCCGGGCGCACGATCGACGAGTTCGGCCGGTCGGTGCACTCGCTCCATGCCTACTTCCTGCGGCCGGGCGACCCGACCATCCCGATCCTCTACGAGGTCGACCGGGTGCGCGACGGGCGCAGCTTCTCCACCCGCCGGGTGATGGCGATCCAGCACGGCGAGGCCATCTTCGTGCTCCACGCCAGCTTCCACGTGCACGAGCCCGGGCTCGACCACCAGGTGCCCATGCCCGACGGTGTCCCGGACCCCGAGTCGCTGCCGGACTTCAAGACCCGTATGGCGCCGCACCGCGAGCGGCTGGGCGAGATGTACGACCGGCCCCGTCCGATCGACCTTCGCTACGTCGACGCCGACCCCATGAGCCGGCGAGGCGTCCCCTCGCCCGGGCAGCGGGTGTGGCTGCGCGCCGACGGCCGGCTGCCCGACGACTCCGTGCTGCACACGTGCATCGTCACGTACGCCTCCGACATGACGCTGCTCGACACCAGCCTGCTGCCGTTCGGGCTGGCGTGGGGTGACCCCGGCGTGCAGATGGCGAGCCTCGACCACGCCATGTGGTTCCACCGTCCCTTCCGAGCCGACGAGTGGCTGCTCTACGACCAGTGGGCCATCTCCACCTCGAACGCTCGGGGGCTGGCCGGTGGCTCCATCTTCAACCGGTCCGGCGAGCTGGTGGTCACCGTGGTCCAAGAGGGTCTGGCCCGAGTGCCGCGATGAGGAGCCACCGCGTCCTCGCTGGCGCCGTCGCGCTCATGGCCGCTGCCTCGGCGTGCGGCGGCGACGGCGCTGGGAACACCGCTCTGACCGAACCGGCGGCATCGGCCGCCCCAGCACCGAGCACCACGAGTGACTCCAGCGTGCCGGCCACCGAGGTGTCGACGACCACCGTCCCGGCCACCATCGCCCCCACAACGGCCGCCCCGACCACGACCGCGCCGGGTCCGGGCCCCGAGCCGACCGCCGCGCTCGTGGAGGTCGCACGGGCCGACCAGCCCGTGGACCTGGCGGTGCGTCCCGGCGACCCGGCGCTCTACGTCGTGGAGCGCGCCGGCCGGGTGCGCCCGCTCCGGGACGGCGAGCTCGGCCCACCGGTGCTCGACATGACGGCGCTCACCCGGGCCGGCGGTGAGCGGGGGCTGCTCGGCCTGGCCTTCTCCCCCGACGGCTCGCTGGCGTATGTCAACTACACGGACCGCGCCGGCGACACGGTGGTGGCCGAGCACCCCGTCGGCGCCGATGGCACATTCGGCACCGCCCGCGTGCTGTTGACCATCGCCCAGCCGTATGCGAACCACAACGGCGGCGGCATGGCCACGGGCCCCGATGGTCTGCTCTACATCGGCACCGGCGACGGAGGGAGCCAGGGCGATCCGCAGCGGCGGGCCCTCGACGTGCGCCAGCTGCTCGGGAAGATGCTGCGGATCGATCCCACGCCGAGCGCCACCGCTGCGTACACGATCCCGGCCGACAACCCGTTCCTCGCCGTCGCCGGCGCCCGCCCGGAGCTGTGGTCCCTCGGGCTGCGCAACCCGTGGCGGTTCTCGTTCGACCGAGACACGGGGGATCTGTGGATCGCCGACGTCGGCGCCTCGGCGGTGGAGGAGGTCGACGTGGCCTGGGCCGACGAGGGCGGCGGAGGTGGGCTGAGCTTCGGCTGGAGCGCGTTCGAGGGCGATGAGCGGCGCAACACGGACATGCCCGCCGAGGGCCACACCCCACCCTTCTACACGTACCCGCACGGCGACCTGGGGTGCTCGATCAGCGGCGGTGCCCGCTACCGGGGCACGGCGCTGGCCGCGCTCGGCGGCTGGTACGTGTTCAGCGACTACTGCTCGACGCTGGTGCGCGCCCTCGAGGTGCAGCCCGACCGGACCCTCGGACGGGTGGTCACCCTGGCCCAGGCGGGTGGACAGGTGAGCGCCGTGCGCGAGGGCACCGGCGGGGAGCTGTACGTGCTGCGCCTCGACGGGCCGATCCTGCAGGTGGTGCCGGCCGGCTGACGCCAGGGCTCAGCGGCGAGCCCCCATGAACATGCCCTTCAGGTCGTCGTAGTGCTCGATGCAGTGGCCGGCGCCGAGCACCACCGCCTCGAGCGGCATCGGCGACATCTTGACCGGGACCTGCGTCTCGCGCTCGATGCGCTGCGCCAGCCCCCGCAGCAGCCCGCCCCCACCAACGAGGTACATGCCCCGCACCAGGAAGTCCTGAGCCAGCTCGGGCGGCGCCTTGGCCAGACAGCGGATCACCGACTGGACCACCGACGACACCACATCGTCGATGGCGAAGCGGATCTCCTCCGGGGTGATGACGACCGTCTTGGGCAGGCCCGTCATCAGGTCACGGCCACGAACCTCGGCCTGGGCCTCGTCCGGGGTGGGGTCGGCCGACCCGATGGCGACCTTGATCTCCTCGGCGGTGCGCTCGCCGATCGCGATGCCGCGCTCACGGCGCACGAAGGACTGGATGGCGGCGTCGATGTCGAAGCTGCCGACGCGGACCGCCTCGAGGGCCACGATGCCGCCCAGGGAGATCACCGCCGTCTCGCTGGTGCCGCCACCGATGTCGATCACCATGTTGCCGACCGGCTCGTCGATCGGCAGGTCGGCACCGATCGCGGCCGCCATCGGCTGCTCGATGAGCTGCGCGTCGGCGGCGCCTGCCCGCCGGGCGGCGTCGGTCACCGCCCGCCGCTCGACCTCGGTGATCGCCGACGGCACGCAGATGACCACCTTCGGGCGGGTGAAGCGCGAGACGCCCACCCGTTGGAGCAGCAGACGGATCATGCGCTCGGTGATCTCGAAGTCCGTGATGGCCCCGCCGCGCAGCGGGCGGACCGCGACGATGTAGCCGGGCGTGCGTCCGATCATCTGCCAGGCCTCGTGCCCGGTGGCGAGGACCTCGCCGGTCTGGCGGTTCAAGGCGATGACCGACGGCTCGTTGAGGACGATCCCACGGCCCTTCATGTACACGAGCGTGTTCGCCGTGCCGAGGTCGATCGCGAGGTCACGGGCCATGGCTCAGGCGTCCTTCCCGCGGGTTCGGGGCTCTCCGTTGGAACGGGTCGGGCGGACCCGGTCGATCACCTCGCGACGGGCCTCCGGTGACAGCGCGCTGATGTGACGCTGGAACTGGGCGACGCCATCGTCGGTCCGGGGGCGCCGGCGGGCCGCCACGACGAGCACCAGGCCCGCGACGGCGGCGATGCCCCCGAACACGTAGACGGCGGTCATCGGCGGCCCTCGACGGTGGAGGCCTCGACCGTGCCGGCCTCGACGATGTCGTGGCTGGCCGTGCTCCAGTCCGACCCGGTGTCCCAGACCTCGTGCTTCCAGATCGGCACGGTCGCCTTCAGGGCGTCGATGGCGTAGCGGGCCGCCGCGAACGCCTCGGGCCGGTGAGGCGCTGACACCACGGCGAGAACCGAGGACTCCCCGACCTCGAGGCGCCCCGTGCGGTGCACGAGCACGATCCGCCCCGTCGCCGGCCAGCGCGTCCGGATCTCGTCGGCGATCGCAGCCAGCCGGGGCTGTGCCTGCTCCTCGTAGGCCTCGTACGTGAGGTGCTCCACGCCCTCACGGCCCTCGGCGTGGTCGCGCACGGTGCCGGAGAAGAGCACGACCGCGCCACAGTCCGCACGCACGGCCCAGTCGTAGGCCGCGCCGGCGTCGAGGGGGGCATCGGTGAGACCCAACCAGGTCTCGCCCTGCTCAGGGGCCTGCACGACCAGGGATGGTATCGCCCGGGCGCGATGCCACCTGTGCTGTCGGGCTCACTACGCTCGCTCCTTCGTGGGCGACGACGAGTGGGACGACGACGGGAGCCCCGCTCCCCTGCCGCCACACGAGCGGTCCTGGCGGCATCCCTCCGAGCTCGGCGGGGTGGCGCCGACGGCAGCGGTCATGTCCCCGCCCCGGCCGGGACGGGGCGTGGTCCTGGTCGCCGGAGCTCTGGGAATCGTCCTCGTGGTCGGTCTGGCCCGTCTGCTGCTGCCACCGGACGGGTCCGCGCCGGGTACCGTCTCGGCGACCGGCTCCGACGCCGCCGTCGCCGCCTCCCTCTCGGCCACGACCCCGCCGTCGAACGCCGACACCTCCGGGCGTCCCTCGGTGACGGCGGTGCTGCCCGCCAGCGACGACCGTCCCAGTGCCGTGGCCATCGGCGTAGGCAACGTGCTGCTCACCACCGCCGCGGCCGTCGACGGCCGAACGCAGCTGACGGTCGAGCTGGCAGGGGGCGAGGTCGTGTCCGCCGACGTGGTCACGGTCGATCAGGACGCCGGCATCGCCGTGCTCGAGGCCGAGGCGAAGCTGCAACCCGTAACGACGGCCGCCGCGCCGAGCGGTGGTGACGAGGTGACGGTGCTGGTCGGTGAGGGTGTCCAGGCCGTCGTGTCCGTCGACGCCGACGGCGTGCTGTGGCTGCGGCCGTTCGTCGGGGAGGGCCCGATGGAGGGCACGCCGGTCCTGAACGACGACGGCGACGTGGTCGGGCTGTGCAGCCGCACCGGCAGCGGCCGGTCTCGCCTCGTCCCGGTCGACATCGAGATCGACACGAACCTCGACAAGGACGCGGCGTCGACGACCTCGACGGTCGCGCCGGCCGACCACCGCCCGTGGCTCGGCATCTCGGCGACCAGGACCGCTGAGGGGACCCCCGCCTCGACGACGGCGCCGACCGATGGCGCTCCGGGTGGGGTGCTCATCGGAGGGGTCATGGACGCCAGCCCGGCTGCCGCCGCCGGGCTCGTCGCCGGCGACGTGATCCTCACCGTCGACGGGGAGGACGTGGCGTCCATCGAGGCGCTCGCCGAGATGATCGCCGATCGCCAGCCGGGCGACCAGGTCGTGCTCGGCGTCCGGCCGGCCGCCGACCCGACCACGGTGCTCGAGATCACCGTGCCGCTCGGGCACTGGCCGGTCGCGGCCTGAGACGCGCCTCAGCGTCGGCGACGCCGGCGGACGGCCTGCACGCCGACCACCGAGGCGACCACCCCGACGACCAGCGACAGGACCATCGCCCCGAGCGCGAGCTCCTGCTTGCGCTTCGGGGTGAGCATCGTGAACCAGCGTGCCTCGGTGCCCTCGACGTAGGCCTGCTCGTTGGTGACACGAGGTCGCCAGCCCTCGGCTCGGAGGCGGTCGTTCGCGACCAGCCACGGCCAGCGGGTGTAGGGCCGCAGGCCCGGTGGGATCGGGCCGCGCTGGAAGCGCCACCGGAGGTCGGCCAACGCATCGGCGAACGGCGACGGGAGGCGCAGCCGTGGCGGGCTGCCGGCGAGTGAGCGGACGGTCGCGGCGTCGATCCAGCCATCCGGCGCCACGTTGTAGACGCCGTCGAGGCCGGAGGTCACTGCCAGCACGACGGCGTCGGCCAGGTCGTCGAGGTGGAGGTACTGCGAGGGCGCATCGTCCTCGCCGGCGCGCTGTCCGATCCCAGCGGCCAGCGCCCTCACGAGCCCGGACGTGCCGTCGGCGGCCATCGCCGGGACCGGGCGCAGCACGGCCACCTGCCGGCAGGGGCCGGAGCGGCGCCAGTCGTCGACGAGCTGCTCCACGGCCGCCAGCTGACGGGCGAACACGAAGCCGGCATCCGGGCGAAGCGGCGCGTCCTCGGTGAGCGGGACCGGGTTGTTCGGCCAGGCCCCATAGACCATGGCCGAGGACAGGAGCACGAGCCGGTGCACCTGGCCGGCATCGAGGCGGCCCAGCAGCTCGGCGGTGCCGTCGATGGCACTGCTGCGCCGGCGGGCCAGTCGGTCGTGGTCGCCGGCCCGGAGGTGCACGACCACCGCGGTGCCCTCGGGCAGGTCGTCGCCGGCCAGGTCGTCGATGGCGTGGGGCTCGTAGCCGGGGAGCTCGCGCAGGCGGTCGATCACCCGCCGGCCGAGACCGCCCGCCGACCCCGTGACGGCCACGACGACACCGGTCATGGCGCCGAGGCTAACCCCCGCCCGGCGTGAGCCGCCCGGTCCACCCGTAGCATCACGCCATGGCCGACCAGGATCCCGACGACCTCCCCTTCGGAGGGCTGCCGGTGTTCGGCGATCTGGCACGAGCGTTCGCGGCGCAGGGGCCGCTCCACTGGGACGCCGCCCGGCAGTTCGCCGTGCTCACCGCCACGGGCGGCACGCCCGAGCCGAACGTCGACCCGGCCGTGCGCTTCGCGCTCGACGAGCTGGCCCGCATCGCCGACCCGCACGTGCAGGCCGTCAGCGGGCTGGCGACCGGGCCCGACGGGCGGACGCCGGCCATCGTGCCGGTCACGCCGGGGGTGTGGGCCCAGCGCACGCTCGAGGCGTACCGCCCGCTGTTCACGGAGCTGGCCACCTCGCTCGCACCGGCCCCGGCCGACGACGACGAGACCACCGACCCCGCCGCGGCCATGTTCGCCGGGTTGAGCCGGATGATGGCACCGGCGATGCTCGGCATGGCCGTGGGCTCGATGGTCGGCCAGCTGGCTCGCCGGGCGTTCGGGCAGTACGACCTGCCGATCCCGCGGCCGGTCGCCGACGAGCTCCTCGTCGTGACCGACGCCATCGACTCGTTCGCGTCCGAGTGGGAGCTGGCCGTCGACGAGATGCGGCTGTGGGTGGTCACCCAGGAGCTCACGGGCCACGCGCTGCTGCGGGTGGCGCACCTTCGCGACCGCCTCACGGACCTGGTCCGCCGACACGTCGGCGCGTTCCGCCCGGATCCGTCGGCCGTCGTCGACAAGCTGGGAGGGCTCGAGCTCACCAGCGGCGACCCGATGAGCGCCCTCAACGCCGTGCTCGGCGATCCGGAGGTGCTGCTCGGCGCCGTGCGCACGCCCGAGCAGGATGCGCTGGCGCCCGCCCTCGACGCCATCGTGGCGCTGGTCGTGGGCTACGTCGACCACGTGGTCGACGCGGTCGCATCGCGCGTGCTCGGCGGCGGAGGCCGCATCGCCGAGGCCGTCCGGCGGCGCCGGGTCGAGGCCTCACCCGACGACGTGTTCGTCGAGCGGCTGCTGGGCCTGCGCCTCACCCGCGAACAGGTCCAGCGCGGCCGGGCCTTCGTCGACGGCGTCATCGAGCGGGCCGGCAGCGACGGGCTGACGCCGCTGCTCATCGACGCCGGCGCGCTGCCGACCCCGGCCGAGCTCGACGCCCCCGGCCTGTGGTTGGCCCGCCTCGAGCTCTGAGCACCGACAGGCGCACCGTCGACACCGTGGCCGCCGCCAGGGCCACGGCCATCACCACGAAGCCCGCCACGCCGGGCAGGTCGGCGAGCACGGCGACCGCCCCCGCCACCACCCAGGCCAGCTGGAAGCGCAGCTCGAAGCGGGCGAACGCCCGACCCCGGTTGGCGTCGGGCGCGTCGCGCTGCACGATCGAATCGAAGGCGAGCCGGCCGAGGGCAGCACCGCCGTTGACCGCCGGTGCCAGCAGGACACCAGCCAGCACGCTGCCGAACACGGCGGCGAGCAGCGACGCCACCGTGACGAACCCGAGCACGATCACGAGGATGCGCTCCTCCCGGAGCTGCGTGCGGATCAGCGGTGCGAGCGCGTTGGCACCAACAGTGGCCAGGGCCGACAGGGTCAACGCCAGCGCGAACCAGAACATCGCCGCCGACTGGTCCCGCAGCCAGAACGCGAGCAGGAAGAACAAGAACCCCACGGCCGCCCGCAGCACCGTCATCACGAACGCGCCCTGCACCACGCTCGGGGAGTGGAGCTCTTCGACCTCGATGTCCGGCTCGGGCCCGGCCGCCACCACCTGTCGGGGCAGCGCGAACGCCGTGACCAGTGCCCCCGCGAACAAGGCGGCGTCCACCAGCAGCGTCGCGTCGACGCCCACGATCTTCTGCACCAGCGCTGCCGGCATGACGATGACGCCGCCGACCACGCCGGACAAGAGGGCGAGCTTGCTGTTCGCCTCGACCAGCTCGGTGTGGTGGCCCACGACCGTCGGCACCAGCGCCGCCTTGGACACGTAGTAGGTCTTCTGGAGCACGAGCGCCGCGAACACCAGGGGGAAGAGCACCAGGTCATCCACCCGTCCGAGCATCAGCAGCGCGATGACGACGCGCCCGGCGGCGGTGACGATGACGACCATCCGCCGACCGCCTCGCATCCGGTCAATGACGGGGCCGATCGTCGGCGCCACCACGGCGAAGGGCAGGAAGCTCACCAGGAGGAACAGCAGAACCTTGCCCCGGGCGGCGTCCGGGCTGATGGACAAGAACAGCGAGTCGGCCAGCGCGACGGTCATCACGGCGTCGCCCGCCGCCATCAACGAGTGGGTCCGGGCCAGACGCTGGAACGGCGTCACCAGCATCCGGGCCGACTCGCGGGGCGTGGGCACGCGCCGCATGCTACGAGCGGCCGGTCAGCGCGGACGTTCGTACTTGTAGCCGAGCCCCCGGATGGTGACGATCCTCGTCGGGTTGGCCGGATCCGTCTCGATCTTGGAGCGCAGGCGCTTCACGTGCACGTCGAGCGTCTTGGTGTCGCCCACGTAGTCGCGCCCCCACACCCGGTCGATGAGCGTCTCACGAGGGAGCACCCGCCCGGCGTTGGCCAGCAGCAGGTGGAGCAGCTCGAACTCCTTCAGCGGGAGTGCCACGACCTCGCCCCGCACCACCACTTCGTGCTGGTCGGGGTCCAACATCACATCGCCGACCGTCAGCGCCGCGCCCGTCAGCTCGGTGGCGCCGTCCAGCGGCGCCCGTCTCAGCACGGCCCGCATGCGGGCGACCAGCTCACGCAGGCGGTAGGGCTTGGTGACGTAGTCGTCGGCGCCGACCTCGAGCCCGACGACCGTGTCGATCTCGCCGCCCTTGGCGGTGACCATGATGATGGGCACCTGGGAGCGCTTGCGCAGCTGGCGGCAGACGTCGATGCCCGAGATCCGCGGGAGCATCACGTCGAGCAGGACGAGATCGGGCTGCACGACGTCGAACACGTCGAGCGCCTGGGCCCCGTCTCTGGCAACCTCGACCTGGAAGCCCTCGCGCTTGAGGCCGACGGTCAGCGCGTCGATGAAGGACTCCTCGTCCTCGACCACGAGGACGGTGGGGGTGGTCATGGGGGACTCCCTGGTGCAGGTGCGATGGGGACGTGGACGGCGGCGGGGATCCGGAGCCGGAACGTGGAGCCGACGCCCTCGGCCGAGGTGACGGTGACCTCTCCACCGTGGTTCGACGCCACGTGGCGCACGATGGCCAGCCCGAGCCCGGTGCCGCCGGTCGCGCGGCTGCGGCCCTTGTCGACCCGGTAGAAGCGCTCGAAGATCCGGTCGAGGTCGCGCTCGGGGATCCCGATGCCGTGGTCGGCGACCTCGAAGTCGACCCAGGGACCGGCGCCAGCGGCGCACACGAGAACCTCGCTGCCGGCCTCGCTGTACTTGACGGAGTTCTCCACGAGGTTGCCCAATGCCGACACCAGCTGGCGGCGGTCGCCGAGCGCGACCAGGCCCTCTTGGGGCTCACGGACCTCGAGGTGGATGTCGCACGCCCGCGCCAGCGGGGCAACGCGCTCACAGGCTTCGAGCAGCACCTGGTGGACATCAACGGCGGCGCGGATCGCAGCACCGCCGAGCTCGATCCGGGAGAGCTCGAGGAGGTCGTCGATGGTGCGCGCGACCCGGTGGGCCTCGTCGACCATCTTCAACGACAGCCGGCGCATGTCACTGGTGTCGTCGGCGTCGGCGACCGCCTCGGCCAGCACGCCGAGGGCGCCGACCGGCGTCTTGAGCTCGTGGCTGATGTTCGCCACGAAGTCCGTGCGGACCGAGTCGAGCCGGGAGCGCTCGGTGATGTCCTCGATGGTGACGACGCCACCGCCCTGACCCAGGGGCGCCCCGTGGACCACCACGACCCGTCTCGGCGGACCGCTGAGCTCGACCACCCGCTCGGGCCGCGCGCCACCGATCGCTGCGGCCATCACCTCGTCGATCGCCCTGGCCACGAGCAGGTCACCGGGGCGCGAGGCGCCCGGATGCTGCGCCGCAGCGTTCCGGAGTCGGACGGTGCCGTCCGTGTCGGCCAGTACCACGCCGACCGACAGCGCATCGAGCGCGGCCCGCACCCGTCGCAGCTCGCCCTCGGCCCGACCGATCCGGACGTCGGCGGAACGCACCTCGGCCGCGTGCGCCTGGCACCCGTCCAGGTCCGTGCGGCACCGACGCCACCCGAGCGCGAACGGAACGGCACCGACGAGCACGCCGATGGCCAGCCCGAGCAGAAGCACGCCCGGCTCAGCCCTCCGGCTCGATCACCGGCATGCCGTCCGTGTCGTCGCCGAACTCCCGGTGCTGGCGCAGCGTGCCGGTCGCGATGTAGGCCACCCTCTCGGACATGTTCACGGCGTGGTCGCCGATGCGCTCGTAGAACCGGGCCACGACAGCCAGTTGAACCGCCACGGGGAGGTCGACGCGATCCTTGGCGTAGACCTCCATGATGGCCTGGATGAAGTCACGCTGGAGCTGGTCGAGATAGGAGTCCATGTCGTCGACCGCAGCTGCCTTTGCGGCGTCGCCCTCCACGAACGCCTCGAGCGCTGCCTCGTACAGCTGGCGGGCCTGGTCACCCATCTGAGCGATGATCCCCCGAAGCTTCGGGTCCAGCGAGTGCCCGTAGATGCGCCGCGCCGCTCTGCAGATGTTCACGCACAGATCGGCACTGCGCTCGAGCTCGGCGACGATCTTGACGATGGCCACGAGCTGGCGGAGATCGCTGGCCACCGGCGCCTGCAGGGCGATCAGCTGGTAGCAGTGCTCTTCCAGCTCGAGGCTGCGGGCGTTGATGTCGGGGTCAGCCTTGACCACGTAGTCGGCACCTTCGAGGTCACCGTCGAGGAGCACCGCCGTGGCCCTCGGGATCTCGTCGATCACGGTGGCGGCCAGCCGAGCCAGCTCGTCGCGCACGACGTCGAGCTCGTGGTGGAAGCTGGTGCGGAGCTCGCTCATCAGCCGAACCGCCCGGTCACGTACGCCTCGGTCCGCGCGTCGGACGGATTGGAGAAGATCCGGTCGGTGCGGTCGTACTCCACGAGGAGCCCGGTCCGGCGGTCGCTCTCCGGGTTCACCTCCGTGGTGAAGAACGCGGTGCGGTCGCTGACCCGGGCCGCCTGTTGCATGTTGTGGGTCACGATGACGATCGTGTACTGCTGCTTGATCTCCCGCATGAGGTCCTCGATCCTCGCCGTGGCGATCGGGTCGAGCGCCGAGCAGGGCTCGTCCATCAGGATCACCTCCGGCTCCACGGCGATGGCACGGGCGATGCAGAGCCGCTGCTGCTGACCACCCGACAGACCCAGAGCGGACTGCTTCAGACGATCCTTCACCTCGTCCCACAGGGCCGCGCCCCGTAGGCTCTGCTCCACGACCTCGTCGAGCCGGGCCTTCTTGCGCTCCCCGTTCACCCGGGGCCCGTAGGCCACGTTGTCGAAGATGCTCTTCGGGAACGGGTTCGGCTTCTGGAAGACCATGCCGATCCGCCGGCGGACCTCACCGGCCTCCGCGTCGGGCCCGTACAGGTCGACGCCGTGGTAGCGGATCGTGCCGCTCACCCGCGCCCCTGGGATGAGGTCGTTCATCCGGTTGAAGCAGCGGATCATGGTCGACTTGCCGCAGCCGGAGGGACCGATGAACGCCGTGATCTCGGACTGATAGATGTTCACCGAGACGTTGCGCACAGCGCGGAAGTCACCGTAGTACACGTCGACGTCGTCGACGGTGAACACCGGCGTCCCGGTCTCCGTGGCCAGATCGGCCCGGGCGGCGTCCTGTCGGGTCGAGTCCATGGCGATGTGGCCGAAGTCTTGCACGATGTTGACGTCCATGGGTTCAGGTCCGCTTCTGGAAGTGGTTGCGGATGACGATGGCGACGCTGTTCAGGAGCAGCAGCATGGCGAGCAGCACGATGATGGCGGCCGCGGCGATGGCGTGGAACTCGGTCTTCGCGTCGCTCGAGTACTTGAAGATCAGGAGGGGGAGCACGGTGTAGCTGCTGTCGAGTCCCTGAGGGTTGAACGTGACGAACGCGAGCGCACCGAGCAGCAGCAGCGGGGCCGACTCGCCGAGCGCCCTTGAGACCGACAGGATGCTCGCCGTGGCAATCCCGGGGATAGCTGAGGGCAGCACCGACCGCCACACGGTCTGCCACTTGGTCGCCCCTAGCGCCAGCGACCCCTCACGGTAGGACGGGGGGACGGCTCGGATCGCCTCACGCGAGGCGATGATCACGACCGGGAGGACCAGCAGCGTGAGCACCAGCGCCGCGCTGCCGACCGTGAAGCCCCAGCTGAACGGACCGCGTACGATGAAGGCGAGGCCGAGCATGCCGTAGACCACCGCCGGGACGCCGGCGAGGTTCTGGATGTTCAGGGCGATCAGCCGGTTGTACCAGCGGTCGTGGCGGGCGAACTCCTCGAGGTAGAGCGCCGTGCCGACCCCGAACGGCAGCGACAAGATGGCGGCCAGGCCGACCACCCAGAGCGAGCCGAAGATGGCCGACTGGATCCCGGCCCGGGCCGGGCGCGCCGATGGCATGTTCCCGAGGAGGTCCAAGTTGAGGTGGTCCCAACCCTGGACGAGCGTCGTGATGATCAGGGTTCCGAGGGTGCCGAGCGACAGCAGGATGCTGAACAACAAGAACCCCTTGAACAGCCCGTCCCGGACGCGCCGAGCCCGGCTGACCTTCCGGCTGAGGTCGACGGTCGGAACGGCAACGTCACCAGGATCGATGAAGGTAGTGGTCATTCGTACTGCTCCCGGAAGCGTCGAACGATGGCGTTGCTGACCATGTTGAGCACGAGCGTGATCACGAACAGCACCAACCCGACGGCGAAGATCGTCTTGTAGCCGGTGGAGCCGGTCGGCTGGTCGCCGATGCCGGCGAACCCGATGAAGCCCGCCATCGTCTGCACGCCTTGACCTGGGTTCGAGGTGAGTCGCGGGTTGCTGCCCGCCACCATCAGCGCGATCGTCGTCTCACCGACGGCTCGGGCCACGGCGAGGACCACGGCGGCGATGATCCCCGACAGCGCGGCCCTGAACACGACCCCCGTGCAGACCTCACGCCGGGTGGCGCCCAGCGCGAACGCGCCCTCCCGCAGCCCGCCCGGAACGGCGGACATCGCGTCCTCCGACAGGCTGGCGACGGTCGGCACGATGAGCATGCCCGTCACCAGGCCCGCGCCGAGCGCCGTGTAGGCGGACACGTCACCGAACGGCCAGAACCGGCCGACGAGGTCCGGGTTCACGAAGTAGAGCCCGAAGAACCCGAAGACCACCGTAGGGATGCCGGCCAGGATCTCCAGGATCGGCTTGAGGATCCTCCTCACCCCAGGGTGCGCGTACTCGCTGAGGTAGAACGCGGCCCCGAGACCGATCGGCACGGCCACGAACAGGGCAATCGACGAGACCATCAGGCTGCCGACCACGATCGGGATCACCCCGAACTGCGCCGGATTGAACAGCGGCGCCCACGTAGTGCCACTGAAGAAATCAGCCGGCGAAACCTCGGAGAAGAACTCGATCGCCGGCGGGAGGAGGGCGACGACGATGAGGATGGTCACCCCCACCATCAGCGCTGCCGTCGTGAACAGGCTCGCCCGAACGACCGCCTGCACCCAGTATCGACGCCGGTCGGTGCCGGTGGGGAGCAAGCTCCCCACCGGCACCGGCTCGGCAACCTGTGGTACCGCCACCTCAGCCCGCCTGGAGCGCCGCCAGCTCGTCGAGCGCCACCTGCTTCTGCTCGTCGGTGAGCGGCACGAACAACGCCTCAGAGGTGATGCTCTCGGAGTTGTCGAGGTAGAACTGCACGAACCCGGCGACCTCGGGCCGCTCCGCAGCCGACTCCTTCACGTAGATGTACAGCTCTCGGCCGAGCGGGGTGTACTCGCCGGACTGCACCGTCTCGGTGCTCGGGAAGACGCAGCCCGCACCATCGTCGATCGCAACACCCTTCACACTGCCCTCGTTCTCCAGGAGGTAGGACAACCCGAAGTATCCCATGGCACCCTTGTCGCCGGCGACGCCCGTGACGGTGACGTTGTCATCCTCCGACGGGTTGTAGTCGGTGCGGGTCGCACCCTCCTCACCGTTGATGGCGGCCGTGAAGTAGTCGAAGGTGCCAGAGTCGCTGCCAGCGCCGAACAGGGTGAGTGCCTGGTCGGGGAACGAGGGGTCGACCTCGTTCCAGTTGCTGACCGTGCTCTCCGGCGCCCAGATGGCGTTGAGCTGCTCCACGGTCAGGCACTCGGCCCAGTCGTTCTCGGGGTTGACCACGACGGAGAGACCGTCGTTGGCCACCACCACCTCGAAGTACTCGATGCCATTCCCGGCGCAGGCATCGATCTCCTCCTGCTTGATCTGGCGCGACGCCATCGAAATGTCGGTCTCGTCGTTGCAGAACTTCTCGAAGCCGCCGCCGGTGCCCGACGTCCCCACGGTCACCTGCACGTTGCCGCCGGTCTCGTTCTGGAAGTCCTCGGCGGCGAGCGAGATGAGCGGGGTCACCGTGCTCGAGCCGTCGATGCGGATCTCGCCCGAGAGCTCGCTCAGATCCGTCTCACCACCGCCCTGCGTACCGGCAGGGGCTTGCGTACCGGCGGGGGCTTGCGTACCGGCGGGGGCTTGCGTACCGGCCGGCTCGTCGGCGTCGTCGTCATCGCCGCATGCGGCGGCGACCATCGCCAGGGTCACGACACCCGCGATGGCCGCCACACGCCGCCACCTGATCATCTTGCTGTTCACGTTGCTGTTCACGCTGGTGTTCACGCTCTCATCTCCTCCTTGGGGGGTGAACCAACGCCGGCACCGTAGAGAGCACAGGTGGCGTCACGAAGTGGCCCCGATGAACGCAGGTTGAACGAACACGGAAGGATGAGTGAACGTCAGCGCAGCCAGCGCCGACGGCGGCGGCGGTGGACGCCGTCCCAGGCCGGAATCCAGCTCGTGCGCCGGCGGGAGATCTCGTCGCGCTCGGCCATGACGAGCTGACCGAGGACGAACGCCTCGGCCGGCGTGCGCCCGTCCATGTGGGTCCGCAGCCATGCCTCCGTGACGGCGGCATCGTTCAGCTCGCCGAGCTCGTCCTGCAGCTGACCGACGGCCGCAGCATGACGCGCCGCGTCGGGGTCCACCAGTGCCGCCGCATCGGCGGCGTAGCGGAAGCGCTTCGCCCGGATCCGCAGGGCATGGATGCATTCGATGTCGACCGTCTCCGGGCCGGCCCGGAGCACACGGCGCGCGGCCTTGTCCATCGGCCGCCAGGCGCCAGCGGCATGGGCGGCGAACACCTTGTCGGCCGGCGCATCGGCGGCCGGGGTGAGGTGTGGGTCCGCCGCTGCGGCCACGAGCCGGTCGAGCAGCGTGAGGTAGCGGGCGGAGTCCATCACCGCCGCCAGCTCGGCGACGGCCGCCTCGCGCTGGTCGGCGAGCTCGTCGACCAGGAACGTGGCGTCGGCCTGTTCTGCCGGCTCCAGTCGGGAGATCATGTCGCGCAAGCGCATCTCCATGACGTCGGCGTCGCGCACGGCCCCGAGGGCGGCGGCCACCCACCGCAGCTCGTCACGCAGCGCAGCGGTCCAGGAGGGCTCGACCAGCTCGGCGAAGGTCTGCAGGTCGCTGCGCAGCCGCCGGGTGGCCACGCGAGCCTGGTGCACGCCCTCCGGGTGGAGATCGAGCCGCACGATCACGTCGTTGGCAAGCAAGCGGGCCACCGACCGGGCGATCGCCAGGCGCACCACCTCGCCCGCACTCGGGTCGGCGCCGAGCGGGTCGACGGCCACGACCGGGCGACGGGAGATGCCGCCGACCACCGCCGTGACGGCGCCGTCGCCGTCACCGACTCGACCGGCGAGGCGTTCAGCGCCGGCCTCCACCAGCGCGTCCGTGAGGCGGCGCACCAGTCCGGCGTCGCCACGCACCCGCAGCACCGTGCTGCGCGACGTGAGCCGCCGGCCATCGAAGATCGAGACCTCCTCGAGGGCCAGCTCGGCGCGAGGCGGCTCGAGCTCCACGTCGAACGGTGACGGCCCGACCGGCTCGGCGGCCTCTGACAGCTGGACCTCGTCGAGCTCGCCAAGGTCGACCGGCACCTCGTCGAGCGCCACCGGTCCGACGCCCTCGGGCTCCTCTTCCACCCACCAGGACTGGCGGCGGGTGCGCAGACGCACCGCCGGGATGACCGACGCCCCGCGCAGCAACCCGCGCAGCGCCGGCGGCGGCGCCGAGGTGTCGGCCTCGCTCCAGCGCACCGCCTGGTCGCCGAGCGCGGCGTGCCACCATCTCGAGGGCGCGACCGTCACCTGCCACGCACCGCTGCTCGGGTCGCGCACCAGCTCGACACCGCTGCGCAGCAGCCGCAGGTCCGCGGCGTCGTGGTAGGTGGACTCCTCGAGCACGTGACGGCCGGCACTGCGCACGCTGAGGCGCTCGAGCCCGGCGGCGACCATCGCCGGGCGCAGGCCCGGCCACACGCTCAGCACCCGCTCGGCCATGCTCAGCTCACCCGCCCGTCACTCCGGCGCCCGAACCCGCGGCGCCTGCGTGCGCGACACCCACTCGTGGATGCGCGTCTGCGCGTGCGGCTCGAACCCGTCGGGTCCGGCTCGGCGCCACTCGGCATCGGCGCCGAGCTCGAAGCGCACGATGTCGTCGGCCAGGAGGAAGGCGAGCGTCGTGTCGAGCCAGCCCTGATGCTTCGGGTGCACGATCGGCACCAGCGACTCGACCCGCCGGTCGAGGTTGCGCGGCATGAGGTCGGCCGAGCCGATGAGGAACAGTGGCGAGCCGACGCCCTCACCGTTGGCGAAGCGGTAGATGCGCGAGTGCTCGAGATACCGGCCGAGGATGGACCGCACGCGGATGCGCTCGCTCATGCCCTCGACCTCGGGGCGCACGCAGCAGATCCCACGCACGATCAGCTCGACCCGGGTCCCGGCCTGGCTGGCGGCGTACAGCGCCTCGACCATCTCGGGGTCGGCGATCGAGTTGAGCTTCATCGTGATCGCGCCCTGCTCGCCGAGTCGGGCCTCGTTCTCGATCAGCTCGAGGATCCGCGGTCGCAGGTCGCGGGGTGCCACGACCAGCTTCCGATACGTGTCGGAGCGGCTGTAGCCGGTGAGGTGGTTGAACAGCTCGGTGGCGTCGGCGCCGATGGCCTCGTCGCAGCTGAGGTACCCGAGGTCCTCGTAGAGGCGCGACGTCTTCGAGTTGTAGTTCCCGGTGCCGAGGTGGACGTAGCGCCGCAGGCCGTCGTCGTCCTCGCGCACCACCAGCAGGCACTTGGCGTGGGTCTTCAGCCCGACGACGCCGTACACCACGTGCACACCGCTGCGCTCGAGCCGGCGGGCCCACGCCAGGTTGTTGGCCTCGTCGAAGCGGGCCTTCAGCTCGACGAGCACCGCCACCTGCTTGCCCAGCTCTGCCGCTCGCATCAGCCCGGCCGCGATCGGGCTGTCGCCCGAGGTGCGGTACAGCGTCATCTTGATCGACTGCACCTTCGGGTCGACCGCAGCCTCCTCGAGGAACTGTTCCACCGACGAGGCAAAGCTCTCGTACGGGTGGTGCACCAGCAGGTCACGCTCTTGGATCACGGAGAAGATGGACCGCTCCGCTTCCTCGGCCACTTGGATGCGACCGGCGGTGACCGCCGGCCACGGCTCGTCCTTCAGGTCCGGGCGATCGATCTCGTGGAGCTGGAACAGGCAGGTGAGCCCCAGCGGGCCGCGGTGCGAGCCCACGTCGTCCGGGTCGAGCTCGAGCTCGCGCACCAGCAGGTCGAGGATCTCCGGGCTCGTGCCCTCCTCCGCCTCGAGCCGCACCGCACGGCCGAAGCGCCGGCGGCGCAGTTCCATCTCGACGAGCGCCAGGAGGTCGTCGGCCTCCTCCTCGTCCTGGAGGGTGAGGTCGGCGTTGCGGGTGACGCGGAACGCGGAGCAGCGCTCGATCTCCATCCCCACGAACAGCCGCCCGACGTGGGCGGCGACGACCTCCTCGGCGGGGACGAAGCGTCCGCCCGACGGCAGCTCGACGAGCCGGGGGAACACGTCGGGCACCTTGACCCGGGCGAAGCGCCGCTCATCGGTGGCGGGGTCGCGGACCTGCACCGCCAGGCTGAGCGCGAGGTTGGAGATGTACGGGAACGGGTGGGCGGGGTCGACGGCCAGCGGCGTCAGCACCGGGAACATGCGGTGCTCGAACACCTCGGCCACGAACTTGCGCTCGACCTCGTCGAGATCGGCGTAGCGGACGAGCTCGATACCCTTTCCGCTCAGCGCTGGCAGCAGCTCACCGTGGAGGAGCGCCTCCTGGGCGGCGACCAGCCGCTCGACCACGTCGCCCACCTCGCGCAGCGTCTGGGCCGGGGTGCGCCCGTCGGCGGTGGGGGTGGTGATGCCGGCCGCCACCTGGTCCTTCAGAGCGGCGACCCGCACCTGGAAGAACTCGTCGAGGTTGGACGAGAAGATGGCGCAGAACTTGAGCCGCTCCAGCAGCGGTATCTCCGGCTCGGCGGCCAGCGCCAGGACGCGCTCGTTGAAGGCGAGCCAGCTCAGCTCCCGATTGATGAAGCGCTCATCGACGATCGGGTCAGGCTAGCGCCTCAGAGCTCCTCCTCCGGGAGGCCCAGATCCCACTCCACGGAGATGGCCTCGCGCTCCGCGTCGCGCATGATGCGCTCACGGTTTCGGCGGAACTGCGGATCGTCTCGGGGGAGGAGCACGAGGCGGGCGAGGACCCGGGCCCGGAACTCGTCGACGAGCGCTCGGTCGCCGTAGTCGGCGTAGACCTCCCAGTGCGGTGCCACCGGGCCGAGGTAGACGATGCGCGCATGCGCCCGGGGCGGCTCGGGGCTGGCGGCGATGTCGGACATGGTTCCTCCCGATCGGACGACCGGCCGATCCTACCGGCGCCCGGGCGGCGAGGGTCGTTGTCCCCGGGGCGGTCGTCTGGTTGACTGTCCGGGTTGAGCGTCGCTTCCCGGGAACCAGACGGGGTGCGACGAACGTCGAACGGCGGAGACGAGACGACACCGGCCGCACGGCCGGGCAAGGAGCCCCCCAGATCATGCGCGATCCCCATTCGGCCCCCCGCCAGGACGCCGACGACGACTCCGCCACCGCGTGGATGGCCCAGGGCAGCTGCCGGAACTACCCCCCGCAGGTGTTCTTCCCCAGCGACGGGGTGGGCGTCGACCGCGCCCGGAAGATCTGCGCCACCTGCACCGTCACCGAGCAGTGCCTCGAGTACGCCCTCGAACAGCGCATCGAGCACGGGGTGTGGGGTGGCTGCAGCGAGCGCGAGCGGCGCCGCATCCTGAAGCGTCGCCGTGTCACCCTCGGCTGACCCGCTCCGTTCTGGCACCACCTGGTAGCGCTCAGCGCTACTTCCTGGGACCAGAACGGGTGGGAGGTCAGCTTTCGGACTTCGTCTCGGACTTGGTCTCGGTCGTGTCGTCGGCGGCACCCTCGGAGAGGCCCTGCTTGAACTCCTTCTGCGCCTTGCCGAGGTTGCGCGCCAGCTTCGGGATCTGAGACCCACCGAAGAGGATGAGCGCACAGATCAAGATCACGACGATCACGTCGGTCTCGAAGAAACCAGCAAGCATGCGGTCACGGTAGCACCGGGGTCCCCGGATGGGGTCAGCAGGCGGTCGATACTTCGTCCGTGATCGAGTGCGTCCCCAACGTCAGCGAGGGCCGCCGCTCAGCCGTGGTCGCCGAGCTGGCGGCGCTCGCCGGACGCGATCTGCTCGACGTGCACACCGACCCCGACCACCACCGCAGCGTGCTGACCCTCGCCGGGGAGCACGCCGTGCGAGCCGTGACCCGTCGAGCCGTGGAGGTGCTCGATCTGCGCACCCACCACGGTGCCCACCCTCGAATCGGCGTGGTCGACGTCGTGCCGTTCGTGGCCCTGGAGGGCTCGACACCCCAGGACGCGCAACGGGCACGCGACGACTTCGCCGACTTCGCCGCCGGTGAGCTCGAGGTGCCCGTGTTCTTGTACGGCCCGGAGCGCACGCTGCCCGACATCCGCCGGCAGGCCTGGACCGAGCTGGCCCCGGACCTCGGCCCCGACGTTCCCCACCCCACGGCAGGGGCGATCTGCGTCGGGGTGCGTGAGGTGCTGGTGGCCTACAACGTGTGGCTGGCCGAGCCCGACCTGGCGGCGGCTCGGGCGATCGCCCGGTCGCTGCGCGGCCCGGCCGTGCGGGCACTGGGGCTGGCAGTGGGAGACCGGGTGCAGGTCAGCGTGAACCTGGTGCGCCCCGACGAGGTCGGCCCGGCCCAGGTGTACGACGCCGTCGCGGCCCGGGCCGTGGTGGCCAGGGCCGAGCTGGTGGGGCTGGTGCCGGCCCGGGTGCTGCAGCGCATCGACCCCGCCCGGTGGGACACGCTCGACCTGGCCCCCGAGCGGACGATCGAATGGCGCCTACGCCGACGCGCTGCGACGTGACGCCTGGGCCCGCTGGCGGCGCAGGCGTCGCCGCTCGCGCTCGGACAGCCCGCCCCAGATACCGAACTTCTCGCCGTTCACCAGCGCGTACTCGAGGCAGTCGAGGCGCACCACGCACCCGCGGCACACCTCCTTCGCCTCACGAGTCGACGCACCACGCTCGGGGAAGAACAGGTCGGGATCGACACCGAGGCAGTTGGCTTCGTCCTGCCACTCGCGCCCGGTGCTCTCGTCCATCTCGTACATCGCTGTGGGCCTCCCCCTGCTCGAGCAGGCACGTCCCGTGGAACTGGTGCGTCCGCTGGTGCGCTGGTCGTTCCTGCTCACGGCCTCGTAATTACAACGATGCAATTGTCCCCTATCACATCACGTTCGCGCAAGTGGTGATTTCGCGGCGTGGCGATCCCTTGACGAATCGCGCGGAGAGTGGTGGGGCCCGTCGGGTGGCGTCTCAGCCCACCCGGCGCCCGCGCGCCAGCTGGCGCTTGTGCTCGATGAAGTCCACGAGCACATAGTCGCCGAGGTTCTCGGCGGTCGTGAAGAAGGCCCGCCCACGGTTCATCTGCGTGAGCCGCTCGATGAACGCCGTCAGCGAGCTCGTGGCGTCGAGCATGAACGTGTTGATGCGGATGCCCTCGCGGGTGCAGCGCAGCACCTCGCGCAAGGTGGCCTCGACGGTCTCCTGCACGGGCGGGTAGTTGAAGAACACGTCGCCGCTCGCCGTGATGTGGGCGGTCGGCTCGCCGTCGGTGATCATGATGATCTGCTTCGTGCCGCTCTGGCGCGCCAGGAGCCGGCGGCTGAGCACCAGGGCGTGCTGCATGTTCGTGCCGTAGACGAAGTCCCACGACACCTCGGGCAGCTGCTCGGCGCTCAGCACCCGCGCCACCTCGCTGAAGCCGACGATCCCCAAGTAGTCGCGGGGAAACTGCGAGGAGATGAGCGAGTGCAGCGCCATGGCGACCTTCTTCGCCGGCAGGAAGTTGTCGCGCATCGGCATCGACAGCGACAGGTCGAGCATCAGCACCGTCGACGAGCGGGTCAGGTGCTCCGTGCGCTCGATCTCGAAGTCCTCGGGTGACAGCTGCACGGGTGTGCCCGACCCTTGGCGGCGCAGGGCGTTGCGGATCGTGCGGTGGAGGTCGAGCTGGAACGGGTCGCCGAACTCGTACGGCTTGGTGTCGTAGGTGCGCTCGTGGCCGGCACCCAGGCGGTGCACCTCGTGACCACCCAGGCGGTCCTTGGTGAGGTGCGTGAACAGGTCACGCAGCGCGTTGGAGCCGATCCGCCGCAAGCCCTTGGGGGTGAGCTCCAGACGGCCTTCCTTCTGCTCGATCAGACCCGCTTCCTCGAGCATCTTCGCCAGCTCGGCGAGCCGGTCGAGTGCTCGGGCGGCGTCGTCGCCCATCAGGTCCCGCACCCGGTCGAGGTCGGCCTCGGCGAGTGCTCCCGGGTTGGTGGCGTTGCGCAGCAGGTGCTCGAGCTGGTCGAGGTCGCCGAGCTCCTGCATCGTCTGCATCGCCTGCGCGAAGCCGAGCGGGTCCTCGCCCTGGAAGTCGTACCCACGCTCCCAGCCCATCTGGGGGAACATCTGCTGGAGGTTCCGTCCGAGCTGGTCGATCTGCCAGCGCAGATCCATGTCCTCGAGCAGCTGGTCGGAGAGCTGCTGCAGCTGCGCCCGCTGCTCGGGGGTCATCGAGTTGAGCATCGCCTGCATGGCCGCCATGCGGCGTGCCATCTGCTCGAGCAGCTCGTCGAGGTCCTTCGGGTTCTCGGGGAAGAAGTCGCCGAAGCGCTCCATGAACTCCTCGAAGCCGGGGTCCTCGCCGCGGCGACGCTTGTCGAGCATCTCGTTCAGCGCCGCGAGCATGTCCTTGATCCGACCCATGTCCTGGGGCGTCAGGTGCTGCATCGCGCCGCTCATCTGGTCGACCATCTGCTGCATGAGCTGCTCGCGCAGGCGCTCGAGCAGTGCCTCGAAGCGCTGGCGCGCCTCGTCGGACTCGAAGTCGTACGCCTGGAGCTCACGAACCTTGCCGGCGAGGTCGTCCGGCAACATGTCGAGGCGGAAGCTGCGCTCGGCGGCGGTCTCCCGCGCGTTCTCGGCCCGCCGCTCGTCACCGCTGCGCTCGGCGTCGGCCACCGCACGCTCGACGGCGTGGCGCTCCTCGTCGACGATATCGTCGAGCTCGGCCGCGATCTCGTGGTACACCCCACCGAGGTCGCCGCGGTCGAGGCGCTCCTGGCGCTCGCGGCGCAGACGCTCCATCAGCTCTCGCAGACCCGGCAGCCGCTCGCCATCTCGGTCGTGCATGCCCTGCTGCATGAGGCGGCGCAGCGCACTCGACAGATCGCCGTGGTAGAGCAGGTCGTCGGTGATCTCGTCGAACACCGCCTCGGCGTCGAGCTCGAAGCCCCGCTGGGTCCCGTCCCAGCGCGAGTACGTGAAGCGCGTCGCCATGCGCGCACGCTACTGGACCGACACTCCGAGCGCCGGGGGTGCACCGGTACATTGGCGAACGATGCGCGTCCCACGCACCTTCGCGTTCGTCGACCTCTCGGGGTTCACGAACTTCACCGCCGCGAGCGGCGACGACGCCGCCGGCCGGCTGCTGGGCGCGTTCCGCACCATGGTGCGCGAGGTGGCGTCCGAGCGGGGCGTGCGCATCGCCAAGTGGCTCGGCGACGGCTGCATGGTGGTGGCCGTCGAGCAGGCCGACGCGGTGGCGTTCGCCCTCGAGCTCGAGCGGCGCTCGGCCACGGTGTGCGATCCGCTCAGCCTGCGCGTGGGCATGGCCACCGGGTACGCGCTGCTGTTCGAAGGCGACGACTACATCGGGTCGGCGGTCAACATGGCCGCCCGGCTGTGCGACGTCGCAGCCCCGCTCGAGGTGCTGGTCCCGGCCGACCAGGTCCACGACCTGCCGGAGGGGGTCCAGGCGCTCCCCCACGCGCCGGTCGAGCTGCCGGGCTTCCCGGATCCCGTCGAGGTCGTCGACCTCAGCGGTGAGCCCCTGCTCTCGGACCGCAACGACACCGGCGAGCTCTGGACCCGTTCGCCGTTCGTGGCCTAGGCGCGGGTCAGGACCGGCCGCGGTAGGTGGCGCGGGTGCCGGAGGCGTCCTTGTTCAGACGCTTCGACAGGTGCAGCCCCTCGAGCACGAACTCGACGGCGGCAGCCACGGCGGCCGGTGACTCGTCGCCGCCGGTGAGGGCCAGCACCGGTGCCCGCAACGCCGGGACCTCCTCGGCCAGGCGCGCCTCGTCGACGCACGGCAGGTCCTCGCCGGCATGGGCGACGACGCCCTCGTCGAACGCGGCTACGACCTCGCGCACCAGGTCGGGCGTGATGCGCTCCTTGTAGACGGTGAGCACCGCACCGCGGAGCAGGTTCTCGACCACGGCGCCCTCGCGGCTGTCGTCGAGCGTCTCGATCTCGATCTTGCCGTGGCTCGACGCGGCCAGGGCATCGAGGTCGCACACACGCGGCACCACGACCCGCTCACCGACGCGCAGCGCCCGGCGGACGGCGTTGGCCGACAGCACCTCGAGGTTGCTGACCGACAGCCGCACGCTGACCCCGCTGCGCTGGTTCACGTGGCTGCTGGCCCGGGCGAGGTGGCTGAACGTGGCGACCACGTCCTCCATGTAGTCGGGCACCTGCACGTGCACGTCGCCGATGCTCGCCGAGCGCGCCTCTTGGCGCATGATCGTCACCTCGGTGGCGACCTCGAGCGGGTAGTGCGTGCGGATCTGGCTGCCGAAGCGGTCCTTCAGCGGCGTGATGATGCGCCCGCGGTTGGTGTAGTCCTCGGGGTTGGCCGAGGCCACGAGCAGCACGTCGAGCGGGAGGCGGATCTTGTAGCCGCGCACCTGCACATCACGCTCCTCGAGCACGTTCAGCAGACCCACCTGGATCCGCTCGGCCAGATCCGGCAGCTCGTTGATGGCGAAGATGCCGCGATTCGTCCGGGGCACCAGGCCGTAGTGCAGGGTCAGCTCGTCGGCGAGGTAGCGGCCCTCGGCCACCTTGATCGGGTCGACCTCGCCGATGAGGTCGGCGATGGAGGTGTCCGGCGTCGCGAGCTTCTCACCGAAGCGCTCCGATCGGTGCACCCACCCGATGGGGGTGGCGTCGCCTTCGAGCTCGACCAGGTCGCGCGCCAGGCGGGATACCGGGTGGTACGGGTCGTCGTTGATCTCGCTGCCGGCGACGATGGGCATCCACTCGTCGAGCAGGCCGGTGAGCGAGCGGATCATGCGCGTCTTCGCCTGCCCCCGCTCGCCGAGGAAGATGATGTCGTGCCCGGCCAGGAGGGCGTTCTCGAGCTGGGGCATGACGGTGTCCTCGTAGCCCATGACGCCCTCGAACAGCGGCGTGCCGGCGGCGATGCGCTCGATCGCGTTCCGCCGGATCTCGTCCTTCACCGATGTCGAGGTCCAGCCCGACGACCGGAGCTCGCCGAGGGTGCGGGGGAGGTCGGGGTGCTCCATGCCGGGACCATACCCCTCCTCGGCGCTGCTGCTCCTGCGCTACTCGACGAGATCGAGCTCCTCGACCGGCTGGCGACCCTCCCGGACGAGATCCCACGTGAGGCGAGCGGCCACCACGAGCAGGAGGATCGCGAACAGCGTGTTGGACAGCTCGTCGCTCATGCCCACGGCGACCTTGGCCATCAGGTAGGCGGACACCACCCCGGCGAGACCGACGGCGACGGCGACAGCCAGGTCGGCGTTGCGGTTCTTGCGGTTGCGCCACGTGCCCATGAGCGCGGTCGGGATGATGACGGCGACCGAAGTGCCTTTCGCCATGGCCGGGGTCATGCCGAAGAGCATCACCATCGCGGGCACCATGATCACCCCCCCGCCCACCCCGAACAGCCCGGCCAGGATCCCCGTGAGGAGCCCGGTCACCACGAGCGCGAGCACCGCACCGACGTGCAGCGTCGAGCGGCCGTCGGCGAGGCCGTTGTCGGTCAGCAACCGCACCGCCGTCACGAGGATCACACCCACGAACCCGAACCCGGTGGCCCGGTGAGGAAGGACGTGCAGCAGCTTGGTGCCCACGAGCGCGCCGGCGACCGCGCCCGCCGACAATGGCAGCGCCACCGCCCAGTCCACCTTCCCGTCGGCCAGGTAGCCCACGAGGCTGGCCACCGAGATCGGGAGCACCGCCGCCAGCGACGTGCCGTGGGCCAGGCGCTGCTCCATGTGCATGACGAGGATCAGCCCGGGCACGATCAGGATCCCGCCGCCGACGCCGAAGAGCCCGGACACCGCGCCGGCACCGAGGCCGACGATCGCGGCGCGGGTGAGGAACGAACGCCGCGAGGCTGCTGCGGACACGATCGAACGGTACCCGCTGGCCCCCGGCTCCCCGAGTCCCCGGAGGTGGCCCGGCCGGCTCGGTACCCTGGCCCGGATGGATCTCTCGGGCATCTGGCGGGTCGCCCCAGCCGACGACGAGCTCCGCCGCAGCGGCATCGGGCTCGACGCCGACGACGCCGGCTGGGAGCAGGTCCCGGTGCCCGGTCACTGGCGCAGCGTCCCGGCGTTCGCCGACAGCGACGGACCGCTGCTCTACCGAACCCGCTTCGAGCAGGCGCCACCGGAGCCCGGCGAGCGCCGCTTCGTGGTCTTCGACGGGATCTTCTACCAGGCCGACGTGTGGCTCGACGGCGCCTACCTCGGTGACCCCGAGGGGTATTTCTTCCCGCACAGCTTCGAGGTGACGGCACTCGCCCGGCTGGCGCCCGAGCACGTCCTGGCCGTCGAGGTGACCTGCTCCCCCCAGCGCGATCGCGCCGCGAAGCGCAACATCACCGGCGTGTTCCAGCACTGGAGCTGCATCGACCCCGACTGGAACCCGGGCGGGATCTGGCGCCCGGTGCGCATCGAGTCCACCGGACCGGTCCGCATCGACCGCCTGCGCGTGCTGTGCCGAGACGCCAACGACGCCCGAGCCCACCTGCGCCTCCACGGCCGCCTCGACGCCGCCACCGCCCGCACCGTGCGCGTCCGCACGCTGGTCGACGGCATCCTCCTGGCCGAGCAGGAGCAGCCCCTCGCCCGGGGCACCAACGAGGTCGACTGGAACCTCGACGTCGACAACCCTCGCCTGTGGTGGCCGTGGTCCATGGGTGACCAGCCGCTCACCCACGTCACGGTCGAGGTGGTGGCCGACGGCGCCGTCAGCCACTCGCGCACCGTGCGCACCGGCCTGCGCGAGGTCGGCCTCCAGGACTGGGTCTTCTCCGTGAACGGCGAGCGGCTCTTCGTCAAGGGCGCGAACCTCGGACCGACCCAGCTGGCCCTCGGCGAGGCCGCGCCCGCGAAGCTGCGCCGTGACGTCGAGCTGGCCCGCGACGCCGGGCTCGACCTGCTGCGGGTGCACGGCCACATCACCCGCCCCGAGGTGTACCAGGCCGCCGACGAGCTCGGCATCCTGATCTGGCAGGACTTCCCGCTCCAGTGGGGCTACGCCCGCAGCGTGCGACGCGCCGCCGTGGCCCAGGCCACCGAAGCCGTCGACGCGCTCGGTCACCACCCGTCGATCGCCGTGTGGTGCGCCCACAACGAGCCCGTCCCACCCGGTGTCGAGCAGGGGGGTGGGGTCGACCTGGCGCGGCGCGCCGTGCCCTACCTGATCGCCCAGCAGCTGCCGACGTGGAACAAGACGGTGCTCGACCGGTGGGTGAAGCGGGCGTTCGAGACGGCGGACGACACCCGTGCGGTGATACCGCACAGCGGCGTGCTCCCCCACCTGCCCCAGCTCGACGGCACCGACTCGCACCTGTACTTCGGTTGGTACCACGGCGACGAGCGCGACCTGCCGGGCTTCGCGGCGACGATCCCCCGCCTCGTGCGCTTCGTGAGCGAGCTCGGCGCCCAAGCCGTGCCGGACACCGCCGGCTTCATGGCGCCCGAGCGGTGGCCGGCACTCGACTGGGAGCACCTCCGCGCGCACCACGCCCTGCAGCCGGAGGTCCTCGACCGCCACGTGCCGGTGGGCGCGCACGCCACGTTCGACTCCTGGCGCCAGGCCACCCAGCGCTACCAAGCCACCGTGCTGCGCCACCAGATCGAGACGCTGCGCCGGCTGAAGTACCGGCCGACGGGTGGGTTCTGCATGTTCCTCCTGGCCGACGCCCAGCCGGCGGTGTCGTGGAGCGTGCTCGACCACGAGCGGGTGCCGAAGGCCGGCTTCCACGCGCTCACCGAGGCCTGCCGGCCCGTCATCGTCGTAGCGGACCGCCTGCCGGCCAGCGTCGCCGCCGGCCAGGCGCTGGCGCTCGACGTGCACGTCGTCAGCGATCTGCGCCGCGCCCTCGATGCCGCCCGCGTGACGGCGACGCTCTCCTGGCCGACGGGATCGCACCACTGGTGCTGGACGGGCGACATCCCCGCCGACGACTGCATCCGCGTCGGCACCATCCAATTCGTGGTGCCCGACACGCTCGAGATCGCCGACCTCGTCGTGGTCGACCTCACCCTCGAGGCCGACGACGTCGTGGCCACCAACCGCGACCTCACCGTCGTGGCAGGTTCCGAATGACCACCGATCACCCGCCGAGCGAGGTCGCGGCGCTCGTCGTCGCGTCGGAGATCGACGCCCGGGTCGCCGCGCTGTTCGAGCTGGTGGGCATGGAGCTGCCCCGGTATCGCCAGGCCGACGTGGCCCGGCTCACCGGGATCCCACACGAGCGTTCGGTCACGTGGTGGCGGGCGATGGGCTTCCCCGAGGTCCCGCCCGATGTGCCGGCGTTCGGCGAGGCCGACGTCGCCATCGTGCGGAGCCTGGCGGCGCTGACCCAAGCGGGCCTCATCGACGACGCTTCGATCCAGCGCCTGGCCCGACTGCTCGGCGCGTCGTTCTCTCGCATCGCCGAGGCCCAGGTGGCGGTGGTCGAGCAGGTCCTGGCCGCTCGCCCCGGCGCCCCGCTCGTGGCCAGCCTGCGTGAGCGCCTCGCCGAGCTCACCGGAGCCGGCGGCGAGGCGCTCATCGACAACTTCGAGGAGGCCGTCGTCTACACGTGGCGCCGGCACCTGCTGGCGGCGTTCGGGCGCCGCCTGCTGGTGGGCGAGGAGGCCGACGAGGCGGTCGTCGGCTTCGCCGACCTGGTCGGGTTCACCAAGCTCAGCCAGCGCGTCCCTCCGGAGCACCTCGCCGACATCATCGACCAGTTCGAGCGGATCGCCCTCGACGTGGTCGCCGAGCACGGGGGGCGGGCCGTGAAGCTCATCGGTGACGAGGTCATGTTCGTGACCGACGACCTGCCGCGGGGGGTCGACATCGGCCTCGACCTCGAGGCCCGGCTGGGCCAGATCACCGAGATGCCCGACATCCACTGCGGCATCGCCCACGGTCCCGTCGTCGCCGTCGGTGGCGACGTGTTCGGACCCGCCGTGAACCTGGCCGCCCGGCTCACCACCATCGCCCGCCCGGGCACGATCGTCATCCCGCGCGACGCGGTCGAGCAGCTCGAGGACCGCGACGACATCGAGATCGTGCCGGTGCGGCGCAGCTTCCACCTGAAGGGGATCGGTGGCACCCGGATCGTGGCCGTGCGGCGCCGCGACGGCCGGCGCCGCGACCGCGGCGCCCTGCTCAGCGCGACCGACTGAGCCGGCTGCGGTTCTTCAGCTTGGCCTTCAGGTAGTCCTGGTTCATCAGCGCGATCACGTCGATCGAGATGCTCTTCGGGCACGCCGCCTCGCACTCGCCGTGGTTCGTGCACGAGCCGAAGTGCTCGTCCATCGTCTCGACCATGGCCTCGACTCGCTTGAAGCGCTCCGCCTGCCCCTGCGGCAGGAGGTTGAGGTGGGTGAGCTTCGCCCCGGTGAACAGGTTGGCCGCGCCGTTCGGGCAGGCGGCCACGCACGCGCCGCAGCCGATGCACTCCGCCGCGTCCATCGCCGCGTCAGCCACGGGCTTCGGGATCGGGATGAGGTTGGCGTCCGGCGCCCCACCCGTGGGCGAGGTGATGAAGCCGCCGGCCTCGATGATGCGATCGAGCGGCGAGCGGTCGACCATGAGGTCACGGATGATGGGGAAGGCGCTGGCGCGCCACGGCTCGATCACGATCTCCTGCCCGCTCGTGAACTTGCGCATGTGGAGCTGGCAGGTGGCGGTGCCCCGCTGCGGTCCGTGGGCCTGGCCGTCGATCATCAGCGAGCACGTACCGCAGATACCCTCGCGGCAGTCGTGGTCGAACACGATGGCGTCCTTGCCCTCGTTGATGAGCCGCTCGTTCAGATAGTCGAGCATCTCCAGGAACGACGCCTCGTCGCTGATGGAGTCGATGGCGTACACCTCGAAGCGACCCGGGTCGTCGGGGCCGTCCTGGCGCCAGATCTTCAGGGTGAGGTTGGTGAGGTGGCTCACTTGTAGCTCCTGGTCGCGAGCTTGACGGTCTCGTAGGCGAGCGGCTCGACGTGACGGACGGATGCGCCGGGATCGCCGGTCCACTCCCACGCCGCGACGTGGGCGAAGTGCTCGTCGTCGCGCAGGGCCTCGCCCTCGTCGGTCTGGTACTCGGCGCGGAAGTGACCGCCGCAGCTCTCGTTGCGCTCGAGGGCGTCGCGGCACATCAGCATGCCGAGCTGGAAGAAGTCGTCGACCCGCCCGGCCTTCTCGAGGGTCTGGTTGAGCGTGTCGCCCGTGCCCGTGACCCGCAGGTCGCTCTGGAACTCCGCGTACAGCGCAGGGATCTCGGCCAGGGCCTTCGACAGCCCCTCGGCCGTGCGCTCCATGCCGCAGTGGTCCCAGATGATCTTGCCCAACTCGCGGTGGAACCAGTCGGGCGAGCGGGTGCCGCGGATGTCGAGGTAGCGGCCGTAGCGCTCGCGTGCCTCGGCCTCGGCCCGCTGGAACTCGGGATGGTCGGTGCCCGGGATCGGCTGGTTGAGCATCGGCGCCAGGTAGCTGCCCATCGTGTACGGCAGCACGAAGTAGCCGTCGGCCAGCCCCTGCATCAGGGCCGACGCGCCGAGCCGGTTCGCGCCGTGATCCGAGAAGTTGGCCTCGCCGGCGCAGTACAGGCCGGGGATGGTGGTCATCAGCTCGTAGTCGACCCAGAGCCCGCCCATGGTGTAATGCGACGCCGGGTAGATGCGCATCGGCACGGAGTACGGGTCCTCACCGGCGATGCGCTCGTACATCTCGAACAGGTTCCCGTACCGCTCCGCCACAACGTCCTTGCCGAGGCGGGCGATCGCGTCGCTGAAGTCGAGGTACACACCGTTCTTGAGGGGACCCACGCCGCGTCCCGAGTCGACGGCGCGCTTGGCCGCACGCGACGAGATGTCGCGCGGCGCGAGGTTGCCGTAGCTCGGGTACAGCCGCTCGAGGTAGTAGTCGCGCTCGTCCTCGGGGATCTGGTCGGCGGGACGCTCGTCGCCGGCGGCTGCCGGCACCCACACCCGGCCGTCGTTGCGCAGCGACTCCGACATCAGCGTGAGCTTCGACTGGAACTCGTCGCTCTGGGGGATGCACGTCGGGTGGATCTGCGTGTAGCAGGGGTTCGCGAACAGTGCGCCCTTGCGGTGCGCCCGCCAGGCCGCCGTGACGTTGCAGGCCATGGCGTTGGTGGACAGGAAGAACACGTTGCCGTACCCGCCGGTGGCCAGCACCACGGCGTGGGCGGCGTGCGAGCGGACCTCGCCGTTCAGCAGGTCGCGGGTGACGATCCCGGCGCAGCGGCCGTCGACCACGACGATGTCGACCAGCTCGGTCCGGTTCCACAGCCGCACGTTGCCGAGACCGACCTGGCGGGCCATCTGCTGGTACGCGCCGAGCAGGAGCTGCTGGCCGGTCTGGCCGCGCGCGTAGAACGTGCGGCTCACCTGGGCGCCGCCGAAGCTGCGGTTGTCGAGCAGGCCCCCGTACTCGCGGGCGAAGGGCACGCCCTGGGCGACCATCTGGTCGATGATGTTCACCGACACCTCGGCCAGGCGGTACACGTTCGACTCGCGGCTGCGGAAGTCGCCGCCCTTGATGGTGTCGTAGAAGAGGCGGTGCACGCTGTCACCGTCGCCCTGGTAGTTCTTCGCCGCGTTGATGCCACCCTGGGCGGCGATCGAGTGGGCGCGGCGCGGCGAGTCGTGGAACGTGAACGCCTCCACCTGGTAGCCGAGCTCGGCGAGGGTGGCGCACGCCGACGCGCCGGCCAGACCGGTGCCGACGACGATGACCTTGAACTTGCGCTTGTTGTTGGGGTTGACGAGCTTGACGTCGGCCTTGTAGGTGGACCACTTGTCCGCGAGCGGACCGGCGGGCGCCTTGGCGTCGAGCGCGATCGACGGAGCGTTCATCTCGGTCCCTTCAGCTCTCGATGACGCCGGCGAGCACGGCGATGGGGATGGACACGTTGCCGACCACGATGACGGCGGCGAAGCCGGCGGCGAACGCGCGCCGCCAGGCGTTGAAGCGGGGGTTGTTCCACCCCATCGACTGGAACAGGCTCCATCCACCGTGCAGCAGGTGGATGCCGAGGAGGATGTTGGCGGCGATGTAGAACAGCGCCACCGGCCACCGGTCGAGGCTGCGGGCCAGGTTGGCGTACACCTCGTGGCGGTCGAACTCGCCGTCGGCGCCCCACGTGTTCGCCCAGCCGAACGTCAAGTCGGCGAGGTGGAACACGATGAAGGCCGCGACCACGATGCCGGTGAGGCGCATCGAGCGGCTGGCGAAGCTGGCGACCTGGTAGTCACGCGGCGACTGGTACTTCACCGGCCGGGCGTGGCGGTTCATCACGGTCAGCTGCATGGCGGCGACGATGTGGACCACCACGGCGGCGATGAGCCCCAGACGCATGATCCACAGCACCCAGCCCTCTGGCGCGATCGGGTAGAGCAGGTCGCGCAGGAACTCGGCGTAGTGGTTGAGGTCTTCCTCGCCGAAGTACGCCTTCAGGTTGCCCACCATGTGGAAGAAGACGAAGCCCATCATGGCGATGCCGCTGAGGGCCATTGCGTACTTCTTGCCGACCGCGGTGCTCCACAGGTCGGCCAAGAAGGGCTTGCGCTTGCGCTTCTCGCTCGCCACCGCGGTCCCCGTCACGGGGCCTCGGGGCCTCACTGCCTGCGCCATCGGCGACGGCCTTTCTCGTGTCCACTCCGGTTGGGACGCTGTGTCCCGGTGCGACGGTAGTCCCGCACCGCGCCGGCGAAGAACTCCCCGAAGGTTCGCCCGGACCCTCGCAAAGTCCCTACACTCCCGGAGTCCCTTTCACGAGCACGCTCCCTGTGGGGCGCGCCCCGAGAGCACATCGGAGAGCTCTGGTGTCATCCATTCTCGCTGCCGAAGGCGGCTGGCAGGACTTCACGCTGGCGGGAGGTGAGTGGTTCATCCTGATCGGGGCGGCCATCACGTCGCTGCTGGCGATCGGCGTGGGCTTCCTCCTGATGAAGGGCGTGCTCGCCGAGGACGAAGGCTCTCCGAAGATGCGCGAGATCGCCAAGGCGATCCAAGAGGGTGCGCTGGCCTACCTGAAGCGCCAGTTCCGCACGATCGGCTTCATCCTCGTGCCGCTCATCGTCGTCGTGTTCATCACGTCGGTGGCCGTCGAGAAGACCGACGGCACGGAGGCACTGAGCTTCGGGGTGTCCGGGGCGGCTCGGTCGCTGGCCTTCATCGCCGGCTGCCTCATGTCCGGCCTCACGGGCTACATCGGCATGACGCTGGCGACGCGGGGCAACGTGCGCACGGCGGCGGCGGCCCAGAGCGGCCAGATGGCACCGGCGTTGCAGGTGGCGTTCCGCACCGGCGGCGTCGCAGGCATGTTCTGCGTGGGTCTCGGTCTGTTCGGCGCCTCGATCATCATGATGATCTTCCAGAACACGGCGTCGGCGATCCTCGTCGGGTTCGGCTTCGGCGGCTCGCTGCTGGCGCTGTTCCTGCGGGTCGGTGGCGGCATCTTCACCAAGGCCGCCGACGTCGGCGCCGACCTCGTCGGCAAGGTCGAGGCCGGCATCCCCGAGGACGACCCCCGCAACCCGGCAACCATCGCCGACAACGTCGGCGACAACGTCGGCGACTGCGCCGGCATGGCGGCCGACCTGTTCGAGAGCTACGAGGTCACCTTGGTGGCTTCGATCATCCTCGGCGTCCCGGCATTCAAGTCGATCTTCCCGGACGATCCTGCACTGTGGGCCGCCGGCGCCCTGTTCCCGCTGGCCGCCCGCGCCATCGGCGTGCTCGCGTCGATCGTCGGCGTGTTCATGGTGAAGGCCCGTCCGTCGGACCGCTCCGCCATGGCCCCCATCAACCGGGGCTTCCTCACCGCCGGCATCCTCACGGTGGTCGGCACACTGGTGCTCGCCCTGGTGTACGTCGGCAACCCCGATGGCGACATCAGTGGCGTCGGCTGGCGCATGTTCGGCGCCGTGGTGATCGGGCTCATCCTGGCCCAGGTGGCGAGCCGCATCACCGAGTACTTCACGAGCACCGAGACGACACCCGTGCAGGACATCGCCGACTCGACCGCCGGCGGCCCGGCCACCGTGGTCCTCACCGGCACCAGCGTGGGTCTGGAGTCGTCGGTCTGGGCCATCGTGGCGATCGCCGTCGCCCTCGGTGCCGCGATCGGCCTCGGCGCCGGCAACATCCAGTTCTCCTTCTACCTGGTGGCCTTGGCCGGCATGGGCATGCTGGCCACCACCGGCGTGATCGTCTCCGAGGACACGTTCGGCCCGGTGGCCGACAACGCTGCCGGCATCGCCGAGATGTCGGGGGAGTTCCACGGCGACGCCGAGCGGGTCATGGTCGGCCTCGACGCCGTCGGCAACACCACCAAGGCCGTCACCAAGGGCTTCGCCATCGGCTCGGCGGTCATCGCTGCCGTGGCGCTGTTCGCGAGCTTCATCGAGATCATCGGCACGGAAGCCAAGGACGCCCTGGCCGCGCTGGTCGACGAGGCCGAGGCAGCCGGTGGCACGGTGTTCGACGCCATCCAGATCAACGCCGCCGACCCGAAGGTGTTCATCGGCCTGCTCATCGGCGGGGCGGTGCCGTTCCTGTTCGCCTCGCTGGCCATCGTGGCGGTGTCCCGCACCGCCGGTGTGGTCGTCCAGGAGGTCCGCGACCAGTTCGCCGACGGGCTCATCATGAAGGGCGAGAAGCGCCCGGACTACGGCCCCGTCATCGACATCTGCACTCGGGCTTCGCTGCGCGAGCTGGCCACCCCGGCACTGCTCGCCGTGCTGACCCCGCTGATCATCGGCTTCGGGATCAACAAGTTCGCCCTGGGCGGCTTCCTCGCCTCGGTGATCGTGGTGGGCCAGCTCATGGCCAACTACCTGTCCAACGCCGGTGGCGCCTGGGACAACGCCAAGAAGTACATCGAGGACGGCCACCACGGTGGCAAGGGCAGTGACGCCCACAAGGCCGCCGTCATCGGCGACACCGTCGGCGACCCGTTCAAGGACACCGCCGGCCCGGCGCTGAACCCGCTCATCAAGGTGATGAACCTGGTGTCGCTGCTGGTGCTGCCAGCCATCATCAACCTCGAGGACAACGACGGCGCCCGCTACGCGATCGCCGCCGCGTGCCTGGTGGTCCTGCTCGCGGCCATCGCCTTCTCGAAGCGCAAGGTGGCCTCGGCGATCGCGTCGCACACCCCGGCCGAGCCTGCAGCCGCCTGACAGCCGTCCGACCGGCGATACCGATAGCGTCAGGTCCTCGTGATCGCGGCGCTTTTCGACATCGAGGCCTGGCTGGAGAGCGGGGGCCTGCTGCTCCTCGCGGCCATCGTGTTCGCCGAGTCGGGGCTGTTCTTCGGGTTCTTCCTGCCCGGCGACTCGTTGCTGTTCATCGCCGGGTTCCTCTCCTCGGACGCCGGCGGCAACGTGCTCCCGCCGCTGCCGATCGTCGCCGCGACGGTGTTCGTGGCGGCGGTCGCCGGCGACCAGGTGGGCTACTGGTTCGGCAAGAAGGTCGGCCCGGCGCTGTTCGACCGGCCGAAGAGCCGGTTCTTCAACCCGGCCAGCGTCGCCAAGGCCCAGCGCTTCTTCGACCGCTACGGCGCCAAGACGATCGTGCTCGCTCGCTTCGTGCCGATCGTGCGGACGTTCGCGCCCATCGTCGCCGGTGTGGGCACCATGCGGTACCGCACGTTCGTCACCTTCAACGTGATCGGCGGCCTGCTCTGGGGAGTCGGGATCACCACGCTGGGGTACTTCCTCGGCGAGGTCGACTGGATCGAGCAGAACCTCGAGATCGCGCTCTTGCTCATCGTGGCCATCAGCCTGCTGCCGATGGCGATCGAGATCCTGCGCCACCGCCGCGCCGTCGCCGAGACCACCGTCGACATCTTCGAAGACGTCGAGGACATGATCGACGAGTCCCTCGACCGCGACTGATCCTGCGTTTGGTCGATTCCAGCGCGAAAACGCCGCCAAGTCGACCAAACGCAGAGGCGCCGTCACCTCCGGTGGCGCCAGCCGTCGGCGGTGAGGACACGGTCGTCGACGGTGCCGTCGGGGAACGCAAACGCGACCCGAAGGCCGAGGTGGGCGAGCGCCCGATCCAGTGGCTCCGTGCCGAGGCGCTCGCCCCAGCGGTGCGTGCGCAGCGCCGGCACCTCCACCAGCTCGAGGGGCGGCTCACCGGCGATCTCGACCTCACCGTGGACCGTGCCCTCCTGGCGGTATCCCGCGGGGATCGCGCCCGCAGCGGCGGTCGCGTACCACTCGAGGTCCGAGGCGACCGCCGTCGGCATGCCGTAGGCCCGATCGAGGGCGTCGGCCGGGTCGTCGAGGGCCGCCGCGTAGGCCTCGTTACCCACGGTCCACTGCTCGAACGGCGCCACGCACTCGGAGCCCGCCCACAGCTCGGGTGCCTTCACGAGCAGGCGGTCGGCGCGCAGCACGACGTCCCACTCGGCCACGTGCAGCAGCGGCCGGCCGGCTCGGGCCAGCGCCCACCAGTACCATCCCCGCCCACGCCGGTGGAGCACTCGCCACCCCGTGACCAGGCCGAGGGTCCCATCGGCCCGCCAGCACGAGCAGGTCCACTCCTCGACGCCGGCGTCGGGGTGGGGCTGCTCGTCGGCGGGACGCACGTCAGGGCAGTGGCGAGTAATACGGCCCCTCGTCCGGGAGGCCGGTGTTGTCGCCCTCCAACTGCGAGACCAGCTCGTAGACCGGCGGTGGGATGTCGCGCGGGACCGTCCAGTCGATGGCGTCGGCCACACCCGCCTCCTCGGCGTAGGGCCGGAGGAAGCTGAAGTACACGTAGGCCCCGCAGCGGATCTTCTCGTCGCGATCCATGGCGGCGATGTTCCGGTAGTGCGCCCGCTGAGCGATGCGCACCGCATCGACGATCCCGTCGAGCTCGTCGAGCGCGACCGGGGTGAGCGCACCCGTGAGCGGGTCCGGTGTGTACAGCCCGAACGCGACCAAGTGGTCGAGGTAGTCCTCCGGTGTGGTGTACGTCGTGCCGAAGTCGGTGATCCGGTCGATGCTGACGCCGTCGAGGACGAGCGCGGCGGTGAGGTTCGAGTACGGCACGTCGCGAGCAACCCCGCTCCAGGGAAAGTCGCTCTCGGCCAGGTGGTAGTAGTCGCGCACCAGCAGCACGCGGCCGTCGGGCAGCTCGTAGGGCCCGGTGTCACCGGCGCCGACCCGGGTGTCGAAGTACAGCAGGAACAGGTACGCCACGAGCGTGGCGTTGAACCGCTTGATCGCCGTGCGCTGCTCGTCGTCGACGGGCGCGCAGCCGGCCAGCAGGGTGGCGACGGTGTCGTCGTCGTACGGGGTGACGGTGCCCGTGTCCCACGCCTGGCGGGTGCCGTCGGCGCGGAATCCCAGCGCCGCCCGCTCCCAGAAGTCCATCACCGTGTGGGCCCGCTCGACGTCGTGGGCCAGCGCCGGATCCATGAGCTCGTACACCTTGCGCCCGATGAGGAAGAAGTTCGGCACGCTCCACAGGTACACGGTGTTCACCCGGCAGCCGGGCCGGCGGGCGCGGCGGCCGATCTCCTCCGCCGGCATCACCGCCTCGATCTCGCGCATCATCTCGGGGTAGCGCAGGAACGCCTCGACGCAGGCCGTGACGATGTACGCCGACACCGGGATCAGCTGGCTCTCCAGCGCCGTGCGCTCCTCCGTGAGCGCCTGGGAGATCGGCGCCATGTAGTCGATGAGCTCGTTCGCCCGGGCCCGCATGGCGGCGAGGGCCTCGGCATCCGGGGTCGCCTCAGCCACGGACGATCCCCTCCTCGCCGCTGCAGTCGACCTCGACGGTGGTGCCCGCCGCCGGCTCGCCACCGGGGAACGTGCACGACATGATGCACGGCACCTGGAACTCGCGGCTCACGATCCCGATGTGGCTGCGCGGCGTCCCGCTGGCGCACACCACCGCCGTGAGCTCGTGGTAGATCGGCGCGAGGAACGTCGCTCCGGCGTCGCGCACCAGCGCCACCACGCCTTCGGCGCCGGTGTCCATCAGGTCCAGCACGTCGTCGGGTGACTCCACCGCCAGGAACCGGCCCTGCACCGGGGCGGCGTCGAAGACCTTCGTACCTCGTCCGAGCTCTTGCACGATCCGGCAGACTACGACCCGTGGTCCGGTACCTGAGCCTCGAGTGGATCGACGCCCTCACCGCCGAGGTCGCGGGCAGCGAGGAGCTCGGCGCCCTGGCCGGCGAGCACACGGTCGGCGTGACCCAGGTCGTCACCGACGGCCCGGAGGGGACGGTCATCTACCACCTGCAGGTCGGCGACGGCGCCGCCCGCTTCGGTGCCGGCCCGGCCGACCCGGAGGACGTGCGCTTCGAGCAGGACTGGCAGACCGCGGTCGCCGTCGCCACCGGCGAGCTGAACGCCCAGCAGGCGTTCATCACCGGACGGATCCGCTTGTACGGCGACCAGCAGAAGCTCCTCGCCAGCCAGCCGGTCTTCGGCGCGCTCGACCGGGTGTTCACCACCGTGCGCGAGCGCACCGAGTATCGCTGAGCCGTGCCGGAGCTGCCCGAGGTCCAGGCGCACGCCGAGCGGCTGACCGAGGCGTTCGCCGGCGCCGAGCTGGTGCGCTTCGTGCCGCTCACGTTCACCGCGCTCAAGACAGCGACCCCCCGCCCGGAGGAGGCCTACGGCACCCCGCTGGTCGAAGTCGGCCGCCGCGGCAAGTACTTGCTGGCGACGTTCCCGGGCATCACCTTCGCCGTGCACCTGATGCAGGGCGGACGCCTGCTCGTCGACGACAAGCAGTCGGCCAAGCCGCGCGGCGGGCAAGCCCGATGGGGCTTCGCCGATGGTCGGGCCCTGCTGCTCACGGAGGCCGGCAAGGAGCGCCGGGCCGGGGTGTGGTGCCTTCCGACCGCCGGGGGCGGCGACCAGCCGCCGCTCGAGCGTCTCGGGCCCGAGGCGATGGACGTGACACCCGACCAGCTGGCGGCCCGCTTCGCCGAGATGCCGATGCGCCTGCACGGCTTCCTGCGCGACCAGCACGCCATCGCGGGCCTGGGCCGCCGCCTGGCCAACGAGATCTGCCACCGGGCCCGCCTGTCGCCGTTCGCGCTCACCGCCAAGCTCGGCCTGCCCGGCGCGGAGGCCGTCGTCGCTGCCATCCACGCCACCGCCGAGGAGGGGCTGGCGTACGAGCGCACCCGGGCGGACATGAGCGCCTCCACCGACCGGCCCGGCGCCGTGCACGGCCGGGTCGGCGAGGCGTGCCCCGTGTGCGGCGACACCATCCGGTCGGTGTCGTACGCCAGCTACACCGTGGCCTACTGCCCCACCTGCCAGACCGGCGGCAAGGTACTCGCCGACAACAC